>NZ_JAGYPH010000001.1:997777-1790749 GCF_018343525.1 Lederbergia citrea | reverse complement strand
TTAAGTTAGAAAGGGCGCACGGTGGATGCCTTGGCACTAGGAGCCGATGAAGGACGGGACTAACACCGATATGCTTCGGGGAGCTGTAAGCAAGCTTTGATCCGGAGATTTCCGAATGGGGAAACCCACTGCCCGTAATGGGGTAGTATCCATTTCTGAATACATAGGAAATGGAAGGCAGACCCGGGGAACTGAAACATCTAAGTACCCGGAGGAAGAGAAAGAAACATCGATTCCCTAAGTAGCGGCGAGCGAAACGGGAAGAGCCCAAACCAAGAGGCTTGCCTCTTGGGGTTGTAGGACACTCTATACGGAGTTACAAAGGAACGGGGTAGACGAAGCGGCCTGGAAAGGCCCGCCAAAGAAGGTAACAGCCCTGTAATCGAAACTTCGTTCCCTCCAGAGTGGATCCTGAGTACGGCGGGACACGAGAAATCCCGTCGGAATCCGGGAGGACCATCTCCCAAGGCTAAATACTCCCTAGTGACCGATAGTGAACCAGTACCGTGAGGGAAAGGTGAAAAGCACCCCGGAAGGGGAGTGAAAAAGATCCTGAAACCGTGTGCCTACAAGTAGTCAGAGCACATTCATGTGTGATGGCGTGCCTTTTGTAGAATGAACCGGCGAGTTACGATTTCATGCGAGGTTAAGTCGAAGAGACGGAGCCGCAGCGAAAGCGAGTCTGAATAGGGCGCATGAGTATGAGGTCGTAGACCCGAAACCAGGTGATCTACCCATGTCCAGGGTGAAGGTAAGGTAACACTTACTGGAGGCCCGAACCCACGTACGTTGAAAAGTGCGGGGATGAGGTGTGGGTAGCGGTGAAATTCCAATCGAACCTGGAGATAGCTGGTTCTCTCCGAAATAGCTTTAGGGCTAGCCTCAAGGTAAGAGTCTTGGAGGTAGAGCACTGTTTGGACTAGGGGCCCTCATCGGGTTACCGAATTCAGACAAACTCCGAATGCCAATGACTTGTCCTTGGGAGTCAGACTGCGAGTGATAAGATCCGTAGTCGAGAGGGAAACAGCCCAGACCGCCAGCTAAGGTCCCAAAGTATACGTTAAGTGGAAAAGGATGTGGAGTTGCTTAGACAACCAGGATGTTGGCTTAGAAGCAGCCACCATTTAAAGAGTGCGTAATAGCTCACTGGTCGAGTGACTCTGCGCCGAAAATGTACCGGGGCTAAACGTATCACCGAAGCTGCGGACTGACACCTTCGAGTGTCAGTGGTAGGAGAGCGTTCTAAGGGCTGTGAAGCCAGACCGGAAGGACTGGTGGAGCGCTTAGAAGTGAGAATGCCGGTATGAGTAGCGAAAGAAGGGTGAGAATCCCTTCCACCGAATGCCTAAGGTTTCCTGAGGAAGGCTCGTCCGCTCAGGGTTAGTCGGGGCCTAAGCCGAGGCCGAAAGGCGTAGGCGATGGACAACAGGTTGATATTCCTGTACCACCTTTTTACCGTTTGAGCAATGGGGGGACGCAGGAGGATAGGGTAAGCGCGCTGTTGGATATGCGCGTCCAAGCAGTTAGGCCGGGGTGGAGGCAAATCCTTCATCCTAAAGCTGAGCTGTGATGGCGAGGGAAATTTAGTACCGAAGTTCCTGATTCCACACTGCCAAGAAAAGCCTCTAGCGAGGTAACAGGTGCCCGTACCGCAAACCGACACAGGTAGGCGAGGAGAGAATCCTAAGGTGATCGAGAGAACTCTCGTTAAGGAACTCGGCAAAATGACCCCGTAACTTCGGGAGAAGGGGTGCTCTTGCGGGTGCAAGCCTGCGAGAGCCGCAGTGAATAGGCCCAGGCGACTGTTTAGCAAAAACACAGGTCTCTGCGAAGCCGCAAGGCGAAGTATAGGGGCTGACGCCTGCCCGGTGCTGGAAGGTTAAGAGGAGCGCTTAGGTGTAAACCGAAGGTGCGAATTGAAGCCCCAGTAAACGGCGGCCGTAACTATAACGGTCCTAAGGTAGCGAAATTCCTTGTCGGGTAAGTTCCGACCCGCACGAAAGGCGCAACGATCTGGGCACTGTCTCAACGAGAGACTCGGTGAAATTATAGTACCTGTGAAGATGCAGGTTACCCGCGACAGGACGGAAAGACCCCGTGGAGCTTTACTGCAGCCTGATATTGAATGTTGGTGCAGCTTGTACAGGATAGGTAGGAGCCTTGGAAACCGGAGCGCCAGCTTCGGTGGAGGCATTGGTGGGATACTACCCTTGCTGTATTGACATTCTAACCCGCACCCGTGATCCGGGTGGGAGACAGTGTCTGGCAGGCAGTTTGACTGGGGCGGTCGCCTCCTAAAGTGTAACGGAGGCGCCCAAAGGTTCCCTCAGAATGGTTGGAAATCATTCGCAGAGTGTAAAGGCACAAGGGAGCTTGACTGCGAGACCTACAAGTCGAGCAGGGACGAAAGTCGGGCTTAGTGATCCGGTGGTTCCGCATGGAAGGGCCATCGCTCAACGGATAAAAGCTACCCCGGGGATAACAGGCTTATCTCCCCCAAGAGTTCACATCGACGGGGAGGTTTGGCACCTCGATGTCGGCTCATCGCATCCTGGGGCTGTAGTCGGTCCCAAGGGTTGGGCTGTTCGCCCATTAAAGCGGTACGCGAGCTGGGTTCAGAACGTCGTGAGACAGTTCGGTCCCTATCCGTCGCGGGCGCAGGAAATTTGAGAGGAGCTGTCCTTAGTACGAGAGGACCGGGATGGACGCACCGCTGGTGTACCAGTTGTTCCGCCAGGAGCATCGCTGGGTAGCTATGTGCGGACGGGATAAGTGCTGAAAGCATCTAAGCATGAAGCCCCCCTCAAGATGAGATTTCCCATAGCGCAAGCTAGTAAGATCCCTGAAAGATGATCAGGTTGATAGGTCCGGTGTGGAAGTGTAGCGATACATGGAGCTGACGGATACTAATCGATCGAGGACTTAATCAAATATGAAACATCGTTTTAACGTTTATCTTCTCATTTATCTGGTTTTGAGAGAATGAAACTTTTCTCTTGACTTTTACATAAAATGTAGTATAATAGAGTATGTCGATTGTAAGTTGTCTGGTTGCGATAGCGAAGAGGTCACACCCGTTCCCATCTCGAACACGGAAGTTAAGCTCTTCAGCGCCGATGGTAGTTGGGGGATCTCCCCCTGCAAGAGCAGGACGCTGCCAGGCAGTATTTCATTCCGCAGTAGCTCAGTGGTAGAGCTATCGGCTGTTAACCGATCGGTCGTAGGTTCGAATCCTACCTGCGGAGCCATTGGAGAGCTGTCCGAGTGGCCGAAGGAGCACGATTGGAAATCGTGTAGGCGGCTAACGCTGTCTCAAGGGTTCAAATCCCTTGCTCTCCGCCATTCAATTCAATATACAATGGCCCCTTGGTCAAGCGGTTAAGACACCGCCCTTTCACGGCGGTAACACGGGTTCGAATCCCGTAGGGGTCACCATTTATTTTGTTTTATCGTCGCGGGGTGGAGCAGTCCGGTAGCTCGTCGGGCTCATAACCCGAAGGTCGCAGGTTCAAATCCTGTCCCCGCAATTATATGAATTAGGTAATGCCAAATAGTTACCTACTCATAAGGTCCCGTGGTGTAGCGGTTAACATGCCTGCCTGTCACGCAGGAGATCGCGGGTTCGATTCCCGTCGGGACCGCCATTATTAAAAAGTTGGCTCAGTAGCTCAGTCGGTAGAGCAAAGGACTGAAAATCCTTGTGTCGGCGGTTCGATTCCGTCCTGAGCCACCATTTAATTAATAATTTATATGTTGGTGGGGTAGCGAAGTGGCTAAACGCGGCGGACTGTAAATCCGCTCCCTCCGGGTTCGGCGGTTCGAATCCGTCCCCCACCACCATTTTACAGGGGTATAGTTTAAAGGTAGAACTAAGGTCTCCAAAACCTTCAGTGTGGGTTCGATTCCTACTACCCCTGCCAATTTTCATGGCGGTTGTGGCGAAGTGGTTAACGCATCGGATTGTGGCTCCGACATTCGTGGGTTCGATTCCCATCAATCGCCCCATTCAACTAATATTAATGGGCTATAGCCAAGCGGTAAGGCAACGGACTTTGACTCCGTCATTCGTTGGTTCGAATCCAGCTAGCCCAGTAATGCGGAAGTAGTTCAGTGGTAGAACACCACCTTGCCAAGGTGGGGGTCGCGGGTTCGAATCCCGTCTTCCGCTCCATATAATTAGGCGGCATAGCCAAGCGGTAAGGCACGGGTCTGCAACACCCTTATCACCGGTTCGATTCCGGTTGCCGCCTCCATAAACTATGCCCGAGTGGTGGAATGGCAGACACGGTGGACTCAAAATCCACTGCCTTCGCGGGCGTGCCGGTTCAAGTCCGGCCTCGGGTATTATAAATGAAAGACTTTCAACGATTATGTTGAAAGTCTTTTTTATTGTTTTTACAATTATTAGATGAAGGTTTACTTGGTAATTTTCTCTATGAAAAAAGTTCTTTTTCTTAGTAAAGATTGGGGAATGATAAATGAAAAATAAGGAGTGATGAAATGAAAATATGGATTTGCATCATCTATCTTCTTTTTTCATTTGCACAGCCAATATCAGCAGAATCTCCCTCATCGCCTAAAAAAGAACTAGCCATTGTCATCGATGACCTAGGTAATAATATGAAGGGTACAGCGGACATACTTAACCTTCCGATAACCCTAACCGTTGCTATCATGCCCTTTTTGCCATCTACGAGAGAGGATGCAGAGCTGGCTTACCACAATGGGCATGAAGTTATTGTCCATTTACCAATGGAGCCTAAAATGGGGAAGAAAAGTTGGCTTGGGCCAGGCGCAATCACGACTGATTTAAGCGATAAAGAAATCCGTAAGCGTGTAGAAGCAGCTATTAAGGACGTACCTCATGCTGTAGGAATGAATCATCATATGGGATCAAAAGCAACTGAAGACGAGAGAGTGATGAGGATTGTTCTTGAGGTGTGTAAGAAACATGGGCTGTTTTATCTTGATAGCAAGACTACAGGTAAAAGTGTGGTTGGTAAGTTGGCTAGTGAAATGAACATCCCTTATTTGGAAAACAATCTATTTTTTGATGATATTTATTCAACCCAACATATTACGAAACAAGCAAATTTACTGGTGAGAAAATTAACAGAAACTGAACGACTTATTGCTATCGGTCATGTGGGAGTATCAGGTCCTATGATGTTTAGTGTTTTAAAAGAATACATCCCCGTTTATCAAGACAAGGCAAATATTGTGTCACTATCAAATTTAATACCGGAATTAAAACTGATAAATAAGGTTCCTGAGTATAGTGAATAAAATCAGCCGCAAACATATGTGTTTGCGGCTATAGAATGCAGGCTATAGAAAGATTTCATTAGTCTTTAACTGAGTTTCTTTTTAATAATTGGGTACCTAATAAAATCTTTTCGGGTGGCAAGTTATTATCTTCAATCCGATTATATAATTGAACAACAGCTCTTTTGGCAAAGTACTCCTTATCAATATCTATTGTTGATAATTGTGGTAATGATAATGTAGAGAAATAAGAGTTATCAAAACCACATATGGAGACATCTTCGGCTATTTTATATCCCAAAGAACTTAAAATTCTAGTAAGCAGGAACCCATACTCATCATTAGCACAAAGCCATGCATCTGGAAGTGAATCGAGGTTTTCTATATAATTTTCAATCGCTGCTTCATCTTCTTTTATAGAATGTATCAACCATTTTTCTTCTTGCTTTATGCCAGCTTCTTTTACCGCATATGTAAATCCCTCAAATCTTTCCTTATAACTTGGTGATTTATCAACCTGTCCGATAAAACCTATCGTATTAGTACCATTCGAAAGCAGATATCGTGTTGCTACAAACGCACCTTTGCGATTATCAGTAAGGATTGAATCCACGTTCAAGTCATAATCGTGATGATCAATGAGCACTAATGGAATTCCTGTATTTGCTAGTTGTTGGATATACTCTTTTTTTAAATGGGAAAGGACTAATAACCCATCAATCTTTTTCTCCGTTATAAATGATGGTATCTCATTATTTAATTCGTTATTCTCATCCACTGAGTGAATTAATAGTTGCCCATTCCTTGCCTTAACTTCTTTTTCTATATTTAAATTGATAATCCCAAAGAATGTATTTTCCGAAAAAATATCTTCCCGAGCAATCAATCCTATCATTAATTCGTTATCTGATTTATTTTTATCAGATAATTTTTGTATCGGATATCCAATTTCAGTTGCAACCTCTATAATTTTTTGTCTTAAATCCTCTCCAACTCCACTCTTACCTGTCAATGCAATTGAAACGGAGTTTTTGGAAATGTTTAATCTGTCTGCGATATCTTGCATGGTTGGCTTTTTCAAGCTTAATCTATCCTTTCCAATCAATCTACACCAATTGTAACATTGTAAAGTTAATTGTAAAGTTACAAATAAGGTTGATTAAAATATCCGTGATCTGTTAAGTGGTCACTAAAGTCAACAAGACTATTATCGTTTGTAAAGCCAAAAGCATTTAATTTGTAACTTGAAATTATAGTTATAATCAAGTAGTATTGTATTTGCAGTAATGTTATTTGATTTACCGTTAAGCTTCACTAAAGTTGAAAGCGTTTATCAAGGGTCTAAAATACAAAATTGGAAGGGGTTACGCAATTGTTAAAGAAAAGGTTCTCGATTTTAGTCGTTGCACTTTGTACTTTGCTAGTCTTTGCGGGATGTAGTTCAAAAGAATCGTCTAGTGAAAAAACAAAGAAAGGTGAGAAAGCTACAATAGAATTCGCAGCTTGGGGTGGACCTGAAGAAAATAAAGAACTTGAAGGTTTAGTAGAAAAGGTTAATGCAGATGCGGATGATTACAAAATCAAACTAATTAATATACCGAACGATTACTCTACAAAACTTCAAACAATGATTTCAGGGAAAAAAGCACCTGATATCTTTTATCTATCCCAAGAGTGGGTAGCTAGTTATGCTAGTAAAAATATTTTACTTGATATTACAGATTTAGCTAAAAATGATAATCAATTAGATTTAGATGATTACTATGAAGAACCACTGAAGACTGCTCGTTATAATGACAAGTTATACGGTCTTCCTTGGATTTCACAACCAGTACTGATGTATTATAATAAAGCAATTTTCGATGAAGCAGGATTACCGTATCCAGATAATACATGGGACTGGGAACAGTTTAGAAAAGTAGCAAAAGAACTTACAGTAGATAAAAATAATGATGGCAGATTGGATCAATGGGGAACAATTGCTAACGGTTGGCCACCGGAAAAGATTTGGGCATGGTCATATGGAGGGGGCTTCCTAAATGATAATGGGGAAATAACTATTGATTCCCCGGAAACGATTGAAGGTCTGCAAGTTTACTATGATATTCTGCATACAGATAAAAGTGTACCAAGCTCAAACACAATTGAACAGCAAGGCTTAGCAGAAATGTTTATAGCAGGAAAAGTTGCGATGTTTTTCGGTGGAGCGGCTGATGACCTTGACTATATTGATGGATTAGATGTTGGGGCAACAGTTGTGCCAAAAGGAAAAGAAAGAGCGACCTTTAACTGGATTGCCAACATGGTAGCGTCAGCTGATACAGAGAATCCGGAAATTGCATATAAGGCTCTACGTGATATGACGGATGCCATTCATCATTGGAAGCTGGCACCGCCAAGAAAGTCAATGATGGATAAGTTGGCAGAAATTCAGCCAAAGAAAACGGAAGAAGCACTTGCTGCGATCGAGGAATCAATGGAATATGCTAAAGGCCTTGTTTTACATGAAAAACGCCAAGAAATTGATTCTATCATTTGGGATAACTTAAGTGATCCACTAATTCGTGGTGAAGGAACTCCTGAAGAGCTTGCTAAGAAAACGGCTGAAAAGCTAAAAGAATTCACTGGAAAATAAGTAATAAATAGAATGGATCGAAGGATAGTTCTTCGATCCATTCTATTTAGACACCTAGCAATATTCAATAAAAATGAGGTGAACCTGTGAAACCAAATGTAAGAAAAACATTAAGACGGAATTTAGAAGGATATATATTTATTTCACCTTGGATTCTAGGTATGTTGCTATTTACTGTAGGACCCATCATTGCATCTATTTATATAAGCATGACCGATTGGGATACATTTACGAACCCTGAATTTTTAGGTTTCAAGAATTATGTCGATCTATCACATGATCCTAAGTTTTGGCAGGCATTAAAAGTAACATTTACATTTGCAATATTTAGTGTTCCACTTAACCTCACAGGAGGCTTGTTTACTGCAATCTTATTGAACCAAAAAGTAAAGGGCATGAAAATTTTTAGGACGATATTTTATTTACCTTCTGTCGTTTCAGGAGTTGCAACAGCTCTGCTTTGGAGATGGATCTTTAACACAGATGTTGGATTAATCAATACAGTTCTTGCAAAAATTGGACTATCAGGCCCCAACTGGCTAGGAGATCCTAGTTGGGTAATGCCCTCCTATGTAATTATTAGTTTATGGGGATTCGGGAATGCCATGCTAGTATTTCTGGCCGCATTACAAGATATGCCTAAGGACTTATATGAGTCTGCAGATCTTGATGGAGCAAATCATATTCACAAGTTTTGGTATATTACTGTACCAATGCTATCCCCAATTATCTTATTTAATTTAATTATGGGGATTATCGGAGGATTAAAGATTTTTACAGAAGCGTATGTGATCGGTGGTGCTGGAGATGCGGCACTCTTTTACATGCTTTATTTATGGCGAAATGCATTTGAATTTCTAAAAATGGGATATGCTTCTGCTATGGCATGGGTTTTGTTTACAATCATACTACTCATCACACTAGTGGTTTTAAAATCTTCGCCTTTATGGGTGTATTACGAAGGGAAGAAAAAATGATATGGAAAATATAAAAATCACCAATGATTTACCTCCAAATCATAAGGTAATGTCCCTGAGAGTGGCAAAGTTCTCATATAAACTATTAATCTATGTATTGCTTGTTGCAATGAGTATTGTTTTTCTATTTCCGTTTCTGTGGATGCTTTCTACATCATTGAAGGACTCAGCTCTAATATTTCAATTTCCGCCACAATGGATTCCTGACCCGATCCGGTGGAAAAACTATGCCGACGCTTTTCAGTATGCACCATTTCTAAGATATTTCTTAAATTCAACTTTTATTACTGTCTTAGGAGTAATTGGGGAGGTTATGTCGGCAGCTGTAGTAGCATATGGCTTTGCGAGGTTGCAGTTTTGGGGGAAGAATGTTCTTTTTATCATCGTACTTGCTACGATGATGCTTCCTGGGGAAGTCACGATGATACCAGTGTTTATCATGTTCAGTAAAATAGGTTGGGTAGATACGTATTTACCGTTAATCATACCATCATACTTCGGTGGTCCCGCCTTTTTCATTTTTATGTTAAGGCAATTTTTCTTAACGCTCCCAACGGAGTTAGAAGAAGCTGCAAGAATCGATGGGTGTAACACATTCCAAATCTTTAATAAGGTAATGCTTCCACTCTCAAAGCCAGCGTTAGCTGTTGTTGCAATCTTCTCTTTCCACGGTAAATGGAATGATTTTTTAGGTCCGTTAATTTACCTAAATACGATGGAGAAGTTTACCGTGCAATTGGGTCTAGCGATGTTCCAGGGGATGTTTAAGACAGAATGGGCACTATTAATGGCTGCATCCATTATGGTTTTACTCCCAGTTTTAACAATGTTCTTCTTCTTTCAGAAGTATTTTATTGAGGGTATAAAATTAACAGGTATAAAGGGATAACAAATTTATTTTGCTAGGGAGGAATTGTTTTGAAAGAAATAAAGACATGCACAGATCTTTTGGAGGAGTTTGCTCGTAAAGAACAACCACATAGCCCGGAAAAAATTAACTTTAAAAATGTCGGGGGTAATGATGTTTATAATATTACTGCTCCCTTTGAAGATGATGGGGAGCTAGTTATTGCGGGAAGGGTAGAGTCTCGTGATAGTGAGCATTCGGAGATTGTATTTTTCGTAAAACGTGGGGATAATTGGGTTCCAAAAGAAAACGCTCCTATCTTTCAACTTCAGGATCCGTTTTATACAAGAATTGGTGGGGAATTAATCCTAGGAGGAGTACAAATCTTTCCACATCCAAAAGAAGAAGGCGCGCTTGGCTGGAGAACTGTATTTTATCGAGGAGAAAACTTAAATAGTTTACAGGAGTTTGCTAAAGGTCCAGATGGCATGAAGGACATTAGATTAATAGAATTACAGGACGGAAAGATTGGAGTCTTTACTAGACCACAGGGTGAAAAAGGTGGCAGAGGTAAAATTGGTTTTGCAATCATTCCTTCTCTAAGTGATTTAACCATTGATGTCATTAACGATGCACCTCTTTTAGCAAATCAATTTATTGATCAAGAATGGGGCGGTGTAAATGAGACACATCTTCTATCAAATGGGTTAATTGGTGTTTTGGGCCATATTGCGTCATTTGATCAGGAAAACGATCGTCATTATTATCCGATGATTTTTACTTTTAATCCTGAAACAGGTTCATACTCTGATATTCAATTAATTGCAACCCGTTCTCATTTTTTAGAAGGTCCGGCTAAGCGTCCAGATTTAATGGATGTCGTTTTTAGCGGTGGTTTAGTTCGGAAGAATGACGGAACTGCAGAATTATATGCTGGAATAAGTGATGCAGAAGCACAAAAAATCACAATCAAAGATCCATTTCTACAATACGAAATACAAGGTGGTTGAACAATGAACATCTATAGATATGAGGAAAATCCACTGATCACACCAGAAGACGTGAAACCGCACCGTGATGACTTTGAAGTCATAGGTGCATTTAATGCGGGTGTAACTAAGTTTAATGATGAGATAATCATGTTGCTTCGCGTAGCCGAGCGGCCTGTTAATCAAAATCCTGATATTGTGAAGGTACCTGTTTGGAGTCCTGATGTAAAAGAACTTGAAATATTAGATATAAACATAGAAGATCCTTCCTATGACTTTACTGACTCACGTACAATTAGCTCTATCAGTAATAAAGATGGATTCATGTATTTAACCTCACTTTCTTATCTTCGTATTGCTAGAAGTAAGGATGGCCGTCATTTTACAATTGATGATACACCATTTATATATCCATCCAATGAGTTGGAGGCATTTGGGATTGAAGATCCACGTATCACATTTATTGGTGATACTTATTACATATATTTTAGTGCTATTTCATCCGTAGGTGTTGGTGTATCACTTGTTTCAACGAAGGATTTTGTGAATATAGAACACCATGGAATGATATTTGCACCCGAAAATAAAGATGTAACCATCTTCCCTGAAAAAATAAATGGAAAATATTACGCACTTCATCGACCAGTTCCAAAAAGTGCTGGAGCACCGGAAATATGGATTGCTGAATCTGATAATCTTCGCTATTGGGGAAACCATAAACACCTGATTGGATTGCGCGAGGGCATGTGGGATAATGGCCGAATTGGAGGAGGTGCAGTTCCTATTAAGACGGAGAGAGGGTGGTTAGAGTTATATCACGGGGCATCCCTTGATAATCGCTACTGTATGGGGGCTGTTTTACTAGACCTTGATGATCCTTCTAGGGTTATTGCCCGTTCTGATTCACCATTATTAGAACCGGAAGCTGAATACGAAGTAAATGGATTTTTTGATAATGTTGTTTTTTCTTGTGGAGTTATAGTTGAAGGCGACGTTGTTAAAATGTATTACGGTGTTGCGGATAGATCCATGGCATGTGCTGAATTGAGTTTAGAGGATATTTTAAATTCATTAACTTATGCAACTAGTCAATAAAAAGAACGTTGGTAAAAACAAAAAACTTTCATAATTAGTGTTTTGGGCGATGTACTTTAGATAGTACGCGCTTTTTTTATGCTTTATTTTCCATAAAGTCATTCAGGCAAGAATCACGACGCGAAGAGCAGCTGGTTCATAGAAATATTATAATTACAGTTTAGGTATTTTTTGTTAAACTGGGATAAAACGGGATGCTTTGAAGGGATGGAATTAAATGAATGGTGAAGAAAAATTAGCTAGAAGATATGATATCGATTGGCTTAGAAATCTGGGGATTTTATTATTATTTCCATTTCATTCAGCTCGAGTATTTGACCATTGGGACCCATTTTATGTGAAAAGTGATGTGTTAAGTTGGGGATTGACTTGGTTTGTCTCGATGACGAGCTATTGGTTCATGCCGCTACTGTTTTGGTTGGCCGGATCGGCAAGCTGGTATGCACTTAGTAGAAGATCCAATCGCCAATATATAAAAGACCGCTTTTCTAGACTATTCATTCCGCTTCTTTTTGGAGTATTTATCATTGTGCCACCACAAGGGTATTTCGCTAAATTACATCATACAGGCGAAACAGTGGGATCATATATTAACTTTTTGAAGACTTTTTTTACGGATTTCAGTGATTTATCTGGTTACTTTGGGACATTTACCCCAGCCCATTTATGGTTTATTCTCTATTTATTTGTCCTCTCACTTATTGCTTTACCTTTTTTTAGCTTTGTAATAAATAAAAAAAGACATCATACCATTGAGAAATTCAATGTAGCCTTTAGTCAGCCAATCATTTTTATCCTCTTTTTCATTGTATTGGTATTCACTCAAATATTACCCGCACCCGGTGGTCAAAACCCATTCTATTTTCTAGTTATTTTTATCATGGGCTTTATCACTTGCAGTCATCAAGCTTATCAAGAAATGTTTAATAGGATACGCTTTAAAGCATTAATCTTAATGTTGATATTGGTGCCTACCTGGATGTTTTTAATGTATCAAAATCAAGATGCACTAAAATATTCTACAATCGACATTTCGCTCACCTTTTTAAGAATGTTCAATGTGTGGCTAAGTCTTATTATCCTCCTTGGATATGGAAATAAATTTTTAAATTTTCCAAGTAAATTATTGCCCTATTTAAATGAGGCTGCTTTTCCCATTTATATTATTCATCAAAGTGTGTTAGTTGTCATTGGTTATTTTGTTTTAAAGTTAAACATCAGTACCCTTCCAATGTTTTTAATGATTATGTTGTTAACATTAGCTATTTCACTATTAGTTTATGAATTTATTATTAAGCGAACAGCCTTTACCCGGTGGGTTTTTGGAGTGAAAATTAGGAAAGTCACAAATCATGTGGATAATAACCAAATTAAATCATCATTATAGTTTATTGGAAAAACTCGGAGAGCCTTAAAAGAAGGGAAATTACTTCTAGTATCGAAGTTAATTAAAGAGGTTTCATCGAGAGGAGTTTAGCAATGAAAAAACTTTTGTACATAGGAGTGCCACTTTTTTTAATCATTACAGGAAGCATTGTTTTCTATTTGGGAATAAATAACTCTGAAAGGAATCCTGCTGTAAAGGGAACTGGAGCACCCCCTCAAGTGGAGGCGGTTGGGGAAGCGACATCTCCAATGGCCGTGGATGCAGTGAAAGATGCTCACGAAATCCTAAATGGCTTTGTTGGCTGGGGCGGATCAAAAAACTTCAGTTTTTCCTCAAACGCAAATAAATTTGAGACGCTATATAAATATATTGACTTGGCAATCTTACATGCACCTGAAAAATCGCTGGAGACTGATTTAGAAAATGCATTAAATGCTTTAAAAAAAGCTCAGCAACACAAGGATGTTCAAGGGCTGCTAGTCGCCCATCGAATCCTCCATGACTTGGATGGATACTTGAACAAAGACCCTTTGGACGGTAAGGTTTGGGGTTATACAGAGACAGTAAGTGGGAATGCCCGGAAAGCATTGAAATATATACAATAAATTTATGGTGATTTTCAGCCTTTGTAACAGAATCTTTTTTCGCGAGTAGGGCAAAAGTTTTAAAAATGTTATAATTATATTTATATTGTTTTCAAGATCTTTGCTCCTGAAAGGGGAGCTTTTTTGATGGGAGAGTATGAATGAGGGCTTCTTTTTTGTATGTTTTGTTAGTTTTATTGACCGTTTCATGGGGATTAAATGTGATTGCGATTAAGATTGTAGTCTCACAATTTTCCGCAGTTACGATTACTGCGCTTCGCATCATGACCGCATTTCTTGCAATTGCACCCTTTTTATATTATCGAAAAATATTCCGGACTTTGCCGAAAAGTGAAATGCTTTCTATTGTAGCAATAGCCGTATTTGGAGTTTTAGGTCATCAGTATTTTTTATCTGTTGGACTTGAGCATACTACTGCAGCTAATGGAGGATTGATTCTTGGAACTGTGCCAATAGCAACTTCAATTGCTGCCGCAATATTTCTGGGTGATCGCTTAACTTCATCACGGATCATTGGATTATTATTAGGATTCTTTGGCGTAGCAATGATTGTTCTTGCCAAATCTTCCGGAGTTTTAACTGTGTCATTCGGAGATTTATATGTTTGTTTAGCAGTAGTTACCCAAGCTATAAGTTTTATTTTAATAAAGAGGCTGTCTGAAAATGTTGATTCCGCCTATATTACTAGTTTGTCGCAGTTATTTGGAGCACTGATGTTGTTTACACTAAGCTTAGGGTTAGAGCCTGAAGGACTACAATCTCTTAGCAACGGTACGACGACCGCCTGGCTTGTGTTTTTAGCATCTGGCATCATTTCTACCGGATTAGGGCATTTAGTTTATAACCACGCTATTCAGGAGATTGGTGCGGGGAAATCAGCGCTGTTTCTTAATTTAACGCCATTTTTTTCATTAGTTGGTGCTTATTTCTTTTTTGGTGAAAAAATATTAATATCACAGGCTTTAGGGTTTATTCTAATTGTCTCAGGTGTATTGCTGGGGACTGGAGCTATCGAACAAGTATGGTCAAAAAGGAAGAAAGTAAAGGGAAAAGCAGGACACTTTACTAGTCATACGAACTAAAAAGTATGATGATCGGCTGATCAAAGGACAGCCGATCAAATAACAAAAGTGAATATTTTGTGACAAACGTTGATATTTTTCGATGATTTTTGTATACTATAAAAGTAACCTTTCGAAAGACAATCAATTGCGGGTGTAGTTTAGTGGTAAAACCTCAGCCTTCCAAGCTGATGATGTGAGTTCGATTCTCATCACCCGCTCCATACATATTATTAAACTAACGCAGTGTCCCGTTTCCTAGATGAACGGGGCGCTGCGTTTTATTAATATTATGGACAGCTAATGATTGAGATGGAGCTATCTCCTCCATTAATTTGCGTGAACATCGATGCCAAAGAGGATAGTAAGTCTCTTGCAGCTTCTTCATTTAAAGATGGCGGTAAGTAGACGATTTGGAGTGCATTTCTCGTCGTTTGTGTGATAGCAGTGCGTCGGGAATCTACAAATGGACTACCGAAGGGACCTTGTTTATCAGCAGAAATTAATAAATCTTCCAGTTGATTTTCCCTTCCATTTAGGCCTACATACACTTCTCCGCGCCGACCCTTTCGAAGGACGACATTTCCTTTAATTTTTGATTTGTCATAAATGCCAATTGGAATTCTAAATTTTAAAGAGAAAAAGTTATTGATATCTGCTCCGGAATTCATGCTTGGGAGATAATTTTGTTTCTTCACTCTTCGAAAAAGAGCTTCGGCAGAATGTCGATAGCGATTCGGATCTTTACCAAGCAATTTGAAAATAGACCGCCACTCTTTAATTTCCTCGAATTCATTAATATTCTCTTCTTCTAAGTCAAAAAATAGGGATTCTTGGAATAATTGCAGCCTTCCTTTAAGCATTTGCGGTGATTCTTCAATAATGATATTGTCATATTCGATTATTCCAAGTTTAAACCCTGAGATAGCAGCACATAGATGGGGGTCTAGAGTAATTTCCAACGTTTCCACCTCCAAAAACAATTAAAAATAGTTTACCATAGAATGATGGTTAATACTTTAAGGCGATACTTGCCATTATATATCAACAAAAGAGATAGGGGGTCTGAAAAATGGATTATAAAAAATTGAAAAAAGACATTATTGCATACAGTATAAGTATCGGTATCGATAAAATCGGTTTTGCAAGCTCCGACCCATTTATCGAAATGAAAAATTTATTACTACGTCAGCAGTCGCTAGGCTACCAATCAGGTTTCGAAGAAAAAGATATTGATAAACGAACAGATCCCGCTCTTATTTTTGATGGGCCACGCTCCATCATTGCCATTGCGCTCGCATATCCGTCAAAAATGAAAGATGCTCCCCGCAGTAAACGAGGGGAAAGACGGGGGATATTTTGCCGCGCTTCATGGGGAACAGATTATCATGTCCTTGTTCGTGAAAAGTTGGAACAATTAGCAGCTTATATTGATAGTAGGGTAAGTGAGGCAAGGTTTAAATTAATGGTTGATACAGGTGAACTCGTTGATCGTGCTGTTGCGGAAAGAGCGGGCATAGGCTGGAGCGGTAAGAATTGTGCGATCATCACACCAGAGTTTGGATCATATGTCTATCTCGGCGAAATGATCACAAATCTTCCATTTGAACCTGATGAGCCAATGCATGATCAATGTGGTGAATGTACAAAGTGTATTGATATTTGCCCTACTGGTGCGCTTGTCCAAGGGGGCCAGTTAAATGCTCAGCGTTGTATTGCGTTTTTAACCCAGACAAAAGGTTTTTTGCCTGATGAATTTAGAGGGAAAATCGGAAACCGTTTATATGGCTGCGATACCTGCCAAACAATTTGTCCGAAAAATAAAGGCATGGACTTTCATGTGCATCCCGAAATGGAGCCTGACCCAGAAGTAGTCAAGCCACTTTTACAGCCATTGCTTCAAATTTCAAACCGCGAGTTTAAAGAGAAGTACGGGAAAATTTCTGGATCTTGGCGAGGGAAAAAACCGATCCAGCGAAATGCAATTTTGGCTCTGGCTCATTTTAAAGAAGAAACGGCCGTGTGTGAATTGATAGAGGTCATGCAAAAAGATGTACGGCCAGAAATTAGAGGTACTGCGGCATGGGCCATCGGAAAAATCGGCGGTGAAGATGCAAAATCAGCGTTGATTAAAGCACAGTCAGTAGAACAAGACACAGCTGTATTATTAGAAATTGAAAAAGGACTGGAATTCTTTACTGTACAAGACGGGGTATGATGGCCTCGTCTTTTTTGTACTCTAAAAATTTTCACGACCAATATGAAGTTGCGTCTCTTTTTCTTATTCTGCGGTTTCCTCGCATATATATCGGGAGAGGAGGGATACCGTGAAAAAACAATTGGCTGACAAACTTGAAGAGCGGACAGAACAATTTTTAGGTAGAAGGAAGACAAAAGAAGAAAAAATAATAAGAAAACTTGAATCGCTAGCGGATAGGGAAGCAGAAGTTGTAAAGGTTATGGCAACTGGAAAAATTTTAACTAAAGAGCGGGCGGATGAACACGATGTCCTTTATTATGACGTACATTTGAAGTATTTGATTAATCAATTTGGTTCAATGTATGTGGAAGAAGAAGTTGAACATCGTAAAGCTTTATTTTATAAAGGTGGAGTGTTTGAAGATGTCGAGCTGCCCGTTATTTTCCCGGAGGACGATCCCTCGGAATTTACAACCGATGAAGAGCTCCAGGAAGAGACGCGGGCATTCAATTATGATCGGCTAAAAGCGGTTCGGTATGCGGAGAGATGGTGGAATGACTATAATCCAGCTTATAAAAAATTTCAGGTGGATTGTACGAACTTTATTTCTCAGTGTTTGCACCAAGGGGGTGCTCCAATGAGGGGACAGCCTAATCGAGGTAAAGGATGGTGGCATCAATATAGCAACTGGAGCTATAGTTGGGCTGTGGCAAATTCCTTGAAAAATTATTTGCAATCTTCAAAAGCCGGGCTGAAGGCGATAGAAGTGCATGACCCGCAAGTACTTAAGCTCGGTGACGTTATTTGCTATGATTTCCAAGGAGATGGTCGTTTCGACCACAATACAATCGTAACTGGAAAAGATGCTGCAGGGATGCCGCTTGTAAATGCCCATACGTATAATAGTAGAATGAGGTATTGGGCCTATGAAGATTCCAGCGCCTACACCCCGAACATTAAATACAAAATGTTTACAATAGATGACGCATAAGCTTTTGATGTATAATGACACGGTATAGAGATTAACGAGGTGAATACGAGTGCCAATCCATGTAGTTTTATATCAGCCAGAGATACCGGCAAATACAGGAAATATCGCAAGAACATGTGCAGCGACGGGCACAGCTTTGCATTTAATTCGTCCACTAGGTTTTTCAACAGAAGATAAAATGCTCAAGCGTGCCGGCCTTGATTATTGGGAGCATGTGAATATCACATATCATGATTCAATTGATGATTTTTTTGCTGCAAGCAAGCATGGGGAATATTATTTTCTTTCTAAATTTGGCACAAAACCGCATACCACTTTTAATTATAGTGATTCCGCTTCTGACTATTATTTTATATTCGGTAGGGAGACAAAGGGGCTGCCAAAAGAAATTATCGAAGAATACCGCGAGAGATGCCTTCGAATTCCAATGAATGATCACGTTCGCTCACTTAATTTATCAAATGCAGCAGCCATTCTTGTGTACGAAGCTTTACGACAGCAAGGATATCCGAGTCTATATTAAAAACAAAAGCGAAATCGCCTTGTTATAGGATGAACGGCTAAGGGCGCTATAGCTGGATAATAAAAAAACTGCCAAGTTGGCAGTTTTTTTATTGTTCATATTATTTTTTATTTACTCCAGGCTTATCTTCATATCCCGCAGTAAAAATGGCAGCCAAAAATGCAATGCTTACGCCAATAACTATAATTGTTCTCATTATATATGTAAGCCTCCTTTGATCATTGTCCTTTTCATATTATAGCCCAATTTTTACTGAATGTGAATGTATGACCTTTTTTTAAAATAAGTTTATGGCAAGAAAGTGAATAAGCCCATACATTTTGAATATCTTTTCTTATAGGACATGGTAACGAGCGAAATAATCATGTTTAGTTGTCCACATGCATAATATTAAATAATTATCTCTCATCAAGCTACCAGGGAGGTCCATATGGATATTTTAAAAAAAATTGAACAATATCGGTCGCAGGAAGAAAAGCTGAAATGGGAAGGAACTTTCGCAGATTATTTAAAATTACTGAAAGAAAAGCCATGGGTGGCTCAATCCTCCCACTCGCGCATTTATAATATGATTAAGGACGCGGGAGTTGAGGAGGAGAATGGCAGAAAAACATATCGTTTTTTTAGCCATCAATTGTTTGGGCTGGAAGAGGCGCTTGAAAAATTAGTCGAGGAATATTTTCATCCGTCGGCTAAACGTCTTGATGTCAAGAAGCGGATTCTGCTATTAATGGGACCAGTGAGTGGAGGGAAATCGACACTTGTCACGATGCTGAAAAGAGGACTAGAATCTTATTCGAGGACAGAACATGGCGGCGTGTATGCGATTAAGGGTTGCCCAATGCACGAAGATCCTCTGCATTTGATTCCCCAGCACTTACGGGAAGATTTCTTTGAAGAATACGGGATTAGAATCGAAGGGAATTTGTCCCCACTTAACACAATGAGGTTGGAAGAGGAATATGGCGGCCGGATGGAAGACATGCTCGTTGAGCGGATTTTTTTCTCGGAAGACAAACGGGTCGGGATAGGAACGTTTAGCCCATCAGATCCGAAATCCCAAGATATTGCCGATTTGACAGGTAGTATTGATTTTTCTACCATTGCGGAGTTTGGTTCAGAATCAGATCCGAGGGCATATCGATTTGATGGTGAATTAAATAAAGCGAATCGTGGACTAATGGAATTTCAGGAAATGTTAAAATGCGATGAAAAGTTTTTATGGCATCTGCTCTCTTTAACTCAGGAAGGGAATTTTAAAGCGGGTCGATTTGCTTTAATCTCGGCGGATGAGCTTGTCGTTGCCCATACAAATGAAACGGAATACCGCTCCTTTATCGCAAATAAAAAGAACGAGGCTCTCCATTCAAGGATTATTGTCATGCCTGTTCCATACAATTTGAAAGTATCACAGGAAGAGCGTATTTATGAAAAAATGATCCGTGAAAGTGATGTTGCTAATGTCCATATTGCTCCACATACTCTTAGGGTTGCTGCAATGTTCACTATTTTAACAAGACTGAAAGAACCAAAAAGAGGCGATATCGACTTATTGAAAAAAATGCGTTTGTATGATGGAGAGAATGTGGAAGGGTTTAACTCCGCTGATGTGGATGAGTTGAAAAAGGAGTTTCAAGAAGAAGGCATGAGCGGGATTGACCCGCGGTATGTAATCAATCGCATCTCCTCAACGATTATCCGTAAGGAAATCACATCTATCAATGCGCTTGATGTGCTGAGGTCTTTAAAGGAAGGACTTGACCAGCATCCATCCATTACGCAAGAGCTTAGGGAAAAGTATTTAAACTTTATTTCACTGGCACGAAAAGAATATGACGATATGGCGAAAAAAGAGGTTCAAAAAGCATTTGTATACTCTTATGAAGAATCTGCCAAAACATTGATGGACAATTATCTTGATAATGTAGAGGCTTATTGTAATAAGGTGAAGCTGCGTGATCAGTTGACTGGTGAGGAAATCAATCCAGATGAGAAGTTGATGAGATCCATCGAGGAGCAAATCGGTATTTCAGAAAACGCAAAAAAAGCGTTCAGGGAAGAGATATTGATCCGCATTTCCGCACTGGCAAGAAAAGGAAAGCGATTTGATTACAAATCGCATGACAGATTACGTGAAGCCATTCAGAAAAAACTGTTTGCTGATTTGAAGGATGTTGTGAAAATTACTACATCTTCCAAAACGCCTGATGAGCAGCAATTGAAAAAAATCAATGAAGTTGTGTCACGCCTCATTGATGAGCATGGCTATAATTCAACATCAGCCAATGATCTTCTTCGCTATGTAGGCAGTCTGTTGAACCGTTAATCTAAATGTTGTCCTTCTCTGCATTCGGGTATATTCATCCGCAGAGAAGGTTTTTTATTGAAAAGCATAACAAATCTACATGTCTAGCTCCAGCGCCTAGCCCCTCAAGGTCCGCACGGATGCAGGTCATAACGGCGAAGACATAAGGACGTGGCGCCTAGACGTTCTTCCTTCAAGGCGCTTGCGCTTTTTTAATACTTGTCCAAGCAGAATTTCTTTGTCCAATTCTTTCAATTATTTGTAAATAATTTATCTTCATCGCATAAGATAAAGTAATTACCAAACGTATTTTTATTTCCATTAATCAAAATGGCAGTCGCCTTAATATATGCAGCAGTATAACAATTGGTGATTAAATTTAAGGGGGGCGTTTATATGTCGTCGGATTCAAATCAGCAGCAGTTTGTGATATCGCAGGAAGATTGGTCCCTCCATCGCAAAGGACATGATGATCAGCAGCGCCATCAAGAAAAAGTCCAAGAAGCCATACGCAGCAATTTACCAGATTTAATTACAGAAGAAAGCATCATCATGTCTGACGGACGGGACGTTGTCAAAATTCCTATTAGATCTTTGGATGAATATAAAATTCGTTATAATTATGATAAAAATAAACATGTGGGCCAAGGGGATGGTGATAGCCAAATTGGAGATGTCGTTGCTCGGGATGGCTCAGCCCAAAAAGGACCTGGCAAGGGGCAGGGCGCCGGAGATAAAGCTGGAGAGGATTATTATGAAGCGGAAGTTTCAATGATGGAACTAGAGGAAGCCTTGTTCAAAGAACTTGAATTGCCGAATTTGAAGCGGAAGGAAAAAGATACGAATCAAATAGAGCATATTGAGTATAATGACATTCGAAAAACCGGATTACAAGGCAATATTGATAAAAAAAGGACGATGATGACCGCTTTTAAACGAAATGCGATTAAAGGCGAGCCGAAGTTTTATCCAATTTATCCCGAGGATTTGAAGTTCAAAACTTGGAATGAGATTCAAAAACCAGAGTCTAGTGCAGTTGTATTAGCGATGATGGATACGAGTGGTTCCATGGGGGTTTGGGAAAAATATATGGCACGCAGCTTTTTCTTCTGGATGACCCGTTTTCTAAGAACAAAATATGAATCAGTTACTCTTGAATTCATTGCCCATCATACGGAAGCAAAAGTAGTATCGGAAGAAGATTTCTTTTCGAAGGGAGAAAGTGGAGGAACAATTTGCTCTTCAGTTTATAGAAAAGCGCTTGAAATTATCGACGAGAAATATGATCCTATCCGCTTTAACATTTATCCTTTCCATTTCTCTGACGGCGATAACCTAACTTCGGATAATCCAAGATGTATTAAACTGGTTAACGAGCTAATGGAAGTATCGAATATGTTTGGCTATGGTGAAGTAAATCAATATCAACGTAATTCAACATTAATGTCAGCTTATAAAAATATTAAAGATGAAAAATTTTATTACTATATACTGAAACAGAAATCCGATGTCTTTCATGCAATGAAAAGCTTTTTCAAAAAAGAGACTGATCGACAGCTAGCATAAGCCCTTACCTGAAAAATCCGGAAAATTCATTTTTTCGGATTTTTATTTGTGAATTTTCCGAAAATTCGTTGACATATAAAAAAAAGAGCAGTATCCTTTGAATTAATATAACGTTATTTTGCATTCCAGACAATTTCGCGTCATATAATAGTATGAACGTTAATCTACCTTTTTTTGGTCACTGTGGAGAGCGCTTACAAATTTATGAGAAAGGAGAATAGTAGCATGGAAATGGTCGGAGATCTTTCTTATGAAGAGAAGCTTCTGTTGTTTATGGAAAGAATTAATGCAGGTGAGAAAATCGAAGCAGATGATTGGATGCCGGATGAATATAGACACGCTCTCATTAAACTTATCTCTATGCACGGCATTAGTGAAATTATGGGCGCCTTACCGGAAAAGGAATGGGTGCCAAAAGCGCCCTCACTTCGAAGAAAGCTCGGCATTATGGCGAAAGTCCAGGACGAAATGGGACATGGTCAGCTGCTTTTGCGTGTTACGGAGGATTTAATGGAGCCACTCGGAAAGAACCGAGAGGATATCATAACAGACCTTTTAAATGGAGATTTGAAGTTTCATAATGTATTTCATATGGAAGCACCATCTTGGGCAGATGCCGGTATAATCGGCTGGCTTGTAGACGGTGCGGCGATCATGACCCAGACAAATATGCTGGGGGCATCTTATGGACCGTATTCGAGAGCCCTCCACCGAATTTGTGCTGAAGAAGTTTTTCATGCTCAGCACGGGGAATCCATCATCATGGCACTTGCTGAAGGATCAGAAGAACAAAATGCGATGATTCAAGATGCGCTTAACAGGTGGTGGCCGTCCTTACTCATGTTTTTTGGACCTGCAACAGCGGCAACTACTGGTTCCTCTAAGCAAGATATTACAATCAAATATAAAATCAGAACAAAAACGAATGAGCAATTAAGACAAGACTTTTTTACAAAATACATCCCGCGTGTCCAATCTTTAGGTTTGAAAATACCCGATGAAACATTGAAATTTATTGAAGAAAAAGGCGAATGGGTGTATCGACAGCCGGATTGGAGTGAATTCAAAAAAATCATTTCAAACCAGGGACCTAAATCACAAAGTCGACTGCAGCTTAGGAGGCTTGCATTCGAAAATAATGCATGGGTTCGCGAGGCTCTCGGGTAGCGAAGTATTAAAGGAGATGGTGAGCGTGGACAAAGAACATCCGGGTAATTTTTATGAAATTTTTGAAGTGTTTAGCAAGCGCACTCATAAAAGTGACTTTCAGCATCAGTTCAACCTGCTGGCACCGAATCATGAAATGGCATTCATCATGGCCCAGGAAAATTTTATGCGCCGTGAACCAGTTGTTGATTTATGGATTGTGAAGCGCTCAGATATCCGAATGATGAAGCCAGAAGAACGGGATTCGTTGGCAAGGCTCGATAACAAGGATTACCGAACGACAAAAGGCTATGGTTACTTAAAGAAAAAATGGCGGCATTATGAGCAGCAAATATTGGATGAAAAAGAAATAATGTCTTGGGGAGGATATGCTGATGGCAAAAATCACCTCGGCGCTCGAGGCAAGCAGCAATAAAGAGTATAGAAATGCACTTGTGGAACTGCTCTTCCAGCTCGCGGACGATGAATTTCTCATCGCATTTAGAGGATCGGAATGGCTTGGGTTGGCACCACATATTGAAGAAGATGTGGCATTTTCATCGATTAATCAAAATACAATGGGCCATGCAGCAATGTATTATCGGCTTCTTGAAGAGCTTGGAGAAGGTGATGCAGACGAGTTGGCCCATGCCAGGAAGGCTTTCCAGCGTAAGAATGCTGTCCTTCTTGAACTGGTAAACGGAACTGGCACGTATTTGGAAGAGCCTCGATTTGACTGGGCATTCGCAGTTGTTCGTCATTACTTCTATGATGTTTATAAAAAGTTGAAACTAGAAGCTTTAAAACAATCATCCTATGAACCCCTTGTACATGTAGCCATCAATATTAATATGGAGCAGTATTATCACGTCATGCACTGGCGTACTTGGTTTGAACAACTTTGCGAAGGCAAGGGAAGCGCAAGGGCGAGAATGGAAGCCGCGATTGAAAAGGTATGGGACGAGTTTTCCGGTGTTCTCGATTATGGACCTAAAGGAGGAGCAATGTCGGGTCATGGAATCATTATTGATGAAGCATCATTTCAAAAGCGCTGGGAAACTGAAATGAGGAGAATTTTTGATGCGGTAAATATGTCTTACCCGGGTCAATGTCGTATGAAGAGTGGCAATGGGCGAATCGGTGAGCATACGAAAGACTTAGAGCAGGCAATTTCCACACTGGGCGAGGTATATCATCTCGATCCGCAAGCAGTATGGTAAAAGGCGGTGGCCATTATAGATGTATCGTTGAAAAATGAAGTGCTTTTGAAGCTTCAACACGTAAAGGACCCGGAAATTCCATCCGTCAGTATTATTGAACTCGGCATGATTGAAGAGGTGACAGTATGCTCAGGGAAGGTCTTTGTAAAGGCACTTCCAACTTTTGTCGGCTGTCCAGCCCTTGAAATCATCAAGCAGCACGTACATGAAGCAATTGTCGGAATCGCTGGTGTTGAGGAAGTAACAGTTGATTTCATCTATCATCCGCCTTGGACATCTGACCGTATTTCAGAAGAGGGCAAGAAAAAACTGAAGGAATTCGGGATTGCTCCTCCACCTGTTTTTGAAGATGGCGGCATGTGGGCTATACAATGTCCGTATTGCAATTCTGATTACACAACTTTAGATAACTTATTCGGGCCTACAGCGTGCAGGAGCATCCTGTATTGCAAGTCTTGTAAAAATCCGTTTGAAGCGATGAGACCGGTATCGGATTTAATGTAAATAAAGGGGGAAAACAAATGTTTAAAATGATTGCACTGTTTAAAAAACCTGAGGATCCTGAGGGATTTGATGATTATTATTTTGGTACCCACATGCCACTTACTGAAAAAATTCCAGGTCTTCGGAAGACGGAAGTAACGAAATTTACAGGTTCACCGATGGGAGAAAGTCCGTATTATTTAATGTGTGAAATGTATTATGACAGTAAAGAGGCATTTAAGGAAGCTTCCAAAACGGATGAATCAAAAGCATCGGGGAAAGACGTGATGAAATTTGCCGGCCACTTAGTCACCTTTATGTTTGGTGAAGATGTGAATGGTTAAAGATTCCTTCAAAGATGATTAATGGAGGCCAATATGTACGAGACAATTCTTTATGAATCTAAAAACGCTGTAGCAAGAATTACTTTGAATCGTCCTGAGAAAGTAAATTCCTTTAATAAAACGATGAACATTGAACTGCTAAAAGCATTGAAGCAGGCCGCAACAGCAGAAGAAGTAAGAGCGATTATGATTACAGGAACGGGAAGGGCTTTTTGTGCAGGGCAAGATTTGAGTGAAGTCGATGAAAAGATCGATCATGGTGAGTTGCTGAAAATCTATTATAATCCATTAATTGAAGAGATGGCCCAAATTGGAAAACCAATCATTGCTGCTGTGAATGGGACAGCAGCGGGAGCCGGTTTCAGCCTTGCCCTTGCGGCAGATTTTCGGCTTGTATCAGATAAGGCCAGTTTCTTAAACGCCTTCATCCATGTCGGACTTATCCCGGATTCTGGAAATTTTTATTACTTGCCGCGAATGGTCGGACATGCAAAAGCAATGGAGTTAATGATGCTTGGAGAAAAGATTAGAGCTGAGGAGGCAAAAATGCTGGGACTGGCAACAAAGCTTATCCCAACTGAAAAATGGGAGGCTGAAATCACTGCTTTTACGGAGCGACTGGCTTTCATGCCGACAAAAGCAATGGCTCTAATTAAGAAGAATTTACTCGAATCATGGGAGAGACCACTTTCTGCAACGCTCGAACAGGAAGCATATCTCCAAAGGGTTGCTGGCTTAACAGCAGATCATCAGGAAGGAGTTAAAGCATTTTTGGAAAAGCGACCGCCACAATTTCAAGGAAGATAATTGCTTTGTAAGGGGGATGGTGATGCAGCATATTACTGTCATTGGTTCAGGAATAATGGGTAGAGGTATCGCGTATGTATCAGCCGTGGGCGGCTTTCAAGTCAATGTATTCGATGTCGATCATATGAACTTGGAAAATGCAAAAAACGAGATTGAGGAATTGTTTCAAAAGGCGTTACAACGCGGAAAGCTAAATGCAGAACAAATATATGAAACTAAACAAAGAATTCATTTTTCGTTTAATATGGAAGACGCCATGAACCATGCTGATTTGGCCATTGAAGCAGTTCCAGAAAGATTTGAGATAAAAAAGGCAGTCTTTGAAAAAATGGATGCATGTGCAAAAAGTCAATGCATCCTTGCAACGAACACATCGACCATGAGCCCCACTGAAATCGGATCATGTACAAGGCGTCCCGAAAAAGTGATTGCGATGCATTTTTTTAATCCTGTCCATAAAATGCCGCTCGTTGAAATTATTCGAGGACTTGAAACTTCAACAGAAACAGTCTCGATTGTAAAAGATGTTGCAGAACGAATGGGAAAGGAAACGGTCGTTGTAAATGAGTTCCCCGGTTTTGTGACAAGTAGAATCAGTGCCTTGGTAGGCAATGAGGCGTTCTTTATGCTGCAAGAGGGGGTGGCATCCGCAGAAGAAATTGATAAAGCGATAAAACTTGGGCTGAATTATCCAATGGGACCGTTTGAATTGGCGGACTTAGTGGGCCTCGACACGCGGCTAAATAACCTCACATATTTACACGAGACCTTAGGTGAAAAATATCGGCCTGCACCATTGCTCGTTCAATATGTAAAAGCCGGGAGACTTGGAAAAAAAACAGGCAGAGGCGTATATGATTATTCTCGACGTGAACAGTAAGCGAGGTGGTTTGTAATCGAAACGGTAGTCATTGTCGATGCTGTCCGAACACCGATTGGGCGATATAACGGAGCCTTGAAAAATGTTCGTCCGGATGATATTGGGGCGGCAGTAATAAAAGCATTACTGAAAAGAAATCCCGAACTGCCACCACATCTCATTGAAGATGTCATTATGGGATGTGCGAACCAAGCAGGAGAAGATAATCGGAATGTTGCACGAATGTCTGCATTGCTGGCAGGTTTACCTGTAGAAACATCTGCAACAACCATTAACCGGCTTTGCGGCTCTGGACTTGATGCGGTTATATATGCAGCTAGGGCAATTATGACAGGTGAAGGAGATATTTTCATAGCTGGTGGAACAGAGAGTATGACAAGGGCGCCGTTTGTCATGGCCAAGCCTGAAGCTAGTTTCCCAAGAGGAAATATAGATTTACTTGATACTACGATTGGCTGGCGTTTCATTAACCAGAAGATGCGAACAAAATATGGTTGTGAATCAATGCCAGAAACAGCTGAAAATATAGCTAAAGAATACGGAATCTCTAGAAATGATCAAGATCAATTTGCGTTCTTGAGTCAAATGAGAGCAAAAACTGCAGTTGAAAAGGGTGTCATTGCAGAGGAAATAATCCCTGTTGTCACAAAGGATCAAAAAGGAAATGAAATAATCTTCATGCAGGATGAACATCCTCGGCCAACTACATCATTGGAAAGGCTGTCCTCTTTACGACCAATTTTTAAGGATGGGACGGTCACGGCAGGAAATGCATCTGGCGTAAATGACGGTGCATCAGCATTATTAATGATGAGCGAAGCAAAAGCGAAAGAGCTAGGATTGATACCACTTGTAAAATATAAAACTTCTGCAGTCGCAGGTGTTGAACCTTCGATTATGGGAATTGGTCCTGTCCCGGCATCAAAAAAGGCATTAGCTAGAGTTGGAATGAGTGTGGCCGATATCGATCTCGTTGAATTGAATGAAGCATTCGCTTCGCAATCGATTGCGTGTATAGAGAAGCTGAATCTTGACATAACAAATGTTAACGTAAATGGTGGCTCCATCGCATATGGACATCCGCTTGGTGCGAGCGGCGCTAGAATACTGACAACATTAATCCATGAAATGAAAAGACGGAATGTAGAAACCGGCATGGCGACAATGTGTGTAGGGGTAGGACAAGGAATCACGCTAATTGCAGAAAATATATAAAGCGATCATACTACTCTTCGTATCTATTGTTAATTTGTCCAAAAACGAAGAGGTGGGGAGAAATGAGAAACGGTCCGAATACAAGATCGATGATATTTACTATTTTTGGCGACTATATCCGCCATGATAAACATGATATTTGGATAGGCAGCTTGATTAAACTGCTGAAGGAATTTGGCCATAATGAGCAGTCCGTCCGAGCAGCGGTTTCTAGAATGTACAAACAAGGATGGCTGGAATCGCAAAAAAATGGAAATCGGAGTTTTTACCGGCTTTCGCCGAGAGGCAAAGCAAGAATGGAAGAAGCCGGAAAGAGAATTTTCAAGCTTAGCCCTGATCAATGGGATGGAAAATGGCGTATGTTTTTCTATTCCATACCGGAAGGAAAAAGAAACGTCAGAGAAGATTTAAAAAAAGAGTTAAGCTGGAGCGGTTTTGGAGCTTTATCACCAAACAATTGGTTGACCCCTAATAACTTAATTAAAGAAGCTGAGTACCTAATCGAAAAATATGAACTTGCCGACTATGTTCATTTGTTTACTGCGCAATATGAAGGTGCGGGTGAAAATAAGAGTTTAGTAGAAGCTTGTTGGGATTTAAGCGAAATAAATGAAAAGTATACACTTTTTATAGATATTTATAATAAAAAGTTTAAGGAAGCTAGAGTAAAATCTAATAACGGAAATATAACCTTAGCAGAGTGTTTCGTAGAGAAAACATTGCTCGTGCATGAATACCGTAAATTTTTGTTTATAGATCCAGGATTGCCAGCAGAGCTTTTACCGGAAAAATGGAAAGGGCATGCGGCTGCAGCATTATTTAGCGAGTATTACAAGTACTTAGAGGGACCCGCTGTAGCTTTTTATGAACAAATTTTCAATGAAGGAAATGTGCTCAAAGAAAAGTGGTAGGAGCTATGATATTTTCAACATAACATCCTTTAATTGTTGAAGGGACAGGCAGAAATCGTTAATGTACTAACAACCGTCTTGTCTTCAAAAAAATCCATTCACTGACCTATTCTTATTGTAAGCGCTTTAATTATTCTAAACATTTGAAATCTATTGACTATCTAGCGCAAGCAGTGTACCATAACGATAAAATATTGCCCATATATTCGATAAAAAAACAGGCGATGAACCATATTAAGGGGGAAAAATGGATGAAGATGAGTTGGAAAAAAAGTGCGGTGGCTATTTTTAGTACTGCTTTGCTGTTAGCGGCATGCGGAACTAACAATACTACTACACCGGGAACAAGCGATGACAATAAAGAACCGGTTGAAAAAGAAGAGACAAAGAAATTTAAAATTGGATATACGCAAATTGTCGAACACCCATCATTGAATGCAGCTTTTGACGGCTTTAAAAAAGCACTTGAAGATGCAGGAATTGACGCCGAATATGATAAGCAAATTGCTCAGGGAGATAATAGCGCAAATACAACAATTGCAACTAACTTCGTAAGTGAAAATGTTGATCTCATTTTTGCTAACTCGACACCTAGTGCCCAAGCTGCAGCAAGTGCGACAAAGGATATTCCGATTGTTTTTACTTCTGTCACGGATGCAGTCGGTGCCGAGCTCGTTGATTCTATGGAAAATCCAGGTGGAAACGTAACGGGAACAATCGACGCACATCCAGATGCGATTCCAGATACAATGAAATTCCTAAAAGAAGAGCTTGGGGCTAAAAATGTAGGAATGGTTTTTAACTCGGGTGAGCAAAATTCACGCGCACAAGTTGATTCTGTAAAAAAACTACTTGAAGACATGGATATGAAAGTTGTCGAAGCGCCTGTAGCGACTTCAGCAGATGTTAAGCAGGCTACTGAATCGCTTTTAGGTAAAATAGATTCTATGTATATTATTACAGATAATACTGTTGTTTCCGCACTTGAATCAGTTGTTTCCGTTGCTAATGAAAATAAAATTCCAATGATGGTTGGGGAATTCGACTCAGTGAAGAGAGGCGGTCTGGCTACGTACGGCTTCGAATATTATGATATCGGCTATGAAGCGGGGCAAATGGCTGTGAAAATCCTGAAGGACGGAATCAAGCCAGCTGATATACCAGTGCAAATTCCGCAAAATCTGAAATTTGTGATGAATAAAGAAACAGCGGAAGCAATTGGATTGGAAATTAAAGATGAATGGAAAGCTGAATTTAGTAAATAGATAGGAGATGATTCTGCATGTTTTCAGCTGTGTTTGGCTCCGTAGAGCAAGGAATCATCTATGCCATTATGGCGCTAGGAGTGTATCTCTCCTTTCGTGTGCTTGATTTCCCAGATTTAACAGTTGATGGAAGTTTTGTTTCAGGTGCCGCTGTTGCTGCTACGATGATTGTCTTCGGATATCACCCGGCAGTTGCAACAGCAGCAGCTTTAATTGTCGGTTTTATGGCGGGATGTATCACAGGCCTTTTGCATACGAAAGGAAAAATAAATCCGCTTTTATCTGGTATTTTGATGATGATTGCCCTTTATTCGATTAATTTGCGAATTATGGGCTTTACATCCGAAAATTCGATTGGACGACCAAATATCCCGTTATTGAATGCGGAAACCATATTCAGCAAATTTCACGCATTTTGGGGCTCGCTCGGAATTGATCCGATTATCAATCAATTTTTCAGCATGTTAGGCGTTCAGTTTTTGCCTTCAACTTGGGGCACGGTATTCCTTATGCTTATCATAACGTTACTCATTAAATTTGCGGCGGACTGGTTTCTGCAAACTGAAATTGGCCTAGCAATTAGAGCAACCGGTGATAACAAAAGGATGATTAGGAGTTTTTCGGCAAATACAGATACACTTGTTATTCTTGGACTTGGAATCTCGAACGCGCTTGTCGCTTTTTCAGGTGCTTTAATTGCTCAGTATGCCAAATTTTCGGATATTGGAATGGGTATTGGGATGATTATAATTGGCCTTGCATCCGTAATTATTGGAGAAGCAATCTTTGGCACAAAAAATATTGTTCGAACAACCATTGCTGTCATTGCAGGAGCAATCATTTATAGGATTGTTCTTGGACTTGCACTTAGAATTGATTTGCTTGATACAGGTGATATGAAACTAATCACTGCTTTCATCGTTATATTGGCATTGATCTTGCCACAAATACTTGAGAAGAATCGAGAAAAAAGAAGAAAAGCAAAAAGACATGCAGAGCGGCTTGCTGCCATTGCTCTTGCCGGCCAAGAGGAGGGAACATCCGTTGCTAAAGCTCGAACAGATTAACAAGGTATTTAACGAAGCGACACCTGATGAGAAAATAGCACTCGATCAAATCAACCTGGAACTGGGATCAGGCGATTTCGTTACTGTCATCGGCAGCAACGGGGCAGGAAAATCCACCTTGATGAATATGATTTCTGGAGCACTAACCCCTGATGTAGGCAATGTTTTTATTGATGGGAAAGACGTGACCAAACTTCCTGAATTTAAACGGTCCATGTTAATGGGAAGGGTATTCCAAGATCCAATGGCAGGTACCGCTCCTTCGATGACAATTGAAGAAAACCTGGCAATGGCCTATTCTCGCAATAAGAAACGTGGTTTAAGAAAAGGTGTCGACAAAAAGCGACGAGAATATTTCCGGGAATCGCTTGGAACCTTGCATTTAAATCTTGAAAATCGTTTAAATGCGAAAGTAGGCATGTTGTCCGGTGGTGAGAGACAGGCACTTTCCCTACTGATGGCTACATTTACACAGCCCTCCATATTATTATTGGATGAACATACTGCCGCACTTGATCCTTCAAGGGCGGAATTAATTACTAATCTAACAAAGCAGCTTGTTGAAAAGGACCGTTTGACTACCTTAATGGTCACTCATAATATGCAGCAAGCACTCGATCTTGGTAATCGACTCATTATGATGGACAAAGGACAAATTATCTTGGAAGTGAATGCTGAAAAGAAGCAAAAGTTGACTATTGACAAGCTAATGGCAGAATTTCAGCGAATTCGTGGTGAAAAGCTGACAAATGACAAAGCTTTGCTATCCGTATGATTTCAAACACGATAATGTTTTGGAGGTGTTTGTTCATGAAGCCAGGAATTCAAGTTGGTCAATCCGCTTCCATCAGTTTTAAGGTTACACCTGATATGTTTGCCCAATTTGAAGGTAACCTAGTTCATGAAGCGTATTCTACTGTTTCAATGGTTTACCATATGGAGTGGGTGTCAAGGCAGATTATATTACCATTTCTTGAAAATCATGAAGAAGGTATCGGAGGGGCGATAAACTTAAAGCATATCGCCCCTACTGCTGCCTGTACAAACGTGACGGTAAAAGCAACACTGATAAAATCAAAAAATAATATTGTTATTACAAAAACTGAAGCCTGGAATGATATAGGTTTAATTGGTGTTGGGGAAGTAACACAAATGATTTTGCCTAAAAAGGATATTAAAGAAAAGCTCGCAAAGTCTGCCATAATAGATGAATAGTTAAGAAGGGAATGGCATTCTTTAAAAACGCAATAAATGCAAACGCTTACAATTGAAGCTGTTCATATGAAAAAAATGAATGATAACAGTATTTTCGTAAAATCTCCCTATTTGGCCGATAAGATATTAAGAGTCATTAACACAGTAGAGGAGGGCATTTTGATGTTGCAATTTGATAAAATCTGTTATTTGGATGGTAATGGAAATCTATTAACCAGTGAAATAAAAACTGAGCTTGATGAAGGATTTGTGAAAAAAATTTATCGACAGTTAATTCTAGTACGGACGTTTGATAGAAAAGCCATAAGTCTGCAGCGCCAAGACAGGCTCGGGACATATGCACCTTTTGAAGGCCAGGAAGCAGCACAGGTAGGAAGTGCAATGGCCCTTCAAAAAGATGACTGGCTTTTTCCGACATATCGAGATCATGCCGCTACAATAACTTTTGGTCACTCTCTAACCACAGTATTTCTATATTGGAATGGAAGGATTGAAGGCTGTATACCTCCACCTGACAGAAAAATCTTTCCACCTGCGGTTCCAATTGCGACTCAACTCCCACATGCCACCGGGGCTGCGATGGCTGAAAAATTCAAAGGTACAAGTAATGCCGCTATCGTTTACTTTGGTGACGGTGCAACATCTGAAGGTGATTTCCATGAAGGTCTGAATTTTGCCAGTGTTTTTAAAGCTCCTGTCGTATTTTTAAATCAAAATAATCAATATGCAATATCGGTCCCAATCGAACGTCAAATGAATTCAAAGACTATTGCGCAAAAATCTGTTGCGTATGACATTCCCGGCATTCGCCTTGATGGCAATGACGTCTTTGCTGTTTATTTTGAGACGAAAAAAGCACTTGAACGAGCTCGAAAAGGAGAAGGTCCGACTTTGATTGAAGCAGTGACATGGCGTTACGGTGCCCATACGACAGCTGATGATCCAAGTAAATATCGTGATCAGTTAAAAAGTGATTTCATTCGGGATACAGAGGACCCTATTTTGCGTCTGGAAAAATACATGAAAAAAGCAGGGATGTGGGATGAACAATGGTCTCAGCAACTACACGAAGAAGAAGCAGAAAAAATTGAGCAGGCTGTAAAAGGTATGGAGGCATTTCCACTTCCTGATACTAACGATTTATTCGATCATGTTTTTGAAGAAAATCCATGGGTCATTCAAGACCAAAAAGATCAATACTTTGAATTTTTGCGAGGTGTATATACATGAGTACGTCAACACCTGTTTCACAAAAAATGACGCTCGTTCAAGCGGTTACGGATGGTCTAAGAACAATGATGAAAGAACGTAAGGACGTACTCATTATGGGAGAGGATATCGGAAAAAATGGTGGAGTATTCAGGGCAACGGAGGGCTTGTTTGAAGAATTTGGTGAGCACCGTGTTATTGATACTCCCCTCAGTGAAGCCGGGATTGTCGGAACGGCCATCGGAATGGCTGTCAATGGTTTGCTTCCTATCGTTGAGATGCAGTTTCTTGGCTTTATTTATCCAGCATTCGAACAAATTATGACACACGCCACAAGAATCCGGATGAGAACAAAAAGCCATTTTACAGTTCCGATCGTAATTAGAGCGCCATATGGAGCAGGAATTCGGGCCCCTGAAATTCACTCAGATAGTGTCGAGGCGCTTTTTACTCATATGCCCGGCATTAAAGTTGTTTGTCCATCTAATCCATATGATGCAAAAGGTTTATTGATCGCAAGTATAGAAGACCCTGATCCAGTATTATTTCTAGAATCTATGCGTTCTTATAGGTCATTCAGAGAAGATGTACCTGAAGGAAAGTACTTGGTTGAAATCGGGAAAGCGAAGAGAGTAATGACGGGCAGTGATATTACTATATTCGCTTGGGGTGCAATGGTGCCAGTTGCAGTAAAAGCTGCGAAAAAAGTAAAAGATCGCAAGATTAATTGTGATGTAATTGACTTAAGAACACTTTATCCACTAGATCGAGAGATGATTGCCGAATCCGTTCAAAAAACTGGTCGGGCAGTCATTGTTCATGAAGCACATTCGACAAGTGGCCTAGGAGCAGAAATCATTGCGCTCATACAGGAAACATCGTTTCTATATTTGAAAGCACCAATTGAACGAGTCACTGGATTCGATGTACCAGTACCGTTTTACTCACTGGAAAATCATTATTTGCCAATCCCGGAACGGGTGGAAAATGCAATCGAAAAAGCAGTCAACTTTTAAATGATGAGGGGTGAGCGGTTTTGGTTGAAGTAAAATTACATGATATTGGGGAAGGAATGACGGAAGGAGAGATTATTCAATATTTTATCAATGTAGGTGATAGAGTTAAGGATGATCAGCCACTAGTCGAAGTGCAGACGGATAAGATGACTGCAGAACTTCCTTCTCCCGCAGCAGGTGTTGTAAAAGAAATAATTGTTAGACCTGGTGAAAATGTCTCTGTCGGAACAACATTACTCACTATTGAAAGTGATCAATTACTCCAATTTGACCCTCCAATGAAAACGAATCAGAAAAGACCACAAACTATTGATACAACGATTTTAAATAAAGGGAAAATCATCTTGGCCGCTCCTTATACAAGGAAAATCGCACGAGATCTTGGTGTTAACATTGAAGAAGTAGAAGGAACAGGACCCGCTGGCAGAATTTTGGATGAAGATGTTCTGAGGCACGTTAACAAAAAGAAACCACAAATTACGTCCGCGGAGCCTACAGAGGCTGTCCAATCCGGTGAAGATGTAACCATCCCATTTAAAGGCCGAAGAAAACAAATTGCTGCAAAAATGACCAAATCACTTTATACCATTCCACATGTTACCCATTTCGAAGAAGCAGATGTAACGAATTTGCTTCAGCTAACAAAGAACTTAAAACAAGAAGGGAATTATATTTCGGTTGCTGCTTTTTTCATTAAAGCCGTCCAGCTTACTTTAAAAGAATTTCCTGTATTTAATGCAGTACTGGATGAAGAAAATGAAGTAATTCGCTTGAAGAAAAATTATAATATCGGAGTCGCCGTTGATTCAGAACAAGGACTCGTTGTACCTGTCATCCATAACGTTGAAAATAAGACAATCAAAGAAATTAATACTAAAATGAAGTTCTTAATTAAAAAATCGCAGGAGAATAATTTAACACGGAATGATATTACGGATGGGACTTTTACTATAAGCAATGTTGGTCCACTGGGGAGCATTGCCGCTACACCAATAATCAATTATCCAGAGACTGCTTTAATTGCATTTCATAAAGCTAAAAAGCGTCCGACAGTCGTAAATGATGAAATTGTCATTAGATCGATGATGAACTTATCCATGTCATTCGATCATCGGGTAGCCGATGGGGCAAGGGCGGTCGCCTTTACGAACAGATTTGTCCAACTGATTGAGAATCCTTCCAGAATGTTAGTGGAGCTGATGTAATGGTAGTAGGTGAACTCGTTCAAGAAAAAGACCTCGTTATCATTGGAGGTGGACCAGCTGGATACACAGCTGCCATCCGAGCTGCCCAGCTTGGCAGAGAAGTGCTCCTGATTGAGAAAAACAAGCTTGGAGGGGTTTGTTTAAATGAAGGCTGTATTCCTTCGAAAACATTCGTACATGCAGCAAAACAGAAAGCTCGTCTCAAGAAGATGGAAATGTTCGGATATTCTATTTCTGAAGCGCCATTTGATTTACAAACATTTTATGAACACCGAAATAGCATCATAGCCAATTTGCGTAAAGGGGTAGAATCGCTTTGTAAGGCTAATAAAATTGAAATAGTGTACGGCACCGCTGCCTTTCTAGATGAGGATAGGATTGGAGTGGAAATAGGACATCAGTTTGATATTATACGTTTCGAGCATGTAATCATTGCTACGGGGGCAATATCGAAAGAAAATAAGAAGGAAAACATGCTCACCTCTGTTAACTTATTTAATATGAACGACATCCCATCACATTTAGTATTGGCGGGAATAAATGATAAAACGCTTGAGGCTGCATTTGCCTATCGTGCACTAGGTAGTGATGTTTCTATCATTGAAGGAGATAAGAATGGACTTCAGCTTGACGGTGATATTGCTAAAGAATTACGTAGACTACTGAAAAAAAGAAAAATTGCTTATTATCCAGAGGCTTCAAAAATCTCTTGGGAAGAAGGCGGAATATGCAGCTTTGTTAATTGGAAGGAAGAAAAAGTGAAATTAGTAGCAACTCACTTTTATCAGGAGGAAAGTTGGCAGGGTAATACAGAAGGGCTGACGCTTGAACGATTTGGAATTCAAACAGATGAAAATAACTTTCTCCTAGTTAATAAACAATGCAAAACAAGCGCCAACCAAATATTCGCTGCGGGAGATGTAACAGGTGCGCCATTTCTAGCTGTAAAAGGTATACGACAGGGGAAAACAGCTGCAGAAGGAGCATGTGGAATTGCTGGAGAAGTGGATCTAACATGGATTCCCACAGTGATTCAAACTGATCCTCCGCTTGCTTTTGCAGGTTTTACGGAAGAGGAAGCTATAGCAGCTGGATATTTTGTTAAAATCGGTACCTATCCGATGTTGGGCAACGGATATGCTTCCCTTACAGAAAACAAGGAAGGCATAATGAAAGTAATTTTTGAAGAAGGAACAGACCGCTTGCTAGGGGTCCATTTATTTGAGGAAGGAGCAGCTGAGCTTATATCGATCGCTGTTCTAGGACTAGAGATGGGAGCAAGGGACGAAGATTTTCTATTTCCGCTTTATCCACATCCAAGCTTCAATGAGGCCATACTAGAAGCTGTAGAGCAAACAAAAGGCCTATCTATCCACCAACCACCCAAAAAGGGAGCTGTAAAGACAAAGAACCAAGTCTGACTTCCTAGTCAGACTTGGTTCTTTTCCAATCAGTGTGGCAGAAACGCCAATTGATAGAAGAACATTACTGCAAATAAATAGATAATCGGATGTACTTCCCGCCATTTTCCCGTTGCAATTTTTAAAAGGGGATAGGAAACAAAACCAAGCGCGATTCCTGTTGCTATGCTTGACGTGAGCGGCATGCTCAAAATAATCAGAAAAGCAGGGAAAGCTTCATCGATTTCATCCCACTTAATATTAGAAACGGCGCCAATCATAAGGCTGCCAACAATAATAAGGGCGGGTGCTGTAATGGCTGCAAGCTGTGATACCGAACTTACAAGTGGACCAAAGAAAGCCGCGGCGATAAAAAGGATGGACACTGTAACTGTTGTTAATCCTGTCCGGCCCCCTGCTGCCACTCCAGAGGAGGACTCGATATAAGCGCTCGTTGGACTTGTCCCAAACATTGCACCAATCGTTGTCGCGACTGAATCAGCCAGAAGGGCTTGGCGTGCACGTGGCAACGAGTTTCCTTTCATCAGCCCTGCTTGTTGGGCAACTCCAATCATTGTTCCGGTTGTATCAAATATTGTTACGAGCAAAAATGCAAATACAACTGCATATAAGCTATGTTGGAAAACTTCTGCAAAGGCAGTAATTGGATTGCCTACCAATAACCCTTCCGGCAAATGTGGTAATTTAACAAAACCTTGATCAAAGGATAAATGACCTGTGAAAAAGGCAACAACCCCGGTTACAATCATTCCGATAAATAATGCCCCATGAACTCTTAATGCCATTAATACTAAGGTAACGGCTAGTCCAAGCAACGCAAGCAGCACGCCAGGCTTATGGAGATTTCCCAAACTAACTAGGTTTTCAGGATGGGAAACGATTATTCCAGTCAATCTAAGACCGATAAAAGCAATAAAGAGGCCAATACCTGCCGTAATTCCGTGCTTTAAATTTGCAGGAATTGCTTCAATTAATATTTTGCGGAAAGATGTTAAGGAAAGTAAAACAAAAATGACACCTGCCACAAAAACAGCCGCAAAAGCGGTTTGATATGTAATCCCGCCGTGTGATCCAACAACAGAATAGGCGAAATAAGCGTTCATCCCCATACCTGGTGCAATGGCGATTGGATAGTTGGCAGCAAGGGCCATCCATAATGTACCAATGACCGCTGCAATGATTGTTGCTGTAAACACTTGGTCGAATGGTACTCCCGCATCCGCTAAAATAACGGGGTTTACAACGACGATGTACACCATTGTTAGGAAGGTTGTTAGACCAGCGACAAGTTCCGTTTTTACATTGGTGTTATTTTCTTTTAGCTTAAACATACAAAAAACCTCCAAAAGGCGAACATTATCAAATCCATTACTTATAATATTCGTTTTTAATCAGTTAGGCAAGTATTTTTCTTCGGAAATCATTTTATTTTTTAGGATAGAAATCTTTTTCTAATATTCGGTGATGGAAGAATACAACTCTGTTTCTTTCCAAACCATTTATAACGATATTTTGCGATAATATTATAAAGAAGATTTCGAATAGGTGCAGGGATAACGATGAAAATATAGAACAGTTTCCAAGGACTGTTCAAATGCTTGCAAATACGAAGAGCTGCAGAGGTTTTATAAGATACTTTGCCATCCTCAATTAGGATTATACTATCCATATGAGGTGGTACATTATATTTTATCAATAGAGATTGGCCAATTTCACTTTGTAATGATGTGAAATGAAAATATCCAACAGGATCACGGTTAATAATAAACTGCACACTTGAATCACAAAAGTTGCAGTCACCGTCGAAAAGAATCACAGGATTCATAAGAATAACTCCTTTGTCAAAAAATGATTATTCCTACCTTATTATCCAATAAAAAAAGGAAATCTCCAATAGTGAAGATTCCTTTTCAAAAATTATTTACATAAATAGATTTAATACATAGTATGTGAGGGCAGCAATTGTGCCTGTAATCGGCAGTGTAATGAACCATGTAATAATCATCCGTTGTGCTGTATCCCATTTAACGCCTCTTACCCTATGTGAACTACCGACACCAAGGATTGAGGACGAAATTACATGCGTAGTACTGACGGGCAAGTGAATGAATGTTGCACCAAAAATAATGATTGCGGAGCTTAAATCAGCAGCAACACCATTGACTGGGCGGATTTTCATAATTTTACCGCCGACGGTTTTAATAATTTTCCAGCCACCTACAGATGTACCAATTCCCATTGCAAGGGCACAGGAGAACTGAACCCAATGTTGGATATCTGTTGTAGTTTGGTAATTATTAGCTATCAAGGCCATTGTAATAATCCCCATCGCTTTTTGAGCGTCGTTTGTACCGTGGGTATATGATTGCAACGCAGCAGTGAAAATTTGAAAGTAGCGGAATCGTTTATTTGTTTTAGCTAAATTCAAATTCTTAAAAAAGATTTTAAAAATAAAATAAACCGTAAACCCTAATCCAAAAGCGATTAGTGGTGAAATGATCAAGGCTTGAAGAATTTTAAAGAATCCTTTGTAATTTAAAGCAGCGAATCCAGCAGATGCCATTGCGGCTCCTGCAATCGATCCGATTAGCGCGTGAGAAGAACTACTTGGAATTCCATAATACCAAGTAATTAAGTTCCATGCGATAGCCGAAATTAAAGCCGCCATAATTACGATAGTACCGTTATCCAAAGTAAACGGGTCAACAATATCCTTAGTAATTGTTTTTGCAACTCCGGTAAAAGTCATAGCACCGAGAAAGTTCATAAACGCAGCCATGACGATGGCCACACGTGGTCTCAGCGCTTTTGTTGAAACCGAGGTAGCAATTGCATTTGCCGTATCATGGAAACCATTGATGAAATCAAATGACAAGGCCAATATGACAATGATTAGTGTAATCAGAAAGACTGTATCTATTCCCATTATAAAGGACTCCCTTAAGCGTTTTTCATGACGATGCTTTCAAGTGTGTTGGCAACACCTTGGCAGCTGTCCGCAATTTCTTCGAGATCCTCGTATACCTCTTTATATTTGATCAGGCGGATTGGATCAGTCTCCACTGTGAAGAGATGCTTGATACACTCTCTTAGAACATCATCACACATGGATTCGTATTCTTTAATTTTAATCGCGTGTGGTCGAATTTGTGGAAGTTTCTTACTAAAAATTAACCCGATTGAAATGTCAATTTCATCTACACATTTACGAATAGCCTCAACAAATTTATACATATACTCATCAGCATTGACAATAGAATACATTTCAAACAAAGCTGCCGTATGTTCCATACCATCAAGCACATCGTCCATGATCATTGATAAAGCTAAAATATCTTCGCGCTCAATTGGAGTAATGAACGAATTGTTGAGCTCCATGATGATTTCGTGAACATAGGAATCACCAAGCTTTTCATATTCTTTCATTTTTTCAGCAAATACTTTCGTATCCTCTTTACTTCCCAGTTTATAATCGGCAAAGTAATTAGCGCTTTCCTTTAAGTTTGCGGCAATCTTCTCAAGCAATACAGCAAACTTATCTTTCTTGTTTTTCTTAAAGACCATTGTTAGACCTCCTGATTGACAATGATTGTTTGTACCAAACGTTCTTATTTTATCTTAAATAAGCGAAACTTGAAAGTTTCTGTCGAAGTTTTTTATCGAAAAAACAAGATACTTTTATTGTAAGCGGTTAATAAGTACAATAAAGACAAAAAGACAAAGGATGGGGTAGCATTGGTTAAAAATCTTCAGGATACAATCACTTTACACAATGGCATCAAAATGCCATATGTAGGATTAGGCGTATACAAAATGGAAGATCGACAGGAAGCTGTACATGCAATTCACCATGCAATTGACTATGGATATCGTTCAATCGACACAGCGCATATTTATCAAAATGAAAGGGTTGTCGGTGAGGCAATAAAAGATTCTAGAGTTGCTCGAGCTGACCTTTTCCTTACAACAAAAGTTTGGAATTATGATCAAGGGTATGATTCCACGTTAAAAGCTTTTGAAGCGAGCTTGAAAGGGTTAAATATGGATTATATAGACCTTTACCTAATTCACTGGCCGGTGAAACCTAAATATTTAGATACATGGAGAGCACTTGAGAGACTTTATGATGAAAAACTCGTTCGGGCTATTGGAGTAAGTAATTTTCAAATTCATCATCTTGAAGATTTAGCTGCCCATAGTAATGAAAAGCCGGTTATTAACCAGATTGAATGTCATCCTCGTTTAACTCAGGAAAAGCTGCGAGAATATTGTAATGAGCATAGCATCGCTGTTGAAGCTTGGTCTCCAATTGCAAAGGGACGACTGCTCGAAGAACCTACATTAAATCACATTGCTTCTAAACATGGTAAAACGAGTGTTCAAATTATTTTGCGTTGGCATTTACAAAATGGAACAGTGATCATTCCAAAATCAGTGCGTGAAGAGCGAATTAAAGAAAATGCCGATTTATTTGATTTTGAGCTTTCACTTAGTGAAATGAATGATATTAGTGCGCTTAATCTAAATGAAAGAATCGGAGCGGACCCTGACAATTTTGATTTTTAATAGAGGGAAAATATAAAAGAGGAACCTTAAATTAATTTGGTTTCTCTTTTATATTGTCTACACATATGGATCAAAAATACTTGGTTTATCTAGAAATGGTGCAACAACATTCATTTCTTCTAAAGTGAATGGATGTCTGAAAGATAGTTCGCGAGCATGAAGCGCTAGGCGAGGGAAAATTGGATTTCCCCCATATAGTATGTCGCCTGCAAGAGGATGACCGCTATCGCTTAGATGTACACGAATTTGGTGTGTTCTTCCAGTCTCTAATTTACACTCAATTAAAGTTAGTTGCTCCATAGGAAAGTTTTTAATGACTCGAAAATGTGAAATAGCAGACTGGCCACTTTTGGAAACTCTTCTCCTTGTTGGATGGTGCCGATCACCACCAATTGGTTTGTTAATGGTTTTCTCTTTATAGGGAATGATCCCTTCCGCAAGTGCCCAATATGTACGGTTGATTTTTCTTTCAAGTAGCATCTTATCTAATACTGCATGGCTCAAAGCATGTTTTGCAAATAGGACTGCTCCAGTTGTATCCTTGTCAAGACGATGGACATGGCGTACTTTTCGAATGTCCCCATGCTTTTGTAAATAAAATGCTACTGCATTGACGAGCGTATCTATATCTGCTTGTTCGTTTGGATGTGTGGCCATTCCAGCAGGTTTATTTACAATTAACAGATGGTCATCTTCAAAAAGAACTTCAAATGGAAGGGGGGCTGGATGATCCCTCATCATTTTGTCAATGGGTAGCGAGATTGTAAGGATATCGTCCGGTACTAAACAGTCAGTCCAATTAACGGTCTTTCCATTTACTTCTACCGCCTTGTCCATCCTTAACTCGTGAACCAGTTTTTTCGGGGCCTGCCATACAGAGCGAAACAGATCTTGAACAGCTGTCCCTGACCATAGCTTATTAATAATAATTTGAATTTTTTCGTTATCCGGTTGTTTTGTCATTACATCAAGCCTCCACGTAAAAAGTTTCTTGATTTTCCCATGATTTTTGGATGCGAACGTATGGTATCCTTATTGTATTATCTATAGAGATATCGAAAATGGCAAAAGGCAGGTTTATAACATGAAAGTTGTTTATGCATCAACGGAGCAACAGGAAGAAAAACTTAATCATTTAATTTGCAGCTTCTACTCTTCTGTGTTTCCGCGCTATTTTAATGATCAGGAAATTGCTGGATTTCTGGAAATGAAGATATTACATGTTCCGGCGAATAAGGAAGAGCAATTATATACGCTTGAAGTAGCATTTCAGGCGATTGCAAGTCTTCAAGTGATCATTTCCATCTTGGAAAGGCCTCATCCTCATGAGAATTCCCATTATTATGCCAGCTTAGTTAATAAAAATATTAATATTTTGGAACGTTCCGGTCTATTTTTCCCTTTTACATATGATAGTTTTTTCTCTCGTAAAAGGACAAAGATTGATGATGTTTGTAGTATTTATACAAAGCCAACAAACGAAATATTAATCTGAATACATGAAACCCCCTCTATCCGGAGGGGGTTTCATGTATTCACCACGTTTATTTCACATTTTCATTGAAATACGTTTCGAATTCTTCCTTTGTATGAGCTCCAACAATACGTGATTGCTCTTTTCCATTTTTAAAATGGACAATTGTCGGTGTATATTCAATCCCGTAGTTCCTTCTTCCCTCTGGAAATTCCTTAAGATTAAATTGAAGCAAATTGATATCAATCTTCTTAGCGATGGGGTTCACAATTGGAGTAGTCTGCTTGCAAAAAGAACAGTCAGGACTATAAAAGTAAACGGTCGTATCATCTCCGCTCTTAAGCTTTTTCTCAAGCTCATCAGGCAAAATGATATTTTGATATAAAGGATCATTCAGCTGGTCAATTGTCTCAGGGTGAAGACTTGCTTTTTTATATATATTTCCTTCGGCTTTTTCGTTTTGCTGGACTTTCGTAATAACAGCAATTGCAGCGAAAAGACCAATAATGACGACTAAAAAAATGATAACTTTTTTCATCGGTTTTCCTCCTTGGAACGTTTGAGAACGATGGTGCTCGTGGAAAATATGATCATAAATGCAGTTAAGGAAAGAAACGGGATCGTAATGAACCCAAGCCAATTAATATATTGTCCATTGCAGGGAACGGTGCCGCAAGCAGGAACTTGATTGGCGAAAACAGGAATCTTTTGAATAAGGTAATGATATAAGGAAGCAAGAATACCCAACCCCGAAAAAACAACGGAATATAGCGATGCGTTGTAATCTTTTTTAACTACGGCAATGCCGAGGATAAGGACGAGAGGATACATAATAATTCGCTGATACCAGCACAGTTCACAAGGTGCAAACTGGCGGATTTCAGAAAAATACAAGCTTCCCAAAGTGGCGATGACGGAGACTGCCCATGAAAAAAACATTAAATTATCACGTATATCGCTTTTTTTATCAATCATTTTTTACCTCACATATCTCCGAAAAGTCCATTTTTATTATCGGGATTTGATTCTTATCCACCTCGATTATAGTATTAAGACAATATGAATGGAAATTTCCACACTGTATTTCACAAAACTGTAAAATTTAATGTAAAAGGAGTTTTTTTCATGTCCAATAAGCTAGATCTTGCTCAATTTGAAAAGAAAATGATTATTAGGCCGATGGAACATAGAGATATCGATGACATATTAAAATTACAAACGTTCTGCTTTCCCGGTATGGAGCCGTGGACAATTGATCAGCTTGAAAGTCATCTGGAAATTTTTCAAGAGGGACAGATTATTGCGGAGTTTGATGGTGAAATTATCGGTTCATGTTCCAGTCTGATTATTAACTTTGATGAATATGATGATCGCCACACATGGGATGATGTAACAAATAATGGTTACATAACTAATCATCATCCTGATGGCTATAATCTTTATGGTATAGAAATAATGGTCCATCCGGATTTTCGCCGCATGAAAGTTGGGCATAGGCTATACGAAGCAAGAAAAGAGCTTGCCCGCAAGTATAATTTGAAAAGTATCATAATTGGTGGACGAATCCCTAATTATCATAAATATAAAGATGAAATGACTGCCCGTCAGTACGTTGACGCGGTTTCCTGGCACCAAATATATGACCCTGTACTTTCATTTCAGCTAATTAATGGATTTACGCTCATGCGTATCAACCCCAACTATTTGCCAGATGATAAGCAGTCCAATAAATATGCGACCTTGATGGAGTGGAATAATGTCGATTATGTTCCGCTAAGTAAACGCCATTACAAGACAAGTTATCCCGTCCGTATTTGTTCCGTCCAATATATGATGAGGCAAATTAGTTCATTTGATGATTTTGCCAATCAAGTTGAATATTTTACAGATGTGGCATCCGATGCTTCAGCTGACTTTGTCGTATTTCCCGAAATTTTCACTTCTCAGCTTATGTCGTTCTTAAACGAAAAAAGTCCGTCTTTAGCTATTCGGAAATTGACAGAATATACGGAGCAATATATTGAGCTTTTTACAGATTTAGCTGTTCGATACAATGTAAACATTATAGGTGGATCCCATTTTGTTGACGAAGGAGAGGACATTTATAATATTTCCTACCTATTCCGAAGAGATGGGACAATAGAGAAACAATATAAGATTCATATTACACCAAATGAACGATTATGGTGGGGAATTAGTCAAGGGGACCAAGTCCAGGTTTTTGATACGGATTGTGGAAAGATTGCCATCCAAATTTGTTATGATATTGAATTTCCTGAGCTGGCCCGGATTGCTGTCGATAAAGGGGCAAATATAATTTTCACTCCTTTTTGTACCGATGATCGACAAGGTTATTTACGTGTCCGCTATTGCGCGCAAGCAAGAGCAGTCGAAAATCAAATTTATACAGTGATTTCTGGCACAGTCGGCAATTTGCCGCAAACTGAAAATATGGACATCCAATATGCTCAATCTGCTATTTTTGCACCGTCTGATTTTGAATTTGCACGTGATGGAATTGTTGGAGAAACAAACCCAAATATTGAAATGGTTTTAATTGGAGACGTCGATTTAGAGGTCCTGCGACGACAAAGGCAAGATGGAACTGTAATGCAATTGAAAGATAGAAGGCGAGATATATACGAGGTTGTTTATAAAAAGTGAAAATTTAAACAAACCTAGATTTCATACTAAAGTATTAGAGAAAATTCAATCAAAATGCGAATAAATTTAAGCGGTCTTCTTTTGTATAATAAATAGAGAGAGATAGCTGGAGGGGTTTTCGTGAAGAGTGAGGAACTCGAAAAAAATTCCAATTTACGGGTGCTGAAAGAAATAGCGGAATTGCTTAATGAGGGAACAGAAATTTCTCCACTGTTGTCCGGAGTGTTACAAAAATTACTCCAAGTTACTGGAGTGACAACTGGCTGGATATTCTTAATTAGTCCGGATGGACGCCATACGGTTGCGTCTGCTAATCATCTGCCCCCTGCCCTTGCTAAGAATGGCTGTGAGCCGCTTCGAAAGGGTGGCTGCTGGTGTATTGAGGGCTTTAGAAATGGAAGCTTGACAAAGGCATCGAATATCATTGAGTGTCGACGAATTGAAAAGGCAATTAAACAAAATGAAGGCGGTACGGACGGGATTACTCATCATGCAACGATTCCTCTTCAATCCGGCGAAGAGGTGTTCGGACTTCTGAATGTCGCTGCACCAGGAAAAAAGCAATTTAGCCGTGATGAACTGGCGCTTTTGGAATCTGTTGCACTGCAAATTGGATCGGCCATTAAAAGGATAAGATTGACAAAGAAAGAACAGGAAGTAGCGCTTATAGAAGAAAGAAATCGCCTTGCCCGTGATTTACATGACTCGGTTAATCAGCTCCTATTTTCCCTCACATTAACAGCCCGTGGAGGAGCGGAGATGACAAGTGATGAAGTAACAAAAAATACATTTCGTAATATTCAAGGGCTTGCTCAGGAAGCTTTGACGGAGATGCGTGCTTTAATTTGGCAACTCCGTCCAAGCGGATTGGAAAAAGGCCTAATACAAGCAATTAAAGGATATGGGGAAATGCTTGGACTGAATGTTAGTACAAAGCTTTCGGGCGTGCTTGCATTGCCATCTCTAGTTGAGGAAGCTTTGTGGAGAATCAGTCAAGAAGCGTTAAATAATAGTAAACGACACTCTGGACAGGAACATGTGCATATTTTCATTAAAGTTATGCCATGTGAAGTGCTGCTAATAATCAGTGACGACGGTTGCGGTTTCCTATATGAAAAGGACAGAACGCTTCCCACATTCGGAATTGAGAGCATGCGAGAACGTGTGGAAGCACTAGGTGGCACGTTTCGTTTAAATAGCGATCCTGGAAAAGGAACAACAATATATGTGGCAATGCCTTATTAGGGGGGAGAAAATGGCGATTAACGTTTTAATTGCAGATGATCATCATATAGTCAGGCGAGGGCTGATCTTTTTCCTTCAAACGCAAAAAGATATAAAAATTGTTGGAGAAGCAAAGAATGGCCAAGAAGCCGTAGAGCTTGCTGCCGAACTTCAACCCGATGTTATATTAATGGACCTCGTTATGCCGGTCATGGATGGCATTGAGGCCACTCAAAAAATTAAGGAAAGATTCCCAGATATTGAAATTATGATTCTTACCAGTTTTTCAGATCAAGATCATGTCATCCCAGCAATTGAGGCAGGAGCATCGGGATACCAATTAAAAGATATCGAGCCTGATGATCTTGCCACGGCAATTAGAAAGCTTGCCGACGGAGAAAATACGCTGCATCCAAAAGCAACAAATTTGCTAATGACACGTGTGAATCGCGTGAATACTCCTAATAATTTGCTTGCCGCATTAACAATAAGGGAAAAAGAAGTATTAACTGAAATAGCCAAAGGGAAAAGTAATAAAGAAATCGGAGCCGATTTAAAAATTACCGAAAAAACAGTGAAAACACATGTTTCAAATATATTTATGAAATTGGAAGTGTCAGATCGTACACAGGCAGCCCTTTATGCAATTAAAAATGGTTTTGTTAAACCTTAGTATCGCTAAAATTGTCTGCCTAAACAGCAAGAAGCAAAGGAGCGAAAATACATGAATGTTTTAATTATAAATGGAGGAATGCCAAGAGGCGGAAGGACAGAGCTCATTACACGATTTATAGCTAGTGAATATGGCTTTAAATACGAGGATATCAGTGCAGCGAATCTTCCGTTTTTAACCGGTGAACCTGATCAGTGGCAGCTACCTGAAGTGGTTGCTTTTAAGGAAAAAGTAAGTGCCGCTTCCGGCATTATTCTAATTTCACCTGAATACCATGGCGGAATGACCGGTGCGCTCAAAAACACATTAGATTTTTTGACGAGCGACCAGCTTGCCCATAAACCTGTCGCATTACTTGCTACGGCAGGTGGAGGAAAGGGTGGGATCAACTGTTTAAATAATATGCGAACAGTGATGCGCGGTTTTTATGCGAATGTTATCCCGAAACAGATTGTGCTTGATCCAGAATGTTTTAATTACGATGACGGTACACTTTGGGAAGAATCCAGGATATTAGTTGATGAAATGGTTCACGAATTGAAAATGTATACAAAAATGTCCGAGCAGCTGATACCCCGAGTTATCTTGGATTAATGCCTAAAAAGCTGTCCCATAAAGTCATGGGACAGCTTTTGGTTAAATAGAGATAACGGGATCTTGGTTTATTTTACTGACATTTCCGGTTGCAGTATTTGCATGATCCAAATAGCGGAGCAAAGAATAAAGCTGCCGCTCAATGACCGAGTAGTCACGTGAAAATTGGTAAGCGTGCAGAAAGTGTTCAATCTTTTTTGATAATATATGGTCTTTCGTTCTTACCATTAGCACAATTAAATTATCCCATTCCGAGCGATGGGTATAATATAGAGCACGGTCGTAATCCACAATATTCATTTTTAGCCCTCCTTTAGGAGTTGCTTTTAGTATTTGCTAACTCACAAATAGGCTGCGGTGTAAATGTTGGCATTCACTATTCATATTGCCTTCCTCTTTTTACATGAATATATAGCGGAATAAGGAGGTATCTTAACTTTTACATAAGAAATCTGATGACTTTTACATGAATGCCTCTTTTTCCACATACATTGTGGTAAAAAGGAGGAATCGCCATGAACGCGGATGCAAAAGCATTGGAATATGCAATCAGTGAAATCACTGAAGTTGCTAGCGGATTGGGGCTCGATTTTTATCCAATGCGTTATGAAATATGCCCTGCTGACATCATTTATACATTCGGGGCCTATGGGATGCCGACTCGTTTTTCTCATTGGAGCTTCGGGAAACAGTTTTTCAAAATGAAACTTCATTATGATTTCGGTTTAAGTAAAATTTATGAACTGGTGATCAACTCCAACCCTTGCTACGCTTTTCTTCTCGATTCTAATTCGCTCATTCAAAATAAGCTGATTGTTGCGCATGTGCTTGCACACTGTGATTTTTTCAAAAATAATGTACGGTTTCGAAATACTAAACGTGACATGGTGGAAAGTATGGCGGCTACAGCGGAGAGAGTCCGTGAGTACGAAATCGAATACGGCAAGCAAGAGGTAGAGGATTTTCTAAATGCGGTGCTTGCCATTGAGGAGCATATTGATCCATCATTACTCCGCCCTTCATTAAACTGGAATATGGAAGACGAAGAATGGGAAGAAGAGGTTCCCTCCGCTACCGAATATGATGATTTATGGTCGCTTGATGAAAAAGGAAATCAAAAAAACACGAGGAAAAAACGAAAAAAGCAATTTCCCCCGCAGCCTGAAAAAGATATTATGCTATTCATTGAACAATATAGCAGGGAGTTATCTGACTGGCAGCGTGACATTATGACGATGATTCGTGAAGAAATGCTCTATTTCTGGCCGCAGTTAGAGACGAAAATCATGAATGAAGGTTGGGCTTCATACTGGCATCAAAGAATTCTGCGGGAATTGGACTTAACAAGTGATGAAACCATAGAATTTGCAAAGTTAAACGCGGGCGTCGTGCAGCCTTCTCGCACAAGTATCAACCCATATTATCTTGGAGTTAAGATTTTTGAAGATATCGAGGAACGATGGAATAACCCTGATAAAGAAATGAAGGAGCAGGGGGTAGAGCCAAATTCGGGTCGTGAGAAAATGTTTGAAGTAAGGGAAGTTGAATCAGATATATCATTTTTACGAAACTACCTCACGAAAGATTTGGTGCTACGCGAGGATATGTACTTATTTCAAAAACAAGGTCGTGATTACAAAGTTGTCGATAAAGAATGGAAAGAAGTGCGCGACCAACTTGTGAATATGCGAGTAAATGGAGGCTTTCCTTATATAACGGTCAATGATGGGGATTATATGAAAAATGGCGAGCTATATTTAAAACATTGGTATGAAGGTGTCGAACTTGACTTAAAATATTTGGAAAAGGTATTGCCATATATATATCAGTTATGGGGAAGACCTACCCATATGGAAAGTGTTGTTGAAAACAGACCAATGATGTTTAGCTTTGATGGCCGGAATATGCAGAGGAAATTTCTTTAACAAAAGCGTAGGCGCCTTGCTCAGCCCCGACAAGCAAATGTTCTGAGACAAGAAAAGTCCGGTTTTGACTTTTATTGGCTCAGGTTATTTGACCTCGAGGGGCTAGGCGCTGAAGCTGGACGAGAACAAAAGCGGCAGCGCCTTGCTCAGCCCCGACAACAAAGCACGATATGCTAGCTAAAGCTGTCATATCGTGCTTTTTCTAATTCTCCTGTTTGGAATTTCGATATGCCATAAGAGTTGTTTTCATGGATGCGTACACGCCTACCGCAGCATTGCCGTAGAAAAACCCCATAAAAATAGCACCCCAAAAATTAAATCTGTGTGAAATGAAAAGAGCAAAGATTAATCCGAAAATATTTGCAATTGTTGGGATAAAGACTCTGGAAACGGGAAGTAAGAGCTTTATAATTTGAGTCAGAATTAATACCGCCGGAACCGCAATGATTGCGTCCCAAAAGTTTGTATGGATGATGGGGAAATGTTCCAATTCAATACCACCTATATGTATTTTTTTTTATTATCCCCTCAATAAAAAAAAATATGAATGATTTTTCAATAGTAAAGAAGCGTCCTAAGACGCTTCAATTACTGCTTAGTATACAAATGCTGTACCAACGATAATCAACAGAATAAACAATACGACAATCAACGCGAAGTTCATGCCATGTCCATGTCCTACGTGTCCACTCATAAAACGCCACCTCCTTAAAGGTTGTAATACATTTTATGTAAAACCATAACTTTTTGAATGGGACAAAAAGCTAGAAAAATTCAGGATGTCTTTAATTGGACGGGAATAGATTAAACTGAGTAATTGTAAGCAACCATTAGACGCACAGAATTTTGACTCTCACCTCACTGATGTTATAATATTAGGAAAATTGGTACAGATAGAAAAACAATTTAAGGGGAACCAAATGTCTGTTAAATTTGTAAATAATCAGGAAAGGAAGATTGGAATTATGGCCTTAATTCAAATGAGCTTCAAATCGAAAGCGTTATTAATGCAAACGTCAGTAAACATTATTTTGCCAATGGGAACAAATAGGATTGATTTTGAGGGTACTAATGATTTCACGTATGAACATAAAAAATTTCCGGTTTTATATTTATTACACGGTGCAACAGACGATCATTCTTGTTGGCTCCGTTTATCGTCGATTGAGAGGTATGCAGAAGATAAAGGAATAGCTGTTGTCATGCCAAACGCCGATATGAGTGCCTATAGTGATATGGTTCACGGGCATAAATATTGGACATACATTAGTGAAGAGCTCCCCCAATTTTTACAAGCGGCATTCCCAATATCAGATAAAAGAGAGGATACTTTTGTAGCTGGCCTGTCGATGGGAGGATACGGTGCATTTAAACTAGCTCTCAGACATCCGGATAGATTTGCAGCTGCAGCTTCGTTATCCGGCGCTCTTGATTTAGTAGGTTCCCTTAGAAAAGGTGAAAGCAGTTTATTTGATAATGTGTTCGGTGACCCGGAAAAAGTAGATAATAGTCAAAATGATATTCTCTTTTTAACTAAGCAACTAGCTGAAAGCAATGGTGTAAAACCGCAATTATTTCAAGCCTGCGGAACAGAGGATTTCCTTTATGAGGATAATGTAAAATATAAAAATTACGCAAATGAATTAGGCGTTGATTTAACATATGAGGAGGGTCCGGGAGGCCATGAATGGTCTTACTGGGATACGAATATTCAACGTGTGTTAGATTGGCTCCCAATTGAAAGCAATAAAGTTGTAAGTGTGGAGTAAATGTTAATTACTTTGAGAAGGGGCTGTCCAGAAGGTCATTTGTACTGATTTTCTGGACAGTCCCTGATGGTATAAAGAGACAAACATACGAAGCGTCCATGTGGATAGGGAGGAAGAAAAAGATTTCCTTCTTTTAATAGTTACTTTATACTAGGTAGTTTTAAAAAAACAGGAGTTAAGGTGGATTTATTGCCCAAATCATTTAATGTATGATTAAAAGAACAACAAGTTAATAATTTCACAAAAATGTAAGCGTTATCATAATAATTCAAGGAAAATGGGGGATGAAAGGTTGAAAGTATTCTTTAGATTTACATTAATGTTTGGAATTGTACTCATGTTACATTCTATCATGGGTAGTACAAGTGAAGCTGGATCCACAAAGTATAAAAAGAAATTTGGTCAAATCGAGCGAGTAGATGTAATCTCTGAAGTTCTACCGGAAGGTGAAAAGGTAGTTGCTGTTGCCATAGAATATAAAAAAGAGATTAATAGTAAGTCTTTATCAGCTTCGACTTATGAGGTCAACGCGTTACACGGGGAGAATGCAGCAAGCAGGACCATTACAAAAGTTTATGCAAACACGGCTCCGGAGCTAGATGTGCAAGGAAAGAATGGGAAGTATGTCATAATTGAATTGGATACAAACGATCCTATTGCCGGAACATTATTTTATGATGTTAGGTCGGGAATCAATACTAGATTAGCTCTTGAATATACAGTTACTCAAGAGAAAGCGATTACTACGGCAATTGGAAATCAAGTACCATCCACACCAAATATACTTGTTAACTCAGGTGAGATTAACCTTGTAGTTGACGAATTTTCAAAAAGAAGCATTTCTGATGAGAAGGGTAACTTTTTAAATTATCGACTTTTCGAACCCGATACCAACAGAGAAAAGCAGCCATTAGTCCTTTTCTTGCATGGCGGAGGAGAACGTGGAGTAAGCAACGATGTACAGCTTTTAGCTAACAGGGGAGCAATCAGCTGGGCGGATCCTGAACAGCAAGCTAAGAACTCGGCATTTGTAGCAGCCCCGCAGGCAGCAATTAATGACAGGTGGACAAGTGAGGTAAACATAAGTTTGTTACTTGATCTTATAGAGACACTGAAGGAAGAGTATCCAATTGATCCAGATAGAATTTACGTCACAGGTATATCAATGGGTGGAATGGGAACTTGGTCGCTCATTCAGGACCATTCAGATTTATTTGCTGCTGCCATACCTGTTTGTGGTACGGGAGATATGAAGAAGGCCGGGAATTTAGTGAATTTGCCAATTTGGGTATTGCATTCAGCGGATGACGCAACTGTTAATGTCAGTGGATCTAGAAATATGATCAATGCGATTGAAGCTTCTGGAGCAACAGTTACTAGAGGGGAGTATGCAGGAAATCTGGAACGTCAAGCTGCAAATCAAGCTGCCCAACAATTATTGAACAAAGCATTGGACAATGATAGTCATACTCTTTATACGGAATTCTTGAGAGGGACAACTCCAATTAATAGTCATTTCTCATGGATCCCAACGTATGAAAATGATATTGTGAAAGACTGGTTATTCACCAATGTAAAAGGCCAATAATTTTTTTTAGGCTAATCCTAATTAATTATAGTATTAGGATTAGCCTTATCTTGTTATGTAATCTATTTTGCCTTAAATATCATCAACCATCCTAAAACGACAAGCCCAAAAGAAATATACCCTGCAATCCTAGTGGGATGTTTTTTATCTTTGCCAAATGATTCGAAAACTCTTGACGTCATATCTAAAAATAGTAATGTTCCTACCCCTATTAAAACTCCTGCCCAAACGGATTTCTCCGCCAATTGAAATAAATCCAGTAATTTTGAAATGAAAATAATCCATACATATCCAAGAAAACCATGTAGGATAACTGAATAGATAATCGTTAAATTTTTCACCTAGGTCCACCTCCAAATGTATCATACCATCAATATCAAATTTTATTATTGAAATAATGGCATGTACAAGCCTTTTTTCTACATAGAATGGATTATTAATAAAGGGGGTTAATCCTAATGAACATTATCGATCTTCATTGTGATGTTTTATATAAATTATGGGAGACAAAAGGAAAGCTGGATTTCCAAGATGCGAAGGAACTTGATGTAAATATGCAACGGTTGAAAAAGGGTAAAGTGAAGGTGCAATGCTTTGCCATTTTTATTTCACCAGAACTGAAGGCGGAGGAAAAATGGCAAGCGGCACTTGATCAAGTTGATTATTTTTATACAGAAGTCCTTGGTAAAAACAAGGACATGAAACAAATTAAAACTTGGACGGATATCAACCGCTTGCAGCCTCACGAAATTGGTGCGCTACTCACACTCGAAGGTGTCGATTGCATTGGAAATGACTTACATAAGCTGAATATTTTATTTCATCTCGGCGTTTTGTCTGTTGGACTGACATGGAATAATGCAAACTTGGCGGCAGACGGTGTTGGTGAGCCTCGTGGAACAGGGCTGACAATGTTTGGGAAGGAAATAGTACAAATTAATAATCGAAAAAAGGTATTCACAGATGTCTCTCATTTAAGTGAATGGGCCTTCTGGGATGTAATTGCAATTGCTAATTATCCGATAGCTAGTCATTCGAATGCGAAAGCCATCTGCAATCACAGGAGAAATTTAACCGATCAGCAGGCAATGGCAATTTTTCAGAAAAATAGCATGGTCCATGTGGTTTATTATCCGGAGTTTGTCACTCAAAAGGAACAAGCCACAATTACAGATTTGATTAGGCATATTGATCACTTCTGTTCATTGGGAGGTGTTGGGCAAATCGGTTTTGGGTCAGACTTCGATGGAATTTCCTCACATATTTTAGGTCTTGAGAATGCCTCAAAACAGCAAAATTTAATTAATGAACTACTTAAATACTATTCTGAAGATCAAGTAAGAGGATTTGCTGGGGAAAACTTTTTAAGAATGATAAAAAAGTACCGTTTTGCGTTATAACAAAAACTTTGGGACAAAGAAAGTAAAAAGCATAAAAAATAGAAATGAGCGCCTGGTTAAGCGCTCTAAGAGGTATTACCCATATTCTCTTAATACATTTATATCATTTTCCGTAATACATGTGGTGGTGATGGGGGTGGACATAGTGCATAGAGTGTGGGTGAATTCCTTGATGCTGAAATTGAGTCTGGTCTATCCCATAACCGTGATGATGCCAATGGTGGTGCATTGGATGAACATGATGGTGCATTGGATAGGCATGGTAACCATGAACATGAGGATGCATTTAATCAACTCCTTTTGTTTTTTTATTCTATACACCATATGTCCAAAGAAAAAACATGAAACCTAATATTAATAAATGGGTGAATGTCTATCCTCTATTTTCATTCCAAACCAACTCTATAAGGAAAACCAAAAACCTTGACATTACCATAGTTGATAGCAAATAATAGTAAACAATCGAATAATTTTATCCTTCGGGGCAGGGTGAAAATCCCTACCGGCGGTAATGAGACACTATGTCTCTCAGCCCGTGACCCGGCTCAACGAGTTTTTTGAGACGGTGGATTTGGTGAAATTCCAAGGCCGACAGTGAAAGTCTGGATGGGAGAAGGAAATAACGTCATGTTGATAATTGGTAAAATGGCACATTTTTTTAGTGTGTCAAAATACCAAAAAACAACTAAAGACGGCTTATTAAGCATTGCATTTTTCAGCCCCGAGACAATTGTTCTCGGGGCTATTTGTTTTGTATTGAACTGAAATTGCTGTTTTTCCTATGTTAAAAGAAAGGAGCTAGGAATGGCTACAAAAGAAATGTATATGAAACTGGCACTAGAGATGGCAGAAGCTGTGGTTGGGCAAACGAGTCCAAATCCTACTGTAGGTTGTGTGGTTGTCAAGGATGGCATAATCATTGGCATGGGCGCTCACATGAAAGCAGGAGATGCTCATGCGGAAGTAAATGCATTGAATGATGCGGGCGATGGGGCAAAAGGAGCGGATTTGTATGTGACGCTCGAACCTTGTTCCCATTACGGAAAAACACCTCCTTGTACGGATCTGATTATTGCCAAACAAATCCGAAATGTTTATATCGCATCATTGGACCCAAATCCCCTCGTTTCTGGCAGGGGAGTAGAAAAGCTTCTTCAGGCAGGAATCAATGTGAAGACGGGGATTTGTGAAGATGAAGCGATAAATTTAAACAAATATTTCTTTCATTATATAAAAACGAAGAAACCATATGTCACATTAAAAACAGCAGTCACACTTGATGGAAAAACAGCAGCAACTAGCGGAGACAGTAAATGGATTACATCTGAAGCTTCCCGATTGGATGTTCATGAATACAGGCATAAACACGATGCGATTTTAGCAGGAATCAATACGATTATTCGAGATAACCCTCATCTCACCACCCGATTGCCCCGAGGTGGAAAAAATCCCATTCGAATAATATTGGATACTCATTTGGCTATTCCTTTGAGTTCTAACTTATTAATTGATAAACAAGCCCCGACGATTATTGTTTGCGGCAGTGATGCAGACGGGGAAAAGCAAGGAAAAATTGAACAAACGGGTGCAACCGTTAAAAGGATGGCACAAACGAAGATTGAAATGAGTGATTTGCTCCAATGGCTTGGTGAAGAACAAATCACGTCACTATTTGTAGAGGGCGGAAGCACAGTTCACGGATCATTTTTGGAAAGTGGTTTTTTTCAGGAAATCATTATGTATATGGCGCCGAAACTTCTTGGCGATAGTACGGGTTTTCCTGCCTTTGGCGGTGCAAAGAAATCTTTGATGGCTGAAAGCTATCCATTACATTTCAAATCAGTTGAGTTAATTGGGCCAGACCTAAAAGTTGTAGCGATTCCGGCTAAATGCGGGGGTGATGAAGATATTCACAGGCATCGTTGAAGAAATCGGTACGATTACAAAAATTGAACGAGGAACAACATCACTGAAACTAGTGATCTCGTGCGAAAAGATTCTCAAGGATATTCATTTAGGTGACAGTATTTCAGTTAACGGTGTGTGTTTAACTGTGGCAGAATTTAACAGCCAATCCTTTAAAGCCGACGTCATGCCAGAAACCTTCATGGCAACTGCACTTAACAAGCTTTCTTCAGGAAGTAAAATTAATCTTGAACGCGCCATGGCTGCAAACGGCAGATTTGGAGGGCATTTTGTAAGTGGCCATGTAGATGGAACTGGGACGATTATTGCTAGAAAGAACAAAGAAAATGCGTTGTATATGACAATTCGTCTGCCTGAATCATTTTCTCCTTTTTTAATCGATAAGGGGTCAATCGCCATTGATGGCACATCACTGACATTATTCGAGGTGGAAGGGCAGGACATCACGATATCGTTAATCCCCCATACACAAGAGGAAACAGCACTTGCCTTAAAAAGTATTGGTGAAATAGTAAATATCGAATGCGATATGCTGGCGAAATATATCCATCGCATGATAAAGCAACCCGATAACGCGAAAAAAAATATCACGCTGGATATGTTGTCTGACAACGGGTTTATCTAGTTTCGAGGTGAGAATATGTTTGATTCAATAGAAAAAGCACTGGATGATTTAAAAATGGGAAAAGTGATCATTGTCGTTGATGATGAGGATCGGGAAAATGAAGGGGACTTTGTGGCACTTGCTGAAAAGGCTACTCCGGAAGTAATTAATTTCATGGTGAAAGAAGGAAGAGGACTTGTATGCGTGCCAATTAATGAAAACAAAGCTGCCCAACTAAATTTACCGATGATGAGTGAATTGAATACGGATTCTCATGGAACGGCCTTTACCGTAAGTGTCGACCATATTTCTACACATACAGGCATCAGTGCATTCGAACGCTCGGAAACCATTATGAAACTCGTTTCCGAGGATGCCAAACCTGAAGATTTTAAACGCCCTGGGCATGTTTTCCCTTTAATAGCAAAAGAGGGAGGAGTCTTGAAACGAGCTGGTCACACGGAAGCAGCTGTTGACCTCGCCATAATGAGCGGGGCGAAACCAGCCGGTGTCATTTGTGAGATCATGAAGGAAGATGGCAATATGGCTAGAGTTCCGGAATTAAGAGAAATGGCCAATCAATTTGGACTGTCTATGATCACAATTAAAGATTTGATTTATTACCGAAGTTATAAGGAAGTGCTTGTTCATCGAGAAACGGAAGTATCATTGCCCACTGAATTCGGAAACTTTAAAGCTGTCGCATATACAAACCGATTGGATGATAAAGAGCATCTGGCGCTCGTAAAAGGAGAGATTTCTGCCGATGTTCCTGTAATGGTCCGCATGCATTCCGAATGCTTGACAGGAGATGTGTTCGGGTCTTGTCGATGTGACTGCGGCCCTCAGCTTGAAGCTGCATTACGGCAAATAGAAGCAGAGGGCACCGGGGTCTTGCTTTACCTGAGACAAGAGGGAAGAGGCATTGGGCTCATGAACAAGTTGAAGGCTTACAAGCTTCAAGAAGAGGGATATGATACGGTACAGGCTAATGAAAAGCTTGGTTTTGCTGCGGATTTACGTGATTTCAGGATTGGTGCCCAAATTTTGAGGGAACTAGGTGTCCAAAAAATCCGTTTATTAACGAATAATCCGCGGAAAATTGCCAGCTTGGATGCATCAGGGTTGGAAGTGGTAGAGCGGCTTCCGATCGAATTTTTGCCAAAGAAAGAGAATGAACAATATTTAAAAGTAAAGGCAGAAAAAATGGGACATATGCTGACATTAATTGAGGAGGAAAATGTAAATGAATAATATATATGAAGGTAATCTTGTAGGAACCGGCTTAAAAGTAGGGATTGTCGTAGGCCGCTTTAATGAATTTATAACAAGCAAATTATTATCAGGAGCTGTCGATGCTCTTAAGAGACATGGTGTTTCAGAAGATGACGTTTCTGTTGCGTGGGTGCCGGGCGCATTTGAAATCCCGTTAACAGCAAAAAAAATGGTTGAATTAAATCAATTTGATGCAGTTATTACACTTGGGACAGTCATTCGCGGGGCAACCCCTCATTTTGATTATGTCTGTAACGAGGCAGCAAAAGGTGTAGCAAACGTTGGAATGCAATCAGGGATTCCGGTTATTTTCGGTGTGTTGACTACTGAGACGATTGAACAAGCAATCGAAAGAGCAGGAACAAAAGCTGGAAATAAAGGTTGGGAAGCAGGTGTCAGTGCGATCGAGATGGCAAATCTATACCGTACGATGAAATAAAAAAAAGGGCCGGAATGGCCCTTTTTTTATTCCTTGTCTTTCATAGCTGCTTTTAATGCATCAGCCAAGCTATTACCAAATGATTCTTCTTCGCCGGAATATTTCTTCAGCAGCTGGCGTTCTTCTCGTTTTGAGACTGCCTTTTTTTGCTTATCTGCTTTTTCAACGAGATTACAGCGTCGGCATTGAAAGTATGTTCCTGCCTTTCCGTTGTGAATCTCCATTTTTTTACGGCATTGCGGACAGCGTCGATTCGAAATCTTAGGATCTTTTCTTTTTCTAAATCCACATTCACGACTCGAACAAACAAGTACTCTACCATCTTTCCCTTTTACTTCTTTCATGAGCGATGAACACTCTGGGCATTTAGACCCTGTAATATTATGGGCTTTGTACGTTTTATCGCTCATTTTTATTTCGGATACAAGTTGTTTTGTCTGTTTTCGAATATTTTGCAAAAACACGTCTGATTTTCCTTTGCCCCGCGCAATTGCCTCGAGATCTGCTTCCCATTTAGCTGTTAACTCAGGCGATTTTAACTCATCATTCACCAATTCAATCAATTGTTTTCCTTTCGGAGTAGGGTGAAGACGGTTGTTTTGCCGGTCAATTACTTCCGAACTAAGCAACTTTTCAATGATATCCGCTCTCGTTGCTGGTGTTCCAAGTCCATACTTTTCCATGCGCGCCAATAAATCTGCTTCATTAAATCTTTGCGGTGGCTCTGTCATCTTTTTATCCATGCGGACGTCCTTAATCTCGAAGGATTGCCCGATCTGCATGTTAGATAGCTGTTTTAATTGATGGTCATCCTCACCTTTTCCAGTGACGGACTTAAATCCATTTTCTATTACAATCGATTCTTTGGCGGCGAAGAATTCTTCCGCAACTTGAAAACCTACTTGAATTGTTTCAAATCGGTAGGCTGGATAAAATAGGGCAAGGAACCTACGGACAATGATATCGTACAGTTTTCGCTCATCGGGAGAAAGATCCGCCAATATTGGTCGCTCATCCGTCGGAATGATTGCGTGATGGTCGGTCACTTTATCATTATTAAACACTTTTTTAGCCATTACTTTTCCTTTTTGTCTAACGGCAGGCTGGACCTCTTCCTTATACGCTGACTGAAGTGCTTGTATGCGATCAATCATTGTACTTTCCATATCACTCGTCAAATAACGCGAATCCGTTCTTGGATAGGTGACAAGTTTATGCTGTTCATATAAACCTTGAAGTACATTGGATGTTTTCTTTGCAGAAAAACCGAATCTACGGTTTGCATCACGCTGAAGCTCAGTTAAATCATATGGAAGTGGCTGTGTTTCCGTTTTTTCTTTCCTTTCAATCGATTTAACGATGGCTTGTCTGTTTTTTATCTTATCTAAAATATTTACTGCTTTTGCTTCATCAAATACTCTTTTTTCCCCTTTTTGAGAGGGGGCCTCCCAGAAAGCTGTAAGCGGACCAATTTTTGCTGGAATGGTCCAATATTCTTTGGGAATGAAAGTTTGAATTTCTTTTTCCCGCTCTAATATGAGGGAAAGAGAAGGGGTTTGAACACGACCAGCAGAGAGTGGATCATCGTATTTTGTCGTGAGTGCTCTTGTTACATTTAAACCAATGAGCCAATCCGCTTCCGCCCTGCATACCGCTGATTGATAAAGTGAATCGTATTGTTTAGCTGGTTTTAATTGATTGAACCCGTCTTTAATCGCCCGATCTGTCTGAGATGAAATCCAGAGTCTTTTTACAGGCTTATTCCAACGAATTTTTTCTAATATCCACCTAGCGACAAGCTCACCCTCACGCCCAGCGTCTGTGGCAATGATCAGCTCTTGCAAATCGCTACGTTTTGCAAGCTGTTGAATCCCTTTAAATTGCGATGTAGTCTGCTTAATGATTTTAAGACCCATCCGCTCCGGGATTATTGGCAAGTCTTCCATTTTCCAAGTTTTATATTGGAGATCATAATCCTCCGGCATCTTCAGCTCTACCAAGTGGCCTAGAGCCCATGTAACTACATATTTCGGCCCTTCGATATAATGTTTCTGTTTATTGTTACAACCGAGCACTCGAGCTAACTCGCGGGCAACACTCGGTTTTTCAGCGAGAACAAGTGATTTCATATTTAATAACTCCTTCCAAACGAACAAACTTCCCTCTTAATTATAGCTAAAAGCCATGAATGAGTAAAAGAAACATTTTATTACAAACGTCCATACATATTTTGTAATCATGAATAGACTATGATGCAAGATTGATTTACCGTTTATCTATTCTGGAGGTGAGGCATAATGTGCGGATTCTGCGGTTGCTCCGGCGGTTACGGTTACGGTGGCTATGGCGGAGGCTATGGCATGGGTCGAAACTTTGCGCTAATCGTTGTATTGTTTATTCTATTGATTATCGTTGGTGCGACTATTATTAATTAACAAAAGCGAAATTAATGGAAAATTGGGGGGGAGAGAAATTTTATAGGTTTCTCTTCTCTTATTTGTTTTAAATAAAAAAAACCTCCATTTTTTTGAATAAAATGAGGTTTCATTAGCGTATCGTTTTTAATGAAATTTCCAATCCCTTGACATTTTCTGCAATGATATCGCAAACTTCCTGGTATTTTGCCCATTTTTCTATTTCCGATTTACTCGTTTTTCCTGGATCTGGAATGTTCCATTTAACAAGCTTACCCTTATAGAGGGCAGGTATAGAAGGTTCAATCTCATTATAAAAGTCATAGATAGCAATCACACAAGTAGCTTGTTCCAATAGTTGGTTGCTAACTAGCCGAGAGGGTTTATTGGTGAGGTCTATATTCACTTCATGCATTGCTTTAACACTAAGAGGGTCTCTTTGGACAACACCCCATCCGCAGCTAGTAAATTTCCAATTATCCAGGCTGGACTTTTCCGCCCAAGCTTCAGCAATAGCGCTTCTATTATGGTGTGGGGAAAGGAAATATAATAGGTTTTTTTGCATGTCATTGATGTCCTTTCCTGAATCATTTCATTATTCTATACCCATTAATTCAATAACTATGCACTTGTCATGAATAGATGTAAAAAGTAAGACCCTTTTGAATAGTAATTAGAACAAAGGGCCTCTAGCTTGATACATTTTCCTTAGCATTTGTTAATGGAAGAATAATCGTAAATGTAGTCCATTCATCATCGGAATCGCAAAGTAATTGTCCCCCATGTTTTTCAATAATTTCCTTACAAACATATAAACCAAGCCCTGTGCCGGTTTTTTTAGTCGTAACAAAAGGCTCAAAAATATTAGTTAATAAGTAATCTGGAATTTTTGGACCGGTATTAGATGTTTTCAAAATAATCGATTGATGGTCACGATAGCCTTTAATTTTTATGACGGATGATTTATCCTGATCCGATAAAACATCTAAAGCATTAAAAATGATATTAATAAGAACCTGCTTAATTTCTTCTATGTAGCCTTTTACATATAAATCATCATCTAGTTCCTGCTCAAGTTCTACATGTGCTTCAAGCAGCCTTGGATAGATAAAAGATGTAATTTGTTTCATAAGGTCATTGATGGTAAATAAAGACGCCTTTTGATCGATTAATTCCTTTTTTGAAAGCATCAAAAATTGGGTAATACGAAATTTCAGTTGATCCAGTTCCCCTGAAATGATATCCATATAAGGAAGTTCGGGATTTTCAGAACGAAGCAGTTGTACAAATCCATGTACAGTTGTCAAAGGATTTCTGAATTCGTGAACAAAGCTTGAAGTCATCTGTCCGAGCAAAGTAAGTCGATCTTCATGGCTTTCATGGCTATATCGGTTCTTTTCTTCAATTTGGCGATCTTTCGTATTGCTATAAGAACTGACAGCATGGAATAAAAAGCAATCGGTAATTTCGGAAAATTCAAGGAAGATTGGTCGGAGATTTTCCCAGTTTTCTTCGAATTTAGCAAATTCCACGAGTACTTCCCTTTTAGCTACATTTACATTATAGACAAAAAATCCGATATTGTAATTTTGATTTACTCTTATGTCGGCGGTCTCTATGGCGTTTTTTTCTAAATAGCTTTTCATTTCGTGGTCTGGTAGAGAAAAAGCATGAAGTAGCACTTCAATTAAGAATTTTCCGTCTCTTTCGATGGTATTTCGAATATTATGGTCGGAAGGTATCATGATCTTGTCTTTCCACCTGGCAAAAATGGTGTCTTTCCTTGAATGAATAAAGGATAAAATATCAATTTTGAGCTGGTTCATCATTTCACCTCATTTTCTATTATATCAATTATTTCCTGAAAATCTATGAAATGTAAAAACTGTATAAGATATATATATTAACTTCTTATACAAATATGATAAAATAATCGCTAATTTTTGATTTAGGTGTCGGATACCATAAATATACCCAAAATTATACAACTTTCGCAAACAAATAAACAATATCTGGTTACCATTTTCCTATATCTCGTTTTTAGTTCTTTTTCCCCGGATAGCAACATCGAAACCTACTGATATATGCCTATGTTTATTTGTAGATAAGTCGTCTATAATAGGAGCTAATAAAGGATTTTCTTATTTCGGCATTCATTTACCGAATAATCAGACAAGTATCCATCTTTCCGTATAATTTACGACAGAAATCGAGACATGCAATTGATTTGTCCCCAAATATTACAAAGACAAGCCATGGGTAGTAATTTTCAATACATTATTTATGGAGCGGGGTGAGGGAGATGGAAGACGAAATTGGGAAAAAGCAAACACACCCAGTTATCCGAAAATGCATGCAGCATTTGGAAATTATCGAAGCAAATGATAAAACTAAACAAATAGTTTATATGTATATGAAAGCAATGGAGAATGAAATCATCAAACTTAGGGAAGAAAAAGTAAATGATCCCATATTAGAGTACCAAAAATGACAACCGGTTATTCGGCTGTCATTTTTTGGTCGTTAAGGAATTAATTAAAAAATACTGTGTGGATAAGATGCAAGAAAGTGAATCGTCATCTAGCTCCAGCGCCTAGCCCCTCGAGGTCAAATAACCTGAGACAATAAAAGTCAAGACCGGACTTTTATTGTCTCAGAACATTTGCTTGTCGGGGCTGACCAAGGCGCTTGCGCTTTTGTTCATAGAGTAGGAAATTATTCCCCTGATAAACGAATTAGCTTTTCAGCTGATAAAAAAGTATATTATACTAAAGTGGCTGAGCTTTTGAAAGTGGGGAATTATGATGAAATTTATCTTTATAATAAAAGAAGCACTCAGGAAATTTTGGAAAAGGACTCATTTGAATCAAATATTAATTTTGTTATTGTCCTTAATAGTATTAGGTGGACTGGGTTACTTTGCATGGTTGGCAAGTGCAGCCAATGTAGAATCATTGAAGCAGGGTTTGTCTCAATCAACAGTCATTTATGATAAAGATGGTGATGAGGCAAGCAAAATATCGGCAAATAGGATAGAAGGGGTAGCAATAGGAAACGTCCCCGATCATTTAAAGAATGCAATCATTGCCATTGAAGACCATCGGTTTATGGAACATAAAGGATTCGATGTTAAGGGGATTTTTCGAGCGTTTTTTATCAATTTAACATCGGGAAAAATTAGAGCTGGTGGGAGTACGATTACTCAGCAATTGACAAAAGTTGCATTACTATCACCGGAAAGAACATATAAACGGAAGATAGAAGAGGTTTTTCTTGCAGTTGAGATGGAAAAAACCTTTACAAAAGACGAGATTTTAGAAATGTACATGAATCAAGTGTACTTTGGAAGTGGTGCATGGGGAGTTCAGAATGCTTCAAGAAAGTATTTTGGCAAAGATGTTGAACAAATCACTTTAAGTGAAGCAGCGATGCTTGCAGGGATTATTAATCGACCATCAGCGCTCGATCCGTATAAAAATTATGAAGCGGCAACCGATCGCCGAGATATTGTATTGGGCCAAATGGAGAAATTTGGAATGATCACCAAGGACCAATATGAAGCGGCTATCAATGAGCATATTGTTTTGGAGGACAAGGGTGGGGATCCATTAGAAGGAAAGTATCCGTATTATACTGATGCTGTTATAAATGAAGCGATCAATCGATATGGCTTTACACAGGATGAACTCTTAACAAGAGGATATAAAATATATACACAAATGGATCAGAACCTCCAATCATCACTGGAAAGAGTTTTTCATAACGACTCTCTTTTCCCGGTAAGCGGCGATGGAACCTTGGCACAAAGTGGATCTGTACTTCTAGATCCATCTACAGGTGGAATTCGGGCACTTGTAGGGGGAAGAGGGGAGCATACTTTTCGTTCCTATAATCGAGCAACACAGTTGACAGCTCAGCCCGGTTCCGTAATGAAACCATTGGCAGTGTATACACCTGCCCTCGAAGCAGGATATAAAGCTCAATCTCTACTTAAAGACGAGCAAGATCTGTCATATGACGGCTACCAGCCAAAAAACTATAATCATCAATATCTTGGGGAAGTTCCGATGTATAAAGCGATAGAAGATTCATTAAATGTCCCAGCTGTCTGGCTATTGAATGAAATCGGCTTAGAAAAAGGCGTCGAATCAGTTAAGAAATTCGGGCTTCCCATACAAAAGGAAGATAAAAACTTAAGCCTTGCACTAGGCGGAACAAAGTCAGGCTATTCACCGAAGCAAATGGCAGAAGCTTATGCCGTTTTCGCAAACGGAGGCCAAAGAATCGAAAGTCACATCATTACAAAGATAGTGGGACCTACCGGAAATATAGAAGCTGCAGCAAAACCGAAAAAAACTCGTGTCACTGATCGGAAAACGGCCGAACAAATGACAGCAATGCTTTTAAATGTTGTCGAAACAGGTACTGGTAGAAATGCTAAGGTAAGTGGACATTCTATCGCTGGTAAAACAGGATCAACTCAACTATCATATGCCGACATAACAGAAGGAACGAAAGACCAGTGGTTTGTTGGGTATACCCCTAACCTCGTTGGCGCCGTTTGGCTAGGCTATGATTATACAGACCGAACACATTATCTAAAAGGAAAAAGTGGGGATACCGTAGTACCAATTTTCCAAGCGGTAATGGATGGCGCTCTAAAATATGTTGAACCAGTCGATTTTGAAACACAATCGATCAATCAAAAGCTAGAGGAACAGCAAAAAAAGGAAGAACGATCATTAAAAGAGCAGTTCAATAAATTCGATGAGAAGATGTTGAAAGAAGCTGAAAAGTGGAGAGAAAAGCTGGATAAGGGTAAAGGTAATCTGAAGAAATTTGAAGAGAAGTTGAAAGAGACATTAAAAAAATTACATGGTGAGTGATTAGAGAAATCTAAGCGGAACAATGACTGTAGAGTTTTTGTTCCGCTTTTTGTTAAGAAAAAAATAGTGTAGATGAAAATTATCTAAATATATGAGAAAATAGAAAAGGTAGAATGATTAGTAATAGGAGGCTATACATATGGGTTATCGAATTGAAAGAGATACCATTGGTGAAATCAAAGTTCCTGAAGATAAGTATTGGGGAGCACAAACACAGCGTAGTAAGGAAAACTTTAAAATTGGCAATGAGAAAATGCCTAATGAAGTAATAAAAGCATTTGCCCATTTAAAGAAAGCGGCTGCAAATGCGAATAATGAGTTAGGCAATCTTTCCGATACTAAAAAATCAGCGATTTCAAAAGCGTGTGACGAAGTGTTGGAAGGTAAATTTGACGAGCATTTTCCGCTCGTTGTATGGCAGACAGGAAGCGGCACTCAGTCTAATATGAATGTGAATGAAGTAGTTGCTCGTCGTGCTAATGAGCTATTAAAAGAGGAAGGATCTGACGAGACTATCCATCCAAATGACGATATCAATATGTCTCAAAGCTCGAACGATACTTTTCCAACAGCTATGCATGTTGCTGCCTACGAAGAAATTTACAAACGCTTACTACCGGCATTAGCCCAACTGAAGCAGACCATTCTTGAAAAAGAAAAAGCGTATATGGATATTATTAAAATCGGTCGTACTCATTTACAAGATGCAACGCCACTTACACTCGGCCAGGAAATTAGCGGTTGGAGAGCTATGCTTGAAAAAAGTGAGCAAATGATCAAAGAAAGTGCGGAGCATTTGCTTAATTTAGCAATAGGTGGAACAGCTGTTGGTACCGGAATTAATGCCCATGCTACTTTTGGTGATAAGGTTGCGGCCCAAATTAGTCATCAAACAGGTTATTCCTTTGTTTCATCCGATAATAAGTTTCATGCTTTAACAAGTCATGATGAAATCGTATTCGTCCACGGCGCAATTAAAGGACTTGCTGCTGATTTGACGAAAATTGCTAACGATGTTCGTTGGCTAGCAAGTGGACCTAGAAGTGGGATCGGAGAAATCAATATCCCAGCTAATGAACCAGGTAGCTCAATTATGCCTGGAAAGGTAAATCCAACTCAAAGTGAGGCATTGACAATGGCTGCTGTTCAAGTTTTCGGCAATGATGCCGCCATTGGTTTTGCTGCTAGCCAAGGAAACTTTGAATTAAACGTTTATAAACCTGTTATTATTTATAATTTCTTGCAATCTGTACATTTGCTTGCTGATGGTATGGTTTCTTTTGATGAAAAATGTGTGCAAGGTTTAGAGCCTAATGTGGATGTCATTGAAGAAAATGTAAATCGTTCACTAATGCTTGTTACTGCCTTAAACCCTCATATTGGATATGAAAAAGCAGCAGAAATTGCAAAACTTGCTTTCAATGAAGGAACAACATTAAAAGCAGCTGCGATTAAAACTGGATACTTAACCGAAGAACAATATGATGAATGGATTGATCCGGAGAAGATGGTTAATTTAAAAGCGTAAGCGAGAGACGGAAGAACGGCTAAGATCGCCACGTCCCGTGGCAACGCCGTCCTGACCTGCATCCTGCAGGCCTCCGACAAGCACAAGGCGAATTGCGAGGAGGCAGCACTTCAGCCACCACAGCAATTTGACTTGTGACCTCGAGGGGCTAGGCGCTGGAGCTGGATATAAAAAATATGATAATTCAGCCCCCGGGTTATCCCGGGGGCTTAGCCATTTTTATTAAATTGTGTTATTGTTGTCCAAATCCGCCAAGTTGTTGTTCAGCCATTTGAACTAAACGCTTTGTAATTTCTCCACCTACTGAACCATTAGCGCGAGAAGTTGTATCCGCACCAAGGTTTACTCCAAATTCTGATGCGATTTCGTATTTCATTTGGTCGATTGCTTGTTGTGCACCTGGAGCTACAAGTTGGTTTGAGCTGCTGTTGTTAGCCATTTGTGTCATCTCCTTGTTGTAAAGTATAGTATTGGTTGGGTTAGCCGGAATTGCACCGGCGCACATAAGATTGTGCCAACTATGGGTTAACCCAGCGATTAAATTTTGTTTGTATATTGTATTATGTTTTTTTTGCAAAAAAATATGCGCGGGTGATACAGGGAATTTTTTCCGAAAAAATATGGAATGTTGACAAGAACGTATAATTAATATTTACTTAATAACGAAAAAAACTCCTGCCAAATGGCAGAAGTTTTTTTATTGAAAAGGGCACTTACGCTTGAAATTATCTAATTCTTTGTTCAGTTGTAATATCGAAGAAATGAGCTTTGTTCATATCAAAAGCAAGATCCATTCTTTGTCCTGGTTGAACAATTGTTCTTGCATCGATTCTTGATACGAAATCTTGATTTCCAATGCTTGAATAAAGCATTGTTTCCGCACCTGTAAGTTCCGCAACTTCGATAAGAACGTTTAATTTTGTTCCTGGAGAAGCGTCGATAAATGCGGGCTCATCATGAATATCTTCAGGACGAACACCAAGCACGACATCTTTATTTACATATCCTTGGTCACGAAGCATTTTCATTTTACCTTCTGGGACGTCAACTTTGAATTCATTTTCAAGTAGGAATCCGTCAGCTTCAAGCTTACCATGGAAGAAGTTCATTGCAGGTGAACCGATAAAGCCACCAACAAAAATGTTCTCTGGGTTATCGTAAACTTCTTTCGGTGATCCAACTTGTTGGATGATCCCGTCTTTCATTACGACGATGCGGCTTGCCATTGTCATTGCTTCAGTTTGGTCATGCGTTACATAAATAGTTGTTGTTTGAAGTCTTTGGTGAAGTTTAGCAATCTCAGCACGCATTTGTACACGAAGTTTAGCGTCAAGGTTTGAAAGCGGCTCGTCCATCAAGAATACTTTTGCATCACGAACGATTGCACGGCCTAGTGCAACACGCTGACGTTGACCACCTGATAGAGCTTTAGGCTTACGATCTAGGAAGTTTTCAAGACCTAGAATTTTTGCAGCGTCATTTACACGTTGTTCAATTTCTTTTTTAGGCATTTTACGTAATTTTAATCCGAACGCCATATTGTCATATACACTCATATGAGGGTATAGAGCATAGTTCTGGAACACCATTGCGATGTCGCGGTCTTTTGGTGCAACATCATTTACTCTTTTATCATCAATATAGAAATCACCTTGAGAAATTTCTTCTAATCCAGCAATCATTCTAAGAGTAGTAGATTTACCGCAACCAGACGGACCAACAAAAACGATAAATTCTTTGTCTTTTACGTGAAGGTTAAAATCTTCTACAGCCGTTACTTTATTGTCATATACTTTATGAATGCCATCCAAACGTAGTTCAGCCATTATTAAATCCCCCTAGTAATTGTATTGTATCTGATTACTAGTTTACAGAATGCGCTTTCATGAAGCTATGGACAAGGTGCACAAAAAACGAGTCGAATTTTTGGGCAACGTGCATATTAGTCTTCCTCATGATTGTATAAACAACCTAAATAAGCAAAAAAGGCACCATGGAAAGTTTTAATGTCAATACCTGTTTTTTCAATAAATTTATCGATACGATACTGAAGACTATTTCGATGCATAAAAAGTTGTTTAGCAGTAAGTGTCGCATTCGATTGATTTTCAATATAACGTTTAATTGTTTCAGATAAGTCATGATCTTCAACTAAGAGATTATGTATATCACCGAATAAAATGTTTCTATCACATTTGGGAATGGATCGGAATACATAGGAGGGCATTAATTTTTCCAAAGTGAAAATTCGGTCTTCCGATTGCTCATCAAGCGATAGCTGAAATATAGATTTTTCCAATGTAAATAGCTGCTTTAGTTTGTCATCCGGAGAATGAAAACGACCGATAAAAAAATGGACTTTAAAGAAAAAATCACTTTCAAACGCTTGGATTGCAGAGAAAAGCTCGTCTTCATCCATTTGTAATTCCCTTTGGTCTTCAACGATTACTCCGTCATAACCACTAAATGGTACGATGCTTATTTCATGAGGAAATAAACTTTTAACTGCTTCTTCCCATTCATCGAATTGAAATTGTTCACGCATATTTGATATAGAAAAATGAATAAAGCGGCAATGATTTTGTTGGAATGAAGGTACTGGCTCATCGAACAGAAAAAAATTGCGCCACAGCCGTACAGACTCCGAAACGTTAATCGACTCGTCTACCGCTGTCATTGTAAATAAGGTTTTTAAAATATTGATTTCTTTCGGAGATAAGTCTGTTGAAGGAATTCCCATATATTGTTCTGTATTGTTTTCCTTGAACCAATACATATGGGGATCTAAACTGGGTGTTGCTGTAAAAATAGCATTTGGATATAATTCCGTTAAACGATTAATCATAGGTGTCGCCTCTTTATTTTATAAATTGAATGGGGTGGGCTTTCGATCCTCCACCCCTTTTGATCTTTTATTCCATATATTCCGGTGGGTCTTCAGGAAAAAAGTCTGTCGATTGTTCAATATTGGTGGAATCGGCTCGCATATGGACAGATCCTCCCGACATCCCTTCATTGACCATCCTGTCGACATCCATGTAAAATTGATCTCTTCCTTCATTCTGTGTATCAGGTAAAAAAAGATCTGCATTTCTTTTCTTATCCATGCCATCAGCCTCCTTACATCTAGTGTTGGCTGCAAATAGCATGCTGCATTCAAAGTTGTTCTTGGTAAAGTTTAGCTAACGCTGGGTATCATATATATGATAGAGCATTAAATCATGGATTTGTTTTTCTAAAATGGCCTGATCTTGTTCCTTAGGAGCAAGTGACATCCATTGTATACTCCCATCTGGATGATAGGTTCCTTCGTATTTACATCTATTGAAATAAAAAGAAAACCGCCATCCGGGAAGACGTTTGTCTTCATATAAAGACTGAACCTGGAAATGCAAGAGCATTCTGACTCACCTCATAACCATTGTAGCAAAGATTACTGAATATTTCAGAGTGTTTTTTGCGTCATGTAAATAGCGAAGGATAGAGGAAGCTTTCTTGTTAACATATCTTCGGTCTGCAAACCTGGGTGGGAAAAAATAAACCTGCTTGGTTTTGAATCAGCTTCTAGCATCCATACCTTTCCTTCATAATCAATTCCAAGTTCAAAGCCAATTTCACCGAAGGTACCACCAAGATTTTTTTCAATCCCTTCAGCAAGAGCAAGAGCTGCTATTTCAAGCTTCTCTTTAAATAATTCCAGTTCCTTCTGATCCGGAAAAACATCACTTAGCATTAAGATGAAGTTGTGATTTCGATCAGAGGCTGATCCTTTTCGCTTTTTCGCTGCCATTGCACTGACTTGCCATTTTCCAGTTTCATTTTTATTAACTTGAACACGGAAATCGATGGGCTGCTTTTCTCTACGTATTAACCGAATGCCTTGTTGTACGATGAGCTTCTCTAGAGACTGTCCTTTGAAAACTTTACTCATCAGTCTCTCGAGTGTTTCAAACTTTAGCAATCGGGCTTTTCCTTCATATATACGGCAATAATAAATGCTTTCAATTTTATCGTAAATAATTTGGACGACTCGTCTTTCGGTTCTATCTTGAGGATTTTTCAAAAATACATGACCATATTCAGCCAGCATACGTTCCATTTCAGAAAATGATGTGAAAGATAATGTTTCAGGCAAATAAGTATCAGTTTGGGCGTCGTTGTACAGTCTTTCAAACAATTCAAGCTGGTTAAAAAAACCTGGGTTATACCATGGGATCAAATAATCCTTTTCTAATTTAGACTTGACTATTATCGCTTTTTCCATCGTTTCTGATTGACTATAGGGGAGGCGGTCATAAACTACGTTTGGAAAAGGCACTTTCCTTCGTTCCCAACCTTTATCAAAGTAAAAATATCCATTTATTAATCCATGTTCCCAATCGATATGTTGTTCGCCGAACAGAAAAGATACTGCCCCTACATCGGATTGGACAGAAAGTAACTTGGCAAATAAAGTCGATCTTTCTCCAATTGGTGAAATTTGAAACGGAGTAAATCCAGAAGAGAAGATACCTACAAGCGGTCCTAAATAAATTGTCTCATCATTGGAAAATAAGCAAAGTGAAGAAATTTCTTTAGGCAAATTCAGCTTTTTTGCTAGTCGAGAGCTTACCGAAATTACATTTCGTCCATTAGGCTGTCTTGCGCCTGTAACTTCAGTCCAACTGGAACCAAAGGCAATTTTTTCAGGAGGCACTTCGACTTCATACTCCCTTGGATAAAAAAATTGAAGATCAGGACTATCAAAAACTTCAAGATTAAAATACTCAGCCATTTACAAAACTCCTTTCAAAGCGTCCACGTTTGCGTTGATCTGGAATCTTTCCTTATAATCAGGGGGAACCTTGCAATTGAGATTGGGCGCATTATATTTTTATCGTATGAAAAAAATTAGTTAATGTTCATACAACCCGGTATAACATAGGAGAGGATGATGGAGATGTCTGACTGGGTATGGCGAATGGCTTTTATGGTATTCGTTGGAGCAATTATAGGTGGATTAACCAACTTTTTGGCGATTATAATGCTGTTCCGACCATATAAAACGTATTTTATAGGGAAATGGCAGCTGCCTTTCACCCCTGGATTAATACCTAAAAGAAAAGACGAGCTTGCCACGCAAATTGGGAAGATTGTCGTAGAGCATTTGGTAACTCCTGAAAGCCTCCAAAAAAAATTAAAAGGTGAGAAGTTCAGGCAAGAGACAGAGGCGTTGGTTAGCCAAAAGTTAAACAGCTGGCTAGATAAAGGTTTGACATTGGAGCAATTGCTGAATCAACTTCATATTAATGAACCAATCGCTCAAACGAATGCTTATATTAATAAAAAAATCGAACGAAAATATACAGGTCTAAAAGAACAATATTGGACCAAAAGTATCAATAATATATTGCCAGCAGAGTGGACGGAAGAATTGCAAGGTAAGATCCCGGATGTAGCTGATCATATTATTCAAAAAGTAACCGACTATTTTGCTACACAGGAAGGTAAAGAAAAAATAAAAATCATGATTGAAAACTTCCTTAAAGAACGAGGGAAACTGTGGAATATGGTACAAATGTTTATTGGCAATGATTCGTTAGCAGATAAATTTCAGCCTGAAATTATTAAGTTTTTCAATAATCCCAGCACAAAAACAATGCTTGTAAACATACTTGAATCTGAATGGGACAAGTTGCAAAATAAACCAATAGATGCAATTTTTACAAATATGAAAGATGATCAATTATTGCTTCACACAAAACAAATAGTTGCCAGTATATTTCAAGTGGAGCCATTTTTCAAAAAAACAATTGCTGAGCTAATCTCTCCATATAGAGAAAAATTGCAGGAAGAAATTGTACCGCGTATCCTTGAGGCAGCGGGCGAATATCTCACAAATCGTTCAGGTGAAATTTTAGAAAGATTCCAGGTGGAGGAGATTGTTCGAGAACAAATTGAATCATTCTCCTTGCAGCGGCTCGAAGAACTTGTAATATCGATTGCAAAAAAAGAATTGGCCATGATTACATATTTGGGGGCCATTTTAGGTGGGGCTATCGGGCTAATTCAGGGAATCATTGTTTTGTTGACATAGTAATATGCTAAAATAATGGGGAAAAGGAGGTTTTACCAAATGACAACAAATTTGTATGATTATGCTTATGAACTTGAAAAAGCGATGCGAAAAAGCGACGAGTATATTCATTTGAAAAAGATGTATAAAGAAGTGGAAAACGATGAAACGGCTAGATCTATGTTTGATGCATTCCGAAATGTCCAAATGCAGCTTCAGCAAAAGCAGATGGCAGGTCAAGACATTACAGAAGATGAAATTATGGAAGCACAATCGATAGCTAACCGAGTTCAAGAAAATGAAAAAGTGACAAAGCTGATGGATGCTGAACAGCGCATGAGCATGGCGATTAATGAATTGAATAAAATTATTATGAAGCCCCTCGATGATCTATATGGCAAGATGATGGGATAAAACTTATAAAATCCGCTTTCCTAGTGAAGGCGGTTTTTTTCTATGGTTCTATCCTGAATATGCCCTTCATAAAATATAAAAGTAATAAAGCTCTATGTTGCATTATAAGGGGGGAGCATCATGGTTTATAAACTGCTTGCATTAAATATTGACGGTACATTATTGCAAGATAATGGCCGCATAAATAAAATGACCCGGGAAGCAATTGAGTATGCCAAGAAAAAAGGAATTTCTGTTATCCTTACAACATCAAGAAATTTCCCATCGGCAAAGAGAGTAGCTAAGACACTTAAAATAGATGAATATATCGTTTCCCACCAAGGTGGATATATTGGTAAGGAATGGAAGAAACCCATCTTTGTAAATAGAATTCATGAACAGATTTCAAGCGAAATCGTTTCCTTACTTGAATCATTTCCTTGCCAAATCAAGCTGGTTCATGAACAATTTTCGCTCGGCAATAAAGTGAAATTACCTGAAAATATGATGGCGAAGGTGGTATTTCAACCTTCTGGCAAGTTTTCTTATTCGGAACAATATGTTGACGTGCTAAGTGATAGATTACTTGATAGTCCAGTTTCTCCACCTAAGATTGAAGCCTTATTTGAACATACTGCTGATTTCGCCGACGCAAAGAAAGCTATAACTGAAATGTATGACGAAGTTGATTGTATCGATTCAGGCAGCTTAAAGTTAGAAATTGTAGCGGCGGGAGTTTCGAAATTGAATGGCGTAAAGTTGGTGTGTGAGCGACTTGGTATCCTTCCATACGAAGTTGTTGCAATTGGAGCAGGAATGGATGATTTGCCACTTGTTAAATGGGCAGGACTAGGAGTATCAATGGGGAATGCACCAATAGAAGTTAAACAAGCAGCGAACTGGAATACACGGTCGAATAATGACAACGGTGTTGCCTATATGGTAAAGGAACATTTCCGCAAACAGTATAAACTTGAATTTTTGAAAAAAATTAATGTATTAAAGTAAAGGGCAGTTCCCTTTACAAACAATAATGGTATGCACACTCAATTTTCATATATGAAAGTTAAGTGTGCATCAGACTGTAGACAAACTCGAAATAACGAGTTGTCTACAGCCTTTTTTATTTTTATATGGGATAGAGCAGGTTTTCCGAAGCTTACCGCTCGCTTTCCGCGGGGCGAGCGCCGAGCCGCTTCGTCGCTACGCTCCTGCAGGGTCTCGGCTGTCTCGCATATCCCGCAGGAGTCGAGCGGAAGCTTCTCCAATCCAATAAATTAAGATGAGTTTATTTAGTATGTATTCGGAATTCTCTCCATGCGTCAAACAATTAAAACCAACATGGCTAATCGTAGGTTTTTAGTCTAGGACTAATTTCATTAATTGGGAGATTTTTTCAAAGATTCATTCATTTGAATTGTGAATGAGCGCCCATTCAGTTATCTTATTCTTATAGAGATTGTATAAAGGGAGGTTAAATACTTGGAGACTACGTTCCAAACAGTTGAACTTGAAATTCAAGGGAGCACTGCAGTCGTAAAAATGAACAGGCCAAAGGCATTAAATGCATTAAATTTAATGATGATTGACGAACTGGACGCATGCTTGAAAGTAGTAAGAGCAGATGAAAAACTGAAAATGGTAGTGTTAAGCGGGAACGGGGGAGCATTTTCTGCTGGTGGAGATATTAAGGAAATGCTGCAATTACAAGGGGAAGATGCTTTTTTTAACATAATGGATAAAATCAATGCTCTCATCGTAACAATTTATAGTATGCCACAATTGACGATTGCTGCAATTGAAGGTGCAGCGGCGGGCCTAGGATTAAGTATTGCTCTTGCAGCAGATCACATCATTTGCTCTGAAGAGAGCCGGATTGCTATGAATTTTATTGGAATCGGACTTATCCCAGATGGTGGGGGGCATTTTTTGTTGGGGGAAAGAATGGGTACAAGAAAAGCAAAGCAGCTTATTTGGGAAGGAAAAACATTGACTGCAGATGAGGCGAAAAATATCGGTCTCGTCGATGAAGTTGCTGTGGTTGATGTACAAGCTGCAGTTAGAAGACGGTTAGAATTTTGGGAAAATCGGCCGATGTTAGCTATGATTAAAACGAAAAAAATATATGCTGAGTTAAACAGAGAGAAATTACTGAAAACACTGGAACTTGAAAAGCAGGGACAATGGGTGATGAGACAGACGAGAGACCATCAAGAAGGAATTGAAGCATTTGTAGAAAAACGTCCGCCTGTATTTCGAGGCGAATAATAAATTTACACAGTGACCTTCATATCGAAAATAGCGATATGAAGGCCATTTTTCGTTTTGGAAGAAAAAAAGAATGAGCCGCCTACGTCTAATTCCGCTAGGTCAAATAACCTTTTACCAATATCTGGTCTCTGAAGGTGAAAACAATTTGGAGCTTCCGCATTTATTAGCGATGAAATAAAACAAGCATCCCCTCTGGTGATGTACATCGATGGGTTTTTTCTATTAAGTCTTTTTCAGTAAGTATCGCACTACCTTTTTCTTTAGCCTCATGATGGTCTGCAGCTTCAAAGCCTTCATCAAGCAATTTCTCTCCAGTTTGTTCAAAGGCAGTTAATTTATATATTGGCATCCGAGCCCCTCCTTAACGCTTCCCTTATTAACTGTTATTTTTACATACTCAGCTTCAAATGAAAAGAGTAATAGACTAATTTCCGCTTGTCTTTTGATCCTACTTCTGGCAGCGCGCTACTCCATGTTGTATAATATAGGAACGTATATTCGTTTTGAGGGGAGGACGCACGCTTGGAAGGAATTCGGTTTATTCACACAGCGGATTTGCATTTGGATAGTCCATTCCTAGGACTAAACCATTTGCCTAAGGATTTATTTGAACGCATTCAAGAAAGCACATTTGCTGCATTTGAAAAAGTTGTTGATCTCGCTATTGAGCAAGCGGTTGATTTTGTTGTCATCGTAGGCGATTTATTCGATGGGGAAGATAGGAGCATCAAAGCACAGGCGAGATTAAGAAAACAGATGGAAAGGCTTCGTGATGCTGAAATCTTTGCATTTATAACTCACGGTAATCACGATCACCTCGCAGGTAGCTGGCTTATGTTGGACATGCCTGAAAATGTTCAGATTTTCTCAAGTGAGGTAGAAATGAAATCGGTCACTGTTAAGAGTGGATGTAATGTTCATTTATATGGATTTAGTTATCCTGAAAGACATGTGGTCGATAGGAAAATTTCCGAATATGAAAAAGTAGGCGAAGCACATTTTCATATTGGTCTGTTACATGGCCATTGTGAAGGAGGTATTAGCCTTCATCAGCCTTATGCCCCCTTTTCAATTGTTGAACTACTACAAAAGGATATGGACTATTGGGCCTTAGGACATATACATAAAAAACAAATCTTGAATGAGGATCCTTTTATTGTTTATCCGGGGAATATACAAGGGCGTCACCGAAATGAAGACGGTGAGAAAGGCTGCTATATTGTCACACTGGAATCAAGTGGACATAGTCAATTGGAATTTCATGAAACGGATATTATTCGCTGGGAATCAGTGGATTTAAATTGTGAAGAAAATATGGGGCTCACAGATTTATATACGATCATTACGCAACATATGGAAACATTAAATTCTATTGGACTTGGAATCATGCTTGAAATCAACCTTCAAAATCCAAGTGTCATTTCAGCCGACCTAAAATTAAAAATCGATAATGGTGAGTTTTTGGAAATGCTGCAAGACGGGATTGATTTTACTGAAGCCTTCGTTTGGCCATATAAAATTAATTTAAACTTTGCCGCTGAAAAAGCAAATAGCACCTTGATAGATGTATCATTTATTCACATGCTGAATCTAGCAATAAAGGATATGGAAAAGGATACATTCGATGAAGCAGTTTCTAGTTTGTTTTCACATATTTACGGGAGTCGGTATTTGACGCAGATTGAAGAAATTGAAAAAAAGGCGCTATTAGAATCGGCGAAAGAACTGATTGTTAGGCAGCTTGGAAACTAATGGAGGGAGGCTGAAATATTGAAAGTAAAAAGTTTACATATTTACGGTTACGGAAAACTTATTGATTTTCAGATTCGGGAAATTTCTTCTTTGCAAATTATTTACGGGGAAAATGAAGCTGGAAAATCAACGATCATGTCATTTATCCATAGTATCCTCTTCGGCTTTCCATCCAAGCAGCAAGCAATTTTAAGATATGAGCCGAAAAGACATTCTGCATATGGCGGGCGGCTCATATTGGAAACGAGTACACATGGAGAGGTTGTTATCGAACGTGTAAAAGGTAAATCATCGGGCGATGTATCTATCATCTTAGAGGATGGGACAAGGGGAGGGGAAGAGCTGCTATCTAACTTGCTTGAAGGAATGGATAAAGCAATGTATCAAAGTATATTCTCGTTTAATCTCCATGGCCTTCAAGAGGTACAGCGTATAAAAGGTGATGAAATTGGCCGTTATTTAATTGCAGCTGGCACGATTGGAACGGATATGCTCCTAAGTGCGGAGCAGCTCTTTCAAAAAGAGCTTGACCAACTGTTTAAGCCAAGCGGAAGAAAGCCTAGGCTTAATGAACAAATAAAGGTACTGCGTGAACAGGAGAAAGAACTTAAAAACGCCAAGCAGCAAAATGCCCAATACGAAGCTATTCTTTTGAAGAAAGAGACAATCGAACGCAATATAGCCAAAATAGAAATTGAGTTGAGGAAAGATGAACAAGAGCTTCAAAACGGAAAAGAACTGCTTAGAAAATGGCCTCTCATTTATGAAAATAATCAGCTCCAGAGCCGAATAAAGGAAATCGGTTCCATCCAATTTCCAGCTAATGGTCTTGCCCGATATGAGACAAACCTAGATAAAATAGTCACTATATCTAGTCGTATTAGTGGAATTAAGGAAAGAATTCGACAAACTCATAGATTGCTGAAAGATCATGCTTTTATCGATGCTTTTCAGCCAATGATGGTAAGAGCTGAAAAAATGATTAATGAATGGTCCTATTTTCAGCACCTTGAAACGGTAATCGCAACCTTGCAAAGAAAAAAAATAGATTGTAACGAACGAATAGAAGCAATTTGCCAGGAATTACATTATCCAATAGGGGGGCATTTTCGGGAAGTTAATTTAAGTATTGATATAAAAGGACGAATCAAGGACTTATTGAATCAGGATGTCCGTCTGGATTCGAAGCTCGGAGAAATTAGAACACAAATTATCCAAGCGATGAACAAGCAGAAGAAAATGGAGAATATTTGCCAGGAAATTGAATTGACGTTACTGCCAGAAAATGAATTCAAGCAATTACAAATTGAAAAGCAAGATTGGGAGAATACCGAGCAACTGCGCAAGGAAAAGAAAGATAATGAAAAAGAACTCGAATTATTGTTAAAAAATGAAGCAAGATCTAAGCACCTGAAGAAAAAAGAACGGGATCAAGCATATGCAAGGACGGGAGTTTTTCTTATTATTAGTATTGGACTTCTCATTTGGACATTAAGTTCATCGCAATGGGTGATGTCTACATTTGCTGCGATCGCACTTGCCTTTTCGATATTATCCTTAAATACGATGAGGAAAAACAATGCTACAAGTCCACAGGAAAGTGAGCGTCTGAAGCAACGAATTCAAGTACTTTCTAATACACTTTCTAAGCGAAATACGGGCATGGACGATTCACTTAAGCGCTATGAAGAGCAAGTCCGCCTTAGAGAAGAGTGGAAAAATTCATATTCCCTTCTTGAACAACATAAACAGCAAATCAATGAACTAAGAGAGCAGGAGCAAAAATCTGCTGATTTATATTATGAAAATCAATTAAAGTTACAAGAGATTAGAGATGAACTCGGATTAGTCCAAAATTTCTCTGTATCACGACTTGATGACGCCTATGAACTATTGTTGGAGCTATCGCAACTTATAAAAACGAAAGCAAAAACAAAGGACGAGTTAAAGGAATATTTACAGAGACATGAGCAATGGATTTCCACTCTAAGTGAGCTTTCTCATGCCGCTGGTATTGAATTTGAAGAGCCAGGAGTAACTTTTTTTCAGCTAAAGAAAATATTTAAACAAGAACAAGAAAAAACCATTATTCAAAAAGAGCTCACAGGTAAATTATTAGAGTTAACAGACGAGGCTAGGCCGCTAGAGTTTGAATTGGAACAATATCAATCTTCCCTTAGTAAATTACAAACTTTGGCTGAAGTAGACTGCGAAGAAGAATTTCGGAAAAAAGCGAGAGAGTTTGAAGAATTAACTAAAATGCAGGAGCGGGTCGCGATGTTGACAGCTCAACTTGGAAGTAATTTACCGGATACTGCGCGGATGTCCAAATCAGATGAAGAAATAAAAGAACGGCTGATTGCGCTTAAAGAAAAAAACAAAAAAACATCTGTCCAACTTGATGAACTTCGTAGCGAGCTTGCTTCCGTCCGTCATCAACTGCAGCTCTTGGAAGAAGGCGGGTCGTACACAGAAAAACTGCATCGCTTCCACCAACTTCGATCTATTTTTAATGAGGAATCAAGAAACTGGGCAAGAATTGCGATTGCAAAGTCACTAGTCCAAAAAATCATGGATAATTATAAAAAGGAACGATTCCCAAAAGTCGTGAAAAAAGCGCAAGAATATATGGCTTTTTTAACTGATGGAGAGTATACTCGCTTAACCTTCCTCCCAGAGGGCAGCCTTGTTGTAGAGAGTTCGGATGGCGTTCTATTTGATCCAGCAGAATTAAGCCAAGGAACCGGGGAACAGTTGTATACTGCGTTGCGGTTTGCGCTGGTCCAAGTTCTTAAAGGGGATTACCCATTTCCAATTATTATAGATGATGGATTTGTAAATTTCGATTATGTGCGGACCCAAAAAGTCCTTCGGCTTATTGAAAAGGTTAGTGAGACTACGCAAATTCTGTTGTTCACATGTCACGAACATATACGAAATCATTTCCAAGATGAATCTATTGTTTCTTTGCCCGGAAAAAAGGAACAGCTAATCGTAAATAATCAATGATGGCTCCTTTCTGAGCAGCTAATAAAATGATATGATATACTCTTTTTAGATATTTTTTCGGAATCGGAGGCGTTATGATGGCAAAAGAACTATTGATGCATGATGTTGGGGAACAGGTTGATCTCTTTTTACTAATTAAGAGTGCAACAAAAGGAATTGCAAGCAATGGAAAACCTTTCCTTACTATTATTCTACAAGATCAATCGGGAGATATTGAAGCAAAACTATGGGATACCTCGGACGATGAAGTGAAAATGTACCAGCCTGAAACTATTGTCCGTGTTGCGGGGGAGGTACATAATTACAGAGGAAGAATGCAGTTGAAAATCAGACAGATAAGACCTTCTTCTCCTCAAGATGGTGTAAGTGTATCAGATTTACTTGAGACGGCACCAATTAGTAAGGATGAAATATCTAGTAAAGTAACGCAATATATTTTTGAGATGAAAAATCCTAACATCCAAAGAATTACAAGGCATTTATTAAAAAAATATCTTCAGGGTTTTTTGGAATATCCGGCTGCAACAAAAAATCATCATGAATTTGTTTCAGGTCTTGGCTATCACGTCGTTTCCATGCTCGACTTAGCGAAAGCCATCGCAGAGCTCTATCCGTCATTAGACAAGGATCTCTTGTTTTCTGGAATTATCCTTCACGATCTAGGAAAAGTGATTGAGTTATCGGGTCCGGTCTCCACATCATATACAGTAGAAGGGAATTTGCTAGGCCATATTTCGATCATGGTTAATGAAATAGGCAAGGCAGCTGATGAGCTGGGAATACATGGAGAAGAAGTAGTTATTTTACAACATCTAGTCTTAAGTCATCATGGTAAATTAGAATGGGGAAGCCCAAAACAGCCAATGATTAAGGAAGCAGAAATTTTACACTTAATTGATAATCTTGATGCCAAAATGAATATGCTTGACCGAGCATTGAAGCGGGTAAAACCGGGAGAGTTTTCAGAACGAATCTTTCCTCTTGACAATCGCTCCTTTTATAAACCCACCTTTCATTTATAATACCCTTTTTAAAAGGGTATTTCAGACTGTAGATAAACTCCAAAAAGCGAGTTGTCTACAGTCTGTTTATTTTTATATTAGATAGACCAGGTTTTTCGAAGCTTACCGCTCGCTTTCCGCGGGGCGAGCGCCGAGCCGCTTCGTCGCTACGCTCCTGCAGGGTCTCGGCTGTCTCGCATATCCCGCAGGAGTCGAGCGGACGCTTCTCCAAACCAATACGGCTTATCGTTGGTTTTTAGGTTTCGATTTTCATACAAAAGTGCCTCATTTCACTACCTTTGGTAAAAATTATGTGTGTCGTTTTCAAGATACGGAGTTATTTGAACAGATTTTCTATCATATTTTAGTTATTATAGATAAAAAATTTTTAGCGCAGAACATGTGTACATTAATTCCATTCATGTTTAGGCAAGTGCAATTAAACGTAAGCTGGAAAAGAAAATCGGGCGTAAAGAAGCTCGCGCATATGAGGAAAAACTCTAAGAGGAACTGAATCCCAGTTGAATGGAGCGGAGGGCACTCGACTCCTGCGGGATCGAGAGGTTACGGGAGACCCCGCAGGCGCCAAAGCGCCGAGGGAGGCTCCCGGACCTCCCCGCGGAAAGCGAGTGCTCGGAGCGAAATCAACAGGCCGGTTAGCAGAGAGCGTCAATTAATGAAAAATTGCAGAGAAACATACCCTTTATTGACAATCTGTAATACCCTTTTTAAAAGGGTATTTTTTTTGATTACTAGACATATAGTGTAGCAAGTGGACAAGCATATGAAAGGAGCGTAAAACATGTCTTTGCCATTTTGGGTTTATATCGTTATATTGGGGATTTTCTCCAGCGCATTTATGGCAATAAAAACAGCAAAGGAAGACCAGCAAGTGGAAACAGAATGGATTGAGAAAGAAGGACAAGTGTTTATGGACAGGATGGAGGAAGAGAAAGAGCGGAGACGGCAATTGAACGAAACGGGATGAAAAGGATTAGGAAGTACAAAAAAAGCTGCGCAAGGCAGCTTTTTTTGTTATTTCTTTTCTTCTTTTTCCTTTGGCGCGCCATCTTCTTGGGCAGGTACGTTAAGGATTGGATCGAAAGTAGACTTCAATTCTTTATCTTCTACTTTCACTTTAGATTTTTCAAGCTCATTTTTTAATGTTTTTTGTACAGTATCTGGATCGAGCTTGGACACTTTTAGTTCGTACTCATACTTGTCTTTGACTTTATCGAATGGTTCTTTTTCTTTTATATCCGTTACTTGGATAATGTGATAGCCGAATTGTGTTTGAACAGGCACACTGATTTCATCTTTTTTCAGTTTAAACGCAGCTTCTTTAAATTGCTCATCCAAACTAGGGTCTTCCGTGGAAATAAATCCAAGTTCTCCACCTTTTTCAGCAGATCCCGGGTCTTTAGAATATTCTTTTGCCACTGCAGCAAAATCTTCACCTTTATCAAGCTTTGCTTTTGCTTCTTTTGCAGTCTTTTCTTCTTCAACCAAAATATGTCTTACTTCAATTTCAGGCTTTTTACTGTCGTAATACTCTTTTACTTCTTTATCTGTAACTTTAATGTCTTTCGTTGCTGCTTTTTCTTGGAGAAGGCTCAGTTTTAACGAATGACGAAAATCTTCTTCGTCTTTATATCCGTAATTTGAAAGTAGCATTTCAAACTGTGGTCCCACTTGGGATTTTACCTCTTCAACTTTTTCATCGACTTCTTTGTCACTCACTTTATAATCCTTGGAAAGCACTTTGTCTAATACGAGCTGCTGAAGAACTTGCTCGCCAACTTTGTCTTTCATTGCTTCATAAAGTTCTTCTTTTGTAATATTACCCGCGCTTGTCTTAACAACAGCTTCCCCACCACTGTTGCTGCTGCATCCTGCAAGACCAATTACCCCGGCAGCCAAAGAAAGCGATAACACCCATTTTTTCATATAAGACAACTCCCTGTATTATCTATGATTGTTTAAAGCCACAAAACATACTATATCACAATTTACATAAGAAAAAAAACAATTTTGGGACTTTCATAAAAAAAATGGGCATTTGATTCAACCAAGACGCCCGCCAAGGGCATATGCTGTAGCGAAAGATAAAAGGAGGTAATCGATATGGGAGTTGGATTTGGTTCGGGATTTGCGCTGCTTGTAGTTCTATTTATATTGCTGATCATCGTAGGTGCAGCATTCATTTGCTAAAAATGATTTAAATTAAGAGCGAAAATCCTAACACCTGAATAAAAAGCTGAATAGGATAAACAAAGCAAAATGAAGGAGGTGTCAAAAGTGGGAGGAGCTGTAGGAGTAGGATATGGCGGAGGCTTTGCCTTACTCGTAGTGTTGTTTATTTTGTTAATCATCGTAGGAGCTTCATGGTTTTACTAAAATAATAAAAAACCATGGCTTAACAAGCATTAAACAAAAAAGACGGACTCCCACTGGAGGTCCGTCTTTTTTATGTCTACTCACAGCCACTCTCCAAAATGCTTCAACTTTTCTTTGTCCAGCTCCAGCGCCTAGCTCCTCGAGGTCAAATAACCTGAGTCATTAAAAGTCAAGACCGGACTTTTATTGCCTCAGAACATTTGCTTGTCGGGGCTGATCAAGGCGCTTCCGCTTTTCTTACTTAAGTATATAAAACTTCAATATAAGATGAGAAAAGCAAAATGGTAATCAGAATATTTATCGTGCGAAATACTTTAGGTTGTCGTTCTTCAGGTATTTCCCTTTGCACACAGAGGGAATTTGTTAAATTATTAAATATGTAGAATATGAAAATAGCAAATACAATAAAAGCGGAGATCAATACCCATCCTCCCCTTCGTCTCCTAATAGTAAAAGAATAGCAAATTTATTTAAAAAAAGATAGATAAATACATTTCCGAAAATGGAAAAAAATTAGAAGGACCCTTTTAAAAGGCTCTTTTCTAAGTGATTGTTGCTTATAAAACGAAAACTATTGAAGGTTGATTGGAGTGGAAGTGCGAGACTCCTGCGGGAGCAGCGGGACAGGTGAGACCCCACAGGCGTTTACGCCGAGGAGGCTCACCGCCCGCCCCGCGGAAAGCGAGCAACTGGAGCGGAAAATCAACCACTCCGCACTATTTGGTAAATAACAACAAAGTTTGCGAAAACAGTCTTTTAAAAAGAGCCATTAAAATTTATTCTTTTATCAAAATTTCATATCCGTTTTCATTTTCTTCAATTAGGGCATCTTTTGGCGACGAAAATAAGGATTTAATATACATTAAGTCAACCGCACAGATTCCGATGTGATAGGCTAGTAAAATAGTGGCATAATGGACATATGCAGGAAAAATGAAAATAGCCGATAATAAAATGGTGTTAATAGCGAGAAACGGAAAAATCAGTGAAGCTGCAAATTTCTTTTTAGAAATGGGATTTTGAACTTTTATATCGATAATTGGAAGTATATAAAAATAAAAATCTATTTCCAATTTAAAATCTTGATAATGATTAACTATAGGAAGCACATGAAATAGTTTATGCACAGGATAAAGCAAAATGAACATGCATAAAAAGACAATAAAGTAATTATCTTTGAGCTGTTCTGAAGCAACTGTTTGCATAGGAACGTATAACGTGATAAAAACAAGAAGCGTGATCAAGGAAGAGATAATAAAAAGCCGATAAAACTGATACCTTTTATCTACATGATATGATTTCCAGCAATGCATGGATGATAGCCTCCAGATAGTTCTAATTTTACAGCAGCTTCAACTCTACATACTGTACGACGAAAAAAGCTGAAAAGCAATAGGGATTTTACCATTTTTACAATTTAAAAAACACCTATAGAAATCTAAAGGGAATATAGAAAAAATAGCGAATAGTTTTAATGAGGCCAATGAAAAATGAGGGAATATATATGGATAAATTATGGTCAAAAATAGAACGTCTTGAGTACCATCAAAAGTTATTATTAAAAATGATCAAAAGTGAGGGTCATGAATTTGATCGGCTCATTATTGAAAAAAATCTGGATGAAAAAGAAACAGCAGAGTTTTATTTGTTGTGTGAAGAATTGAGCAAAGAAGCGCAAAAGCAGAAAGCGGATAAATTTGTTTTTTTTGCTCCGCTTTTTATTGAATTTCTATATAAGTTAAACCCAAAATTAGAAGCCGTCGAAGTGATCGATGCTTGTCTAAAACAAAACATTTATCCACAGTTAATGAAAATATTACAAAAAAATTTATAACAGGGAGGCGTCATACTACTTTTTCCACTTCTAACTTTTTAACTTTACCGTCTTCTTCCGTGAATTGCGTTTCAATATTATGAAAAGATTTTTCAAATATATCCATAAAATCCTCCCCATATACATTTCGGATAATTGCCATGAGTTCGATGATGTCAGGAAATTTTCCGTATAATTCGCGAAGTGGGAGGGCACCTTGGTAAACCGAATTGTTTTTCGGTTCGTATACTTCCATTATTTCGAGCAAGAGGTTTTTACCTTTCTCAGTAAGTTGGATGTACGTATTGCGTTTATCGCTTTCTTTTTTTGAGAATTGCAGTAGTCCCCGTTCTTCTAACTTTTTAGAGAAGTTGAATGCAGTAGAAACATGCATAACCCCGAATTTGGCAATATCTGAGATAGACGCACCATTTAAATGATAGGCAATCCATAATATATGGTGTTCATTAATATTTAAATCAAATGGTTTGATCCATCGTTGCCAATCCTTTTCAATCGATTTCCATAATGCTTTGCTTAGTTGTGCCATTCTTTGGCTAAATAGCATTGATTCTTTCATCGATATTATTTTTTCATCCATCGTTTTCCCCGCCTTATTGTCTTTATTATTATTATGCCAATAAAGTAAAAATTAATAAAGGTGTAAATAGACAAAATTTTTAGAAACAGAGAAATATATATAAAAACTGGCCCAAAGTTATGGGCCAGAAGCAGTTTAAGTCATATAAAAGCTAAAATTACAAAAATCTTATCTATTCATAATTATTTCGATGATGAAACAGTTGTTTTTTCTTCTTGGAGCTTTTGTTCCAATTGTGCAATTGTATGTTGGATTTCTCTCATTTCTTCTCTCATTGCGTCTTTATTTGGTTCAATATCTCTTTGCCATTCCTCAACAGCCAACTTGACATCACTGGCCAGCTCTTTAATTATTTCTTTTCCTTCTATCGATAGTTTAGTGACGGAATCTTTAATTTCCATGGCATCTTCTTTAATATCTTGTGCAATCCTAATCCATTCGCCTTTAGCATCCTTCACCTGGTTGCGAAGCTCTTTCCCTGAAAGGGGGGCTGTTAAAAGCGCTGTTGCCGCTCCTACTACTCCGCCAATCAAGATTCCGTATGCGAGTGCTTTTTTATTCATTAATATCACCTCAGCCATAATATGTTCTTATTCTTACCTTTTCTCTAAAGATTTAAAATCTCCTGCTTTCATCTTTACCCTATTTCATTCATGGGAACACTTTTTTATGCATAGAATTTAAGGAGCGGGACTAGACTGAGGTGAGCCAGGCATGAAAGTCATCATGATTATTTTTATTATGATAGGGATCATTCTGCTTGTGGGAATGCTCCATTTTTTGGCAGCACACCAGCGGCCTGGAATATATCCGCCAAAAAGGATATTGAGGCAAAGAGCGATAACATTGGGTGGGGCTGGTTTCGTTTTTTTTATCATTGGTATGTTGCTTGCTGTCCTAGCAAAATAAAGAAGAACCCGGATTCTATCCAGGTTCTTCTGCCATTTATGACTGTGCTGGTTCGATTAAGTTTGTTCTTTTCAAAATGGTTTTGACGACTGGGTAAAGGATGAACATAACAAGACCATTTAAGATTGTAGCAGGAAGGACAGCGACAGTGAATAATCCGATAAATGATGCTCCTCCAGGTAATTCAAAGAAAATTGAAGCGGTACCTAGGAAGAGAACCCCCGAAACGATTGTACATAAAGCAGTCAAGATGGTTACTCCAGCAATATGTGGGATTTTTTTAACAATTAATAAATATAATCCAAAAAATACAAATGCAGTAATTGGTTTGTCAATCATATTAGGTATTTGTCCCATTGGAAAACCCGTGGTCAGCGCAGTTAGAAGCCCTGTAACAATTCCTAATAATAAAACATTCTTTTTTTCTGGGAACAATACGATTCCAAGAAACATCATGGAAAGCATCATGTCAGGCTTTATTCCCATGATCGGGGGAATGATAAAATGGAGTGCTGTTCCAATTCCCAATAGTAGTGATAAAGATACAAGTGTTCTAGTATTCATTTGTAAATCTCTCCTCTTCTCAGCTATTCTTTTCTCTGTTCTTTCCTAGACATGCACTCGTTGCTGCCAGCGAAAGATTAAGAATATTGTAGCATATACATGAGGAATAAAGAAGTGAATTTTTCAAGGAAAAACTCCCGCCAAAGGCAGGAGTAATGATTAATTCATATTTTTTTGTATGGCTTTGGCAAGGTTTTGTAGGTCTTCGGAACTATAATCTTTTTGATGGCTTATATATTTTGTACCAAATCCATCGTTTTCATTATAGCGGGGAATGAGATGTAAGTGAAAATGGAAGACCTCTTGGCCCGCAAATGATCCATTATTATTTAATAAATTTAATCCTTGTGGATTGAACTCTGCCTTAATGGCACGGGAAATTTTTGGAACTGCTTCGAATAATTTTCCGGCTATTTCTGGTGCCATATCGTATATATTTTCATTATGTATTTTCGGAATAACAAGCGTATGACCTTTGGTTATTTGGCTTAAATCCAGAAATGCTAAAACATCGTCATTTTCAAAAACTTTAGCCGAAGGCAGCTCTCCGTTTACGATTTTACAAAAAATACAATCGCTCATATAATGATTCACCTTTCCTAGAGTTGATATGAATAGTCTAACATAACCAGGAAAAAGTGAAAACGTGCAGGGTTTCAAACAAACCCTGCACGCTGAAGGGATTAGCGGGTTACTTGGAAAGTTTCCTTTGTAGACCATTTCGTTTTAATGAAATGATCTTATTAAAGGAATATCCGAATCTTCATTATCATGCCCAACGCAATCATCTCCCTTGTCATGTTTATCAAGATCGATAATCGAAGTCATGCTCAATGTTCATCGTGGCTTTCCGCTTCTACTGCAGATACGTGTCTTCGACAACCACCCCAGTTTCATTTAGTATCAATGGATACTAATCAGAAATACGCGATTTTTCATTATCATGCCCAACGCAATCATCTCCCTTGTCTAGTTAGTCAAGATTGATAATCGATGTTCATGTTCAATGATTATCGTTACTTTCCGCTTCTACTGCGAGATTCTGTCTTCGACAACCACCCCAGCTTCGCTTAGCCCCGCTCCTTCGATATTATATTATCCGAATTCAAGATCAGTATAAGAGGTAAAATTAACCAGTGGTTAATATACAATCGTTGGTTAACTTTTGGTACAATAACATTATTGTAATGTTGATAAGAAAGGGCGTTATTACATGTCTTTACTTGAGGTTAAGAATTTGACAGGCGGCTATACGAAGAAACCTGTTTTGAAAGATGTTTCTTTTTCACTCGAAGCAGGTCAAATAATAGGGCTTATTGGACTAAATGGCGCTGGTAAGAGCACAACAATTAAGCATATTATCGGATTAATGGAGGAAAGATCGGGTTCCATCACAATTAATGACTTAAAGCTGAAGAAATCTCCAGAAGAATATCGAAAACAGTTTTCATTTGTTCCTGAAACACCCGTTTTATATGAGGAACTGACATTGGAAGAACATTTAAAACTGACAGCGATGGCATATGGCCTTCCCGAAGCATTATATGAGGCTCGGGTTCGTCCATTATTAAAAGAATTCCGACTCGATAAAAAAATGAAGTGGTTCCCATCACATTTTTCAAAAGGCATGAAGCAAAAGGTTATGATTATGTGTGCCTTTTTGATTGAGCCGTCATTATATATTATTGACGAGCCATTTGTAGGGCTTGATCCGCTTGCCATTCAATCACTCCTTGAATTGATGGACAGGATGAAAGAAAAGGGTGCAGGAATATTAATGTCGACACATATTTTGGCAACTGCAGAACGTTACTGCGACGGATTTATTATTTTGCATAATGGGGAAGTTCGTGCAAAAGGAACGTTGAAAGAGCTCCAAGAGGAATTTTCCATGCGCGGTGCTACTTTAGATGATATTTATATACAGCTAACGAAGGAAGAGATCGATGAAACAGATTGACGAGTTATGGCGGGAGAGGGTCCAAGCCTATATAAAAGAACTTCGGCGGTATTTCAAATATATTTTCAATGATCATTTGCTTTTTGTCCTCATTTTTGGGGGAGGAGCAGCCATTTACTATTACTCTGAATGGGTAAAGACTCTCGGTTCGGGGTTCCCAGTTGGAATGGTTATGGCTGTTGTACTAGCAATATTCCTTGCGGCAAGCCCGATTCATACACTGTTAAAACAAGCGGATATCGTTTTTTTATTGCCATTGGAAATTAAGCTGAGCAGTTATTTTAAAAAAGGGATTAAGTTAAGTGTCGTCACTCAAGGATATATTCTTTTGCTTTTGCTTGCTGCATTCATGCCAATGTATGCAAAGGTAACTGGCAATGGATTCAAAACATTTTTTTATTTGTTAGCGATCATTCTTGTTTTGAAAGTATGGAACTTATATATCCATTGGATGATGTTAAAGGTTAATGATCGGCATGCATTATTTTTTGACTGGCTTATCCGTTATTTACTCAATGCTATTTTGCTGTATTTTATTATTGAAGAGGCATCTTTTTGGTTTATCGGAGTTATATTATTGATCATGGCTGCGATTACACTTTATTTCCGAGAGACTGTTAAAAATAAGCCATTAAGATGGGATCTATTGATCGAAAAAGAGCAGGGGAGAATGCAAGTATTTTATCGAGCTGCCAATATGTTTACAGATGTTCCTCATTTGAGTGGACAGGTTAAAAGAAGGAGGTGGCTTGATCCGCTGTTTTCGCATATCCCATATGGGAGCGGACAAACGTATCGTTTCTTATATGCCAGGACAATTGTGAGGACCAGTGAATTTTCCGGGTTGATCATCCGGTTATCCATTATTTCTGCGATTTTACTCATTTATAACAGTAATGTATATTTTTCAGCTGCGATTTCTATGCTTTTCTTATATTTGACAGGATTTCAGCTTGTGCCAATGCTTCGCAGGCATGAATTAAAGGTTTGGACGGGTCTTTATCCTGTAAATCCATCGCAAAAAAGAATTGCCTTTTTGGGTTTGCTTTTAAAAGTGCTTGTATGCCAGGCAATATTATTTGGTATCAGTGCCGGAATTGGCAGTAACATTCAGCATGGTGCAGTTATTGGGGGCGTTGCTATTGTCTTTGCATTTCTATTTGCAAAGGTATATGCACCCGGCAGAATTGCAAAGTTGGAAAAGGACTAAAAAAATCACCCGGGGATTTTCTCCGGGTGAAATGTGTTTATGGCTGAGACTTTAATGCTGCCCAGCCGAGTGTTTTAGCCGCTGCCAGCATTGCTTTTTCATTTATATCAAATTTCGGGTGATGATGGGGATAGGGATGATCGACGTTATCCGGCATTGCTCCTGTGAAAAAGAAGGTTCCATTAACATGTTGTAAATAATAGGCGAAGTCTTCACCGCCCATTTCAGGCTTTGCTTCTACTATGTTTGTGTTCTCCGGTACTTCTTCCGCGCATGTAACGAGAAATTCCGTTTCGGCATCATGGTTGACAACCGCCGGGTAGCCTCTTGGGTACTCGAATTCATATTCACAACCAGCAGCCAAGCATGTGCCTTTTACAATTCTTTCTATTTCATCTTCAATTATATCCCTCACATCTTCATTGAAGGTACGTACCGTTCCACCAATCCTTGCGCTATCCGCAATGACATTAAACGCATTATCGGAAACGAAAGAGCCGATTGAAAGCACAGCTGATTCGATTGGATCCACTTTTCTACTGACAATTTGCTGTAAATTCATGACAAGCTGTGAACCAATCACAATTGCATCTTTAGTTTTATGAGGCTGTGCACCGTGACCGCCATAGCCTTTAATTGTAATTTCAAACCGATCGGCTGCTGCCATAATTGGTCCTTTTCGATAGCGAATTGTACCGTATGGAGCGTCTGCCCATAGGTGTGTGCCGAAAATAACATCTACCCCGTCAAGACAACCGTCCTCAATCATGGAAACAGCGCCGCCTGGAGCATATTCTTCCGCATGCTGATGGATCATCACATATTCTCCAGAGAGTTCCTCTTTCATCCCGTGAAGAACTTTTGCCAGGACCAATAATGTTGCTGTATGTCCATCATGACCGCACGCGTGCATTACCCCAGGTACGAGCGATTTAAATGAAACATCTGTTTCTTCGTGAATCGGCAAAGCATCGAAATCCGCTCTTAGGGCAACGGTTTTACCTGGCTTGCCGCCTTTTATACGAGCGACGACACCATTTCCACCCACATTAGTTTGTACATCTACGCCAAGTTGCTTATAAAAATCGGCTATATAGGCAGCTGTTTCTACTTCCTTAAAAGAAAGTTCGGGATGTTGATGCAAATATCGTCTAATTTCAACCATTTCGTCATAATGATTTTCTAATTGTTCAAATAGAATTTGTTTCATATGTATGAACACCCGCCTATAAAATATTTTTAGTATCGAAATAATTATAGCAATTTTTCGGCGGATTTGTTTAGAAATTACAAATAGTAAAAAAACGGTTTGGAAATATAGAATTTCCAAACCGTTTTTACATTTTGATTATTTTGCTTCTTCAATCTCTTCGTCTCCAACAAAGAAAGTGGAGACATAGGACGGACCTGAAAATACACTTCCGACTGATTTAGCACTTTCCGTTTGAGTGTGTACTTTTGCGAATGTTTTAGAGCTTTTCCAAGCTTCGTAAGCTTCTTCATCTTCCCACATCGTCATGAATACGTAAGTATCACTTGAAAGTGGGCGTAGTACGCGCATCGCTATAAAACCAGGCTCATTTTCGATAAGCTTTTCTTGGTTTGTAAATCCAAATTCAAAAACGGGGCGGCCTTCGTCTCGAACAGGTATATTATTGCACGCGACAAAGCCAACTTCAGAAAAATCCCCCGCAGCATCAATCACTTCATATTTGCGTGGAGATTGAAACACAGTAGCCTTAGATGTCTCATGCCATAAATGTGACGATTGGACACTCTGCATTAATAGCATATTTTCGGTGGTATGCTTTTCTGCAATTTTTTTCAAAAAATCATACGTTCCAGATGTAATATATGTGAACATTCAATCCCTCCAGTTTTCAGGCGCTCGCGCTTTTGTTATTCATATCACAAACTTTACCCTGAATTTGCCTAATAAAACCAGCTTGTGGATAAGTAGTGAACAAAAGGATAGCCAAAAAGGACAAATTTATGACAAGAGTTGTGGTTACCTATACTTTGGACAGGAAAAATACTATAGTAAGAACGGATTGTACAGATGATAAATTTTTAGTTAATGTAGCTTTTATAATACAATATACATAAGAAACCTTGAAAGGTGGACTGCAAATTATGACAAGAATTACGAACGATACATTTTTGAGAGCAGCGAGAGGTGAGAGAACCGATCATGTTCCAGTTTGGTATATGCGGCAAGCAGGGCGTTCTCAAGCAGAATATCGGAAAATAAAAGAAAAATATTCTTTATTTGAGATTACGCATCAGCCGGAAATTTGTGCCTACGTTACACGTTTACCTGTTGACATGTATGATGTCGATGCAGCAATTTTATATAAAGATATTATGACTCCATTACCAGCTTTAGGTGTAGATGTTGAAATTAAAAGTGGCATTGGCCCTGTGATTGACAATCCAATCCGCTCGACAGCAGATGTGGAAAGACTCGGGGAGATTGATCCTGAAAAAGATATTCCGTATGTGCTTGATACAATCAAAATTTTAACTGAAGAACAACTGACGGTTCCTTTGATTGGTTTTGCTGGAGCTCCTTTCACATTAGCGAGCTATATGATTGAAGGTGGACCATCGAAAAACTATCATAAAACGAAAGCTTTCATGTATTCAGAGCCAAAGTCCTGGAATTTGTTAATGGAAAAGCTATCGGAAATGACCGTAACGTATTTGAAAGCCCAAGTTAAAGCGGGCGCAAGTGCTCTACAAATCTTTGATTCATGGGTTGGTGCATTAAGTCGAGCAGACTATCAGAAATTTATTAAACCATTCATGGCAAAAATCTTCACAGAAATGAGAGAAACTCAAGTTCCGCTCATTATGCACGGAGTAGGCGCAAGCCACTTGGCACTTGAATGGAATGACTTACCGCTTGATGTAGTCGGTCTCGATTGGAGATTACCAATTGCTGATGCACGTAAGCTCGGTGTGACAAAAGCGGTACAAGGTAATTTAGACCCAGCTGTTTTAATTTCTAACTGGGAGACAGTTGAAGAGCGTGCGAAAGAGATTATTGACCAAGGAATTGAAAAGCCTGGCTTTATTTTCAATTTAGGGCACGGAGTTTTCCCAGAAGTTAATCCTGAAATGTTAAAACGTCTAACTGCATTTATTCATGAATACAGTGCAGAAAAAATCAAGCAAACGCGATAAAGGAGTGCATAAGCTTGGCTAAAAAGCAAATGGGGCTATTAGTAATGGCCTACGGAACACCATATCATGAAGACGATATCGAACGATATTATACACATATTCGCCATGGAAGACCGCCTTCGAAGGAAGCTCTCGAGGATTTGGAAAATCGTTATCAAGCGATTGGGGGCATTTCTCCGCTTGCAAAAATAACAGAGCAACAGGCATTTGGCCTTCAAGACCGCCTGAATGAAATTCAAGATGAAATTGAATTTAAAGCATACATAGGCTTAAAGCATATTGAGCCGTTTATTGAAGATGCTGTGGAGAAAATGCATGCAGATGGGCTTGAAGAAGCTGTTTCCATTGTACTTGCCCCACATTTTTCTACTTTCAGCGTAAAATCTTACAATGGACGTGCGAAAGAAACTGCCGATAAGCTTGGTGGCTTAAGGATTACTTCGGTAGAAAGCTGGTATCAGGAGCCTAAATTCATCGACTACTGGGTGAACAAGGTCAAGGAAGTATATGAAGGAATGCCCGAAGAGGAAAGGAATGCAGCGTGCTTAATTGTATCAGCACATAGCCTTCCAGAAAAAATTCTCCAATTCGGTGATCCGTATCCTGAGCAGCTTCAGGAAACAGCTGAACTTATTGCCAATGAAGCGGGCATTTCTGAATATGCAGTCGGCTGGCAAAGTGAAGGCAATACGCCTGAACCATGGCTCGGACCAGACGTGCAGGATTTGACGCGAGATCTTTTTAATGAAAAAGGCTATAAAGCATTTGTTTACATTCCAGTAGGATTTGTTTCCACACATCTAGAGGTTCTCTATGATAATGACCACGAATGTAAAGTAGTGACAGACGAAGTGGGTGCTGCTTATTATCGCCCTGCCATGCCAGATGCACAGCCTGATTTTATTGATGCGATGGCAAATGTTGTTTTAAAACAATTAGACAAATAACACTAATATATACGAAGAAGGCGATTTAACCTTGAAAGAACAGAAGAAAAAGGTTGTTGTGATCGGTGGTGGAATAACCGGTTTGACAGCAGCCTATTATCTGCAAAAAGAATATGCGAATCAAAACCAGCTAGTTGATGTCACCCTAGTGGAAGCAAGTCATAAATTAGGGGGCAAAATACAGACAGTATATAAAGACGGTTTTATTATAGAAAAAGGTCCAGATTCCTTTTTAGAAAGAAAGACAAGTGCAGCTGAACTAGCAAAAGATGTTGGCTTGGAGAATGACCTTGTCAATAATACGGCAGGCAGAGCCTTTGTACTTGTAAAGGATAAGCTTCATCCAATGCCTAAGGGCGCAGTCATGGGAATTCCAACGAAACTGGGTCCATTTGTCACAACAGACTTGTTCTCCGTTCAAGGAAAAATGAGAGCTGTGGGCGATTTCATTATGCCTCGTTCCAAAACGGAAGGGGATCAATCCTTAGGGGATTTTTTCCGGAGACGCCTTGGAGACGAAGTAGTTGAAAATTTAATAGAACCACTTTTATCAGGGATTTACGCAGGCGATATAGACCAGCTCAGCCTTATGTCAACATTTCCCCAATTTTATCAAGTTGAACGAGATCATCGCAGCTTGATTCTCGGGATGAAAAAGACGACACCCCAAGCGCCTAAAAATCGTTTGAACAGTAAGAACCAAGGGATTTTTCTAACGTTAAAAGGCGGCTTAGAATCATTGGTTGATGCCATTGAAGACAAAATGTCACCTGGCTCAGTAATGAAAGGGACTCGTGTTTTATCTGTTGAAAAAAATAATGATGCATATGAAGTTTCCCTTAATAATGGTGAAACATTGCAAGCGGACAGTATCGTTGTCGCACTGCCGCATTTAGCCCTTGCTGATTTGTTCCCGGAACATGAATTTCTTAGTAATTTTAAAGAAATGCCGGCTACTTCCGTTGCGACAGTGGCCATGGCTTTTGATGCGGAAGAAATTGAAGATAAGCTGGACGGAACGGGCTTTGTCGTGTCAAGAAATAGTGATTACACAATAACCGCCTGTACGTGGACACATAAAAAGTGGCCGCACACAACACCGGAAGGAAAAGTTTTGCTGCGTTGTTATGTTGGCCGTGCAGGTGAAGAAACAGTTGTGGATTTATCAGATGCTGAAATTGAGAAAATTGTCCTTGATGATTTAAAAGAAACGATGAATATTTTGGCAACTCCTGAATTTACGATTGTTACACGTTGGAAAAATGCGATGCCGCAATACACAGTTGGCCATCAGGAACGAGTTAAGACAATGAAAGCACAAGTAGGAGCAAATATGCCGGGTGTTTTCGTTATTGGCAGCTCATTTGAAGGTCTTGGGCTTCCAGATTGCATCGATCAAGGAAAAGCGGCAGTTGAAGAGGTAATTGAATACTTGCAATAAAAGCGGCCAAATGAATGGCCGTTTTTATTTTGATAAAATATTGCATAAAAGAATGATATATGATATTTTAGGTGATGTACTTAATGACCAAATGAGTTTTATGGTCAATCTCCTTAAAAAGAGGTGAATTTGGATATGTCTGTTGACCGGAAACAGTTAATTATTGATGCTGCAACCAAATCCTTTTCTTTATTTGGGTATAAGGCAACGACAATGGATCAGGTGGCAAAGTTAGCAAACGTAGGCAAGGGAACGATTTATACATTTTTTAATAATAAAGAGGAACTGCTTGATGAAATTGTCACCTCCCTAATTAAAGAAATGAAGGCTAAAGCGGAAGAAACGATTCAAGATGATCTCTCTTTTCATGAAAATGCCAATCGCACTCTTTATCGATTATTAGAGTTTCGGAAAGAGCACCAGCTGACGATTAAGCTTTTTCAAGAAGAAAAAGAAATAGGTACACCTGCTGTAATGGATGTATTACAAAAGGTTGAAAAAGCAATCATCAATTACATTAAAGAAAAGGTTTCCGTGGCAATTGAAAAAGGTGAAATTAAAGAATGTGATCCTGAGATGACCGCATTCATTATGTTAAAGCTTTATTTTTCGCTTATTATTGACTGGGAAAAACACCATGAACCACTTTCCAGGGAAAAAATCACCTCTCTTTTTGAATTTTATTTATTTACAGGATTATCAAAGTAGATGATCCTCATTTTTTACCTAAAAGTGACCGATTGAGATAAATGGTCATTTAGTATTTTAGATTTTAGGAGGCATTAATCAACAATGAAACACACATCATTTTCTTCTGAATGGAAAGCTGTTTTTCGAAACAAAAAGTTACTCATCCCACTTATTGCTGTCATGCTTATCCCAGTTTTATATAGTGGCATGTTCCTATGGGCTTTTTGGAATCCATATGACCGGCTCCAGGATTTACCAGTAGCCATTGTAAACAATGACAAGGGTGCTATGTTCGAAGGAGAAAAGTTGCAGTTGGGCGATGAACTAGTGAAAAAATTAAAAGAGAATGATCAATTTTCTTTTCATTTTGTTGACAAAAATCGTGGCTATCAGGATTTGAAAGCAGAGAAATATTATATGTTAGTTGAAATTCCTGAAACTTTTTCAGAAAATGCAACAACATTATTGGATGATAAACCAAAAAAATTGGAACTAAAATATGTTCCAAATGAAAGCTTTAACTTTTTATCCGCTCAAATTGGGGAAACAGCCGTCAAAGAAATTAAATCTGCCGTTTCGAAAGAAGTGATAGCGACATATTCCGAAACTATGTTTGATAAAGTAAAAGAACTGGCCGATGGGTTTGCACAGGCGAGTGACGGCGCTAGTGAATTAGATGAAGGAGTAGGAAAATTATCAAATGGGTCGAAAAAACTGAAAGAGAATCTTGATCATCTTGCTTCCAAATCTATCGAATTTCAAAACGGAGTTTCAAAAGTTCAGGCGGGAACAGGTGAACTTGCAGCCGGAACCTCAAAACTTGCCAATGGACTCAACCAACTTGCTGATGGACACGGTCAATTACTGAATGGTGTTGAAACAGCAAATGATGGCGCACATAAATTGGCAGGAGGGGCAAAAGAAATTCAAGCGGGACTTGGTCAAGCAGACAGTTCAATGGGTGAAATCATTGGCGGTACAGCCAAAATCCAAGATGGTGCTGCTACTTTAGCAAATAAATTGACAGAATTTCAAGCGGGGGCAGGGCAGGTTGCTCAAGGTGCAAATCAATTGCATGCAGGCGTTCAGCAAATGAAAAATCAACTGAGTGAAATTGATGCGGTCATAGCTGGCTTACCTCTTCCCGATGAAGTTAAGGCACAATTAGGAAATCAATTAAAATCAAAACTTGAAGAGGGTATTTCCCAAATAGAAGCTGGCAGCGGCAACCTTGCAGCTGGGACAGAGCAACTGCAAACATCAGCAGGTGAACTTCAAAATGGCGCAAGTACACTTGCCAACAAGATAGAAGAATTAAATAACGGCCAGAAACAGTTCAAGGCTGGACTTGCTGAACTTACATCTGGGACTGCAACTCTCACAGATGGCGCTAATAAGCTTGCAGCTGGTCAAACGGAATTAGTAAATGGTATGACTCTTTTCGATCAAAAATTAAATGAGGCAACATCAGGAGCGAGGGAACTGAATAATGGTGCTTCTAAATTAAATGGCGGAATGAGTGAACTGGCTGATGGTTCAGGCAAATTAAGCGACGGCAGCCGCCAATTGGCAGATGGATCAACAGAGCTAGCAGACGGTACCCAGAAGCTACAGGAAGGTACGTCAGAAATGAAAGAGAAGCTTGGGAAAGCTGCTAATAAAGCCGGCTCCGTTCACGCAACTGGTGACACATACGATATGATGGGCGAGCCTGTAAAAGTTGAAAATAAAGCAATCAACAAAGTTCCGAACTATGGTACTGGATTTGCACCCTACTTTTTATCGCTTGGTTTATTCGTCGGAGCGCTTCTATTGTCGATTGTATTCCCACTTCGAGAGCCAGCAACACGTCCAAAAAATGGTTTCTCATGGTTTATCGGGAAATTTGGCGTTATCGCGATTGTTGGAGTGCTACAATCACTAATAGCTGTTGTCATTATGCTTTTCGGACTTGGAATTGAGGTTCAAAGCGTACCGTTATTTATTTTGACGACGATTGTTACGAGTCTATCATTTATCGCTTTAATTCAATTCTTAGTTACTATGTTCGGAGATCCGGGAAGATTTATAGCTATCATCATATTAATCTTGCAGTTAACAACGAGCGCAGGGACATTCCCACTTGAGTTGATTCCACAGCAACTGCAGCCATTTAATACAGCATTGCCGATGACTTACTCTGTTCGGGCATATAAATCGGTCATTTCTAGTGGAGATTTCACTTTTATGTGGAAAAACCTAGGAATCCTAAGTGCGTATTTGGTTGGATTTATGATGATGACTGTTGGATTTTTTCATTATAAACATAAAAAACAATTCCAATTAGTAAATGAAATGTAAAAGAGGAGAAATTGAGCTGTCAGAGAAAGTCAATTAAGTTTCTGACAGCTTGCTTTCTTTTTTGATTCTCAACTGATAGATTTACCTTAAAGAAGAAAAAAAGATGTTCATGGTAAATGGAGTACATTTCGATTGCCCTTGAAGAAGAACAAATGTTGTTTTCGGTAAATGGAGTTCAATTCGATTTACCTTAAAGAAGACAAAATGATGTTCACGGTAAATGGAGTACATTTCGATTGCCCTCAAAGAAGAAAAAATGATGTTCACGGTAAATGGAGTACATTTCGATTGCCCTTAAAGAAGAAAAAATGATGTTCACGGTAAATGGAGTACATTTCGATTTACCCTAAAGACGAAAAAATGATGTTCACGGTAAATGGAGTACATTTCGATTTACCTTAAAGAAGAAAAAATGTTGTCCACGGTAAATGGAGTGCAGTTCGATTGCCCTTCAAGGAGAAAAAATGTGGTTCACGGGAAATGGAGTGCAGTTCGATTTACCTTCAAGAAGAAAAAATGCTGTTCACGGTAAATCGAGCACGGTTCCATTGCCTGTAAAAGTTAAAAAAGTGTTGTTCTCAAGAGAGGAAAAGCGGAAATCTGAAAAGGTCTGTCCAGAAAGTCAGTAAAAGGTGACGTACTGGACAGACCCCTAATTTTATTGTTTTAAAGCTGATTTAATGTCTTTAATAATTTGCTTGAATGGTACATCTGTGTTGCCGGGGTAGTCCGCGATGATTTCGCCTTTTTTATTTAATAGGTAAAAGCTGACTCCATGAATGACCTGATCATCATCTCTTGGTTTTTTAACAATGGTTTTGAAGTTCTTTGGAACATAATCTTCTATTTCTTCCTGAGTATAGCCCGTTAAGAAATGCCATGTGGAAAAATCGGCCGCAAATGCTTCCCCGTACTCTTTCAATACCTCTGGTGTATCAATTGCTGGATCAATGCTAAATGAAACAAAATGAACATCTTTAAGACCTGCATCTTTCACGTCCTGCTGGAGTTGACTCATATTAGAAGACATGGGCGGACAAACAGTCGTGCAATTCGTAAAAACAAAATCCGCCACCCATACCTTACCCTTTAAATCTTTAAGGCCGAATGGTTTCCCGTCTTGATCCGTATAATTGAAATCCTTAATAGGCGAGCCACTTTTGGCAGCAGAAGAACAAGCACTTAAAATAAGAATGGTAGAAAGTAAAATAAGTAAAGAAAATTTTCTCAAAAGATACAAACCTCCTATAATACTGCTACCACCATTATAACCGATAATAAAAGGACTTAAGACAAATCCGGTCAATGTTCAGAGAATAGCCAAATATATTCGACATAATTCGGGCCGTGCCTGTCACTTGTCGAATGAAGTTTACAAAAAAAGGAAGCCGTCATTCCGGCTTCCTAACCTTTTGTGAATTTTATGCTTTAACCATTTTTGTTTTTTTGGCTGGCATTTCTATTCGTTCTTTGCTCATCAAGAAGATGAAGATGAAGGCCAGCACTGCGGGAACTAGCGCCCACATAAATGTTTGTGCAATAGAAGAGGACAAGGAGTCCGTAATCTTTTCAAGGATAGGAGCAGGAATTTTCTCGCGTGTCTCAGGAGACAGAAGCGCACGTGAATCACCAAAGCTTCCGCCATTTCCCATTCCTGCGAACTCATCTGCCAATTTATTTTGAAAAAGATTTCTTTGAATAATTCCAAAGATCGTTATGCCAAGTGTCATTCCTAAGGAGCGAAAAAATGTTACCGATGACGTTGCTGCTCCGCGCTGTCTCATATCGAAGTTATGAATGGCTGACATACTTAATGTGGAGAATGAAAAACCGACGCCAAAACCTGTAATAATCATGAAAAGGGTAACGACAGACCTGGCAGTTTCCGGTGATAATGTACTTAATAGGAATACACCAGTGATGAAAAAGGCCCCAGAGCAAAGCATAATATTTCTATAGCTTGTTTTTGTCGTTAACAAACCGCCTAATTGACTCCCAAAAACCGAACCAAGCATCATTGGGGTTAAAATGAGCCCGGAATTTGTTGCGGTACCACCAAAAACACCTTGAACAAAAATTGGGATGTAAATCGTCGCGATAATAAAGGTAGTCCCATAAAAAAAGGCGATCGCATTACTAGTAGCAAATAATCGTTTTTTAAACATTTTAAAGGAGATAATCGGTTCCGCTACTTTTGTTTCAACATAGAGAAACAAAATAAAGAATACTGCGAACCCGGTAAACAAGCTAATAATGACACTAGAAGCCCAATCATATTGGTTTCCGCCAAGCTCAAGGGCGAACATTAAACAAACGACCGCTCCGACAAGGGTAAAAGCCCCCAACCAATCAATTCTTTGCTCCTTATGTTCAAGAGATTCCTTATAATAGAAAAAGACAAAAACAAATGAAAGAATACCTAAAGGAATATTTATGAAAAAAATCCAATGCCAGCCAATATTATCTGAAATATAGGCGCCTAGTAGAGGACCAAAAAGACTTGATAATCCAAATACCGCACCAAATAGTCCAGTCATTTTCCCGCGTTTCTCAGGAGGGAAAATATCAAAAATAATCGTAAACGCAATGGGCATCAATGCGCCGCCACCTACACCTTGAATGGCACGATAAATGCTGAGTTGTGTCATGCTTCCTGCAGTTCCGCAAAGAATAGACCCAAATAAGAAAACGGTTAATCCGAAAATAAAGAATCGTTTCCTTCCATACATATCGGATAATTTCCCGAAAATCGGTGTCCCTGCCATCACGGTCACTAAATATGCGGAAGTTACCCACACAAACTTATCAAAGCCGCCAAGATCAGCCACTATTGTTCCCATTGATGTCGCAACAATCGTATTATCCATTGCTGCCATCAAAATTGCCAGTAATAAGCCAGCGACGACAAAACCTAATTTACTCTCTTTTCCTACCATAATTTTCTTCCCTTCAATGGATTACCACACACATTCTATATGCTGTAGCGTACAGCAAATTCCCATTTTCTGCAACTTAATAAAATGTTAGAAGTTATGGTTGAATAAACGCGCATTTAGGTTAGATGAAATTATTTCTAGCAGCGCATTTTTACCAATATTTACATTCTATCTTTCAAATATTATTTCCATTATATTAAAAAAGTAAATTAATATTTTGGAGGAAACCAACTTGAAACGTATATTATCGATGATGTTAGCAGTTACTTTATTATTTGGCCTTTTTCCGGTTATGTCATTTGCATTAACCTCGGATGAAGTAGCTCCGGTTCTTGAAGACACCGGATTGACTGAAGAAGAACTTGAAGTATTTTTGTGGCATTATAATGATTCAAGCATTGAAGAAATTGGGAGAGTCATTGAGATTTACGATGCTTTAGGTGAACGCATCAATTCCAAAAATATTCAACAGCTGCTTACAGACTATGATTTTGCTTCTAAAGACGAGCTAGAAGAGTTTTTGATTGAAAACGATGAGCTTGAAAAAGGTCAGAAAATTGAAGATGTGTTTACATATATCAACTATCTGGACTTTATAATTTCTTTTTACTCTGACTACTCCACGCCAATCACAAATGAAAACCTTAATCAATTTCTAAATGATTACGAATTAACTATGGCAGAGCTGAAGGCACTTCTAAAAACAAATAATGATGCTATTGAAAATTATGAATCTATCGAAGACCTTGAGTTAGCTGTTATTGGCTACCTTGCCCAGCAAACGCTTGATCAATTTGGTATTACTGAAGAAGAAATGATGAATTTATTCAATCATTTTCTCAACCTGCAAATTGATGAGACTAAGGCTGAGGAGCAAATGAACAGCATTATGACTCGTTTAGAAGGTTATGTTAATTTTGAAAGCGCGAAAGATCTAACTGACGCCCAACTAGCGGAATTAGCCGATATTATGAAGGAAGTAATGTCATTCTTGCAGATTGAAGCCAAATATTATCTTTATAAAGATGGTAAAAAAATAAAAGAGGTTTCCTATCAAGATTTAATTAAACTTGAAACAACAAATGGTGCTGATCTGTTAATTGAGCTGTATAACTATGATGGGGTACTTTTAGCCGATATTATTTTGACAGCAGATTTATTCGGTTCGAAGGTAATTGACCACATTAAAGAAGTGGAAAAAGTGATTACTAAGCCGATTGCTAGACTTGCGCCAAAAGCTCCAAAAACAATTAAAGGTGCAAAAATGCCGAACACTGCGGGAAATTATGTTGAAGGTGCGGCAGCAGGGCTCGTTTTAATTCTTGGAGGATTGTTCTTAATCAGCAGACGGTTTGTGAAACATTCATGAGTCACAAAAAATGGCTGTTAACAATCACGGGCATCACCATGATGGCAGCTGGGCTTTACTTATTTGTCCAAAATACAAGTCCTTTATTGAAGGGAAATATAATAGAACCATCAGAGAAATCAAAAGTTGCCAGCGTCGCGAGTAAGCCTGTTGCAAAACAGTCTGAGAAAGATGATGTGCTCTATCCGAACCGACCTAAAAAAGGAGAGGAAATCGGTACATTATTCATCCCGAAGCTAGACGCAACATTGCCTATCATTCATGGAACAGATGAAGATGAATTGGAAAAAGGAGTTGGTCATTTTGCAGGTAGCGTACTTCCAGGAGAAAAAGATAACTCCGTGCTTTCAGGTCATCGAGATACCGTGTTCCGGAAACTTGGTGATGTAGGTGAGGGAGAATTATTAATTGTCTCTACATCTGCTGGTGAGTTTACGTACAAAGTAAGGAAAGTCCAGATTGTTGATGCCGACGATCGGACTGTCATTGTCCCTAAACCACGAGCCACCCTAACTGTGACAACTTGCTATCCTTTTTACTTCATCGGAGATGCACCACAACGTTATATTCTAGTTGCAGATTTAGTAGATAAAAAGACTTTGTGAAATAAGAGGAGCCCGTCATGATGGCTCTTCTTTTTTGAAAAGAAGAGCTATGCTTCCAATTAACAATAGAATTATAGTAGTTCAGCCCCATATTGCTCAAAGAGTTTTTTCATTGTTTCGGGATCTCGTTGCTCTGTGCTATGAATAGCATCGATCAAATCCCTAATTTGGGCAGTCATAATAATAAGATAACGAGCGGGTATTTCTTTTGGGTTCCAAAAGGTATGCGGTGTCCCACGTGGCACTACGACTCCATCATTAGCATGAGCCTCGATCGTTTCTTCTCCAATTTGGAATCCAAGTGTGCCCTCTAATACATACCATGCTTCATCATCCTCGTGATGAATATGTAGTGGGGCAATCCATATAGGTTCACTGCCTGGTGGTGTTCCGTCAGCAGTCCACTCTGCAAGGGCAATATTTGCTCCTTCTGGCATAAGAGTTTGTCCATTAACCGGAGCTCCCACGAAATCAGATACTGAAAGCTTAAACATCAAATATACCTCCTTATTGTTTCATTTTTCTAAATTAATAATATCCTAAACGGAAGTATCTTTCATCATTATTTTGTTTTTTAGTAATGTCAGTTTTTCTTTAATTTTTCTTCGCTCTTTCGTAGACCTAAAAAAGGTGCGGTTAATGATGAAATAAATCATTTCTTCAATAATGGCAAAAACAATTATTGGAATGATTAATATGAAAATCCATTTCCACATAAACAGTCTCCTCTCAAATTCCTCATGGTATGTATATTCATTTAAATACCCACTATTATCATTTTAGTATCATAAATTGTCCATAAAAAAATTAGAAAGCCAGCTGGATTATTGTAATGAATATTTACAGGAGAAGGAGTTAAGGGCATTGATACTGAACCGTCTTGGGTTAACTTTTCAAAAATCTCATCAATTAAATAATTTTCACCATTTGTACTATACTACCCTTGAGGTGAAAATGATGTACAAACTATTATCACATAATGATCTGGATGGTGTGGGGTGCGGTATTTTAGCCAAGCTTGCTTTTGGAAAACAGGTGAGAGTGCGGTACAATTCTGTTTCAAGTCTTGACCGTGAAGTAGAATGGTTTTTTGAAAATGATAACAAGGATACATTTTTATTTATTACGGATTTGTCTGTAAATGAAGAAAATGAAAAAAGGCTTGATGAATTTTATCAAGACGGGGGCAAGGTACAGTTGCTCGATCACCATAAGACTTCTTTGCATTTCAACGATTATGAATGGGGACACGTTGTAGTTGAAGATGAAGAGGGTAAATTAACTTCAGCGACTTCTTTATTTTATGAATACTTGATGACCCAACAACTAATCGAATCATCAGACGCCATTGCGGAGTTTGTTGAGCTCGTTAGACAGTATGATACATGGGAATGGAAGAAAAATGACAACCATGAAGCCGGACGGCTCAATGCTCTCTTTTTCCTAGTATCGATTGAGGAATTCGAAGAAAAAATGATCGACAGACTTAAAACAAGCGATCATTTCAGTTTTGATGAATTTGAAAAAAAGATTCTGGATATGGAAGAAAATAAAATCGAACGCTATATCCGCAGAAAAAGGCGAGAACTCGTTCAGACTGAAGTAGGTGATCACTTTGCGGGCGTTGTTTACGCGGAATCGTATCACTCAGAGCTTGGAAATGAACTCGGTAAAGAATATCCCCATCTCGATTATATCGCTATTTTAAATATTGGCGGAAAAAGGGTAGGATTTCGCACTATCCATGATCATATTGATGTGTCTGAAGTGGCGGGCCATTTCGGCGGAGGCGGACATGCGAAAGCGTCTGGTTGTTCTTTAACGAAAGAAGCTTACAAGCAGTTTGTCGTTGAAACCTTTCACCTTGAACCATTGCATGAGGATGCGAAGCGAAATCGTTATAATTTGAAAGGAGCAGCCTTCGGCTCACTGTATAAAAATCGAAAAGAAGAAAATTTTCTAATTTTCGAAGCTAATGAAGATGAATGGGTAATTGAAAAAAATAAAACAAAAATGGAACGGACCTTTTCTAGTTTTGATAAAGCTGAAAAATTTTTAAAAAGAAATTACGCAGCTTGGCTTGTTAGAGATGATGCTTTTGTTAATTACTTAATGGAAGAATTAAGAAATGCGAGGCGAAAACTGAATGAGGAATATTAGGACATAAGATTAAAACATCAATTATCTCATTGCAGGTCATGCCTGTCATCGTAACAAAGTGTTATAATTAAAAGAAAAATGGGTGGTGATCTAATGACCATGCCCCATGACTTTACAGATAAAAAAATCACTTATCAGGATTATCTTCATTGGAATCAAGATATCATTTGTGAGGCTATTGACGGTGTCATTTATAATATGACACCAGCTCCAACTCCGAGACACCAAGAAATAATAGTAAACTTAATTTTCGAATTTAAGACTTACTTGAAGGACAAAAAATGCAAAGTGTATACTGCACCTATTGATGTATGCTTATTTGCAAAAAAAGAGACCCCTCACGATAAAATAAGCAATTGGGTGCAACCAGATTTTCTTGTCGTCTGTGATAAAAACAAAATAGATGAAAAACGAATAATTGGTCCACCAGAATTTATTATTGAAATATTATCACCCTCTACTGCGAGAGCTGATCGGTTACTGAAATATAATAAATATGAGCAAGCCGGTGTTAAAGAATATTGGATTGTTGATCCCTTGAATGAAACAATTGAAATTTTCTTGCTTGAAAATGGCTCATTTCTACGAAGTGATGTCCTTACAAAAGAAGACACCGCTAAGGTTAGAATCTTTGATGACTATGAAATTCAGTTGAAAAATATATTTGCAGGCGATGAATACTAGAACCAGATTATAAAAAAATCAGTGTAGAGCATGTCTTTACATTGATTTTTTTTGTTAAGTGGTACACATTGGAAAGACTGTATTTGCGACAGTTTAGAAAGTAAGAAGCTCGATTTGGCGAGTTGGCCAGCGGAACTGGAAAGTTGAAAAGAATTTTGCAATGAAGGATAAAAAGGTTTCTGAAAAGTCCGTTTATAATTATAATTGATTAGTAGTTTATTGCAAAATTAGTTAATAGGATAATAACAAGAGGAGGGCATAATGCAAATTAGAAAGTTAAAGTTAAATGAAAAGCCGCCAATGGAGCTGTTGTTATTGGCAGATCCTTCTCGAAAATTTGTCAAAGATTATCTGGAAAGGGGAGAGTGTTTTATAGCCGAATACGAGAATGAAATAAAAGGTGCATTTGTTCTACTCCCGACAAGACCTGATACGGTGGAATTGGTGAATATCGCAGTTATCGAAAATCAACAGGGAAAAGGGGTAGGGAAACAGTTAATAATGAAGGCAATACAGATTGCCAAATTAAAAGGATATAAGATTATGGAGATTGGCACTGGAAATTCCAGTATAGGGCAATTAGCTCTTTATCAAAAATGCGGATTTAGAATCATAGGGGTGGATAGAGACTTTTTTATCAAACATTATTCGGAAGAAATTTTCGAAAACGGTATACAGTGTCGGGATATGGTTCGTTTAGCTCAAGATATATGAGATATAGTAAAAATTTGAAAATATAAAAATGATTTTAATAGAGAGGGACCATTCAATGCAGAAAATACAAGAAGATTATCAGAGCTTTGTTGAGGAAATGGGATGGGATGAATATGATTTAAAGGATTATCAAGGAAATCAAGTCTTTCTTTTATATATACATATGCTGCTAACTACTGAAGTCGCCGAGGTTGCAGAAGAGTTTAGGACTATGTTTTATGAAACAGAAAAAAATATAGCTGAAGGATACAATGAATTGGAAGCTATGGAGTTGGCAAAATGGTCAGTAAGAGACAATTTGGGTAAGGAGCTAGCTGATTGTCTAGCTTATTTACTGAAATTTGCTAATTATTTTGATTATGATTTAGAGAAGGAATTATATTCGAAATTAGACGAGATGAGAAGTACACGGAAATGACCACCTTTAGTTAAGCGATCGGTGATTTTTTTAGCTAAAATGTTGCCAAAACAAAGCACAAAATGACAGGATTAATTTAAAAAACATTGCTAGTATGTAGCTAGGGGAGTGAGTGGTATGGCATGGGTTGAATCTTTGCAGAAGGCAATCGAGTATATGGAGGATCATTTACTGGATAATATAACAATCGAAAATATAGCCAAGCAAGCGAATTCGTCGGCATTTCATTTTCAACGTACATTTTCAATATTGACCGATATGTCTGTCGGTGAATATATAAGACGTCGACGGCTAACGCTAGCAGCCGAGGAGCTAACAAGAACAAATGAAAAAATTATTGATATCGCCCACAAATATGGCTACGACACTCCCGAGGCTTTCTCCAAAGCTTTTCGTAGACAACATGGCATAACACCAACTGAAGCACGAAGAAATATTGGCAAGCTGAAATCTTATAACCGCCTGGTTATCCAGGTGAGTCTGAAAGGAGCGGAACCAATGCAATACAAAATTGTTGAAAAAGAAAATTTTCAAGTAGTTGGAGTTAAAGAAGAGTTTTCATGTAACAACGGAGAAAACTTTGTCGGTATTCCAAAAATGTGGGAAGAGGTTCACGAGAAGGGAACAGTTGATTTATTATCTAAGGTAAACAATGGTCAACTTAAAGGCATACTAGGTGTATGTGTTGATAAAGGTGCTTCCGAATCTGGGCAGTCAATCGATTATTGGATAGCTGCAGCATCTGAAGGTGATGTGCCAGAAGGGTTCCAAAGTTTAAATATCCCCGCTTCCAAATGGGTTATATTTGAAGTTCACGGTCCAATGCCAGATGCTATTCAGAACGTATGGAAACAAATACTTTCAGAATGGTTTCCATCAAGTGGCTATAAACATGCAGGAACACCAGACTTAGAGGTATATCCAGACGGAGACCCCTCTAGCCCTGATTATTATTCAGAAATTTGGATTCCGATAAAATAGATTGGTTTCATTAAAGTTGGCCGCGCCCATTTATTTGGTCGCGGATTTTTGTGCTTTTGACATACAATAGACGCCAAGTTTGCGTAAAAACTATGAAATTATAAAAATATGTAATTTTATTCCTAAAAATGGTAGAAAAGACACTATTGGTTTATGCTTAATGTTATAAACTATAAAAACATACTATAGATATAGGGGGATAATATGAAAAAATTACAAGGTAAACATGTCACACTGCTACTTATTTTTGCATTATTTATTAGCCTATTACAGCCGATTACTTCGAAAGCTGACTTTGAAGGGATCAATGATGCGATTCAGTTAGAGAAAGGTAATAAGAATAAGAGAGCAGGACTATTTGATGAGCCTGGACAAGTTCATTGGTATAAAATTATTCCAAGTAATAATGAAATCAGCAACGATACACATATGAGAATTAAACTAACAGGCAATTTTGAAGGAAATGTTTCGGTTTACCCTGATTTGGATAGGGCGAAAAAAGATGAAACATTTGATGCATACAGGGCTTATATAAGCAGTGAGACCCCTGCACAAATTGATATGCCACATGCGTGGGTTGGTCCGTATTATATTAGAGTGGAGTTTTTTGGCGAATATTTTGATGAAATGGGATTAGATGAAGATATTGACGAGCCATCCGAACCAATCATTTCCACTTATGAAATCGGATACGAAGGGGTTACACTCCCTCCATCAGATCTCATTGGAGAGGCTTGTCCAGTAGAACTAAGTTTAGCTAAAAAATCGTCTGGTGCAAAAATATTAACACAACTTCGCTTCTTGAGAGATAACCTGTTATCGAAAACAGAAAAAGGTGAAGAACTATCTTCTCTTTACTACAAGTTGGCACCTTATTTAGTGACTAAAATGGTTATGAACAAGCATGCTAGAGAGACTGTCTATGAAGGTCTTATCCAATTGAAACCGTTATTTAATGATTTGGTGGAAAACGGAGAAAACAGTAACTATCAATTCACAAAGCAAAACCAAGAAGCAATAAACGAGTTATATGATATTGTTCTAAATAATGTTCCTGATCACCTTAAAAAGGAAATTGAAGGTATTGCTAAGGAAATCGGACTAACTAAATTACAAGGGAAAAAGGTTTCTGTTGTTCTTAAAAATAATGGAATGGCTATTTCACAAAGCGATCCGAATCGGGTTATTGTTAAACTGAAAAAAGGCAAAACATTGGATTCTGTGCAGCAGAAAGTGGAAGCTAAAAAGCTAATTAAATCCTCGAAAATTTCATCATTAAAATTAAATGACAAAGTAGATGGTGAGACATTTGTTATGGAAGCCAAAGATGATCCTCAAACGATGGCTAAACAATTAACGATGTTTACGGAAGTTGAGTATGCTGAACCAGTCTATAAATACAATAAACTGAATGCAGACGTACAATATCCGTATCAATGGTCTTTAGAAAATACGGGACAAGAATTCGCAAAGGAAAATGCGGATATTCGATATGCAAAATTGCAAAGACTCCTAAATGGCAAGAAAATTAAGGAAGTATTAATTGCCGTTGTTGATACAGGTGTCGATTACACGTTAGCTGATTTCAAAGATAAAATTGATGACAATGGATATGATTTTGTTAGCCGTGACAACGATCCTTACGATGACGAGGGTCACGGAACACACGTCTCTGGTATAATCGCTGCAAGTTCAAATAATGGTTTTTCTATGGCTGGTATTCACTCCAATACAAAAATTTTACCTGTTAAAGTGCTTAATGCCGCCGGCGAAGGTGAATCAGATAAAATTGCTCTAGGGATTAAATATGCCGTCGATAAAGGGGCTAAAGTGATCAACCTCAGCCTCGGCGGTCCTAAGAGCAGGGTCATTGAAGAAATGTTGAAATACGCTGATTCGAAAGGTGTAACAGTTATTGCAGCAAGCGGAAATGATGGAGGGGCATGGTTAGATTACCCTGCTTCATCGCCATATACAATTGCTGTTGGGGCAACGAATAGTCTAGATATCGTTTCGGATTTTTCAAATTATGGTCGAGGTTTAGACATGGTAGCTCCTGGTAGGGAGATCCCAAGTTTACTCCCTAATGGAAATGTTACGTATCTTAGTGGCACATCAATGGCAGCTCCACATGTTGCTGCTGTTGCAGGGTTATTGTTATCGCAAAAACCAAAATTGAAACCTAGCGAAGTAAAGCAAATATTGACTCAAACTGCCAATGATGTTGCCGTTGATGAGGTAAACGAAGATTATTACGATGACGGAGATGTTCTGCAACCAGGATACGATAGAGTGTCTGGCTGGGGAAGATTAAACGCATGGGGCGCATTCAGTGCTATTGATTTAAATATCTCTGTAAATGAGTTATCGGATAATGATAAAAAAATCACCGGAACAGCAGTAAAAGATACTCAAGTTGAATTGAAGAACGGCAAAAAATCATTGGGGAAAGCGAAGGTAAAAGATAACGGAACATTCAGCATTACAATCAAGCCTCAAATGGCTGATCAAGTTCTTCAATTAATTGCTAAAAAAGGCGATGCTGAAACTACTGTAAGAGTGGTTGTAAAACAAACTCCGCCTCCGTCAATGCCGAAAGTAAACGCTGTTAGCGATCGTGACGAAGTAGTTACTGGGAAAGCAGATTCGGGTACAACAGTTAAAGTAAAAACAATAACAAAAACAAAAACAAAAACCACATCAAAAGTCATTGGAACGGCTACAGCTAATACTAAGGGTCAATTTCAAGTAAAAATCAAAAAACAAAAAGCCGGGACAACATTGTATGTTACGACGACTAGTATTTCCAAAAAAGAAAGTGAAGCAGCGAAAGTCGTTGTGAAGGACAAAACACCACCGGCAATGCCGAATGTAAAAGCAGTAAGTGATCGCGATCAAGTAGTATCCGGATCAACGGAAGCGAACGCAACGGTAACGGTAAAAAAGAACGGAAAATCAATCGGCACAAAAAAAGCTGATGTAAAGGGAAAATTCAAAGTAACGATAAAAAAACAAAAGGCAGGAACAGTTCTTTACGTTACGGCTAAAGACGCTGCGGGGAATGTAAGTAAGGCGAAAAAAGTAGTAGTGAAGGACAAGACACCTCCGGCCTCACCAAAAGTGAATGGTGTGACAGATAAAGATAAGTTCGTAACCGGAACAGCAGAAGCGAAGGCTATGATTGTGGTTAAGCTTAAAGGCAAAACGATCGCTTCAAAAAAAGCAGATGCAAAAGGTAAATTTAAAATTAAGATTAAAAAGCAAAAGGCGGGTACAGTCCTTTACGTAACAGCTAAGGATGCAGCAGGTAATATCAGTAAAGGTAAAAAAATCACGGTTAAAAAAATTAAAAAGTAATATAAAAAATTGCCCCGGACGCACGGGGCAATTTTTTTAGAGTATCATTAATTGGAAACCAACACACATTTTTAAAAGAGAATGGGTATAAAATCGTTCAAACAAAAACAAAAACAAAAAATAAATGGCGCAAAATGCTGATTTTAAATATTAAGAATGGATTTGATGTAATGGATACATATACTGATAAAAATGGTGAAACCAAAATAATACTTGAAAAAAATTTGTTGGATTGAAGGCGGTTTTAGATTACCGTCAAGGCCATTAAGGATAGGAAGGATGGAAAGATGAATATTTCTGAACTAAAACCTGAGGACCTGACTGATGAGTTAATGACAAGACTTTTATATAACGACATAAATGACGATCTGAACAAAGGGGATTGTATTTTTGTCTTTGGCAGCAGTAAAGCGGTTCAATACCGATTACCGAAAGCGATACAACTTTATAATGAGGGACGGGCTAATAAAATATTATTTTCTGGAGGCGCGGTATGGAACGGTAATGCGTTATCTGAAGCAATACTATTAAAAAACGAGGCGATGGAGCTAGGTGTGCCAGAGAAGGATATTTTAGTAGAAACAGATTCAACCAATACAAAGGAAAATATACTTGCTTCATTAATCATTTTAGACAGATTTTTTGAACTCCATAAAATTAAAAGGCTCTTGATCGTAACAGCTAGCTATCATATACGTAGAACTCATCTCACCTTAAAAACATACATGCCAAGTTGGATTGAGTATACACTTTGTCCGGCAGACGATCTAAATACAAAAAAAGAAAATTGGCATTTAAATAAGTATGGTAGGCAAAGGGTCACTGTAGAGGCTAACAAAATAATAAAATATATAAAACAAGGGGCAATAGTAGACGATTATATATCGTAAAATATGTTTTCAGGAACAGATTTATAGAGTCCACTCAAATAATGAACTTTTAATTAAGGAAATAAATATCTTACCATGAAGGAGAATAAAGGTTTATGGCTTTAAAAACAGAGTTCTCAGAATCTGAGCTAGCACAAATTTTGGCAAATTACAATCTAGAGAAATATATAGATGCCACACCATTTACAAATGGTACCGTGCAAACAAATATTAAAATAAAAACGTCAAAGGGTCAGTATGTGTTTAGATATTATGAAAATAGAACGGTAAATTCAGTCTCATTTGAAACGAACTTTCTTAGATACTTAAAGGATCATAACTTTCCTTGTCCGGCACCATTCAAAAATAAGTATGGAAGCTATGTTGGTATTCACAAACAGAAACCATATGTTATTTTTGAATACATGGAAGGGCAGCACATAAAAGAACCGAATGAAAATCAAAAAAAGCAACTCATTCAAAAAACAGCAGTGTTGCATCATATTAGTAAAAACTATACACCTATTTATATAGAAGATCGCTGGAATTATAGCATTGAACTTTGTCGTGATTTAGCTCAACAAGCATCGAAACGTATAAACACATCCAATTCAAAAGAGAAATTATCTTGGCTGGAAAATGAGTTGCTCAAATTAAATCTTCCGAAATCATTACCAATGGGTATTTGCCACGCTGACTTCAACTTTTCCAATATTCTCTATAAGGATGATCAATTTAATGCTTTGTTAGACTTTGATGACGCGAATTACACTTACCTTTTATTTGATTTGGTCGTCTTAATTGAATCTTGGGCTTGGCGGCATGATGTAGACAAACTACTAAATATGGAAGAAGCTAAAGAAATTATTATAGAATATTCAAAGCATAGGCGGTTAAGCGATATTGAAAAAAAGCATTTGTTTGATGTTTATAAATTGAGTATATTAATTGATTGTGTTTGGTATTTTGAAAGAGGCGATGTAAAGGATTTTTATGAAAAAAGAAAAATAGACTATCTGGATCAAATAGGCAGAGAGTTGTTCTACCAAGAACTATTTTGTTAATCAGGATAAGAAACTGATACATTTAGTACTTTCATTTTCTAATGTTCTTCTATTTCCTGACGTACCATATAAAAAAAAGTTTCGGTTTTTTTTGTTAAACCCAAATATTTTTGGTAAGACAAAAGAGGAAGGTGATGTAGTTTTTTCTCCGTAGCAACTGGAAAGCAATCATCTTTTTAAGCAACTTTTTATAGTAGATGACAAGCTACTAGATGGCTTAGAGTGCTGCAACCCCTCTTTTTTTCTAAAATTTAGTAAGGTTAATTAGGGATATGATTAAAATGATTCATAAGATCACTTAGTAATCCTGTGACAAAGCATCTAGCTCTGCCACCCTAATAGTCTACATCTTCATAATCTTTAGGCTGTGGTACCGGTTCTCCAGTTTTTCTATTATAAAAGTCATTTGCAGTTTGTCTCTCTTCTTGTCTTTCCTCAGTAATCTTTCCATTTTGTTTAACTTGTTTTTTCATGGTCATTCTCCCTTCGGGTTATTATATAAATGTAATATGCGCTTTTATTAATATTTCAACCATATATTCAAAAAATAGTTGCCAGCAATTGGGTAGAAGATAGTATATGCATTGTAATAAGTGAATTGTGGTAATATGAAATCGTGAGTAATCAGAATCCATAAAAGAACTAAAGCATTGAAAGAAGGAATATATGTGATTGTAAAAACAGATGAAGAATTAACTGGTCTTAAAGAAATCGGGAGTATAGTTGGAACCATTCGGGATGAAATGGTCCAGAAAACGAAACCAGGTATTACGACGAAGGAACTTGATGATTTAGCTGGCGAACTTTTTGATAAATTCGGAGCGTTGTCTGGGCCAAAAGGCGAATACGATTTTCCTGGGTTTACATGCATAAGTGTAAATGAAGAAGTGGCCCATGGAATTCCAGGGGAGCGCGTTATTCAGGATGGGGACATAGTCAATATTGATGTGTCAGGGTCGAAAAATGGTTATTTTGCTGATACAGGTATTTCCTTTGTTGTCGGAGAAGGGGATCCAATATTGTATGATCTTTGTGAAGTAGCGAAAAAAGCATTTGATGCGGGCTTGGCTAAGATCAAGGTTGGCTCCAAAAAAAGCGGAATTGGAAAAGCTGTCTATAGCACCGCAAAGCAACATGGTTTTACAGTCATTAAAAACCTAACAGGCCATGGCATCGGTCATTCATTGCACGAATCTCCGGATCACATCATGAATTTTTTCGATCCTTGGGACAACGAACTTTTGCAAGAGGGAATGGTCATCGCTTTTGAACCGTTTATTTCAAATGGGGATGAAGAGGTTTTGCAATTGGATGATGGTTGGACTTTTGTTACAGAAAATAAAAGCTCCGTAGCACAATATGAACATACGATTATCGTGACAAAAAATGGTCCATTGATCATTACAAAATAAAAATTGTTGGAGGATCCTTTCCCATGTATGAGGGATAAGGATCTTTTTATTTATTAGAAATAAACCAATCCCAAAAAACTAGTGACTCTGTAAAGCCACGTTCTATATAAATAGCTCGTAGATAAAAAGAGGTTATTCCAATATTTGTAACGAAGGTATTAATTAACTAAATAATTTAAGATAACCTCATGCTGTAAATATTGATTGAAAAAATTATAAAGAAATAGAGGAGATTATTTTGTCTTTCATTGTTAAACGACTAGCGCATATTCAACTAGCTGCGCCCAAAGGTAGTGAGGAGGCAGCTAGGGAATTTTTCAAAGGAATTTTAGGGTTTGATGAAATCGAAAAACCCGAGGAGTTAAGGAAAAAAGGCGGAGTCTGGTTTGGCTTGGGAAATTATGAAGTACATATCGGAATCGAAGAACCATTTTCCCCAGCTAAAAAAGCACATCCTGCATTTGAAGTAGAAAATATTGAGGATTTAAAGCTACATTTAATTAAAAATGGTGTGAAGATGATTGAAGATAAGAATCTTCCGGGAGCAATTAGATTTTATATTTCTGACCCTTTCGGAAATCGCATGGAATTTTTAGAGTGGATAAAAGAATAAAAAGATATGGTAGATTGTAACGTTAAAAAGAGCAGCCTATACCTTAGATACTTGTAACAACACTTTTGTCATTTTCAAGAATCCCCTTATTAAAAGAGGAAGAAGATAAAAAAGTAAACTCAAACATCGTGCCTTTCCCTACTGTGCTATCTACGTAAACTGTTCCTTTCATCGCTCGTATGATGCTGTATGCAACTGTTATTCCAAGTCCTGTGCCCATTTCACCCTTTGTAGAGTAATAGGGTTCTCCTAAACGGTCTAGTTGCTCCCTTGTCATCCCTATTCCTGTATCTTGAAATCGAATAATTACATTTGTGGGTGTAGATTCAGTTTCTACCGTTAAAATTCCGCCATTTGGCATCGATTCGATTGAATTCTTCATGATATTGATAAAACATTGATGAAACTTTTGTCGATCGCCTTCAATCATTTCTATCGTAGAAAATGTAGTAATTATTTTCACGGAATTTTTATCTGCAGAAGGCTGCAGCAAATTAATAATGTCCTGAAGCTCCACATGAACATTAAGTTGTTCCATTGATTCGATATAAGGATTAGAAAAAGTCAAATAATCTTGTATAATCCGATCAGCTGATTTTAGCTCGCTTTTAATAATGGAAAGATATTGAACCTGTTTTTCTTTTGGCATCGATTCTACTTGCAAAAGCTGGACGAAGCCGTTTGCTGCTGTTAGTGGATTACGAATCTCATGTGAAATAGCCGCAGCCATTTGCTCTACAGCCTCCAACCTTTTTGACTTCACGACATGCTGTCGTAGAAGGATCGTTTTATCCGTTTCTTCAATAATGACGGCAATCATTACAACCCCAAGAGGCTGAATGATTAAATAGGCAAGCCATACATCAAGAACAAGATAGGGCCCATTTATAAATTCGATTGGAATCGATTGGAAAATACCGAAAAGCAACGTTAATCCTACTGAAAATAATATTCGTTGTTTGGAAGAACGTTTTATAAACCACGGGGAAATACGCCAACATAGGAGGGTGACTCCCCCATAAAATATTACAGTTGAGAAGAATCCAAAATCAAAACCAAAAAAACCTCTAATGAAGATGGTTAATATCCCCAATAAAGGGCCGAGTCCCATATAAAGACCACCAATCATTATGGGGGTCCACCGTAAATCTAATAAAATATTATCAGATAATGGATATGTAAAGACATGGCAGATCAATAAACTAATAATAAAATAAGCAACGGCTGTCATTTGAACGGATCGTAGATTATTAGTTCTTTCAGCCCTTATTAAGCCAAAAAACAGTAATACAATTAACAAAGATAGGTTAAATAAAAAGTGTAGGGTTAATTGCAAGGGATTACCTCTCCTTGACCATCTTTTTAGGTAATATTACCTTTATTTCTACAAAATAACAATATTTTTTGGAATAATTTGGTTTAAAATTGAGGTTGAGTAAATTTGGACTAACGGTGCAAATTAGATGAATAAAGCTTAAAAGAAAATTGGAAAGTGGTTCCTTTTCCAATTTCACTGTGTACGTCAATTGTTCCGTTCATTGCCCATACGATACTATATGCAACCATTATGCCAAGTCCGGTCCCTTTTGCGCCCTTCGTCGAATAGTACGGTTCTCCTAACCGTTTAAGTTGAACCTTACTCATGCCTTTTCCCGTATCCTGGATTTTAATAATCATATCTGTTTGAATGGAATACGTTTCTATTAATAAATTTCCACCATTTGGCATCGATTCAATCGCATACCTAATGATATTTATAAAACATTGATGAAATTTTTGGCGATCACCTTTAATATGTCCTTTTGAAGAAAAATTGGTAGATACCTTAATAGAATTCAATTTAGTTAAGGGTTGCAGTATGTTTAAGAGATAAGCGAGTTCTTGATTAATATCGAGTTGCTCGACTGATTCAATTACTGGTTTGGAAAAAGTTAAATAGTCTTTAATGACTCTTTCAGCTGAGTCCAGTTCACCTTTTATAATAGAGAGATATTGATCTCTTTTTTCGCTTTCATATAGCCCTTCTTCGAGGAACTGAACAAAACCAATTGCAGTTGTTAATGGATTCCGAATCTCATGAGATATTGCCGCCCCCATTTGCTCAAGGGCTTCCAACTTTTCCGCCTTGACCAATTGTTGTTGCAAAAGAACATTTTTATCCATCATTTCAATAATATAGGAAATCATCGCAACACCAAGTGGTGGGATAACAATATAGGCAAACCACACATCCAATGTACGATGAGGGTGGCCTACGATTTCCATCATCATTAAAATTCCCAGACTTACGAATAAAGTGATACTGATTAAAAAAATAATGCGCTTTATAGAAGTAAGTTTCAAAAACCATGGAGAAATCCACCAGATCAAAAAGCTAAATAATCCATAGAATGCGACCACTATAAAGAACCCTAAATCAAACCCATGAAATCCGCGCATGATGATGACGCATAGTCCCAATATCGGACTTAACCTCATATAGAGTCCTCCGATCAAAAATGGAACAATTCGCAAATCTAATACTAATTCATCACTTAAACTATAAGAAAATAAATAACAAAGTATCAAAGAAATAACCAAATACAATAGCGCTGTTTTTTTATATAAACGAATTCTGCTAAATCTTTTAGGCAATATCAAACATAGGAAAAGCAAAATAATCAATAAGGTTAGATTAAAAAGAAAATGTATCGTTACATATTCCAAGGATATACCTCTTCGCTAATGGTTTTAGGTAAATACTACTATTATAGATACGAAAATACAATACTTTCTAAATACTTAGAATAGTTATAAAAGTGATATTTAAGGTTAAAAGTAGAATATTCGTTAGAAAATTTTGATAATAAACAGTATCAAGCCAACTCATACTGTTTTATAATTATTATATATTAGGCGACTTGGCGGTTTTTTCCAACTAAGTAATTTAGTGAAGTGAATTTAGATGGAAAAGAACAACCATTCTCGTTGTGTTCTGACGATTCAGTATGCTGGGACTGTCTTAGTTCAAAAAGCACTGCTAAAAAAATAAAAAAGGGGAAATTCAAATAACTACTATATGTTTGATTAGACATGGTGAAACTGATTGGAATGCTTTAGGTAAAATACAGGGAAAAACTGATATCCCCTTAAATAAAAATGGAATTCAACAAGCACAGGAATGTAGGGAGTTTTTGAAAGATTCTAAGTGGGATGTCATTATAACCAGTCCATTAAAGCGTGCCAAGCAAACTGCAGAAATAATAAATGAAGGTTTAAATGTTCCTTTGATTGAGATGGACAATTTTTCAGAAAGATATTTCGGTGATGCTGAGGGTATGACATTAGAAGAAAGATTAACGGCATATCCTGACAAAAATTATCCAAATCAGGAAGATAGATTATCCTTCATTAATAGGATCATGGCAGGGATAAAAACAATCAATCAAAAATATGGCAATAGAAAAGTATTGCTAGTAGTACATGGGGCAGTTATCAATGCAATATTAGCTACATTGTCAAATGGGAAAATCGGTTCTGGGAAAACTACTCTAATAAATGCTTGTATTAGCAACATACATTTCCATGAAGAGAAATGGGAGATTTTGAATTTTAATCAAGTTTCTCATCTGTCTAATTACAGTGATAAAGGAAGAATCTAAATTAAGAGGTGAAACGAATGGATGTACAACAAGCAGAAATTAGGATTGTCGTTGGAGCAGGAGAATATAATAATAATCCAGGTTGGATACATACTCAAGAAAAAGAAATCAATTTATTAGATGAGAATACATGGAGGAATAGATTTGATATTAATTCTATTACAGCTATTCTAGCAGAACATGTATGGGAGCATTTAACATATGAAGAAGGTATCAAGGCCGCCAAAATTTGTTATGAATTTCTAAAACCATCGGGTTATATTCGGTGTGCTGTCCCCGATGGATTTTTTCCAGATGAGACATATCAAAATGTTGTAAAAGTAGGTGGACCCGGCCCTAAAGATCATCCAGCCGCAAGTCATAAAATTGTACATACTTATAAGACATTGACAGAAATGTTTGAAGCCTCTGGGTTTCAAGTTGTATTACTTGAATACTTCGATGAACAAGGTAATTTTCAATGCAATGATTGGGATGGAAAGGATGGTATTATCTTTCGCTCAAAAAAATATGATCCTAGAAATCAAGGGAATAAGTTAGCGGCTCCTTCGTTAATAATTGATGCGATAAAGGTTAAATGAAGCAAATAGAAGACCCTGTATTGGATTTCCTTTTTAATAGTTTTGCTAAATGCAAGATGTATACTGGTGTAGGAATGCTGTTTTTCTTATTGAACCGTAAAAGGTAATGAAGGTATTTGTATTAATCATAAAGAATTAATTAAGAGTACGGCTGGCTATAATATCGTACATATTTACAAAAGGAGAAAAATCATATGAGTGAATGGAAAGAGTTGATACAAGATTCACAATCTAGATGGAATGAAAATGCTGAATATTGGGATGATTACATGGGTGAACAAAGCAACCAATTTCACCGTGAATTGATTAGGCCTTATACAGAAAAGTTATTAAACGTAAAAGAAGGCCAGACCATTTTGGATATTGCTTGTGGTAATGGAAACTTTTCAAGGAGACTTGCTGAATTAGGTGCAAATGTAATTGCTATTGATTATAGTCCTAAAATGATTGAGCGGGCAAAATTAAGATCTAAAGAATATTTAAACTGTATTGACTATAGAGTACTTGATGCGACGAATCATGGTTCTTTAATCGAACTTGGGAAACAAAAATTTGATCATGCCGTTGCAAATATGGCTCTAATGGATATTGCCGATATTACTCCTTTAATGAAAGCGCTCCAAAAACTGCTTAAGAAAAATGGATCCTTTGTCTTCTCAATCACACATCCTTGCTTTCAAACACCTCACATGCGAAAAGTACATGAAATAGAAGATATTGATGGCGATATTCATTCTAGAAACAGTGTCCAGATTTTTAACTATCTTAGTCCGCAGCCTTACGAAGCTATTGGGATAAAAGGGCAGCCCTCTCCACACTTCATGTTTCATAGGTCTTTATCATATTATTTCAATCTATCTTTTCAAAATAATTTTGTGCTAGATGGAATAGTAGAACCTTGTTTTAATAAAGAAAAAGAACCTAATAGATTTGATTGGTATGAAATTCCTCCTGTTATCATTTTACGTTTCAAGAAATTATAAACCTTCTTCAACGACTATTTATAAAATAAACGAAGGGAGTGAATTATTCTGGGATCCAGAATTATGCACCTAATTATAGCAAATGAAATTGCCAGTAGGGTTTCAATTAGTGATCGATACTCATTTTTAATGGGAGGGATTGCTCCGGATGCGGTAACATCTAAAGATTTTTCTCATTTTTTTAGGGGGGACCATCAGGATTTTTCAAGGTATATTGATTATGAAAAGTTCTTGAAGAAATATAGCTCATATAAGCAAATTAGTTATATTTTAGGCTATTACACACATCTAATCGCTGATGATTTGTGGTTAAAGGGTTTCTTTGTACCTTGGTTAAAAAACAGAATAGAAAATGATAAAAACATGGTTAGTCTTTATCATAATGATTTTCGATTATTAAACGGGAAATTATTGGAATATTATGGCGTTAATTTAGAGCCGATGAAAGAGTTAGAGAAAAGCGGTTCAATGATCGATTTAGAAGAGGTAACAATCAAGGATGTGAAAGAATTATTGCCGTCAGTATTTGAAGATATGGACTATGATCGGAATACCCTCCAGCAAAAATTAAATGTGTTTACCTTCGATCAAATAATTGGATACATAGAAACCTCTATAGAAAAAGGCATTTTTCACATTAAACCAATATTAAGTCAAACTTTACATTCATAAATATAAAAAGGTCGGCTGGGAAGGCGGATGATCTAGATGGAGCTTCTAGCTATCTTTCAAGCAATAAACTTATTCCTTCGGTTTTTGTTAGAACTTTGTGCACTTGCTGTTTATGGTTATTGGGGATTTAAAACAGGAAATACAGGTATTACTAAAGGTATATTAGGCATTGGGACCCCATTAGTAATAGCTATTATATGGGGGTTATTTGGATCTCCAAAAGCCACTATTCCACTATCGGCACCTCTTCATTTGTTATTAGAAATCTTTGTCTTCTTGATTCCCGTAGTTTTACTTTTTCTCCTTGGGACGGTTGGTTCGGCTTGGATTTTTGGATGTATCGTAATATTGAATAGAATACTCATGTACTTTTGGGATCAATAAGTCTGGAGATGTTGAGGCATACCGACAGACTGTTTTCAAAATATTTGGAGGGAATATCCGATGAAATCAGATAAATTAAGAATCGGCATTCTGGGCTGCGGTCCAATTTCACAAGCAGCACATATTGAGTCATGTAGAAAAGGTAGAAATGTAGAATTGTATGCATTATGTGATGCTGCAGAAGACTTGCTTTATAGGGTAGCAGAAATACATAGGCCAAAATTCACTTATACAAATTATGGTGAGATGCTCCCGAACAATGATATCGATGCAGTAATCATTGGAGTATCCGATTTTTTTCATGTAAGTGCCGCCATGAAAGCATTGAAGGCGGGCAAGCATGTACTAGTAGAAAAACCTCTGGGAGTAACGATCGAGGAATGTTTAGAACTTGAAAAAGTTGTGAAGGACTCCGGGTTAATTCTTCAAGTCGGCAATATGAAAAGGTTTGATGAGGGCATTTCAACAGCAAGAGATTTTGTTAAAAATGAAATGGGTGAAATGTTAGCACTGAAGGCGTGGTATGGAGATAATCACGCTAGATACACCCTTACTGATAATGTCATGCCAATCATAGAAAGAAGCGATCAATCCCTAAAACCTGCACGCGATGTGAAGGGAAATAAAAAACAATATTATATGCTTGGCCATGGCAGCCATTTAGTTGATACTGCAAGATTTTTTGGCGGAAATATATTGAGTGTCCAAGCTTACCATACAGAAAAGTTTGGTGCACATAACTGGTTAGCAACTGTTGAATTTGAAAACGGGAGTTATGGTCAATTAGATTTGTCGATTGGCGTAAGAATGGATTGGCATGAAGGATTTCAAATATACGGAGAATATGGAAGTGTAGTAGGAAAAACTTTTAATCCTTGGTTATTCAAGTCTAGTGAAGTTGATATTTTCTCTGCTAAAGATGGACAATTTCGTCGGCCTTTAGCTTCTGATGGACATTTTTATCGACGTCAGCTGGAGGGTTTCGCCGATACAATAATAGATCGAAAACCCATGACTGGAGCATCCATTGAAGATGGAATTGCGAATATGAGAGCAATGGTTGCCATAGCACATTCTGTTGAATCAGGAGAACGAGTTAAATTGTCAGATGTAAGGGGGGGATTATGATGGAGATAGGGATTCTTGCTAAAGAGTTTGACAGGCACAACGTGGTAGAGGTGATTCAAGCTGTCCAAGACTATGATATGAATTGTGTTCAGTTTAATTTATCGTGTGCGAATTTGCCATCTTTGCCACTTGAATTTGATAAGGATACTTTTGTAGATTTGGGAAGGACTATTCGAGAGTCTGGCATTGAAATAGCGGGACTATCGGGGACTTTTAATATGATCCATCCAGTCATGGATGTGAGAGAAAAAGGTCTTATAGCGTTGGAGAATTTGGCTAAAGCTTCTCGGTATCTCGGAACTAATGTCATTACTCTTTGTACGGGTTCTAGAGACATTAATAATATGTGGAAATTCCATCCTGATAACAATTCCAGAGAAGCATGGGAAGATTTGATTAAAATAATGGAACGAGCCCTTGTAATTGCTGAAAAATACAATGTTATTTTAGGTATTGAGCCTGAACTTTCGAATGTGATTAACACAGCTGAAAAAGGAATGCGATTGTTAGAAACTTTTCAAACTGACCATCTAAAAATAATTATGGACGGTGCGAATTTAATCCCGTTCGATCAAATAGATAAAATGCACTATTTACTAGATGAAGCGTTTGATTTATTAGGAGAAAATATAATTCTTGCCCATGCTAAAGACTTTTCGGTGGAGCAGCAGGAATTTGTTGCAGCGGGTAAAGGCGATTTAGACTATGAATATTATATTTCTCTATTAAAATCTTCTGGTTATAATGGACCTCTTATCTTGCATGGGTTAAATGAAGAACAAGTTTCTGAGAGCCACGCCTACCTAAAAGAGTTAATATAGTCAGTAAATGAGGCAAGGGTTGATCGTTTTAAAACTGCTTTAAGTTAAGAATACTTGAGTGGCTTGAAAGAGAGCTTGAGTGGCTTGAAAGCATGCCTGAGTGGCTTGAAAGAGAGCTTGAGTGGCTTGAAAGAGTGCTTGAGTGGCTTGAAAGAGTGCTTGAGTGGCTTGAAAGCATGCCTGAGTGGCTTGAAAGAGAGCCTGAGTGGCTTGAAAGAGTGCTTGAGTGGCTTGAAAGAGTGCTTGAGTGGCTTGAAAGGGAGCTTAAGTGGCTTGAAAGCATGCCTGAGTGGCTTGAATGAGTGCTTGAGTGGCTTGAAAGAGCGCCCGAATGGCCCGAAAGAATTCCCGATTAGCTTATAAAGAGCTTAAATGGCTTTTATTTTTCACTATTTGGAGGTATTTAATGAATGACTCCCCAGTAACAATCACTTTAGATAACGTATCTTTCCAGTTGAAAGAAATTCACAATTTTGATTGGCTTCAGGATGTAGGTGAAGTTTTTTGTGTTTTTGATCAACAAGATTCAGGCAATATATGCTTTGGAATCAAAAAAGATGGCATCAAAAAGTTTGTGAAGTATGCAGGAGCAAAAACATCGGAGTATTCAGGACATCCAGAAGAAGCGGTATTACGTTTAAAACAATCCATTTCTCTTTATGAAGAATTAAATCATCCCTACCTAGTACAGTTAATTGACCATCATGAAGTTGGTAATGGGTATGTGTCTATTTTTGATTGGTTTGATGGGGAGTGCCTGCATTCACATTGGTCGTTTCCACCGCCAGCTAAATATAATCATCCGGAATCACCATTTTATCGATACAAACAATTATCAGTTGAGACCCGTTTGGCATCATTTGATAGCATTTTACGATTCCATGTCCATGTAGAAAAAAAGAACTATGTAGCTGTCGATTTCTATGATGGAAGTATTCTTTATGACTTTAAAAACGATGTAACAAAGATTTGTGATATTGATATGTACCAGAAAAAGCCATATACGAACATGATGGGAAGACTTTGGGGTTCGAAAAGATTCATGTCGCCAGAGGAATATGAACTCGGTGCAGCGATAGATGAGAGAACCAATGTGTTTAATATGGGCGCTATCGCTTTTGGTCTATTAGGCGGGGAACTCGATCGTTCATTTTCTAAATGGGACGCAAGTAAGGAACTTCATGATGTGGCGATTCGTGCGGTGGATAAAAATAGAAGCAACAGATACTCGTCAGTTGAAGAGTTGTATTTAGCGTGGGACTCTGCATTAAAATGAGGGTGAAGAAATGGACATTGAAGCCTATATAAAGAAAATTGTTAAGGTCTTTGTTGAAGAAATTAATGATGATTTGGTTGGCGTTTATTTGCATGGTTCATTAGCGATGGGGTGTTTTAATCCAAATAGAAGTGATGTAGATATATTGGTCGTTGTTACCGAGGAACTTCCGATCAATATTAAAAAAACCATTATTAATAAATTACTAAAATTAACGAAAGGGAAACGTAATCAACTAGAAATGAGCATCATTTTAGAGCGATATGTAAAAGACTTTGTTTATCCAACCCCGTTTCAACTCCATTATTTTCATCCTCAATATTTGCAAGATGAAAATTTCATATGTGGCGGTGAAGGTTCAGCTGACCCTGATTTAGCGGGACACATGACGGTAACGTACCATCGTGGCGTCACGTTAGTGGGTAGGGAAATAAAAGATGTATTTATCCCAATTGATAAGCAGTTTTATTTAAATTCAATTATTAATGACATTAAGGACGCTTCACAGGAGATAAAAGGAAACCCAATTTATTTTACACTAAATTTATGCAGAGTAATGCAGTTCTTAAAAGAAGGGAAAGTTTCATCCAAAAGAGAAGGTGGGGAATGGGGGAAGATTAATTTACCGAAGAAATATAAAGAAATCGTTAGTCAGTGCTTAAATGTTTATAATGGAGAGGCTGAAGATATAGACATAAGTAACGAGAAATTAATTGAGTTCGCAGATTCGATGGTTGGAGAAATTAACAGATTAGCAAAACATACTAACAAATAGTTCATTATATAGATGCTTGTGAAAATATCCAGCCGTCTCGCCTATAAAATTTTTTTATAGGTGAAATTCCTATTGCATAGACTAATTAAATTAGTTAAAATGTTATTGAGGTTAGTTTGGTAAAAAGGGACTGTGATAAAAGATGAGAATAACGAAGATTGCTACAGTGTTTCAACTATCTTTTCTGCCTAGGATGTTTCCTGTTAATTGTTATTTTGTAGAAGAAGAGAATGAACTTACCCTTATTGACGCAGCTTTTCCGTACAGCACGAAAGCTATCATAAATGCAGCCAAAACGATTGGAAAACCAATAACAAATATAATAATTACTCACGCTCATGACGATCATGTTGGGGCTCTGGACTCGCTAAAGAATTTATTGCCTGATGTTCAAGTAAGTATTTCATCACGGGATGCGCTATTATTGTCTGGCGATTCCAGCCTTCTGCAACACGAACCAAACTCTCCAATCCGTGGAGGAGTTCCGAAAAAAATTAAAACTCGCCCGGACTTATTGCTCCAAGAAGGCGATCGTATTGGTTCTTTGGAAGTAATTTACTCACCTGGCCATACACCCGGATCGATATCTCTTCTTGATGTTCGAAATCGGAGTTTAATTGCTGGGGATGCTTTCCAAACTAGGGGAGGAATAGCGGTGTCGGGAAAACTTAAGCCGATGTTTCCGTTTCCAGCATTGGCTACATGGGATAAACTAACGGCTTTAAATAGTGCAAAAAAATTAAGAGGATTAAAACCGAATGTACTTGCGGTAGGTCACGGGAAGATGCTGGAACAACCAATCCATTATATGGATCAAGCAATAGGTGAAGCCGAATTAAAGCTCCAATATTCATAATAGGAGATGAATCTGAGATGTCTCGTCGTATGAAGATAGACTTGTCTATGATTTTACAAAAAGCTACAAAACTAGTTGATGAAAAGGGGATAGATCAACTCTCACTGGGGGAGTTAGCCGAAGAATTGGGAATACGTCCTCCTTCCTTATACAACCACTTGGATGGCCTAAATGAATTAAAGCAGAAATTGGCAATTCACGGACTTAAACAGCTTTATGAACACATGCTCCAAGCTGCAGTTGGGCGCTCTGGTGATGATGCAATCCACGCACTTAGCAAAGCTTATATTAAATTTGTAAGAACTCATCCAGGACTTTATGATGCAACCAATCGTTTTCCTGATTCTGCAGACAAAGAATTGCAGCAAGCCCAAGAGTCCGTGGTACAGCTTGTTGTCCAAGTGCTTCAGGCATACAATTTAAAGGAGGACATTACGGTTCATATGGTCAGAGGATTGCGGAGTATTTTACATGGATTTACTTCTATCGAACAAATGGGTGGATTTGGTATGCCACTAGATGTCGATGAAAGTTTTTCAATCTTGATCAATACTTTTATTAAGGGGATTCATTCAGTATCTGAAGCGTAAAGGAAGTGAAAAAATTGACTCAAGAGGAAATGATTTTACAAACTGAAAAATTCGTATTTCGTGAATTAAACGGGGAAGCCAGCGGTCATGACTGGTGGCATATTTATAGAGTTACTAAAATAACAAAAACAATTGCACAGCAGGAAAACGCAAATCTATTTATTTGTGAAATGGGAGCATTGCTCCATGATATTGCCGATGAAAAATTAAATTCAAATGAGGCAGAAGGTATTGAAAAAGTTAGAGAATGGTTAATTCATGTGAATGTGGATGAGACATCCATTTCAAGCATTATTGAAATCATCTCCACTATGTCATTTAAAGGTGGAGGGGGACCACCTATGAAAACCTTGGAGGGAAAAATTGTTCAAGATGCAGACCGCCTTGATGCAATGGGGGCCATTGGAATTGCTAGAACCTTTGCTTTTTCCGGAGCTAAAAATCAAATCATACATGATCCAAATATTAAGCCGAGAGAGCATGTAACAAAAGAAGAATATCGGACCGGAAAAACCACAGCAATTAATCATTTTTATGAAAAGTTATTAAAGCTTAAAGAGCTAATGAACACGGATTACGGTAAAAAACTCGCTGAAACGAAGCACCAATATATGGAAGAATATCTAGAGGTGTTTTTTAAAGAGTGGGAAGGGGAATGAGTGATTCGTTGATAGAGTTTTTTAAACGAAAAGAGTGCAGGGCACTTAGCCCAGCACTCTTTTCGTTTACTTTAATCATCCGTCCTTCAATAGTCGTGTTTACTTCTTTTAGCTTTTTCACATAGTTTACAAATGCTTCCAAATCAACAACATCAACCACTTGGTTTTTACCCTTTAATAACACTGTGAAATTATCCCCGCCACTAGCCATAAAATTATTCACTGTCACTGAATATGTTTTTGCTAGATCTATTGGTGTTCCGTCAGGTAATGTTATCTCAAGGATACGATCACCAACTGGACGAGCGTCGTCGTATTTTACTTTTAATCCTGAAATAGGCATGATTCTCGCCTTATCTGTCCACTGTTGGTTTAACAGCATTTTAACTTGTTCACCGGTTAAATCCATTTTCACAAGATCATTTCCAAATGGCTGAACGGTAAACAAATCACCCCATGTAAGGTCACCAGCTTTAAGGTCTGCGCGAATGCCACCTGGATTCATAAAAGCAAAATCAGTACCCGTTTGATCTCTCATGGAATCAGCAATCAGATTTCCTAAGGCAGATTCCCCGTCCGCATTTTGGTCCCTTGTAATTGCTTTAGGCGCATGGCCAACAACTTCATTAATAATTGGTGCAACATCTTCCTTATATTGATCAATCATTGCTTTAATTTCTGCATCAGGAGTAATTTTATCGCGGTAAGTTGTTACAATTTCCGCTTTTTTTGCTACGATATCTTTTGTTGTTCGATCGATTTCAATATCAACTGCTGAAAATGCTGTTCCGTATGAGTAAGACTGGACAAGAAGCTTATTGCCAACCATCGCATTCATATACGCATGATTATGGCCGCCGAAAATAATATCCACTTCATCGTCCACTTTATTAGCGATGTCGACGATTTCACCATCTGCTCCAGTACCATCCGATTTGGATACTCCCGGATTGTGAGCAAGGACAACGATTGCTTTGACACCTTTTTCCTTTAGTTCAGCAGTTGCCTTATTAATTGCCTCAACTTCGTCAGTAAAACGAACACCTTCAACACCGCTTGGAATGACGATGCTTGGCGTACTGGCTAGAGCAATGCCGATAAATCCAATTGGCACACCATCCACTTCCTTAATCACGTATGGATCAAGGATTGTCTCACCTGTTTTCTCATCAATGACGTTTGCTGCAACATATGGAAAATTCGCACCTTCGAATGGACCATATTTTTCAACTGTATTAGGATGGGAGCCTCCATGAATTAGGCGAAGCATTTCTTGAACGCCCTTATCAAACTCATGGTTGCCTAGTGTCCCTACATCAAAACCTAATTTATTCAAAAAGCGAATCGTCGGTTCATCTTGTAGAAGAGCCGATGTTGGCGGGCTTGCACCAACGACATCTCCTGCGTGAACAAGGAGTGTATTCGGATTAGTCGCTTTCCATTTCTTTAAATAAGCCGCAAGATACTCTCCTCCACCCGCATTAATACTCGCATTGTATGTGTCCAACTGTCCGTGAAAATCGTTAATTCCTAATAAATGAACCTTTACATGGGCATTTGATTTTTGCGGAAATTTATATGAATATTTAGCAAATCCGTTTGTCCCTTGACCGAGAAAACTAATTGGGTCATTTTCAGGAATTACTTTTTCCGCATCCGGTGAAGATTCAAATGTGACATGCAGATCCGCACCATTTATTCCGGAAAAACTCCAGTTGTTATCAGCGGTAGGGTCAATTGTTCCTGTTTCACTAATATAATCAATAATCACTTGGCGGTTTTCGTCGGGATAAATATTTGCTTCCTTGTTGTTTTTCACACCAGGGTATGTCGCAGAACTAGCTCGGTAGTTATTTGTCGCAACGATAAACTCTTGATTTTCATCGATTGGCTTGCCGGCGTATTGCAGGTTTTTAATCCGGTTTGCATTAGGTTGAATGATATTTCCGTCATTATCATATTTTGCTGGTTCTGTTACATCGATGTTATAGGATACTCCATCCATTACATCGTAGTTATATGTCGGGAAGTTATTATTAATCAGACTTTGCTCAGCAGATTTATTAGGATCAATTTGGTTAAATTGTCCTGCTGCCATTTCGAGCCATTCTTTTACATCGGCTCCTGTAACCTTCACATGAGCAACTGTATTTGGATACAAATAAAGGTCTGCAACGTTTTTGATCGCAATGGTTCCTTTTGGAATATGCGTATAATAGTTTGCGCCGTTTCGGCCGCCAGCTTTAAACGGTGCACCTACAGATAGAATTGGCAATCCTTCATTTGGCGTTCCTTCAATTTGTTTTTCTAGATACCATTTTTGTGCATTCGTCACGATTTGAATAGAAGGATCATCTTGAACTAACGCAAAGTAGCTGTGGATGTCTGCTGTTGTCTCACCAACAGGCTGGCGTACATAGTTTACTGTTCCTTCATGTTCTTTTTTGACAGCTTCTAAAATTTTCGGATCCGCATCCGCTAAGCTTTTCTTCGTATCCTTATCATAAATGGCTCTTAGTGACGCTAAGGCATCTATTACCTTCCAATCACCTTTTTCTTTCTTCAGCGTTAAGTCCATTACGCCTAAATGGCTTCCCCAGCTGCCAGGCATAATAACAGGCTTTCCATTAATTGTTCCTTTTTCGTAGTTAACTCCGGGTAAGCCTTGAAAATCACCAGGGAACAATTTATGGTTATGTCCGGAAATAATTGCATCAATGTCTTTGATTTTCGTAAGATCATATGCTGCATCTTCCTTAAATTCCTTTTGCTCGTCTTCACCTATACCAGAATGTGCAAGAGCAACGATGATGTCAGCTCCGTCTTTTTTCATCTTTGGTATAAATTCTTTAGCTGTTTCCACAATGTCTTTCGTAATGACTTTACCTTCTAAATGGGCCTTGTCCCATTGTGTAATTTGCGGAGTAACAAATCCAATGACACCAACGTTGATTTTTTGTTTCTTGCCTTGTTCATCAATAAATTGTTTCTTTAAAATAATATAAGGCTTGAAATAATTCTTGTTATTTTTCTTACCGTCGACTTTATAAACATTTGCATTTACATATGGGAAAGGGGCACCTGCCAACACTTTATCCAAATAGTCCAAACCGTAGTTAAATTCATGGTTTCCTACAGTCGCAGCATCATAGTTTAGTAGCCCCATCGCTTTAAAAACAGGGTGAACTTCACCTTGTTTAAGCTCGTCTACTTTCGCTTTATAATCGCCCAATGGGTTTCCTTGAATTAAATCCCCGTCATCGAATAAAAGTGTATTTTTAGCTTCTTTGCGCGCTTCTTTAATTAAGGTTGCCGTTTTCGCCAACCCAAATTCATCCGTCTCCGCGTCCTTGTAGTAATCGTAATTATACAAATGAGTATGAATGTCAGTCGTTCCTAAAATTCTAAGCTCAACCAGGTCTTTCTTCGTCTTATCCGGCTTCTCAGCATACGTAGATTGCGATGCCAATGGTAAAAATAGAACAGATATTGCAAGCAATGAAGCTAGTAACGGTTGTCCTATTTTCAGTAAGATGCTTCTCATACATATCCTCCTAATTAAAAGTAGTGGTGATTCATCATCATTATATAAGGGGGATATTGAAAGTGGTATCATAGTTTAAGAAACTATTTAAAAATAATGATATTTTACTATGAGAATTTCCGTAATTTTATAAAAGTGCAGAATAATAAGGTGTTAAGGGCTGTGCCAATAGTCCTTGGGGCAAAAAAATATTTTTGTAAAGTTAAGCAAAATAAAAAAAGAGCTTGAAAACGTGCAATAAACTTAGTATCCGTATTCAAGTAATTAACACAGGAATTTGTATCAAAAATGCTCAGAGCTTTTTTATGCTCTGAGCATTTTATATCTATCGGCTAATTCACTAAAGCTCAACTTTAGCATAAAGACTTCTTGAGGATTTCATTCCACTGAGATAAATAAAGTAAGTGCCCTTCGTCTTCAATAAATGAGAAAGTAGAATGAGTATATTTATCTCGAAGATACAGCGAAGTTGAAGGTGTCCAAATGTTATCCTTCCCACCTTGCCATATATTTACTTTTATATTGGAAGGGGGTGTTTTTATGGTAGTTATTTTTTTACACAATGCAAGAGCATCATAATAAACAGCGTAACCCTTATTATGATACGCCTCAACAGCACCTTTTGTAATAACATTCCGTATATTCAAGTCACTTACAATTCTTTGATCCTCTTCAACCATATCATTAATTGATTTTTGTAACGTAGTTTCCAAATTATTGGTTAGTTCCTTACTAAGTTTACTAAAAAAAACTTTTGTCATAAACGGAAAATATCGGTTCATATTCGATATCATTTTCCAATTTGAAGGTAAAATCTTCTTGGTTTCTTTACTATTTAAAGGGATGGCACTGCTAACTAAATTAAGAGAATTGACTTTTTCTGAATACTTGTCTGTGAAAAATTGACTATACAATCCACCTGCAGAATATCCAATAACGGAAACCTTTTGAATTTCTTTACTATCAAGTAACTCATTTATGTCATCCGCTACATCTTCCATCGAATATTTCCCATTTAAAGTTGACTCTCCATACCCTGGACGATTAACTGCAATAAAGTGAATATTGCTTTTCTCTAATGTTTTTGGATCGGGATGAATGGCACTGGCTGAGGAACCGAATCCGTGAAAGAAAATAACTGTATTTTCGTTTGTATCTCCATAACTCTTAAATGATAATTTACGATTATCTCGTAGATGAATATATGAATCTTTAAAATAGTGCATCGTTATTAACCTCATTTCATCTTTCTTATCTGATCATTTACACATCAGATAACATAATTCCTCCTATTTCAATCTCTTTTTTTCTTTCTTTTTATCATAAAATAAATTCCCGCACCAACGAGTAATAAAATTACGATAACCGGCAAGTTCCCAATAAAAAACACAATCAATTCTGAACCGGCGGCAAGTAAAAAGTTAATACTAGAAGCCAGTTGTTTTTTCGTTTTTTCCCATGTATCTAAATTTTCATTATCTATCCCCGGAATCCTTACGCTTTTTTCTATCATATAAATATCAATAGTAGAATAGGACGTTTGGTTTTCAAGGTATTTCATTTTCCCGACGATCACTTCAATTTCCTCTTGCACTTGGGCTAGATCGGAAGATATTTTTAATAAATCTCCTGTTTTGTTTGCATTGTTCATAAACTCAAGCAATCTTGCTTCTACAGCGCGTTTGGATTTCACCCTTGATTCAAGATCAACATATTCTTCGGTTACATCCTGCCCAGTCACATTGCGTTCCAAAACATTAATCGCTTCCTCTTCGGCATCTGTTAAAAACTTTTGAAAATACTTTTCAGGAACTCGAACCATGATCCGGCCACTGACTGTTTCATCGTTTTCGCGATACACATTCGATTCAACGATATACCCACCGTACTCATTCACCTTTTTCTCAATCTTCAATTGTGCCTTTTCAAGATTTTTAACATTTACCTGTAAATTTGCTTGGTGGATGATCATTCTATTTGTATTGATTTCACCGGACTTTTCTTCAACAGAATCTTCTGCCGTTGACTGATCCATTTCACTTTTCATTGCAATTTCATTTGAACCAGCTGAATCACTTTTGCCACTTTCACTTAAATCGCTTGAACTGCAAGCTGCCATTAGAACAAATAGGCTTGATAACAGTAAGATAAAGATTGATTGTCTTTTCATCAAATGCCCCCCAGTCTCTTTAATATGTAAGACGATTTTTTTAGAAAAAAGGTTACACTTTCCAAACGAGGGCTAACAAGGTATTTTAGCTTGAAAATAGAAATAAGGTAGGTAGTGGGGCTTAAATATATTTATGGGGTGATAAGGATATGTCGAAAACTAATAATATTGCTTTAGAATATTTAAGGGTTATTCAATTACGATTTCAAGACATGAAACGTACAGCGGAAAAGACATTTGACCAGCTAAATGATGAAGGGTTATTTTGGTTTCCAAACGAAAACTCCAATAGTATTGCTGTAATCGTAAAACATATGAGCGGCAATATGATTTCGCGCTGGACAGATTTTTTACATTCGGATGGTGAGAAACCGGATAGGGATAGAGACGGAGAATTCGAAAATACGATTTCAAGTCGAGAAGAACTTTATGAGGTGTGGAATAAAGGCTGGGATGTATTTTTTAATACTTTAAATACACTTACTGAGGAACAACTATCGCAAGAGGTCTTGATTAGAAGTGAGTCCCATTCTGTTATCGAAGCGATCGAAAGACAAATGTACCATTATTCCTATCATACGGGGCAAATTGTTTATATTGCTAAGCAGCTTAAAGATAATGGTTGGGAGAGCCTGACCATACCTAAAAAAGTAAAATAACGTAAGATATGGCTGTCACATTTGTGGCAGTTTTTAATTTTGAATTAGTAAGGTCTAATTAGATGATACGTCCTAAAATATGTCCACCGAAAAAGCTTTTAAAATAAATAACCAATGATATGATAATAGGAAGGGGGGAATCAAAATGATTGAGGAAAAACTGGACCGAATGGAAGACATGATGTCAACCTTAGTGAAAATGGTCGGCAATGTAAATAACGAGCAAAAATCAATCCGCAAAGAAATAGAATCAATGAAGTCAGATATTGAAGTGATGAAGACAGACATTGATACGATGAAGACAGATATTCAAGTGATGAAGTCAGATATTGAAGTGATGAAGACAGACATTAACGGGCTGAAACTTGACTTAGGAAAATTAAACGAAAAAAGTGATGAACGTCATCGAGAAATCCTAGAAAAATTACAAGAGTTAAGAATGGATCAAGATTTTATTTGGGAGAAAGGCGTTAAAAATGAAAGAGACATAGCATTATTGAAGAGACAAGTGGAAGCATGGCAATCCTCAAATATCTAATCCTTAATCCACATTTCTCCGCATTTATATACTTTCTTAAACATCAAATGCGGAAGAGGCCACGTTCTTACTTCCTCCACGGAAAATCCCCATACGTTATAACACCAAAATTAGGAGCTGAATGCAGCTCCTTTTCTTATAGCTACAGAGAAGGGATATCACGTCTGGTTATAGAAGCATATAAAGAATTTAAACCATTTAAGGGTCCAGAAAATATTTTGAAAAGATTTTATAGATGTCACAACCTACAGTGTTAAAAGGGGGGAGAAAATGTTGTTATTCCAAAAAGGTAACTTAAAAGTACGGGAAATACAATTAAAAGACAGCGCTTTATTGGTGAAATGGCTTTCCGATCCAAAGGTTCTTACATATTATGAAGGCCGAGACAATCCTTTTAATCTACATAAGGTAAATGAACATTTTTTTGATGATGATCAACAAGTAACTCGCTGTATTGTTGAATTCGATGGAGTATCAGTTGGATATATTCAATTTTATCAAGTAGATGAAGAAACAAGAATAGTATATGGTTATTCGCCTAATGAAGAACGCATTTATGGGATGGATCAATTTATAGGTGAAGTCGAGTATTGGAATAGGGGGATAGGTCAGATTCTTGTCAGTTCCATGGTGGAGTACTTAATTAAAGAAAAAAGAGCCGAAAAAATAGTGATGGATCCACAAACATGGAATGAAAGGGCCATTCGCTGTTATGAAAAATGTGGATTTGAAAAGGTGAAACTTCTTCCGAAAAATGAATTTCATGAAGGGGAGTATCGTGATTGTTGGTTGATAGAATACTATAAATAGCTATGGGGGACAAGCTTATGGGAGAAACAGTTTCTAAAAATATATGGGATTCTAACCTTTATGATGAAAAAATTAATTTTGTATCTCAGCTCGGTAAAGGGGTCGTTGATTTGCTAGATCCTCAAAAAGGTGAACGAATTCTTGACCTTGGCTGTGGAACAGGAGATTTAACTAATGAAATTGCTAAATCTGGCGCGATTCCTCTTGGCATAGATTTGTCAGAGCAGATGATTGAAACGGCCAAAATAAAGTTCCCTAATATCGAGTTTTCAGTGGGGAATGCAGTCAGCTTTAAATCCTCGCAAAAGTTTGATGCTGTGTTTTCAAATGCTGCCCTGCATTGGATGAAGCAGGCAGCTGAAGTGGCAGAGACAATATGGGAAGTTTTAAATCCAGGTGGCAGATTTGTCGCAGAATTTGGTGGAAAGGGAAATGTTGCTACGATTATTCATGGTGTTGATGTTGCACTTGCTGGGAAAGGAATGTCGGCTGCAGATAGAAATCCTTGGTATTACCCAAGCATCGGTGAATATAGTAGTTTACTTGAAAATCAAGGTTTTCGCGTTACGTATGCACTTCACTTCGACAGACCCACGCCGCTGAATGATGGAGAAAACGGGTTAAAGCATTGGCTGGATATGTTTTCAGATGATTTCTTTTATGACTTTAACACAGCAGCAAAGCTGGCTATGTATGAAAAAATTATGGCCGACCTAAAGCCTGAATTGTATAAGGATGGTACATGGTATGCGGATTATAAGCGCATCCGTGTGGTGGCTGTGAAGGAGTAATTACCATAAATCTAGTAAAAATCCCCCTATGAATCTATTCATAGGGGGTTACTGTATTATAATTGCAAATCATTACACCTATCGCACTTAGTTCCATAGCATTCATGCTGTTCAGCAATTTGCTCGCCGCATTCTGTGCATTGTTTTGGAGGTAGGTTTTTGAAAAAGTCGACTATACTCTGGATCATATCTTCACTCTCCCGTTGTTTTTTTGTTGCAACACTGTAATTAGTTTTTTATATTGTACTATAACAGAACTTTTCCCGTCAATACAAATTTCTAAACATGAAAAAATGGGCAGAATAAAGTATAGTAAATGTTATGGGACTATAGTTCAGGTAAAGGAGTGGAGCCCGTGAAGATTACGATTATTGGCCATTGGGGCGGTTATCCTAAAGCGGGGGAGGCGAGCTCGGGATATTTGTTGGAATACGATGGATTCAAGCTTTTGGTGGACTGTGGCAGCGCTGTATTATCACAGTTGCAGACATATATTAAGCCTGAGGAGCTGGATGCTGTGATTTTATCCCATTATCATCCCGATCATGTAGCGGATATTGGGGTACTGCAGCATGCGCTTTTGATTGGAAAATATGTGAACGGACATAGCAGAAATTTACCGATTTACGGGCATCCTCATGACACAGCTTCTTTCAATAGTTTAACGTATAAAGATATCACAACAGGAATTTCCTATGAGCAAGATGAGAAAATACATATTGGTCCATTTGAAATTGAATTTATTAAGACGAAGCACCCTGTCGCTTGTTTTGCAATGAGGGTTTCAGCAGGGGGGAAAACGCTCATCTATACAGCTGATTCCGCTTATTTTACGGAATTAGCAGAATTTGCGGAGAAGGCGGATATCGTCCTGTGTGAATCGAATTTTTATAAAGGAATGGACGGCGCTGCAGCGGGACATATGACGAGTGAAGAAGCGGGTACGCTTGCTGCGAAAGCGGGAGTTGGTAAACTAGTTCTCACACATTTGCCCCATTTTGGCGACCATCAGCAATTAGTGGCTGAGGCGAAAGAACAGTTTACGGGGGAAGTCGTTCTAGCTTCAATGGGGTTGAACTTATCCCTTTAGGGACAACCCCTAAATAAGAGGAGGAAATATTATGTTATTTATTGATAATCAAGGAATTACGGATCCACGGATCAATTTGGCGATTGAAGAGTACGCTCTTAAGAATTTGGATGTGAATGAATCTTATTTATTGTTTTATATTAATGAACCTTCCATTATTATCGGTAAAAATCAAAATACGATTGAAGAAATTAGTACTGATTACGTTGAAAAAAACGGCTTGCATGTTGTACGCAGACTCTCCGGAGGCGGTGCGGTTTATCATGATCATGGAAATTTGAACTTCAGCTTTATCACAAAAGATGATGGCGAGAGCTTCCTAAATTTTAAAAAGTTTACTGAACCAGTCGTCAATGCCCTGAAAAAACTTGGTGTTGATGCAGAAATGAAAGGAAGAAATGATATTCTGGTGGGCGAGCGAAAAATTTCAGGTAACGCGCAGTTCTCTACAAGAGGCCGGATGTTCAGTCATGGTACACTCATGTTTAATTCCGAAATTGACAATGTCGTTTCTGCTTTAAAAGTACGAAAAGATAAAATTGAGTCAAAAGGAATTAAATCGATTCGAAGCCGCGTTGCCAATATCTCTGAGTTTTTGGAAGAGGAAATGACGATCGAACAATTTAGAGAGTTGCTGCTACGCAATATTTTTGAAGGCGTTGACGACATTCCTGAATATAAATTAACTGATGAAGACTGGGAGAAAATCCATGAACTCTCTAAAGAACGCTACCAAAATTGGGATTGGAACTATGGAAGGTCCCCGAACTTCAATATTCAGCATTCGCATCGTTTCCCTGTTGGCCAAATTGAATTCCGACTTGATATTCATAAAGGACAAATCACAGATTGCAAAATATTCGGCGACTTCTTTGGTGTCGGTGATGTAGGCGAGATTGAAGAGCGTCTTACTGGAGTCCGCTACGAAAGATCTGAAATCGCCAAAGCTCTAGAAGATGTGGATATTAAACATTATTTCGGAAACGTAACAAAAGATGAAATTATTGAATTGATTTACTGAAAATTGAACGGATTACGCTAGCAAAATCACGGAAGAACTTTGGTCCGTGATTTTTTTTGCCTTTAGAAAAAGGTTTTTTCGCAATTGGTTAGAAATATTCATTTATAGTGGTTGGATATATATGCTTTAACTGGGGATAGGATAGTTGAAATCGCTGTTTGGATAGTTGGACTGAGGATTTGGACAGTTGCAAACGCGATTCGGACAGTTGGAGTCACGTTTCCGACAGTTGAAATTCGGTTCTCACCACATGAGTGAATATAAACCACTTTATAATAGGAAAGGGGATTTGAAATGAGCACTATTAATCTTGAAATCAACAATTATATTGCTTTTGTTACATTAAATCGTCCTGAATCATTAAATGCCTTCAATTATGAAATGCTATGTGAGCTTTCCCACACTGTAGAATTATTAAAAACGAATCCAGAAGCACGCATCGTTATTTTTCAAGGTGCTGGTGAAAAAGCATTTAGCGTTGGTGCCGATTTAAAAGAACGGAGAACACTTACGGAACAAGAAGTCCGCCGCAACGTGCAAAAAATTGGGGAAGTATTTCTTGCTATCGAAAAGCTTCCGCAGCCAACGATAGCTGTGATCAATGGTCATGCTTTCGGAGGAGGTATGGAATTAGCTCTTGCTTGCGATTTTCGATTCGCGGCGAAGGAAGCACTCATGGGGCTCACTGAAACGAGCCTCGCCATTATCCCGGGAGCCGGTGGAACGCAGCGACTGCCTCGGTTAATAGGAGAAACAAAAGCTTTGGAATTGATTTTAACGGCAAAAAGATTAACTGCTCGTGATGCTGCCGAATATGGCATTGTATCAACAGTTGCTGAACGTGAACATTTATTAGAAACAACCTTGACGTTTGCGCATTTGATTCTCGCGAATGGACCAATGGCAGTCCAGCAGGCGAAATTCGCCATTAAGACAGGGCTAAATGTGGACCTCCAAACAGGTCTTGAAATAGAGCGCAAGGCTTATGAAATCACGATTCCCACTGAAGATCGAGTAGAAGCACTTGAAGCTTTTAATGAAAAAAGAAAGCCGGATTTCAAAGGGAAATAAGTCGAGGTGCCAATATGAAAAATTATCATTGCTGCGCCACATGTATTCATTTTTCAGCGCAGAAAAAAGCGGGTAACATGATCTATCGCTGTGAACGCCTTGGTTTTACTACAAAAACCCATTACCAATTCAATTGCTGGGTTCCGAAAGAAAAAGTACGAAAACTAATGGAAAAAGAAAAATAAGTATCTGAAATACCGCTATTATTCTCTTCAACAACATCTTTCCCCATCTTGCCGAATGTACGAATCATGCTTATAATTGTTAAAAATTACTCAAGATAAAAGAGGGGGATTAAAAGGATGGAAGCTTCGGTGCCAAAAGTGAAACATATAGAATTTCGCCAGGGGCTTCAGGAGGGATTGAGCATTGCGATTGGTTACACTCCCATTGCGCTTACTTTTGGATTGCTTGCAAAAACGACTGGCTTAACATTGTTTGAAACGGTATTTATGAGTCTAGTTTTATATGCTGGAGCCTCTCAATACATAGCGCTGAATATGTTTGCACTTGGAACAGGTGCTGTAGAAATGATCTTAACGACTTTTATTGTCAATATCAGACATTTACTTATGTCTGCTTCACTCAATGAAAAAGTTGAAGATGAGATATCATGGAAAAAAGCAGTATATGCATTTGGTATTACGGATGAAACTTTTTCCGTTGCTGCTACAAAGCAAGATACTATTTCTACTGGCTTTTTATTTGGGCTTAATCTTATTGCTTACTCTAGCTGGGTTGTCAGCTCAGGGATTGGATACGCAATTGGTGCGGGGCTGCCGCAAGTATTACAGGAAAGTATGACGATTGCATTATACGCGATGTTTATTGGGTTGCTCGTTCCCTCCCTGAAAAAAAGTATGAAGGTTGCTTGCCTGGCTTTGCTCGCTGCAGCCTTTAATAGTATCTTCGTATTCTCAAAAATCATGAGTAGCGGCTGGGCGATCGTAGCTGCAACGTTATTATCCGCTATTCTGGTTGAAGTAGTAGAAACTATTAAAGATAGGGGGCGCACAAGGCATGAGTAATTCCATCATCGTGCTGACTATTATCGGGATGGGACTGGTCACCTACATCCCAAGAATGATTCCATTTATTATGTTCCGGGGGAAAGAACTGCCGCCTTTTTTACAGGGGGTTTTGAAAAATGTACCTTATGCCACCCTAGGAGCATTAATTTTTCCCGCTGTCTTCTTTATTCAAGAAGGTTCAATTATTCCTGGATTGGTTGGAATGGCAGCCGCTTTTCTCATCGCATTTCTTGGTGCTAATGTAATTTTCGTTGTGCTTGGTTCGATTGCTATACTCAGTGCTTATTCTTGGCTACTCTAAAAATCTTTAAAACAACGCCATCTGCCATGAAGTAGGTGGCGTTCGTCTATTTTCCTGTGAAATTTCCGGATATTTAATTTTAATTCGTTTTAATAAGACAATTAATAGTTTTTTTGAAAATGTTTGAAAGGATCTTTTTTATGTCATAATATGCTGTGATGAAAAAATCACGGAAGCTAGTTCTAATTAAAGCAATTTTTTCTACATATAATAAGAGATGGACAAGGGGGGAGAGCATTGATCAAAAAATGGGCGCTTAGGGCAATCGTCGCATATATACTTTTCGGTATTGCCATGTATGCGTATTTATTTTATTTAGCTGACACTTCTATTCCGGCAGCGCTTAAAGGCACGAAGGCAGACCCGGCTACTTTTTTAAATGCAAGGGAATTGATGCTGACCGAGGAATATTCAAAGATCCGCAATTTGATGTTTTTTCTAGCGACCCCGTATGAATGGTTATTTTATTATTTAATTTTAATTTTCGGGGTTTCAGCAGTTTTTGAACGCTGGGCAAATGGCACGGCAAGGTTTTTTGCGCTAAGAAGTGCGATTTACTTATTCTGGCTGTCAATTGCATCTTTCATTATCATGTTTCCGCTTAGCTATCTTTCCTACACAATTTCTAAATCATACAATATTTCCACTCAAGTTTTTTCATCGTGGATGAAAGATAATATCATTGAGTTTTGGGTGGATTATGCGATGATGCTCGTAATTGTCACCGTTCTATATGCTCTCATGAGGAAATTTAAAAAGCGTTGGTGGCTTGCAGCGTGGGTACTATCCATTCCTTTTTCAATCTTTATGATGTTCATCCAACCAGTGTTGATCGATCCACTTTATAATGATTTTTATCCATTAAAGGACAAGCAGCTTGAAGCGAAGATATTAGAAATGGCAGATGTGGCAAGCATTCCCGCTGAACATGTATATGAAGTGGATATGTCCAACAAGACGAATTCACTCAATGCTTATGTGACTGGTGTGGGTTCGAATTCAAGGATTGTACTTTGGGATACGACACTTGAGCGGTTAACGGATGAGGAAATCCTGTTCATTATGGCTCATGAAATGGGGCATTACGTTGAGAAGCATATTTATATCGGGATTGCGGGCTACATTCTCCTTACTTTTGTAGGACTTTGGCTTACAGCTAAGCTTATGGAGCGGTGGGTAAATAGAAGGGGCAAAGCCTGGAAGGTTGATAAAATGACCAACCTAAGCTCCTTGCCAGCGTTTCTCTTAATCACATCTGTGCTTTTATTCGCCGCAAGTCCGCTGACAAATTGGGTCTCACGCCATCAAGAGACGAGAGCTGACACGTATGCGATTAAAATGACCCATGATAAAGAAGCTGGGGTCAAAACCTTTCAAAGCTTGACGAAAGCAGGGCTCAGCCAAGTAAACCCGCCTTATTTAGTAAAAATCTTCCGTTACGGGCATCCGACCATGCTTGAGCGGATCAGGATGATTGATGAATATAAAATAAAGGGGAAATAATATAGGTCGAAAACAAAAACGAGGCTGTCTCCATTAAGAGTCTGATCACTCCTTTACAGAGTGACCAGACTTCTCATGGCGACAGCCTTAATTTGTCATGCTTTTATTGTCCTATAAGGTTTGTGAGCTCTTTTGAGAGCTTCATGAAGGCTTCTTTATCCTTCATATCAAGCGCACGATCAATGTCAATCCAAAGCTTTTCCTCGCGCTTTTGCTGCAGAAGACCGTTTAAGAAAAAATCAACATACCATTCCATTGCTTGTGCTTCATTTTGATTCTGGGTCATCGCATACTCTTTCAGCAATTCCTGATAAGACTTTCTCTTCTCCATCGATGATCACCCCTGAAACTTTTTTTAATTATACATGGAATGGGTGGAAAAATCAACAGAAGAGTGTAAATTTTCAGATGAATTACTTTTTTTAAAAATTAAAGTGAGAAAATTATCGAATTATTTCGAATTTTGGTGATATTTGGGTTTTTGTGTGATATGGTAATTTTGTACTAGTAAAATAAACCTAAGGAGGAGAATGAGAATGCAAGAAAACGAGAGAATGGTCGAAGAGTATGAAATTAATCCTCTTACAATGATGATTAAACCATTAGTAGATGGTAAAAAAACATACTCGGACATTTATGAGTTTGAAGAAAAGTATTTATCGCAGGATAAACCAATTCAAATTATTAAGAGAAGCTGTGACTATTTTGGATGCTCATTCGACGGAAGAAGAGAAGGGACGCGTAAATTAATTAATATTACCCACAAGGTACCCATCATTGTTGACCCTCATACATCGATATATTTATTTCCAACCACATCACCGTTTAATCCTGATTGTATTTGGATCTCTCATGATTTTGTCGAAGACTATCATAAAAGTGGCCCCTATTCTACCATAGTTCAATTCCAAAATAATGAAAAGTACGAAATTCCAATTTCGTTTTCATCATTCGGAGGTCAATTATCACGTGCCGCTATGCTACGGGTTAAATTTCAACAAAATATTGAGAGAATGGAAGGATTTCGCAGACGTTCTTCGAATTTTTATTTAAAGGCATCTGAATTCCAAAAACCATATAGAACTAAAAAGGATGAAATATAGGGAGCGCTTTTCACGCTTCCTTTTCTTTTTGACTCTGTTTTAACCGCTCTAATAAATAATAACGCATCAGCTCTTCTACTCTGTTCCGCAGCCTCGGATTAAAATAATTATGCTGTTCTTCGTAGCCCTTGTATAGAAATGTATACATCGTAAAGGCATCATCTGATTTCAACCGGTCCACTTTAATGCTGTTTTTATGCAAGTAGCGTTTTACTTCTGCAAGATCGACCTGAATCGCTTTCATCGTTTCCTCGATTAGTTCCAAATAGGGCTTTTTTAATTTAAATGGGCTTTTTTCTACTACAAGTAAATCCCGGTTCAATACCGAAAGAAGCATTGGTAAATAAATTGCCTGTTCAATCATATCCCGGTCATGCGTTGGAATTCTCGTCATTTGTTAGTCCTCCCCTAGTGAAAGAACGTGTGTTCGTATTCATTTTACTTAGAAAATGAAATAATAGCAAGCAGCAAATATTTACAAAAATTTTTCCCCTAATAAGCAGGAAAAATACTTAGAGTGTCGAAATATTTATAGTGGTAGAAAGTCAACATGAAAGGTGAGGTAAAATGAAAAAACAACAAGGAATTAAGCCAGAAGATTTATATGAACTGAAGTCGGTGGCAGATCCGCAGCTGTCTCCGAACGGAACGGAAGCGGTCTATATCCAGACGCATATTGACGAAAAGAAGAAAGACTATGTCTCCAATTTATTTTACATAAGCTTGAACGATAAAAAGCCTATACAATGGACCCACGGCGAACATAAAACAAGTTCACCTGTTTGGTCTCCAGATGGCAGCCAAATTGCATTTGTATCAACCCGTAGTGGGAAGCCGCAAATCTTTGTTCTGCCAAAAATAGGAGGAGAAGCGAAGCAGGTTACTGACTGTAAACATGGGGCAACTACTCCTGTTTGGTCCCCATGTGGAAAAAAGATTGCTTTTTCAGTGAAACTCGGAAAGGACGAAACAATTCTTGACCGCGTTGATCAAGATAAGAAAGAAGATAAGGAAGTTAAGCCGCTTGAAATTGACAATATGAAATATAAATCTGATGCAGGCGGATTTTTGGATATGGATCAATTTTCGCAAATTGCAATCGTGAATATTGAAACGGAAGAGTTGGAGCAAATCACGGCAGGAAAGGATCACTTCCAACTCGGATCTTGGTCACCTGATGGAAAATATATTGCGTATACGGCCGACCTATCAAAGGATAAAGATTTTTCTTTCATGAGCGATGTTTTTTTGCTTGACCTTGGAACAAAGGAAACGCGAAAGCTCACGGAAGGAACGGGTATGTTTTATCAAACATCTTGGGCGCCGAATAGCCAATATCTTGCATTCGTCGGAAGCGAAAGAGAATACGAAAATGCCACTCATGCAAAGTTGTGGATGTATGATCTAGAAAAAGACACGAAGACATGCATAACAAGCGATTTTGATGCACCCGTCGGTGACTTTGTTGTAGGCGATTTTCTCCAAGGTGTCTCAGCACCGCGCGTACAATGGCTGGAAGATAGCCAAAGCTTTTATTTCCAAGTGACAGATCATGGAAATACTTCGATTTATTTTGGGAATCTTTCAGGGGAATTATACCCGGCGATTAATGACGATCAATACGTGTATGGCTTCTCGCTCGATCCGAAAAATGATAAGGCGATTGTCGGTATTAGCAGTCCTACAGAGCCTGGCGATCTTTACTATGTTAATCTCTCAACAGGGGAAAAAGAACGCCTAACTGAAGTAAATGAAGAATTTTTGAAAACAAGAGAATTGTCTATTCCGGAAGCGATTGAATTTGAAGGAGCGGACGGCTGGAAGGTGCACGGCTGGATCATGAAGCCTGTAGGATATGAAGAAGGGAAGAAATATCCACTCATTCTTGAAATCCATGGTGGACCACATGCGATGTACGCCAACACCTACTTTAACGAGTTCCAAATTCTTGCTGCGGAAGGATACGCAGTACTTTTCACAAATCCACGTGGAAGCCATGGTTACGGTCAGAAGTTTGTTGACGCTGTGCGCGGCGACTATGGTGGTAACGATTATCGTGACTTGATGGCGGCTGTTGATTATTCATTAGAAACCTTTGATTATATCGATCAAGATCGCCTTGGCGTGACCGGAGGAAGCTACGGTGGATTTATGACGAACTGGATTGTCGGTCACACAAATCGCTTTAAAGCAGCGGTTACCCAGCGGTCGATTTCCAACTGGATCAGCTTTTACGGCGTGAGTGATATTGGCTATTATTTCACTGACTGGCAAATTCTCGCTGATCTTAACGACATCGAAAAGCTGTGGAATCATTCTCCGCTGAAATATGTTGACAATGTTGAGACACCACTATTAATCTTGCATGGTGAAAAAGACTTCCGTTGTCCTGTCGAGCAAGCTGAGCAACTATTCATTGCATTGAAGCACCGTGAAAAAGAAACGAAATTCGTACGCTTCCCGGAATCGAACCATGAATTGTCGAGGAGCGGAAAGCCGACTTTAAGAATCAACCGTCTTGAGTATATTAGAGATTGGTTTGTGAAATATTTGTAAAGGTGAAAGGCAGCTGGAGACAGCTGTCTTTTTTTGCTGAAGAATCTTTTCCCCTCCTAAATAATTATTTTGTTTGTTCCTGTTTAAATAGTTTGATTATTATGATACTTTAGTATTAGCTAATTAAGCGATAAGGGTATGAGAAAACTAAATTACTAGGAAGGGAGCGATAGATGATGTTGGCTGTACAAGGTGGGGCACCTGTTCGAACGAGACCATGGGCGCCGGAGTTCATTAGTTCGGAGGAGTTTGATGATTTAGAAAAGGAATATGTTCTTCGTGTTCTCGACAAAAAGAGGGTATTTCGTTTCTATGAGGAGGACATTTATCATTCGGAATCTTCACGATTAGAAGCCTTATATTGCAGGCGTACTGGGTGTAAACATGCATTAGCTGTTAATTCAGGTACATCAGCGTTAGTTTCAGCGCTCATTGGAGCAGGGATCGGTCCTGGTGATGAAGTGATTATCCCAGCATATACATATATAGCGACTGCTTCCGCGGTTTTAATTGCTCGTGCTGTTCCTGTAATTGTCGAGGTTGATGATACTTTAACTATGGATCCTAAAGCGTTTGAATTGGCTGTTAACGAGCATACAAAAGCAGTGATTCCTGTGCATATGAAGGGAGTACCATGCCAAATGGAGGAAATCCTAGACATTGCACAGAGACATAATTTGATTGTTATTGAAGATGTAGCTCAGGCAAATGGAGGATCCTATCGAGGAAAGCCTTTAGGATCTTTTGGTCATGCAGGTTGCTTTAGTTTCCAGCAATATAAAGTAGTTACTTCCGGCGAGGGCGGCATGGTTACGACGAATGATGATAATATTTATACACGAGCAAGCATATATCATGACTCCGCCTTAAGTTACTGGGGAACGAAAATGTTTGAAAATGTCCCATCCTTCCCCGGGGAAAACTACCGAATGAGTGAGTTAAATGCAGCCCTTGGCTTAGCACAATCACAAAAAATTGATTCCATTGTATCTAAATTGCACCAAATTAAAAAAGCAATTGTTAATGGAATTAAAACAATCCCCAATATTCAATTGCAAAGAATTCCGGATTGTGATGGCGATGTTTCATATAGTTTAATATTCTATTTAACTACTGCAGAACAAGCGAAATCTTTTTCCGATTATTTAAATGCAGAAGGAATACCTAATGGCACAATTTATAATAATGGTATTGCCGATCGCCATATTTACGTCAATTGGGATTATGTTTTAGAAAAACGTGGAGCCAGTTTACATGATAACCCTTGGACATGTGAAAGTTATAAGGGAAATGTTCAATATTCAAAAGATATGTGTCCTAACACATTAGATTTATTAGCACGCTCGATCAGTATTCCTCTGCATCAAAATCTGACCTTGGAGGATTGCCAAGACGCTATTGCAGCCATTAACAAGGTGGCGGAATTTTTTGAATAACGGCTGGAATAAAAACCTGTTCTATCCTATATGAAAATAAACTCAGTGGCTAACATCACTGAGTTTATTTTTATTCTCACTAACAGAATGACAAATCAAATCACGTATGATTGTAGTAGTTAGAAAATGGGTAGGATTAACACTAGGATAGATTGTACAAGCCTTCAATCATGATATAATTTAATATATTTGACTATTTTATGCCTGCACGCGAATTGAGGAATGACAATGGATTTGTTTTCATTTAAAGAATGGATCACGCTTGAACATATAATGGATATTATCGATCGATATCGCTCATTCGGTCCGTTGCCCGGAATTTTTCTACCGTTTCTAGAAGCTTTTTTGCCATTTTTGCCATTATTTTTGCTTGTCCTGGCAAATGCAAATGCGTTTGGTCTTGGCTGGGGTTTCTTGTTTTCCTGGATTGGCGCTTCTGCTGGTGCGTTTCTAGTTTTCCTGCTTGTACGGAGGTTTGGGGAGGCACGTTTTTTCCGTTTTTTGCATAGGAACAAACAGGTCCAAAATTTTATGAATTGGGTAGAAAAACATGGATTCGGTCCTTTATTTCTGCTGCTCTGTTTCCCGTTTACACCATCTGCCATAGTGAATATAGTCGCAGGGCTTTCAAGGGTTAGTGTCTATCAATATTTGCTCGCAACCATAGCTGGAAAAGCTGTCATGATCTTTATCATAAGTTTTATTGGCTACGATGTTGTTTCGCTGGTTACCAAACCGGTTAGGACAGGAATCGCTATTGGAGTCATCGCTATTCTTTGGTATGTTGGTAAGCAAGTTGAAGGCAGGATGAAGGAAAAAGTCCAAAATCGCGCCTAACTACTCTTTAATATCTCAGTTATTTAGTAAAAGTTGCCCCCGTAACGGCAGCTTTTTTGTCGTTAAGGTAATTAATTCAACAGGAAAATAAGGAATGTACGTTCGTAGGTTATCAATACTATGATATAATGGAAGTATCATATTTATCGTGAAAGAGCTAAGCATAAAAGGAGTTGAAAAGATGTCACTTCGTTTTGTTATCGGGCGATCTGGAACTGGAAAAACGACGATGTTTCTTAATGAAATCAAAGAAAGGCTGATTGAGGAACCCGATGGTCCGCCAGTTTTGTACATCGTTCCTGAACAAATGACTTTTTTATCTGAATATCGCTTGATCAATACACCTGGAATAGCGGGGATGATCCGTTCACAAGTTTACAGCTTTACCCGCTTGGCTTGGCGTATCCTGCAAGAAACGGGAGGAGCAAACCGCAGTCATATTTCTAGTACAGGGCTAAGTATGCTGATTAGAAAAATTATTGAAGATAATAAAGACGACCTAAAGCTATTCAAACAAGCGGCAGATAAAATGGGGTTTATTCAGCATGTGGAAGCAATGTTAGCAGAATTCAAACATTATTGCGTCCAGCCCGAAGATCTTATCCTCAAGCAAAAGGAACTCGCTTTCGGTGCATCCACTCGTGCGCTTGCAGATAAATTGCACGATCTTGAACTTATTTATAGCAAGTTCGAGCATGCCTTAATTGGAAAGTATCTTAATTCGAATGATTATTTGACTTTGCTTGCGGAGTCAGTTGAAACATCCAGTTATTTGCAAAATGCTGAAATTTATATTGATGGATTTCATAGCTTTACCCCTCAGGAATATATGGTCATTGAAAGATTAATGAAACATTGCAACAGGGTATCTATTTCGCTTGTACTTGATCGACCATATAAAAATGGCGCAATCCCTGATGATTTACAGTTATTCCGAATGACGGGTGAATCCTACTCTATTTTGTATGACATAGCCAGTAAGGCCGGCATAGAAATAGAGGATGATGTTTTTCTAGCAAAAAAACGACGATTCCAGGCTGAAAGCTTACAACATTTAGAGGCTCAATTCGATAAACGACCAGTAAAGGTTTTAAATGACCCAGCTGCAATTGAAATTCGGACTGCTGCAAACCGGCGAGCGGAAATTGAGGGGGTTGCCCGGGAAATACGGAAACTTGCCATGGAATCCGGGTACCGTTATCAGGATATCGCAGTGCTGATAAGGAATGGGAGTGACTATCAGGAAACGCTTGAGACTGTTTTTCATGATTATGACATTCCGTATTTTATAGACCAAAAACAGCCGATGCTGAATCATCCTCTTATAGAGCTTATTCGCAGTGCTCTTGAAATCATTAATGGCCATTGGCGTTATGAGCCGGTCTTCCGCGCTGTAAAAACAGATATGCTTTTTCCAGCTGGTACGAATCTCGATATGTTGCGGGAGCAGATGGACAGGCTTGAGAACTATGTTCTGGCAAATGGAATCAGGGGAGATAAATGGACGGATAAAGGGGCCACTTGGCATTACCGGCGCTTTCGTGGACTTGAACTTTCCAATTCGGCTCAAACAGATGCAGAAAGAGAAATGGAAATAGAAATCAATGATTCCAGAAATCTTGTGGCATCTCCGCTATTAAAGTTATCAAGGCGTCTGAAAAAAGCACGTAATGGCCGGGAACTTTGTGAAGCTGTTTATATGCTGCTGGAGGAACTCGACATACCAGGGAAGCTTAGAGAGCGGAGTGAAAAAGCAGAGGAACAAGGTCGATTGGTTGCTTCAATGGAACATGATCAGGCATGGGCTGCTGTTGTAGATTTACTCGACCAATTTGTTGAAATTCTTGGTGACGAAAATATATCTATTCAAAAATTTATTACCATTCTTGATGCCGGTCTAGAGGCATTGAAATTTTCATTAATTCCGCCTGCGATCGACCAAGTCTTTGTTGCAAACCTTGAATCATCCCGTCTTTCAAATATTAAGGCCGCCTTCGTCATTGGTTTAAATGATGGCGTGATTCCCGCAAAATCAACGGATGAGGGTGTTTTATCTAATGATGACCGCGTGGAATTGATCACAAGTGGATTGAGCATTGTACCTGGTAGCAAAAAAAGATTACTTGATGAAGACTTTGTCGCCTATAGGGCCTTTACGATAGCTGAGCACCGCCTCTACTTATCCTTTCCACTCGCCAATGATGAAGGAAAAACCTTGCTTCCATCTCCATATATTAAGAGAATAAAAGAAATGTTCCCGGAGGCAACGGAAATCAATCTTGTAAACGAGCCAGGAGAATTGGTCCATGATGAACAATTTCAATATATCTCTCATCCTGCTACATCTATTGCTTATTTAACCGCCCAAATGCAGCTGAAAAAGCGAAATTATCCAATGGCGGATTTTTGGTGGGACGTGTACAACTTTTACATGGACAACCCTGGTTGGAAACAAAAAGCACACCGAGTTTTGTCTAGTCTTTTTTATCAAAATGAAACAAAAAAGCTATCGGTAAAAACGAGCAAAGAATTGTATGGAAATGAAATTTTGGCAAGTGTATCGAGAATGGAACTATTCCATGGTTGCCCTTTCTCTCATTATACTTCCCATGGATTGCGGCTCCGTGAACGGGATATTTTCAGACTGGAAGCACCGCATATAGGCGATTTATTCCATGCTGCGCTGAAATGGATTGCAGAGGAAGTGACCGATAAAGGGCTCTCATGGGCAAGACTCACAAAGGAACAATGTGAATGGTTAGCGAAGGAGGCAGTATCGTATCTTGCGCCAAAACTGCAAAATCAAATTCTATTAAGTTCTAATCGCCATTTTTATATTAAGCGTAAGTTGGAGCAGGTGATTGGGAGAGCATCTCATGTACTAAGCAGCCACGCAAAATCAAGTGGTTTTGAACCAATTGGCATAGAACTTGCATTTGGTCCATCTAAGGAACTGCCGCCACTAGCTTTTACATTGAAAAATGGAACTAACATGCAGCTTCAAGGTCGAATTGACAGAGTGGATAAGGCAGAGGATGATAAGGGAGTTTATTTACGAGTCATTGATTATAAATCTAGTTCTAGAGCGCTGGATTTGAATGAAGTGTATCACGGACTCGCCCTGCAAATGCTTACTTATCTGGATATCATTATTACGCATTCCGACCGATTAATCGGCATGGACGCTACACCTGCAGGCGTACTGTATTTCCATATGCATAACCCGATCATCGATAGCAACAAAATTTTGACGCTCGATGATATTGAAAAAGAGATATTGAAAAAGTTTAAGATGAAAGGTCTTTTGCTAGGGGATCCAGATATTGTCAGACTCATGGACAACACACTAGAAACAGGGAGCTCTAGTATTGTTTCGGCGAGCATAAATAAAGACGGAAGCCTTTCCTCAAGCTCAAAGGCTAATTCGGCGAGCGAAGAAGATTTCGGGATTTTACGACAATATGTTCGAAACCTTTACAAAGAATCAGGGGATCAAATCATTTCAGGGCGGGTTGATATTGACCCATACAGGCTAGGGGATCGGACTCCTTGTCAGTTTTGTTCATACAAGCCTGTCTGTCAGTTTGACCAATCATTAGATAATAATAGCTATAGAATTATACCTCAGCAAAAATCACCTGACGTTCTTGCTAAGATTCGGGAGGAGGGAATAAAATTTGAAAACAATCATTCCGATTAAGCCAGAAGGAGTATCTTGGACGGATGACCAATGGAAAGCTATCTTGGCAAAGGACCAGGATATATTAGTAGCGGCTGCCGCGGGTTCAGGAAAAACAGCCGTGCTAGTAGAGCGTATCATTCAGAAAATACTAACGGAGGAAGATCCTCTTAATGTTGATCAGCTGCTCGTCGTTACTTTTACAAACGCATCTGCCGCAGAAATGAGGCATAGGATTGGAGTGGCACTTGAGAAAGCGATTGATGCGGATCCACTATCCACCCATTTGCGGAAACAGCTTAGCTTATTGAACAGCGCGTCTATCTCCACATTGCATTCATTCTGTCTTGATGTAGTGAGGAAACATTATTATATGGTAGATATCGATCCAGGGTTTCGCATCGCTGATCAAACAGAAGCGGATCTTCTCCGAGATGAGGTACTTGATGATTTATTTGAAACAGAATACGGAAAAGACGGAAATGAATCGTTTTATTTGCTTGTAGATACGTTTACCAATGACAGAAATGATGATGCTTTACAAGGACTCATTTCGAAATTATATGATTTTTCCCGGTCTCATCCTGATCCGGATGTATGGCTGGCTCGCCTTGTAGATTTGTACGATATCTCCGAAGAAGCAAGACTAGAAGAATTGCCTTTTATCAACATTTTGCAATATGACACTTCACTCCAGCTATCAGGAGCGAAAGAATTACTTCAGCAGGCGCTTGAAATTTCGAAAATGCCTGGTGGGCCAGCCCCACGCGCAGCAAATTATTTGGATGATCTTTCAGTGATTGAGCGGATGGAGGAAGCAGCCGTAATAAGCTGGGACAATCTATATAGTGCCATGAATAGCTGGTCATTTTCTCGTGCAAAAACATGCAAGGGTGATGAATTTGATCCACAATTGATTAAAGAAGCAGACGAGTTAAGAAAATCAGCTCGCAGTGCGCTGGACAAGCTGGCCAAGGATTTATTCTCACGCTCACCTGAAAGTTTCTTAAAAGATATGCGAGAAATGAAACCAGTTTTTGCTACATTAGTGGAAGTCGTAAAAGAATTCTCAATTCAATTTAAGCAGAAAAAAGCTGAAAAAGGGCTAGTGGATTTTTCCGATCTAGAGCATCTTTGTCTGGAAATTCTTGCTGAAAAAGAACATCAAGATGCTGATATCCTCCCTTCCGAAATAGCTCTCAGCTATCGAAATCAGTTTAAGGAAGTACTTGTGGACGAATATCAAGATACGAATATGGTGCAAGAAACCATTTTACGACTTGTATCGGCAGATGGTGAGTATGACGGCAATCTGTTCATGGTTGGCGATGTGAAGCAGTCAATTTATCGCTTCCGACTTGCTGAACCAAATTTATTTTTAGGTAAATATTTACGGTTTACGGCTAATGGGCAGGGGACAGGGCTAAGAATCGACCTTTCTCGCAATTTCCGCAGTCGGACTGAAGTGTTGGACGCTGTAAACTTCATATTCAAGCAAATTATGGGCGAAAAGGTCGGGGAAATTGACTATAACGAAGATGCTGAGCTCGTTAAAGGCTCGGGTTATCCTAACGATGAGCAGTTCCCGGTGGAAGTGGCGATTATTGATCAATCCGATGATTCGAGTGATGTCCGAGCGGGCGCTGAAGAAGTTCCACAAGGTGAGTATGATCGAGCTGAACTGGAGCAATCGAAGCTTGAAGCACGCTATATGGCGGAAAAAATCAAAATGATGGTTGAGGGGCAGAAGCCAATTTACGATCTGAAAACGGGTGCACAGCGGCCAATTCGTTACCAGGATATTGTCATTCTTGTTCGTTCCATGACGTGGACAGCAGATATTATGGAGGAATTCAAACATGCAGGCATACCAGTGTATGCGGATCTATCCACAGGTTATTTTGAAGCGACAGAAGTAACTATTATGTTATCATTGCTCAAAATTATCGATAATCCCGACCAAGATATTCCGCTCGCTGCATTGCTAAGATCACCAATTATTGGCTTGAGCGAAGATGAGCTCGCCTTTATTCGCCTGCAATTGCCTCAAGGGAGCTACTATGATGCAGTTAAAGCATTCATTGATACGGAGGTAGACCTAGAGTATGAAAATGCTAGGAATCAAGTTTCACAGTTATTTGGAAATCTAAGAAAGTGGCGGAATTTGGCAAGAAGCGGGGCTTTATCGGAATTAATATGGGAGCTTTACCGTGATACAGGCTTTTATGAATTTGCCGGTGGACTTCCAGGTGGAAAGCAGAGACAGGCCAATTTAAGAGCACTATATGACCGTGCAAGACAATATGAAGCTACGTCGTTCCGCGGGTTGTTCCGTTTCCTTCGATTCATCGAAAGAATGAGAGAAAGAGGAAATGACCTAGGAGTAGCGCGTGCCTTAGGGGAGCAGGAAGATGTTATCCGGATTATGACTATTCACTCCAGCAAGGGGCTTGAATTCCCTGTTGTTTTCGCCTGCGGGATTGCGCGTAAATTCAATATGATGGACGTGAACAGTAGCTATCTGTTTGATAAAGATTATGGCTTTGCTAGCAAATATATCAATCCTGAAAAAAGAATATCTTCCACTTCTCTCCCGCAGCTTGCGTTAAAAAGAAAGAAAAAAATGGAACTGCTAGCGGAAGAAATGCGCGTTTTGTATGTAGCGTTAACAAGGGCAAAAGAGAAGCTCTTTTTAATTGGTAGTGTAAAAAATGCGGAAAAAGAGAAACAGAAATGGTTAAAGGCAGTCAAACACCCAGATTGGTTATTAACTGATTATGATCGAGCAAAGGCTGCTTCTTATTTGGACTGGATTGGACTCGCACTCGTGAGGCATCAAGATTCACAAAGTATCCGCGAAGGTATTCAACTGCAATCGTTACAGGAAATTGCAGGTCATCCATCTTGCTGGAAGGTGGAGATTGTGCCAAGTGTCCTTTTTGCAGCGGAAGCCGAACTCGGTGATCAAGGTGATGATAGTTGGTTGGAAGCTGTGAAAGAAGGCCAGCCGAATTTAGGCGAATCGATGTACAAGGAAGAGGTAATCTCAAGGCTTAGTTGGAATTATGCTCATCCATTAGCAACAAGGCGGATGTCAAAGCAATCCGTTTCCGAGCTGAAAAGAATGGCGGAGATGAGAGATGAAGCAAGTGGTGTCCAGCTTATTAAACAAGCAAGCAACCATCTGTATGATAGACCTAAATTCATGCGGGGAAGCGGAGCTTTATCTCCTGCCGAGCGAGGAACTGCCATGCACACGGTCATGCAGCATATTCCGCTATATGATACACCAACGCTCACTTCTGTTGGACAATTGCTGGAAGAACTAATAGAAAAGGAGATCCTCGGACCTGAACAGGCAGAAGCGATATCCAGTGAACAAATTATTCAATTTTTCCAAAGTGAGATCGGGCAGATGATGCTGTCTGCTAAAAAGGTACATCGGGAAGTGCCATTTACAATGGGGATACCAGCACACCAAGTTTATTCTGACTGGGATGGGCTGGACGAAAATGTTCTCGTTCAGGGAATTATAGATTGTGTTATAGAAGACCGAGCAGCCGTCACATTGCTAGATTATAAGACAGACATGATTCACGGCAAATTCCCAGGTGGATTTTCTCAGGCGAAAACCATACTTGGCAAACGATACTCGCCCCAACTTAGCTTTTATGAGCGGGCTATACGAGAAATTTGGGATAAACCGGTGAGTGGTAAATATTTATATTTCTTTGATAGTGGAGATTTTCTCCAGATCAAATAAAGACAGTCCCACAGATTCCTCTACCTTTCCGACATACAAGTCGGGAGGGGGGATTTTGGGACTGTCTTCATTAATTATTTCCGATTGTCGGCTGGTCGATTAGATTTGTATCAAGTGTATTATTTGCGCTTGCAAGAGTCGCGGCGAAAACTATTGCGCCTACACTGTTGGATCCAGCACCGCTTGTTGTTTTCGTATTAGTCTTTGGTGAAATGACCACCGTGTCTCCGATATGAGCGACACCTCCGTTAACATTAAATATTTGGACCGGACCAATAAAAGCTGGCATATACATTCATCCTTTATTTTACAAATTCAAAAGATCACTTCTATTTACCGTACGGTGAATAAAGACAAGGGCTCAATTTCTTCTTTTCCTGGAAGCTGTCTAATATGAAGAACCCGGGATTCTAAATACACGTCATTTGTACTACCAATATGCATAATTGCTGAGGTAGAAATCCCCTCTACATGAATCTGTCCAACACGTATATTCGGAGATTCATTATATTTTCTGATCAAAGGAGGCGGTTCAGGTAAAGGAGGGATTGGAATGGGTTCCGAAAAAATAGGAAAGGCTTGAAAATTACCTTCATTCCCGAATTCGATCTCTTGCTTCCTTTGTACAGCAAGAATATTATGATTTGCTCTTAGTTGAACAGAATCACCTATCTCCAAAATACCGGTAAGAATTAGACTTTTTACATCTATAAATTGGACGAAAGAGTTTCGTTTCCACATAAGCGATCAAATCTAGGCTTCCGGAGCAAGAGGTTCAAAGGGTCCGATGATTAAGGATTCAGCTGGCGTATCAAAAGTTGAGGCCAGTTGAATCGTATTAGCATCTCCGACTAACAATAATGCAGATGTGGATATACCAATAATACGAATATCTCCAACACAAAGCTCTCGGTTTATTACATTAAGTTCCATTACTATTTCATTCCTTTCCTGATTGAGGCATTTGGGTTATAAATGCATGGACGGCCTTATTTATATCAGCAACTATTGTGTTATAAATGTTTTCAAACAATTGTTCTTCACTTTGTTCTTCATTTTGTTGTGAACCATAGGTATGAATATAATGATCGATTCGGGCCGGAATTTGTTTACGAAGATTTTCTTTCATATGTTCAATATTATTATTTTCAATCCTCATGCCAGTCTGATGTTCAGTATCATTGACAACTGTTTCTAGCTGATTGTTTAAATACTCATCTATTTTTTCAGAAAGAGGCCTTTTAAAAAATACACCTTTTAACGCAGGATTAACGATATTAGTAGGGGCTGGTGTTGGTACTGAAAATTCATCCATCGTGTTTAAATCGCTAGGATTTAATCCGATATTTAATGTGCCCTCCAAAGTTTCTACTTTCAATTGATCGAATTTATACTCTAGTCTCTCTACTGTTACAGAAGGCTTTTCTTTCAATTTCTTAATTTCGGTATTTAAAAGGGAAATAGCTTCCTTTAAACCACTTATTTCTTTCTGTTGGAAAGTCATATAGTCGTATAGCTGCTTAATATAGGAATGAACATCCAAGATTTATTCACCACACTTTCAATAATTCTTTTATAACGGTACAAAACTCGGTTGTTTTAATTCTTCGGCAACTACTGAAGGAGCACCTTCCACAGTCAAAGGAGCAGGTGCCTTTATTCCTGCTGTATTATATAAGTATGAGGCAGGCGTAATTACGCCTGCTGTCCCTATTTGTAATACAGAGGAATTCGTAATCCCACCGATCTTGAGTAGTTGGATATGAATGGATTGCTCAACATTAATAATCATGATTTCCTCCATTTAAACATTAAATGCAATTGGTTGATCTATTCCGTCACTATCATACGTATTCGTTGCAGAATAATCATTCCTGACATTTATATTTTCCCCCGTATTAAATGAACCAGAGCCTGCAAAAGTTTTTGATTGAGAAACAGGGTGAATTTGAAATACATCACCAATATTAAAAACAGCTCCTGAACTAACATATACCACTTGAACGGCTCCGACGAAAGCAGGCATGGCCGTTCACATCCTTTGTTAATATTAGTTTTCTTACGTCGCGCCCTAAAGCTTTCACCACTGTATTTTATGAAGAGAAAAAGAATTTGTGATAAAACTGCCTAGAAGTTAAAATGAATTTAGGAGATTCAAAGCTTAGCTTACAAATTTAGGAGGAAATAAAAGATGCAGCAAACTCTGGAGCCTATTGACTCGGCAGAGCGGATCCAATCGCTTGATGTGTTGAGAGGTTTTTCATTATTAGGGATTTTTCTAATCAATATGATTAGCTTCCATTCGCCATTCAGTTATTATAATCCATATGAATGGTGGAAATATGGGGACTTAACAGTATTCACATGGCTGGACATTTTGGTTCAAGGGAGCTTTTATCCCATTTTTGCCATGATGTTTGGTTATGGCATGGTGATTATGATGCAGCGCTCCAAAGTGAAAAATGTTTCTTTTTGGAAAATTAGTGTAAGAAGGCTGCTGATATTACTGTTATTCGGTGTGTTTCACGCTTTTCTCATCTGGTACGGAGATATTTTGATTACATATGCAGTTATGGGCCTGGTATTACTTCTATTTCTTAGGATTTCTGGGCCAATATTAATTAGTATAGGGGCTATCCTCTACATACTTCCCCAGTTATTTATTGGGGGAATGCTGATTCTAGCTTCATTATTCGATTCGGCATCCTTAGCCGATTTTTATGATATTGTCGGTCTACAGCAATCGGCAGAAACCTATGCTAATGGATCATTTTTGGAAATCACGGCACAGCGCTTTGCAGATTGGTCCGTCAATAATAATTTAGCAGGCTTTTTACTTTATCTCTTTATGATTTTACCGCTGATGATGGTCGGGGCAGGTGCAGCAAAACTTCATTGGTTGCAAAAGGCAAATCGCCAAAAGAAAAAATGGCTACTGATTTTAATGATTACTTTGCCACTTGGATTGGCAGCAAAAATGTTACCATTTTTCTTAGAAACAAGCTTGAGCATTCAATACATACAGGATACGATCGGTGGACCGATACTAGCTGTTGCCTATGTCGCGATTATTGTGTTGCTTATGTCAAATCGAATGATAGCCAAGCTGTTTAAGCCATTTGCATCCGCAGGAAGAATGTCAATCACCATTTATTTATCACAATCACTAATTGGGACTATGATTTTCTATAATTATGGACTTGGCTTATACGGGCAAATGTCAATGGCAACAGGAACGTTGCTAGCTGTTGCGATTTTCGCCATTCAAGTCATGGTTGCCGAAATATGGCTGACTAAGTTCAAATATGGTCCGGTGGAAAAATTGTGGCGCCTCTTAACTTATGGACGATAAAAGACAGAACGGAGTGGAAAAAATGAAATTCATGACATTTAAATGGAAAGATGCAGAAAAATATGGTGTAGCAAATGATGAAAAATCTTCTGTATGGGATATTGAGTCGCTTAGCAGGGACAGTAATATTCCTTGCCCGCAATCATTGATTGACGGAATAGCAGAAGACAGCATGTTTTTGAGTAAAATTAGTAAATTAATAGAGTGGGGAAAGGAAAATAATTCCGAGAATTATTTGATTCCATTTGCTGAAATAAGCTGGCTTGCTCCCATCCCGTCCTTGAGAAAAAATATTATGTGTGTAGGTAAAAACTATCGTGATCACGCGATTGAGATGGGAAGTGAAGCGGATATTCCAGAGCATGTCATGGTGTTTACAAAGGCACCTACTTCCGTCATTGGTCACAATGAATACGTCGATGCCCATCAAGAAATTACATCGGAGCTTGATTACGAAGGGGAGCTTGCTTTAGTTATTGGCAAAAAGGGAAAGAATATTTCGCAACAGCATGCCCTTGATCATGTATTCGGATATACCATTTTAAACGACATTACTGCAAGAGATTTACAGCAGCGCCATAAGCAATTTTTTATTGGAAAAAGTCTTGACGCATCATGTCCAATTGGACCGTGGATTGTCAGCAAAGAAGATATTGGTAATCCAAACTACTTGCAGATTACCACGAAGGTCAATGGAGAAATTCGTCAAAATTCTAATACAGAGCATTTTATTTTTCCAATTGAAGAAGTCATTTCTGTTCTTTCTCAAGGAATGACCCTAGAACCAGGGGATATTATTGCAACCGGAACGCCAGCCGGTGTTGGAAAAGGTTTTAAGCCGCCACGTTTTTTAAAACCGGGAGATGAAGTAGAAATAGAAGTAGAAGGGATCGGCATATTGAACAATATTGTGAAATAGCATGTTCAATTCTGTGACTGCAAACAAAATATGGTAAGATAAGAATTATGTTGCCATTACAATTGGCTTGTTTCAAGGAGGAGAATATGTATGTTTGATAACACTCATGCCCATATAACGACATGGGTTGTGGCACTGATTTTATTTGCTGTAGCACTATTTTTGCATAATAGCGGAAATAAAAAAGCAATGAAAATTGTCCAAATGATTTTACGATTATTTTATTTATTGATCATCGCAACCGGATTTATGTTATTTTCGAAGCATAGCAGCTATGATCCTGCATTATACGGGATTAAATTTCTCGGTGGAATAGTTGTTATCGCTATGATGGAAATGGTTCTTGTTCGAACGTCGAAAGGAAAAAATACCGGGGTATTCTGGGCACTCTTGCTAATTTCATTCATTGTCACCTTCTACTTGGGAGCAAAACTTCCACTTGGTTGGAATTGGTTCTCCTAATGAATAATTAAACCGCCATCGTGCGGTTTTTTTGTTGTCTTTAGGTGACATCTTGACTAAACTTCATTAAAATGAGAATTAAAGGATAAATTATCTAATAATGTCGAAAACAATAGAGTGGAGAGTGGCAGCTTGATAAAATCCTATGAACATACATATGAGAATGAACATGAATTGTTTAGATTTATTGAAGGACATAATTTTTCTTCTCAAGAATTTGTTTTTATTCAAGCAATTGTAACCAATCAAGCAGTCACTAGATTGAAAAATCTACTGTCACTCTGGTTGCCAAAAGCTATTTTCATATCAACTACTTCTCCTGATACTAAAAGAATCAAGTTTACCTTTACAATATTTAGAAATATTAATAAAAACATATTTTTCCACAATGAGACGATGAGTTTAGAACAGCAAAATGCCATGGCAATCATGCTAGGAAGTACTACACAGCAATTATCGAAGTTAAAGGTGATAGAAAAGGAAGTAGAAAGAATTGTTTATTTCGATACTGATACAGGCCTTCCAAATCGAATGAAATTTGAGGAAATTCTTAATGAGAGTTTAAAAATAGCTAAAACAGACAAAAAAAGTTTAATAGTTATGTTTCTTGATTTAGATCGTTTTAAAACAATTAACGATATGGTGGGCCATAATGCCGGGGACGTAGTTCTAAAAGAATTGGCAAACAGAATATTTGTGGAGCTACCTGAAAAAGCCCATATGGGAAGATTCGGCGGTGATAAATTTTCTATTATATTACCGGCCGGCAGCGGACCAGATCACGCGATAGCGTTTGGAAATAAACTAATGAAGAGTGTTCAAAAACCATTTCTTTTTGATAACCATGAGTTTTTTGTTACAGCAAGTGTCGGTATTAGTATGTATCCAAACGATGGCAATAATAATGTCGAATTAATGAAAAATGCTGATGCAGCTTTGAATCGTGCAAAGCTTCAAGGTGGCAGTACCATCGTTTTCTATGCAAATGAAATGAATAAAGAGACCGTTCAACGTGTGGAGCTCGAAAGAAGTTTGCGAAAAGCACTTGATAAGGGAGAATTTTTTATAGCCTACCAGCCAATTATTGATACTGATACTGGGGTTTTATCGTCTTGCGAAGCATTACTACGGTGGGAACACCCCGAATATGGTCTTATTCCACCATCCGTATTTATTCCAATTGCTGAAGAAACCGGGCTAATTCATCCACTTGGGAACTGGGTATTGAAAAATGCATGTAGGCAAATAAATACATGGCGGGATAAGGGGTTTGACGATTTAAGTGTTTCTGTAAATGTATCAGCCTATCAATTTAAGAATAAGCGTTTTACGGAAGAAGTTAAAACTGCGCTTGCTTATTCTGGACTTGAGGCAAAATACTTACATTTAGAACTAACAGAAAGTGCCATGCTCAATCATACTTTGGAAACGATTGGTACTATGCGGACTTTAGGGGATTTGGGAGTAAACTTCTCAATAGATGATTTTGGGACAGGCTATTCTTCCTTAAGTTATTTGAAGCACTTGCCTATTCACAGGCTAAAAATAGATCGTTCGTTCATTCAGCAATTTCGGAAAGATTCTCCGGATTTTGCTATCGTCAATGCGATTATGACGATGGGTCACGGGCTAGGCCTAAATATTGTTGCTGAGGGCGTAGAAACAGAAGAACAATTAGACTTGTTAACAGTACTTGGCTGTGATTATATTCAAGGTTATTTAATCGAAAGACCTATGGAGCCAAGCAAGTTTGAGCAATGGTATCGTAAATCTATGTTAAAAAAATCTGAAGAATTGACGAAGCAATACAAATAAGTTTAATCTTAATAGGCGTAGAAGATGTTAGGAGGTAGCGGATTTGTTTAAAAAAGCATTATGCTTCTTTCTTGCGCCACTTCTTCTTTTTTCCGCTTTTTCGGTAAAAGCTGACAAAAAAGAAGAACGTTTATGGCAAGATGAAGTTATTTATTCATTAATGGTGGACAGATTTAATAATGGTGATAACAAAAATGATTTTGATGTAAATATGAAGGATCCACTCAGCTATCAAGGTGGAGATTTTCAGGGAATTATCGACAAATTGGATTATTTGCAAGAAATGGGCTTTACCGTTATTCAGCTATCCCCTATTTTTGATAACGAGGAAGGCGGTTATCACGGAGAGTGGATAAAAGATTACTACAAGACAGAGGAACATTTTGGAACAATAGAGGATTTTGTGAGACTTGTGGATGAATCACATAAACGGAGTATGAAGATTATCCTAGAATTCCCGATCAAGGATTTAGATAGCAAAGAGATCCTTGAAGTTGCCAAATGGTGGGTGACCGAAACAAATATTGACGGTTTAAAAATAACAGATATTGACTATATGCCAATGACATTTTGGACAGAGTTTGCCTCGGAATTGTCAAAGTTGAAAAAGGATTTTTACTTATCTGGAGCAGCTGCTAACTTGAACGAGGAAATGATTAGCCAATATTTACATGCTGGCTTTACTAGTATGTTGGATGTCTCCTTAAATGAACCACTGAGAAATGTTTTTTCAAAACCAGATGTATCACTTGCTCCCCTTTTTGATTTATGGGAACAAAATAAGGATACTGCAGGGTTGAAGGAAGCATTTTTAGATAATCAGAATACAGAAAGATTTACGCGGGACATGGTAAATAATAATACTTATCCTGGTTCACGTTGGAAAATGGCTTTAACTTATTTATATACTCAGCCTGAAATCCCAAGCGTTTACTATGCTTCAGAAATTGCTGTTAATGGAGGAAAGGCACCCGAAAACACTCCGATGATGAATTTTCGAACTGATCAGGAGTTGATTGAGTATATTTCAAAATTGGGTAAAATACGACAAGACCAGATAGCACTTACAAGAGGCACGATGGAATTATTATACGAAAATAACGGGATGGCGGTTTTTAAGCGTCAATATGAATCCGATACGGTTGTAGTAGCGATCAATAGTACATCCGCGGATCAGACGGCAGTTATTACTGCTGATCAATTGGAGGATAATAAGGAACTCCGAGGTTTGCTAGGTACAGATATGGTTCGCAGCAATAATGGTGAGTACGAAATTTTCATTGAGCGGGAAGCTGCTGAGATTTATAAAATGACAGAAAAAAGCGGCTATAATATAACTTTCATCTTATCTATTTTTCTTATTTTTGGAGTATTTGCCCTGTTTATGTACATAGTTTGGAAGCGAGGGCAAAACCGTCAACCAGATAAATGATAATGACTTATGAAAAAAAGGCCGTGAAAACGGCCTTTTTTCTTATCCATTAATTACTTCTCCGCCATTAATATGGAGCATTTGGCCAGTAACATAGCTCGAGTCATCTGAAGCTAGATACACATATCCAGGACCCAATTCGGATGGTTGTCCTGGTCGACCGAGTGGCTGGGTGCCACCAAATTTGCTTACCTTTTCTGCATCGAAAGTTGCTGGAATGAGCGGTGTCCAAATAGGACCTGGTGCTACGCCATTGACTCGAATACCTTGTGATGCTAACGACTTAGCTAGGGACCTAGTAAATGAAACAATCGCACCTTTTGTTGATGAATAGTCTAGCAATTCCGGGCTTCCTGCATAAGCGGTAATGGATGCGGTATTAATAATGGAAGCACCCGTTTTCAAATGAGGCAAGACCGCTTTTGTTAGGAAGAAATAAGCATAAATATTTGTCCTGAAAGTCTTATCCAACTGAGCCTCAGTAATGTCCAATAGGCTTTTCTGCGGGTGTTGTTCAGCCGCATTATTAACGAGTACATCGATTTTACCAAACTCATTTATTACTTGATTTACAACATTGATACAATGATTCTCTTGTCCGAGATCTCCACGAATTAACAGGCATTTACGACCTTCCTGTTCGATAAGCTGCTTTGTCGTCTCTGCATCGTTATCTTCCTCTAGATAGCAGATAGCAACATCCGCACCCTCTTTTGCGAAATGAATGGCAGCAGATTTACCAATTCCGCTGTCTCCTCCTGTAACAATGGCGACCTTTCCGTCCAATTTCCCGCTCCCTTGATAGGAGGACTTGATTGATTCTGGCTCTGGATTCATCTTTGTTTCAACGCCGGGTTGATGTGTTTGTTCTTGTTTAGGCATCGTCTGCTTTTGCTGGTTATTCATATTATCACTCCTTAATAAGTTGAAAAAAATAAAAACAACGAAAGGATACATGTATGATATACCCGTTCGTTGTTTTTTTATTCCTTTCATGTCCCCAGCATAATCTTGGTTATCTGTAATTAACGAATTGTACCTCGATTGACAAATCTGCAGAACGAATGGCATTTATGACTTCTTGAAGATCATCCCGGTTTTTTCCTGTAACACGCACTTGATCATCTTGAACCTGACTTTTTACCTTTAATTTACTGTTTTTAATAATCATATTAATTTTTTTAGCATTATCCTTGTCTATCCCTTGGACAAGCTTTGCCCTTTGCCGAACTGTTCCACCGAAGGCGTTTTCCATTTTCCCATAATCTAGATTTTTGATTGGAACACCACGTTTGATTAACTTGCTGATCAACACATCTTTTAGCTGCGACATTTTAAACTCATCATCAGATACGAGAACAAGTTCATCATTTTCAAGCTTAATATCACTTTTACTGCCTTTAAAATCATAGCGTGTTTGAATTTCTTTCATCGCAGCATTGATTGCATTTGTTACTTCAGGCATCTCTACCTTGGAAACAATATCGAATGAATTTTCCTTTGCCATTTTATACCTCCACCGGTTCTTTTCTACCAATTATAGAGGATTAAGGCGGCATCAACAAGTGAGGCATTAGAAAACCCGGGAGAATGATTCCCGGGTGGCTTAAAGGTGATCTGTTTTTTGAGAATATTGATCTTTTCCTGCTTTTAAGTTCTTTTCACGTAAAATGTTTTTTTCTTCACGGGCTGCCTGGTTATCCCTTGCTTTCTTATCATTATCAGATGTATTATAACGCATGTACCTTCTCCTTTCGATAGGGATTTACATTAGTATCCCTTTTAGAGAGGAACTTATTAGGATTGTTTATCATTCAAAAAAAAGAGAGCCAATGTGCCAGGTCCTGCATGTGAAGCTACTACAGAGCCAATTAAATTAATGTAAAAATTCTTTGTTCCAAAACGCTCTTCTATCATTTTTTTGAGTTCTAGAGCTGTTTCTATGTCATCACCGTGGCTTATACCGACTGTCTGATTTTCAAGGTCAACTCCACGCTCATCCATTAAATCAAGCATTCTTTTAATCAGCTTTTTTTTGCCGCGGATTTTCTCCAAAGGAACAAGCTTTCCATCTTCCACATGAAGAAGTGGCTTTATATTTAAGAGTCCACCGAGAAATGCAGATGCCTTTGATAGGCGGCCGCCTTTAGCGAGGAAGTCTAAATCCTCAACTGTAAATAAATGCTCCATATGGGCGCAACGGAATTCGAGATCTTGAATGATTGCTTCTTTAGAAGCTCCCAATTTAATTTGTTCAGCCGCAGCGAGCACTAATAAACCGAATCCAAGGGATACACATTTTGAATCAATGATTGTTAAATCTAGATTAGGGTAATCTTCTTTTACTTGCTCATACATCATCACTGCCGTTTGATATGTACCAGAAAGCTCAGAAGATAAGGCAATATATAATCCGGATTCACCGGATTTAGCCAAATCGATAAAAAGCTCTTCGAAGAGTTGGGGTGAGGCTTGAGAAGTTTTAGGCATTTTTCCCGCCCGAATTTCCTCATATACTTGTTTGGGCTGGATTGTAAGTAAATCCTTATACTCTTCCTTGTCGATATGTACTTGAAGAGGAACTAATTGCACGCCATTTTCCTCAAAAAACGCTATTGGGAGATCGGATGCACTATCAGCATATAGTTTGATTGTCATAAAATTCACCTTTCGTGATAAAATAACTGGAATTAGAAGCTTGACTCAAAAACAATTCAGAAAATTATTCTTTATTTTTAGTGTACCGACTTTGTAAGAAAAGTACAATGGTCACGATGCTTTTTTACCTAAAAGAAAGGGGAAAGTAATGAAGCTCAAACAAATTTCTTTCAGGGAACAAATAAAATTAATCGCTGCTATCATTCTTGGAGCTTTTCTAACTGCTCTATCACTGAACTTTTTCCTAATTCCCGCAAATGTGTATGCTAGCGGATTTGCTGGAGCAGCCCAGCTCATCTCAAATCTATTGTCGGATTATACACCTATCCAAATATCTACAGGGATCTTATTGCTTCTTTTCAATATTCCAGTAGCCATTTTAGGGTGGATGAAAGTTGGTAAATCTTTTACACTTTATAGTTTTATCACCGTATTGCTGACTACATTTTTCCTTGAAATTCTTCCAGTTCAGCCACATACTGCCGATATTTTGCTTTATTCCGTATTCGGTGGTGTGATTGGTGCGGTGGGAATCGGAATAACATTAAAAATGGGTGCATCTACGGGTGGCCTAGATATTGTTGCCATGGTATTATCACGTATGAACGATCGACCAGTTGGTACTTATTTCTTCATTATTAATGCAATTATTATTATTACGGCAGGGGCGATATACGGATGGGACAAAGCCCTTTACACCCTTGTTTCTTTGTACGCCTCTACAAGGGTCATTGATGCAATCCACACGCGTCATCAAAAGCTTACTGCAATGATCGTTACGAAAAAAACGTCAGAATTGAAAGAAGCCATTCATTCGCGGATGGTCCGTGGCATAACGGTTGTTCCAGCAAGAGGAGCTTTTTCAAACGACCAAAACGAAATGATGATTATTGTAATCACTAGGTATGAGTTATACGATCTTGAACATATCATTAAAGAAGTGGATCCATATGCATTTACTAATATTGTCCAAACTACGGAGGTTTTTGGGTTTTTTCGAAAGGAATAGGGGGAAAAGCGGCGTTGATTAATTTTCGTGTAACAGTAAATGTAGAAAAAAACGAGGCGAAATTTATTTTCACTGCCATAAATCAGACCAACGCCGAGTTGGTTCTGGAATTTTCGACAAGCCAAATTTTCGATTTTATCATTTTCAATAGTGACGGACAGATTATATACCAATTTAGCGATGGAATGTTTTTTCTACAGGCTTTTCAATATGTGGAAATACCAAAAGGTCAAGAGAAGATATGGAAGGCAAAATGGAATTATCAAAAAGGGAGCAAGCGTGTAGATCCGGGAGAATATGTAGTGGAAGCTTTCTTGATTCCTTCAAGGATCAATGGTGAGCGTGTGAAACAAAAAATTACCGCAAGTGCAAAGTTTCATATTCCAGAGTAAAAACGGGAGCATAGGACCTGCTCCCGTTTATTGTTGCCATGCTATTTTAAGCTGTCAAGTGTCTGTTGGAATTCTCGCAGTTGACTTTGCTCTGCGAACGTCGTATTGGCATAAGCAGAGGATAAAGTATTTTTAGCGATCTCCATAGCACGTTGTTTTTCTGTTTCGGAACCTCCTGAAGAGAATACTTCCTGGGCTTGTTCAACAAAATGCCTCGCTTGCTGAAACAATTCGTTTTTTCCCACTATTCAATTCCTCCCAGCGATGATTCCTCCATGAACGCGATTTTTTTGTTTTCCGCTTCTTCTAAGGTAGAACGGTATGGAAAGCGCTCTGCATGTAATTGTACAGAGTTTTTTCCTTGATGGATAAAGCGCTTTGATTTGCTCCTTTTACCCAATCTTACAGCACCGCCTTTTTTTGAATTGGAAAGGAACGCTTATTGCTGCGTTCAAAGATTATTGTTTGTAACTTTGCCGAGAATGAAACGTGCAAGTAATGGCAAAATTGCTAAATGCCTTTCTTTGGAAAATTATAGGGTACAGTGATAAAATTTAAGTTGTAAAATTCCAAGGGGGTAGCATCGTGATACAAATTCATAAAGAGAAAGTAAAAGACATTCCGCTTCTTCATGTTGTAAAAAGTGGTTATCAGGAAAAGATGCTTCCGCTCGTTTTTTTTATACACGGATTTACCTCTGCGAAAGAGCATAACCTTCATTTTGCTTATTTGCTTGCAGAGAAAGGGTTTCGTGTCGTTCTTCCGGAAGCGAATTTACACGGCGAAAGAAATGACGGTCGAAGCAATGAGGAAATCGTGTTTGAGTTCTGGGATATAGTTACAAATACAATCAAAGAGATAGAAGTTGTTAAAGATGATTTTATTGCAAGAGGCTTGGTTGATAAAGAAAGAATTGGCCTTGTTGGCACATCAATGGGCGGTATTATTACGCTCGGTTCCTTAACACAATATGATTGGATAAGAGCAGCGGTCTGCTTAATGGGCAGCCCGAATTACGAAGGATTTGCGAGGGAGCAAATAGAACAGCTTCAAAAATCGGGAATAAAATTGCCATTATCTAACGAAGAGCTAGAGCAAGAATATTTCCGATTGAAGAAATATGATTTAAGTGCGCAACCCGAGGCTCTTGCAGGAAGACCGCTTTTATTCTGGCACGGAAAAAAAGATCCGGTTGTTCCATTTCAGCCTACATATGATTTTTATGAAAAAATTAAAAAGAATTATGCAAGAAATTCAGCTGATCTCGATTTTATTGTGGATGAGCAGGCAGACCATAAAGTAAGCAGGGAAGCGCTCCTAAAAACAGTTTCCTGGTTCGAGAACCATCTAAATCAACTGAACTAAATGTTTTTTTAACAAACAGGTCTTTTCAGTTTGATTTTCTTAATTGTTTGGTATGATAAAGGGAGAAGTTTTTTTGAAAGGAGTGTTGGAGATGGATGAGGCTTTGAAAGAAAATATATACGGCGCTCTAGAGCAGGTAATTGACCCAGAGCTTGGTATTGATATTGTGAACTTAGGACTCGTTTATGATGTTGACATGGATGATGCTGGTGTAGCTAAGGTCACGATGACACTTACTTCAATGGGCTGCCCGCTTGCAGGCGTTATCGTTGATCAAGTTCAGGCTGCACTTGCGGATTTGCCTGAAGTGAAAGAAACAGAAGTGGATATTGTTTGGAGTCCACCATGGACGAAAGATAAAATGTCACGCTATGCAAAAATTGCACTGGGCGTAACTTGATCATTCATATAAATAATCCGTTTGACCAATAATGGAACGGGAAAATATATAGCGGGGCGCCCCTTTCCGGGGAGCTGCGCTATTTTTATTTCTAAAGATGGGAGATGGGCAAAGTGGATATGAGTAGAATGACTTCAACTGTGCAGGAGGCTTTTGCAGAAGCGCAGCAAATAGCAGTTAGACATGATCATCCTGAAATCGATATTGTTCATCTTTGGCAAGCTTTTTTAGAAAAAAATGATAGCTTGCTTGGAAATATATATGAACATTTGGGTTTAGTGCGAAGCGAGTTACAATGGAAATTGAATAACCTCATCGAGAAAAAACCACAAGTGACTGGAGCGGGAGTCAAGGGCGGTCAATATTTAAGTTCTGACCTGCAAAATTTGTTAACTGCCACGGAAAAGGAAAAAAACATTTTCGAAGATGAATACCTTTCAGTTGAGCATTTTGCGCTTTCACTGATGGACCAAAAACATCATGAAATAACCAGTTTTTTACTTCAACATAGTATTACGAAAAAAAAGCTAAGAGAAGAAATTGAAAAGATAAGGGGGGGACAGCGAGTGACATCACAAAATCCGGAAGGAACGTATGAAGCATTAAAAAAATATGGAAGAGATTTAGTTGCCGAAGTAAAATCAGGAAAACTTGATCCTGTTATTGGACGTGATAATGAAATCAGGAATGTCATCCGTATTTTATCACGGAAAACAAAAAACAATCCAGTCTTGATTGGAGAACCGGGAGTCGGAAAAACGGCGATCGTAGAGGGGCTCGCACAGCGAATCGTCAGGCGTGATGTTCCTGAAGGATTAAAAGACAAGACGATTTTTGCATTGGATATGGGATCGCTTATTGCCGGAGCGAAATTTCGAGGAGAATTTGAGGAGAGACTCAAAGCAGTCTTACAAGAAATTAAAAATAGCGAAGGAAGAATTTTGCTGTTTATTGATGAAATCCATACGATTGTAGGAGCTGGAAAAGCAGAGGGATCGATGGATGCAGGGAATATGTTAAAACCGATGCTTGCAAGGGGCGAGCTTCATTGTATTGGAGCGACAACCTTGGATGAATATAGGCTGTATATAGAGAAGGACCCTGCGCTCGAAAGGCGTTTTCAAAAGGTAGTCGTTCCCGAACCGACTGTAGAAGATACGATTTCAATATTAAGGGGATTAAAAGAAAGATTTGAAATTCATCATGGCGTTAATATCCATGATCGTGCGATTGTGGCAGCAGCTACATTATCCGATCGCTATATTACAGATCGCTTTTTGCCTGATAAAGCGATAGACCTCGTTGATGAAGCCTGTGCCAATATTCGTGTTGAAATTGATTCTATGCCGAGTGAACTTGATGAAGTGACCCGAAGAGTCATGCAGCTGGAAATTGAAGAAGCTGCATTGCAAAAAGAAGAAGATGAAGCAAGCATTGCCAGGCTTGAAATACTGCAGAAGGAATTAGCTGATTTTAAAGAAAAAGCGAATGAAATGAAGGCAAAATGGCAGTCTGAGAAAGATGAACTATTGCATATTCAGGAAAAACGTGAAGAATTGGATAAATTACGCAGGGAATTGGAAGACGCGGAAAATCAATATGATTTAAATCGAGCAGCTGAGCTTCGTCATGGTCGAATTCCGGGAGTTGAAAAAGAACTGAAGTCGCTGGAGGGTTTACTGGCAGCTCACCAGGATGATGAGAACCGCTTGGTAAAAGAAGAGGTTACAGAAGATGAAATTGCGGACATCGTATCACGATGGACTGGTATCCCTGTAATGAAGCTAGTAGAAGGCGAACGTGAAAAGCTGTTACGTCTTGAAAGTATTTTGCATAAACGTGTCATTGGCCAAGATGAGGCAGTCGAGTTGGTCAGCAATGCAGTTCTAAGGGCGAGAGCAGGAATTAAAGATCCAAACCGCCCAATTGGTTCTTTCATTTTCCTAGGACCAACAGGTGTCGGAAAAACAGAACTGGCCAAAGCATTAGCTGAAACATTGTTTGACAGTGAGGAACATATGATTCGCATCGATATGTCGGAATACATGGAAAAGCATGCTGTCTCACGATTAATTGGCGCTCCTCCAGGCTATGTGGGATATGAAGAGGGCGGACAACTAACAGAAGCGGTAAGAAGAAAACCGTATTCGGTTATATTACTTGATGAAATTGAAAAAGCGCATCCTGAGGTGTTTAATATTTTACTTCAAGTGCTTGATGATGGAAGAATTACGGATTCGCAAGGGAGACGGATTGACTTTAAAAACACTGTGGTCATTATGACGTCCAATATTGGCTCAAATTTCTTATTGGATCGTGAGCAAGATGAAGATGCCGTTGATGAGAATACAAAAGAACTTGTTTTGGGTCAACTCCGAGCATCATTTAGACCCGAGTTCCTAAATAGAGTCGATGATATTATCTTATTCAAACCGCTATCTCTTGAAAATATTAAAGGTATTGTTGCGAAATTGGCAGAAGAATTGCAAACTCGCTTAAGGGAGCAGCATATTCAATTAGAGATAACGGAAGAAGGGAAAAAATTTGTGGCTGATGCTGCATATGATCCAGTTTACGGTGCAAGGCCATTGAAGAGGTATTTACAAAGCCATATTGAGACGAAACTTGCAAAGGAAATTATTGCTGGCCATGTCCATCCTTACGACACGGTTCTTGTTGATGCAGAGGACGGAGAATTGAAAGTATCAATAAAAAAATAAATAAACTCGCCGGCGACGGCGAGTTTATTAATGTTTTTCTATAGTTGGAGAAGGCAAAACTGCTGTAACGACTACTAGTAAAATGAAGGCGCCAATACCCAAAGTTGATCCTGTCGCAAAATTATACGGTACAGCCAACATTGAACCAGCAACATAAGTTAACATATGAATTAGAAGAAAAACCCATACAAAACCCCATACATATTTCATAAACGTTCACCCCGATTCAAATCGAAAATATATGTAATATCCTTATATTCATCAACATACCTCTAAAAGCATACCATAATCGTTCAAATTGATAAAGTGAAACTTCTATCAGTGGGCGCCTTTCCCACTAATAGTTAGTTGAACCAATCGGACATTTACGGACGGTTCCCCCAATACTATATATTGTTTAGTTCAAAATTTAAAAAGGGCGTTACTGTCCGTTGGATGTGGGATAAAGTGAAACTTCTATAAGAGACAGATTCCAAAGTGACAGGTCAGTCTTTAATTTAGCCGCATAGAATGAAAATATGGCTGAAAGAGAGGGGATGGACTTTATGAGAGGCGCAGTCGTTTTTGGAGCTCGGCAGCTCCTTGGTTATGAGTTTTGTGTCAAATTACTCGAAAAAGGTTACGCCGTTAATGCACAAGATTACGCATTTTGGCAAGATAGACAGCAAGAAGAAAAGTGGCTGTTTATCGGTAGAAATGCCAATCTCCAATATTTCAATATTGAGGATAGGGAAATAGATGAGACACTCAAAGAAATAGAGGAGTCGTCAAACAATCCTTTATATTACTTTTTTCCACTTACGGATTTTTATGCAAGTGATCGTCCTAAAATACATGAGCAGTTGGTCTTTCTTTTGAAAAAAATAAGTGTACGGTCGTCAATTTCAAAATCAATAATTGTGTTTGTACAACCGTCAGCGATAGGCAAATGGAACAGAAATTTTAGTTCTGAAATTGAAACTATAAAAAGAGATATGTGGAACAAGCAGGGTAAAATTATTGAGTATTGCATTCCCGTCGATATGTCAAAAGGAAACGGTAAGTTTGTATATTATCAAACAAACAATACACACGAATGGCAAAAACTTAAGATGAAGGAGCACTTAACAGATGTAACAGAACAAATAATTTCCCATTTAGAAGAAAAAAATCCTGATTTGATTTAGGTACTAAGGATTGGGTATTATTACCTTTTCAGATGTTGGTCCAAGGGTTAAAATAGACAGGGGTACCAGTCCAGAAGATAATCAATGAACATTGAAATAGGTAATATTATGCAGCAAGAAATAAAGGAGATGCTGTTTAGTGTTAAGGAAGCTAAGTGTTGCCATTATTATTTTATTTTTATTGGGGTGTTCTAACACATCTAATCCGGGGAAAATGGAACGTGCGGGTTTGCTAGTTCCTGAAACGATCAATGACCAAGTTTGGGGAACGAAAGGCTATCAAGGGTTACTTAAGGTCCAGTCAGAGTTTGGCATAGATGTTTTTTATAAAGAAGGTATTACTTCAAAAGCAATTACTGAGGGAGCTATTAGCGAATTTAGCCAAAAAAATGTCAACTTAATTTTTGGTCATGGAGAAGAATATGCGGAATACTTTGAACAACTGGCAAGCTCTTATCCAGACATTCATTTTGTAAGCTTTAATGGAGAAGCCAATTTACCGAATACGACAAGTCTTAGTTTTGACGGGTACGCCATGGGTTTTTTTGGAGGAATGACAGCTGCTCATATGAGTCCAAATAAAAAAGTTGGAGTGATTGCAGCATTTGAATGGCAGCCGGAAGTAGAAGGTTTCATCAAAGGTGCGATCATCGAAGAACCGGAAACAGAAGTATTCGTAGAATATACACAACATTGGAATGACGGAGAAATGGCTTTGAATTTACTTGATGAAATGTTGCTAAAAGGTGTAGACGTTATCTATCCTGCTGGTGACGGTTTCAATATTCCTTTAATAGAAAAAATTAAGGAAAAAGGCTTATATGCCATTGGCTATGTTTCCGACCAATCGGATCTAGGACAATCTACAGTCCTTACAAGCACTGTTCAACATGTCGATAAATTATATGAACTTGTAGCAAAAAAGTATGCAATGGGAGAACTGGAACAAGGCAATCAGCATTTTGATTTCAAGGATGGTGTAATCACTATGGGTGAATACAGCCCATTAGTTGATGAAGAGTTCAAACATTCAATTCAGACATACGTGCATGAATACATAGAAACTGGGAAATTTCCTTCAGAAAAATAAATATAGGATGATGTCCCTGTATATTGGGAACCATTTACAACCGGATACTCCGATGTTATAATTAGTACCAAGTCTTAATATATGATAATAGTTCTTGAATAAGGCAGGAAAGAAGGGGACAGCATGCATGCTGGAATAATCGGGGTTGGAAAATACGCTCCTGAAAAAGTCTTAACAAATAAAGATCTGGAAACAATGATGGATACATCTGACGAATGGATTAAGACAATGACTGGAATTGAAGAAAGAAGAATTGCATCCGATGATGTCGATACTTCTGATATGGCTTATGAAGCTGCAAAAAATGCAATTAATAATTCTGGAATAACTCCTGAAGATATCGATATGATACTTGTTGCTACGGTGACACCTGATCGCCCATTCCCTACAATATCTTGTATGTTGCAAGAGAAACTTGGCTGTAAAAAGGCATCGGCGATGGATTTAAGTGCTGCTTGTGCCGGGTTTATGTATGGTTTGGCTACTGCAAAGCAATTTATTGAGAGTGGTGCCTACAAACACATTTTAATCGTAGGTGCGGAAAAACTATCAAAGATTACCGATTGGAAAGACCGTAATACGGCTGTTTTATTTGGAGATGGGGCAGGCGCTGTTGTGATGGGACCTGTTTCGGACGACCGTGGAATTCTTTCATTTGAACTCGGTGCAGACGGAACGGGTGGCAGCCATCTTTATCAGGATGAATTCATCATAATGAACGGCAGAGAAGTGTTTAAATTTGCTGTTAGGCAAATGGGGGAATCTTCCGTCAATGTATTGGAAAAAGCAGGTCTGTCGAAAGATGATGTTGACTTTTTAATCCCTCATCAGGCTAATATTAGGATTATGGAAGCTGCTAGGCAGCGGCTTGATTTGCCTGATGAAAAAATGGCAAAAACAATCCGGAAATACGGAAACACTTCATCTGCATCGATACCAATGGCACTTGCCGATGAGTTGGAAGCTGGAAAAATCAAAGATGATGATATAATAGTAATGGTTGGATTTGGTGGCGGCTTAACATGGGGAGCCGTTGCCTTAAAATGGGGTCGTTAAAATATATTAATTATCTTTCTGTCTTTAAGAAGGAGTTGGAGCAATGATGAAAAGAAGAGTAGTTGTTACTGGAATAGGTGCTGTATCGCCTGTTGGAAATGATGCAACTGCATCATGGAAAAATGTCCTTGCAGGTAATTCAGGAATCGGCCCAATGACAAGGCTGAATCCAGATAATTATTCTGCAAAGGTTGCAGCAGAAGTTAAAGATTTTGATATAGAGAAATATGTTGAGAAAAAAGAAGCTCGGAAAATGGATCGATTTACCCATTATGCCTTGGCAGCATCGCTCATGGCAGTAGAAGATTCAGGCCTGAAAATTGACGATAGTAACGCGAACAAGATTGGCGTTTGGATTGGCTCTGGTATCGGTGGCATGGAAACATTTGAAAATCAGTTTGAGACTTTTCAAAAAAGAGGTTATCGCCGAGTCAGTCCGTTCTTCGTACCGATGATGATTCCGGATATGGCAACAGGACAAGTTTCTATTTACTTAGGTGCAAAAGGAGTTAACTCATGTACAGTAACTGCGTGTGCAACAGGCACAAACTCCATTGGCGACGCTTTTAAGGTCATTCAGCGCGGAGATGCTGATGCAATGATTGCTGGAGGAGCTGAGGCACCAATTACTCAAATGGCAGTAGCAGGATTCTGTGCCAATACGGCATTGACTACTAATCCCGATCCAAAAACGGCAAGCAGACCTTTTGACATGAACCGTGATGGATTTGTCATTGGTGAAGGTGCGGGAATCGTTGTACTGGAAGATCTAGACCATGCTTTGCAACGCGGTGCAAAAATTTATGCAGAAATCGTTGGTTACGGCTCCACTGGAGATGCCCATCATATTACAGCTCCTGCACCTGGAGGAGAAGGTGGCGCACGCGCTATGAAAATAGCCATAGAAGACGGAGATCTAGCGCTGGAAGATATCGACTATATAAATGCACATGGAACAAGTACTCCATATAACGATAAATACGAAACAATGGCGATTAAAGAAGTATTTGGCGAGCATGCGTACAAGCTTGCCATCAGTTCAACAAAATCTATGACAGGCCATTTATTAGGCGCTGCAGGAGGATTAGAGGCTATCTTCTCCGTATTGGCAATTAAGGAAGGGATCCTGCCTCCGACGATGAATTATGAAACTCCAGATCCTGACTGTGATCTTGATTACGTTGCAAACGAAGCACGTAAAGCTGAGGTCAAGGCAGTACTGAGTAACTCCCTTGGGTTTGGTGGTCATAACGCAACAATTGCATTTAAGAAATATGAATAAGAAATATTCAAGACATAATCGAGACACGGCCTTTTGTTGGCCGTGTTTCTTTCTTTTTCAGTATAAGTATGGTAACCATCTACCCTTTTACTAATAGAATATAGGGTGGAGGTGGTGGTTCATGGGGTAGTACCAACATACAAATGGCTTGAGGAATATTTTAGCCGGCCTTCTGAAATGTGCAAGATGGCTAATCCTGATGTGAAGGATGGAAATGATTTTTACAGATATTTAACTCAATTTGGTATGTATAGGCCTTCACGCGAGGCCTTACGATCAGTAGGAAAATTGGAAGAAGAAAAAGTCTGGGAGAAAATCGAAAACATATATACTAAATATCGAAAAAAATGGAGAGGCCCAGACGTTGATATTTATATTTTCCCAATCAATCAATCCAACCGAATGTTCATACAACAACTTAAAGGGCGTTCGGGGCTTGCCTTTCCACATAAGTTATTTTTGTTTATCTCAGACGGACTTGATGATAAAAACTTAGAAGCTCTCGTTGTTCATGAGTATCACCATGCAGCAAGGATGAATAATTATAAAAAGAATAATAATGACTATACACTGCTAGATTCTCTCCTATTTGAAGGGCTTGCAGAGCATGCTGTACTAAAATGTTGTGGTGTTGCGTATACAGCAGAGTGGACAAAACAATATTCACCGGACAGACTAAAATATTATTGGAACCATTCGTATGAACAAAACCTTCAAATAACAAGGGAAAACCGCTTACATGATGACCTCTTGTTTGGAAGAAGGAGAGTACCAAAAATGATGGGGTATTCAATGGGATATGAATTAGCCAAAGGTTATATTAAAAATAATCAGTTAACAATTATCGATTCACTAAAGATTCCATCAGAAAAGCTGCTAGTAAATAATAAATTTATTAGCGAATAAAACATTTTAGTCATCCAAGGATGGAAGGTTCAGATTTTCGATAACGGGTATATTTCTAGGTGATTTTTCATTCATTGATGGTCTCTGCTAACCGGCCTGTTGATTTCCGCTGCAGTTGCTCGCTTTACGCCGGGCGGGCGGTGAACCTCCTCGTCGCTTTGGCGAAGGCCACTGAAAAAGTCCTCTTAATGTAAGGGTCTTATGGATTACTGTTGATTTCCGCTCCAGGCGGACGCTTTCCGCGGGCGGTCGGTGAGCTTCCTCGTCGCTTCGCTCCTGCGGGATCTCACCTAGACGCGCTTTTCCCGCAGGAGTCGCCGCCTTCCGCTTCAATCAACGGAACCTGCTAAAAACAATATTTAAGCTTTATAGAACCTAAACAAAAAAGATATAATACCCTATACTCTAAGGGAATTATATCTTTTTTTCGTATATTTACTGTATATTCTCTGTTTCAAATGAATGGGAACTATGATAAAAAACCAACAACCAATGGTTTATTGTCCATTTATGGATATTTATGAATTAGTCAGTTCCACAGAATCATCTTTTGCGTAAAATTAACAACCTGGCTGACTTTTCATTTGTTTAAGATGAATAATTTTAATGGTTTGGAGAAGCGTCCGCTCGACTCCTGCGGGATCTGCGAGACAGCCGAGACATTAAAGGAGCGTAGCGACGAAGCGGCTCGGCGCTCGCCCCGCGGAAAGCGAGCGGTAAGCTTCGGAAAACCAGATCTATCTAATATAAACTCGCTTTTTCGAGTTTGTCTACGAAACCTTCCAAGAATGGAAGGTTATTTCTATTGGTGGTATGTCAAATTGGAAACAGCCATATATATCTATAGATGGACAAGCAGAAAAGAACTGTAAGAAAAACAAACAGGATGTGCTATATGATGCTGTTTAGAGGATTAATCTTTTTAATAGGTTTTGGGTTTGCTGTTTCCGGTGGTGTAAGTGTTATAGCCTACTTAAATTTAACAACAATGGGCAGGGATTTCAGGGAATATTTTAAATTTATTCTTTCAAGACCCGAATGCTATTTGCTGCTTATTGGTTTGGTTATGATTACAGTTGCGCTATATGCCGAAGACAAAAAAAATAGCGATGCGTAGTTATAGGAATAATTTTACTGCAGCCTGCCTATACTGATTGACAAATAGTTATGAAGTGAGGGGTTAAGGATGCTATATCTTCATGATGTTTGGGTTAATTGGTTCGAGGGGGAAGAGAACGGCTACAATGTTTGCCACTTCCATGAATGGCGTCGAGGAGTAGATGTAATCGAACTTCTTGATCAAGTGCCATTATTGTTGATAGAGCCTGTCTTATTCCACTATATCGAAAATAACATGGCAGAACTTCCACAGGCTTTATTGAATGATATTTATAAAAAAGCATATTTACGAAAAAATCATGAACGTGTGCAATTGGAATACTGTTTTGTCATTACAGATGGCAGGGGAATATTGGCGATTGATACGATTGGATACACAATACCTCTTAGAAAAAGTAGGTTAATCCCGCGCCAAGAACAGCTTGTGTATGAAATGATAGAGCAAAACGAGCCAACCACTTACAAATTTAAGCAGGAAATATCAAAGAAAGATCATCACATTTTGTCTCCTGAACCAGAATTGATGCACGGTTTAACGAGAAGGGAACGTCAATTAAAGCATTTAATGTTCATGGCCTTGGATCAGCTCTATGTTTCAAAAAACACTCCAGAAATCCGCTATTGGTACACGGAATGGTCTCCCCAACGATATAGGGAGATCCAAGAAATGGACTTTGAGGAGGTTTGGTGCAGCCTCTACGAAGAAACTAGAGTAGGTTGGACGGAGAAGCACCTTATGTTATGTGAAAATTTGGTTAAGGGTCAACCGTTTTTTGAAAAGCTTTGGGAATTGGAATGTGATCCAAAGGTGAATTAAAAAAGCACCCAATTGAATAATCGCTCAGAGATGGTAAACATGATTTCCATCAAACCAAAAAAAGCCTGAATCCATAAAGATTCGGCTCTTTTTGATTCATTATTATCTTTTCTTTCTTCCTAATCCCATCGCTGTTTCCATTTTCTTTAGCATTTTATTCGCTTTAAAAGCCGCTTTCTCAGCACCAGCATCAAGTATATCATCAAGCTCCTTTGACTCCACCAAATTTTTGAAACGGTCCTGAATTGGAGTGAGTGCGTTAACAACAACTTCTGCCAAATCCGTTTTGAACTCTCCATATCCTTTTCCTTCGTATTTAACTTCAAGCTCCTCGACCGTTTTATTTCCTAGGATGGAATAGATGGAAAGTAAGTTTGATACACCAGGCTTGTTCTCTCTATCAAACTTCACAATGCCTTCAGAATCAGTAACCGCACTTTTTATTTTCTTTTCAATTTGTTTTGGTTCATCAAGCAATGTAATGAAGGAGCGTTGATTCTCATCGGATTTACTCATTTTTTTCGTTGGCTCCTGCAAAGACATTACCCTTGCACCAATTTTGGGGATCCTTACTTCAGGTATTGTGAAAATGTCATTAAAGCGATTATTGAATCTTTCGGCCAGATCTCTTGTAAGCTCTAGATGCTGTTTTTGATCCTCGCCAACAGGGACAAGATTTGCACCATATAGTAAAATGTCTGCTGCCATTAAAGGAGGATACGTTAATAATCCCGCTGAAACGGCATCCTTGCCTGATGATTTATCTTTAAATTGAGTCATACGTTCCAACTCGCCGATATAAGCGATACATTGAAGCATCCAACCCGCCTGTGCATGGGCTGGTACCTCAGATTGTATAAATAGCGTAGCTTTATCATGATCAAGTCCTGCAGCAATATAAAGCGCTGCCAATGTCCTAATATTTTTTCTCAACTCTAACCTGTCTTGTGGTACTGTGATTGCATGTTGATCCACAACACAAAAATAACAGTCGTATTCATGCTGAAGCTCTACAAATTGTTTTATTGCACCTATGTAATTTCCTAGTGTGATGACTCCACTTGGCTGAATGCCAGAAAAAATTGTTTTCATTATTAAAGGCCTCCTTAAAATATAAAAAACCATCCATCCCAAAAATCAGGGAAGAATGGTTAAATGCCAGCACCAATATAAGTGCCAAACAGGCCGGCTCAAATGATGTTCATTTGGTGCTTCATTAACCACATATTACTTCATAATATTATAACTGCTGCGTTTATGACAATCAAGCCGGGGCTTTAGGTTCACGTGCAAATATGCGGATAAATACTCATTAGATATTAATTTCATTCTACATTAATCCTTGTTAGAATAAAGGATAAGGAAAAATCCGACAGATAAAGACAAGGAATAAGGAAGAGGAGAGATATTCATTGAGTTGGAAAAAGGTGATGGTAATAACAGGACTCTTAGCTTCGTTGCTATGGCAGCATCCAGCAGGAGCGGCAGCAGAAAAGGATAGGGCAGCAACTCATCATTCCAGAATGCTCGCCATTGAAAAAAAGGAGTTGCCCGCTGAGGCACCCCGATTTGTTTTTGATTCTGGATTGAAGTTTGAATATCCAGATGCGATTAGAGGCATATATGTAACTGGTCATTCGGCAGGAGGAAGCCGATTCAATGAACTCGTTAAATTAATCGATTCAACGGATTTAAATGCAATGGTTATCGACATAAAAGATGATTGGGGTAACATTACATATAAACTTCCTAAAGATTCCCCTTTTACGGATATAAGTCAAAATTTAATTAAAGATCCTCAAGCTATGCTAAAGCTTATGGAAGAAAAACATATTTACCCCATAGCTAGAATTGTCGTATTTAAAGACTCCACACTACCCAAAAAAAGACCAGACCTTTCCTTTAAAGACGGTAAGAAAATTTGGGTGAATGGTAGAGGCGAGTCGTTTGTCAATCCTTTTTTACAAGAGGTTTGGGACTATAATGTTGACATTGCCATCGAAGCAGCAAAAATGGGCTTCCAAGAGATACAATTTGACTATGTCCGGTTTCCGGAAGGCTTTGAAAACCGTGATGAACAACTAGTATATGGAATGGGAGAGTATAAGAAAAATAAAGAAGATAATATTCAAAAACGAGTCCACGCTGTTACAGATTTTGTTGCCTACGCGAGGGAAAAGCTTAAGCCCTACGGAGCAAAGGTTTCTGTAGATATATTTGGTTATACTGCAACTCTTCCTGAAGCACCCGGAATTGGCCAAAATTTCACTAAAATCTCTGAGAATGTAGATGTCATTTCTTCCATGATTTATCCAAGCCATTGGACAGGCTATTTTGGAATAGCCAAGCCTGATTTGGAACCATATAAACTGGTCAGAGAGTATGCAAAAGTGGAAAACGCTAAATTAAAAGAGTTGAAAAATCCACCAATATCAAGACCATGGATACAGGATTTTACCGCTTCTTACTTAGGTAGTGGAAATTATCAAGTTTATGGGAAAAATGAAGTGGAAGCACAAATCAAAGCGTTGAATGATGAAGGGATAACAGAGTTTTTGCTTTGGAATGCCGGAAATAAATATTCGCCAAACGTAAATTATACAATTGGAAAAAATACGAAAAAATAACCGCGCCAATATTGATTGGCGTTTTTTTATTTTTTTGAATGGAAATTAAAACTTAGGATATAGTAAAAGGGATGAAATAATGAAACATCATGTTTAATATGTATTAACTTGTGGTAAAAGATATATAAATATTTGTGGACTATAACAGCGGTCGCACTTTTATAGTAACAGATAACTAAATTCCCAAAAAACCTATTCAATCTGCTTGGAATAGTGTATAATACATAAGAGAGATTGTTTCATTATACTCATTTCAATGTAAATGATAATGCGACAAAAAATAAGGGGAATATCTTGTATTTCGAAATTCTTATTTCATGGAAGATTGAATATTTAAGAATTCTATTCTGAAAAGGAGTGTGAGTGACATTATGGTAACATTGTACACTTCACCCAGCTGCACATCATGTAGAAAAGCAAGAACATGGCTTGAAGACCAAAATATTCCATATAAGGAAAGAAATATTTTCTCTGAACCACTAAGCCTAGAAGAAATCAAGGAAATTTTAAGAATGACGGAAGACGGGACAGATGAAATCATCTCAACACGTTCAAAAATTTTCCAAAAATTAAATGTAGACTTAGATTCGCTTCCGCTTCAACAATTGTTTGATTTGATCCAGAAGAACCCTGGGCTTTTGAGAAGACCGATCATTTTGGATGAAAAGCGTCTCCAAGTAGGATATAATGAAGATGAAATAAGACGTTTCTTACCTCGTAAGGTAAGAACATATCAGCTGCGTGAAGCACAGAAAATGGTTAATTAAATAGAAATGAGGCTGTTCCGAAAACGCCTGGGAGCAGCCCCTTTTTATTTAATTAATAAAATTTTGAAAATTTCCTTGATTTTACTTCTTATGTTAGATAAAATAATCGAAACATGGATCAAGGAGATAGGCATTTGACGATTTTTTAAATGGGAATATCTTTTGTTTCCAATTTGGAGATGCTTATCATAAAATAAGAGTACAAGGAGAAATATACTCGGTACTTTTGGCATTGGCAGTATATTATATGCCTTGTACGGGATACAGATCCCTTCACCACCCTAATATAGAAGGGAGAGTTGATGTGTGGAAATTGAACGCATTAATGAAAACACAGTCAAGTTTTACATTTCATATGTTGATATAGAAGAAAGAGGCTTTGATCGCGAAGAAATCTGGTACAACCGAGAAAGAGGCGAAGAGCTTTTTTGGGAAATGATGGAGGAAATCCATCAAGAAGATGACTTTGTGCCGGAAGGCCCACTTTGGATTCAAATTCAGGCATTGGACAAAGGTCTGGAAGTGCTCGTGACAAAAGCACAAATCTCTAAAGATGGACAAAGATTTGAATTACCAATTCCAGACGAAAAGCTAAGGGACCTTCCCGTTGATGAGAAAATTGAAGAGATGATGGACCAACATTTTCAGATTAAACACTATGAGAGAAGTGCGGAAGATTTATTTGAATTCGTTTTAGCGTTTAAAGACTTTGAGGATGTATTATCTCTAGCTAGAATAAAGGGAGAGTCCACATTTGAATCAAAACTTTTTTCATATGAAAATCATTACTTTTTATATGTTAAGTTCCCAGATGAATCTGCTGATGAAGATGAAATTGAAGATGAATTGAGTCTTCTCCTTGAATATGGTATGGAAAGTTCCTATACAATTTATCGCCTGCAAGAATATGGGACAAAAATAATTGACGAAGATGTGTTTGAAACACTTAGTCAATATTTTGACTAAAAAAAACCGATTTCTAATGGAAATCGGTTTTTTTATTGGTCCAGCTTCAAGCTCTCAAGGTCAAATAAGCGATGATAATAAAAGTTGTCAGGGCTGAAACAAGGTGCTTGCACTTTTCTTATCAATAGAGGATTTAAACGCTTCCTTGTAGAATGAATAATGATAAAGAAGGGAAGTGATTTATTGTTAACCGCTTTAAATGAAGAAGGGCAGAGTTTGTCGCTTTTGTCCTCCATCTCCGAAAAAAATGTAAATAAAACGCTTCGCAGTCAACAGTTTTTTTGCCCCATTTGTCGAGAACCCCTTATTCTCAGAGCAGGAGAAATTCGAATCCCTCATTTTGCCCACAAGAAAAACTCCGATTGTACTTCAGCTTTCTCGGAACCCGAAAGTATCCAACATCTACAAGGGAAAAAATATTTATATGATTATTTTATGAAGCAAGGATTAACTGTCGAGCTGGAGTACTATCTGCCTAATATTAAACAGCGTCCCGATCTCCTTGTGAAAAATGGAACCGAGTTGTTTGCCATCGAGTATCAATGCTCTATTTTATCAAGGACGTTGTTACAAACGAGAACAGAGGGATATTTGAAAGTTGGAATCAGCCCGATTTGGATTATCGGAGGACTTCCCTTTCAGAAGAAACAAAATGATATATTCAAGATATCTGATTTCCATTGGTCTTTAGCCAAGCGAAGAGATGGATTCAATATGAGTCTTTTAAGTTTTCACACCGAAATGAAAAGATTTTATTTGCTATCAGAAATATCTCCTCTTTCATCGAGAAAAATCTTCGCCACATTAAGTTCAAAACATGTAAATGATGCAAATTTACCTCTACAAATACCAGTTGGACCACGCCGATCAAAGCAAACTATGTGGCTTCCAGAAAAAAGAAGATGGCTGAAAAATAAAGTTCATTATGGAAATATAGTTGATGATCCTTTTTTGAAGGCCATTTACGTTTCAGGAAATAACCCCTTTCTACTTTCGCCTATTATCGGCCTTCCCGTTCCTAATATGGAGTATTTTCAATCCCATCCACTTGAATGGCAGTATTTTATTTATCAAGATTGCTTAAGTAATTTATCAATTGGACAGCGTATTTCCCTTAAATATATTTATCAAAAATTAAGAATTAGAATGAAAGCTAGTTTCCTTTTAGAAAGAATTTTCCCTCTCGAAATAGAAGGTAATTGGGAATATGCCGTTAAGGATTATTTTTCCTTAATGACAGAACTGGAATATTTCATAAAAATAGGCGAAGACTTATTTGAAATGATAAAAATAATCACTATGCCAAAGACGATCGAAGAGGCGCTAAAGATGGAGGAGGCCTTTGATAAAAAGCTTGTATTATCGATTCGAAAAACAACGCGAACAAGTAATGGTTGTATCTTCTTCGGCATTTGAGCAGGATTTCCTAAAGATATGTAGAATAATTTATATGTAAAGGAACTTTCATATGTCGAAAGAAGAACAGTAGTGAACGGAGGATGGAAATGGCCAATGAAACAGCAGTAAAAACCTTACCCGCACGCTCAGAAATTTCAGAAGAAATGACATGGAGACTTGAGGATATTTTTTCCTCCGATGAAGCATGGGAGAAAGAATACGATGGCATAAAAGAAATCTTAAAAGATGCCGGTCAATATAAAGGGCAATTAAGCGAAAGTGCAGAAAAATTATTCGAGGCACTCGAATTTCAATCGATGGTATCGGAGCGGATGGGAAAGCTTTATACATACGCCCACATGCGCTATGACCAAGATACCGCTAATTCGCATTACCAAGGCTTAAATGCACGAGCTGAGAGTTTATATTCTGTTTTGGCAAGTGAGTTTTCCTATGTTGTACCTGAAATTTTGGCCATGGACGAAAGTAAGATTGCGCAGTTTATAGAGCAAAATGAAGATTTGCAGCTTTATAGGCAAGCGCTTGAAGAAATTAATCTTCAACGAGGACATGTTTTGTCGGCTGAACAAGAAGCCCTCCTTGCGCAAGCCTCTGAGGTTCTGGGATCTTCAAGCACAACGTTTGGAATGCTGAATAATGCTGATTTGGAATTTCCTGTCATTAAAGACGAAAACGGAGAAGAAGTCCAAATATCACATGGTAATTTCATTCGCTTTCTAGAAAGCCAAGATCAAAGTGTGCGGGAAGAGGCATTTAAAAAGGTTTATGAAACATACGGAGCATTTAGCAATACTTTTTCCAGCACGTTGGGCGGAGCTGTAAAAAAAGACAATTTTTATGCGAAAGCAAGAAATTATGACTCCGCAAGGCATGCTGCTTTAGCAGCTAATAATATTCCTGAAAGTGTCTATGATAATCTTGTTTCCACCGTTAATAAAAACTTACATTTGCTGCATCGCTATGTAAAGTTGCGGAAAAAAGTGCTGGGTGTGGATGAGCTTCATATGTATGACCTTTACACGCCGTTAGTTAAAGATGTGAAAATGGAGATCCAATATGACGAAGCACAACAATTAGTTATTGATGGACTAGCGCCGTTAGGAGAAGAGTATACAGGGATTTTGAAAGAAGGGTTTGAAAATCGTTGGGTGGATGTTGTAGAAAATAAAGGGAAAAGAAGTGGTGCTTATTCATCTGGAACATACGGGACAAACCCATATATATTGATGAATTGGCAAGATAATGTGAACAACTTGTTTACCCTTGCACATGAATTTGGACATAGTGTACACAGTTATTACACGAGAAAATCACAACCATATCCATACGGCAATTATTCAATCTTTGTAGCGGAAGTAGCTTCTACATGCAATGAGGCTCTTTTAGGCGACTACTTACTGAAACAAACAGAAGATAAGCAGAAGCGACTATATTTGATCAATCATTATCTTGAAGGTTTTCGAGGTACAGTGTTTAGACAAACAATGTTCGCTGAATTCGAACACTTGATTCATCAAAAAGCTCAAAACGGTGAAGCATTGACCCCTGACATGCTGACGAAAGAGTATTATGCTCTAAATAAAAAATATTTTGGTGAAGAAGATATTCATATTGATGAGGAAATCGGACTAGAATGGTCAAGAATCCCCCATTTCTATTATAATTACTATGTTTATCAATATGCTACTGGCTTCAGTGCAGCAACGGCATTATCGAAACAGATTTTAGAAGAGGGAGAACCAGCTGTTGAGCGCTATCTGGATTTCTTGAAAGCGGGAAGCTCTGATTATCCAATTGAAGTTTTAAAAAAGGCTGGAGTCGATATGACAACTGCTGAACCAATTGAAGCAGCATGCAAAGTATTTGAAGAGAAGCTTGCTGAAATGGAAGCATTATTATCAGAATAACGAAAAAAGCTGTCCCGGAAGGGCAGCTTTTTTTGGCGCTTGCGCTTTTCCTAGTCTAGCTCCAGCGCCTAGCCCCTCGAGGTCAAATAACCTGATTCATTAAAAGTCAGGACCGGACTTTCATTGCATCAGAACATTTGCTGGTCGGAGGCCCGCAGGATGCGGGTCAGAACGGCGTTGCCACAGGAGGTGGCGCCCTTAGCCGTTCTTCCATCCAAGGCGCTTGCGCTTTTCCTAGTGAAATCCTCTAAATTTGTTCCTCCCATTTATGAAGGACAGAAAGGTAAGCAATGCCAAAAAAAGAAGGGGGGAGGTTATATATATTGGAATCAAGTTCATTAAGCCAAGAATATTGATGAAAAAGCAGACAATAATAAAAGCAATCATCAAGAAAACTGCGATTTTCCTCATATTCCGTCTCCTTTGTCGTCGCTGTTAATATAACATATATGCCTATATCGACTGGAGCATGATTGTTTTTTGCGTCCATGCAAAAAACAATGCCTTAAAACATAATGTTTCAAGGCATTGTTTGGTTTCTGCTCGAGTTATATTTCCAAAAAGGTCCGTTCTTTGCGTGTATTTTTTGTGCTTTTTGTTGTAACTGTAATTGTTTCATTTGCCGCTCAATCTGTTGCGGAGACTGATCATAAATGACAGCAAGATCATGTGTTGCATTAATCGGATTAGAGGTCAAAAACAGTTCCAACGGGGGCATTTCTGCCGGCTTTGGATAACCCTCCAGCATTTCGGTAAGAATCTGAACGTATATGTCATATGAATACAAACCTGTAATTTTTAAGCCTTCATCTTCAATATTCTCGTTGAAAAATACCATTGCAGGCATTTCGGAAACTTCCATTTCCGATGTGATTTTTAAATCACATTGAAAGGCCTTTGCTGCACTTTGAGAATATATATCACCAATAAACTCATCTAAATCCAGATCTGCATTTTTTGCACATTGCTGAATGACATTAATATCCGTAATATCAGCATTCTCCATAAATAGCATTTCCTGTAAACGGCGAATAAAGCGAATACCTGCTCTTTTTCCTTGCAGTTCAGCTGCCTTTATACTGATGGCTGCTAAATGTGGTGTATACATAAATGGATCAGTTTGACAGTTCTTTACAGTTTTTTTTGAATGGATTAAATCTTTCTTGTTTTTGTTATTTAGCGAAGTGATTTGGCCACATAGGACATATTTAAGGATGAAATAGTCACCATATTCAAGTTGCAGCTTTTTAATAATGGGTGAAAGCGCCCAGCAATCCGTGCAAAAAGGGTCAATAAACAAGTAAATTTCCATAGGCTTATTATTCGTGTGCTGCGGATTTGGTGCCGACCATGTATTCATCAACTTAATTCACCTTGCGGATCATCCGGCGTATTGACCATATGTTTCGCAGTTAATGCAAGTCTTGAAAAAAAATGCTCGCGGAACCTTTCTTCAAGGCCAACCTCATCCATTGCTTCACTCATACATGAAAGCCATGCTTTAGCTCTTCTGGGTGTAACTTCATGTGGTAAATGGCGAGCACGCATCATCGGATGACCATGTTCTTCGGTATAAAGAGCAGGCCCTCCTAAATATTGAGTCAGAAATTGCTTTTGTTTTCTGGCAACTTCCGTTAAATCTTTAGGGAAAATGGGTATTAAGTCAGGGTGTTTTCCGACACGGCTGTAAAATTCATCTACGAGTACAGCAAGTTTTTCTGCCCCAATTGCGTCATACGGCGTCGCATGTTTCTCAACCATATGAATCGCTCCTTTATCTAAAATAGTATGTTCATTGTAGCAATCAGGTTGGGATAACTCAAACAAATAGCACTGTGTCATTTCGTGCAAATTTCCCATGCAAAAAAGCCCGGTTATAATAACAGGGCTTTAGTCATTTAACTGTAATACGTGCCAGTCACTTTTTTGACGTAACTTTGAGTTTCCTTAAATGGAGGAATGCCCCCGTATTTATCTACATTTCCCGGTCCCGCATTATAAGCTGCTAAGGCAAGGACAAGATTTCCTTCATACTTATCCAACATGTTCCGTAAATATTTACTTCCGGCCATGACATTTTGTCCAGGGTCAAATATATCTGTCACCCCAAGTCCGCGTGCTGTAGCAGGCATAAGTTGCATAAGTCCGGAGGCACCTGCATGGCTGACAAGTCCAGGGTTGAAATTTGATTCATGTTTAATGATAGCTTTAATAAGCTTTTCAGGAAGCTTGTACACCTCTGATGCCTTCTGAATAACTTCCTCGATACTTTTGGGGAGTATTTCCGTTTGTGCTTTCACAGATTCGGAAGCTTCTTTTGCATTGTTAGGAATTCCGATGGCGTTGGATATAGCTGTGTTGCTTCCTAAATTTTGCATACGATAGACCGCACCTAATGTGTTTATATTCATGACTTGGCTACTGGACGGTGGTGCTGGATGTATTAATTGTTGTAGGAGGTCCTCGAATTCTGAATTTCCACTGCTATTAAGACTTGTACTAACTTTATCGCTAGAAAATCCTCTTAACAACTGAATATCATGTAATGTCTTTAATTGTCCCAATGTATTCATAGCCATCCACCCTTTTAAAAACTTCTTTTATTTCTACCCTATTTTGGCGTGATAAAGCCTTCCTATTTTACTATCGGCTGGACGTCGATCGATGTTTAATTCTTCCAGTAGATGATTAAATGTTTCTTGACCTATATCCCAATCTATTGTTTCATATTCAATTTCAAAATCTTCTTGACCTAAATAAAAGCTATGGTCAAAAACAAGCAGGCCATTTTTGTATTTTGTTTCTGCTCTAGTAGTAGTTAGTGAACCAAATAGTTCAAGCGTTTTTACATCTATATTCATTGCCTCAATTTCATCCGCAACTTCTCCATCAGGGAATATGCTATTTGCTAAAAGAAGATTCGATTCTACATTACTTAGAGGTTGATTGATTTCTAATAGTCCTACTTTTGCTGGTTTTTTTAATGTTAGTTCAAAACCTCTTGGTAATTCTCTTACCCTTAACGCTGTATTTACATTCTTCAAAGCAAAATTTACTGTATCGAAATAGTGATTTTTTTGATTGAAAAACTGACTGCTTGAGATGTTAAATGTATGTAAAAGAAGCTGAAACTCAGCTTTGGTTACTATATTTTTAAATTCTATTTCTATATCTCTTGACACCGGAATCATCCTTTCCAATCGGGCTTCCCTATATTATTGCTTGATTCGGGCCTGTATTCAATCAAAAATGATAAAAAAATGAAATAAAAGGTAGCGAAACTTTAAGAAATTCCTGTTTGTGCTAAAATAAGGATGATTAATTCTTTACACCTTCATCCAATTAATTTCGTTTTATAATGAAGAGGTGACCGTATAATGAAACATTGGGATCAATTTTTAATTCCCTATAAACAAGCGATTGATGAATTAAAGATTAAATTAAAAGGCATGAGAAGCCAATTTGAACATGAGTATGAACACTCACCCATTGAATTTGTAACAGGGCGGGTTAAACCGGTAGCAAGTATACTCGATAAGGCACACCAAAAGAGGATACCTTTAGATAAGCTTGTAACCGAAATGCAGGATATTGCGGGACTGCGAATGATGTGTCAATTTGTCGATGATATTGAAACAGTCGTTAAATTACTGCGAAATAGAAATGATTTTCGAGTAGTTGAAGAAAGAAATTATATTTCCCATAAAAAGCCGAGTGGTTATCGTTCCTATCATGTAGTCATTGAATATCCAGTACAAACAATCAGCGGAGAGAAAAAGATTTTGGCAGAAATTCAAATTCGGACACTGGCCATGAACTTTTGGGCGACAATTGAACATTCGTTGAACTATAAATATAAGGGCCAATTTCCCGAAGAAATTAACACAAGACTGGAGAGGGCAGCGGAAGCAGCTTTCCGACTTGATGAAGAAATGTCGCAAATAAAAGAAGAAATCCAGGAAGCACAGGCTTACTTTAGTAAGAATAAAGAAGCTGTCAAAAAAATTGAAAAGAAAAATTATCAATAAACTACTTTAATGACAGCATGAAAGGGTGAGAAGATTGAAGTTTGCGATTACATCTAAAGGAAACCCGACATCCAATGCGTTAATGCATAAAATGAGAGCATATTTGCAGGATTTTGAAATGGTTTACGATGAGGATCAACCGGATATTGTCATTTCCGTTGGCGGTGACGGTACATTATTATATGCATTTCATCGATACAGTTCAAGGCTGGATAAAACAGCTTTTGTAGGTGTACATACGGGGCATCTCGGTTTTTATGCAGACTGGGTGCCGAGTGAAATTGAAAAATTAGTAATCGCGATCGCCAAAACACCTTATCAGATTATTGAGTATCCACTGCTCGAAGTGATGATTCGCTATCGTCACGGTGGAAAGGAAACGAGGTATCTTGCTTTAAACGAATCGACAGTTAAAAGTCTTGTGGGTACTCTTGTGATGGACGTTGAAATTCGTGGCGATCATTTTGAACGATTTCGGGGTGACGGATTATGTGTTTCTACACCGTCTGGAAGCACAGCATATAATAAAGCGTTAGGTGGTGCCATCATCCATCCATCGCTTCATTCCATTCAGCTTGCCGAAATGGCTTCGATCAATAATAGGGTCTTTCGGACTGTCGGTTCTCCGCTCATTTTACCCGAGCATCATACATTGGTTTTAAAGCCGGTCAATGCATTTGATTTTCATGTGACCATTGACCATTTGACAGTCATGCACCGCGATGTGAAGTCTATTCAATTTAAAGTGGCGAAAGAAAAGGTCCGCTTTGCCAGATTCCGTCCATTCCCATTCTGGAAACGGGTCCACGACTCATTTATTTCAGATGATTAATAAAGATTTGAAGCCATATTCACTGAAGTGGAAAATGGAAAAAAAAGATAATGGCAAGGATATTAAAGAATACTTATCTGAACAAAGTTTATCGAGGCGAGCACTATCCGATATTAAGTTTGCTGGCGGCTCAATCAAAGTGAATGGAAAGGAACAAACCGTTCGTTTTAGACTTCAAGAATTTGATGTGCTAGAAATAGTGTTTCCTCCCGAAGAGTTAAATGATCAAATGAAAGGTGAAAATATTCCACTTTCTATTGTTTATGAAGATCAAGATATTATCATCATTGATAAACCTCCGTTTATGAATTCAATACCATCGCGGGAGCATCCAACAGGTAGCCTAGCAAATGCACTTGTTCATTACTATGAACAGACAAATGTTCTAGCCGCTGTCCATATCGTTACAAGGCTTGATCGTAATACTTCTGGGCTTGTACTCGCTGCTAAACATCGCCATGCCCATCATTTGCTAAGCGTAATGCAGCAAAAACAAAGTCTATACCGTTTTTATGAAGCGTTCGCAGAAGGGGTTTTTGAAAAACAGTCGGGTTGTATTGATGCTCCGATTGGTAGGAGTCCCGATAGTATCATTGAACGGCAAGTAAGAACGGACGGCCAACGAGCAGTGACTCATTTTAATGTGGTAAACCAATTATCCCAATTTACCCACTTAAAACTACAGCTTGAAACAGGAAGGACACATCAAATTAGGGTTCATATGGCGCATGTTGGCCACCCATTGCTAGGTGATGATTTATATGGTGGAAACCAAGGGGAAATAGGGCGACAAGCTCTTCATTGTAAAGAGTTGCGTTTTACACATCCATTTAAAAAAACAGAAATGGTCTTTTATGCTTCACTGCCAATTGACATGAAAAGCATTCTGGAAAAAGGATAAAAGCGTTAAGGGTTGTCCCAACCGTAAGAGTGATGTATGCTCTGGGACAGCCCTTTTAACTGTGGAAAGCCTAATCAAAGGTTTTGAATTTCTCTTGTATAAACGGCATTGTGGAAGGAACAGAAACGGTTTCCATTTCTGGATAACGTAGAGCTGTCAACTTTCCACCAAACACAGCACCTGTATCAATATTAATGGTGTTTCCAATCTTACGCGGTTCTTTTACAGGAGTGTGGCCATAAACAATCAACGGATTTCCTTTATATTCTTTAGCCCAGTCAAGTCTGACAGGCATGCCATTGGAGAGAAATTCACCAGTAATATCACCATATAGAACAAAGGTTTTAACACTTTTATGATATTCACCAATATAATCTTCTCGAATTCCGGCATGGGCAATGACAAGTTTACCTTCATCCAAAATTTGATAGAAAGGTGATTCTTCATAAAGTTGCATAAATTGCCGTTTGTAGTGGTTTGCCTTTTTTCCGGTTAGTGCTTCTAGTTCAGCGACGGTGGTTTCCAGTCCGTGGGAAATTTGAACTTTTCTTCCGAGAAAAAAACGATATAGTTTATCACAATGATTACCGGGAACATAATAGGCATTCCTTTTCTTCCAAAGATTATAGACAGTTGCAATCATTTCAAGAGAGCTTGGCCCTCGATCGGTTATATCGCCGACAAAGCCAAGAATCCGGTTATTCTTATGTTTGGGCAGTCCATTTTCCCAATTATACCCAAGCTTTATTGTAAGAGCTTTAAATTCATTGAAACATCCATGCACGTCACCAATAATATCAATTTTCATCTTATCACCCGTTTCATAAGCTTTATTTTCATGAGCATCTGCTTATACCAAGCGCCCTGCGTATTGGATAATTGTAATAATGTGACTTCCCTTATGCAAAAATATTAGAGCCATCTTGTTTAATTTCTATTAATAATAACGACAAATCCAGACTAATTTGTTAGGATAATGAAGATGAATGGAGAGGAGTGGTCATAATGGAATTCAACGTCGATGAAAACGAAAAAATTAACGAAGAAATACTAATCCAGTCAATGTCCGATGATGATCTTCAAGCATTTAGGAATGAATTTATGAATCTTCATCCGTATGACCAGGCTCAATTTTATTCCAAACTTGAACAGGTCGACCGTATAAAAATTTATCATTATTTATCTCCGGATGAACTAGCTAACTTTTTTGAAGTACTAGAAATCGATGATAGCGATTATAAGGATATTTTGGCGGGAATGGAGCCGAAATATGCGGCTGATATGCTTGCAAATATGTATGCAGACAATGCTGTCGATGTGTTGAATAAATTGGATAAAGATCAAGTAGCCAGCTATTTGACCATAATGAATAAAGAAGATGCTCAGGAAATTAAAGGGCTTCTTCACTACGAGGAATATACAGCCGGTAGTATTATGACTACTGAATTTGTTGCAATATCAGCAAATCAGACAGTCAGATCAGCTATGTATATTTTGAAAAATGAAGCACCTAAGGCAGAAACCATTTATTATGTGTATGTAACAGATGATGATGGTCGGCTTGTCGGAGTTATTTCCCTTCGCGACTTAATCATCAGTAGCGATGACACAATGATCACCGACATTATGTTCGATAGAATCATCTCCATTTCAGTTGGGGCGGACCAAGAAGATGCTGCCAGGCAAATGAGAGATTATGACTTATTGGCATTGCCCGTTGTTGATTTTCAAAATCATTTACTCGGAATCATTACTGTTGACGATATTATCGATGTTATTGATGAAGAAGCATCGGATGACTACTCGAAGCTTGCAGGTGTCTCTGACATGGATACAATGGACCGAAATCCATTTTCTGCAGCTAAAAAGCGGCTTCCGTGGCTAATTATTCTCCTTTTCTTAGGTATGTTTACAGCAAGTCTTATCGGTCGTTTTGAAAATACATTAAGTCAAGTTTCCATCTTGGCAGTTTTTATCCCTCTTATAGCAGGTATGGCTGGAAATACAGGGACACAATCATTAGCTGTTGCTGTGCGAGGGATAGCAACTGGAGAGTTGGAAGAAATGAATAAAATGAAGTTAATCATGCGTGAAGCAGGGACAGGTCTAATTACAGGAACAATCTGTGGCGTTCTTGTTTCAGTTGTTGTGTACGTTTGGAAAGGGGAGCTGTTCCTTGGTTTTCTTGTAGGTATTTCTATTTTGGCGTCCTTGTTTGTGGCTACACTTGCTGGTTCTCTTGTTCCATTAGTTATGCATAGGCTAAAAATTGATCCTGCAGTAGCATCCGGTCCGTTTATTACAACGATGAATGACATTACTTCAATTTTAATTTACTTTGGTTTGGCAACACTGTTTATGAGTTATTTAGTCCATTAGAGGAAGCGGGAGAATCATCTATGGAACATGAGTCATCTTTGATCTCACTAGTAATCGTACTAATTGTCGCTTTTATTACTCCTCTTGTTCTCCATCGCTTTCGGCTAACATTTATGCCTGTTGTCATTGCGGAAATTATTATGGGGTTGATTATTGGTAAAAGCGGATTGAACCTTATTCACGAGGGTTCCTGGCTTACTACACTTTCTACATTAGGTTTTATTTTTTTGATGTTTTTAAGTGGATTAGAAATCGATTTTTCCGCTTTCAAATCTAACAAAAAGAAATTAGTCTTGGCAAATGGTAAGCATGAACCGAATAGACTCGCTGTATCAACTGTAATTTTTGCCGGTATTTTTCTTTTATCGATTGGATTATCCTATATATTTGTAAAAATCGGCTTAATTGATAATGTATTAATAATGACTTTGATTATTTCGACGATCTCATTGGGAGTTGTTGTTCCTACGTTGAAAGAAGCAAATATCATGAAGGCCGGAATTGGTCAAATTATTTTACTTGTTGCAGTAATTGCGGATTTAGTCACAATGATTTTGCTTGCAGTTTTTGTTTCTGTATCAGGAGACGGTAAAAGCAATATGTGGTTATTGCTCATTTTATTTGCAGCTGGGATTCTTTTATATTTTATAGGTAGGCGCTTTAAAAATAGATCTTTTGTTGAAGGGCTATCGAGTGGTACGGTTCAAATTGGTACCCGGGCAATTTTTACTTTAATTATTGTACTCGTCGCTCTTTCTGAAACTGTTGGGGCAGAAAATATTCTTGGTGCTTTTTTAGCAGGTACCCTTGTTTCGCTACTAAATCCGAATCAAGATATGGTTCGGCAGCTCGATTCATTTGGTTACGGATTTGTGATTCCCATTTTCTTTGTGATGGTTGGGGTTCATCTCGATTTATGGTCGCTTTTAAGTAATAAGCAAATGCTGTTGCTTATTCCGCTTCTACTCATCGCATTATTCGTGTCTAAGGTACTGCCTGTCCTAATTCTTAGGCGTTGGTATGACATGAAAACTGTAATGGCTTCCGCATTTTTGCTTACATCTACATTATCGCTTGTGATTGCTGCTGCAAAAATTGCGGAAAGGATTAATGTGATTACACCGGAAATGAGTGGTACGTTCATCCTTGTTGCTGTTATTTCATGTATCGTGACGCCAATTTTATTTAAAAAATGGTTCCCAAAAGAAAATGTACATGAAAGGAAGTTGAACGCAACATTTATTGGAGCGAATCAGCTAACCTTGCCGGTATCGAAAGAGTTGAATCCAGCTAAATACAAAACCACTGTTTTCCATAAAAAAATGGAAAAGGGAGAGTCTCAAATCGGGGATTCTGTGTTTAATATAGTTGAGCTTAATGATTATAAAGAATCCGAATTAGAAAAAGCGGGAGTATTCGAAGCTGACATACTTTTCATTTCTACTGGTGATGAAGAATTGAATGCTAGACTGGCAATCGCTGCAAAAGAACAGGAAGTGGATAGGGTCGTAGCCCGAATTGAAACCCCGGTGCTTGGAGAACCATTAAAAGAAAAAGAAATTGAAGTTTTTTCGACAATACTTTCAACAACGGAACTAATGAAAGCATTAATTGAAACACCAAATATTGCAGAAATCATGATGAATCGGGAAACGTCATTATATGAAATTCATATGTTGAATCGGGAATTTGACCGGATGACATTAAGGGAATTTCCGTTTATGGGAGATGTAATCGTTGTTCGTGTTTTCCGGGGAAAAGATTCCATCGTTCCCCACGGGGACACTGAGCTTCATATGGATGACAGGTTGATCGTTACTGGTTCGAAAGAATATGTTGATTATCTTATTCATGAGCTCCAATATAGTATATAGTTTAAGTGCAACTGTGATAAAGGGACTCAGCCTTTACAATCTTGAAAGTTATCGTGTATGATTATGACTAGGTACTAATAACATGTGATAACAAAAGTTCAAGCGCCATGATGACCTCTAGGTGTTGGAGCTGAACGTTATACTTAGGAGGATTAATGATGAATCTTTCAGTGAATGGAAAGACATTCGTGATTATGGGTGTAGCTAATAAACGAAGTATTGCATGGGGGATTGCACGCTCTCTTCATGAAGCTGGGGGAAGGCTAATTTTTACATATGCTGGTGAACGACTAGAAAGAAGTGTCCGTGAACTTGCAGATTCTCTTGAAGGAAATGAATCGATTGTTCTTCCATGCGATGTTACAAAGGACGAAGATATCGAACAATGCTTTAACTTGATTAAAGAGAAATATGGCCCTGTGCATGGTATTGCTCATTGTATCGCATTTGCTAATAAAGAAGAGCTTACTGGTGATTATCTAAATGTTACTCGTGATGGCTTTTTACTTGCACATAACATCAGCGCTTATTCACTAACAGCTGTTGCTAAAGCTGTTCAAAAGTTAGATGTTATGCCTGAAGGCGGCAGCATTGTTACAATGACCTACCTTGGCGGAGAGCGTGTTGTTGCAAACTACAATGTCATGGGTGTAGCAAAAGCATCACTTGATGCAAGTGTGATGTATTTGGCCAATGATCTTGGTAAACAAGGCATCCGTGTTAATTCAATTTCAGCAGGACCAATCAGAACATTGTCTGCAAAAGGCATCAGTGATTTTAATAGCATTTTGAAAGTAATTGAAGAAAAAGCACCACTTCGCAGGGCAACAACCCAGGAAGAAGTGGGTGATACGGCTCTATTTCTCTTCAGTCATCTATCAAGAGGAATTACTGGCGAAAATATTCATGTTGATTCTGGCTATCACATTTTGGGGAACTAAATCACATGAATGAAAACAACAGCTGTCACATTTAGTGGCAGCTGTTGTTTTCATTTTTGCGGGTCAGGAAGGCGAAGACATAAGGACGTGGCGACCTTAGCCGTTCTTCCATGGCAAGGCGCTAACGCTTTTGAAATATTTCCTAAGAAACTTAGACGTTAGTCATGCATACATATAACATGAAAAAGAAAATACGGGGGTGCCCCTATGGAGGAAAAAACAGTAAGGCAGAAAGGCGAGCCTTTATTATATATTCATCAGCCAGACTTTAATAAGCCGGAAATAATCATGCAGGATTATTTTTATTCGACTGAGAAAAAAGTTAAAGAAGAAAATGAAAAGATTCCAAAAAAGGAAGAAAAGAAAATAAAACAACAGCAGGTGCCAAATTTTAAGAAACCACATAATACCGAGATAAATAACCGACCAGTTGATGATCACGCTTCTAAAGAGGTGGTGCAAGAAAAAACAGTGAAACAGGAAAAGAAAAATGATCCTCCATTATCTGCAGCTAGTTATTTTCGAAGAAATTCATTAGCGCCAGCCAAAAAGCATTGGCATTTAACCCCGGTAAAATCCTTTAAGGAGATGTCCATTCAAGAAAAATTAAAGTATTTATCCGGTTTTCCAGTAAGCCAGCCTCCTTATCCATGTGAATTTGTTACAGCTAAAGATCAGTATCGTGGGACTTTGCTTAAATATGAAGGTGAGCAAATTTTCGTAAAAACTTTTACAGAGGAAGTGGCTGAGATTAAAGTTGACGATTTAACAGCGATAAAAATTATTTTTTAAAAAAAAGGAAATGGGGTATACCCCATTTCCTCCCTTAATGTCCAGTTATTTATTCGCAAATTTCCAAATCGGCATCAGCTATACACTGAACTGCGCAGAAGCAATGCAAATCTACAGTAATACAGCTGTTGCTGCGGGCCCAGTGACGTACTGAACATAGCTCATCAAAGTCTAGTTTCCCATTGTGAACTAGCTTTACAACCGTTTTTCTGTCTGACTTTAATGGAATAAGCACACGCAATGTGGCACAACAATTGTCAAACACATCTTCAACTCGGAAAAATACGGAAACGCATTTTCCATCATGACCTCTAAATAATGCTTTAAATAAATCTCCGTTTTTATTAGTTAATGTGAAGACACGTGTATCGGCACGTTCACGGGAAGGGCTAGCTAGCTCTCCGAGAGGCTCGATAAAACAATTAGATGTGCAGCGCATGCATTCTTCTTCTACAGCTTCATCTTGGATATCCTTGATAGCACGGACAACCTGGCAGACGCAGTTAAGATGGCAGCCGCAGTCTTTGTCATTGTCGTTATGATGATTATGATTATGATTATGATTGGACTCTACGTGTTCGTCGAATCTTTCCATTTCTTCAAATTCCATGGAATACTTCCTCCTTATCATTTTTAATGGATATTTACACTAATAACATATTAGAGTAAGGACAAATGAGTTACGGACATATGCCCTTAATTTAGGAAAATAGGCAATAAGGAAGTGAAAAATATGGATATTACATGGTTAAAATTTTTTTTAATAAGTATTGCAACTTTTCGCTTAACGAGATTAATTGTTTACGATCAAATTACTGCTTTCATGAGAGCGCCTTTTATGATGGATTATGAAGAAATTAATGAAAATGGAGAAAAAGAAGTATTTATCGTTGCAAGAGATAGTGGCCTGCGTGGATGGATAGGTGAGCTTTTAAGCTGCTACTGGTGTACAGGAATTTGGGTGGCCACTGGCCTATTTTTTCTTCAGTTGAAGTACCCTGCAGTTGCCGAACCTATCATCGTTATCCTTGCTCTTGCAGGAACAGCGGCAATTATTGAAACTGTCATGCAAACAAAAAACTCAATATGAAAGGGACATTTGGAAAACATTTTCCGGGAAGAATTCATAAAATAATGCAGGAGCATGAATGACAATATAAAGGGGAAGTGATGCAAATGAATAGACCACCTCGAAAACATAAACCGTCAGCTCCACCTAGAAGAAAAAAAGGAAATTGTGGCTGTGGCAAACCCATTAAAAAAAATAACTACTGAAAATATGTCTAAGTTCGGCTCACCACTTGAGCTGAGCTTATTTTTTTTGATTTAGTAGTGGTTTAGTTACTTAACTTATAATTTTGGCGAAATGGTGAAAAATATTAGTAGCATACGATTGCAGGAGGATTCCATGGATAAAAAGTTACTAATAAAAGTCGCAGCGTTATTCACCTTTTTGATTGCGGGTTGTACGAATCATCAAGAAAGCCGAAAAAGTGAATTGGCACTGATCAAGACTTCACGGCCTGCTCCAATTGAATTAAGTAATCGTCCACCAAATAGATCCATCGGATATCAGGTAAGAGAACAAATTAATAAAATAGACGGGATTTATGATGTGGCAGTGATTGAAGGAAAAAAAGATGTGATAGTTGCTTATAAGGTGAATCATCTTCATCGTTTTAAAATGAAAAAGATTGAAAAAGAATTGACGAAAAAACTCGATAACGAATTCCCCGAAGATAAATTTATCGTTTCCAGCGATTATAAAATTTTTCTGGAGGCTATTCGATTAAAAGAAGATCTTGAACAAAAGAATTTGTCTAATGAAGAGGCAGAAAAGCGCTTTAGAAAAATCATTAAATTAAAAAAGGAAATGACCTAATATGACCAGTAAGAATAAAACGAAAACGCCGGAACAAATTCAATACGATGTATTACAGAAAAAGCACGAACTCAAACGTCCTATTCTGAAAAACTGCATCCGGGCCTTTTTGGTAGGGGGGACAATTTGCTTGATTGGACAGGCGGTTACTTACTTTTACATTTATTATTTCGACTTTACGGAGCAGACAGCCGGCAACCCAACTGTAGCAACAATGGTGTTTTTCGCAATGCTCTTAACAGGTTTTGGCATGTATGACAGGCTTGGACAATTTGCAGGTGCGGGCAGTGCTGTTCCAGTAACCGGTTTCGGTAACGCTGTCATATCCGCAGCAATTGAGCATCGTACTGAAGGATTTGTATTAGGGGTGGGCGGTAATATATTTAAACTTGCTGGATCAGTGATTGTGTTTGGGGTCTTTTCAGCCTTTGTTGTTGCTCTCATTAAAACAATTATCATTCTATGGGGGGGATTCTAATGCTACAGGGCGCTCAAACGTGGGTTTTTAATAAACATCCGGTAATTTTGTCCACAGGCGTTGTTGGAGGACCCTTTGAAAAGGAATGTAGGCTCTCAAGTGATTTTGATAAGTTCCATGATGATTTATGGATGGGTCAAGATTCTTACGAGAAGGCACAGCGCGTTCTTCTTGAAGATGCTGTCCAAATTGCTCTTCGAAAAAAGGCGCTTAAAGAGGACGCAATTCAATTTTTCCTGGCTGGTGATTTGATTAACCAGATTACTCCCACAACCTTTGCCGCCCGGACAAACCAGATACCGTACTTAGGATTATTCAGCGCTTGTGCAATTTCAACACAAGGCTTGGCAATGGCTGCGATGATCATTAACAGTGGGGGTGCAAATTATATTTTAACAGGAGCAGCAAGCCATAATACCTCCGCCGAAAAGCAATTTCGATACCCGACTGAGTATGGCGGACAAAAGCCACCAACTGCTCAGTGGACGGCCACAGGTGCGGGAGTAGCTTTAGTAGGGGATGGGAACATCATAAATAGTCCACACCCAAGAGTGACATCAGCCACAATCGGAAAAGTAGTTGATATGGGACTTTCTGATCCATTTAATATGGGCGGAGCAATGGCTCCTGCCGCGGCGGACACAATCCAGCGTCATTTTTTTGATTTGAAAATCGATCCTTCCTACTACGACCTAATCATTACGGGAGACCTTGCAGAAATTGGGCGTAATGCTGTACTAGAGCTATTTAAGAAAAAAGGCTTGACGATAAACGAAAATACTTTTCACGACTGTGGCTTGCTTTTATATACAGATGAACAGGAAGTCTATGCCGGTGCAAGCGGACCAGGCTGTTCGGCAACTGTGATGTACGGGCATCTACTCAATCAAATGAAGGCAGGCGTACTTAAACGAATATTAGTCGTAGCGACAGGGGCCTTGTTATCGCCACTTTCTTTTCAGCAAAAAGAAACGATACCTTGTATCGCACATGCCGTAGCAATTGAATATATGTAACAGGGAATTAGGTCCTTGGTTCCCCGAAAGGAGGAGAAGTTGTGCTTGCAATGTTTTTTTGGGCATTTATCATTGGAGGATTGATATGTGTAGTCGGTCAACTTATGTTTGATGTGGCAAAACTAACTCCAGCCCACACTCTTAGTATTTTGGTTACCGTAGGTGCAGTGCTTGCCGGATTTGGCCTATATGACCCGTTAATTGACTTTGCGGGGGCAGGTGCAACGATTCCTATTACCAGTTTTGGAAATTCACTAGTGCATGGAGCCATGCTTGAAGCTGAGAAACATGGGATTGTTGGTGTAATGACTGGAATGTTTGAAGTTACCTCATCAGGTATTTCTGCTGCAATCGTGTTCGGATTTATTGGAGCTTTGCTCTTTAAACCGAAAGGGTGATAGGAATATTAACTAAATTTTTTTCTTGAAAAAGCTAACCGCCCAAACAGAATAGCCTCACTTCACATATTTTATAAGTGACTGAACAGAAGTGAGGTGAGTGTAGATGTTTGGTTATGGATATGGTGGCTTCGGCGGCGGCTGCTGCGGTTACGGCGGTTACGGCGGCGGTTACGGCTATGGCGGCGGAAGTGCGTTTGCATTGATTGTCGTATTATTTATCTTGCTAATCATTGTTGGCGCAGCCTTTGTTTGCTGATTAGTAAAAGTTAATAAAAATAGAGGGGGCCCTTGCAGGGATGCAGGGCTCCCTTAATGTTGTTGAAGAATCGGCATTCCGCATATGTGCTCACCTTTCAATACTCTGCTTCATATAATGAAAAGATGAAAAGGAGGGAGCGGCGAGAATGGAAAATCAATTTTTTAAAAACATCGAAAAGAAAACTGGTGTGAAAATGAATGATGTTTTTGAATTGGCGAACTCACTACAAAATGCGAATTTTAAAGATGAAAAAACAGTGCGATCCATAATTAAAAGAGTATCACAAATTGCCAATAAACCAGTTTCTAAAGAGTTGGAAGATAAAATGGTCCAATCGATTATTAAGGATGGCAACAAGCTAGATATGGGAGCTATTACGAAAATGATGAATAAAAAGTAAAAAAAGAAAAAGACTTGCAATACATCATTGCAAGTCTTTTTCTTTAGAAAATTACGTATGATGTTTAAATGCAGATTAGAAAGGGTATAAACCTAAAAACGTGAATGTAAAGGGGTGAATGAAATGGGGTATATTGCGCCAGTTCCACAATATCAATACCAGCAATATCAGGAGCGAGTCAAAACCAAGCCTAAAGTCCAAGATCCTTTTCCAATTACAGAAAACTGGAAGGCAGATTTGAACCCGAAATTTCGCAATGCATTAGAAGAAAATATAAAAGCCGCTTTTTATAAAGAAAATCCAAATAAACGAAAAGAAGTTATTCCGATTTACGAAAACTTTGAAGCAGGGAAAGGAAGGCATCTGAACGAATATGTGTAATTAAAACGAAAGGGATGCCTTCTAATGGAATTGAATCAAATATCTAATCATTGTTTTATGATTAAAGGAAATGTAAATATTGGCTATGCTGTTAAAAACGGGGCTGGACTTTTGATTGATACTGGATTAGATAAAAGTTCAGCAAAGAAAATCATCAAGTTACTAAAACAGCATAATCTCCCGCTTGATTATTGCATCGTAACTCACGGCCATGTAGATCATTATGGTGGAGCTGCCTTTTTACAAAGAGAGAAGGAAATAACGCTTTATGCTTCTAAGCTTGAATCCGCAATTATTCAGAATCCAATCCTTGAGCCTATATATTTATGGAATGGGGCGTGGCCAATTAAGGAGCTTCGGAATAAATTTCTAGAAGGAGAGGCAGCGGAAGTATCGGAAGTATTAATGGAGGGGGCTCAGGAAATTGGCCCTTTTACATTACAAGTCTTGAGCTTGCCAGGACATAGTTACGCGCAACTTGGGATATTAATGGATAATATTTTATTTGCTGCAGATGCCTATTTTGGTGTGCAGATTTTAAAAAAGCACAAAGTCCCATTTATTGTAGATGCGAATGCAACGATTGATTCCTTAGAAATGATCAATAAGTTAAGCTGTCACGGATCAGTTCCGGGACACGGAGACTTTGAGACTGAATTTCATCAGACAGTTCAAGAAAATATCCGGTGTCACAAGGAAATAAAAGCATATTTATTATCCGAAATAAAAGCTTCCAATAATGGCATCTCAATGGATGCACTACTCCAAATGATGTTCAGCCATTACGCTTTAACACCAGCTAATATTGGGTCATGGCTTTTATACAGGACGTCATTTACAGCTTACATATCAGCATTGATTGAAGAAGGTGGTATTACCATATCTATTGATTACAATAAGCTTTGGTTAAAATGCGTGTGAAAAAAGGCCTCAGATCCGTTAAAGGATGTTGAGGCCTCTTGCTATTCTAACTCTTTTTTCATCGTTTTATGGGGAATTCCTGCATCCATAAATTCATCAGAAACGATATGATATCCTAATCTTTCATAAAAAGGAATAGCTGAAGTTTGCGCATTTAGTTTCAAAACATTAATTTCACTTGCATGGGCATAATCTTCAATCGCATTCATCATTCGCTTTCCAGCGCCTGTCCCACGAAATGCAGGAAGAATACAGATACGCTCTACTTTTCCATTTCCGTCAATGAATCGGAATCTACCTGCTCCAATTGGCTGATCTTCATCATAAATGACGAAATGAGCGGCGTCGTCTTCGAATTCATCAATTTCCAATTCATAAGGGACATGCTGTTCCTCGACAAACACTTTTTTTCTTATGGTAAAAGCATCTTGCAGCTGTTCGTTTGTTTCGACTTTCACAACTTTCATCTATTGTGGATCCTTTCCGAGACGGAATGTTTCATATGCCGACCAAGACCCATTTTCCAACTGGTAAACAAGGTGGAAACGGTCAATTAATTCCTCATGGTCAACTCCCAACATCCTTAGAGAGCCATATACATCTGAATGTTCGTCATTTGATAATTTTTGTGCAATAGTAACATGTGGCACGAAAGGATGCTCGGGCTCTCCGCCTGGAAGCTGATCATATAAATCTTGATGCAATCCTCGTAGTTCATCCGTAAGCTCTGCCTTAAAATGGATCGTATTATTGATTGGCTGGAAAGAGCTTACCTTTCTAATTGTTAAATTAAAAGGTTCGTACTTTTTAGCGATTTCATCGAGTTTTTCAGTAATTTGTTCTGCAGGCTCATCCGATTCAAAAGCGTCTCTCAATGTTAAATGTGGGGGAATCAAAGCATAGTGTGGATCATATCGCTTTCGATAAGAATTAGCTAAATCTTGTAATTTTTTTGATGGGAATATAACGATTCCGTATTTCATCTTTCTTTGCCTCCCTTTTAGCGAACTTTTGTTTTGCCAATTATAACATTCAATATCACTATAGCAAATATTAGAAAAACTTCATATAGGGAAGATTGCTTCACGTTAGCCTAACATTTTTTGTAAAGCTCTTTTTACATCAGGCTGCCAATACTTCCAGGAATGGCCACCTTCAAATTCGTCATAAAAGGTATGAAAGCCTTTTTCCACAAACAAGTCATGAAGTTTTCTATTTGGCGTTAAAAAATCCCTGTTATTAGAAATTTTCACCACATCCTCTTCTTTGCCCACAACATGATATACATCCAGCAAGGATGGATCTCGATGACCCCGAACTGCTTCCAACACGGTTTCATCAACATATGGAGAATGAAGAATGACTTGTCCAAATATGTTCGGATATTTGATGGCTGCCATTAAAGAAACAGTTGCGGCAAGACTATCGCCCATAAGCGTACGACTTTTACCCATTGCGGTAGTCGGATATTCTTTATCAAGCCATGGCACAAGCTCATGGGCCAAAAACCGAATGTATGTCTGATTTTCTTTTCCGTTCGGATGATATTTGTTACGCCTATCTTCCACACTTTTATAATGTACTCCAACAATGATGATATTCCCTATTTCCCTTTTATCAAGCAACTCATCTGCAAATCGTGCCAGACGCCCCATTTGAAAATAATCTTTTCCATCTTGAACAATTAATAGTGAATATTTATAGAGCGGAGAAAATGAAGCGGGCAAATATACTAATAATGGCAATGTTTCCCCAAGAGCTGTACTATCAAACTCCACTTCATTGATTGTTCCTCGTGGCTGCACTTAAATTCCCCCTAATCTTGAAATATTATCGGATAATTGGAGATAATTTTACCATACACTACATTAAAAAGAGAAAAAAGACGTTCTATTTTTGATAACCTATAAAAATTTCCAATAACGATAAGAGGGGGATTACTATGAATAAGAAGAGACTTTTATTTAGTGCTGCCATGATTCTTTTATTGGGTATGATCATAGGAGCATGTGGTGAAAAGAAAACCGGCGATAAAAAAGAAAACGATGGCAAAATTAAATTACTTAGTATCGCAACAGGTGGGACTGGTGGTACATATTATCCGCTTGGTAGAGACATTGCCAACATGATTCAAGATGCCACTGGGATTGAGTCGAAAGCTATTACCTCTAATGGTTCGATTGAAAATATGAAGCTAATCAAAAAAGAAAAAGTAGAAATAGCGTTTACTCAAACAGATATTGCTACTTATGCGAGTGAAGGAACGATGATGTTTAACAATAAAAAGGTGGGAAATATGAGTGGGCTTGGCATACTTTATCCTGAATCGATCCAATTAGTAACCTTAGAAAAATCGGGTATTAAGTCTGTTGAAGATTTAAAAGGAAAAACAGTTTCGATCGGTGAAGCTGAATCAGGGACTCGTGCAAACGCTGAACAAATCTTGGAAATTTACGGTTTGAAAGCAGATGATTTAAAATCACGCTATTTATCATTTGATGATTCTGCCACAGGTATTCAAGATGGTACGATTGATGCGGCATTCATTACAGCTGGTACACCGACAGGAGCAGTTGAAGGCTTGGCTGCGACAGAAAAGCTTTTAATTGTTCCAATTGATGCAGATAAAATTGATGCGTTAATTGCTAAGTATCCTTACTATATAAAAGAAACGATTCCTACTGGAACTTATGGTTCAGATCATGATATTGAAACTGTAGCGGTTCCGGCAATGCTTGTTGTCCGGAGTGAGTTAACTGATAAGCTTGTTTACGATATGACAAAAGCTATTTTTGAAAACACGAATAAAATCGTCCATGCAAAAGGGAAGTCGATTAAAGCAGAAAATGCTTTGAACGGGATGGGAACTGACCTGCATCCTGGCGCGAAAAAATATTTTGATGAAAAAGGTGTTTCATCCAAATGAAAGTAAGGTATAGAAATAGACCGGCCATATAAGCCGGTCTATTTCTATATGGGTAAAAACTACCATTTTCTAATATTTTCAAAAACTTTTTAATATTATCCTAGGAGTTTAGTTCTAGGGATGAAAAGCCCACACTACTTTAAAAATTATAAAAATAAACGATATTTATAGTGGGAATTAAGGTAATAAGTGAATTACGATAAAAAGTTTGAATTGACCAAAAATATATTAGTATAGTACAATCACTTATAATGTATTTAAAAGATTACTATTTTTTAGAAAAAGAGATATATTTTATATTTAGAGAATGCTGGATTAGAGGGGGAAAACATGATTACTTTCGATAAGGTAGATAAGTTTTATGGAGATTTCCATGTTTTGAAAGAGATTAATCTAACCATCAATCAAGGAGAAGTAGTTGTTGTTATTGGTCCTTCCGGATCAGGTAAAAGTACGATGCTTCGTTGCATCAATAGGTTGGAGTCAATAACAAGTGGTTCATTAACTGTAAATAATGTTGAAGTAAATGATAAGAAAACCGATATAAATAAATTAAGACGTAATATTGGAATGGTTTTTCAACACTTTTATTTATACCCGCATAAGACTGTGTTGCAGAACATTATGCTTGCCCCAATTAAGGTGCTTGGCATATCTGAAAAGGAAGCAAAAGAAACAGCAGAGTTTTATCTGAAAAAAGTAGGAATTCCTGATAAGGCTAACTCTTATCCATCCCAGTTATCGGGTGGACAGCAACAACGTGTAGCCATTGCGCGGGGACTTGCGATGAAACCAGATATCATGCTTTTTGATGAACCCACATCTGCCCTCGATCCCGAAATGATCGGTGAAGTATTAGATGTGATGAAAGCGCTAGCAAAAGAAGGGATGACCATGGTGGTCGTGACCCATGAAATGAATTTCGCCAAAGAAGTGGCAGACAGAATTGTATTTATGGACCAAGGAGAAATTGTTGAAGAGGCAATACCGGCGGAGTTTTATGAAAACCCGCGCGAAGAAAGAGCGCGCATATTTCTCAGCCGTATATTAAATAATTAACAAAAAAGGGAGGAAAAAACATGAAAAAATTTATTAAATTGACTTTCATTTCTATGCTTGCAGTTATAATTCTTGCTGCTTGCGGGGGGAAAGATGACACAAAAACAGGCGATGCCGGTAAAAAAGAAACGAAAGACGTACTAGCTCAAATAAAAGAACGAGATAAAATCGTCTTTGGGGTTAAACACGACACTCGTTTATTCGGATTGAAAAATCCAAGTACAGGCGACGTGGAAGGATTCGACATTGATATTGCTAAATCGCTTGCAAAAGAAATACTTGGAGACGAAAATAAAGTAGAATTTAAGGAAGTTACTTCCAAAACTAGAATTCCGTTGCTAAACAATGGAGATATTGATGCGATTGTTGCGACCATGACCATTTCAGAAGAGCGTAAAAAAGAAGTAGATTTTACCGATGTTTATTTTGAAGCAGGACAGTCATTGCTTGTAAAAAAAGGCAGCAAGATTAAAGGGCTGGAAGATTTAAAGAAAGGAACAAAAGTGTTAGCTGTAAAAGGTTCTACTTCTGCAGTTAATATTCGTGAAAAAGCGCCAGATACGCAAGTATTAGAATACGAGAATTATGCGGAAGCATTCACTGCTTTGAAATCAGGCAAAGGTGATGCGTTGACAACAGATGATTCCATTCTTTACGGTATGGCAGATGAGGATCCTTCATTTGAATTGACTGGTGGAACCTTTACTGATGAACCTTACGGAATTGCTGTTAAAAAAGGTAACACAGATCTTGTGGACGAATTAAATAAGGCACTTAATGCGCTTAAGGATTCCGGGAAATACGATGAAATCAAGGATAAGTGGATTAAACAACAATAGTCTAAAAAATCGTTGTATTTTTCAGGATGAGCATTCATGCTCATCCTGATATTTAAGAGGAGTGGGGGCATGAATTTTTCAATTTTAACCGATAACCTAGATTTATATTTACTGGGTTTTAAATATACAATTATTGCCAGCCTGATTGCACTTATTTGCAGCTTTTTTTTAGGCGTCCTTATTTCACTCATGAGAATCGCCCCCTTTAAACCATTGAATTGGTTTGGCACTATTTATGTGGAATTTGTCAGAAATATTCCAGTATTAATTATTGCTTTCATTTTTTATCATGGATTAACTTCGATTGGAATTAACTTAGATGGACTAACAGCAGGGACGATAGCACTTACGATTTATACAGCTGCATTTATTGCCGAGGCCGTTCGAGCAGGAATCATGTCAGTACCAAAGGGACAGATGGAGGCGGCCCGATCTTCAGGCCTGACATATAATCAAACAATGAGAATGATTATTTTGCCTCAGGCAATTAAAATTGTCATTCCTCCGCTTGGCAATCAATTTATTAACCTTGTAAAAAATTCTTCTATTTTAGGGATTATTGCCGGTCTAGATTTGATGTATCAAGCGGACATTATCTCGTCTCGTACATTTGTAACTTTTGATCCGTATATATTCGTTGCTTGCTTTTATTTAATATTGACTATTCCTTTAAGTCTTGGCGTAGGTTATCTTGAAAAACGCCTGGCTAAGAGTAATTGAAGGAGGCTTAATGATGGATTTTGCAGGTGCTTATTCAACGGATCATTTAAAATTTTTATGGCAAGGTTTAGAAGTAACACTTCTAGTTGCATTAATTTCGATCATTTTAAGTTTCATTATTGGGGGAGCAATCGGCACAGCCCGATATGCACGGATCCCAATTATATCCAACATTCTTGCTATGCTCGTGGAAACGATTCGAAATCTTCCATTACTTTTAATTATTTTCTTTACTTATTTCGGGCTTCGAGAAGTCGGTTTGAAGATGCCGGTAACCATGTCTGTAATCGTTGCTATGACCGCGTTTCAGTCCGCCATGCTGTCCGAAATCATTAGAAGTGGCTTAAATTCCATTGAAAAAGGGCAAATCGAAGCAGCACGTTCTTCGGGGTTGAATTATATACAAACCCTTAGGCATATAGTCTTGCCTCAGGCACTACGACGTATGGTTCCACCAATTGTCAGCCAGTTTATCTCTCTTTTAAAGGATACATCTCTTGCCGTCGTGGTCGCTCTTCCAGAATTGACGCATAATGCGCAGATCATTTACGGCCACAAAGATGCATATGTTCTTCCAATGTTAATGATTTTGGCTTTTACTTACTTTGTTGTGAACTATGCACTCTCATTGGTGGCGGGAAGGCTAGAAGTAAAGAAAGGATAAAAAATGAGGGTGTCCCAACTATATTGGGACACCCTTATTTTGAATAGATTTTCGAGACTATTTAGTTTGACTTTTTCAGACGTTTCTACAAATTTTTTATCATTATTATGCTAATGTAGTAAAAAATATGAGTTAAGTAACTCGGAATGAGAATTGTTAGTGCAGATGTTACATAATGAAAGATAAATAGTGAACATCATTTAACATTGTGTATAATGCAAACATCGAGTGAAATAAGTAAAATTAACATAAACTTCAATCTTTTACGGTGATTCCAAAGTAGTGGTAATTTTGTAAGCGCTTCCTAATTATGTGGTAAAAAAGTAGATAATGTATTTACTTTAGATGTGGCTTTGATATTTGGGAAGGATTTTTTAGAAGGAGGTATTCTATTGTGAGTAACGCAAATCATTCGAGGATATTATTCGAAGATTTAAGTAAAAACTTTCAAGAAGTTCATCCGGGATTAACCAATCAGGAAGCCATAGAAGAATCAAATCGCTGCCTGTATTGTTATGATGCCCCTTGTATCACAGCATGTCCAACTGGGATTGATATTCCTGCATTTATCAAGAAAATTGCTTCTGGGAATCTGAAAGGATCAGCCAAAACAATTATGACCTCAAATCCAATTGGGGCAAGCTGTGCCCGTGTTTGTCCAACGGAGGAATTATGCGAGGGTGCTTGTGTCCTTAACCAATCGACAAAACCAATTATGATTGGAAATCTACAGCGCTATGCCACAGACTGGGCCATTAAGAATGAGCAAGTGTTGTTTACACCAGGTAAGAAAAACGGCAAAAAAGTAGCCATTATTGGCGGAGGGCCAGCAGGATTAGCTGCTGCTCGCGAACTTGGACTTTTGGGCTATGATGTCACTATTTATGAAGCCGAAGAATCTGCCGGTGGTCTGAACACATACGGAATTGTTTCTTTCAGACTTCCGCAAGAAATTTCCTACTGGGAAGTAAATCAAGTAAAGAGTTTAGACGTGAGAATCGTGACAAATACACGAGTCGGCATAGATATTTCAGTAGAAGAGATTCTTGAAACCTATGACACTATCGTTCTAGCAATCGGTATGTCTAGTGTTCCAAACTTAGGAATAAGCGGTGAAGATTTAGAAGGAGTATATGATGCGATCGAATTTGTTAAGGATACGAAAACAAAACCGATAACGGATCAGTATCTCGGTAAACGAGTAGTGGTGATCGGAGCAGGAAATACAGCGATTGATGGTGCCACTTGTTCCGTTCGTCTCGGTGCTGAAAATGTAAAAATTCTTTATAGACGTACAATTGAAGAAATGACAGCGTACGACTTTGAATATGAATTTGCAAAGCAAGATGGCGTTGAATTTAGATGGCTGACTGCCCCGAAACAAATCATCGGAAATGAACAAGGTCAGGTAATCGGAATTGAGTGTATCAAAATGGGGTTAGGTGAACCTGGAGATGATGGGCGACGACGTCCGGTGCCGATTGAAGGGTCAGAATTCATCCTTGAAGTAGACGTGGTTATAAAAGCGATTGGTCAATCAAGATATATAAAGCTCATTGAACAATTTGGACTAGAACATAATGGTGGAGTTGTAAACATTGATCATCACACATTTCAAACATCAAATAAAAAAGTGTTTGCGTGTGGAGACGTCATATTCGGAAAAGGACAAGGGGAAGCAATGGTCGTAACTGCTGCTCAGCAAGGTAAGGAGACAGCATATGCTATTCATAAATTATTATTTGGATCTGTCTCGGAAATAGCCTAATCAAAAATATGTTAAAAAAGCATTTTAGGGAGGTAAAAAAGTGGCAGATTTACGGATTAATTTAGCAGGAATTGAATCACCTAACCCATTTTGGTTAGCTTCTGCTCCTCCGACAAATTCTGGGTATCAAGTTCAACGTGCATTTGAAGCGGGATGGGGTGGAGCTGTTTGGAAAACATTAGGGGATCCAATATTAAATGTTTCATCGCGATTTGCGGCGATTAATTTTAACGGCCAGAGAGTAGCTGGTTTTAACAATATAGAATTAATTACAGACCGCCCATTGGAAGTAAACTTGAAGGAAATTTATGAAACGAAGAAACGTTTTCCAAATCACGCTATTATTGCCTCGTTAATGGTAGAGCCACAGCAAGAAAAATGGCATGAAATTGTAAAAAGAGTAGAGGATGTTGGAGTGGATGGTTTAGAGCTTAATTTTGGCTGTCCGCACGGGATGGCAGAAAGAGGGATGGGCTCTGCTTCGGGGCAAGTTCCAGAATTGGTTGAAAAACAAACATACTGGGTAAAGGAAGCAGCTCAAACGCCAGTGATTGTCAAGCTTACCCCAAACATTACGGATATTACTGCAACAGCTGAAGCTGCAGCCAATGGTGGTGCTGATGCAATAAGTATGATTAATACGATTAACAGCTTAGCTGGTGTTGATATTGATACTTGGGATACCATCCCACATGTAGCAGGAAAAGGAGCCCACGGCGGCTATTGCGGCCCAGCTGTCAAACCAATCGCCCTCCATATGGTTGGGGAATGTGCTAGAAATCCAAGAATCAATATCCCGATATCAGGAATAGGTGGTATTTCAGACTGGCAAAATGCTGTTGAATTTATGTTAATGGGCGCAACAGGTGTACAAGTTTGCACAGCGGCAATGCATCATGGGTTTAGAATTGTAGAGGATATGATTGAGGGATTAAATAACTACTTAGACAACAAAGGAATTGCCTCAGCTATGGATTTAGTTGGAAAATCAGTTCATAAATATTCTGATTGGGGTGACCTTGATCTCAACTATAAAATCGTTGCTAGGATAAACAATGATGTATGTATTAATTGCAATAAATGCCATATTGCGTGCGAAGATACGGCACACCAATGTATCGATATGTTGAAGGATGGAAATGGATACAACATTTTAAAAGTAAGAGAAGAAGAATGTGTTGGCTGTAATTTATGTTCTATCGTTTGTCCTGTTGAAGGTGCGATAGATATGGTAGAAATTCCAAGCGGACTCCCGCCAATGACATGGAATGAACGTCAAACAGCAATTGGTGCGATTGGGTGCAGTGTAAATACGGTTAGTAAATAATAAAGGGTGAAGGAGGAGAAGCATGAAAAAGGTAATAAAAAATGGAACAATTGTTACTGCAGCTGATACGTACACTGCTGATGTATTAATTGAAAATGGCATTATTAGCCTAATAGGAGAAAACCTGTCAACCCAAGGTGCAGAAGCCATTGATGCGGAAGGATGTTATTTGTTTCCGGGGGGAATAGACCCGCATACGCACTTAGAAATGCCATTTGGTGGTACGGTAACGAAGGATGATTTCGAAACGGGTACAATCGCTGCAGCCTTTGGAGGTACGACAACAATTATTGACTTTTGTTTAACAAATAAAGGTGAGCCATTGAAAGATGCAATCAAAACATGGCATGCAAAGTCAAACGATAAAGCTGTTATCGATTACGGATTCCATCTCATGATTGGCGAAGTGAACGATGCTGTTCTCAATGAACTTCCTTCTGTAATTGATGATGAAGGAATCACATCCTTTAAAGTATTTATGGCTTATAAAAATGTACTTCAAGCTGACGATGAAACACTATTCCGTACACTGATCGCTGCAAAAGAACTTGGGGCACTTGTTATGGTTCATGCTGAAAATGGGGATGTGATCGATTATTTAACAAAAAAGGCTTTAGAACAAGGTAATACGGATCCAATCTACCATGCATTAACGAGACCACCAGAAATGGAGGGTGAAGCGACTGGAAGAGCAGCAGCATTTACAGGTCTAGCAAACTCACAGCTTTATGTTGTTCACGTATCCTGTGCTGAGGCTGCTAGAAAAATTGCAGAAGCTAGAGATAATGGAATTGATATATGGGGAGAAACTTGTCCACAGTATTTATTATTGGATCAATCCTATTTGGAAAAACCTAATTTCGAAGGGGCAAAATACGTATGGTCACCGCCACTTCGAGAAAAATGGAATCAAGATGTTTTATGGAATGCTCTTAAAACTGGTCAACTCCAGACATTAGGTTCAGATCAATGCTCGTTTGATTTTAATGGTCAAAAGGATCTTGGGAAAGGTAATTTTTCCAAAATACCGAATGGAGGACCTTTTATTGAAGATCGAGTGAGTGTTCTCTTTTCAGAAGGTGTAAAGAAAGGAAGAATCTCATTAAATCAGTTTGTAGATATTACGTCAACAAGGGTAGCTAAATTATTTGGGCTCTATCCTAAAAAAGGAACGATTGCTGTTGGCGTAGATGCAGATATCGTAATCTTTGATCCAACAGTGGAGAGAACTATTTCTGCTGAAACACATCATATGTCAGTGGATTACAATGCATTTGAGGGATTGAAAGTTACTGGAGAACCGGTTTCCGTATTATCTCGTGGAGAATTTGTTATCCGTGATAAAAAGTTTGTTGGGAAACTTGGGGCTGGACGGTATGTAAAACGTGCTAAGTATGGTGCAAATAAACATGCAAAAGAAAGTGAAACATTAACTTTTTAAATTGGTACCTGTAGGTGGAGGAAATGAAGAATAATCCTCCACCTTTATCTAGGCTCCTTACACAATTATAATTCAGAAAATTAAGACTATATTGTGAAGAAGAGGTGTTTTTATGGAACAGGGCGGAAATTATTTGAAGTCTCCGGATTTATTACCCATTTCGAGTAAGGACAGAAACATTGGACCAAAAGGTTTTGCGGTCATTTGGGTAGGAATGGCGGTTGTTTTAGCAGCATTCGCAATTGGTGGTGCGGGAGTGCAAAGCTTATCCTTAGGATGGGTAATTGTTGCAACACTTATAGGATCTGTTGCCATTGGAATTTTCATGACCATAATTGGTGATATCGGAATTGAACACGGTCTTTCATTTCCAGTCTATATGAGAGCGCCATTTGGAACGATTGGAACACATATTCCATCCTTAGTGCGTGGGGTAACAGCAGCTTGTTGGTTTGGGCTGAATACGTATTTTGGAGCAACGGCAATGAATGGAATATTAAATTTACTATGGGGATTTAATAACTGGTTTATATGCTTCTTAATTTTTGCTATCGTTCAATTAGTAAACACGGCCCTGGGTATCAAAGCGATTGAAAGGTTTGCCGATTTGGCTGCGCCAACTATTATTCTCATTTCCGCGTGGATGTACACATCTCTATCTGATCAAGCGGCAGCCCAAGGCCGGGAAGTTTGGGGATGGGTGGAAAGTCCGGTTACAGGCGGTGCAGCAATCACAGCATTTATGGTTGTCGTCATGAGTAATATGGGCTTTTGGGCAACATTGGCTGCTGATATGCCTTCTTTATCTAGATTTTTTAAAGCACCCAAAAATGAACGAAATTGGTTCAAGCGAAATAAATCGCAAATTGTAGGTAGCATCATCGTCATGCCCATCGTAAATACATTCATGATCATTATCGGAGCAGTGGCTTACATTGCTGTTACTACCTTTGATCCGATAGCTGCACTGCAAGAAGCAGCGAGTGGCTTTGTTCTAGGAATCCTTCTGTTAATGATTGTGTTTGCGCAATGGTCTACCAATACTTCAGCTAATGTCATTCCAGCTGCTACGATATTCTCAAATGTAGGGGGGCCAAAATTGCCATTTTGGGCAGCGGTCATTGTAGCTGGTATTGTTGGTATCGCTGTTCAACCATGGAGTTTATTTGAAGTCATTATCCCAGCATTACTCATTATTGGAGGTATTCTGTCTGCCATTGTTGGTATTTTATTTACTGACTATTATGTCCTACGTAAAAGACGAGTGAATGTACATGATCTTTATGAAAACGATGGCCAATTTAAATTTATGAATGGATTTAACATGGCAGGAATGATTGCATGGGTCATCGGTGGTGTTGCTTCATATTTTATGCAAACATATTCTTTTATTGTAGGATTTGCCGTTGGTGCGGTAATTTACTATTTCCTAGCAAAGTATTGGTGGTTTGCGAAGTATAAACAAGCAGAAATTGAAGACCCAAATGATGAAAAATATTTGGGAATTACTGTAGGGCGTGACTGGTATATTGACGCTGAAGAAGATCCCGTAGTAGTACCAAAAACTATTACCCGTCAATTGTAATATTTTAATAAAGGAGCGAATAAAATTCATGTCCGAGTATCAAGACTTCTTACAAGAGAGAGACCGTATAGATTACTTAGTACAAGAGGGATATAAAATTAAAAATATTACTGAAAATTTGAGTGGTGCATTTGTACTTTTTGAAAAAAATATCGAGCCAAATGTAGAAAATGAAGTGTTACACATTCAAACCGCAGAAGGCAGGAAGTATTTTTCTGTTGTTTTGATAAAACAGCAAAAAGTAACAATATAGTGTTAAGTTAAAGAAGCTGGTAAACATCAAAAAGTGTTTATCAGTTTTTTTGTTAGTAACAAGTTTGGAAAAGATAGAAAATTCTCTCATATGCTCCCTTATTTCGTTTATAATAGGTAGGTAGGGGGTGCTTTAATTTTGAAATCTTATATTACAGTAAAAGACATTCTCCAAAGAAAGCATTTTGAAAGTATAGAGGTAATTGCCGGTACCGAAGGACTTGATCGTTTAGTTAAGTGGGTACATGTTGTGGAAGTTACCAATATCCGCAACTTATTAAATGGGAATGAATTAATTTTATCGACAGGCATTGCCTGGAAAGAAAAAAAAGAGCACTTCGTATCGCTATTAGAGCAATTAATTGAATCCCAAGCCTCTGGATTATGCATTGAAATTGGTACATATACTTCATCAATCCCTCAAGAAATAATAGATATTGCTAATAGAGCCCAGTTTCCTATTATACTATTTAATAAAGAAGTTCCATTTGTAGAAATCACTCAAGACATCCATGCACTCCTCATTAATCGTCAATACCAAATGATTTCAGATTTAGAAAGATATTCTCAAGCGTTAAATAAAAAATTATTAACAATTGAGCACTATGTTGAGATTCTTAAATTCATCCATCAATATTTACAAGTCCAAGTTACTATTGTTTTTAGTAATAAAGAAATACAATTTATTCCAGATGTTATAGAACATAAGCGAAAAACACTTCTTAATATAATAGAAATCAAAGATGCGGCTCTTAAAGCATCATCTCAAACAGCCCGGGTCCCTATTCATTTACTCGGCCGTAACTATGCGGAACTGATCATCATATCTGAAGAAAGATCACTAACCGAATATGATCAACTAATATTAGATAGAACAGGAACGGCTCTTGCTCAACTTTTCTTACGTGATCTTTATGTAGAGGAAAAACGGAGAGTAGAGGAGGTAGCATGGCTCACCGAGTGGTTAGATGGCGAGAAAAGCAAGGAGGCTATTAACGAGTATCTGGCTTATCATACTCCTAATATAAAGCCAAAAGGGGCAATCGTTTGCGTATGTAAGCTTGATACATATGAAAAGTATTCAAATATAGATTTAACATATTTCAAGCTTTATTTCAGAACTATTTTTGAACAACAAGGCTTTGCGCTATTTGCTATTGAAAAAAGAAACACCCTCGTTTTTATCATTATTAACGAAAGAAGTACCTCAACATGGAAAAGTAGAATGGAAGAAGGGATTCATAGATTAAAAAATTCTGAATCTCAAAAGAAAAATCATCAATTAAAACAATTGATCGGCATCGGAAAATACGAGTCAGAGTTAACGAATATCCATAAAAGCTATCAAACCGCTTTGGAAACAATCCGTATCCAAGCCAGATTATCAAGTGAATCTGAAAGTTGTTTTTATGATGACCTTCATATTTTTCGTATCATCTATTTGCTAAACAAACACTTGGACTTATCGGAAATTGCCCACGAATATTTAGAACCGGTAATTAATCATGACAAAAAGTACAATGGGAAGTTGTTTGATACTTTGAAAGCCTACTTGTCTTGTAACGGTTCGAAACAGGAAACCGCAAAGAGGCTATTTATAGTTAGACAAACACTATATCATCGCCTTCAAAAATTAGAAACATTACTTGGTGAGGATTTTATGGAACCCCGTAAAAGATTAGCAATTGAATTTATGATCGTATCATATGACTATTTAATATCGTCAAAACAAATAAAAGAAAAAGACCGTGAAGCCCATTAGCCTACTTTCCAGTAGGTTTTTTTCATTCATTATGTGGAATATATTCAAGCTGTTATTTTACAGAATGTCTAATGAAAGCACTTTCATAATAAGTGATAATGAATGTAAGGGAATTTTTTTAAGAGGAGGATGTGTATTAATGACAGTAATTAAAAAAGAAACAGTTGTATTAAAAAACTATATTAACGGAGAATGGGTTACTCCACAGGGAACGGAAACACTGGACGTACCAAATCCGGCTACTGGGGAAACATTGGCAAGGGTACCAATTTCCTCAAAAGCAGATGTAGCGCAAGCAGTAAATGCTGCGAATGAAGCATTTATGACTTGGAAAAATACACCCGTTCCGAAGCGGGCAAGAATACTATATAAATACCATTACTTATTAACAGAAAATCATGAAAAACTAGCCCGATTGGTTGTTCAAGAAAATGGAAAAGCATATAAAGAAGCGTATGGTGAGGTCCAAAGAGGGATCGAGTGTGTTGAATTTGCTGCAGGGGCTCCAACCTTAATGATGGGGGAGACTTTATCGAATATCGCAGAGGATATAGATTCGGAGATGTTCCGATATCCACTAGGTGTCATTGGGGGCATTACTCCATTTAATTTTCCAATGATGGTTCCTTTATGGATGTTCCCTCTAGCGATCGCATGTGGAAATACGTTTGTGTTAAAGCCTTCTGAACGTACTCCGATTTTAGCAACTGAACTTGTTGATTTATTCGAACAAGCTGGTGCACCAAAAGGAGTATTGAATATTGTTCAAGGTGCCCATGATGTCGTAAATGGATTGCTAGAAAATCAAGATGTAAAAGCTATATCGTTTGTTGGCTCCCAGCCAGTCGCAAAATATGTATATGAGCAAGCTGCTGCCCAAGGAAAACGTGTTCAAGCTTTATCTGGTGCTAAAAATCACCATGTTGTTATGCCGGATGCGGATATGGAAAAGGCTGTAACTCATATCATAAGTTCCGCTTTTGGAAGTGCGGGTCAGCGTTGTATGGCTTGTAGTGCAGTCGTTGTCGTAGGTGACGGTGATGAGTTTGTTGCAGCGCTGAAACAGAAGGCGGATGAGCTCATTATTGGAAATGGCTTAAATGACGAGGTATTACTAACTCCTGTTATTAGAGATACACATCGAGAAAAAGTATTGGATTATATAATGGCTGGTCTAGAAGAGGGTGCAACATTAATTCGAGACGGTCGAAAAGAAATGGATGAAATAAAAGAAGGGACGTTCTTAGGCCCAACTATATTTGATCATGTGACACATGATATGACGATTGCCAAAGATGAAATCTTTGCTCCAGTCCTAAGTTTGTTAAGGGCGAAAGATTTAGATGAGGGGCTTGAATTCATTCGCAAGTCACGCTACGGAAATGGTGCGACGATTTATACAAAGGATGCAAAAGCGGTAAGACAATTTAGAGAAGAAGCAGACGCAGGAATGCTAGGAATCAATGTAGGTGTCCCGGCAACGATGGCCTTTTTCCCTTTCTCTGGATGGAAGGATTCCTTCTATGGTGATCTGCATGTAAATGGAAAAGACGGCGTTAACTTCTATACTCGCAAAAAAATGATTACATCTAGATTTGACTATTGAAAAAGGGGTGGAAGGAATGACAAAAATTGAGCAAAGCGAAGATTTTCTAACAAAGGATAAAGATTATATTTGGCATTCAATGAAGCCGTATAGCCCTGATGCTACAATGATTGCAGAAAAAGCGGAAGGATCTTGGATAACAGATCATAACGGAGAACGGTTTTTAGATGCGATGTCAGGATTATGGTGTGTAAACGTTGGTTACGGTAGAACGGAACTGGCTGAAGCGGCATATGAGCAATTAAAAGAAATGGCCTATTTTCCGCTCACACAAAGTCATACACCAGCTATTAAACTCGGAGAAAAATTAAACGAAATGCTAGGCGAAGAATACGTCATATTTTTTTCCAATAGCGGATCCGAAGCAAATGAAACGGCTTTTAAGCTTGCGAGACAATATCATCAACAAAAAGGAGAGCACGGTCGTTATAAATTTATCTCAAGATACCGTGCGTACCATGGGAATTCGATGGGATCGCTTGCCGCTACTGGCCAGGCACAACGAAAATATAAGTATGAGCCATTAGCTCCTGGGTTCATCCATGTAGCTCCACCTGATTCTTATCGTTCTGAAGATAATGCAGATTGTAAGCCTCTGGACCTACAATCCGTAAAAGACATTGATCGTGTCATGACATGGGAGTTAAGTGAAACAATCGCTGGAGTGATTATGGAACCAATTATTACTGGTGGAGGTGTTTTAATACCACCTGACGGATATATGGCTGGCGTAAAAGAGATTTGTGAAAAGCATGGTGCATTATTGATTGTCGATGAGGTCATATGCGGATTTGGCCGGACTGGAAAACCATTTGGTTTCATGAATTACGGAGTAAAACCTGATATTATTACGATGGCTAAAGGGATTACAAGTGCCTATTTACCATTATCAGCAACAGCGGTGAAAAAAGAAATTTATGAAGCGTTTAAAGGATCAGAGGAATATGATTATTTCCGTCATGTAAATACATTTGGCGGAAATCCAGCAGCATGCGCGCTTGCACTGAAAAATCTTGAGATCATGGAGAATGAAGGCTTATATAACAGATCGGCAGAATTAGGGGATCATTTAAAACAAAGCCTCTCTGCATCTCTAAGAGAGCACCCTTTAGTTGGTGATGTAAGAGGAAAAGGGTTATTGGTAGGAATTGAGCTTGTAAAAGATAAGGCGACGAAAGAACCACTTGACGCAAATTTGGTAAATAAAGTGATCGTAGGTTGTAAACAAAAAGGATTGATCATTGGAAAAAATGGTGCCACCGTTGCTGGTTATAACAATGTGTTAACACTTGCTCCACCTTTAAATATTAAGGAGGAAGAGCTTGACTTTGTTATTAAGACATTAACTGACGAGATAGATGCTATATAGAATGTTGCTCAACTATCCTAGAGAGGTTGATGTAAATGAAAATTGGTGTACCAAAAGAAGTTAAAAATAACGAGAATCGGGTTGCTCTTACTCCATCTGGAGTTATTCAGCTTTCTCAGCATGGGCACCAGGTCTTTATAGAAAAAAACGCTGGACTGAATTCAGGTTTTTTCAATGAACAATATATAGAAGCTGGTGCCATCATTGTGGAGACGCCTGCTGATGCATGGGCATGTGATATGGTTATAAAAGTTAAAGAGCCAGTGCTGGAAGAATATCAATACTTTTACGATGGGCTCATATTATTTGCTTATTTGCATTTGGCAGCCGATCAGCAGCTTACGAAAGCCTTAATGGAAAATAACGTCGTTGCGGTTGCGTATGAAACTGTACAATTGGAAGACAAGTCGCTCCCATTACTTACGCCAATGAGTGAGGTTGCAGGGAGGATGGCTACCCAAATTGGTGCGTCTTTTCTTGAAAAGACGAAAGGCGGGAAAGGTGTATTACTCGGAGGTGTACCAGGAGTTAGTAGAGGTAAGGTTACAATTATTGGTGGTGGAGTAGTCGGAACGAATGCCGCTAAAATTGCTATCGGACTCGGTGCGCAAGTATCAATTATGGACGTTAGTCCTACTAGACTGCGAGAATTAGATGATATTTTCGGAAATTCGATTACCACTTTAATGTCTAATCCTTATACTATTAGTCAAGCGGTAGCCGAAGCCGACCTTGTAATTGGGGCTGTGTTAATACCGGGTGCAAAAGCACCTACATTGGTCTCGGAAAAAATGGTTCGGTCAATGGAAAATGGTTCAGTTATTGTTGATGTGGCGATTGATCAAGGGGGAATTTTTGAAACTGCAACACATGTCACAACGCACGCGGATCCAACATATGTGAAGCATGGCGTTGTTCACTATGCAGTTGGTAACATGCCAGGCGCTGTGCCTAGAACTTCTACAATCGCACTTACCAACGTGACAGTTCCATATATTCTTCAAATTGCAAATAAAGGGTATAGGCAAGCATTTAATGAAAATCACGCTCTTTTTAGAGGGCTGAATGTTATTCAAGGAGAAATTGTATTCGAAGGAGTTGCCAACGCACATAATCTACCGCTTGCTACCGTAACTAGTTGAAGATAGCTGAACAACATCAAATACCGGAACAACTAGTATATATCAGTTGTTTCGGTGTTTTTTTGTTGCTGTAGAACTTTATAACTCCTCGCCTACTATTTCAGTCCTTAAATACTATTTCTTAACTGGTAAATTTTCATAGTTTTTATTTATTAGGAAATATCTCTTGACTCAAATGTAATTCTATAGTATATTATTAATTGTCCAGCACATTACATAAACGTGATTCTGTAGCTCAGCTGGGAGAGCGCCACCTTGACAGGGTGGAGGTCGCTGGTTCGAGCCCAGTCAGAATCATACCACGAAGCCTAGAGCCATAACGGTTCTAGGCTTTATTATTTTACGCCAACAATAACAAAATAGTCAGTTGTTGACGAATTGTTGACGAATGAAATTTTTAAGCTTCTTTTCTGTTGAAAATAGCATCCAATTTTTCTGCTGCTCCTTCATCTGCTGATTGTAATGCATGGCCGTAAGTATCCATTGTAATTCTAATTCCAGAATGACCCAATCGTTTAGAAATAATTTTTGCATGGACTCCTTGATTGATCAGCAAGGTGGCTGAGGTATGGCGTAGCTCATGCAGACGTATAAATCTAATCCCTGAAGAATTAATAAATCTTCTCCACCATGTAGTCGGGGTGGTAGGGTAGAAGTGAGTCCCATCTTCGTTACAAAAAAGCCATTCATGTTTTTCTTCAATCCACTGATCCCTCATTTTCATTTTTTCCTTTTTCCAATGAAGTTGAAAAGCTCCTAATTCTTCTACAATCGAATCAGGGAGAGAAATGATTCTTATTGTTTTTTTAGTTTTCGGCTTCTTTATTATTGGTTTTCCGGATTTCCCACGAGTAATTGTTTGATTGATAGTAATGACTCCTTTTTCTAAATCCACATTTGACCATTCTAAGCCTAATAACTCTCTACGCCTTAACCCGGTTGCTAAAGCTAATGAAACAAATATTCTCCAATGAAAACTGCGGCTTTGAACAGCTTCCAGTAACAATTCAACTTCCTCTTGATCATAGACGTCGGCTTCCTTGGGTTCACTTTTCGGCTCTTCAACTGCCGCAACAGGGTTTTCTTTGATAATTTGCCAATCTTCCGCGCGCTCGAAAATATTATTAAACACTCTATAGATATATTGAATCGTACCTTCGGAAAGAGGTTCATCCTTACCGTCTAATCGTTTAATATCCGGGAGCCAATTCACAAGATGTATAGGTTTCAATTGATCAACTCGCATATGACCAAAATGTGGTAGTATGTGATTCTTAATATGGCCTAGATATGTTTCTAACGTTTGTTCTCCTAACGCTTTAATTGCGTACTTATTTTCCCAATCCTTCACAAAGTCTTTTATTAATAACTTTTCCGGTGCGATGTACTCCCCAGCCTCAACTTCCATTTGGAACTTCGCTAATTCCAACTCAAGATAGTCATTAAGTTTTTTCTTAGTCTTTAATAGGGCCTTATCTTCAATTCGAATGGTTCTGGTGCGCCTAATACGCCTTCCCTTTGCGTTATATCCAGCTTCAACAACCAAAAGCCATGAATTTTCCCCACGTTTTTGGAAACTAGCCAGTTTTATCGTCTCCCTTCATATAAAATTGCTGATTCTGCTACTCTTTGAAAATACAAAAATGAATTTTTCTTTCGGATCCATTTTTCCAATCTGTTTTCTGCAAACTCGTTTTCAACATTAAATATTTCTGCAATTAGACATGGCGCTTCAATCTTCCTTTCTGGCAGCCGAATTTTTTCTAACTTGAAGTGGATACACAAAAATGATAAGCGAAGTTTTTTGCCTGAGATTGCCGAAGAAGACTTAAGAATTTCAGTCCTAAACGAAATTGACCAACTATTAAAGGTTAAGAACATTTCAGATAAAGAAGTAGATGAACTATCCAACAAACATTTTAAAAGAGTGATGGAGAAATTAACTTTACAAGAGCTTGCTGGACTTAAAAGAATGATTGAGCTTCAACCAGTGAACAAACCCGATAATCCTGTAAAGAAGAAAGAAGAAGCAATTGAAGCTGAATTCACAGAAGTTAGAGAAGAACCTCCTGTAGAGCCGGAGAAACCATCAGCCGATGACATTAGCTTCGATGATATGCAAGAGGAATTCCCTTTTGATTAACACATTTAATGTCCTCCTTCCAGAGTGGATCTGGGAGGAGGCAAAAAATAAAGGGCATTTCAAACGTCTTGTAATCGAGTATATGCAGCGTTATCCGAATTACACAGTTAGGTATATATAAGGTAGATTGGCTGTTTGTGAGAGAAGATGAAAGGAGTAATCGGGGTGGAAAATAATCTGAATGCATCGGGGTTCGTGATCCAGCCCCGGTTGCAATTTAAACACTTACGAGACCAAATGTTGTTTCAATATTATTTATCAGTTGCAAGTTATAAAGAGTCAAATAACTCAAAGATTGGTCAAGTGATAATCAACATAAGTGAGATTAATAGACAGCTCGGGTGGACGAGGAAAGAGGTTTACGTTTCCTTGGACAGGTTAAAAGATACCGGTTTAATAGCAAGAGAAACTCTTCCGAACAACAAAGGAATTAGATTATCAATCAACTCTTACGAAACCTATCAGGACCTTAAAAATTACAAAAATAGGGGTCAACAAACCAAAAATGAGGGTCAACGAAATGAAGTTAGGGGTCAACAAGAGGTAGACGAAAAGCCAGTTACATCAAGTATTGAAGAGGGTGAAAGTATGACGAAGGGTCAACAAATCGAAAATAGGGGTCAACTTATTAATATAACAGCATTTATAAACAGCATTAATAACATCAATAAAACATTAAAAGAGTACATGGCATCGGCTCAGGTTAAAAACAAAAACTTGAGCACCACTGAAGAAATAGAAACCTTTGTTGATTTCGCTTCGCGAACCAACGCTCTGCCGCAAGGGGTTAATCAAAAATTACTTGTCTCTTATTTTGATTGTATTCGCCTTACAAGGCAGACATGCACTGTTTCAGCAAATATCCTAGTGAATTTCATAGACAAAATACAAAAGTATTCTGCCAACCAAATTAATTATTCTCTCTGGAAGCACATTGAAGATAATGACGACAAAAGAGAGACTTACACACTTGGAATCTTACGAAATGTTAAAGAACCGGAAGCCAGGCGAGGACTTATCAAACTCAAAAATAAGAGAGGCGGCGAGCGACTTGCAGAATCTGGCGGGAGTCATGAAGAGTTTCAGGAATACGATTTCGGTTTCTAGTAATCGCTGTGAAAACATTGACGTTGTTACAAAACAAAAATGTAATAGGCAACTGATGATTGAGGAAAGTAGAGAGTTTTGCTTCCGGTGCGAGGAAATCGCAAAAGAAGATTTGGCTATCAAAAATCAAAGTGAAGAGCTGATAAAGAATCGCGAAATCAATGAACTGCTGGATACTTTCAAGTCTGATAGTTTGATTAACGAGGATTTGCAAGAAGCAACTTTTGAGAATTACATACCGGAGACTTCATCGCAGAAAAAAGCTTTGCAAATAGCCAGAGATTATGTAAGAAATTTTAACAAAAAGAACGGCTTGATTATGGCTGGACGTACTGGGGTTGGAAATAGTCATTTGAGTGTTTCTATCTCCAAAGAGATTATCAAACGAAAACACACGTGCTTGTTTATCTCCATTCCGCGATTAATGACGGCGATCAAGGGCACATATCGGAAAGATAACGAACGGAACTGGATATCTTAAGGACCATCCAAACTGTTGATTTATTAATCTTTGATGACTTGGGTGCAGAACGTGAAGATTCTGATGACAAAGGAACAGCCTGGTCCAAACAAAAGATTTTTGAAATAACTGATGGCCGTGCAGGAAAATCAACTATTTACACATCGAATTACAGTGGTTCTGAATTAATCCAAATGTACGGAGAACGTGATTTTGGCAGGATGGTAAAATTCTGCAAAGCAGTCACGGTGACTGGAGAAAATTACAGACTTCGTAATTTCAGAAAAGGGGCGGTCTAATGATTAATCGGCTTATACACATGCTAATCATCACTATTGGTCAGTGGTCACAGTTTGGAGGGATTCAGTACGAGCGACAATTTGAGTCGATCATGAATCAGCTGCAAGAAGAACTAGGTCTTGATTGGGACGAAACTGTCAGTTTTCTTGAACATGTAATGGCAAATAAGGAGGATGCGGCGTGAACACTATAAAAACCTACGAAGACTGGCTCGCCTGGCAAAAAGAAGTTATCAGGGAAGAGGCAAAGGAAAGAACGGAATTATTGGAGAGTGAAAAATAAATGCAAAGGATGGCAGTTCAGGAATACCGAAAGATAAATCGGAATTCTCGATCTAAGTACGGCAATACAAAAGTAGAATTGGACGGGCATGTATTTGACAGCATTGCAGAATCTAAGTATTACCAGCAATTGAAGTGGCTGCAGGAACACGTAGAGATATTGTTTTTCCGCATGCAGCCTAGGTATTTACTCCAGGACGCTTTCGAAAAGGATGGCAAAAAACATAGACGCATCGATTATGTTGCTGATTTTAAGGTCCATCATAAGGATGGAAGCATCGAGGTTATAGATGTAAAAGGTTTTAAGACGGACATCTTTCGTATGAAAGAAAAAAATGTTTCATAAAAAATATCCGCATAAATTAACACTTGTTAAATACCAGAATGGGAGATTTGAAGAATTAGAGGAATGAAGAAATGAACTTACCCAGGCTACCATGATTGCCTATAGGGGAAGACGTATCTTTCTGCGTGAAATTTCGTCTTGCAGCACTTTTATATAATCACGTTCCAACTTATTGCTTTTTACCTTTCGATACAAAGATATTAATAGTTCATTGGACAACTCTTTAATTGACATTAGATTCAACTCCTTATAGACGAAATTATTATATCTACATAATTATTTTAGTCGAAATAGGAGAGAATGGGATGCTTTTTACAATTTATTTACAAAAGTATACAAAGTTTTTACAACGCAGCACGAACGCTATGAGTCGATTTTGACAGAAAGAGCGACACAAATAAAACGAATAAGTGAGAGAAATTCTTGGTTTTAGTGGGATGTTGAACTGGAAAATTTAGATGGTTAAAGAGCGCCGGGCTAAAGCGCTCTTCTTGAGGTGAGTAGTATATGTTTCGGATAATTTTGGTAGGTTCATAGCTTAATATTTGTGATGCACAAATGCTGTACCAACAATGATTAACAATATGAACAACACAACGATTAAAGCGAAATTGAATCCCATACCATGTCCATAGCCACTACCATAGCCACCATAACCTCCGCAGCATCCCATCATAATATCACATCCTTTTATATTGATCGCCATTCGAAAGGTGGTTAGTTTAGTTTATGTGAGTTGTAATGAAATGAGTGAGTGATAAGCGGACAAGGCGAAAAATGGTTGTGTAGTGGAGTGATGATTTAGACACAAATATTGCTAATGTCACATTCCGAATAAAGAGCGAAGGAGTGAACACGATGAAATACACAGGCATCTGCCATAAATGCGGTGAGTTTGTAAGACATGATGGAGGTAAACATAAACGAATTAAGGGTAATTGGCGGACGGAGCATAACAACTGCAAGGATAAGGAATAGGTGATTATACCATATCTGGGAGGGATTAGACATGATGCTACAAGATATAGAATTGACTAGTACAAATAGATTAGAAATTGATATAATGGAAATACCATCCAGTAGCGTGATTGTGATCTGCGATGGCAAAGCGAAATTGAGAGAGCTTCCTCCTTTCGGTGAATATAGAATTGTTACACATCAAGGGAAAGTGAAGCGCATGAGAAGGGAAGAGGGGGAGGAGTTTTAGTGAGTTTATCTGTACTCAGGAGAATGAAAGATAATAGTAGTAAAAATGCAAAACAATTAATGCTAAGAAGTAAAAATGACGATTATGGAATTCGAGAAAAGATAAAAAATAGAAATAGCTGGCTATTAGTGTTTGTCGTTGTTGTGTTTACAATATCGATTTCTGCGATAATAGTTTCTAAATTTATCATTAATGATGAAAGTATTAATCTTGATTTGGCAACTATCCTTAGTACATTATTAGCTTTTTTCTCTATATATTTGTCCGCTACTTTTTATTTTAAAGCGACGGAACAGAGTAATAATTTTTACGATCGTTCTTACAATCATACAAAAGATATAGCTGAATCCCTAAGTAATATGAGAGGGGAATTTGGGAAGTCTTTAAACTTTCTAGAAAAAAATAGTGACGCTATGAATCAGAGGTTTGATAGTATACCTTGGAAAAAAATATCAGAAACTGAAAAAAAATTAGAGGCTGTGGAAAAGGAAAAAGAAGATTCTATTATGAAGATATTAGAGGAAGCTGGTGTTGAAAAGAGTAAACAAGCCGAATATATACAAAAGCTTAGTGAACAAGAAAAACATATTAATAACTTAAACAATGAACTAAACATATTGAAGCATACAAATAATGCGAAAGATTATATAACTAATTATTTAATTAAATATATTTATGAGATCGGTCCAAATAAACTTATTGATGCTGAACCAAATTTTATTATTAAAATGTTTCATAGGTTTAGAAGAAATCTACCCGATAAATTAATGATATTACTAGCCGATGAAAAAATCATAGATTCATCGGGAAATCTTACTAAGAGGGGAATTGAGATTATTAAAAGTATAGCAATTGAAATAGCGAACTAATAGTTCTACCAGCTCACTGGAGGAAACGATGATAACAGCATTACGCTGTGTCATCTGTTGTCCTCTTTTTTATTTTTCGAAAGGAGTTGAAACTATGAATCTGCCACTAAAAGAACAACTGAAAGTTTGGAAGAAAGACCATGCTGAATTTAAGCAGCGTAAAAAGCCTAAAAAGCGTCGTAGCGATGTTTTAACAGAGTCGGATATAAGAAGCTTGATGGGGATGGATAGAGCTGTGTATGTGAGAGGAAAAGGGGGGCGTACAGGCAAAAATATTAATCGGAGGGATAAACATTGGATATTTCTCAATTAATTAATGATTACAACTGGATGAAAAAAGAGATTGCTAGATTGCATCGTATTATTTATGGATCTACAGTTCCGATGATTAAGTGGGGAGTCGCTCAATATGGTATTGAAGCTACGATGCCAAAGGGAAGTTCAGGAATGAGCGCGTCTGAATTAGATGCAATGGATTTACGAGAAAAAAGACAAATTGAACGATTAGAAACGTATCAAAGATATGTATATGCCTTGGAATCGGCAGTGGACATATTGGAGAATGAAAGACAGAAATTCATTTATGATTGCCTTCTTGATGAAATGACGTACAGGCAGATAGCGCTGCATCTGAATATGTCTAAGGATTTTGTCCAGAAGCAAAAGAACGACATTGTAAGACAAATTAGACAAAGTAGACAGATTACAGCTATTTTGACTATGGAAAAGTCTGCCGTGTAAAATGGAAGGGAGGGTCGGTGAGGTTTGGTTTTTCTGGCCGGAGCACTTATTACGTTAATTAGAGCCATCCTTCGGAGGCGTTTAAAAATTTATATCAATTTAATTTATATAATACGAATTTTATGGTCATAATATAGACAAGCTCTAGCGGTAACTAGAGCTTGATGTTTCAAGAAAATAAAAGAATGGCAAGTGCAATCAAAAGTAACTCCTTATCGCAATGTATAATCAACTTCACACGAGCACCCCCCTTCTTTTTTTGTAGTATTTACATAAAAGTTCGGGGGTATTCGAGTTCGATTAAAATCAATAGAAATTCGCTCCAAATCTGATAGTAAAAGTATCTTTATTTAGCAGGGATTTATCCTCTTTTGTCGAATATGTTCGATTAAAGGGGGAGAATGTATGGCAAAGCCAACCGTTGGTAACATGGAGTTTGAAAGCTTGATAAAGCATGTGAATGCGGATGATCCACTTCAAATTGTAATTAGATGTCACTTAATTGTTGAATCAAAATTAATTAAATTAATAGAATTGAGTCTAGAAAATAAAAATGAATTAGATGTAGAGAAATTAAATTTTCCTACAAAAGTTAATTTAGCATTCGCTTTAGGGTGTATTGAGGAAAAGTATTTAAAACCTGTGTTACTTAACATTAACTCTTTAAGGAATAAATTTGCGCATAATATAAAATATGAACTTTCTGAAAATGACGTTATGAAACTTTATAATAAAAACCCATCTTTAGAGTTAGTCTTGGAAAAAGGATTCAAAGAAAGGTCTTTACTAGATAGACTAAGGGCGGCCATTGCAATGACATTTATTGAACTTGACGTAACAGAAAAAGCGATTGAAGAAATAAGTACCTAATATTTTCGATTAACAGCACCCATATCGGGTGTTTTTTTGCGCTTAAAACACTATGGGGGTGGCGGTGATATGTAATGAAGTTAAAAAAGCTAACGCTGAAACAACAAGCATTTGCCTATTATTACATTGATTTGGGGAATGCTACGGAGGCATATTTAAAGGCTTATTACCTTTAATAATTACATTGTGGTTTGATGGGTTTTTTGAAGAAGTGGAAGGAGTCCTGGAGAGGGTGGATGATATTAATAAAATAGTGTGGGTACGAGAAAGAAGTAATGACTTGCACAAAATTGATTATGAAAAAATAACTAGTGTGGAATTTATTGACTAAAGGCCTTCTCGTTTATGTGAGAAAGGCTTTTTTATTATTCCACAACATTCCAATTACTGGTATATCCATTAATTGTTAAAACAGGTGGGGAATGCGGTATTAAAAATACCGCACGAACAATTATAATAATGCAGCTAGAGTATGCGTACAAAAAGCCGCGTTCTAATGAGTGGGGCAATTATTATTTATGTTGACGAATTGTTGACGGAACTCGTCAACAACTCTCATTTTTGTTCAGATTCAATCCTATGACCTTTTCACAAAACCTTATGTACCAAGGTTTAGCCCATTTTGTTCGGTCTTATTCGGATTAGGTTATCCACCTTGACAGGGTGGAGGTCGCTGGTTCGAGCCCAGTCAGAATCATACTTAAAAAAGCCTGTAGTCGTTGATAAATCAACGACTACAGGCTTTTTGTTTTGGATTACTAGGATGGACATACAGGAGATGTACGATAAAAACCCCTCAAATACGAGGGGCTTTATTATACTAAAATACAATCTGCTTCCAACTTAGGTGAGGCTACTGTACAAGAAACTTTTAGCGTTCCTGATTATCCTCTTTTATCGATAATCTACTTGTAAAACACTTTATCGACATTATATTTTGCTTTATTTGTATTGATTAAATATGTTTCGTAAATTTCGCGTTCCATGGGATCTTCAACAATGGAAACCGTGATTTTACTTACTTCGTCACGATGATTTTTTATCGGTGAAACTGAATCCTCAAAATGTTTCTTCACACGCTGCCTTAGTTTACGTGCCTTCCCTACAAATAATAGTTCACCACGATGATTAAAAAACTGAAAAATACCACCTTTATCACGGGGAATCTCATGGAAATCGATAAATCCATAAATTGGTTTGATTGCTACTTCTTCAGCAGATGTTTCCTGTTTGCGCTGAGTAATTGTTACATCAGCTGCCGGTGCTTTAATTTGAATCAAATTCATCACTTCCTCTGTTATCTTGATGGCTTATACTATCATAATGGCCGGAAATAATCTAATTATAGTAACATTTTTTTACCAGAAAGAGGGGCAATGATTGATCTGTATGAAGTATGAGAAAGGACTTGACTTTGAAATTACTCGTGCTGCTAGGGCAACAATTCAAGCAATTTAATCAATAAAAATGTTATAATCTGTATTATCTTAAGTTAATGATTTTTTTGATAATGGAGGTAAATTATGTCTCAAGAATATATTTTAGCACTAGATCAAGGTACTACTAGTTCGCGAGCCATTTTATTCGATCATCACGGTGAAGTTTTCCATACGGCTCAACAAGAATTCACTCAGTATTTTCCAAAGGCTGGATGGGTAGAGCATAATGCAAATGAAATTTGGAGTTCCATTCTAGCAGTTATCGCAGGTGTATTATCGGAAAAGAATATTAAGCCTGAACAAATTGCTGGAATCGGAATTACAAATCAACGTGAAACGACTGTGGTGTGGGATAAAAATACGGGAGATCCCGTATATCATGCAATCGTTTGGCAATCAAGGCAAACAGCTGACATTTGCCAGGAATTTAAGTCAAAAGGTTATAATGATGTTTTTCGAGAAAAAACAGGTTTGTTGATTGATCCATATTTTTCCGGAACTAAAGTAAAATGGATTCTTGACAATGTTGAGGGAGCTAGGGAAAAAGCGGAAAAAGGAGATTTGTTGTTCGGAACAATTGATACATGGCTCGTCTGGAAGTTATCCGGAGGAAAAGCGCATATTACTGATTACTCGAACGCCTCTAGGACGCTTATGTTTAATATTAATGATTTGAAATGGGATGATGAATTACTCGATATTCTAGGTGTTCCGGTGTCTATGCTGCCTGAAGTCAGAGAATCTTCGGAAATATATGCCCATACAGTCGATTACCATTTCTTTGGGCGGGCTGTACCGATCGCAGGAATTGCCGGTGATCAGCAGGCGGCACTATTTGGGCAGGCATGCTTTGAAAGTGGAATGGCAAAAAACACATATGGTACAGGCTGTTTCATGCTAATGAATACAGGGGAAAATGCGGTGAAATCGGAACATGGATTATTAACGACGATTGCATGGAAAGTGGATGGTAAAGTAGAGTATGCACTTGAAGGCAGTATTTTCGTAGCGGGTTCTGCGATTCAATGGTTAAGGGATGGGCTTCGAATGTTAAAAGATTCGAAGGACAGCGAAAAGTATGCGGCTCGAGTAGAATCAACAGATGGTGTATATGTTGTACCTGCGTTTGTCGGACTTGGAACACCGTACTGGGATAGCGATGTGAGAGGCGCGGTTTTCGGTTTGACACGGGGAACATCCAAAGAGCATTTTGTTCGTGCAACATTGGAATCTCTCGCATATCAGTCAAAAGACGTTTTGGATGCAATGGAAATGGATTCGGGGATTTCCTTAAAAACCTTGCGTGTTGACGGAGGTGTTGTGGAAAATGATTTCCTCATGCAATTTCAAAGTGATTTATTAGATGTTCCTGTAGAACGACCAATGATTAAAGAAACAACAGCATTAGGAGCGGCCTATTTAGCTGGTCTGGCAGTTGGATTTTGGAAGGATCGCTCTGAAATTTCGAAGCATTGGTATATAGATCATTCTTTCTCTCCGAAAATTGAAGAAAAGCAACGAAATGAATTATACGAAGGGTGGCAAAAAGCGGTCAAGGCTGCTATGGTGTTTAAATAATGAAAACCGGATGCGTTTTGGGCATCCGGTTTACTTTACTTTGGATTCATTACAAATACGTCTCCACGATTTTTCTAACGCGATCTATTCCTTCCCACATATCGCCAGGTCCATCATAAATTAATGTAAGGGATCCGTCGTAGTTAGCAGGTGCTAAAAGATCCAAACACTTTCGAAATTCTTCTTCATCGGGTAACCCCTCTGAATCAAAATTCGCTTTTGCATGTACAGATTCACTGTATGGGAGTATCTTAGCTATTTCCTCATATTTTGTAGGACCTCCGAAATTTCCAAAGTCTGTAGTTAAGCCAATTTGCTCATTTGAGCTCCGAACGATTTTCAGGCAGTTGTCTGCGGTTGATGTTAAAGAACGGAAATTTTCTGTAATAATGCCTACTCCTTTGGTTTTTCCATAGTCCACAAGTTCATTTAAGTAGTGTGTAGAACGAGCAAGTGCTTTCTCGTCCCCAGGGTCAGCATCTCCAGCAATAACCCTTACGCGTTCAGCACCAACTGTACTAGCAATGTCAATCCACTCTTTAATAAATTGCATATCTGCATCTCTACGAATTTCATCATCTGTTGTTAGATCACCGTAATCAATTAAAAGCGTATGTAATTTAATATTGGCTTCTTTACAAGCACTTTGTAATGCTTGTAAATAGTCGGATTCTGTATTTGGAAAATGAAAATGGCAAATCTCAAAGGCTTTGAATCCTTTCGAAGCTAATACCACAGGTAAATCTACAAGCTTTACTGTTTCGGGTTGAGGCTCTATTTGAACGCGATGTTTCTTCTCTCCTTCATCCCATACTGTCCAATGAAGAGGACCAAGATTTCTGTGTAAGCTCCAAGTGCTTAAAGAAAGATAAGACATTTCAAAAATCACTCCTTGTATTTTGAAAATCCACTTTATAATGGTGAAATTCCTTATGAATAGAATTCAACTAAATCTTTGAAATTCCTTTCTTGTGAAAAGAAATATTTTAGTTAATCAAGATGAGAGAAATAATTGTTATTTTCTAAATTTAACATAGAAGTCTGCCTCCTTCTTTGTTATCTTTGGAATATAGGATACTTGGGACAGTTTTCTCGATAGGAGCTGGTTATGCTGAATATTAAAGAAATCATTGATCGATTAAATAATGCAAAAATTCTCCCTTTTAAAATCACCGAATGGAAGGAATTAACCGGTGGAACTTCAAGCAGTGTTTGGATGTTATTAGGTGATAATAAAGAGAAATATGTACTGAAAAGTAATGAGGATGACGTGATCAAAGAGGAGTCTCAATTTTTAACAACTTATAAAAATGTTAATATGTTACCGGAAGTAGTATATGTAGGAGAAAAATACGAATATTTTATCTACAAATACATGCCCGGAGAAATAAATCCTGCAATGATCGACAAAACAGAAATGCTTACTAAGCTAGTAAATGAAGTTATTAGTAAATATCAACCACTAGGTGATAAGTGGGGCTGGACATGGGACTCACACCAAAATTGGAATGAATTTCTTTTGACTGAAATTGGTAATGCAAAAGAGATAGTTGGTCGGGTATTAACAAAAGATGATTTTCAGCTGGTCAAGCAATTATGTCAAAAGGATATTAGAAGAAATGGCGTCGAAAAAGCCTATCTTCTTCATGGAGATTGTGGGGTACATAACTTTTTACAAAAAGATGGAAAGCTTGTAGGTGTCATTGATCCGATGCCACTTGCTGGTCCGCCACTTTATGAGCTTGTGTTTGCTTTTTGTTCATCACCCGAACAGCTTACAATGGAAGTCATTTACGAAGCAGCAAGTATACTTCCGAATTTTCATATTAGTAAAATGCACTTGATAGAAGAAGTAATTATTGGGATATATATTCGGCTCCTTAGATGTATTTATCATCATCCACATGATTTACCCGAGTATTTAAACGCTTGGGTGTATTGGAATAGATTGCTTGAAAGGAGTGCGACTGTAAATTAGATGAATAGTAAAAATATCGTTTTTACAGGCGGTGGATCGGCTGGGCATGTAACCCCAAATATCGCGATAATGGAAGCATTGGGAAAACATTGGAATGTACATTATATAGGCTCGTTTAACGGAATTGAAAAAGAAATCATAGAGAGGACGAGCATTCCTTACAATGGAATATCAAGCGGTAAATTACGTCGTTACATGAGCAAGGAGAATGTTCTGGATATTGGCAGAGTAGTGAAAGGGTTTTGGCAAGCAAGGCGGTTACTAAAAAAGATAAAACCAAAACTTGTATTCTCCAAGGGTGGCTTTGTAACGGTGCCTGTAGTTCTAGCTGCAAAATCTCTCGGTATTCCCGTCTATTTGCATGAAAGTGATATGACACCAGGGTTAGCAAATCGAATTGCTATGAGATTTTCTAAAAAGATTTTTACATCATTTGAAGAAGCCGCCAGCCATTTTCCGAAAGAGAAAACGACCGTTGTCGGCTCGCCGGTTCGAAAATTATTATTTGAAGGGAATGCAAGTAAAGGAAAGAGATTTCTTGGGTTCGAAAAAAAGCTGCCTATTTTGACAATTATGGGCGGCAGTCTTGGCGCAAAAAGGATAAATGAAGAGGTTCGTGGTTTGCTTCCAGCACTTACAAAGCAATTCCAAATTGTTCATATTTGTGGAAAAGGTCAAATTGATCGTACATACTTGAGTCATCCTGGTTATCGCCAATTTGAATATATTTCAGAAGAACTTCCCGACATTTTGGCTGCAACTAATTTGGTGCTGACGAGAGGCGGATCGAATTCAATCTTTGAATTCCTATCCCTCCGTATTCCTATGCTCATTATTCCGTTGACGCTTTCTCAGAGTAGGGGCGATCAAATTTTAAACGCGATTTCATTTCGTGATAAAGGTTATTCATTAATGTTAGAGGAAGAAAACCTAACTCAGGAAGTTCTCTTAGGTCACATCATTGAGTTGCGAGAAAAAAGCGAACAAATGAAGAAGGCAATGGCCGCTTTTCCCGCCAGCAATGGAGTCGCTTCCATTGTAGAAGCAATTGAAAAAACGAGATACTATAAATGAGAGGAAGGGTATTATTCATGGACGTCTATTTTATCACTGGTGCCTCTAAAGGTATTGGTCTGGAGTTAAGTAAACAACTGATAGAGGAAAATCATTTCCTAGTTTGTACGGCACGAACACGGAATGAAGAACTACTTCAACTTGCGAAAGAAAGGAAATGCCAACTCGTTTTTCTACAATCCGATTTGTCCGAGACGGAAAAAATTGGTGGGCTGATGGACGAGATGATCGGTCTACTTCCAGATCAAGCAAGGTCGGTTACGCTCATCAATAACGCGGGTGTCATTGATCCTATCGGGAGAACGGAAGACAATGATCCGGCTATGATTGCAAAAAGTATTTCCGTCAATTTGACTGCGCCGATGATTTTGTCTTCAACATTTATTAATAACTTAATGAATCATAAAATTGTTAAGAAAATCATTAATATATCATCAGGTGCAGGTCGACATCCATATTCAGGCTGGAGCAGCTATTGTGCAGGAAAAGCGGGGCTTGATCATTATACTAGGGTGGTTGCTGAGGAACAGAAAAATGTGCCTTATGGTGTTAAAGTCATTTCGATTGCACCGGGAATTATTGATACAGGAATGCAAGAGAAAATTCGCATGAGTGACGAAAAAGACTTCGTTTTACTCGACCGATTTAAAGGTTATAAGGAGCAGGGACTCCTTAGTTCTCCGGAAGAAACGGCACGTAAGCTCATACATGTAATCCAAAATGATCATTTTACTGAAATGGATGATATTCTTGATTTGCGAAATTTTTAAACAAGTAATTTAATCATATGAGAACATAAATAGAACCGCCATCTCCTTGTTTGAGCATGACGGTTCTATTTGTATTGTGTCTAAAATTTCCTCGGATCCTTTTCATTCGGCGCTCTTTGAGGCTCAATATCCCTACCATTTTCCTTCTTTTTTTGCTGTTCTACAGAATCGTTATCTCTTCGCTTTTCATTTGCAGCCACTATATAATCCTCCTTAAAAATAGTTCTATATAATAAGATTCCCTAAACTTTGATAAAAATAACAAGATAAGGATGAGATTTTTTCTTTCAAAATGGAAATTGAACTGGGTTGTGAATTCCCGGAATAAAATGAAAATAGAGAAAAATGGAATTTAATTATTGCAATCGCTTCCATTGATATGTATATTAAGAATATAAGGAACCAAAACGTTTCGGAGGAAAAAATGACTACTATAAAAGATATTGCAAGGATTGCCGGAGTATCTATTACTACAGTATCACGAGCATTAAATGACTATTCAGATGTTAGTGAAAATACACGACAAAGAATCAAGGCAATCGCAAAGGATTTGAATTATAGCCCGAATGCTCATGCACGCAGTTTAGTTACAAATAAATCCAAAACTATTGGCCTGCTTGTATCGGATATAAACAAAGGAATGGTAAAAGACAACTTTTTAGTCGAAATTTTGTCAGGAATAGACCATTTCGTGGCTCAAACAGATTATGACCTTGTATTATTTAGCACAAATTCTACTAAACAACGGGAAAAGACATATTCCCAGCTTTGTCGTGAACGTAGGGTCGACGGTGTAATCCTGCAGGGAATAAAAACAGAGGATCCTTATTTAAGGGAAGTTATCGAAAGTGATATTCCTTGTGTATTAATCGATATTCCAATTGAATCATCAACAGTAGGATATGTTACAACGGACAATGTAATGGGCTCGAAAAAAGCTGTTGAATATTTAATTCAACTTGGTCACGAAAAAATCGCAATGATGAATGGACATAACTTTGCATTTGTTAGTCAAAGCCGTCTAAAGGGCTATTTTGAGGCATTGAAGGAAGCGCATCTATCTGTCAATTGGGATTGGATAGTAAACGGGGCATTTGATGAAGGTATAGCGGAAAATGTGGCAACCAATCTCTTAACTAAACACCCGGAGATCACCGCAATATATTGTGCAAGTGATTTAATGGCTTTAGGAACAATGAAAGCAGCTAAAAAACTCGGTATTAACATTCCGGAGGAACTATCTATCATTGGTTTCGATGACATTTTATTAGCCTCTTATGTCTCGCCGCCATTAACGACGGTTGCTCAAAATAAATCTGAAATGGGCTATCAAGCTGCTAAGCTTTTAGTCGAAATGCTTGAAGACAAAGATGTTTCACATGCAATCTCCTTAGATACGAAACTAATTGTACGAGAATCATCTGGGGTAACCCAACAAAAAATCAATTAAATCCGAAACGATTCGGAAAACGGGTGATCTTAGAATAAAAGTAGTTAAGGTTGAGTCGAGAAAAAACAGTGAAAGTCTTTTTTAGTTTGTTAGTAGTAAATACTACTTTCAATATAATTAATATTAGTTAAAGGGGGAAATGTTGGATGAAAAAGCTTGGAAAAACGTTATTTGCTTTTTCTTTATTGGTTGTTTTACTCTTAGCTGCATGCAGCAAGGATGCGAGCAATGAAAGCTCGGAAGGTGCAAAAGGCAGCAACGAAAAAGGTAAGGATAAACAAATCACATTGCGAGTTGGAACTTGGGAGGGTGGCGATGGACTAGCGATGCAACAAAAAATCGCTGATGATTATATGGACAAAAATCCCAACGTGAAAATTGAAATTGAATCCGTTCCAGATCAATATGGTACGAAAATTCTTACTCAAATTGCAGCTAATGATGCTCCAGATATTTTCCAAATCGGTGATGGCGACGTAAGATTGTTTATGGAAAAAGGTGGTTTAGAGAATTTAACACCATTTGCAGAAGGAAGTAATGGCATTAATTACGATGACTATTATGAAAACGTTTTAGAAGTCGGGAAAATTGATGATAACTTATATACAATGCCAAAAGATTATAGTACTCTTGCTGTTTTTTATAATAAAAAATTATTTGATGAAGCAGGGGCTCCTTATCCAGAAAAAGGTTGGACATGGGAAGAGTTTAATGATGTTGCAAAAAAACTTACTAAAGTTGAAGGGAAAAATGTTGTTCAATGGGGAGTTTCATTACCGGGAGCTAATCAGCGATTCCTAATTCCTCTTTTATATGGCTATGGTGGAAGCCTTATAAGCGATGATGGTGAGAAATATGAAGGTTATATGAATAGTGAAGGTTCCAAAAAGGCTCTTCAGTTGTATCATGATATGTATTTTAAAGATAAAATAACACCTTCTAATGCTGACTCAGAAGCTTTTAAAGGTGTGAATTTATTCGAAACAGGAAAAGTGGCAATGGATATTATGGGACGATGGCCATTAACTGGTTATCTATCAAATCCTAATCTGGATTTTGGAATTGTAGATTTACCAGAAGGTCCTTCAGGGGAAGTAAATAGTATTTTTTATGCGGGTTATGGACTTTACACTAAATCTGAAAACAAGGATGCGGCTTGGGATTACCTGAAGTTTTTAACAGGAGCACCTGGTTCTAGCGTCTTCGCTGATCATGCATTCTCTGCTGTTAAATCTGTTGCGGAGGAAAAAGGACAAACGACTGATCCATTACAAAAACCGTTTGTGGATGGAGTAGCAAACGTTCAAATGTTCCCTGAAAGATTAAGCCCATATTATCAAGCAACAGGGAGTAAAGAATATTCGGATATGCTAGAAAGGCTAATGTTAGGTGAAAAAATGGACATTAGCAAGGCACTTGATGAGACTGCAAAAAAATCTGAAGAGGCATTAGCGAAAGAGAAGAAATAAATTTAGAATATTTATCTGGATAAGGTGAGTCATCATTGCTCACCTTATTTGGGTAAAAATGAGGTGTACTATGAATAAAGAAAGAGAAATGGCAAATTTAAATCATTCAATGATAGGTAAGCAGACTTCAACAAAAAAACGTTTGTCAGCTCGAAAAAAAGAAGGGCTTACTTTTTATCTTCTAATTTCACCTTGGATATTAGGATTTTTATTCTTTATTTTAGGACCTATGATCGCCTCCCTTTATATTAGCTTTACAGATTGGGATTTATTAACGAGTGCCAAATGGATAGGTCTTGAAAACTATCTTACGGCTTTTACGGACGATAAACTATTTTGGCAAGCTCTTAAAGTAACAATGATTTATTCGATTTTTTCTGTACCATTAGGTTTAGTTGTTTCGCTCGGAGTAGCTTTACTTTTAAACCAAGCTGTTGCCGGGATGAGGTTATTTAGGACTATCTATTATTTGCCGGCTGTAGTAAGTGGAGTTTCCGTCATGGTGTTATGGATGTATATTTTTAATCCGCAAATTGGTTTGTTAAATACGGTACTCGGTTATTTTGGAATACAAGGTCCTGGCTGGATTTTTGATCCTAAATGGGCTCTCCCATCCATGATTATTATGAGCTTATGGAGTGTCGGTGGAGGAATTATTATTTGGCTTGCTGGATTAAATGGGATTCCTGATGATTTATATGAAGCGGCTGATTTAGACGGTGCAAATAGATGGAGAAAGTTTCTGCATATTACGGTACCTATGCTAACTCCAACAATTTTCTTTAATCTAATCACAGGGATCATCGGAGCATTGCAAACATTTGGTCAAGCCTATGTCATGACAAAAGGTGGGCCACTCAATTCAACTTTGTTTTTTAATTATTACTTATTCCGAAAAGCTTTTGAGGAATTTGATATGGGGTATGCTTCTGCTTTAGCATGGCTGCTGTTTATTTTAATTTTTATATTTACCCTTCTTGTTTTCAGATCCTCTGCAGTCTGGGTCTACTATGAAGGAGAAAGGAAATAAAAATGTCTACTTCCAAAAAAATTACTAAAAGTAGGAAAACACCAGGTAAAATTATCCGAAAAATTACATGGCAATCCTTTATTTACTTATTATTAATATCAGGCGCAATGATTATGCTCCTCCCTTTTTTCTGGATGGTGTCAACTTCTTTAAAAGAGTCATGGCAAGTATTTTCTTGGCCACCTAAATGGATACCCGATCCAATACGTTGGGACAACTATATAACGACATTTAGTTCGTTACCCTTTGGAAAATGGCTTGTTAATACAGTAATCATTACTTTTTCTACAATTATCGGTACATTACTTTCTTGTACTTTGGTAGCGTACGGGTTTGCACGTTTTCGTGCACCAGGTCGTAATGCATTATTTATCCTAATGCTTGCCACAATGATGCTGCCGGGTGCTGTAACAATGATACCTGTCTTTTATTTATTTAAAAGTTTAGGTTGGATTAATACTTTCTTGCCATTGATCGTACCATCATTTTTCGGAAATGCCTTTTTCATCTTTTTATTGCGGCAATTTTACATGACGATCCCTACTGAGCTAGAGGATTCAGCAAAAATTGATGGTTTAGGTACATTTGGCATCCTTTGGCGAATTATTATTCCGTTAACATTACCAGCTTTGACGACTGTAGCTATATTTCAGTTCAATGGAGCATGGAATGACTTCATGGGTCCATTAATTTATTTAAGCAAACCAGATCTTTATACATTAGCTTTAGGAATTAACTTCTTTAAAAGTCAAAATAACGTTGAATGGAATTATTTAATGACAGCTTCAGTAGTAACAATGTTGCCGTCTCTAATCATTTTCTTTATAGGGCAGAAATATTTTATTGAGGGTATATCACTAACCGGAGGATTAAAGGGATGATAGGAGGATTGAAATGAATATAAAAGAGGACTTGAAACCTTTGGCAGTTGAAAATTTTCAAGAAAGTAAAAAAATAATAAATACAAATATTCAAGATTTATATATATGCGCAGGAGACCGTGCCCATGTCATTGGAGCACAGAGTGGTTTATTCCCAGATTTCGGTCATCATGTAAAGGACGAGATGGGTGGCGTTTGGTCTCATCCTATTAAACTTTTAGATGGATATTGGCTAGGATTTTCACAAGAAGACGGAAATAATGGGGTAAATTGGCTTAAAGAGGCAAATGAATTTCATAACTATCCTTATTACAATGAACATGATTATGAATTGGCGAATAATGATCTGCAAGTGATTAGAAGACAATTTTGTCCTGATGGTTTACAAGGTGTGGTAGTTACCTATTTTATTACAAATACAAGTGATGTAAACCGTAAACTTGATGTTTCCTTTTTAGGTAGAACCGATCTAAGTCCTGTATGGTTTTCTGAGAATTTAGGCATAAAAGATGGTTTGGATGTTGGAAGGTTGGATGAATCGGCAGGGATCTTCATCGGAAATGATAGTGAAAATCCTTGGTATGTAGTATTTGGAGCTGATCGTCCATTCCAAAAAGGGAAGCAAGATCGTCACTTATTTGGTCCTGAGGAAACTGCCGGGCAGGGTATTTCCGGGTTATTAACGTATGAAGATGTAGAGATACAAAAAGGCGATACGATTGAATTGAATTTTTTTATTGCTGGATCAAATATTTCTGAGGAATCTGCACTACAAACTTTTGCTACGATCAAAAATCAACATAATCGCTTATTTGAAGCGAAAAAAGAACGTTACGAGAAAATATTAAATAAAACAATGATTAAGATTCCAGATAAACATTTAGAAAAAGTGTTTAATTGGAATAAATTTCATATGGATTGGCTGACGATGGAAGTCCCCGAAGTTGGCCGTGGACTCGTAGCAGGGCATCCAGAATATCCTTGGTGGTTTGGCTGTGATAATAGTTATGCCCTCTTAGGAAATCTGCCAATAGGAAATCTTGAATTGGCTATTGAAACATTGGATTTAGTGCATAATGTTTCGGAAAACGAAAATGGAAATGGTCGAATCATTCATGAAGTTTCAACATGTGGTGCTGTAGCTAACAAAGGAAATACACAAGAAACACCGCATTTTATTATGTGCGTCTGGGAAACTTTTTTATGGACTGGGGATTATGAGTTTTTAAAACGGATGTATCCAACAGTGAAAAAAGGGATTGATTGGATTTTCAATGAGATGGACCCTGATGGGGACCTACTCCCAGAGGGATATGGCATTATTGAAATTGAAGGGTTAAATGTAGAATTAATAGATACTGCGGTTTATTCATATGGAGCCCTAAATGTAGGTTCTTTAATGGCTGATATGTTTGAAGAATCCTCATTAGCGGAACATTATCGTGGATTAGCAAATAAACTTAAAGAAACGATTAATCAAGAAATGTGGATGAATGAAGAGAAGCTATATGCGGATGCCATGGCAACACCGAAATTGATTTTAAGCAAAATAGATTTGTATATTGATAGAGCTAAAAATGATCATGCGATAAATGCTGTAAAAGATCTCGAACAAATGAAAGAAAAGATACTTAACATTAATGATCAAGAGAAACAACTCCCATGGTTATTTAAAAATTGGGTTATTAATACACCAATGGAATTAGGACTAGCACCAAGGGAACAGGCAATTCCTGCGTTAAACAGAATGGGAACTGAAGAATTTACTGGACAATGGGGGACCTACTTATCAGGGATGTATCAAACAGCAATGATGACGATATCAACTGGTGTTCAGGCTGTAGCCGAATGTAAATATGACCGGATTGATGAAGCAATGAGATACGTTAATTTAATTGCTAGCACATTTAATCAAAGATTACCTGGATCAATCTCAGAAATGTCACCTGATTATGGGTGCTTTGTACAAGCATGGACATCATACGGACTCGTTTGGCCATTACTAAGCCATGTATTTGGCATACAGCCTAAAGCACATTGGAAAGAAATTACGATAAGGCCAAGATTACCTAAAAGCTGGGATCATATATCTCTAACCAATTTAGAAATCGGTACAGGAGATAAAGCTAATGTATGTTGTGTGTCGATTTTAAAAACAAAAGATAATGATAAATATAATATCTCTTTAGAAAAAGAAGGTTGGAAAATTATGATAGACCTTCCTGATCAACGTTATAAAAAAGTGTTATTAGATGGTCAGGAGGTCACACCAATAAGAAAAGAAAATGGGATCATTATTTTGATAGAAAATGCAAGTAATCACGAGATTCAGGCTTTATATGAATAATCAACGATCTGGGGATATAAAGTTCGGGGATAAGTAAGATTAACCTGCCTATAAGGAGTGCAGTTGAAGAATGGGAAATCGTTATATTGGTAAACTGTATACTTTTTGTGAATGGGTAATGAGAATTGCCTATCTCAATATATTATGGTTTTTCTTTACTTTAGTTGGACTTGTTATTTTAGGAATTACTCCGGCAACAGCAGCAATGTTTTCAGTAACAAGGAAATGGATCACCGGAGAATCAGATATTTCTATTTTTAAAACATTTTGGCAAGTATATCGGGTTGAGTTTTGGAGATCGCAAGTTTTCGGGTTGATCTTTTTAATAACCGGATTGATTTTATTCGTCGATTATAAATTTTTTACGAGCCCAACAGGAGCAAACTATATATGGCTGAAATATATGTTCGTCATTTTAGTCTTGGTGTATTTGAATTTATTATTTTACACTTTCTCGTTGTTTTCACATTACAAACTATCATTTAAAACTTATTTTAAAAACGGATTATTAATGAGTATTTTCTATCCGATTCATAGTTTTTTAATGATTGCTGGATGTATTTTCGTCATTTTGTTCGTTATTAATTTTCCAGGACTCTCACCATTCTTTAGTGTAAGCATGCTAAGTTTATGGATAACGGTAATAACGCATAGCGTGTTTGCTAAAGTTGAACAGCGTAAAAGATTGTCGGATGAAAAAAATCTGGTCAGTGAGTGAAATCATAAGCATAGAAAAAATATCAAAAAAAGGTGAGTGGATATTCATGAAGATTGGACTACTAGGATTACCTACGGAAGAGACTTTTAAGAAGGCAAAGGAAAAGGGATTGGAATTTGTAGAATTCAGTATTAACGTGGAAAGCAATGTAGATCAATTCCTTAATGATGTTCATGAAATTGCCGACTGGAGTAAGAAATATGAAGTGGGGGTTCAATCAATAGGTCGTTGGGGATCAGACCGATTGGATTCTAAGGGAAATATAATAGAAGAAGAGTTGAAAATATCTTATCAATTAGTCGATGCGGCCAGTGTCCTAAATTGCGAAAATTTTGTTGCCGGCTGTAATTACATAAAAGAAATTTCCTATTATGAGAACTGTACAGCAGCAATTGAATATTTTTCTAAGCTGATCGATTATGGTAAAGAAAAAGGTGTAAAGATTTCAACTTATAATTGTGATTGGAACAATTTTATTGATAATGAAATGGCATGGACCATCATTCATGGATATTTACAAGAGTTGGGAATAAAATATGATCCATCCCATTCTCGTTATGGAGGACGTGATTATTTAAAAGAAATGAGGGATTGGGGAGAGCGCTTTTACCATGTTCATATTAAAGGGTCAGTTATTATTGAAGGTGCAAGATTTGATGATCCTCCAGCAGGCCTAGACCAAACAGATTGGAAATCTTTTATGGCTGTGCTTTATGCTAAGGGCTATGATGGCGGTCTTAGTATTGAACCCCACTCACATAATTGGGAAGGGGAACTTGGGGAAAAAGGCGTTGATTATACAGTTGATTTTATGAAAAGGTTGTTAGTTTAGTAATCGATAGATAAATCTGATTTAATATCCGGAAAATGCGGTGATAACATGTCTTTTGGCATTCTATGTAATGGAAAATGGTTTACGAGAGAATCTTTTTTTAGCCCTTCAAAAAAGGTAGTAAAGAATTCAGATGGGAGCACCGAAGTAGTAACAACATATACAGATAAAGAGATTATCGTTTATTATCATGTGAAACGATATCTTGATGTAGAAGAGTCTTGGTTAATCATAGAAAACATTTCTAATCATACAATCAATATCGAAAGAGTAGATACAATCTTTGATGAAGTTAACCTAAATCATAAAAAAATCACTTACTTTGAGAGTGCATGGGGAAATGAGTATCAACCGATTAAGAAAAAAATTACGGATACTATTATTTTAGAGAGCCGATTAGGTCGATCATCGGCAAGTATCCATCCATTTGTACTATTAGAAGATGAAGAAGACTTAACTTTGTTGACTGTTGCTTGGTCCGGAAATTGGATTTTGCGTTTTGAACCAAGTCACGATGCTTTGAATATTAGCGGAGGGCTGTCCGATTGGCAGTTTTCTAAATTGCTTTTGCCTAAAAAACAAATGGAGAGCGTCCATGTTTTACAGACCGCTACAAAAACGAAAGATATCAATGTTGTATCTAATCAATTATCCCGGTTTGGAACAGATATTTGGTATCCAAAGACTGATCAACTAAAGCAACCACTCGTAGAATGGAATCACTGGTGGACATATGAAGATGTCGATATTAACGAAGAAGTATTTAAAGACAATATTAATATAGCAAAAGAAATAGGGATTGACGTATGTACACTTGATGCAGGATGGTTTGGCCCTAGTAATAAAAATACTGAATGGTTTGATTGGCGCGGAGATTGGGAGTTGGTCAATAAGGAACGCTTCCCTTCTGGCATCAAACATTTATCTGCTTATGTTCATGAAAAAGGGATGAAATTTGGATTCTGGTGTGAAATAGAGGGGTTAGGAAAGCATGCCAAAATAAGGGGAAAACTTCCATCACTTCCGGCAAAACGTGATGGGAAGGACCTAGGGTATGTATGTTTCGGTAATCCGGAGGCACAACGATGGGCTTTCACAGTTCTAGATAAGATCATTACAAACTATCAATGTGATTGGATTAAATTGGATTTTAATCTTAATCCTGAAGCGGGTTGTAACCGTATTGATCATGGTCACGATGCCGGAGATGGTTTATATGAACATTACCAAGGATACTATTCTGTTCTTAATAGAATTCGTGAAAAACATCCCGACATCATACTAGAAAACTGTTCATCTGGTGGGTTGCGCACAGATTTAGGAATAATGAAACATACACATTTGAATTTTCTAAGTGATCCCGATTATTCTTTACATAAATTTCAGGTGTTCTGGGCTGCTACGATTCTTTTAGCTCCTTCAAATGCTTTGCATTGGATATGGTCTAAATCAAGAGTGAATGATGAGGGCGGATACCCATTTCCACCATTGGATTTAGAAGAGTGTACAAAGAAACAGTTAGATTTTCATATGCGTGCTGGGATGCTTCATCGCTTTGGATTTTCGCATCCATTATCTAATTATAGTGATCAGGTAGTTCAAAAACTTAACCTATATATTCGTTTTTATAAAGAAATTGTTCATCCATTTATAATGAACGGGGATTTATATCGCCTTACTGGACAAACAATAAACAGTGGAATCGATGGAGATTTATGGAGTGCGTATCAATATGTATTATCTGATCAAGGTAAAAGTATCATTTTTAGTTTTTGTATGGATGAAATAAATCTAGAAAGAAATCTATTGTTACATGGATTAAATCATGATAACAATTATATAGTGAAGGATAGCGATAGCAACGAAGTAGGAATGTATTCCGGGAAAGTATTGATGGAACAAGGGATTACTATAAAGGCCACAGAAAAGTGGGAATCTCATATTTTACTTGTAGAACTGGAAAACTAAACGGATTTAGATATTTATTAAAAAAGCTTCAAACCTTGAGCCACATAGTTTGAAGCTTTTTTCTTATCCCTGAAACTTTTTTTCATAATGCGCCAAAGCCAGTAATGGGAAAATATATTGATAGCTATGGTAGTGGATATAGAAACCGCCGCCCATACCCTGTCCAACAGGGTAATCAATAGTCCAATCGCTTTTTTCATAGGAATCGAGCAAGTAAGCAATTCCTGCATTAATATTCGGTGAAGGCTTATCCGCAACCGAGATGAGTGCATCTAGCGCCCAAGCGGTTTGTGTTACGTTGCTCGATCCAAGGGGGATGTAAGTATTATTTAAATCACTTTTGCATGACTCACCCCAGCCACCATCTCGATTTTGAATTTGTTTTAACCAATTTACCCCTTTTTGTACGTTTTTATTTTGGGGGTCAACACCTGATGCAATAAGGCCGGTTATCGCTGCCCAAGTTCCATAAATATAGCAGATTCCCCAACGGCCATACCATGAACCATCCTTTTTCTGATCGTGAAAAAGCCAGTCTATTCCACGTTTCATTACATCATTTGTTTTCGGTAAATTTGTGTAACCACCAAAAAATTCTAGGGTTCTGCCTGTCAAATCTGCGCTACTCGCATCTGACAGCAAAAATCGTCCACCTTCAATCGGAAGCATTTTCAACCATTTTTTATCGACATTTTTTTCAAAGGCAGGCCATCCACCATCATCATTTTGCATGGCTAGTGCCCACGCCTTACCTCTGTCCCAAGCTTGGCGCAACGTTGGCTCAGTTTCAACGAGATTTGCAAAAGCCCTTAGTGTTGCCGTTGTATCATCGACATCAGGATCGATCGTATTGACATCTGAAAATCCCCATCCTCCAGGTAAAGCGGTAGGATTATGAATTACCCAATCTCCATATTTATATTGTTCTCGTTCTAATAAATATTGATTTGCCTTTGTGATCATTGGATCTGTTGGGGGAATCCCCGCCGTTTGAAGTGCAAAGCTGATTAACGATGTATTCCATACATTTGCAGTCGTATATTGCATGTGAGTATAACCGTTAATCTTGCATTTCATCGATTTTATACCATTGATCGCATTTAAGATTAATGGATCGTTTTTTGAGTATCCGAGAGAGAGCAGAGCAAAGATCATTAAAAACGTGGAACTGAAATAACTAAATTGGGTTCCATCAGGTTCAATATGGTTTAGCATATATTGTTTGGCTCGATTAATTGCCATAGAATGAATATATTTGGGCAAACCTACAAGATTTTTTATTCCCTCGCTTATGAGCGAAAAAAACCTTTTCGATTCACGTGTTTCCGGCCAGTTGAAAAAATCATCTTCTCTGGAAATATATAGATCGGTAAGCTTAGGGCTCCTTTTTGTTTTTTTGCTATATTTCTTTGTAGCTAAAATCATAATCGGTGCAAGATTGGATCTGCCAAAATTAGAAATGTCATAAAAGTTGATTGGAAAGGAAGGCGGTAAAAGGATCATTTCAACAGGGATAGGAAAAAAAGCTGGCCATGGAATTTGTCCTGTTAAGGCAAACATAATTTTTGCTAGCATATGGGATTTTTCGATTCCGCCGTTTGCTAAAATAAACTTTTTAGCCCGTTGTAACCGTTTATCCTCCTTTGGATAATAGCCAGAATATCGAAGTGCGTATAAAGCTTCGACTGTAGCGTTTAAATTCCCATTTCCTTCATCATGAAAAAGCTTCCACGCACCATTTTCCTCCTGCTTGCTCAATATCCTTTCTGATAATTCTTGGATTAAGTCTTCATCATTTATTTCCAGTGTGCGTAATAAAATGATCATATAAGTGTCTGTTGAGACTCCTGTATCAAATGGATAGTCCCATGAACCATTAGGTGTCTGCGCTGCCTTAAGCTGTTGGACAATATGACTGATTAAATTTTCAGTACGATTCACCGCCACACCATCTCCTATAAAAAATCATTCCTTCCTATACATATTCCATCATGAAAAAAAGAATTCTTATTGGAGGTGAGGAGATATTATTTTCCTGAAAAAGCTTGGTGGAAAGAGGAGGCTGCCGGGAAATTTACTTGAGATTAAAGCTGATTTACTGAAAAAGCAACATAACTCTCTAACGGGAGAGCAAGTGTTGTCTAGAGATGATGATCAGCTTCTTCGTGAAATACGGCTGAAAACAATTCAGTTGAATGCAAATAATGTAACGCGAACGAAGGCCTATCTCGACTTTTATCGATGCCATCCGGAAATTCACTGGGCATTCCTCGGTCATATGGTTTCAAGAAATGGGGGATGGAATATGACGGATTTAAAGGGCGATCTTCTCTCGAGGCTTATGAATGAAAAAACAAGAGAAACATTTTTTTCTTTTTTGGAACGTGGAAACTGGCTTATTTTTCAGGATGCCTATCCGCAGTTTTTACTTTATCGGGAGTGCTTGAGGCAGAATCGCAACCTATTCTACTTATTGCCTTATTTGAACATTTCCGTATTTATGGAAGTGATGTGGAATCAATTTTGGAAAAAACGGGACTGTTATCTTCTTGCTATAGCTTTAATCATTAATGAACAAAGCTATTTGGAGAAAAGAATCGTACAAAATCCTCTTTATAAGAATAAGGTGTTGCACAAGTTCGAGTTTGTAGTACAGGATCTTCTATCATTCAATCATATTTTGTTTCCATTCGAAAGAGGAGGACACAAGGGAGAGAAAACAGCACTTAGCGGACAAACTTTACGGCATTTCGACTCATTACATGAAAGAATCATGCTTGGGAAGAGGCTGTACAGCTTACTATTCTATCATAAAGAACAATGGGAAAAGGCCTTTCATTGGGCTGTTTCCCATCCGCATACAGGATCTAGGAAGGACTATTGGCAAGATGTGTTTAATGATGTTAACGACGGGCTTCCAGGAGCTGCTTTTACTAGGCGGCTGAAGGGGTGCAAGTTGAGAACGGGAGCGCATAGATTATTTAGTCCTAAACTTGAGTATGCCTGGAAGAATGTAGAGCATAAGGAAGCAGAGCTTGGAGATTGGTTTAATCATTGGAGGATAGTCGAGTATTTACAAGAGGACAAAGAAATAATTAAGGGAGAGATTGTAGGTGAATACTGTGAAACACTTGAGAAACTCGAGCTTGTCGCCCTTGCCAAGAAAGCGATTTTTAGTTAGCAAACTTTCGTACATTACTACAATCTTATTCGCATCTCTGTTCGGAACATATTTAGATCTTTATTTAGTAGGAAAAAACATATATGAATTTCCCATCCGTCCTTTTCCAACTATTTTTTCAATAAATATAGCCTTTACAATGGCTGGACTACCTTTTTTAACATGGATGTTTCTATTTGTAATGAATAGGATAAATAGATGGAAGAGGTTGGTTCTCATTTTTACACTCAGTATCATTTGTCCAGCAATTGAAAAAATGTCGGAGCATTTTGGATTATTTTTTCACAGTGAAAAATGGAGTCATAGCTATTCTTTCTTTGGATACTTTCTTTTCCTTATTATTGTTTGGTCTGTTTTTAAGTGGTGTAATAGGGGGAAACAAGGAGCCTTTCCACCATTATCTTCCATATGAATAAATATGCAATAATATTGATAAAATATTAAATTAGTACTTGTAAATTAGTAGTAATGAAGTTATTATACTTATAAAGAATACATAAAAGAGGGGTTAGTAAAATGTCATTTTCATTAAAAAAGTCATTATTCGCCATTGTGGCCAGCTGTGTCCTACTTTTAGCAGCATGCGGGACTAATAAGGAAGATGCAGGTAATAAAGAAAACGGAACAGAAGCCAAAAAAGTATTAAATGTTGGAACAGAAGCAACTTTTGCTCCATTTGAATTTATGGACAAAGGGGAAATAACTGGCTTTGATATTGATCTGCTAAGTGCAGCAGCTGAAGAGGCGGGTTATGAATTGAAAATTGAAAATACCGGCTGGGATGCCATGTTAGCCGGATTGCAAGGCAAGCAGTTGGACATCGGTATGTCAGGAATTACAATTAAAGAAGATCGACTAAAGACGTATGATTTTTCGGTACCATACTTTGAGTCCACTAGTATGATTGCTTTTAATAAAGATGTGAAGATTAATAGTGCAGAAGATTTAAAAGGCAAGAAAATTGGTGTTCAAAATGGTACGACAGGCCAGTATTCAGCTGAAGATATCGTTGGGAAAAACTCATCAGATATATCTAAATACGAAACAGCCGCCTTAATGTTCCAAGCGCTTCAAAGCAAAAACGTTGACGCTGTAGTCACAGATATCGCGGTTGCGCTTGAATATGTGAAAAACAATCCTGATAACGGAGTACAAACGGTTGGGGATAAACAATTTGACGCAGAGTATTATGGATTTGCTTTCCAGAAAGGAAGCGAATTGACAGACGAATTTGACACTGCACTAAATAAATTGTTTGAAAACGGGAAATATGAGGAAATTTATAAAAAGTGGTTCAATGAAGAGCCCAATTTGAAATCTTTACAAGAAGCTGCAAATCTATATAAGTAAAATTTCAGAATTAAGTTTTACTGTCTGTTACATTGTGAGATAATGATGGCATATGCGGCTGTCCACTTCAGGCTATAGCCTGTGGACGGCCGTTTTTGCTGACGAAAGGTGGATAAGCCATGGATATTCGATTTGATATTATAGTAGATTACATGCCATTATTTTTAAAAGGAACGCTTTTGACGATTGGCTTGGCCTTGGCAGGAGTTACGATTGGGCTTATTTTTGGTCTGTTGATTGGCCTTGGGAAAATGTCGTCAAACCCCTTGATCCGATTTCCGTTTGTCTGGTACATTAATATTTTCCGGGGGACACCATTTCTCGTCCAAATTTTGCTTATTCACTTTGGTGTAGTACCGTTATTTATGACTCCGGCAAACCCAATTGTATCAGCAATCATCGCATTATCATTAAACTCAGCAGCCTATATTGCTGAAATTTTCCGTGCGGGAATCCAGTCGATCGATAAAGGGCAAATGGAAGCTGCACGTTCACTTGGCATGAGCCATGTACAGGCAATGAAACTTGTCATTTTACCTCAAGCTGTAAAACGTATGATTCCTCCGCTCGGAAATGAGTTTATTGTTTTACTAAAAGAAACATCGCTGGCAGCTATTATCGCAGCACCTGAACTTATGTATTGGGGGCGTGTTGCAGGCGGACAATATATGCGTGTATGGGAGCCATACCTTACAGCAGCAGCGATATACCTGGTATTGACCTTATCACTTACTTATTTGATGGATTACATCGAAAGGAGAATGAAGACTGAATGATCTCTGTAAAAAATTTAAAAAAGTCATTCGGCGACAATGAAGTACTGAAGGATATTTCACTAGAGGTTAAACCACAGGAAGTTGTCGTTGTTATAGGACCATCAGGATCAGGAAAATCGACATTTATTCGCTGCCTGAATTTATTAGAGTCGGTTACCGGTGGTAATGTATTTGTTACTGGTAAGGACTTGACTAATAAAAAAACCGAAATTAATGAGATTCGAAAAGATGTCGGAATGGTGTTTCAACACTTTAATTTATTTCCGCATAAAACAATTCTTGAAAATATCACTCTTGCTCCAATCAATGTAAAGGGTATGAAAAAGCAGGAGGCTGAGCAAAAGGCGCTTGAGTTGCTTGCGAAAGTAGGTCTGTCTGAAAAAGCATCCGCCTATCCAGATTCCTTATCAGGCGGTCAGAAACAGCGGGTTGCTATTGCGCGTGCACTTGCGATGGAACCAAAAATCATGTTATTTGATGAGCCAACATCTGCACTTGATCCAGAGATGGTCGGTGAAGTGCTAGAAGTAATGAAACAACTTGCTGAAGAAGGCATGACCATGATTGTAGTTACACATGAGATGGGCTTTGCTCGTGAAGTGGGTGATCGGGTCATTTTCATGGACAATGGCTATATCGTTGAAGAAAACGTTCCTCAAGAATTATTTTCTAACCCGCAGCATGAGCGTACAAAAGCATTTTTAAGTAAAATCCTTTAAGGGCATCGTGTAAATTAATAATCAAGAACAAATAACAGTCCGCTTTAAAACTTCTGGCGAACTGTTTTTCTTTTATATTGCAGGATTTTGCGTGTCTTTGTCGAAATACATTGAGTGAGGTAGATAAATACGTATTAATATGGAAGAAGAGATACGATAAATGCAGCATATTATTTTTATTTTTACCGACATTATATTACCGGTTTTTGTTTTAATTGCAATTGGTGTACTCTTGCAAAGAAAATTCAAATTGGATATGTATACGCTTGCCAAGTTAAATATTTACTTTTTAAGTCCTGGCTTAATATTTATCAAATTATATGATAGCTCATTTTCACTATCGTTATTTTTTAGCGTCATCCTGTTCTGTTCAGCTTTTGTTGCGGTGTTGTTTTTTTTGAGTGCTGCTACAGGCAGGATTTTAAAGCTAAATGAAAAAATGAAGCTCTCGTTTTCAAACAGTGTTATGTTTTATAATTCGGGGAACTACGGCATACCAGTTAATGATTTAGTGTTTAAACAAGATCCATTTGCCATGTCCATTCAAATAGCAGTCATGGCGTTTCAGAATACTTTACTTTTTTCTTACGGTGTTGTCGCAATGAATTCCATTAATACTGGAAAATTAAAGGCAGTGCTGGCCTATTTTAGAATGCCTTTATTTTACGCCATGTTCTTAGGAATCTTATTTAATGTATTGAATATATCTTTGCCTAATTTCATATTAACACCTGTTACATATATTTCTAACTCGCTCATTGCGATGGTTTTGTTAACCTTGGGAGCTCAAATTGCTCATATTAAGATTTCACTTACATATGTTCCGCTTTATTTAAGCATTATTTATCGCTTAATCATCGGTCCATCCATTGCTCTTGTAGCTTTACTTTTTCTCGGGATTGATGGAATCATCGCACAGGCATTACTTATTTCTACAGCGATGCCGACTTCTGTAAACAGTGCAATCATCGCACAGGAATATAATAGTGAGCCTGAATTTGCTGGACAGACGGTAATTGCTTCCACCTTATTTAGTTCATTTACATTAACCTTTGTTATTTATATCGCTTTAATTATATTTTGATATCATCATTAGATAAATTGCATAAGAAAGAAGTGGTCTATATGAAAAAAAGCTTAAAAGAAACGTTAGCTCCAATGGATAATTCGGAAAAAATTCAATATATTTGGCATTATTACAAGTACTTTATTATTGGTGCTATTGCCCTGGTGCTTTTTATAACTTATGCGATTTCGAGTGTAGCCAATAAAAAGGAAGACGTGTTGAATATTGTCATGATGGCCGACTCCGTTAATCCAGATGAAGTGGACAAGCTTAAAGAAACTCTCTCTGAAGAACTGTTAACCAAAGAGGTACGAGAAAAATCAAATATCCGGATTCAAACGATGCAAACATCCAGTGACCAGATGGATATGCAGGCGGGCGTTGAATTTCAAAAGATGGCAGCCGAGTTGTCAGCTGGTTATATTGACATTTTCGTCGTTGACAAAGAGTTTTTCGAAAACATGAATGAAGGCCAGCTTTTATCTTTTCAAAAATTAAGTGGAATGAAGGATTTGCCTTTTCAAGAAGATCACGTTTATCACTCTAAGGCTAACGAAAAAGAAATAACTGGCGTAAATATTTCTGAGATTCCTCTCTTAGTCAATGTTATCCAAGGTCAAGATAAAGTCCTTTGTATGCCAGCCAATGCTAAAAATACGGAATACATTTCGCGATTTCTTAACTTCATTATGAAGAGTGAATAGAAAAAAGGGGAGGCGATTATGAAAATATTCATTACTGGCGCCAATCGCGGGTTGGGACTAGCACTTGCGTCAACGGCCGTTGAAAGGGGACATACCGTTATCGCAGGTTCGCGTGATGGCGAGAATCCAACAGGTAAGTTAAAAGTGCTCCAAGAACGCTTTCCAGACAAGGTGTTATCCGTGTCCCTAGATGTTACTTCGGAACAATCAATATCAATCGCAGCTAATCAAATAATGGAGAAAGAGGGATCAATTGATGCGATTATTAACAATGCAGGTGTCCTATATGAACGAGATGCAAAAATTGAGGATTTGGATTTCTCATTATTAGAATTGACAATGAATGTAAATCTGTATGGTCCAATGCGTGTAATGAAACATTTCCTTCCTTTACTTAAGCAAGGAACCAATCAAACAGTTATAAATATATCTTCTGATGCAGGAAGTATCGCAAATGCTTACGGCGGAGATTATCCATATGCGATATCAAAAACCGCATTAAATATGTTTTCCAAACAGTTGAACCACTATCTATCCAATCAGCAAATAAGAGTATATGCTGTTCACCCTGGCTGGATTAAAACAGATATGGGGGGAGATAAAGCACGGGGATCACCTATTGAGACGGCCAGTAATCTATTGGATATTCTTGAAAAGAAGAAGGAAATTGATCGTGATTTATTCTTCATTAATCATCGGGGAGAAGCAATGCCATTATGACATTAAAAGCTGAGCTACCATAAAGTGTGAGTCAGTTCACTTTATGGTAGCTCAGCTATTTTATATCTTACTAGATCTCCAAAGTCCTTTTTAGAAAATGTTCAACAGAAAAAGCGCCTACTCCTAATGCGTTTGCAGGAAATGTTGGATTAGAAAATTGAACATTCACTTCAGTTTGGTGGGAAGTCATTGCATGTTCTTTAACGAAATTTTGTACACATGTCTCCATCCATGCTTTTGCACTTGATAATTTATTCCCGATTATAATTTTTTCGGGATTTAAGGAATGGATGATGTTCACAAGGCCAATACCAAGATTTGCTGCAGTCTTTTCTAAAAGGAATGCAGCTTTTACTTCGTTTTTTTCTGCAAGCTCAATAAGGCGATCGACACATGTTTCCTCATCCTCAATTAATTTTGACTGTAAGGCATTTTTTATTAAAAATTGTTCTGAAGCATATAATTCCCAGCATCCGAAGTTTCCGCAGCGGCATTTATCACCGTTCATATTAATGGTTATATGGCCAAATTCCCCGGAAAATCCGCTAGCACCTCTGAATAATTTTCCATTGATGATGATGCCTGTTCCAATACCAATACCTGCACTAATATAAACGAGATCCAAAACATGTTTACCAAGTCCAAACATCATTTCACCGTACGCCCCCGCGTTAGCTTCGTTTTCGATGATAACTGGAATCTTAAAAAAAGCTTCTATTTCTTTTTTTATAGAAGAATTCTTCCATCCAAGATTAGGCGCCAGCAATAAAGCACTGTTTTGATCAACTATTCCGGGAACGGCGATACCGATACCTATGATTCCATACGGGGAGGGAGGAGCATTTGTTATTAATTCTTCAATATCGGCTTTTACATGATCCAATGTCACATCAATAGATGATCCTGTATAGGAATGCCGCTTCTGAAATAAAATGTTTCCCTCCAGATCTGTTAAAATCCCGGCAATGTAATTTACGCCAAGATCAATTCCAATCGAGTAACCAGCTTGCTCATTGAATTTCAACATAACAGGACGTCTCCCGCCACTAGATGTCCCTGGACCAGTTTCTAAAATAAGTTTATCTTCAATTAACTCCGACACCAATGAAGAGACAGTGCCTTTATTTAAGCCAGATTGTTGAGCTATATCTGCACGAGAAAGGGGGGAATGATTTTGAATTAACTGTAAAACTACTGATTTATTTTCTCTTTTAATTAATTGTTGATTCCAAGTTAGCTTCATTTTGCAATTCTCCTTTAAATCACCAAGACCAGTAAAACATGCATTTCACTATAAAATATATATTATCATAAGACTTTGTTTAATGGATAGACAAAGTGAACTTTTACATGTATACTTTTGTTAGAGCATGGCTTTTGGAGAAACTTTCCTTATAAATATGTAAACGCCATCATTTATTAATCTATTGGGGGTATCATTAATGGCTTATTTCGAAAATGTCAGCAAAATTCAGTACGAAGGACCATCTTCAAGAAACCCGTTTGCTTTTAAGTATTACAATCCAGAAGAAAAAATAAATGGACAATCAATGGAGGAACTTCTGCGTTTCTCAGTTGCTTATTGGCATACGTTTACCGCTGATGGTTCAGATCCATTCGGAGTTGGAACAATGGTTCGCCCGTGGGATAAATTCAGTGGTCTTGATCAATCCAAAGCACGTGTAGAGGCAGCTTTTGAATTGTTTGAAAAACTAAATGTGCCATTTTTCTGTTTTCACGATTCAGACATTGCTCCTGAAGCTGATACGTTAAAGGGAACCTATGAAAATCTTGATATCATTACTGCTATGATCAAAGATTATAAGAAAGATAGTAAAACTAAATTGCTATGGAATACTGCAAATATGTTTACACATCCAAGATATGTTCATGGTGCGGCTACTTCAAATAATGCCGATGTTTACGCATTTGCCGCGGCAAAAGTGAAGAAAGGTCTAGAAACTGCAAAAGATCTTGGTGCAGAAAACTATGTATTCTGGGGCGGTCGTGAAGGCTATGAGACTCTATTAAATACCGACATGAAGCTTGAGCAGGACAATTTGGCGCGCTTCTTCCATATGGCAGTCGATTATGCAAAAGAAATCGGCTTTGACGGCCCTTTCCTAATTGAGCCGAAGCCAAAAGAGCCTACAAAACATCAATATGACTTTGACGTGGCAACTGGGATTGCTTTCTTGAAAAGTTATGGCCTTGATCAGCATTTTAAATTTAATATTGAGGCGAACCATGCAACACTTGCCGGTCATACATTCGAACATGAATTGAGAGTTGCTCGTATTAATGGCATGCTCGGATCCGTGGATGCGAACCAAGGTGATACTTTGCTTGGATGGGATACAGATGAGTTCCCGACAGATCTTTATTCTACAACATTGGCCATGTACGAAATTTTGCAAAACGGTGGATTAGGCAAAGGTGGCTTAAACTTTGATGCAAAAGTGCGAAGAGGTTCCTTTGAGCCGGAAGATTTATTCCATGCACATATTGCCGGTATGGACAGCTTTGCTATTGGTTTGAAAGTTGCCAATAAACTACTTGAAGACAGAGTATTGGAAGATTTTATTGCTGATCGATACGGAAGCTTTACAGAAGGCATCGGGCTCGACATTGTTGAAGGTCGAACAGACTTTCATAAACTAGAAAAATATGCATTGCAATTGGGCGAAATCAAAAACCGTTCTGGAAGACAAGAGCTTTTGAAAGCTACGGTCAATCAATATTTATTGGAAACTCTTACTAGTCAAAAGCTAATAAACTCGTAAATTCTTTTTGAGGCTGTCCTAAAACATAAACCCAACCCTACACATTAGGGAGAAGGTTACATAGGGGACAGCCTTGTTTTAGTTATTCTATCAATTAGATAAGGATGGGGAGAAATGAAATATGTAATCGGAGTTGACCTTGGAACAAGCGCAGTTAAAATTCTGCTAATGAATCAACATGGTGATGTCTGTCATGAAGTGTCGAAATCCTATCCACTTATTCAAGAGAAATCTGGCTATAGTGAACAAGATCCAGAAGAGTGGGTAGAAAAAACAGTGCAAGGTCTTACTGATATTGTAAAGAATTTCGATGGAGATATTGAAAATATTGAAGGAATTAGCTTTTCCGGACAAATGCATGGCCTTGTTTTACTTGACGAATACCATCATGTACTTAGAAATGCTATTCTTTGGAATGATACGAGGACAACAAAGGAATGCCGCTTGATTGAGGAAAAGGTCGGGATAGATAAACTTTTAAAAATTACTAAAAATCCTGCATTGGAAGGTTTTACATTGCCGAAGCTTTTATGGGTAAAAGAAAATGAACCAGAAATTTTTGCGAAAGCAGCAGTGTTTCTTCTTCCGAAGGATTATTTGCGATATCGACTAACAGGGCTCATTCATAGTGAATATTCCGATGCAGCGGGAACATTGCTTCTTGATGTCAGCGAGAAAAAATGGAGTAAAGAAATATGTGATTCGCTAGGAATTGATGTCAATCTCTGTCCTCCATTAGTTGCGTCACACACACAGACTGGAACAATTACAAATGAAATCGCCGTTGAAACAGGGTTAAGCGAAACAGTTAAAGTATTCGCTGGCGGAGCAGATAATGCATGTGGTGCGATTGGCTCGGGCATTTTATCGGCAGGAAAAACATTATGTAGTATTGGAACGTCAGGAGTCGTCCTCTCGTATGAGGAAAAAGGTAATCAAGATTTCCAAGGAAAAGTTCATTACTTTAATCACGGAGAAGCGGATGCTTTTTATACGATGGGTGTGACTTTGGCAGCAGGGTACAGCTTAAGCTGGTTTAAGGATGTATTTGCGGAAGCTGAAGATTTTGATGCTTTACTGCAAGACATCGATCAAGTACCCATTGGCTCAAATGGATTGCTTTTTACTCCGTATTTAGTAGGTGAAAGGACACCTCATGCAGATTCAAATATAAGAGGAAGCTTCATAGGGATGGATGCTTCACATAAAAGAAGTGACTTTGTTCGTGCGGTTCTAGAAGGTATTACATTCTCTCTTAATGAGTCGATAGAAATATTTAGAGAAAATGGAAAGAAGATTGAGACGATTATTTCTATTGGTGGGGGAGCGAAAAACAGACAATGGCTACAAATGCAAGCAGACATATTTAATGTAGATATAGTCACACTTGCAAGCGAACAAGGCCCTGGAATGGGGGCAGCAATGCTTGCCTCATATGGTTGCGGTTGGTTTGATTCACTACAGGAATGCGCACAAAAATTTGTGCACCTCGTTGATACTTATCAACCTATTAAAGAGAATGTGGATATGTACAGTAAACTGTTCCCGCTCTATCAAGATGTTTATACTAGTACAAAAGCACTGAATGAGCAGCTAGAGGAATTTAGAAACTAACAAAGATATTGACTGTTACTATTTACAAAACGACTAGAAGAGCTATAATGAAATTATTGGATTTGTTTGAAATCTTATAAAATAGGCAGAATGGGATTTTCCTTGCTATTAGGAGGGGCAGAATATCAAGTGAAGCTCATGGAAAGAGAAAAAGATTGTATCTTTGCTTCTAAAAATTCAGAAGTCATTATTAGGCGGTCATTAAAGGGCGTTTTTCTTGATGTGTCGCCATCTGTCAAAACTGCTTTTGGATATGATCCCGAGAACCTAATTGGTAAATCTTGTTTTGATTATATCCATTCTGATGATGTTGGCGATTTCCTATCTCCACTAGCCAAGGGTGAAATCGAAATAGCTACTTTTACTTATCGTGTTAAACATTCGGGCGGCCATTATATATGGATAGAAACAACTGCAGTTGCTGTAAAGAATCCGCACTCAAACATTCCAATAGAAATTCTTTCGATTGGACGAGACATTACAGACCGAAAGAAAACATATGATCAGGTGATCGAAGCAGAGAACCTATCTGCCATCGGCCAGCTTGCAGCAGGCATAGCTCACGATATTCGGAATCCGCTGACTACGGTAAAAGGCTTTCTTCAATTAATGGGATCTCAGAAAGAATTTAACAATGAATATTTAATTTTAATGCAAAATGAAATTGAAAGAATCGAACAAATTACAAAAGAATTGATGTTTATTGGTAAGCCTTCAGTTAATAACTACGAACAATTAGATATCATTAAGATATTAAAGGAAGTTACGATGCTACTGAAACCGGAAGCAATTAGCAACAATGTGAGCTTTGAATATAGTGGTATGCACATTCCGGTTTTCATTGTATGTGAAGAAATAAAGGTTAAGCAAGTTTTTATGAATATAATTAAAAATGGGATTGAAGCAATGGGTTGTAAGGGTGGAACTTTAACACTCGATGTAACAATCAACAATCAAGAAAATAGAGTAGTTATTGCTATCAGTGATGAAGGATGCGGCATATCCCAAGATGATTTGGAGAAAATAGGCGAACCTTTTTTTACAACAAAAGCAAAAGGCAATGGCCTCGGCTTAATGATGTGTAATAAAATTATTCAAGAACATAATGGAAGTATAGATGTAACGAGCGAGTTGAATCAAGGTACAACCTTTAAGATAGCACTTCCAAAATCGGCAAAATCAGGCATGATCGCTATATAAAAAAGAATTACCGCCACCCCTTTCCGAATGCCTACTGGACAAGAAAGGTGAGGGCGGTTTTATTTATTTTCCTACTGAGATATCTGTTTTAAGCTTTATTTCCACATTTCCGGCAAGGGCTCTTGATATCATGCAGCTTTTTTCAGCTTTTTCCGCAAGCTTTCCTGCCATGTTTATCTGTTTTTGTTCGCAAGCTTGAGGTAAGATAATCCGTGGTCGATGAATAATCGTCTTATATGTAATAACTCCCTGCTCAACTTCAACAATTCCTTCTGATTCCATTGAGAGACTAGAAACAGGAATAGAAGCACGCTCTAACATGGCGGCCAGCGTAATAATGTAGCATGTAGCAGCGGCACCGAGCAGCATCTCATCTGGATTTGTTCCTATTCCAGGTCCGTCCATTTCCGGAGGGATGGATACTTCTGTTTTTAAATTACTCGCTTCAATTTCCCCTACACTATTTCTGCCCCCAGGCCAATCTGCTTTTAAGAAAAAAGAATGTAAAGCCATCTTACATACCCCCAATTCAAGTAGCTAATGATATGATTATATCATCTTTACCAAATAACTTGGACTTTGGGGTGACTCACCCCGATAGAAGGGAGATAGAAGAATGGGGAATTTACCACAAATAAAAGAAACGATTATGTTGATTAGAGAGTTAGTCTCAATACCGAGTCCGTCCGGAAATACTAGTAAGGTAATCGATTTTTGTGAGCAATATTTAGAGGGGCTTGATCTAGAAATAAAGCAAAATCGAAAAGGTGGACTGCTAATAACAATCCCCGGGAAAGATAATGACCAACATCGGATGCTTACTGCCCACGTAGATACACTTGGAGCGATGGTCAAGGAGATCAAATCAAACGGAAGATTGAAGCTTGCAATGATCGGCGGTTTCCGCTGGAATTCCGTTGAAGGTGAATATTGTAAGATTGAAACTGAATCGGGCAATACATATACTGGTACTATCTTAATGAAACAAACATCGGTTCATGTGTATAAAGATGCTGGAGAAGCAAAAAGAAATGACGAGAATATTGAAGTTCGAATTGATGAAATGACAAATAGTGAGGAAGAGACGAGAAAGCTTGGCATCAATGTTGGTGATTTCGTATCCTTCGATCCTCGAGTGCAAGTAACCGAAAGCGGCTTTATTAAATCTCGTCATCTAGATGATAAAGCTAGTACGGCAATCTTGCTCCGAATGATCAAGTGGATTAAGGAGGAGGAAATTGAACTTCCCCACACGACTCACTTTTTAATCTCCAATAATGAAGAGATTGGCTATGGAGGTAATTCGAATATCACTCCTGAAACGGTGGAATATTTGGCTGTTGATATGGGGGCGCTTGGTGAGGGACAGTCTTCTGACGAATATACAGTGTCTATCTGTGCCAAGGATTCGAGTGGTCCTTACCATTACGGATTGCGGAAGCATCTTGTTAATTTAGCAAGAAAGAATAATGTCGAATACAGGGTAGATATATATCCTTATTATGGCTCTGATGCATCTGCAGCTATTAAGGCAGGCCACGATATTGTCCATGGCCTGATAGGTCCCGGAATTGAGTCATCCCATGCCTTTGAAAGAACACATGAATCTTCCCTTATTAATACCGAGAAGTTACTATATGCATATGTGCAGTCGCCTATAACTAATTATTAAATGGAATAAACCTCAATCAAAGTATAAAAGGATTGAGGTTTTTTTAATTTTCAATTGAAATCCACCCTATCTAGGAATATGATAGAAAAAGACTGAAAAACGGAAGGAATTATTTATATGGCAACTACATTGAAGGCAGAAGTGGAATCTAGAAGAACATTTGCAATTATTTCTCACCCGGATGCCGGGAAAACAACAATGACTGAAAAACTATTATATTTTGGCGGAGCTATTCGAGATGCTGGAACAGTAAAAGGTAAGAAAACAGGAAAATATGCTACGTCCGACTGGATGGAAATTGAAAAACAACGGGGAATATCAGTTACATCTTCGGTAATGCAATTTGATTACGAAGGGTTCCGTGTGAATATCCTCGATACACCTGGACACCAAGATTTTAGTGAAGACACTTATAGAACTTTAATGGCAGTAGATAGCGCGGTCATGATTATCGACTCAGCGAAAGGTATAGAGGAGCAGACGCTGAAACTGTTTAAAGTGTGTAGAATGCGTGGTATTCCTATTTTCACTTTTATTAATAAGTTGGACCGCCAAGGACGTCCACCATTGGAATTACTGGCTGAACTTGAAGAAGTCCTAGGAATAGAATCATATCCGATGAACTGGCCGATTGGGATGGGGAAAGAGTTTTATGGTATTTATGACCGTTACAACAAACGAATCGAACAATTTCGTGTAGAAGATGGCGACAGATTCTTGTCCTTGGATGAAAATGGTGAAGTTATTGGCGACCATCCATTAAAAGAATCGGATCTATATACTCAGGCTTTAGAGGAAATTATGCTCTTAGACGAAGCAGGTAATGAATTTTCTGCAGAGAAAGTAAATAATGGAACGTTGTCGCCAGTTTTCTTTGGGAGTGCATTGACCAATTTTGGCGTCCAAACTTTTCTGGAAACGTACTTGCAGTTTGCTCCTCCACCGCAACCGCGTATGGCAAACGAAGGAGAAATTGAAGCTGCAGCAGAAGGGTTCTCAGGCTTTGTGTTTAAAATTCAAGCAAATATGAATCCGGCGCATAGAGATCGAATAGCTTTTATTAGAATTTGCTCGGGTCAATTCGAGCGAGGCATGAATGTGACACTCGCAAGAACAGGTAAACAAATTAAACTTTCACAATCAACCCAGTTTTTGGCGGACGATCGAAGTACAGTGAATGCGGCTGTCAGTGGTGATATTATCGGGCTTTATGATACAGGCACATATCAAATTGGCGATACGCTTTACGAAGGCAAACGAAATATTCAGTACGAAAAATTGCCTCAATTTACACCTGAATTGTTTGTCAGAGTATCGGCCAAAAACGTCATGAAGCAAAAAAGCTTTCACAAGGGTGTGCAGCAGCTTGTGCAAGAAGGAGCTATCCAACTTTATAAAACATACAGGATGGAGGATTATATCCTCGGTGCTGTTGGTCAGCTCCAATTTGAAGTATTTGAACATCGGATGAAAAATGAGTACAATTCCGATGTCATCATGGAGTCGATCGGTTCTAAAATTGCTAGATGGATTGAGAATGATAAGATTGATGAATCGCTATCAAGCGGGCGCAGTATGCTTGTAAAAGATCGCTATGATAAACCATTATTTTTGTTTGAAAATGAATTTGCACTTCGCTGGTTTCAGGATAAAAATCCAGAAATCATTCTTAGCAATCCAATGGATGTTAATAGCTAAACCTTTTTCAGAAGAAAACACGGCCTTTCAAAGCCGTGTTTTTTATCTGTGTTTATATGGCAACGTTGTAGATGTAAAGCCGATAAACACGAGTAGAGTCTGCACTTTTCATATAATTCGTACTCGCATACTGATATAATAAAACTGTGAAAAACTGTAAGTACATAAAGAGGTCGAACCGGAAGGAGTTAAATAGTTATGAATTTGAGCAATTTTTCTATAAAAAGACCTGTTTTTACAATTGTAACGATGTTTCTTGTGATTATTCTCGGCATCGTTTCGTTGTTGAAAATACCGTTGAAGTTAATACCGGATATCAATCCACCTGTAGCGGTTGTCGTCACGTCTTATGAAGGTGCAAGTCCCGCTGAGGTCGTGGAAAAGGTGACGAAGCCGCTTGAGGCAAGCCTTGCGACACTTCCTGGAATAAAAAATGTCCAATCTATCTCTAAAGAGGGTTCAAATTTAATCCTTCTCGAGTTTTCTTGGACAACTTCGATAGATGATGTTCAAAATGACGTGCTTCAAAGAATCGATCAAACCCCTATTCCTTCTGATGCTGGAAAACCAAGATTTTTGAAATTTGACCCCGCACAGTTTCCCATCATTCAATTATCACTTAAAACGGACAAAGATGAAAAAAGTCTTCGTATATTAGCGGATAAGTTGACGAGTGAGCTCACTAGAGTTGAAGGAGTAGCGAGCGTAAATGTCACAGGTACATTAATAGATGAGATAAGAGTGAAGATTGATCAAGAACAATTGAAGAAATATGGACTTTCTCAGTCTGATGTGGTCAGTATCATCCAGGCAAATAATATTTCTATGCCTGGTGAAACAGTGCTTACTGAAGGAAAAGAGCTAACAACTCGAATTATTAGTATGGTTCATTCAGCTGATGAAATCGCCAATCTTGCAGTTACGGTCAATCCGATTACGGGTAAAAAAATTAGGGTGAAGGATGTTGCTAAAGTTGTACAGCAGGAGGAGCAATCAAATACGATTACTCGGACAAATAAACAACCATCAGTTCTCTTAAGTGTTCTTCAGGAAACAGACGCCAACACATCAGAAGTTTCAAGGGATTTTCAAAAAGAACTGAAGAATCAATTGAAAAAAGAACAATATAAAGGCATTGATTCCGATATTTTGTTCGACCAAGGTGATTATATAAGAATAGCAATCGGCAATATAGCTTCTTCCTTAGTTTTCGGCGGGGCACTTGCCATGTTAGTCTTGTTCTTGTTTTTACGGAACATTAAAAGCCCGCTTATTATTGGTGTTGCAATTCCATATTCTGTCATCGTTACCTTTGTGTTAATGTATTTTGCTAATTTTGCATTGAATATTATGACACTAGGAGGATTAGCTCTCGGAATTGGAATGCTTGTCGATAATGCTATCGTTGTTATTGAAAACATTTATCGACATCTTTCTATGGGGAAAGATCCAAAGACAGCAGCACGTGAAGGCTCTAAAGAGGTAGCAGGGGCAATTACGGCATCAACATTGACGACTGTAGCTGTTTTTCTCCCAGTGGTCTTTATTAGTGGACTGCTTGGTCAATTATTCAAGGAGTTTGCATTTACGATTTCTTTCAGTTTATTTGCATCATTATTTGTTGCATTAACAGTAATTCCGATGCTGGCCAGTAGATTGCTTAAGAAACCTGAGGGTGACTACGAAGCAAAAAGGCGTCGCTCTAAATCTTTGAATATGCTTGAACGTTCAATTCGCTGGTCTTTGCGACATAGAATGATCGTATTAATGACTGCCATATTGTTATTTGCAGGTGGAGTTTTAGGCCTGACTACTGTAGGGATGCAATTTTTACCCCCAACAGATGAAGGGTTTTTCAGCATTAACGTTAAACTAGAAAATGGAGCTGCCATAACAGAAACAGAAAAAGTCATTCATGCAATGGAAGAAAAGCTGAAGGTTGAAAAAGATGTTGATGCATACGTCAGTTTGATTGGATCCACCCAGGAGGCTACTTTTCAAGGTAATGGAATGGCGAATACAGCAGAGGTATATGTAAAATTAAGACCGCTTGAAAATCGAAGCCAATCACTGTTTGAAATTGTTGATACAATCAAACCAGTACTTGAAAAAGAAATAAAGAAGGTAAACGAGAAGGCTGAACTGCGTTTTAACGTACAAGCTGCATCTGGTATTACCCCGCAGACACTGACATTTAATGTGAAAGATACAAATAAACAGCGGTTGGAGAAAAGTGCCGATAAAATCTATAAAGTCTTAAATAACATAAATTACGTAACAGACTTATCGACCAGCACAGCAGATACAGTAGAAGAAATTCAAATTACCATCAATCGTGATGCCGCCTTTGACTCTGGCCTGGCTCCCGCGCAAATTGCAACGATTGTCAACGACGTGACAAGAGGGGTACAAGCATCGCAGGTCATTTCCGAAGAGTCCGATGTATATAGTGTATTTGTTGAATATGATGAGGAAGTCACTAGAAATATTAATAAATTAAAAACTTTATTAATTAAAAAACCTGATGGAAAGTATGCAAAATTAGGGGACGTTACGAAAATTGAAATCGGCACAGGACCTGTGGAAATTCAGCGGATAAACCAACAGGATTCTATTGAATTCACACTCAAATATAGTACAGAAACTAATCTCGGTACGATGACAAAAACGGTAGAAAAAGAAATAGCTGAGTTAAATCTTCCAAGCGAAACAGAAATCACATTTAGCGGTGAAACAGAGCTAATGAAAAACTCAATTAATGATATGATTATGGCTTTTATTTTGGCAATTGTTCTCATCTATATCGTGATGGCTGCACAGTTTGAATCCTTCAAATATCCGTTTGTTATTATGTTTACTGTTCCATTAATGGTGGTTGGTGTGGCAATCGCTCTTCTTGCTGCTCGTATACCTCTCAGTATACCTGCTTTGATCGGAGTGATTATTCTAGCAGGCATCGTTGTCAATAATGCGATTGTCATTGTTGATTACATCAATCAGCGAAAGCAGGCGGGGCTTTCTAGTCTTGAGGCACTTGTCGAATCTGTAAAAGATCGTGCTCGACCGATTATGATGACGGCTTTAACAACGATTCTTGGTCTTGTTCCACTTGCCTTGGGAATCGGTGAAGGTACTGAAATGAATCAGCCGATGGGAATTACAGTGATTGGTGGGCTTGTGAGTAGTACTCTATTAACATTATTTGTCATTCCAGTAGTGTATAGTTTATTTGATCCCGAAACTAGGAAGATGAATAAGAAAAAGAAACGCATTCAATCTTATGATGAAGGGTTTAAAAAATAATAATAGAACGAAACAATATTATTGCACCATTAGCATTCATCAATTATAATAAAATAAACATCATATATTTGACTTTCAGTCAAAGGGGAGTAGCGGTAGGTGAGATCGAGTCGATCCACCTAAAACAAAGTCGTCATTTCGTGAAGTCATTCACCGGCTTTGTTGGCATTACATATGTCAAGCAAGACCTTTGCCCATTAGGCAGAGGTCTTTTTGTATTTCATTTTCAATCAAAAATATCTGCCTGTGGGGATGTTAAAAGTAGAACGGGGGAATTTTTTGATGGAAATGTCAATGTTTTTAGAGTATGCGTGGGTATTACTTGTATTGATTGGTTTAGAAGGTATTTTGGCAGCAGATAATGCAGTGGTCATGGCAGTTATGGTTAAGCATTTACCGGAAAAACTTCAAAAGAAGGCTTTATTTTATGGATTATTAGGTGCTTTTATTTTCCGCTTTGCGGCCTTGTTTCTAATTACATTTCTCGTTAATGTTTGGCAAATCCAGGCGATTGGCGCAGCATACTTAATCTTTCTGGCTGCTCATCATTTAGTGAAAAATCGTAAGGCAAATCCTGTTAAAGTTAAAAAAGTAAAAAATGGTAAAAGTAATTCTTTTTGGATGACGGTTCTTAAAGTTGAAATAGCCGATATTGCATTTGCAATTGATTCGATGCTTGCTGCGGTGGCACTTGCCGTTACATTAAAACCAACTGGTTGGTTTCATGTTGGTGGCATCGACGGAGGGCAATTTATCGTCATGCTCCTAGGTGGATTAATTGGAGTTGTTATCATGCGTTTTGCGGCCACTTCATTTGTTAAGCTCTTATCAAAATATCCAACACTGGAAACAGCAGCTTTCTTAATTGTTGGGTGGGTTGGAGTAAAGCTGACTATCTTTACATTGGCGCATCCAAATGTACAAGTATTAAATGAGCATTTCCCGGAATCAGCGGGATGGAAAATGACTTTTTGGATTGTCTTGATCGGGATCGCGGTTGGAGGCTACCTAATCTCGAAGAAAAAAGAAAAAGCTGTTTTTCAGGAAAGTAATTAGAAAATAAGCTGTCCCAGAGTGGGACAGCTTATTTTATTCTTGATTTCCTCTAAGCTGAGATTGTGCCTGTTGAACTAATCTTTTCGTAATTTCTCCGCCAACTGAACCGTTTCCTCTTGCGACTGTATCTCCGCTAAGCGTTACGCCAAATTCTTGGGCAATTTCATACTTCACTTGATCCATATATTGTTCAATCCCAGGTACAAGCAGCTTATTACTTTGTCTTGCCATATAAGACACCCCTTTACTTGTATTTTGTTACGTATTCGTAGTATGGATGTATTAGTATAAAAGCATAACTGGGAAATGGATTCTGGATTGGAATGAAAATGCAACCGTAGAATTATTACTAATTCAATGATTAATTTTGCATTTTTCTTTTCTTTATATCTTTTTTTCATTAAGATAGAAGAATGATGTTTATGATAGGGGATAACAGCCATCATGCGACGCCTACAAAGATATAAATTGACCAAGCTTACACCTTTTCGAATCCTTGTTTCTTATTATTTTTTTACAGTAGCTCTCTCTGCTGGACTTCTTAGCCTTCCTTTCGCCCGGAAGGTAGATGCTGACTGGTCCTTCATGGATGCAATTTTCACGGCTGCCAGTGCTGTAAGTGTTACCGGGCTAAGTACAATCAGCATTGCTGATACATTTAATGTGTATGGCATTTTCCTGCTCATGTTGGTTCTGCAAATTGGCGGAATTGGAATTATGACAATTAGCACATTTTTTTGGCTGTTTCTTGGAAAGAAGATTGGATTGAAACATCGACAGTTGATTCGAACCGATCAAAATCAGATTAATTTAGCAGGACTGGTTGGTCTACTTAAACAAATTGTATTTTTGATCTTGCTTATCGAAGCAATTGGTGCGCTTGTACTTGGAATGTACTATTTAAATTACTTTCATACATGGCAGGAGGCATTTCTTCAAGGGCTATTCGCTTCCGTCAGTGCCACGACAAATGCAGGTTTTGATATTACAGGTGAGTCGCTCATACCGTTTGCGAAAGATTATTTTGTCCAGTTTGTTACAATGCTTCTCATTATACTAGGAGCCATTGGTTTCCCAGTATGGATTGAGGTAAAGAGATTCCTTCTTCATAAAGATGAAAAAGTTAGATTCCGCTTTAGTTTATTTACAAAAATAACGACTGCCACCTATTTTTTACTTTTAGTCGTTGGAACATTGATCATTTTTATTTTTGAATATAATGGTTATTTTGCCGATAAGTCTTGGCATCAATCCTTTTTTTATGCTTTGTTTCAGTCAACAACAATGAGGAGCGCAGGCCTTTTAACGCTGGATATAAATCAATTATCCATTTCAACCATTCTTTTTATGTCTACACTTATGTTTATTGGTGCTTCACCAAGCTCAGTAGGTGGGGGGATTCGGACAACAACATTTGCATTGAATATCCTTTTCCTCTTTCATTTTGCTAGGGGAAATACAACAATTAAAATTTTTAAGCGTGAGATCCATCAGGAAGACGTAATCAAGGCATTAGTAGTCTTAATGCTTGCAGTAATTCTCTCGGGTACTTCAATATTATTGTTATCAATTACAGAAGACGCCAGCTTGATTGCCATTATTTTCGAAGTCGCATCTGCGTTCGGAACTTGCGGTGCATCAATGGGAATCACACCATATTTAACGGATTTTGGTAAATCACTCCTTATATTATTAATGTTTATCGGTAGAATTGGAATTTTATCGTTTTTGTTTACAATGGCAAGCAATGAAAAAGCTCCCGACTATCATTATCCTAAGGAAAGAGTGATTATAGGTTAATGAACATTTACATAAATTTATTTTGCTTCAGGAGGAGAAAAAATGGAAAAGAAAATTAGAATTGGAATAACAGGTTATGGAAATTTGGGAAAAGGAGTAGAAGCAGCAATTAAACAAAATCAAGACTTGGAATTGGTTGCTGTTTTTTCACGCCGCGACCCAGCCAGTGTTGGTGTAAAAGATCCGAATATTAAAGTTCTACCGATATCTGAAGCGGAAAATTACAAAAACGATATTGACGTGATGATTTTATGTGGCGGTTCGGCCACGGACCTTCCTGAACAAGGGCCGGCGTTCGCCACACACTTTAATACAATTGATAGCTATGATACACACGCAAAAATACCGGCATACTTTGCAACGATGAATCAAGCGGCAAAATCCTCAGGGAAAACAAGCATTATTTCTGTTGGTTGGGATCCAGGGATGTTCTCCATGAACAGGTTGCTTGGAGAAGCGATTCTGCCAGTAGGCGAAACATATACATTTTGGGGAAAAGGTTTGAGTCAGGGGCATTCAGATGCCGTCCGTCGTGTTGATGGTGTGAAGGCAGCGGTCCAATATACGATCCCAATTGAGGAAGCTGTAAACCGAGTAAGAAACGGAGAAAACCCAGAGCTGTCAACAAAGGAAAAGCATCTACGAGAATGTTTCGTCGTTGCCGAAGAAGGGGCAGACAAATCTAAAATAGAAGAAACAATCAAAACGATGCCGCACTACTTTTCAGATTACCAAACAAAGGTGAATTTTATCACAGAAGAAGAACTTCATGCTAACCACTCAAAAATGATGCATGGTGGTTTTGTGATCAGAAGTGGGGAAACAGGTAGCGGGAATAATCAAATCGTTGAATATTCGTTAAAACTCGACAGCAATCCCGAATATACTGCTAGCGTCTTAACTGCTTATGCAAGAGCGGCATACAAAATGAATCAAGAAGGACAGGCGGGTGCAAAAACGGTATTTGACGTGCCAATTGGACATCTATCACCTAAATCTCCTGCTCAACTAAGGAAAGAATTATTGTAGACATCAAAAACCGGCGTTATACGCCGGTTTCAGACTGTAGACAAACTCGAAAAAAACGAATTGTTTACAGTCTTTTTTTTTATTGGATAGAGCAGGTTTTCCGAAGCTTACCGCTCGCTTTCCGCGGGGCGAGCGCCGAGCCGCTTCGTTGCTGCGCTCCTGCAGGGTCTCGGCTGTCTCGCTTATCCCGCAGGAGTCGAGCGGACGCTTCTCCAAACCAATAAAGGACTATATTTTACTTTTCGACATCACAGCTTCAACCATTTCATTTACCAAGTGTGTGTAATGATACTCTGGTATGAGTGCTTTAATATCAAAAATCACTTGAATTTAACATTTATTATAAGGTTTGAGTAGGGGCTAATAGTCTTTTTGTGTTCTTTTTTCCTCAGTCTGTGGAAGAAGTACCAATTGGGAGGTATAATTTTCATTAGTGATCATTTAATTGCTCATAAAAATCGTCCCTTTCTTAAATGGTGTGTAGTAACTTTATTTTACTAAAAAGGACGATTTTTTTGTGTTCTTCTCTAAAAAAATGGCTATTTCAAAGCCAAACTTTCATATTTTGCACTCTGTTGATTGGAGTGGAAGGCGCGAAGACTCCTGCGGGAGTACGGGGCAGGGGAGACCCCGCAGGAGCGAAGCGACGAGGAGGCTCCCCGGCACGCCCGCGGAAAGCGAAGCGCCTGGAGCGGAAATCAACGGACCCATTTAACTGCCGAAAAATTTAAAATAAGAGGGGCTACCAAAGGTCAGTTACATGACTTTTTGAACAGCCCCCCTTTTGTCTTCAATCTGAAACCGGCGTTATACGCCGGTTTTTGTTTGTCTTGTTTTATTATCTAGTGAATATATAGTTGAATTTCCATTTGTTGGTTCAAAATAGATAAGCCCATATGAAGGCGTCTCGATGATTTTACCAGTTTCTATATAAGCAGCAAGGTTGAATGGAAATAATTCAATTAAAGTGTGCTTATAAAGCTCTCGCTCATTCAAATTCAAACTAGCGAATTCTTTTCCAATAATCGAATGGTCATTAAGTATGGTAGCATAAAGATCAGACCGTTCTTTTTTATCAAGCGGGCTTTTCCACCATGCTTTACGAGGCTTATAACGCTGATTTACTAAATAATCGTATTTCATCAATCCTTCAGCAATTTCGGAGTTTGGAATTTGTTTCTCATGAAGGAATTGCTTCAGTCTTCTATATAAATCTTCAAGCTGGTGACCGATTCGGGACCAACCTTGTTGATCCCAGTACGTCCCAAACTCTTGGAAAAAGTCAAATGGCGTTTCAAAGCTTTTGGAAGTTAAATATTCTACTGTATGGTCCATTCGGTGGTCGTTCCAATACTTTTCCAACACATCTTCAACTTGTTTAATCCTTACAATATCATCAAAATCAAGGACGTTGTTTTCAAGTATTTCATATGGTGAATGATCCATATAGATATAGCCATACTGCTTGGCTTGAATTCTTAATCCTGTACCACGAAGCATTTTTAAAAAACCGAGCTGCAGCTCTTCTGGTCCAAGCGCGAATACATCGTTAAATGTTTGCCGGAAAGAATCGTAGTTTTCCTCAGGAAGGCCGGCGATTAAATCAAGATGTTGGGCAATTTTCCCGCCTTCCTTAACCATCGTCACTGTACGAGACAGCTTTTCAAAACTTTGCCTTCTTTTGACAAGTTCATTGGTTAGATCATTCGTGGATTGAACGCCTATTTCAAAACGGAATAATCCCGGTGGTGCCTCTTTATTTAAGAATTCGATAACCTCAGGTCTCATAATATCGCCAGTGATTTCAAATTGGAAGACTGTACCTGGCCGGTGCTCGTCAATTAAAAACTGGAACATTTCCATTGCATAGCTTCGACTAATATTAAAGGTTCTGTCGACGAACTTGATTGTTTTTGCACCGTGATCCATTAAATAAGTAATATCTTCTTTAATCTTATCCCGGTTAAAGTATCTAACCCCCACCTCAATGGAGGATAGGCAAAACTGACAACTGAAAGGACAACCCCTGCTTGTTTCGATATAAACAACACGCTTGGATAAGTGAGGAATATCTTCGGGAAATCTGAAAGGTGAAGGAAGTTCACGCAAGTCAATCTTATTGCGAACGGTATTTATAACAGGCTTCCCGTCTCTCATAAAGCCAATTCCATGGACATCTTCAATTTTTCTGTCTCCACTGAATGATTCTAACAACTGCTTAAATGTTTCTTCACCTTCACCCATAACTATGCAATCGACCTGGGGAAGTCTTTTAAGCCAGTAAATGACATCATAGGACACTTCAGGGCCACCTAATACGATTTTCACTTCCGGAAGTATTTTTCGAATGTTTTCAACTACTTTAATAGTCTCTTCTATATTCCAAATATAGCAGCTGAATCCGATCACATCAGGTTTTTTTGTAAATAGGTCGGTAACAATATTCATTGTTGGATCTTTAATCGTATATTCCGCAAGTTCTATATCATAGTCTGGTGCAGCGTATGATTTTAAATAACGGATGGCTAAATTTGTATGGATATATTTTGCATTAAGTGTACTTGCAATAATTTTCATGAAAAAATACTTGCTCCTTTTCGCTGATACTCATTCCTACCCATTTTACAGGACTTATACTAAAACCTCAACGTATGGAGAAAATGTAAAATAGTGCGAAAAATTGAAGGAGTTTTATCATAAAGGTCGAATTTCCTTAATAAAGGAAAAACAGCCCGAAATTGGGCTGTTAAAGGTTATAACCTTTATTCATTTTGGACCTTTCCTTTTGGCTCTTTAAGGTTCTCTTTGAAATCGTATATTGTCTTTTTCCACCTTGACCACCTCAGCTCAATAATCGGTTGTGCGGCAGTGGTTACTACTTTACTGGATAGAAAGAGGGTGAGTAATAATGTCAAAATTAACATGATAAAGATTGTTTGTGAGTTATTTAAATAGGCCTCTATGTTACTGCCTCTGAATGTACGAACAATAAACCCGTGAAGCAAATAAACATAAAGTGTATTGCCCCCCCATTTTGTAAAAAAGACCCTTCTACGCGGTACGAAAGCAAAAAAACTTCCAATCATAATAAAATTAATACCGTAAATACTCATTCGCTTTAATAATCCAATTGCTGAAATTGATTCTAAGTGGCTATAAGGTTTAGAACCGAGCAGCCATTGCTCATTCAATTCTGGGAAATAAATAATTCCTAAAGCGACAATCATTATGGTTATTGCGGCCAGTAGTTTACCGGGGCGTGTCGTAATTGCCTGGAAATGCTCCTTTTTCAAGTAATATCCGACTAAGAAAAAAGGAAAGAAAACAAAGGTCCTTGAAAGACTTAGGTAATTTGAAATCCAATCTGCATATCCTACTGCTAGCCCGATCGCAAAAGCAATCACTAACGAATGTATAGGCTTTAATTTATTGAATATAAGTAACATGATATTCCAACAAAACAAACTGATCAGAAACCAAAGCGACCAATGAGGATTGAGTATATCAACCTTGAATATTGATTTACTGAATAAAAAATAATAAAAAATCGAATAGATGAATTGAAAAATAACATATGGAAGAATTAACTTTTTAGTGATTTTTCCTATATAACCTGACTCATAAATTCCTTTAGCGAAAAATCCTGAAACAAGAATAAATGCTGGCATATGAAATGTGTAAATCAATTTATAAAGATTAGAAATTAAGTTGTCTGAGTCAATATACGATTTAAGCAAATGCCCAAACACGACGAAAAATATTAATATGAATTTTGCATTATCAAAATAATAATCTCTTTTTGTCATCAACATCACCAGTTTCATAGTTGTTGGCGTTATTTTACCCTTGAATGACTCAGATAAACATTACGATTTCTTAACGATTAAGTGACAACTATTAAAAGCGTATGATCACATGGAAAATCAAATTTTTACTAGATGTGGTGAAAATAAGGGTAATATGAAAGAAATAGGAGTCAAATTGGCAGAAGTTGTAATGACAATTGTTACAGATGAACGACGAATTGTTAATAAGTAGTGACAATTCACGAAAAAAATGTCTAATTTTGCGAATCTATTTACAATTAAAAATATAGCTGAGATAATGACATAGTTGAGTTTTTAAGGAGTATATAATTGGAGGAGAAAAATAAATGCATTGTAGAGGCAAGGAGCAAATAAGATTTTTACTGCGAATTCAAGAGAAGCGTGATGAAATGTGTTTACATGGAGAGAAACATGGATTATGTGCGGCTATTACAATTGCTTGCAGCCGAGAGCTCGATTCTTTATTAAATGAATATTACCAACTATTTCAAGCAGAAAAATACACCAAGACTCCCAGCAGGGTTCCACGCAAAGCCGGTATTAATTTCTATATTAAACAACAAAGATTATCCTCTGCAAAATAACTATTTTTCACCGAATTTTTAAAAAAGAATGTAAAAATGAAGGATTAAAACAATCTATGTCGAATATTACCTCTATACTAAATTTTTGCTTCTTAATATATACACAAATATTATAGAGGAGAATGATTGTATCGGTAAAGCTACATAGCAATGATATTACTAAAAAAAATAGTTTATTATTGAACAGAACAGTTCGATGGGGATCCAATGGACAGTTCAAAAGTAAAAATTGAAAACTTAAAAAAGCTAAAGAAATAATTTACTAGTGCTGAAACTCCGATTAAATCGGGGTTTTTTCATAGTTTAACTTATTAAAATAAGAAAGGTCTGAATAAAATGGTTGAACATGTTGAACTAATTGTCGACGCACAAGCAGAATTAGGAGAGGGACCATCATGGGATGCTGAATCTAAAGTCTTATATTGGGTTGATATTTTAGGAAAGCAAATTCATACATATGAACCTTCATCTGGAAGTACAGGCATTATCCAATTGGATGAGCATATCGGTGCTGTAGTGCCAAGAAAAAACGGTGGACTTGTTGCAGTGCTTCAAAGCGGATTTTATTTTATTGATTTGCCATCTGAACGTTTAACCTTTATTGAAAATCCTGAAGAACATTTGGAAAATAATCGATTTAACGATGGAAAATGCGATCCTAATGGAAGGTTTTGGGCTGGAACAATGGCTTATGATGGTGCAGAAGGACAAGCGAGCCTATATTGTTTTGAGCAAGGGAATCACGTTAAGAAAGTATTGGATAATGTGACTATCTCAAATGGGATTGCTTGGAGTCCTGATTTTAAGACTATGTATTATATTGATACTCCAACAAGACAAGTAGTCTCATATGACTATGACATGAAAACTGGTGAAATCTCAAACAAACGAATTGCTGTTGTTATCCCGCATGAAATGGGAGGACCGGATGGAATGACATCCGATTTAGAAGGAAATATATGGATCGCCCATTGGGGAGGTTTCCAAGTGACACGATGGAATCCAAAAACTGGAGAATTACTTGTTTCAATTCCCATTCCCGCACCACAAGTAACATCATGTGTCTTCGGTGGAGAAAATCTTGACGAATTATACATTACAACAGCTAGAACAGGACTGGATCAGGAAACATTAGAGAAATACCCACATGCAGGTGGTCTTTTTCGTGTGAAAACAGGGATAAAAGGTTCTGATACTTTTAAGTTTGGGTAAGATTTATGAAATTTCTTTTTTATAGGACTAGAACACTCCAAATTGGGTAAACTCTCCAAAAGATTAAAATGGAGGGTCCCTATTATGGAAGATCATCAGCTAAGTTTGCAAAACAAAGTAGCTATTATTACAGGAGCGGCGTCAGGCATTGGAAAAGCTGCCGCATTGAGATTAGCAAAAGCGGGAGCTGCAATCGGACTGCTTGATCTAAAAGAAGAAAAGGCAGAAAAAGTTAAGGAAGAAATTATACAACTTGGTGGTAAAGCCTTTATTGTTGATGTAGACTTATCTGATCCAAAACGTGTTGAAAATGGTATCAATGAAGTAGTAAGTGAATTTGGACGCTTGGATATCGTTTTTGCCAATGCAGGAATTAACGGTGTTGTCACGCCAATTGAAGATTTTTCTCCTGAAGACTGGGACCACACATTGTCAACTAACTTAAAAAGCACATTCTTAACAGTAAAATACTCCATACCCCATTTAAAGAAAAATGGCGGAAGTATTATTATTACTAGTTCCATCAATGGAAATAGAAAGTTTTCAGGAATCGGGATGTCAGCATATAGCAGTTCCAAAGCAGGTCAAATGGCATTTGGAAAAATGGCAGCTTTAGAGCTATCAACATATAAAATTCGAGTCAATATTATCTGCCCCGGAGCAATCGAAACAAATATTGGCGAAAACACACATCCGGATCAGGAAAAACTGAAGAAAGTCCAAATTCCTGTAGAATATCCCGAGGGCAGTCATCCTCTTGAAGATGCCCCAGGTAAACCAGAACAAGTAGCAAATCTTATCCATTTTTTGGCGTCTGATGCATCGAGCCATATTTCTGGGTCTGAAATTTACATTGACGGAGCAGAAACATTACTTTAATTACTATATGAGAAATAGAGTAGGCGTATAGAAAAATGCCTACTCTATTCATGCTCTTTATATACACTTCATACATTTATTTGGTAAACTTAGGAAGGGGGTCATATTCTATAAAAGGAACTGATTGTATGAATAAAGAAGAAGAGGAATCATTGAAATTATTTATTGTTCTATCACGTGCGTATCGATCGCTGAATGAGTCAGTCAATGTTCACATTTATAACTCGGGATTAAATCCGACAGAATTTGCCGTCTTGGAACTGCTATTTCATAAAGGCAAACAACCACTTCAGCAAATAGGAGGAAAAATCCTCCTAGCAAGCGGCAGTATTACATATGTTGTTGATAAGCTTGAAAAGAAAGAATTGGTTAAAAGAACAGCAAGCGCTAGTGATCGTAGGGTTACCTATGCTGAGATCACTGATAAGGGCTATAGATTTATTGAATCTTTTTTTCCGGAACATGCAAAGCGAATCCATAACTTAGTTTCAATACTTAATCCTGATGAAAAAGAACAAGCGGTTGAATTACTTAAAAAGCTCGGTTTATCGGTTGAAAAAAATAAAAACTAGTTGGAGAGGTGGATGAATAATGAAATTTGAAGAATATACATACAAACGGCCAGATTTGGAACAGATAAAACTACAATTTGACGAAGCACTTGAAAAATTTAATGGTGCCAAAAATGTTGAACAACAAAATCAAGCTATAAAAGTTATTAATGAGATTCGCAGTGATCTTGGCACGATGTTCAATCTTTGTCATATTAGGCATACAATTGATACGGAAGACGAATTTTATGAACAAGAAAATGACTATCTTGATGAAGCTGCACCAATTGTTGATGGATTAGTATCCCAATATTATGAGGCCCTTGTCCATACACCTTTTCGAGCTGAGCTTGAAGAAAAATGGGGAAACCAGCTTTTTGCACTTGCAGAAGCACAATTAAAAACATTTTCCCCCGAAATTATTCCACTCTTACAACAGGAAAATAAGTTGTCATCTGAGTATACGAAATTGGTGGCCTCCGCTAAAATTATGTTCGAAGGAGAAGAAAGGACACTTCCGCAATTGCAACCTTTTGCTGAATCACAGGATAGAAGCATGAGAAAACGAGCAAATGAAGTTAAATTTAATTTCTTTCAAGAACATAGTGAAAAATTCGATGAAATCTTTGATAAGCTAGTAAAAGTGCGAACAGAGATTGCTTCCGCTCTAGGGTTTCGTAACTTTGTCGAGCTAGCATATTATAGAATGGCGAGAACGGATTACGATGCATCAATGGTTAAAAAATTCCGCGATCAAGTAAAAGACCATATTGTTCCACTTGCGACAAAATTATACGAGCGGCAGCAAGAACGAATTGGTGTAGAATCATTGACTTATTATGATGAAGGTTTCAAGTTTACCTCCGGAAATGCTGTTCCAAAAGGTTCACCTGAATGGATTATTGAAAATGGCGCAAAAATGTATCATGAATTATCTGAAGAAACAGGAAGCTTTTTTGATTTTATGACGGAAAGAAACCTGCTTGACCTAATCGCAAAAAAAGGCAAGGCAGGGGGAGGATATTGCACCTACATTGAAAATTATCAGTCGCCATTTATCTTCTCCAACTTTAATGGTACTTCCGGAGATATTGATGTATTGACTCATGAAGCGGGGCATGCTTTCCAAGTGTATTCCAGCAGGCATTATGACATTCCTGAATATACTTGGCCAACATACGAGGCATGTGAAATTCATTCAATGAGCATGGAATTTTTTACGTGGCCTTGGATGGAATTATTCTTTAAAGAAGATACAGATAAATATAAATACTCACATTTAAGTGGAGCATTGTTATTTCTTCCGTATGGTGTGGCAGTTGATGAGTTCCAACATATCGTTTATGAAAATCCAGATTTTAGCCCAGCAGAGAGAAAGCAAGCATGGAGTGAGTTGGAGAAAAAATACTTACCTCATCGGGAATATGAAGGTAATGACTATCTGGAACAAGGTGGCTTTTGGCAAAGACAAGCTCATATTTATAATGACCCATTTTATTATATAGATTATACGCTAGCGCAAATTTGTGCGTTCCAGTTTTGGAAGAGATCGCAAGATAATGCTGAAGAAGCATGGAAAGATTATGTATATCTATGTTCACTTGGAGGAAGTAAATCATTTACTGAGCTTGTAAAAGAAGCAAATCTAATATCACCATTCGAAGACGGCTGCGTTGAATCTGTTGTAGGAACAATTCAACAATGGCTGGAAAGTGTGGATGACAAAAAATTATAAGAAAAAGAGATTGCCGAACTAGGCAATCTCTTAGATTGAAGACAAAGGCAGTTGGAATGAGCCCATTCCAACTGCCTTTTAAAATTTTTTAATAGTTTTGCTCTATAAATCACTATTATTAAGGAATAAAGGTCTTGGAAATGGATAAAGAAGTTGAAATTAATTGCAGCGTCCAATTTACGAGCTAAATGGGCTTATGAAACGATGTTGTTCAATTGTAAGAATTTCTAATTGGTCACGTTCATGATTCTGGTTTCTTGTCATGTTTTTCATTACTTCGAGGTTAGTCTTAATTTCCATTATAAAAATAAAAGTATATAGAAAAGTGAAATGTATCATTTTATTGGTTTGGAGAAGCGTCCGCTCGACTCCTGCGGGATCTGCGAGACAGCCGAGACCCTGCAGGAGCGTAGCGACGAAGCGGCTGGGCGCTCGCCCCGCGGAAAGCGAGAGGTAAGCTTCGGAAACCTACTCTATCCTATAAAAAAACTGTAGACAACTCGTTTTTTCGAGTTTGTCTACAGTCTGAGAGATTGCCGAACTAGGCAATCTCTTTTTTATTAACAATGATATTGTTATTGTTTAATACAGCAATTAATGTTTTTTCTTCCGGGTGATCCAATATATAATCAGCAATTTGATCTTCCAGCTGTTCTTGAATGACCCTGCGAAGCGGGCGGGCACCAAAGGAAGGATGGTATCCAAGTTCGACTATTTTATCTTTAACTTCATCCGTAATATTTAGTTCAATCCCTTGTTCCAGGGTTGTCTGTTGCAGTTCTTCTAACAGAAGATCAACAATGGAAAGGAGATGATCCTTTTCAAGATTATTAAATTCAATAATACTATCAAATCGGTTTATAAATTCGGGTTTGAAGAAAGATCCAAGTGAATCAAGAATACTTGTTTCTTTAATCGCATTGCTTCGATCAAAGCCTACATGAATTTGTTTAGTTGCGGTACCAGCATTACTTGTCATAATAATGACCGTATCTTTAAAGCTGACTGTTCTTCCTTGACTATCAGTAAGTCGGCCATCTTCCAAAATTTGAAGGAACATGTGCTGCACATCAGGATGAGCTTTTTCTATTTCGTCAAGAAGCACAATGCAATACGGGTTTCTTCGTATTCTTTCAGTCAATTGACCTGCTTCATCATGTCCTACATAACCTGGAGGTGAACCAATTAATTTAGAAACACTATGTTTTTCCATATACTCACTCATATCAAGGCGGACGAGAGCCGTTTTTGTTCCAAATAATTCTTCTGCAAGCGTTTTGGTCAATTCTGTTTTACCGACCCCAGTAGGTCCAACGAACAAGAATGAACCAATTGGTCGATTTTTTGCTTTTAATCCGGCTCTGCTGCGTCGAATGGCTTTGGCAATTTTTTTCACGGCTTCATCTTGACCAATTACTTTTTCCGTTAGACTTTGTTCAAGATTTTTCATTTTTTGCTGTTCTGCGCTTTGAAGCTTGCCGACTGGAATGCCGGTTTTTTGTTCGATGATTTCGTGAATATGCTCGATTTCAACATCTACTTTAGTAGAGGAAGAAACAGCATTCATTTCTTTTTCCAGCTCTAGCTCCTCATCACGAAGTTTAGCGGCTATTTCATAATCTTCTTTAGATAGCGCAGTTTGTTTTTCTTTTTCAATTTCTGCAAGCCGTTGCTGTATTTCTTCCTTATTCGTTTCTTTTATTGACAAATTTAACTTCGATCCTGCTTCATCCATGAGATCAATTGCTTTGTCCGGAAGGTAACGGTCTTGAATATATCTGCTTGAAAGCTCAACGCATGCCTTAAGAACTTCATCACTATAGCTGACCTGATGATAGCTTTCATATTTATCTTTTAATCCCGTCAAAATTTCAAGTGCCTTTTCAGCGGAAGGTTCGCCTACTTGCACAGGCTGAAAACGGCGTTCAAGCGCTGCGTCTTTTTCTATTTGTCGGTATTCTTTCAAAGTGGTTGCACCAATTACTTGAAGCTCTCCGCGGGCGAGTGCAGGTTTTAAAATATTCCCAGCATCCATTGAGCCCTCGGCGGATCCCGCTCCAACTAGAAGATGAATTTCATCAATAAATAATAAAATGTTTTTTCGTGCTTGTAATTCTGAGATTAATTGCTTCATTCTTTCTTCGAATTGGCCACGAATTCCTGTATTAGCAACAAGAGATGCAACATCGAGCAAATACACTTCTTTGTTTTTCAATTTAGGAGGAACATCCTGCTCAATAATTTTCAATGCCAAACCTTCTGCAATCGCTGTTTTCCCGACACCGGGTTCACCGATCAATACTGGATTATTTTTATTTCTGCGATTCAATATTTCGATGACTCTTTTTATTTCCTCATCACGTCCAATAACTGGATCAATCAAGCCTGCTTTAGCTGCATTGTTTAAATTTCGTCCAAATTGGTCGAGGAAGCCATTATTTCCGTGTGAAACAGATGTTTCCCCAGTATCTGGGTATTGGTCGTTCGTTGGGTGGTTTTGAGGCATGGAAAAATTCTTAAACATATCCTCAAATCCTGAACCTAATTGGGGACCATTCATAGAAGCTCCTAATTTTTCCCTTTCTGTTGCATAGCAATCAGAGCATAAAGGTAAAGTTTGTTTATGACCATTAATATTTAAATGGAGATGAATGTTTGCGCGTTTATGTGAACATTTGCTGCATAACATGAATATCAATCCTCCGACTATTTTTATTGACTAATTTTGACCAATGGAATAAAAGGTAAGTCGAATCGGCATATTATGTTTGACCTAATTCGACCTTATGAACCTATTATACACTGACCTATTTTGACTTTCAAGTTATTTATCAATTTTTTGGATTTTTTTTCACCTTCATTCATATGGTTAACAATGAAGAGGGGCGATATATTGAAAAAATGGACAAGTGCTTTTCAAGTGGCTGCAGTATATGTGGGGACAGTTATTGGCGCAGGTTTTGCAACAGGAAGAGAGATCGTTGAATTCTTTACAAGGTTTGGATTTTTTGGTTTTCTAGCTATCCTTCTTTCAGGTTACTTATTTATTTATCTTGGCGCTAAGATTATGGTGAAGGCAATTGAAATTCGAGCAACATCATTTGAGGAATTCAACGAGTATTTATTTGGCAAGAAACTATCAAAAGCGATGAATATCTTTACGATGATCATGCTGATTGGAGTATGTGCAGTCATGCTTTCTGGTGCGGAAGCCTTATTCTCGGAGCAGTTGGGATTTGCTCGTTCAATCGGGACCTTCCTAACAATTACACTTGCAATGCTTGTGATGGCAGTTGGTGTCCAAGGATTGTTTGCGGTCAATATATTTGTTGTACCCATATTAATAGTTTTTAACTTCTTAGTCATGTGCACATCAATTACGAGTCATCATTTCTTGGAGAATTTTCTTTTTACGCCAGATGGAATAGAAAGCTGGAAGGCCGGAGCGGCAGCTTTTTCCTATTCTGCACTTAATCTTGCTCTTGCTCAAGCTGTTCTTGTCCCCATTGCAATCGAGATTAATGATATTGCAATTGTGAAACGGGGGGGACAAATAGGTGGTGTATTATTGACTTTAATATTGATCTCCAGCCATTTCACTTTAACAACACTTCCTGATCCAGTTGTTTTTGATATTCCAATGGCAGTCATTGTGAAAGAGGCAGCTGCCGGTATTTATTTTATCTATCTCTTTATTATTTTTGGAGAAATATTTACTTCTTTGATTGGAAATATGTATGGGCTTGAAAGGCAAATTCGACGTTACGCAAAAATCGGCAGTTTATGGATACATGGCGGTATTATTATCATTGTATATTTCATTAGTCGAATAGAGTACGGCACTTTATTAGGTTTTTTATACCCATTATTCGGCTACGTCAGCCTTGCTTTTTTACTGCTTCTTTGGACGAAGCCTTCATCGATAAACAATTAAAGAGGCCTTCCCAAATTATTTATTAAGCTTGGAAAAGCCTCTTCTTTATTATTACTTTTTTTCAATTGTTTCTGCCATCTTCAAGAATGGATCTAAATGGTTTTCTTCAGATGTAGTAAAGATCGTTACCTTTAAAATCCAATCCTCTTTTTCAACAAGGTAAGCCGTTACAAGCTCATTATTCTTCTTAAATTGATAAATGCGTGCATCTGCAAGCCACTGATTGCCGTTCTCGTCTTTAATTTGCTTTACTTCCTGACCAACAGATTCAAGCTGTTCTCTAACATTAGCTGCTGCATCGTCCATTGTTACATCACCCGGTAGCAATTCAATCCGCATAAAGTGGCTGTCATTTTCTTTGTAGTAAAGAACATCTGTGTATGGTTCCTCACCGGTCAGTTCATATTCAGGGAGTAAATAAAGCGAGTAGTCAAGATTGTCACTCTCTTTCAGAAAAGCTGTTTCTTCTTTTTTACTACCGTTAACCTCGTAAGATAGGTTCATTTCCATTAACCGAATTTTGTCTGAAACCTGTGCATCATTCTTTTCTTTGTCTTTAGCTGATTCTGGTTCCTCACTGTTTTTTACTTCTTTTTCCGTAGTGTTTTGCTCAGTTTGGTTTTCTCCGTTTCCGGTATTTTTCTTCGATTCTTGTGCGGTTGTACCGCAAGCAGCCAATAATATTAATGAAAAAAGAGTGGCGGTCAATAGTCTTGCCCATTTCAACATGCTGTCTTCCCCCTTAAGTGATTAAGTCCCTCGATTTGTTAGACGTATTTGGAAAGAAAATGTTACATTTTACAAAATCTTGGTATGTTTATTAAGAAAGCGGAAAAATTACTAATAAAAGTAAATCAAACATCAAATGAGAAATAATTAACAGTGGAATACTTCGTTTCCAAGCATACAGTATTCCCCATGCGATCCCACTCACAAATGCAGCTACGATAAGGATAGGATAACCAGAAAAACAAAAGGCAGCTGCGTTTAGGGATGCTCCAATAAAAATCGCAAACGCTGTATTCATATACCTCATTAATCGTTTTAGGATAAACCCCCGCCAAAATATTTCTTCGCCTGGAATGATGACAAATATCAATACTAGATAGTGCCAAACCCATTCCAGTTTAAACTTAACATAAATCTTTGAAACCTGATTGTCAAAAGTCCCTGGAATAAATGAGAAAATCCAGCTCCCAACAAAAAATAGTACATAAAGGAGAGCGCCTGAGAGGATCCCATATAAAAAATACTGTTTTGTTGGTGCCTCATCATCGATTTTCTCATTAATTATTGTGAAACTGATTAGAAACAACATTGTTGCAGTGTATAAGTACCAAAACACTTGTTTGCCGTCGAAAGTAATATATATTAGCAAATATGCTAAGAAAATCCCGGCAAGCAATTTAATATCTATCATGCTTTTTTTCATTTTTAATTCCTTTCAAAGGGTAGAGTCATTGCTTGATCAACATTTTATCAAAATTGGTAGGAGGCTGCCATGGGGGAGCATTTTTAAAATTATTCAAAAAAGAAAAATTGCAAGCGATAGCGCTTGCAATTAAACATTTACAGATTCTTTAATAATCTTGTAGTTTTTATGGTTAACAACGGTTTTTTCTTCCAAGTCATAATCACGATAATTTTCCATGTAAGTTAAATCAACAATAACAGAGTTTTCATTTACCTTTTCAACAATTCCTTGAAGGCCATCTTTAAATTCAATTAAATTTCCAATTTCTGCAATTTTCAACAGCTTTCTCCCCCTTGCTTTTTTATCTACTTTCATTACATTTGTTCATAGTTTGCACTATTTTCCATAAAAGTGCAAGATGAAAAGATGTATATATAAATGATATTTAGAGAATAGAAGTGTATGTCTCGGACTAGTCAGAAATTGTATAGAAAATTAAGGGTGAATTTGGAATAGTTTGGTTATAAATGAGTGGGTTAAAATTACGAAAATTAGGGTATTATTCTTTTATTATATTTTTGTTGCTGTTTGATTGACGAAACCGATAAAATTAGCTACTTTTGTATAGAGAACTCAATTTCTATTGAGAAAAAAGGAGACGATTTTATGTTGGAGAAACAATTTACAGTTATAGCAGACACAGGTATTCATGCTAGACCTGCTACACTACTTGTACAAACAGCAAGCAGATTTTCATCAGATATTCAATTGGAATATAAAGATAAAAAGGTAAATCTTAAATCAATCATGGGTGTTATGTCACTTGGGATTGGAAAAGATGCTGAAATTACGATTAGTGTAGATGGTAACGATGAAGCAGATGCACTAGCAGGTATTGAAGAATTATTTAATAAAGAAGGGCTTGCGAAATAATGTCAACAATTTTAACAGGGATAGCAGCATCAAGTGGAATCGCAATCGGTAAAGCATACCGACTTGTTGAACCGGATCTAACATTCAAAAAAACAGCTATCTCAAATGCCGAAGAAGAGATCAATCGTTTTCAGGCCGCTATAGATGCCTCAAAGGATGATCTTCAGGCGATTAGAAATAAAGCAGCGGTAGATCTAGGGGAAGATAAGGCAGCGATTTTCGATGCCCATCTTCTCGTTTTAAGTGATCCGGAACTTCTATCATCTATAGAAGATAAAATTAAAATGGACAAGTCAAATGCGGAGAATGCTCTAAAAGAAACGGCAGATATGTTCATCTCCATTTTTGAACAAATGGATAATGAATATATGCAAGAACGCGCCGCAGATATTAAAGATGTTTCCAAACGTGTACTTGCTCACTTATTAGGAGTTAAAATTCCCAATCCAGGCTTGATTGCTGAAGAAGTTGTTATAGTAGCGGAAGATTTAACACCATCTGATACAGCACAATTAAATAAAGAATTTGTAAAAGGATTTACAACCGATATCGGCGGAAGAACATCACACTCTGCAATCATGGCAAGATCTATGGAAATTCCAGCAGTTGTTGGAACAAATAGTGCTTCAACTACTATTCAAGATGGTGATTTAATCATTGTAGATGGTGTAAATGGTGAAGTACATATTAATCCGACTCCGGAAGTTGTGGAGAAGTATGAGGAAGTTTATCATAATCTGGAATTACAAAAGAAAGAGTGGGCTTTATTAAAAAATGAAGCGACTATTTCTAGTGATGGGGTTCATGTTGAACTAGCTGCAAATATTGGATCACCACAAGATATTGAAGGTGTTCTTTCAAACGGTGGAGAAGGCGTGGGTCTTTATCGTACAGAATTTCTTTATATGGAAAGAAATCAGCTTCCAACCGAAGATGAACAATATGAGGCATACAAAAAGGTGCTTGAAAATATGGAAGGTAAGCCGGTAGTCGTACGAACACTGGATATTGGCGGAGATAAACATCTTCCATACTTAAGTCTTCCTTCAGAAATGAATCCTTTTCTAGGTTTTAGAGCAATTAGGCTTTGTCTAGAAGAAACGGATATTTTCCGTACTCAGCTACGTGCACTATTACGTGCCAGCAGCCATGGAAATTTAAAAATCATGTTCCCAATGATTGCAACGTTAGATGAATTTCGATCTGCGAAGTCAATTTTATTGGGAGAAAAACAAGCTCTTGTTGAAAGTGGGCACAATGTAGCTGACAATATCGAGATTGGTATTATGGTTGAAATCCCTTCAACAGCAGTTTTGGCCGACCAATTTGCTAAAGAAGTTGATTTCTTTAGTATAGGGACGAATGATCTAATTCAATATACAATGGCTGCAGACAGAATGAATGAGCGTGTTTCTTACTTATACCAACCATATAATCCTGCAATCTTACGTTTGGTTAAAATGGTTATTGATGCCGCACATAAAGAAGGTAAATGGGCCGGAATGTGTGGAGAAATGGCAGGAGATGAAATCGCAATCCCGATTTTACTTGGACTTGGGCTTGATGAATTCTCTATGAGCGCTTCATCAATTCTCAAAGCAAGAAGCCAAATTAAACATCTTGATCAAAAAGAAATGAAGCAGTTAGCTGAAGAAGCATTAAAAATGCAAACAGCTGATGAAGTTATGGAGCTTGTCAAAAAAACAACTTCATTGTAATCAAAATGTAATATTAATTAGGTGTATATATTCGAAAAAGGTGGTATAAAATAGTAATCATGATTGATTTGACGAATTTCTAGTCATTTCATTCTCATTTTTCCCCCTTTTTATCCGCTTGACCATTGGTCGGGCGGATTTTTTTGTTGAAATGAATAAACTTTTTAAAAGAAGAAATTTAGTTTGAGGGATGGGATTAATTTTCATTATTTTGAAATAACGGGCAAATTGACAATGTTTTATCCGCGATTGAAGAAAATAAAGATGTTTTGATCACTGGCAATCAAGGAAGGCAGACGCTTGAGCTAATTACTGGAATCTATCACTCTGCCAGTCTAGGCAATTCAGTTAAGCTTCCATTAGAATAAAAGAGTCCATTTTATACACGTCAGGCAATTTTGAAACATGCCACTCAATTTCACGACCAGCTTGGAAAATTTCTAAGACAATAAGATCACTACTGTTGGCAATTATTAAAATTGTTATAATTAGAAGGAGGAAATAAATATACAAGAAAATCTTCTTGAAAGGATGGTGGAATACTCATGATTGAAATGGAAGGATTGCATCATATTAGCCTTTCTATTACCAAATTGGAGGAGTGTAAAAAATTTTATGGTCACATCCTAGGACTCCCAGAATTAGATCGTCCGAACTTTGATTTTCATGGAGCTTGGTATCAGATCGGGCATCAGCAACTTCACTTAATTGTTCATCCAAAGTCTAATACGATAAGGAAGGAAAATAACATCGATACAAAAGATGGCCATATTGCCATTAGAATAAAAGATTATGATGCTGCATTAAAGTGTTTACAGGAGAATCGAGTACCCTATAAAGAAAACAAGGGCAGTAAAAGTGGCTTTAAACAAATTTTCTGTATGGATCCAGATTATAACCTGATTGAGTTAAATGTAGATCAAGATTAATAATTCTTTAACGATCTGATATTTACCAATTGGAAGGTTCGAATGCGTTTCGATGCCCCTTCGAGAGTGAAAATTGTGGCTCAAGGTAAATGGCCGGAATACCATGAGTATAGTGAAACGAAATAAATATATAATGCCATATCATGATAGAGACTGTCCAAAAGTCTACTTTAGGGACAGCCTCTTTTTTGCATGTGACAATAGTAAAATATCCTTGATAACAAAGATAATGATATAATGTAAGAAAATTACGCGAAAGGAGAATTTTGATGCAACTTGGATTACAAGGGAAAAACGCTCTTATCGTTGCTTCCAGTCAAGGCTTAGGGAAAGCTATTGCTGAGCAATTTGTCAAAGAAGGTACAAATGTAATGCTTGCAAGCAGAAACGTGGAGCAACTGAAAGCGGTACAGTCTGAATTGGAGAAATTAAATGGAGGAAAAGTGTTTTGGGTCCGTTGTGATATTACTGATCCCGAGGAAGTTAAAAATATGGTAAAACAAACAGTCGATGCCTTTGGTGGGCTTGATATATTAATTAATAATGCGGGAGGTCCTCCGGCGGGAGGTTTTGAAGACATGGACGATGAGGCATGGCAGAAATCATTTGAATTAAACTTGTTGTCCTATATTAGAATTATTAGAGAGGCCCTTCCTCATTTAAAGAAAGCAGGCGGGAGGATTATTAATGTCGCTTCATCTTCTATACGTGAACCTATTCCAGGCTTAATTTTATCTAATACATTCAGGATGGGCATTGCCGGATTGTCAAAAACACTTGCCGATGAATTAGCCCCATACGAAATTTTAGTCAATACCATTGCGCCAGGCAGAATAGCCACAGAACGAATAAAACAATTAGATGAATCTAATGCAGATAAGCAGGGTATTACCCCGGAACAGGCCGCTTCATTGGCTCGGGAAAGCATTCCCTTAGGAAGAGACGGAAGACCAGAAGAATTTGCTAAAGTCGTTGTCTTTTTAGCCTCGGAAGGAAATACATATATGACGGGAAGCAGTTTCTTCGTTGACGGTGGAAAGCTAAGGTCTGTTTAATTAATTATCGGCAAGACGATGCCCCGATTTATTCGGGGCTAAACTAATTTACATAGAAGGGAAATAGAAAAAATGAATGAAATAAAAAAAACAATTGGCTTTATAGGTTTAGGTGTGATGGGAAAAAGCATGTCCCGAAATTTGTTGGGTGCGGGATATGAGGTGCTTGTATACAGTCGGACAAAGGAGAAATGTAAAGATATTTTGGCAGAGGGGGCAATCTGGAATAATACAGCTAAAGAAATAGCTGAAAACGCCGATATTATCATTACGATGGTTGGCTATCCCCACGATGTAGAAGAAGTCTATTTTGGAAATGAAGGAATCTTTACATCAGCGAAAAAAAGTTCCGTACTAGTGGATATGACTACATCCACTCCTACTTTAGCGAAGAAAATCTATGAGGAAGCTAAAAGGAGCGGCCTATATGCATTAGATGCGCCGGTATCTGGTGGTGATGTCGGAGCCAAAAATGGTACTCTATCGATTATGGTAGGAGGAGACCGTCCGATCTTTGATGAGCTTTTTCCGATCTTTGAGATATTAGGCGGAAATATTGTTTACCAAGGTGAAGCGGGAGCGGGCCAACACACAAAAATGTGCAACCAAATAGCGATTGCGTCTAATATGATTGGTGTTACTGAGGCGCTCGTATATGCAAAAAATGCCGGGCTTAATCCAGAAAGTGTTTTAAAGTCAATCGGAAGTGGAGCGGCGGGCAGCTGGTCTATGGCTAATTTAATTCCACGGGTATTAAAGGAAGATTATTCACCTGGATTTTTTATTAAGCATTTTATTAAAGATATGGGAATTGCCTTAGAAGAGGCAGAGAAAATGAATCTCCAATTACCGGGATTAGAGCTAGCAAAAAAGATGTATGACACACTGGCTTCCCATGGAGAAGAAAACAGTGGTACACAGGCATTAATTAAATATTGGAACCATGGATATCATCTATAAATTTTAATACGTAAATCATAACAGAGGCAGGGTAATAAATGGATAAGAGCTCAGGGGTTTTGTCGGATAGTAGCACAAAGGAACTTGAAATAATTGAATTCGAAATGAATAAAAATAAGTTTGGGATTAATGTTGTAAAGGTGAGGGAGATTATACAACCCTTGCCAATTACCCCTATTCCACATGCACATCGAACCATTCTTGGAATCATTCAGCTTCGCGGAGAGGTGCTGCCAGTTATCAGCTTGGAGCAAGCATTAAATCTTTCACCAGTAGAAAATTGTGACCTGACAAATGAAAAGTTTATTGTGGCAGAACTTAATGATCAAAAAGTAGTGTTTCATGTTCATCATGTTACTCAAATACATCGGATCCCATTGGATATGGTTGAAAAACCTTCTGAACTTTATGCAGTTGATCGTTCTCAAATAATTGGGGTAATTAAACAAGCAGAAGAAATCATATTGCTTATTGATTTTGAAAAAATTATTAAAGATATTAATCAATAAGCAGGCATATAATAAAATCAAAATTTGAGCCCGGATACTCCATTATTACCAAGGAGGACCCGGGCTTATCAATTTAGAAGAAGCTATCACCCAGTTTTTTAAATACAGGTTTCTGTGGATTCGTTGACCTTGGATTTTTGTCTTCTTTTAGTCCCGTGTATTCTTGAAGAAGTTGTTTTGCTAAATTAAGTGACATCCGTGTTTTAGGATTTCTGGAATATTGATCGAGATGACCAAGATGAGGTAGGTGCTCAAAGTCTTCTTTCGTAGGCGGGATATGGAATGTATAATCACCGCATTCAACTAACACATCAGATTGCTGTTGGCTAAATTTTGGATTTCGAGAAAAATGGAGGCCGGTTTTAGTTGCTTTCTTTTCTTGAATCATCTTATTAAGAGCATTTTTTTTAAGGGTATATAAAAATTTGGGGTTAATAGCGGTCTTGGCATGACGGTTTACGGTGAAAATCGCCTGTGAAAGGTTTGATACAGTAAGTTCCATCTTTTGTTTTGCCTGAGAATCCATATAAAGAACACCTTTCTATTTATAATAAAAGACTGAATTATAAATATTGTATCATTAGTAACGTTAAATAGAAAGAATTGATCTTCAAGATATCTTAAAGGTTAAAAGGTAAAATATGAACGATATAAACAGACTTTTCCCTGCAAAACAGCTTGCTCTTGACGTAAAAGTAGTTCTTGTAAAAAGTTTGTCAGTAATGATATATTTGCAATAACCTATTATGCAAGTCAATATTTAGGAGTTTTTAGTGAAGGAGATGTTGGAATGCAAAAAAACAATCAGTTTGAAGCGATTTTCCTCCCTTCTAAATCTGGCATTGTCAAAATATTTATATATGGATTTCAGCCTTACGGATCGTGGGGGCAAGTGTTTGCATCAATGAATGACATGTCTGTTAACGTAAAAGGCTATAATCGAAAGAAGACGATTATACGAGCGATAGCTAAACTGAATGAGTCATTATTAAATATGAAAGAAGATTAAAAGTAGGCTTAGCCCTACTTTTTTTTATTTCGCTAGACATGCTATAATAATGAGTGAATATTCATTCAGTTTAAAAAAGGAGGGGAAGAATTGAAAGGGAAAACTGTCATTATTACAGGTGGTTCAAGTGGCATGGGCAAGTATATGGCGAAAAAGTTTACTGAAGCAGGCGGAAACGTAGTTATTACAGGTCGGAATGAGGAGCGTCTTCAGGAAGCGAAAAAGGAGATATTAATAGAAGGAGGAAGTTTATTTACCATTCAAATGGATGTTCGTAATCCAGATGATGTAAAACGAATGGTTCTGGAGACCGTTGAGCAATACGGTACCATTGATTTTTTAATAAATAATGCCGCGGGAAATTTTATTGTCCCTGCCGAAAAGCTTTCAATCAACGGGTGGAACTCAGTTATTGATATTGTGTTGAATGGCACCTTTTATTGCAGCCGTGAAGTAGGCCTATATTGGATTGATAACAACATAAAGGGCAGTATTATCAATATTGGAACAACGTATTCTTGGGGAGCTGGAGCAGGTGTTATTCATTCTGCCGCAGCGAAAGCTGGAGTCTTGTCCATGACGAGAACACTAGCTGTGGAGTGGGGCAGAAAATATGGAATTCGGGTAAATGCTATTGCTCCTGGACCCATTGATCGTACCGGTGGCGCTGAGAGGTTATGGGAATCAAAAGAAGCCGCAATGCGGACAATTAATAGCATTCCTCTTGGAAGATTGGGAGAACCGGAGGAGATAGCTGAGCTTGCCTATTTCTTGCTCAGTGATCATGCTGCTTATATAAACGGAGAGTGCATTACAATGGATGGAGGCCAGTGGTTGTATCAGCATCCTTTTTAGGCAATCTTTAATAGAAAAGTAACATGATACAACTAAAGAGCAGGAAATAGAACTTATGACCTAGGTAAGAGTTCTTTCTCAAGGGTACAGTAATATTGTATTGAAAATTATTACTGATTTCTACCAGGATAGAGATTCTTACTTGGAGGGACATCATTATGGTAAAAAAACTACTCTATACTTGTATCATTTGCTTTATCACCTGCATGATTACTTATGTTCCGGTACAAGCCACTGAAAATGAAGAAGAGTACTTTAGATTTGTGGAGGATGCTTTTCATGCTCAAGTTTCACTCAGTGAAAAGGAAAGGGACTTAGCAGAAATAAAAAAAATTCTTCAGCCATACTTAACAGGGCAACTCTCTAATAAGTTTATTAAAGAAAATGTAATTAAAACTGACAAAGGTTACCAAGCTTTTGGGTCGGATTTTGCTCCTCATTATGTCCCTTTCTTTTCTTACAATGAAAAAACGAAAGTCGTAAAATATGGCGAAGATGTGTATGTTTTTGAATATTTCGGGGATAAAGATGGACCCGTAAGTTATGGAGATCATTATATGGGCGTGAAAATATCCGAGGTGAATGGAAGTTGGAAAATTTCAGAAGTCCTTTCGGAAATACCTAAATCCATTACTGAAAGGATTGAACCACATCAAATAAATAAGGAGCTAGATACCGCTCTAAAAAGCTTAAATACTCATTTTTATTCTGTACGTACCCCAATCTTAATGACAATGCATTTCCCACATTTGTTTTAAAAGCATATACACTAAGCTGTCCTTTACGGGGCAGTTTTTTTTATGTCCCTTTCCAACTAAAACTTTCACTTTTGTAACTTTGGTATTTGCAATCTAGCTGCAATCTCTTTTATAATTGTTTTGTCTTTCCAAAGAAAGGAGTTTGAAAATGTCACAACTAATTAGTATTATTCAACGGCTTCAAACGATGCAAAATGCGGAAGAACATGAGGAAGTTCAGCAAAGATTATTTGAGGTCAACGGAAAAACTTTATGCCAAGTAAAGTATTTTCCAGCATCAGGCACTTTTGAAGTTGAAGAATATGACAAAGACAATAATAAACAAAAGTATCAATTCGATGATATTGATATTGCTGCAATCGAAATTTTCGACATTGTCCAGGAAGAAAAAAATCCTTCCTAGGATTCACATTGCAATGGATAGAAATTTAATCTGCAAATACTTCAGGAATGACATTTTCTAATCCGAACTATGTTAAAATGGAAGGGAAATGATTATAAAGAGATGAGGGAGTTTGCCGATGATTTCCTTGCAAAGCCATGAATTCATGGATCCCAAAGTCAGTGACTATATAATTCCATCTGAAAAAGTGGCTCACGTACAAATTGGAAATAGCCTTGAGCATGCGCTTCTTGTATTAACTAAAAGCGGATATTCAGCCATCCCAGTTCTTGATGCCCGTTTTAAACTTCATGGATTAATAAGTTCTGCGATGATAACGGAATCCATACTTGGATTAGAGCGGATTGAATTTGAGAAATTAAGCGATAAAAAAGTGGAAGATGTGATGGCTGTTAAAATCCCAGTTATCTCACTTGACGAGCAGTTTGAAAAAGCACTTGATTTGCTGATTGATCATCCTTTTTTATGTGTTGCTGATTCTGAGAGCTACTTTGAAGGGATTTTTACAAGAAGAGCGCTCTTAAAAGAGCTAAAAACACACGTGAAAAAGTTGAATCATTTTTATATTTAATAAACGGCTCCCACTTTTGGGAGCCGAATCTTTTATTCGGAGGATTACTGATGGCTTATGGTGTTCAGGCAGCAACGGGAGAGACTAAGCGTTTTTACGTTTTACTTTCTGTTATGATGGCGATGTTTATGGGGGCTATTGAAGGGACAATCGTTGCCACTGCCATTCCTGCCATTGTTGGAGATTTAGGAGGATTTTCTTTATATAGCTGGGTCTTTTCATCTTACTTATTAATGAACACGGTTACAGTCCTTATATATGGAAAACTAGCAGACGTATTTGGACGCAAGCCAGTCATTACCTTTGGTATTATTATTTTTCTCGGTGGCTCTATTTTATGCGGCCTCGCAGGGACGATGGAGCAGTTAATTATTTACCGTCTTATTCAAGGACTTGGAGCTGGTGCTGTCATGCCTATAGCCACCACAATTGTAGGAGATATATATACAAAGGAAGAGCGGCCCAAAATACAAGGTTATTTATCAAGTGTTTGGGGAATTTCTGCTATTATGGGGCCAGCAGTTGGCGGATTGCTCGTTGAATATGCCAGTTGGAGATGGGTTTTTTGGGTGAATATCCCACTAGGAATTGTTGCTATCGCTGGTATTTGGTTATTTTTGCATGAAAAAACAGAAATAAGAAAACAAAAGATAGATTATAGTGGAGCGTTTCTTTTAACCGTATCTATTTCTGCATTAATGATTATCCTTGTAGAAGGTGGAGTAAGATGGAGTTGGATTTCGTTTGAAGTCCTCGCGATTATATCTGTTTCCATTGCGGCTATTATATTATTTGTTTTTCAGGAAAGAAAAAATCCTGAACCAATGGTCCCTTTTGAATTATGGAAGTCCCGATCGATTTTAATTGCGAATGTAGTTTCCTTTACAACAGGCTTAATGTTGATAGGGATTTCAAGTTTCTTGCCAGCTTTTGTACAAGGTGTCATGGAAAAAAGTGCAACAATAGCGGGCTTTACCTTAACAGCCATGTCTATTGGTTGGCCAATCGCGTCCACGATTGCTGGCAGGTTTATCTTATCAATCGGTTTCCGTGCTACTTCAGTTATCGGAGGGGTTTTTCTTATAATTGGTGGATTCCTCTTTATTACAATTATCCCAACTGCAGGACCTATAGGAGCTGCTGTGGCTTCTTTTTTCGTTGGCGTAGGAATGGGGCTCACCTCAACTTCTTTTATCGTCCTTATTCAAGGAGCTGTAGCTTGGAAGCAGAGAGGAATTGCGACGGCGTCTAATATGTTTATGCGTAATCTCGGAAATACAGTTGGAGCAGCATTGTTTGGGGGCATATTAAACGGCCAAATTATTAGATATTTTTCTCGGGAGGGAGGAGAAATAGGAAAGACACTCACACTAGATTCTACAAATGCTTTATTAAATGAGGAAGAAAGAATTCATCTTGGACCAGATGTAAAAGAGCTGCTACAAAACGGACTTGCGTTTTCCCTTCATACTGTGTACTATGCAGTTTTCATATTTGCCATTATTAGCTTTCTATTTATCTTTTTTCTACCAAAAACGGGCAATGAAAAGGTTAACTAAATCATATTTAAAGGAGCTGCTATGTCTTTTTTAGATTTGCAACTGCTGGTTGTTCTAGCTCAGGAATTAAATATGCGAAAAGCCGCGGAAAAGTTGTTTGTATCCCAACCGGCACTTTCTCAGCGGCTTCAGAATATCGAAAAACAATGGGGCACTAAGCTTTTTATTCGAACGCAAAAGGGGGTTCTGCTTACGCCTCCTGGTGAAATTATTATTAAATTTGCCAATGAGATACTCGAGAACCAAGAGCGCGTTAAGGAAGAAATTCAGGAGCTTGACTCTGAAGTACATGGTACGTTAAAAATTGCTTGTGCTTCAATTGTCGGACAAAACTGGCTACCGAAGGTTTTGAAACAATTTGTAAATACATATCCGCACGCGAAAATTTCGCTGATTACCGGGTGGAGCAGTGAAATTTTAAAAAACCTATATGAGGGTGAGGTTCATATTGGTATTGTCAGAGGTTTAACGGATTGGAAGGGATCTAAATTCCACCTCTTTGAAGACAGTCTTTATCTTGTTGACCGAGAAATTAGAAAAATTGAAGAGGTCATGGAAACGGACAGGCCATTTATCCAATTCAAAAGCGACTCTAATTATTATCAAGAGATTCAAAACTGGTGGCATCGCCAATTTCAAACGGTTCCAAAGCGAACGATTGTCGTCGACCAAATTGAGACATGTAAACAAATGACCTATAACGGTATTGGCTATGCAATTTTACCTGCTATTACATTAAGCGGCTCAGAAAAAGATGTATATAAAATTCCGCTTATGGACGAACGAAACAAGCCAATTAAACGAGATACTTGGCTGCTTGGCTATGAATCCTCGTTTGAGCTTAGGCAAGTACAGGCATTTCTTGATATTGTTCAGGAATATATAAAAAATGAGAAAGATTATTAAATCCGTCCCAGGAAGGGGCGGATTTTTATTGCCGGAAAACTGGCTCTGTTTATTTTTAAGGATGATAATATTTGTTTTTATAAAGATAGGGTATTAGTATATGAATAAAGAGTTCAATTTTAGGCGATAATAAAATGTGTATTTTTAGTTACGATAATAAATGTTTGTTTACATTTATTATAAATAAACTTGACGGAATTTACTAATATGTATATAATATTAATTGTGAGTAGTTAAGTAGTTGAGAAATGATACGTCATTTTCTCAATTGTATATTAAACATCATCGGAGGGATTTTTTTTATGGCTGAACGTATGGTAGGTAAACAGGCACCTCGCTTTGAAATGGAAGCAGTAATGCCTAATAAAGAATTTGGTAAGGTAAGTCTAGAGGAAAATATGAAAAACGATAAATGGACTGTGCTTTTCTTCTATCCAATGGACTTCACATTTGTATGTCCAACGGAAATTACTGCACTTTCAGATCGTTACGATGAGTTTGAAGATCTTGATGCAGAGGTTATTGGCGTATCTACTGATACAATCCACACACACTTGGCATGGATCAAAACTGACCGCAAAGATAACGGTCTTGGCGATTTGAAATACCCATTAGCTGCAGATACAAACCATGCTGTTGCGAGAGAATATGGCGTATTGATCGAAGAAGAAGGAATCGCACTTCGTGGCTTGTTCATTGTTAGTCCTGAAGGAGAATTAATGTATTCCGTTGTGAACCATAACAATATTGGTCGCGACGTTGATGAAACTTTACGTGTTCTACAAGCTTTGCAAACAGGCGGACTATGCCCTGCAAACTGGAGACCAGGTCAAAAAACACTAAACGTATAAGAAAAAATGGCCACAATATGTGGGCCTAAATGGGACAGGCACTTTGTGCCTGTCCTTGATATATGAAAAATAATGAATGAATAGGGGAGATTCAATATATGAAACTTCGTGAACCAATGCCAGAGCTTGTTGGTGCAACAGAATGGTTGAACGGACAAGTGACTAAGGATGAGCTTGTTGGAGAGAAACCAACATTATTTCATTTTTGGTCCATTAGCTGTCACCTTTGTAAAGAAGCAATGCCTCAAGTTAATGAATTCCGTGATGAATATGAAGGGAAGTTAAACGTTGTCGCGGTCCATATGCCAAGATCTGAAGATGATCTTGATTTGGAAGAAATTAAGAAGGTTGCTTCAGAGCACAGCATAACACAGCCCATCTTTGTTGATAGTGAGTTGAAGTTTGCAGACGCTCTGGAAAATCAATATGTACCAGCTTATTATGTGTTTGATAAAGATGGTAAACTTCGCCACTTCCAAGCGGGTGGAGGCGGCATGAAGATGCTTGAAAAAAGAGTTAACCGTGTCCTTGGTGAAGTGGAAAAAGCATAAATGTTCATATGTTTGCATTGACGCCCATATTATTTCAAGGGCGTCTTTTTTTTTTTTGCCAAATTGCCATTCGTTAATAAAATCAGTCTTTTGGAGTAGGGGGTTTCGTGAATTGGAATGAAAAGTTAAAATAATAAGAAAAAACACTGGAAAAATATTTCGGAAGCCGATATATTAGTTAGTACGGCCAATTGCCGCTAGGGGAGGGAATTGTATGGAGACATTTAAGAAATTAAGACAATATTACTGGCCATACAAACAATACTTTTTCATATCGATGTTTTTCTTACTATTTGTGACGGCGATCACGGTAGTTTATCCGATCATTCTTCAGGTAACGATTGATGAAGTAGTATTGAAAGGTCAGTACGGATGGATCCCTATACTAACATTTGGGTTCATCGCCATTATGGTTGTTAAAGGCATTGCAACATTTGTCCAGCAGTATGTTGGTGAATTATTTGGTATAAAGTCTGTTTACAGTATGCGGAATGCTTTGTATGAAAAGCTACAGTTTTTGCCTTTTCGTTATTACGATAACGCAAAAACAGGTGATTTAATGTCGCGACTGACAGCCGATGTAGAGTCTTTTAGGTTCTTTTTATCTTTTGGATTTTCAGAATTGTTCCGCTTTATTTTAATGCTTGGTGTTTCATTTAGTGTTATGTTCTATTATTCCGTACCGCTAACCTTTGCAACAATGATTTCATTGCCTTTTTTATTTATTGCTGTTTTTAGATTTGATAAGGCAGTTCACCCTGCTTTCCGCGGTGTTCGAAAATCATTTGGTAAACTGAATACAAACGTACAAGAAAATTTATCGGGGATCAATACCGTTAAATCATTATCGAGAGAAGACTTCCAAACTGGTAAATTTAATGATTCTAACGCAGATTACAAAGATAATATGATTTCGACTTCGAATATTTGGGCCAAGTATTTTCCCCTGATGGAATTCCTTGGTAATGTCTGTGTCGTAGCGCTGCTTTCTTTTGGAGGATATTTAGTCATTAATAAATCTTTGTCACCAGGTGAACTTGTTGCTTTCTATAGCCTTGTTGGATATATTTTATGGCCAATCATGAGTCTTGGTTTTACGATTAATATGTTTTCCCAATCAAAGGCTTCTGGTGAAAGGCTCCTTGAAATCTTGGAAGCGAATGAAGAAATTTACGATCCAGAAAATGCTTATGCACCGTCACGTCTTAAAGGTAACGTCGAATTTAAAGATGTAACGCTAAGATACGCAGGCGACGATAATGCTGCGTTAACTAATATTAGTTTTAAAGCAGAACCTGGAAAGATTATTGGGTTGGTGGGAGCAACGGGATCGGGGAAAACAAGTATCACTCAACTTATCACCCGATTTTATGAACCTGAATCAGGCGAAGTTTTAATAGATGGAAGAAATGTAAACGAATACTCGTTAAAAGCATTGAGAGGCAATATTGGTTTTGTTCTTCAAGAAAGCTTCCTTTTCTCATCAACGATTAAGGCCAATATAGCATATGGGAATCCAGACGCAAAGATGGAACAAATTATTGATGCAGCTAAAAGGGCTGATGCGCATGAGTTTATTATGGAGCTGCCTGAAGGATATGACACAATTTTAGGCGAGCGGGGCCTAGGACTATCAGGTGGACAGAAGCAAAGAATTTCAATTGCTCGTTCCATATGTCTTGATCCAAGTATTTTAATCCTTGATGATGCTACAAGCGCGGTTGATATGGAAACTGAATTCAAAATTCAAGGTGCGCTTAGGAACGTAATGAAAGGACGTACAACATTTATTATCGCCCATAGAATCTCTTCATTGAAACACGCTGATGAAATTCTTGTCCTAGAAGATGGGAAAATCGTTGAAAGAGGCAAGCATGAACAGCTTATTCATAATGGTGGATTATATGAACGCGTATACAAAATACAATTTCAGGATCAGCAAGCAATATTGCAAGGCCAGAGAGGGTGAGGCAAACAATGGAAAAAACGAAAAAAATAAATCCGCTTGTGCTTGAGCGATTCCGCTATTCAACGGATCAGGTCATTGACAAACCATTTAACTGGAAGCAGATGGGGCGTCTTATTGGCTATTTGAAGCCATATGCAAAGACCCTTTTGCCAGCCTCCATTATTACTGTTCTGATCTCGACCGCAGTCAGACTGATTATTCCTATATTAATTGGGGTCTATGCCCTTGATAAAGCGATTAATGAGCAGAAGAATATTACTTTTTTGATGACGATCGTAGCCATAATTGCCGCTTTATATGTCTTATCATATGTGGCAAATATTTATCGAATTAAATGGAGCTATGAGCTTGGCCAGGGAGTCATTTATGACTTGCGTAAGCATGTATTTACACATGTACAAGGCTTGTCACATCGATTTTTTGATCAGCGTTCCGCTGGATCAATACTCGTTCGAATCATGAATGATACGAACTCCTTGCAGGAGCTGTTTACAAACGGTGTCATTAATATTTTTATGGACTTATTAATGCTTGCTGGAGTTATCGTAATCCTCTTTACATTAAGTCCACAGCTAACACTTGCTGTGTTGGTCATTTTACCATTAATGTTTTTTATTTCGACTACTTTACGAAGAAGTATTCGAAGGGCATGGCAAAATATGAGAATTAAACAAGCAAAATTAAATTCTCACTTGAATGAAAGTATACAGGGTATTCGTGTCACTCAAAGTTTCACTCAAGAACAGGAAAATATCGCTTTTTTCGATGGCGTGAATCATGAAAACTATGAAGCCTGGCAAGTTGCAACAAAGAAAAGTGCGTTTTTCCGCCCGCTTGTAGAATTGACGAATGCAATTGGTACAGCAGTTTTAATTTGGTTTGGTGCCCATTTGATTCAAAGTTCAAGCTTATCCCTAGGAGAATTTGTTTCCTTTGCTTTTTACCTCGGGATGTTTTGGGAACCTATTTCGAGATTGGGTCAAGTGTACAATCAGTTACTTGTAGGCATGGCTTCTTCCGAGCGTATTTTTGAATACTTGGATGAAGAGCCGATTGTTCATGAGAAAAAGGATGCGATTAACATAAAGGATATTGAAGGTCGCATCAACTTCAATCAAGTTGAATTTTCATATGATGATACGCGGAAAGCATTAAAGGGAATTACGTTAGAAATGAAGCCAGGGCAAACGATAGCCCTTGTTGGTCATACTGGATCAGGGAAATCGACAATTGCCAACTTGATTACACGCTTTTATGATCCGACTGCGGGATCTGTACAAATTGATCACCACGATTTGCGTGATATTTCGCTTCAAAGTCTTCGCCATCAAATCAGTATTGTACTGCAAGATACGTTTATATTCTCAGGTACCATCATGGAGAATATACGTTTTGGAAACCCGAATGCGTCTAATGAAGAAGTAAAAGCGGCAGCAAGAGCAATTGGAGCAGATAAGTTCATTAATAATTTGCCGAATGGATTTGACACTGAGGTGGAGGAGCGCGGAAATATCTTATCAGTAGGTGAACGGCAGCTCCTTTCATTTGCTCGAGCACTTTTGGCCGATCCAAGAATTATTATATTGGACGAAGCAACAGCGAGCATTGATACTGAAACAGAAGTTCAAATTCAACATGCTTTAAAGACTTTACTAAAAGGCAGGACGTCGATTATCATCGCTCACAGGCTATCGACAATTAGAGATGCCGACAAAATATTCGTTCTTGAAAACGGCCAAATTATTGAAGAAGGCGATCACGAATATTTAATGGAGCATAAAGGTGAATACTATAGGCTTATTAAGGCGCAGTTTAAGGTAATGGAAGCAATTTGATGAAAATAATGTGAAAACAAGAAACGATGAAAAGGAACCTTCCGATTAATTAGAAGGTTCCTTTTCATTTTAGATATTTAAATGTTCGGCTTCGATAATTCTTTCAGGATGTGAGTAGATGTTTAGCTGATTACGTCTTACAAAACCTACAACTGTTATACCAAGATCAGCAGCTAAATCAATTCCTAGCGTTGTTGGAGCTGACTTAGAAATAAGAATTCCAGCACCGATTTTTGCGATTTTAAGAACTACTTCTGATGAAATTCTTCCGCTAAAAACAACCGCTTTATCCCCAAGAGGGATGTTGTGGTGCAAGCAATGGCCGTATAATTTATCTAATGCATTGTGACGCCCCACATCGGAGTAGCTAATAAGCAAGCCTGAGATTGTACATAATGCGGCATTGTGGACACCGCCCGTTTGCAGGAAATCTTGCGAGCTTTCCTGCATTTCCGACATTAGTGCAAAGCATTGGGCTATCGAAATTTTTTGTCTGCTCATGACTGTTTTAGCAGTCCTAGCATCATTATGGAAATAAAATTGTCTGCTTTTTCCGCAGCATGATCCAATCATCCGTTTAGAATAATATTCTTTATTAATTGATTGTTTGACTTTGAGCTCGACATAAGCAAAACCACGAACCTCATCAACTTCTAAAATATCGATATCGTCCTTCAACCTGATAATCCCTTCAGAAGCCAAAAATCCAATGACAAGTTGCTCCAGATCTGTAGGACTGCATACGATTGTAGCAAATTCTTCACCATCTACATAAACAGTAAGTGGAAACTCGATAGCTGCTACATCAACCGTTTCGATTAATTGGCTGCCATTAAACTTGATAGCCTTTAGTTCATCTTTTATTCTTTCACTCATATGAACATCTCTTAGCTAGGTTCGATTTCAAGTTCCTCATTCCTTTTTTCCACGTATTTCGTATCTTTATATGCATTGAAGGTTTCTGCCTTTTCAACCATGACACTAATATTATATTCGGGGATGCCCGCAAATTTTTCATATACGCCCTTTTGCAATAACACATTTCCTTCAGGCCAGTACACGGAAATATTTCCGCGCCTTGTATTAGCGTATTTTGCCTTGCCGTGAAAAGTTCCTTGTTGATTGTGGACTACAATCGCTTCGTTTTCTAAAATGCCATGCTCCTGCGCATCTTCCGGATGAATGAGAACATCATAGCGATCTGCTGCATTAAACGGATCGGTTTCACTGTAAATCATCGAATTAAATTGCTTACCACGCCTTGATGTAACATAGAATTGTCCTTCAGGTTTTCTTAATTCAGGTAGTTCAATCGGAATTAAATTCCCCCGTCCGTCTTCCGTTGGACAAATTCCCCCTTCACATAGCCATGCACCCCCCCATTGAAATACATCGCCTTTGTCTTTCAAATGCTGTATTCCGTCATAATTCCGGTTCGCCACAGCAATTTCAGCACGAATTTGCTCACCCTCCGTAAAATGAAGCAAATGCTTTTGTTCAGGCTTTACAAGCGCTGCTAATTCAACATAAATTTCCCACTCGGAGCGCGCTTCCTCAATGCGCGGACCTTTTATTTCAGGCGAAAAATAAACCATTCGCTCTGTAGAAGTAGATGTGCCACCTCCACGTTGCTCGTACCTTGTCATTGCTGGCAAAACGATTACTTCTTCCTTGGCATCAACAAGAGTCGATGTGTTTAAGATTATATCTTGGTGTACACGAACATCTACATTTTCTAAACATTTTTTCATAAAATGGGGATCAGGCATCGTCTCGAGGAAATTACCACCTGAAGTATAAAAAACTTTTAGTTTTCGTTCATGATCTTCCGGAAGTACGGCATTTTCTAATGAAACGCCAACAATATCACCTTGCCATTTTGGAATATCAAAGCCCCAGATTTTTTCCATACGATCAATATTTTCTTCGTCAAAATCGCTTCCTGGCAGAACAAATGGATCTGCTCCCATTTCACCTGAACCTTGAACGCCGGAATGACCACGAATTGGCATGACACCGCAATGTTCACGGCCGATGAATCCTTGTAAAATGGCTAGGTTGGCAACTTGCGAAATATTGTCTGTTCCAAAGCGATGCTGCGTTAAACCCATCGACCAAACAAAAACACCACTTTTGGACTTTGCAAGCAAAGTTGCGAATTCAAGCATTCTTTCTTTTGAAATGCCGGAAGATTTCTCAAGCTGTTCCCAATCTTGATTTTCAATATGGTTACGTAAATTTTCCAACCCATTCGCATGTTCCCGGATAAAATTATGGTCAAGGGCTGATCCCGGATTCTTTTTCTCCATTTCAAACCAATGTTTCATGACACCGTTCATAAACGCAATATCGCCGCCAATATTTACTTGATAAAAGTCATCGGCAATTTTTGTTCCGAAGAGAGCAGAGTCCGGAATAGAAGGAACCCAGTAACCATCCATGGCAGGCTCTCTATATGGATTAATACAAATAATTTTTGTTCCTTTTCGTTTTGCGGCATACATATATTTCGTTGATACAGGCTGATTGTTTGCGGCGACGGAACCCCAGAAAATAAGGACATCCGTTCCAATCCAGTCTTGGTAATTACAGCTGGAAGCCCCGATCCCTATTGAGCGTTTTAATGCTGTTTTACTAGGAGAGTGACAAATACGGGAAGCGTTGTCAATATTGTTTGTTCCTATGAATCTAGCAAGTTTCCCCGCTGTATAATAAACCTCATTGGTTATCCCCCGAGCAGTCAAGAAAAAAGCTAATTGCTTCGGATCGATGCTTTTAATTTTATTTGCAATTTTATTTAATGCTTCATCCCAGGATATTCTTTTGAATTTATTTTCTCCAGGCTTGCGTGAAAGGGGATATGGAATCCGTCCCAATTTTCGTAAGTCCGTACTATCCATTTTACGGAGTTCGTCAATATCAGCATGGAGGATTTCTCCCTTAATTGCGGGCATAGTGTTTAATCTTAGTACATTTAAACGAGTTGTACAAAGATGCGGTCCAGTCAATGTTTGATCATAAAGACCCGACACTCCAAGTGCACAGCCATCACATACACCTTGGGTCAATATCCGGTATGCATAAGGAAGGTTATCACGATTTTCCAAGACAACCTTCAGCGTATCTCTAATATGTTTCGGTTTAACTTTACCGAGACCAAACGGAATGGGGCTGACCCAGTGTTTTGGATCGGGAGTCATTGGGAGCTTAATCGGTCCATTGTGTTTTGTTTTACCCATTTTGATCATCCTTTCAAATTGAAATAAATTATTGAAAAAACCACCATAAAATCACCTATCTTATGATAAGGATAATAGGGTGGTTAGTCTTTAACAGGAGCGCTGCCAAGTGCCAATCCTAATGTAGTGATTAATATTCAATTGTGTTTATCTTTACTGTTAAATTTTTGTTCTAGGTCCTGATCAAAAACAAAGATGGACATACCTAAATCTTTATCGATATCAATATCAACAAAAAGGTCGATAAATTTCGCGCCGAGAAATTCTTCCATTTCGATTGGATGATTTTTCCGGTACATCTCCTTGACCATTTCCGTTCTTGCAGCCCGAACCATTTGTTTGCCATACTGAGCTGCTACAATGAATTTTTCCACAGGGGATAAATTGCCTTCCATTTCACAGATAGCCCAGTTTTTACAGAAAGTAGTTTTGACTTGGCTTGGACCTTTTCCCATATGGCGTTTCCTAAATGACCTGACTATATTACTAAATTCCGCTTCATAATTCATTTGACTAACCTCTTACTATAAGCTTTTACTATTAGTCTATCATGATTGTATAAGATCACAAGAGCGGAATGTAATCTTAGGCTAATCTTACTGGCTTATTTGCTACAGAGCTTTCCTTTTTCACCTTTTTAATCTCCAGCCTGATAGCAAGGGAGACGACAAGAGCAATTACAAACAAGCCGGAGAAAAACATGAGACTATTTGCGTAGCTTCCTGTTGCATCCTTCATCCATGCTGCAAACATCGGACCAGCAAGTCCAGCAGCAGCCCAAGCGGTTAAAATATATCCATGGATAGCGCCTAGTTGCTTAGTTCCAAATAAATCTCCGATATAGGCCGGAATGGCAGAAAATCCGCCACCATAACATGTATAAATGATTGCTAGCATGATATAAAATAAAATTGGAATCGTTGTGAATGGTAATAATGCAAATAGAATAATTTGCATTGCAAAAAACGTTGTGTACGTATTTGGACGTCCAAGATAGTCAGATGCTGATGCCCATCCAATTCTTCCAAAACCGTTAAACAAACCCAAAACTCCTACAAGAGCTGCAGCCTCAGCAGTACTTAATCCGATGCTTTCTTGGGCAAGGGGCTTGGCTGCGGATAGTATCGCAATCCCACATGTCACATTGATAAAGAGCATAATCCATAGATAATAGAAACGCGGTGTCTTAATCGCCTCATTAGCTGTTAATTGTGACAGGTCTGTTGCTACCTTGCCCGCTTTTACTTTTTCTTTAAAGCCTTTAGGTGCCCAATCAACAGGTGGCTTTTCCAAGTATAGAGATGACACAGTCATCACAATAAAATAAGCGGCACCAAGAATGAAAAATGTATTTGCAATACCGACGGACTTAATTAATGAATCCATGATTGGACTGCTTATGGCAGCTGCAAAGCCAAAGCCCATAATTGCTAGACCTGTCGCGAATCCCCTACGGTCGGGGAACCACTTTACAAGAGTCGAGACAGGGGCTATATAGCCAACTCCCAAACCAATTCCTCCAAGTACTCCGTAACATATATAAAGTAATGGTAGCGATTCCAATTTAACTGCGAATCCGGATCCAAAAACTCCAATGCCGAAGAAAGTAGCTGCAAGTAATCCTGCTTTACGAGGACCGTGTTTTTCTACAAAGTGACCTAAAAATGCTGCGGATAAACCTAGAAATAAAATCGCTAAACTGAATGTGAGCTGAACCTGGCTTGCAGACCATTGAAATTCGTCCATCAGCGGGGTAGTGAAGTTGCTCCACGCATATACCGACCCGATAGAGATGTGAATTCCGACCGCTGAAGTAACAATAAGCCAGCGGTTTTTAATCTTTCCGTTCAAATAAATCCCTCCCACTTACTTTTATTATAAATCGACAATTTTACAAAGGAGAACCTCAGTAGAAAGTACCGACTTATTGGACATTCAAAACTCACCAATATAACCGAATTTTTTGTCTTTTGTAATAATGGAAAATTCCTCCATATAGTAACATGTTTGAAGAATAAAAGTAAATATTAATTTTGTTAAAATATAGCAACTACAAACTAACAATTGGAAACTACTTTATGATTTCTAATAAACAAAGGGTACGAAAAATGAACGTGTATAAGTTTACAAGAATAGTAGAATGGGTAAATTCTAACTAGTGGTAGAAAAAAGGAGGGCATTACTTTGAGTGAAAGACATGTAATTGGATACTATGATACTGAACAAGAAGCTGTAAATGCAATTGAGCAATTGAAAAGAGAAGGCTATCGTACAGAAGATATTTCTGTAATCAGTAAAAACCGTGAAGATGTAGACCATATTACGGAAGAAACAGATACAAAGGCTGCTGAAGGAGCGGCAACTGGTGTAGCAACCGGAGGAGCGCTCGGTGGATTAGGCGGAGTTCTCGCCGGCCTTGGAGCACTAGCGATTCCAGGAATTGGACCTGTTATTGCAGCGGGGCCAGTTATTGCAGGGCTAACCGGAGCTGCAGCTGGCGCTGGAATAGGCGGTCTTGCTGGAGCATTAATTGGAATGGGTATTCCAGAAGAAGATGCCCATCGCTATAATGATTATGTGAATGAAGGTAAAATTCTCGTGCTTGTGGATAAAGAAACCAGAGGCCCAGTCCTGTAATAAAAGAAACGAACCCCCTATATGGCTAGGGGGTTTCAGATTGTCGATAAAGGGTATATTTCTCGGCAATTTTTCATTAATTGATGGTCTCTACTAACCGGCCTGTTGATTTCCGCTCCGGGCACTCGCTTTCCGCGGGGAGGCCCGGGAGCCTCCTCGGCGCTTTGGCGCCTGCGGGGTCTCCCGTGACCTCTTGATCCCACAGGAGTCGAGTGCCCTCCGCTCCAATCAACAGGGATGCGGACCAACATAAGTATTGCAACACACTTTTTCTAACCTGCTAAGTGTGTTGCAATCTTTTTTATATTTTGACAGTCTGCAGCAAGGAGAGCCTGTTCACTTACATTCTTCAATTCCCGTAACTGGCAGTAGCGAATCCCATGCAGCTCTTTTGGGCCTGCGAAGCTTCGCTCAATTTTTTCCTATCTAAATTTATAAAGCATTTTTCCCGATTTAGATAAGCGATTTAACCTGACAATTTCCTTGTGCTCCTCACATACATTAAGGATCCGTAGTGATTTGTTTTTTATCAAAGGTAGTGAAATGAGGCACTCCTGTATGAAAACTGAAACCTAAAAACCAACGATAAGCCATATTGCTTTCAATTTCTTTAATTGTTTGACGCATCGAGCGAATTCCGAATACATACTGAATAAACGTCATCTTAATTAAAACAACGGAATCTATACTACGCCGTCCCAATAAGGAATAAAGGTCTTCGACCAACGGGTAAATGAAGTTGAAATCAATTGCAGCGTCCAATTTGCGAACTAAATGGTCTGGTGGAACAAGTTGTTCAATTGTAAGGATTTTTTTTGGTTTCTTGTCATCATTTTCCATCACCTCAAGGTTAGGCTTACTTTCCATTATAAAAATGAATGAGTATATAGAAAAGTAAAACGTAGAATTTTATTGGTTTGGAGAAGCGTCCGCTCGACTCCTGCGGGACCTGCGAGACAGCCGAGACCCTGCAGGAGCGTAGCGACGAAGCGGCTCGGCGCTCGCCCCGCGGAAAGCGAGCGGTAAGCTTCGGAAAACCCACTCTACCCCTATATAAAAAGACTGTAAACAACTCGTTTATTCGAGTTTGTCTACAGTCTGGAACCCCATATTAACTAGGGGGTTTTTTCAATTAAAATGAAGGATTTCTTGTTATTATGTGCTAACTCCTGGACATGCTATAATTAGTTTTATTAAAGGATTGATTTTTTGAAAGCAGGGGATTGAAAGATGGAAGCTGGTACAGTTGCAACACTCCGGGTTGTAAGGGAAGCACCATTCGGATTTTTTTTAACAGATGAGTATGAAGATGTGCTATTACATCACACCGAAATAGCCGATGATATGGATATTGAACTTGATCAAGATGTCGAGGTATTCTTATATCAGGATCACGAGGGGCGGCTTTCAGCAACATTTACAATACCGACAGTCCAAATCGGAAAATATGATTGGGTTGAGGTTGTTGAGATAAAAAAAGGTCTCGGAGTATTCGTCAATATTGGGTTAAGGAAAGATATTCTTGTTTCAATGGATGATTTGCCTGAGTTGTTTCATTTATGGCCCAATGTAGGAGATCGACTTTATTGTTCATTAAAAACGGATAGTAAAAATAGGTTATTCGGTAAGCTAGGCACGGAAGAAGTGATGAGGGAGCTGGCTGTTCCCGGCGATCGCAGCAAATTCAATAAAAACGTAAGTGGACATGTTTATCGACTTCTGCTTGCAGGCTCATTTATTATTACCGACGAGGGGTTTATGGGGTTCATTCATGAATCACAGCGCGGTGAAGAACCTCGCTTAGGTCAAAAAGTAGAAGGGCGAATAATCGATATTAAAGAAGACGGAACAGTTAACGTCTCTTTATTGCCGCGTAGCTACGAGCAAATCGATACGGACGCCGATAAAATTTATGAATATATTCTTAGCAGGGGCGGTTCTATGCCGTACGGAGATAAAAGCCTGCCAGACGAGATAAAAAAACGGTTTAATCTAAGTAAGGGTGCATTTAAGCGAGCAATTGGAAAACTAATGAAAGAAGAAAAAGTCACCCAAAAAGATGGATGGACACATATAAAGGAAAAGTAATTAAATTTTTCACGAAAAAACAAGGGGCGAGTAATAAACCGTCCCTTGTTTTTGTGTTTATTGAATTAACTTATTTAAAAACCAAGAAGCGATTGTAAAGTAAGTAATTAAAGAAAAAATATCATTTACTGTTGTAATCAATGGTCCCGAAGCCACTGCAGGATCAAGTTTAAATTTATATAAAATAAGAGGAATGACTGTACCTGCCATAGTCCCCAATATTAAAGTCAACAGAAGAGAGCCACCAACAACGACTCCTAAATAAACATTTCCTTGCCAGATGAAAGCGATGATAGAAATGAGGAATCCACATGTAACGCCAATCATTAAACTTACCCAAAATTCTCGTAAAAGTAATTTAAACACCGTTTTAGAATCTATATCTTTTTCAGCAAGCCCACGAACGACTACTGCCAATGATTGTGTACCGGTATTTCCTGTCATTCCGGCGATTAAAGGCATAAAAAATGCTAATGCGACAACTTTTTCCAATGTTGCTTCAAAATTTGAAATGATGCTTCCGGAAACAAGGCCAATAAATAAAAGAATAATAAGCCACGGAAGTCTGCGTATTGCAGCTGTGAACGGTTTGGTGTCAAAATCAATTTCTTTGCTTGTAGCTGATAGTTTAGTGTAATCATCGCTCGTTTCATGAATAATAATTTCAACCATATCATCAAACGTAATCATACCCACAAGTACACCATCGTCGTTTGTAACAGGAAGGGCTGAAAAGTCATAATGCTTAAGAAGACGTAGAATTTCAGCTCGTTTTGTAGAAACAGTAACACCAATTACTTGTTTTAGCATGATATTATTTAAAATTTCACTCCGGTCAGCAAGAATTAAGTCTCTGTAGGAAACTAATCCTATTAACTTACCGAGATCATCAACGATATATAAATGATTAATACTTTCAGAATAAAGTGCCAATGTTTTAATCTTTTCGATCGCTTCTGCTACAGATAAAAATGCACTAATTGAAATATAACGGTTTGTCATTAAGCTACCTGCTGAATCAACCGGATATTCGATCATCTTTTTTATATAACTTGCATCGTTCTCTTCCATTTCTGCAAGAAATACTTCCAAATCTGCTTTCGGATATTTTCTAAGTAGCGTGTTAAGAACCGATGTATCAAGTAAAGCTAATATTTTATTTGCTTTTTCAGGTCCAACTTTACTTAAAAGTTCAAGTTGATGTGTTTGATTTAACTTTTGCATCATACTTGCTAAGGTAGACTCCTCGAGATGATGGAGCAAAGCTGCCCGATGGCGTTCAGGAAGACTTTGAAAAATTGCAGCCATATCAAAAGGACGCTTTTTTTCAAATATTTCATTCATCTCTTCATATTGCTCAGATTTTAGTTTTTCTATGACCAGTAAGGTCTCTTCTTCGTCTATTTTTTTTGTAATCAAAAGTTGCACTTCCTCTCAAGACATCATTGCAGGAATAAAGACATTAGTTTAAACCCCGTATATATTTAAACCCCGTTTGTCACCATTTCAAACATAGACGAAAAAACAATATCAGTCTCAGGACCTAGATAAAAATCAAGCTCAGGCTGGTTAAGCATTTAAAGATATTCCTTTAAAGTTAAGGCATAGGAAATGAAGGGAGGAAAACAAAATGAAAAAGTTTTTACTAATTACGGCTGCTGTAATTTTGGCCATCATTGCACTGTCTAGCCTTGGCCACATTATTGGGATGGCAATCAGTCTACTGATTGTGTATTATTCCCTGAAACAATTTTTGAAAACAGAATCGACATTATGGAAGGTGGTATGGGCGTTAATCGGCTTAATCGGTTTTTCCGGATTATTGGGCAGTTTACCGGCTATAGCAGGTATTGCTGCAGTTTACATTCTTTACACCGGATATAAAAACTGGAACAAAGAAGATGTAGCAGCCCCTAGCCAAGATGATGACCCTTTTTCTGGCTTTGATCGCCAATGGAATGAACTAGAAAATACTAAATAACAAGGAGAGAAAGAATGATGAATAATTTATTAGAGAAAATAAAACAATCAATTGCTGCAGATTTTAATGAAGTAACAACAACTCATAAAGAAAGAAAACAAAATCCAATTTCACTTTTAAACAAATATGTCCGCGAAAGTGAAGGTGAAGTAGAGAAGGCTGCAAAATTAATCGAAAGACAAAGAATGTTAAAAAATGAGTTAAATAAAGAAATGAAGCTTGCCCAAACTTTGGCAGATAAGCGAAAGGAACAAGGAAGATTGGCAATAGCGGCTGGTGCTGATGAACTAGCTGAAATCGCCTTGCACTATCAAGCACAAGCTGAGCAACAAGTGGAACGGCTTCAGCGCTCCTATGAAACAGCATTACAGCAGTTATCCGACTTAGAAATGAAGTTTGAAGAAATGAAATTAAAAGTTAAAGATATGCATATTAAGAGGCTTGAACTGATGGGAAGGGAAAATGTTCTATCGATGAAAGAAAAAATGAATAAAATCCTTGACGAGTCGGAATTTGGTAACGCCGCTGAGAACTTTGAAAACATTGAAACGACGATGAAACAGCAAGAAACAAATATGGATGATAAATATGAAATCACGGTATTTGACGCGAAAATTCAACAACTGGCAAAAGAAATAAATAATGAAGAAAAACTAAAGGCAGCTAATGAAAACGTGATACAATAAGGTTTAAAGAAAGGCGTAAATATTATGCCTTTCTTTCCTCTATTATTGAAAAAAAGCGCAAGCACACTAGTTGCCAGGACGACACATATACAATAATTCATCTAAGGAAGGAGGGGAAGAAACATGAAAAAAATGAGCAAAACGAGCTTAATCGGCTGGTTTATGTTAATTACTGCAATTGGAATGGGCTTAGAAATCCTTCTTAATTGGCGGTTGTTTATTCCCCTATTGATTGGTTGTTTTCTCATTTACAAAGGAAAAAGTTCAAGTAAAAATCGAAATGTATACTTAATTATTGGGCTTTCTTTGCTAGCCATCCCTATTCTATCATCTGCCTTTTTAAAATTCTTTATCTTTGCGGCTGTGATTTACGGACTTATAGAATACTCCAAATCTAAGAAGCAAGCCCAGAAAATTATTGTAGAAACGATCGAACCGGAACCAAAATCATCTCAAATAAAAAAGAAACGGCCATTTATTAAAAATATGTTTGTCGGTAGCCAAAGAGTAGTGAATGAAGTATTCGAATGGGATGATATCAACATTCAGTGCGGATTTGGTGACACAGTCATCGATTTGGGCATGACCATGCTTCCACAAGGAGAAAGTGTAGTTGTTATTAGAAACTTGGTTGGAAACATTCAATTACTCGTTCCTTTTGATGCGTCAGTCGTAATCAATCATTCGTCTATAAGTGGAAAACTAAAAGTGTTTAATGATGAAACTGAATTATTCAATTCTAATATTATTTATTATCCCGACAGTGGACAACAAACACTTCGAACAATAAAAATTATTACGAATGTTTTAGTTGGCAATGTTGAGGTGAAGCGAATATGAGAATCCATAAAACCTTCTCTATGTATTTTGCTTTGACGGCCCTCATTTCGTCTTTATTTGTGGGAGCTTCGTTATTGTTCCTTATCGATGCTAACTGGTATGATGCTTTATTACAGAAAAAAATATTCTTGATCCCGAGCGGAATTTTTATTTTGTTAGCATGTGTTTTATTCGGTGCTGTAACAGGGTGGATCATTGGAGCGGCAGTTCATCATAAAAGTGAAGAAATCGGAGCAAGTCTATTAGAAATAGAACGAGGGAATTATGAGATTGATTTGTTCGGATTAAAACAGAAAGATGACTTATTAACGATTTGGCAAAGAATAGAAGGGATTTCCAAGCGCTTTAAAGAACAGACAAAGGTATACCAAAACCTCGCCAACGAACGAGTGGAGTGGAATAACCAATTAAAAGAGGAAGTGCTGACGAAAGAAAGAAATAGACTTGCGCGTGAACTGCATGATTCCGTTAGCCAACAATTATTTGCAGCAACAATGTTACTGTCAGCAGTCAATCAAAATCCTGATCCTTCAAGTGAAACAGCCATAAAGCAACGCAAGCTTGTCGAAGACATAATAAATGAAGCACAAACTGAAATGAGGGCATTATTATTACACTTACGACCCATTCAGCTGGAGGGAAAAAGCTTAAAAATAGGTATTGAGGAAGTCTTGTCTGAACTCACTTCTAAACTCCCTCTGGATGTCATATGGAATATTCAGGATGTCAAATTAGATAAAGGAGTAGAGGATCATTTATTTCGGATTGTTCAAGAGGCTGTTTCAAATACTTTAAGGCATGCTAAAGCTAGTTTACTAGAAGTTACTTTGAAGCAGATTAATCAAGTAGTATTTTTGAAAATAATGGATAATGGCCAAGGTTTTGATGTCAATCACTATAAAACAGGTTCTTACGGATTGACTAATATTAAAGAGCGGGCATCTGAAATCGGTGGAAGCGCTAAATTGATTAGTATTATGGGAAAAGGATCAAATATCGAAGTGAAAGTACCAATCTTATTGAAAAAGGATGAGGATGATGATTAGGGTACTCTTAGTGGATGATCATGAAATGGTAAGAATTGGTGTTTCAGCGTATTTATCTGTGCAATCGGATATAGAAGTTATTGGGGAGGCGAGTGACGGTGCTAAAGGGGCGGAAATGGCGCTATCACTTCTTCCTGATATTATCTTAATGGATCTCGTCATGGACGTGATGGACGGTATAGAAGCAACGAAATTAATTTTAAAAGAATGGCCTGAAGCTAAGATTATCATCGTAACAAGTTTTTTGGATGACAATAAGGTCATTCCTGCACTGGAAGCAGGAGCAGCCAGCTACATATTAAAAACTTCTAAAGCTAATGAAATTGCAGATGCAATTAGGGCAACCCACAAAGGACAATCTGTCCTGGAGCCTGAGGTAACTGGAAAAATGATGGCCAGAATGAAAGAAAAAAAATTGCCGATTTTACATGAACAATTAACGAACAGGGAACATGAGATTCTTTTACTCATTGCTGAGGGAAAGACGAATCAGGAAATAGCCGATCAGTTATTCATTGGATTAAAGACAGTGAAGACACATGTGAGCAATATATTAAGCAAACTCGAAATACAGGATCGTACTCAAGCGGCAATATATGCTTTTAAAAATCAACTTGTGAAAAAATAGCCATGTTGATTCTTTTGCCGACTTCCACCAGTCGAGTAGCTATGCTAAAATAGCATCAATCGTAAGAGTGGGGGAATAGTTTTGAAAAAACAATTTGCAGTCATTGGACTCGGGCGTTTCGGCGGGAGCATTTGTCGGGCGTTATCCGAACAAGGGATGGAAGTATTGGCGATGGATAAAAATGAAGATCGCGTTAATGAATTCGCTTCAATTGCCACACACGCTGTTATTGCCGATACAACAGATGAAAATGTTCTGAAAAATTTAGGTGTAAGAAATTTTGACCATGTTATCGTAGCAATTGGGGAGGACATCCAATCAAGCATTTTGACGACCCTTATGTTAAAAGAGGTAGGTGTAAAACACATAACCGTAAAAGCACAAAATGATTACCACGAAAAGGTGCTTCGAAAAATCGGTGCCGATCACGTTGTACACCCCGAAAGAGACATGGGAAGAAGAATTGCCCATTATATTGTTTCTAACAATGTTCTCGACTATTTAGAATTATCAGATGAATACAGCATTGTGGAAATTAAGGTAAATGAGCTACTTGATGGCCATTCACTTATTGATTTGGATGTCCGCGCCAAATACGGCTTGAACATAGTGGCAATCAAACGAGGTAGGGAAATCATCGTGACTCCTCCTGCGGAAGATCCGCTACAGAAAGAAGATATCCTAATCATCATTGGCGCGGACTCAGATATAAATCGGTTCGAGAAAAAAGTAATGGAATAAAAATAATGGAGCTACCCGATTATACGGATAGCTCCATTATTTTTTATACTTCCATAATAATCGGTAAGATCATTGGTCGGCGTTTTGTTCTTTCATAAAGGAATGGGGTCAATGTATCAGTAATTTCATTTTTGATTTCTGACCATTGTGTTGTTTTGCGGTCCATGATTTTGTTTAAGTGTTTCCCAATCATTTTTTGTGCTTCATTGATCAAGTCACCTGATTCTCGCATATACACAAATCCACGAGAAATAATATCTGGCCCTGCCGAAATTTTATATTGATCCATATCGATTGAAACAACGACGATTACTAAGCCTTCTTCAGATAGAATTCTTCGGTCACGCAAAACGATGTTTCCGATATCTCCAATTCCACTACCATCTATATAGACAGAACCGGAAGGGATTTTTCCTGCAACTTCTGCTGAATGATCACTAAGAGCAAGCACTTCGCCATTATCCATGATAAAACAATTCTCTTCAGGCACTTCACAATCGATTGCTAATCGTGCATGCATCTTTTGCATCCTAAATTCACCATGGATTGGCATGAAGAATTTAGGCTTCATAAGGCGTAGCATCAGCTTTTGTTCTTCTTGACCTCCATGCCCTGAAGTATGGATATTGTTCAAAGAACCAGCAATTACATCAGCGCCCGCTCTATATAATAAGTTAATCGTTCTATTTACGCTGATCGTATTTCCTGGAATCGGCGAGGAAGAAAAGACAACTGTATCACCTGGTTGAATTTGGATTTGTCGATGAGTCCCATTAGCAATTCTTGATAATGCAGCCATTGGCTCACCTTGACTTCCAGTACATAGAATAGTCACTTTATTAGCAGGAAGACGATTCAATTGCTGAGTAGTAATAAAAGTATCTTTCGGCGCGCGAATATAGCCAAGCTCTTGACCAATTTCAATAGCTGCATCCATACTTCGACCGAAAACAGCAACTTTTCGTCCATTAGCTACTGCTGCATCTGTAACCTGTTGCAAGCGATGAATATTCGAGGCGAATGTAGCAAAGATCACTCGTCCATCGACTTTACGAAAAATATCATCAATACTATCACCAACACGTCTTTCAGACATTGTAAAATGAGGAACTTCAGCATTTGTACTATCAGAAAGCAGGCACAGTACTCCTTCTTTACCGATTTCAGCCATCTTTGTTAAATTAGCCGGTTCTCCAACTGGCGTGAAATCAAATTTGAAATCGCCCGTATGCACAATATTACCAGGTGGTGTTTTCACGACAATTCCATACGAATCCGGGATACTGTGTGTTGTACGGAAAAATCCAACAGATGTTTTTCTGAATTTAATAATGTCATCTTCATTAATTTCATGAAATTTCGTTTGGCGTAAAAGCCCATGTTCTTCCAATTTATTTTTAATAAGGCCTGTCGCCAGCTTTCCAGCATAAATCGGAATATTAATTTGGCGAAGTAAGTAAGGGATCCCGCCAATATGGTCTTCGTGACCATGTGTAACGAATAAACCCTTTATCTTGTCTACATTTTTGACTAAGTAAGTATAGTCGGGAATAACATAATCAATCCCAAGTAATTCATCTTCAGGAAATTTAATTCCCGCATCAATTAAAATAATTTCATCTTGAAATTGTACGCCGTAAGTATTTTTGCCGATTTCACCTAAACCGCCCAAGGCGAAAACTGCTGTTTGGTCATTTTTTACAAATTTCATTTGTTATACATTCTCCTGTAGTTTAAAATTTTCACTTTGTTTTTCATAATCAAGGTGTGAGCCTTCCAATAACTGAACCAATTCTATATTGTATGGGCGGTCTTTCAATTTGTAACGGACGGCACGCTCATTTTCTGCTTCGATATACAATGTTTTTGTTTTTTCGCGAACTGGCATTTCAATCTCACTATCTTGGTAATATACTTTATAGATCATCATCATTCTCCTAACTCCGTTGTAATAGTGTATTTGATAATATTAAAATTGGCAGGCTATTTCAATTAATAAAGAATAAGCCCTCCGAATAAAACAGAGGGGCCTGAAGGAAAGCAATTGATTCTTACGCAATTGTTTTTTTTCTAAGCAAATCTTTCCACTGTTTTAAGAGCTTTTTACGTAGCTTCTTTAACATTGTGGATCACTCCTTATACTCTATTTTAACCGATACTTGACTAAAGTAAAAGCAACTTAGCCGTAGAAGTCTGCTTTTTGTGCATCTTTTTTGTTTTTATTATATGCTTTGTTCATAGTATCTATCATGGACAATAGCTGGAAAAGCGAATGTTACCATATTTACTCATTGAAATTAACGTTAGGAGAGAAAAAATGAAGAAAATTGTTTTTTTTGATATTGATGGAACATTGCTAGACGATGATAAAAATCTCCCTGTTTCAACTAAAGAGGCAATCAAAACATTGCAAAAGAACGGAATCTATACTGCAATCGCAACTGGCCGTGCTCCCTTTATGGTCACGAAATTACTTCAAGAGCTAAATATGGAATCATACGTATCCTTTAATGGACAATATGTTGTATTTGGAAACGAGGTTGTCTATACAAACCCTTTATGTTCAATTAATCTAAAAAAGCTAGCAAAAGAAGCATCGATCCATAATCACCATCTAGTTTATATGAACGAATCAACTTTAAAGTCGAATGTTAAATATGATCACCGCATAAAAGAAAGTCTCGAAAGCTTGAAAATGGTTCATCCAGAACATGACCCAATGTTTTATGAAAAGACCGAAATTTATCAGACTTTGTTGTTTGCAAAAGAAGGAGAAGATGAATATTTAGAAGCATTCGAGGACGATTTCACTTTTATAAGGTGGCATGAGGATGCGCTAGATGTTGTTCCAAAGGGTGGCTCCAAAGCTGAAGGGATTAAAAAATTAATTGCACGTCTAGGCTTCAATATGAAAGATGTTTATGCATTTGGAGACGGATTGAATGATATTGAGATGCTTAAGACTGTCGGTACAGGTGTGGCGATGGGAAATGCACTTAAGGCGGTTAAAATGTATGCGGATTATGTAACAACCAATGTTGAGAATGACGGGATAGTGAATGGATTAAAAGCGGTTGGCCTATTATCAGATACCTTTGAAACGATTAATCAGTGAAGTAAAAGATAAAAATCCGGGAAGACCCGGATTTTTATCTTTCCACTGGAATAGCGTTTTCGGGAAGCTTAAATGGATTGTCCTTATCAATATGATCATAGAACATCACTCCATTTAAATGATCTAGCTCATGCTGAAATGCAATTGCAGGGAGACCGCGTAAGCGAAGTTTTACCTCTCCGGCATCTATGTCAAATGCTTTTATAGTAATCCTAGCATGACGAAGTACATATCCAGGAACATTCCGGTCAACGGACAAGCACCCTTCTCCCGTAGTTAAGTACGATTTTTCTACTGAATGACTGATGATTTTTGGATTAATTAATGAGTAGTGAAATTTATTTCCTTGGTCATCCTTAAGGCGAATAGCAAACATTCTTTTCGAAATATTAATTTGCGGCGCTGCGAGCCCAACTCCAGGCCGCAATCCGTATTTTTCGCTTATTTCGGCATCTTGACTGTTAATTAAGTATTCCTGCATTCTTTTTAAGGTGTTTATATCATCTTGTAAAGGAGGCATTTGTACTTCTTGTGCCACCTCCCTTAATACTGGGTGGCCTTCACGGACGATGTCTTTCATCAGAATCATATTTATCACTCCTATATGTACGAATATATAAAAATTAGTGTATCAAATTGAAAGTAAAAGCGGTATAAATAAATATTATTTCAAAAAATCTTTATAAACTTGCTTGTTGTCAAAAACATCATATCTCGGTATAGTATGATTGGAAAGAGTTAGGAGGAATTCGATGAATAAATTACATATTTTCGTTATGGTTTTCGTATTTTCTTTCATTATATCAGGTTGTGCATCTCCAGAGGAGAGTATATACGAGACTGTGGAAGCAACTGCTGTAAAAGAAGAAAATTTTGATAAACAGCAAGAGCCGCTAGCAGAGCTAGAAGCAGCAGAGAAATCCTTGTTTGATAAAATTATGGCTTTAGGGATGAAAGAGTTCGATCAAATTACAAAGCTTGCTGATGAAGCTTTAGTAAATCTAGACAAAAGAGAAGAATTTATGAAAAAGGAAAAAGAATCACTTGATGCGTCAAAAGAAGAATTAAACAAAGCTACTGAAGAAATTAATAAAATTAAAGATAACGAATTAAAAAAGCAAGCTGAAGAAATGCAACAATTAATGAATAATCGTTATAAAACCCATGAACAATTATATTCAGCATATTTGTCTGGATTATCTGAGGACAGAAAAATTTATCAATTGATAAAAGATAAGAATTTGAAAATGGAAGATTTAACTGACCAAATTGAAAAAGCCAATCAAGCTTATGAAAGTGTATTTGAATTAAATAGCCAGTTTAATGAGCAAACTGAAAAGTTGAATGAGGCTAAAATAAAATTTTATAAAAATGCTGGGATTAATATAGAAAAATCAAGCTGAAGATCAAAAACGACGGCAACAAACGTAAAAAACAGAAAACGGCAAATTATGCTGTTTTCTGTTTTTTATTTTTTAAAACTAAATCTAATGTATAACAGATAAATAAATTATTTTGTTTATAAAACAGAGTTGGCCGTTTAGTTAGTACAGTATTGAATTAACAATCGAATATATCAAACGTATTTCGACTATCAAAGCAAATTCATTGACGAGTACACTGTTTTCATGTACTCTAAAGTGTGAAAAACATTGTATTATATTTTTTTGTAAAAAGATTAGTACAGTTTTTTTTTCGGAATAGGAAAGTTTTTCTGTTTTTCTTAATGGAAAATGTGGAAAACCTATATTAATGTGAAAACCGGAACATCTATAGTCCTGGAATTAAAGGGCAATCTATATATGTCCGTCATCAAATAATAGGAAATAGAAAGGATAGGTGGCTTCAATGGCTTCTAAAACAAAGAAGGCACAATTCGACGCGGTTAAAACGCTCGAAAATATTGAAAACCAATTTACAATGGTTCAAGTTTTGAATGAAAAAGGGGAAATTGTTAATGGCGCTTCTGTTCCTGAGTTGTCAGATGAGCAACTAGAAGAATTGATGCGTCGCATGGTATATACAAGAATTCTTGACCAACGCAGCATCTCTCTTAATCGCCAAGGCCGTTTAGGTTTCTATGCACCAACTGCAGGCCAGGAAGCTTCTCAAATTGCTTCTCACTTTGCACTTGAAGAAGAAGACTTTGTTCTTCCGGGATACAGAGACGTTCCTCAAATTGTTTGGCATGGTTTGCCACTTTATCAAGCGTTCTTGTGGTCTCGCGGACACTTCAAGGGAATGCAAATACCAGAAGGGGTAAATATCACACCGCCGCAAATCATTATTGGGGCTCAAATTATTCAAGCAACAGGGGTTGCACTTGGATTTAAAAAGCGCGATAAAAAAGCGGTCGCTATTACATATACAGGCGACGGTGGATCTTCACAAGGGGATTTCTACGAAGGAATTAACTTTGCCGGAGCATTTGGAGCGCCAGCTATTTTTATTGTTCAAAATAACCAGTTTGCTATCTCAACACCTCGTGAACTCCAAACTGCTGGTGCAACGATCGCACAAAAAGCCGTATCTGCTGGAATTCCGGGAGTTCTTGTCGATGGTATGGATCCACTTGCGGTATATGCAGTTGTTAAAGAAGCTCGTGAACGTGCAATTAATGGCGGAGGTCCAACATTGATTGAAACAATGTGCTACCGTTATGGTCCACATACAATGGCTGGAGATGATCCAACTCGCTATCGTACATCAGATGAAGATAATGAATGGGAAAAGAAAGATCCATTAGTTCGATTCCGTACGTACCTAGAAGGTAAAGGGATTTGGAACGAAGACAAAGAAAATGCTGTAATTGAACAAGCGAAAGAAGATATTCAAAAAGCAATTAAAGAAGCTGATGCAACGCCAAAACAAAAAGTAACTGATTTAATTTCGAATATGTTCGAAAAACTTCCAGTTAATTTGGAAGAACAATATGAAATTTATAAAGAGAAGGAGTCGAAGTAAGCCATGGCGCAAATGACTATGATTCAAGCTATCACTGATGCGCTTCGTACGGAATTGCGCAATGATGAAAATGTTCTTGTTTTCGGTGAGGACGTAGGGGTAAATGGCGGGGTTTTCCGCGCAACAGAGGGATTGCAAAAAGAGTTTGGAGAAGAACGTGTTTTTGATACTCCACTTGCGGAATCAGCAATCGGCGGTCTTGCCGTTGGGTTAAGTACTCAAGGGTTCCGTTCGGTTCCAGAGATTCAGTTTTTTGGATTTGTGTATGAGGTAATCGACTCTATTAGCGGACAAGCTGCACGCTGGAGATACCGAACAGGCAATACAATGAACACTCCAATTACAATTCGTTCACCATTTGGTGGTGGGGTATTTACACCTGAAATGCATGCTGATAGTTTAGAGGGACTAATGGCACAACAACCAGGTTTAAAGGTTGTTATTCCATCAACTCCTTACGATGCAAAGGGATTATTGATATCTGCTATTCGGGACAATGACCCTGTTATTTTTCTCGAGCATATGAAATTATACCGCTCATTCCGTCAGGAAGTACCTGAAGAGGAGTATACAATTCCTCTTGGAAAAGCTGATGTTAAACGTGAGGGTAACGATTTGACGATTGTTACTTATGGAGCGATGGTTCATGAGTCAATCAAAGCTGCTGAGGAACTAGAAAAAGAAGGTCATTCTGTAGAGGTTATCGACCTGCGAACAGTTAGTCCGATAGACATTGAAACAATCATTGCATCTATTGAAAAAACAAATCGTGCAATTGTAGTACAGGAAGCACAAAAGCAAGCGGGCGTTGCAGCGAATGTTGTAGCTGAAATTAACGACCGTGCAATTCTTAGCTTAGAAGCACCAGTATTGCGAGTAACTGCTCCGGATACAGTTTATCCATTTGCCCAAGCAGAGCCAGTATGGCTTCCTAACCACAAAGATATTATGGAAACAGCAAAGAAAGTTCTTGAATTTTAATACAACATGATAAAAGCAATGAAAATTGTCATACAGGAGGTAGAATGAATTGTCATTTCAATTTAAAATGCCTGATATAGGTGAAGGAATCCATGAAGGTGACATCGTCAAATGGTTTATTAAACCAGGTGACAAAATAGAAGAAGACGACACGCTTTGCGAAGTACAAAACGACAAAGCTGTTGTTGAACTGCCGTCTCCAGTAGCGGGTACAGTTGAAAAAATCCATGTCGAAGAGGGAACAACTGCTACCGTTGGTGATGTACTGATCACATTTGACGCACCAGGATACGAACACTTACAGTCCGAAGATGATGGGGCAGATGCGGAAACAGAAGCAAATGTTCAGTCAACGGCAGAAGCAGGTCAAGAAATTCAAAAAGAAGAAGCGAAGCAGGATGATCAAGCTGGAAGCACAGGTGCTGGAGCACAGCCAGCAGTTGAAGAAGCAGAAGTTGATCCTAATAAACTAATCGTAGCCATGCCTTCCGTAAGAAAATATTCTCGTGAAAAAGGCGTGAATATTCGAAGTGTATCCGGTACAGGTAAAAATGGACGGGTCCTTAAAGAAGATATTGATGCATTCTTAAGCGGCGGTCAAAAGACAGCGGAAGCAGCTGAACAAGTACAAACGGCACCTGCTGCACAAGCGGAAGAAACTAAAGCCGCAGCAGCACCAGTAATCCCAGAGGGCGAATATCCAGAAACTCGCGAGAAAATGAGTGGTATCCGTAAAGCAATTGCTAAAGCAATGGTAAATTCTAAACATACTGCACCACACGTAACGCTTATGGATGAAGTGGAAGTGTCCGCGCTTGTTGCACACCGGAAAAAGTTCAAAGAAGTAGCAGCAGAAAAAAATATTAAGCTGACATTCCTTCCATATATTGTGAAGGCACTTGTGAGTGCTATGCGTGAGTTCCCTATTCTCAATACTTCAATTGATGATGCAACTGATGAAATCATTCAAAAGCATTATTACAATATCGGAATTGCTGCAGATACGGAAAAAGGCTTATTAGTACCTGTTGTCAAACGTGCGGATACAAAATCTGTATTTGCGATTTCACAAGAAATTAATGAGCTTGGAGCTAAAGCACGCGATGGCAAGCTTGCACCAAACGAAATGAAAGGTGCTTCATGCACAATTTCAAATATCGGTTCAGCAGGCGGACAATGGTTTACTCCGGTCATTAACCATCCTGAAGTTGCGATTTTAGGCGTGGGTCGTATCGCTGAAAAACCTGTAGTGAAAAATGGTGAAATTGTAGCTGCTCCTGTGTTAGCATTGTCATTGAGCTTTGATCACCGTGCGATTGACGGTGCAAGTGCCCAAATGGCGCTAAACCAAATTAAGCGACTATTGAATGACCCTGAACTTTTATTAATGGAGGCGTAAAACAATGGTAGTAGGAGATTTCCCAATCGAAACAGATACAATTGTCATCGGTGCGGGCCCAGGCGGATATGTAGCAGCTATCCGCGCTGCCCAGCTTGGCCAAAAAGTAACGATCGTTGAGAAAGGAAGCCTAGGAGGAGTTTGTCTAAATGTTGGATGTATCCCTTCAAAAGCTCTAATTGCTGCATCACATCGTTATGAAACAGCTTTGAATTCAGAAGATGTTGGAATTAAAGCGGAAAAAGTAACAGTTGACTTCTCTAAAGTCCAGGAATGGAAAGCGGGAGTTGTTAAAAAGTTAACAGGCGGAGTAGAAGGCTTGTTAAAAGGTAACAAAGTAGATATCGTTCAAGGTGAGGCTTACTTTGTAGATGAAAACAGCCTTAAGGTTATGGATGAAAATTCATCGCAGACGTATACATTCAAAAATGCTATTATTGCTACTGGATCTCGTCCGATTGAACTTCCAACCTTCAAATACTCTAAACGAGTTCTTGATTCTACAGGAGCATTGAACTTGGATGAAATTCCTGGAAAGCTTGTTGTGATCGGTGGAGGCTATGTTGGTACGGAGTTAGGTACTGCGTATGCAAACCTCGGGTCAGAAGTAACGATTCTTGAAGGTGCAGACGATATTCTTAGCGGTTTTGAAAAACAAATGACTGCTCTAGTGAAGCGTAACTTGAAAAAGAAAAAAGTTGAAATTGTTACAAAAGCTATGGCTAAAGGCGTTGAAGAAACCGAGAACGGCGTTACAGTTAAATTTGAAGCAAAAGGTGAAGAAAAAACAGTTGAAGCGGATTATGTCCTTGTTACAGTTGGACGGAAACCGAACACTGATGAACTTGGCCTAGAACAAATTGGCGTTAAAATGACGGATCGTGGCGTCATTGAAATTGATAAACAATGCCGAACAAATGTAACGAATATTTTTGCCATCGGCGATATCGTACCTGGACCTCCATTAGCTCATAAAGCTTCTTATGAAGGAAAGATTGCGGCTGAAGTTATTTCGGGCCAGCCATCTGAAATAGACTATCTTGGAATTCCAGCTGTCGTATTCTCTGAGCCTGAACTTGCTACTGTTGGTTATACTGAGAAGCAAGCAAAGGATGAAGGACTTGATATTGATGCGGCTAAATTCCCATTTGCAGCTAACGGACGCGCGCTTTCACTAAACAATACGGATGGATTCGTTAAGTTAGTGACTCGTAAGGAAGACGGCTTAGTGATTGGAGCGCAAATTGCAGGAGCTAACGCATCTGATATGATTTCAGAGCTTGGACTAGCAATTGAAGCAGGCATGACTGTTGAAGATATTGCCATGACTATACATGCACATCCAACATTAGGAGAAATTACGATGGAAGCAGCTGAAGTTGCATTAGGAACACCTATCCATATTGTAAAATAATTTTACTAAAATACCCTTTCCAGCAAATAGGAAAGGGTATTATTTTTCATTTCTTTTTATAGAAATGTAATATTTATGCAATATATAGGAGACATTAATTGGTTTAAAATGTAGTGGGAGGTGCATATTATCAGTAATGGTATTATTAAACGGAAATGATGGTGATACCGTGCTGATGAAGAAATATGTCGCCCTCCTGCTGCAGTTAATCATTTGGAGTGGATTTACGATGGCTCAATGGCTATCTGGAAAAGATCACTTTTTTTCAAAAATCATTTTGTTCGTGGTGTTTTTTTATCTTGCCTTTTTGCTTGCGAGAATGATAGTAAAATCAAATAAACTCACCCTGTGGATTACAATTATGAGCCTTTCAACATATGGAATGCTTCATCTACTGCTTTCTTATGTGATGACAGATAGCATTATTCTTTAAAATATTTTATATATAACCTATTATTTTGAATGGAGAGATTAATAATTTCGGACAAGGGTATATTATAAGAAAAATAAAGTATCAGTTTGAGAGAGGAGAACAGAATGAAAAAGCTAATGACCATGTTAGCTGCAATATTAATATTATCAGCATGTAGCAGCCAAACAGCATCGAATAAAATGAATGAAGAAAAAGAAAATGTAGAAACAGAGGAAAATAAAGCAATAGAGGAAAATACAACAAAAGATAAAGAAAAGGAAGCGCTGGAACAAGATACAGCGGATGTTGAAGAGGAACAAGTGACAACAGCTCCTGAATATAAAATGAATGAGAATAATTACGCGCTTGAACCTATTGGAAAAACAAATCCAAAGGTTGTCTTACTTACAATCGATGATGCACCTGATAAATATGCGCTAGAAATGGCCCAGACATTAAAGAAACTAGATGCCCCGGCCATATTTTTTGTTAATGGCCATTTCATAAATACGCCTGAAAAAGAGCAAGTTTTAAAAGACATTTACGAGCTTGGCTTTGAAATCGGTAATCATACATATTCTCATTCCGATTTAACAACATTAACTCCTGAAAAACAACGTGAAGAAATTCTTTCGGTGAGTAACAAGATAGAAGAAATTACAGGTGAAAAGCCGAAATTCTTTCGGGCACCATTTGGAGCAAATACAGATATAAGCAGGCAAATTGCATCTGAGGAAAATATGCTCGTAATGAACTGGACTTACGGCTACGATTGGGAAAAGCAGTATATGACGAAAGATGCTATTGCTGATATTATGATTAATACTGAATTTTTACGTGATGGAGCAAATTTACTCATGCATGATCGAGAATGGACAAACGCTGGCTTGGAGGAAATTGTAACAGGCTTAAGAGATAAAGGGTATGAAACTTTAGATCCTAGTTTAATAGAAACGCCAAAAAATGATTGATGAATGAGCTATTTACTGAAAAAAGAGCATCTGGTCAGATGCTCTTTACAGATTGTCGATAAAGAGTATATTTCTTGGCAATTTTTCATTAATTGATAGTCTCTTTGATTTCCGCTCCGGGCACTCGCTTTCCGCGGGGAGGTCCGAGAGCCTCCTCGGCGCTTTGGCGCCTGCGGGGTCTCCCGTGACCTCTAGATCCCGCAGGAGTCGAGTGCCCTCCGCTCCAATCAACAAGGATGCGTACCAACATAAGTATTGCAACACACTTTTTCTAACCTCTAAGTGTGCTGCAATCTTTTTTTATATTTTGACAGTCTGAAGTGAGGAGAATCTGTTCACTTGCATTCTTCAATTCCCGTAACTGGTAGTAGCGAAGCCCATGCAGCTCTCTTGAGTCTGCGAAGCTTCGTTCAATTTTTTCAAATCTAATTTATAAAGCATTTTTCCCGAAGGTAGTGAAATGAGGCATTTCTGTATGATAACCGAAACCTAAAAACCAACGATAAGCCGTGTTGGTTTGGAGAAGCGTCCGCTCGACTCCTGCGGGATCTGCGAGACAGCCGAGACCCTGCAGGAGCGTAGCGACGAAGCGGCTCGGCGCTCGCCCCGCGGAAAGCGAGCGGTAAGCCTCGGAAAACCAGATCTAACTAATATAAACTCGCTTTTTCGAGTTTTTTACAGTCTGAAAAGAGCATCTGGTCAGATGCTCTTTATTTTATAGCCTTATGTTCTTTAATGACTTTCAGGGTTTTCAAAGTTTCATCTTCAGGCCCTTGAACGGGCAATCCGACATCAATATTCTTTCGGATATAGCGTAAATTTTCTTCTGTTATAATTTCCCCTGGAATGAAAATAGGAATTCCGGGTGGATAAACCATTATAAACTCTGCACTGATTCTGCCTGCGGAATCTTCAAATGGAACAATCTCAGTATCAGAATAAAATGCATCTCTAGGTGTCATGGCAAGAAGCGGTATCTCCGGAAGAAAGACAACACTATTTATATTTTCTTCATTTGATTTGCCATACTGTCGTGATAATTCTTTCAGGGCTTCAATAAGCATATTTCCTTCAAACTCCGTGTCACCAGGCGTGATAATACATAAAATATTATATAAATCAGATAGTTCAACTTCGATTTGATATACTTCGCGAAGCCATTTTTCTGCTTCATAGCCATTTATCCCTAGATCTTTAACTGAAATAATTAATTTGGTAGGATCGTATCCGTATACCGCCTTTGACTGCAATATCTCGTGACCTGTACAAGATAGATGAGGGATGCTATTAACCCTGCTTCGGATGGAATTGGCAAGGTTAATAGATTCATCAATTAGATCCCTTCCTTCCGTTGCTAGTCGCTTTCTTGCAGCATCAAGCGACGCTAACAATAAATAAGATGTTGAAGTTGTCGTTAGCATGCTTAAGATAGATTGTACACGCTGGGGCGAAATTAGACCTTCACGGATGTTTAAGATGGAGCTTTGGGTTAATGATCCACCGAGCTTGTGCACGCTTGTAGCGGACATGTCGGCCCCAGCTTCCATAGCTGACATTGGCAAGCTTTCATGAAAATGAATATGGACGCCATGAGCCTCGTCAACAAGTACTGGGAGATTATATGAATGGACAATCTCTACAATCTTTTTCAAGTCTGCCGTGATCCCAAAATAAGTCGGGTTGATGACGAGCACCCCTTTAGCATCAGGATGCATATGAAGTGCTTTTTCTACAGCTTCAGTTGTAATGCCATGGGAAATACCCAGTATAGGATCGATGTCTGGATGGATAAAAACGGGTACTGCTCCAGAAAAGACAATTGCAGCCATGACTGATTTATGAACATTCCTTGGAACAATGATTTTATCGCCAGGTCCACAGACTGACATGACCATTGTCATAATAGCACCGCTAGTCCCTTGAACTGAAAAAAAAGTGTGGTCGGCTCCAAATGCTAAGGCAGCCAATTGCTGCGCTTTTTTAATCATCCCTTTAGGATGGTGTAAATCGTCTAAAGGCGCAATATTAATTAAATCAATAGATAAAGCATTTTCACCGATGAATTTGCCGAATTCAGGGTCAATTCCTGCTCCGCCTTTATGGCCGGGTATATGGAATTGAATTGGCTTTTTTTTCACGTGCTGAACCAAGCCTGTAAATAACGGCGTTTCTTGTTGAGACAATGATCTCCACTTCCTTTTGTATGCACATGATTGATCTTAATGAGTTATTAAAATATAAATTAAAAACACAAAAATTATATCATCTATGATTTTCTTTTCCTAGCATTTTCTAGTTATTCGCCATCAAGATTGAAAAAAATGATGAATAGTATGAGAATACATTTAGGTATATCGGTGCTGTCGTGAACAAATAATAAAAACCACGACGGAAATAATGGATTTGAGGTGAGGAGTAAAATGGAGTATCAGTACCCTTTTTCCCAAGATTGGACCACTGACGAAGTTATTGACGTAGTTAAGTTTTTTCAAGCTATAGAAAAAGCATACGAAAAAGGAATTGTTAAAACAGAATTAATGGAAGCGTATCGGAGATTTAAGGAAATTGTACCTAGTAAAGCAGATGAGAAAAAGTATTGCAATGAGTTTGAAGAATCAAGTGGATATTCATCATACAAAACGATCCAAAAAATGAAAGCCGAAGAAACAGATAACACAATTAAAATGAATCAGTGAGCACTCCGATTGAAAAAGCGATAAGTTTACAAAAGTTGATAAACGGGTACAAAAAAACAAAAGCAATCATTATAATTTAAGTGTTTTTTCACATTGTGCTGTCGATCATCTCCCGGGACTTAAACAGTATATAGGTGAACACACAATTTTGTTACCGGCATTCTCTCGGCAACATACTATATAACAAGTAGTTCCCGAAAGTGAATTTTAGTCATATCAATTTCGGAAGGGGTGTTTTTCCATGAAACAAGTAATGAATGCATATCGGAAAAAGAGCTTGGATAAACAAAGACTTGCCGTCCTTCGTCTAGAACTCAATTATGAACTAGCTGTTCTTTTTGAAGCGTTGCAAGATGAAAATGAAGATATGAAATCTAAATCGAAGCGTAAACTGGAAAGAATACGTGAAGAATTATTAAAATTGGAGGCCCTCTAGGTAGAATTTTATGTGGCTGACAGTGAAAACAATTGATAATCGATATTGAAACGGACTCCCTGAACGCAGGTTGTTCGTTTTTTCCTTGATAATACATATTTTTTTCTCTAAGCTATAGTTAATGAACTCGGAAGAAGTGGATTGCGATGGAGGAATGAAAATGACATGTTGGGCTAGTGTGGATGAACATGCTAAATTATGGTTGAAAGAAGCAGGCAAAAAAATCATTGCTTCCTTTCAGACAGCACTTGAGATTAACACGAAAGCTGATGCAAATGATTTAGTCACAAATATTGATCAGCAAATTGAACAATATTTTACAAAAGAAATTCGATTGACATTTCCTTCCCATAAGATTTTAGGTGAGGAAGGGTTCGGAGACGAATTAGTGAATACAGATGGTGTGATCTGGATAATCGATCCGATTGATGGGACAATGAATTTCGTCCATCAGCAAAGAAACTTTTTTATATCAATCGGTATTTTGGATAATGGTATCGGTAAACTTGGCTATCTTTATGATGTGGTTCATGATGAGCTATATTATGCTGAAGCAGGGAAGGGGGCATATTGGGATGAACTAAAGCTCCCTAAGCTAGAAGAGGTTCCTGTAGAAAACGCACTAATTGGCTGTAGTGCTACATGGATGGCTCCTAATCGTTATATGGATCCAACTAACACCCTAATCCCTTTAGCGCAGGATGTAAGGGGAACGAGGTCATATGGTTCAGCAGCTCTCGAATTTGCTTATGTTGCAACAGGAAGGCTTGACGCTTATATCAGTATGAGACTTTCACCATGGGACTTTGCTGGCGGTAAAATTATCGTTGAAGAACTTGGGGGAATTGTCACGGATTTGAACGGGGAAAAGTTAAGTATCCTTCAAAAGAGTTCTATCTTAGTAGCTAAGCCGGGTCTTCATGCAAAAATCCTCGAAAATTATCTAAAAAAATAAGTCTAAAACGGAAAAGGCGCATATAGTGCGCCTTCATTCTATTTTATTATAGTTTCCCCGCATCAAGCATTTTTTTCTTTACCTTAAACCCGTAGCCCATAACAGCAACTAAAATAATCAAACAAACAATCATGCCGACTGAACTTCGTGCACCCAAGAATATCCCAATTCCTACGATAGAGAAGGTTGCCAATATGGCTAGGAAAAGGAGATTCCATTTGATATTATTCATTAACTCGCCTCCTTGCAATCCTATAGTACAAAAAAAAATACCTTTTTTCTACAGAATGTGTTATAATCATTCAGTTAATCCTATAATAAAAGCTTTAAATAAAAAGAGATGAGCATCCCAATATGCTTATGCTTTTTATATCATACATCTAACATGTCTAGCTACAGCGCCTAGCCCCTCGAGGTCAAATAACCTAATCCAATAAAAGTCAAGACCGGACTTTTGTTGGATCAGAACATTTGCTTGTCGGGGCTGACCAAGGCGCTTGCGCTTTTCTTAATTAGGCAGGAGGAAATAAATTGAAACTTAGAGAAGATATCCGGAATATTGCCATCATTGCACACGTTGACCACGGTAAAACCACTTTGGTTGACCAGCTTTTGAGACAATCTGGAACATTCCGAACAAATGAGCAAGTGGCAGACCGGGCAATGGATTCCAATGATATTGAGAGAGAACGTGGAATAACCATCCTAGCTAAAAACACCGCCATTCAATATAAACAAACGAAAATAAATATAATGGATACACCTGGACATGCTGACTTTGGGGGAGAAGTTGAGCGGATTTTAAAAATGGTTGATGGTGTACTTCTTGTTGTTGATGCATATGAAGGTTGTATGCCGCAAACACGATTTGTGTTGAAAAAAGCTTTGGAACAAAATTTAACTCCAATTGTGGTTGTAAACAAAATCGACCGCGATTTTGCTCGCCCAGAAGAAGTCATAGATGAAGTCTTGGAATTGTTTATTGAATTGGATGCAAGTGATGAACAACTTGAATTCCCTGTTATTTACGCTTCGGGAATTAATGGAACAGCGAGTAAAGATCCAAATCAGCAGGACGATAATATGGAGGTATTGTACGACACCATTTTGGAGTTTATCCCAGCTCCAATTGACAATAAGGAAGATCCGTTACAATTCCAAGTTTCTTTGTTAGATTATAATGATTATGTCGGAAGAATAGGAATTGGCCGGATTTTTAGAGGTTCCATGAAGGTTGGACAACAAGTTTCCATTCTTAAGCAAGATGGAAAAACGAGACAATTTCGCGTATCTAAAATGTTTGGATTTTTCGGTTTGAAAAGGGTCGAGATTGATGAAGCATTTGCAGGTGACCTAATTGCTGTTTCTGGAATGGAAGATATCGATGTGGGTGATACAATTTGCCCAACAGAGCATCAAGAGCCACTGCCGCCATTAAGAATAGATGAGCCAACGTTACAAATGACATTTCTCGTCAATAATAGTCCGTTTGCCGGGAAGGAAGGAAAATATATTACATCCCGAAAAGTTGAAGAACGGCTCAAAAGCCAACTTGAAACAGATGTTAGTTTAAGGGTAGATGATACTGAGTCCCCTGATGCTTGGATCGTTTCTGGTCGTGGTGAACTGCATCTATCAATCCTAATTGAAAATATGCGCCGTGAAGGATTTGAATTGCAGGTCTCTAAGCCACAAGTAATTGTAAAAGAAATAGATGGTATTAAATGTGAACCGATTGAACGTGTCCAAATAGATATCCCAGAAGAGCATACAGGCAGTATAATCGAATCACTTGGTTCTAGAAAAGGGGAAATGTTGGACATGGTCAATAATGGAAATGGCCAAGTTCGTCTAATTTTTAATGTTCCAGCTCGAGGATTAATTGGGTACACGACAGAATTTATGTCATTGACAAGAGGTTACGGTATTTTGAATCACACGTTTGATTCCTACCAGCCGATGCAGCAAGGAAAGGTCGGAGGCAGGAGACAAGGCGTAATCGTATCAATGGAAACCGGTAAAGCCACGACGTACGGTATTATGCATGTAGAGGATCGTGGAACCATATTTGTAGAACCGGGAACAGAAATATATGAGGGTATGATTGTTGGAGAGCATACACGGGAAAACGATATAACAGTAAATATTGCAAAAACGAAGCATGCGACAAATGTTCGCTCAGCAACGAAAGACCAAACAACTGTTATCAAAAAGCCAAGAATTATGTCTCTAGAAGAAGCGTTGGAGTATTTAAATGATGATGAGTATTGTGAAGTAACTCCAGAATCAATCCGACTTCGTAAGCAAATTCTAGATAAAAATGAACGTGAAAAATATGCTAAAAAGAAGAAGTATGCTGAAATCGAACAATAAATGATTGTATGAAAGTAAAATATGCTATGCTAGACTCGGTCCCTGTGCGCAGGGCCGGGTTTTTACACTTATAATTATATATGGAAGGGAGTTGCGAAGAACTTCATGTTACATATATTTTTTGTTTTAGGGTTAACGACCGCAGATCAAAGAGCAATCGACAGTTTTTCTCCTACTTTAAGATTTTTTTATCTTTTGACTAATAATCCATCAATAGCGAATTGGTTATTATGGTTTACCATTACAGGCCTTGCTATTTTGGTTTATAAATTAGGATTTGCCAAAAGATTGCCTTTACTAAAATCTGCTGTTATTTATCTATTTCTAATAACAGGATGCTTATTTTTAACATTCCTTGCCATTTTCCTGCCGATCGCAGAAGGACTTATGGTTGCGGCCTTAATATTAATTATTTACAAAATAAGACTGAAACGTGAAAAAAAAGCAGGAACTATATAACCAAAAGCGTAAGCGCCTTGTTCAGATGAAAAAACCCGCTACATCTTTAGATGTAACGGGTTTTTTTTTGCTTTTATGCAGCAATTAAAAATCGTTTTCTTTTGTGTTGTAACTATACAGTTGAAAAGATCCGCTTGTATGTCTTGCTTCTGTATTGGCTTTTATTCGATCATGGCAATTCTCGCACATATAAGTGTGAATAGGTCTGTTTCGTAATTTTTTTGCAAGTGGCGAACCGTCTTCTAATGATGACTGCTGGTCACAAATAACACATTGTACTTTCATGGTTTAAACACCTCTGGTGAATGAAAACATTCTATTTCACCACATTATAACATGAAATGCCATAAAAATAATTACTTTTGTTGATTGGACTGGTCTTTCTGTTCCATTTCTAATTCCCGATCATTTGACCTATTCATTTCATCTTTTGGTCTTTCCGTAGCATTTTGTGGGTTTTTTCCGTTCTCAGGAAGAGGTACGTCAGGCATCAGTCTTCCAATCATTGCCGAGAGTTCATTCATAATCCCTTGGATTGGTTTACCTGCAGAAATTTCCCTTCGCATTTCTATTAGCCTGGCATTGACATCTGGATCGGCAACTACCATTGCACCTACTCCTTGTGGATCATGCCTTAGGCTTTCAGAAACGGCATACTTAATTGTCCCTACTTTTGATCGGTCAACATTGGGGTCCACATCAATTCCAACTATGGCGATATTCCCAATTACTAATCCCGTTGCATTCCTTACATTCGGTATATCTCCTGCCAAGTCTGCTAAATATTGCGCTCTTTGTTCATCTACCATGTCCGATCGGTCCCGAACATCTATGTGACTGTCCTTAACCGATACTCCTTGGGGCATGACGTCCATATTATTCTGATGTTGGGTATTCTTTTGTTGGCAAGCGGACATCAGCAACAAAAACAATAATAAAAATAATGCATTTCGCATATCCATCCCTCCAGTGCTTCCGCATTTCTCTTTTATTTTGCTATTTAATTCTATCTTTATTCAAACTGTCATATATTTCATAAAATAGTCTGATCCCCTGTATGGCTAACTGCTGGAACCGGCCGCCGTAAAGCCACATATGATATATCAAAAAGGAGCAGGAGGCATCAATATTGACGAAAATATACGTGTTAGATACAAATGTCTTGTTACAAGATCCAAATGCGGTCTTCTCATTTCAGAATAATGAGATCGTAATTCCTGCTGTTGTACTTGAAGAAGTGGATTCAAAAAAAAGATATATGGATGAAATTGGCAGGAATGCAAGACATGTTTCGAAATTAATTGACAGCTTCAGAGAAGCAGGGAAACTCCATGAAAAGATCCTACTAGAGAATGGAGGAACGCTGCGGATCGAACTTAACCACCGCTCCTTTCATCAACTTCAGGAAATATTTATAGAGAAAACAAATGATAATAGAATTTTGGCGGTAGCAAAAAATATCGCTATAGAAGAAGAAACAAAACCTAATGGAAAACCCGTCATTCTCGTTAGCAAAGATGCTCTTCTAAGGGTGAAAGCTGATGCTTTAGGTTTACAGGCTGAAGATTTCTTGAGTGATCGAGTAGTCGAAGTCGATCATCTTTATACCGGTCTTCAAGAATTGCATCTAGATATAGATAAAATTGGTTTATTTTATGAAAAAGGTGAGTTGCCATTGGAGAAGTTTGCTAACCAAAAGTTTTATTCTAACCAATTCTTAATCTTAAGAGATGAACTTGGAAGTTCGGCATCAGGAATTGGTATTGTAAATCACACTGGCACAGTCGTAAAAAAACTCGTAAATCATTATGACTCGATTTGGGGGATTAAACCTAGAAATGCTCAGCAAACTATGGCTGCTGAACTTTTATTCAGGAAGGATATTCAGCTAGTCACCATGATTGGAAAGGCAGGAACGGGAAAAACCTTATTGGCGCTTGCTGCAGGCCTGATGCAAACTGAGGATTTACGTATGTATAAAAAGTTGCTTGTCGCTCGTCCGATTGTACCTGTCGGGAAAGATATCGGATATTTACCGGGGGAAAAGCAAGAGAAGCTCAGGCCGTGGATGCAGCCGATATATGATAACCTTGAATATTTATTTAATACTAAAAAGCCAGGTGAACTAGATGCTATTCTCGCTGGAATGGGGTCAATTGAAGTTGAAGCGCTAACCTATATCCGCGGACGCAGTATACCTGATCAATTTATTATCATTGACGAAGCGCAAAACCTAACGAAACACGAAGCTAAAACAATCCTGACAAGAGTAGGGGAGAGAAGTAAAATCGTATTTATGGGGGATCCAGAGCAAATTGATCACCCTTATTTGGACGAATACAATAATGGACTAACTTATGTATTAGAAAGGTTTAAAGAAGAACCAATCGCAGGACATATAAAACTTCTTAAAGGGGAGCGTTCCGGTCTTGCGCAGTTGGCAGCGGATTTATTGTAAGATAAAAAGCAGTCGGATGATTTTGATATCCGGCTGCTTTTAAATTATTCTACCCTAAATGCTTTCACGTTTTTAATTGGATTCTCACGGTTTGAGCCGTCAGGATAAAGAATATGAACAGGACCGTTCTCAATCATCGGCTTCCCATCTTTTGAGAATTGAACGATTATTTTGTAACCTTCTTCTAAAGGAAGATCAATTTCTTCTGTAATAGTTTCAATGACGAGCTTAGTCGCATCCTTGGCAGGTTCAGCATTTTTTAAAAAAGGCTCGAATATGATGCCAAATGTTCCCGTCAAAATTTTAACTTTTTCAAATTGACGCTCTGATTTCAATGTTGGGGGAGAGACAGCACCTTCTTTAATTACCCTATCCCAATGCTTCGATACGACAGTAAATTCCTCGCTATCTTTACTCTCTTTTTGCTTTTCTGTGAAATATGTATTTAGATCAATTCGGCGATCATCGAAAATCCAAACGCCGGCATCAAGTGTAATTGGGAACTTGACTTTTCCTTTGATTGGCATGATTGTATCCACAATTTCAGCCCCTTTCTATAGTCTAGTAAATTATATCGCGAATACCGGTAAATTAAAAGTTGTTGTCCCCTTATCATAACTGACAATACATATCATTATTATTAATATGAATCCCGGTCCATTTACCCTTGCAATTTGGGCAGTTTAAATGTAAAATTTACAGATAGTATTGTCTATTTGTTCATATGTCTAGCGCAAGGCGCTTGCGCTTTTCTATAAGATAGGGGGATTTATGTGGTGTCTGAAATGAAAATAGATCATCGGGAAAAAGCCTATGCCCTTCTTAAGGCAGACGCTGAGAAAATATTGCGTTTGATACAGGTGCAAATGGACAACTTAACAATGCCGCAATGCCCTTTATACGAAGAAGTGCTAGACACTCAAATGTTCGGATTATCCCGCGAAATAGATTTTGCTGTCCGTCTTGGCTTGATCGATGAGAAGGATGGGAAAGAATTAATGGGCTCGCTTGAGAGGCAACTTTCTTCACTGCATGAAGCATCATTGAAAAAATAAGGGTTTTCCGGCTAAAAGGGAATCTTAGTATAGCTTTTTGTTATGCTTGCGTGCAGGAATTTTATATTAAAACTCAAACAGTTCGATGTAATTGTTTGGGTTTTTTTATAACTCAATTATAGATTGGAAGAGTTTTATGTTCAAAAAAATACTAAAATCTTATGACTATTCGATTATAGCTGTGTACATATTGCTTTGCTTATTTGGTCTTGTGATGATATACAGTTCTAGTATGGTAATGGCTGTCCAATGGTATGAATACCCTGCCGATTTTTTCTATCAAAATCAGAAACTTAATTTATTGGCGGCATTTACAGTTTTTTTATTCTTTGCAGTTTTTCCTTATAAGGCATTTAGGAATAAAAAGTTTCTTATTGTGATGACGATTATATCTGTATTAGGTTTATTTGCTGTTTCTGTCTTAGGTCATGTAACAAATAATGCCCAGAGCTGGATTCAAGTAGGGGCAAGGAAGGTACAACCATCAGAGTTTGTAAAAATCAGCGTCATTATTTATTTATCAGCTGTATATGCAAATAAACAACGTTATATTGACCAACTGAATAAAGGCGTTTTTCCGCCCATTATTTATCTAGTTTTTGTCTGTTTCTTAATAAAAATAGAACCGGATAACGGAACTGCGGCGATTACTTTATTAATTGGTTTAATGATTATTATCTGCTCTGGTATGCGATTAAAGACGATTATTAAACTTATTATGATGGGAGTTTTAGCTGCATCGTTGCTGGCTCCATTTGTCATTTTGAAACTTGATAAATTTTTCACAGCTGGAAATATGAAGCGGATATCAGGATTCTTGGATCCGTTCGGAACAGCAGGGAATGAAGGATTTCAACTCGTCAATTCTTATTTAGCCATCGGTTCAGGGGGATTAAAAGGTTTAGGCTTAGGCCAAAGCATTCAAAAGATGGGTTATCTTCCGGAAGCTCACACGGACTTTATTATGGCGGTCATTGCCGAAGAATTAGGAGTGTTTGGAGTTGGATTTGTAGTGCTTGGGCTAGGATATATTGTCCTTCGGGGTTTTTATGTTGGCATTAGATCCCGGGATCCATTTGGCAGTATGCTGGCAATAGGGATTGCTGGAATGATTGGAATTCAAACTTTCATCAATCTCGGAGGAATGTCGGGATTGATTCCGATTACAGGAGTACCATTACCATTTATTAGTTATGGCGGTTCTTCCATAGTAGTTTTATCAATAGCAATGGGAATTCTCACAAATGTAGCCATGTTTAGAAAATATGATGAAAAGTTTAAGACTAAAAAGACTACACCTGAACCAAAGTTAGAATCATCTCCTCTTAATTATCGTAATGAAACAAAATTCCGAAACCGATCAAAATTAAATATATAGATTGCGGTTTGGAGAAGCGTCCGCTCGCCCCGCGGAAAGCGAGCGATAAGCTTCGGAAAACCTGCCTTACCAATATAAAAAAACTTGCACAACGGCTGTGCAAGTTTTTTTATTGAATAATTACTTTAGTTGTTTTCAATTCCGACTCTTGAACTTTATCATACGCTGCTTCTGATACAACTTGAGGATTTCGAGTTAGCAGCATAATAAAGTAACTTAATAAACCGAATAAACATGCGATAAACAGAGCGTGTGCTAGCGCAAAGTAAATATTTAAGCTAGTTATGACAACGATAGCACCTGCTGTTACTTGTAGAGTCACAATAATAAGAGCGATAATCCATCCCCAATACATTACCTTTTGGTGCTTGTAATGTTTCATGGCAAGTATAGCTATATACGCAATCCAAAGGAAAATCAAGCCTGCAGCTAGACGGTGACCCATCTGGATCCATTCATATATATTTGCAGGAAAAGCAAAAGCTCCGTTTACGCAGAGCGGCCAATCCCGGCATACGAGGCTTGCGTCTGTATGTCTGACAAGGGCCCCTGTATAAACGACTGCATAACTATAAATTGTTACACCAATAGTGTGGACTTTCATTCTTTTATCAATAACGAGTTTACTCGTATCGAATTTTTGATCTACCTCGAAAACAAGCAAGGTTAATAAAAATACGGCTGCAAATGAGATGAGTGATATGCCAAAATGAAGGGCTAATACAAAATCAGACTGAGGCCACATGACTGCCGCTGCACCAATCAATGCTTGCAAAAGTAAAAAAGAAACAGATAGAACTGCTAATGGCTTCGTTTCTTTTTTGTGACCGATTGCTTTCCAAGCCCAAATAGAAAGGCCTAGAACGAGTAGACCTGCACTTCCTGATACAAGACGGTGAGCAAGTTCAATAATAAGGGCCGGCGTAATTTCCGTTGGGATCCACTCTCCGTTACATAACGGCCAAGTCCTTCCACACCCAAGCTCGGAACCGGTTTTCGTCACCAATGCTCCTCCAAGCAAGACTCCCAGCATGACAAATGTCGTGAGAACAGAAAACCATTTTAATTTGCGGTGCAAATCTTCACCTTCTTACTATAAATATTAATTCCATTTCCGATAGTACATAATCAGACAAGAAAAAACAACCGACAAAATTGTTACAATACCTAAATGGAAAGTGAAAGCTTGATAATACTTCTAATTTTTGCTAAAAGTAATAGAAGATATACTTAAGTAAAACAGTTGCCTATTTGAGTGAGCTGTCACAGATTGGACATACTCTTTTCGCAATGATTCTCCAAATTAAATGAAAAATATGATTTAATATTGAATTGGACCAATATAACTATACCCGGCTAGCATTCTGTTTTTTTGTCACAATATGGTACAATATTTAAAGCGGTCTGTCATATATAATGAATCGAAAGATTTTTAGAAAGAAAAAATAGTGAACAAATACTGAAATCTAGCGGGAAAGTGAGAAAATAAGCGAGGAATGCATTATAGTATTTATGTATGGACTTAGAATTTTGCAAAGAAGGGAGGAATTAGAATGGGAAATAGTCGTACTCTAACAACAATGCAAGAAACATCTAGCCCTCCAACAACTGCATGGAAAGATTTTGCGGCACTTATCAAAATTGGCATCGTAAATTCCAATTTAATTACGACATTTACTGGCCTGTGGCTAGCATTTATGTTTACAGGGGCACATTTTCTCCAGTCAATTGATATTGTGATTTTCACATTGTTGGGTTCATCGCTTGTTATAGCGGGCTCATGTGCATTGAATAACTACATAGACCGGGATATCGATCCGATTATGAAACGAACGAAAGGAAGGCCAACAGTTACCGGCAAAATAAGTGGATCTAGAGTGCTTATCGTCGGTTTCACTTTCGTATTTCTAGGATTGGCCATGTTGTTTATGACCAATATTACAACTGGGATCATTGGCATTATTGGTATATTCAGTTATGTTGTTTTATACAGTATGTGGTCAAAGCGACTGTATGTAAGTAATACGGTTATCGGTAGTATTTCAGGTGCGGTTCCACCTTTAATTGGTTGGGCAGCAGTTGATCCAACATTACCGCCTATGGCTTGGATGCTGTTTTTGCTCATGTTTATTTGGCAGCCGCCACATTTTTATGCGTTAGCCATGAGAAGAGTGGAGGAATATAGAGCTGCCGGTATCCCAATGCTTCCTGTTGTAAAGGGATTCGCTGCAACAAAAAAACATATCATCATTTGGGTAGCCATGCTTTTACCAATTCCGTTTTTCATGACGTCCCTAGGACTACCTTTTGTTATTCTTGCAACAGCTTTTAATATTGGCTGGCTTGCTCTCGGTGTAATTGGGTATAGAATGAAAGACGAAATAAAATGGGCTACACTTATGTTTGTATATTCATTAAACTACTTGACGATTCTGTTTACAGCAATGGTCATCTTTACTGTCATTTAACTTTAGGAATTCTTTCTTTAATAGGAAATCCACATAGAAGAACCGGTCCTTAGAACCGCTAAGACACTTTACGAAAGAGGGGTTTGATTAAACTATGAAAAAATGGCTGCAAAAGTGGCGTCTCGCATCAGTTTTTGCGATTTTGGCGCTTGTCCTGTCAGGATGCGGCGAGCCATTCCTGTCCGCTCTTCGACCGGCAGGTCAAGTAGCTCAAGAGCAATATGACCTTATTCTGTTTAGTTTAGGAATCATGATGTTGGTCATCGTAGTAGTTTTCGTCATCTGGATTATTGCACTCGTGAAATTCCGTCGAAAAAAAGGCGAAGAGAACAAAATTCCTAAACAAGTTGAGGGAAGTCATGTACTAGAAATTATTTGGACAGTTATCCCGATCGTTTTACTTTTAATCCTTGCTGTTCCAACTGTTGCTGTTACTTTTTCCCAAGGCGATGTATCCGCAATTGGTAAAAAAGATGAAGACGGCAATCCGGAAGCACTTGTCGTCAACGTACGCGCTCATCTTTACTGGTGGGAATTTGAATATCCAGATTTAGGAATCGTAACAAGCCAGGACCTTGTTATTCCAACTGAGGAAAAAGTTTATTTCCAATTGAAATCTGCAGATATAAAGCACTCGTTCTGGATTCCTCCACTTGGCGGGAAACTAGATACGAATCCTGATAATATCAATAAGTTTTGGTTAGTAGTCGATCAAGATAAAGCAACCGAAGCTGGAGATGTTTTCTACGGAAAATGTGCTGAATTATGCGGTCCTTCGCATTGGCTCATGGATTTTAAAGTAAAAGCATTGCCTAAAGCTGATTTTGATCAATGGGTTGCAGGTATGCAAAATGCTGAAAAAGTTCAACCTTCAACTGATCTTGCAGTAAAAGGTGAAGAAATTTTCAATAATAGCTGTATTACTTGTCATGCTGTCGGTACGGATAACGCAACACCACCTGAAGGTAGAATTGCACCTAACCTAGCAAATTTTGGAGAACGCGAAAAAATTGCTGGTGTTCTCGATCATAATGAAGAAGAATTGAAAAGATGGTTAAAAGATCCGGAAAGTATTAAACCCGGAAACAAAATGACCAATACTTATCCGAAGTTGGAAGAGGATGAATTAGATGCTCTTGCCGCTTATTTAATGGAATTAAAAGTACACAATAAATAAACGGCCCTGAAAAAAGGAGGTTAAAACGTGAGTAGTATTGCTCAAAAAAGAGGCTTCGGAGCTACGGTTTGGGACTACATGACAACTGTAGACCATAAGAAGATTGCTGTTTTATATCTTGCAGCAGGTGGTTTCTTCTTTTTACTTGGCGGACTCGAAGCGATGATTATACGAATTCAGCTGGCTGTACCTGACAGTAATTTTGTCAGCGCCGGAGTATTTAATGAAATGCTTACAATGCATGGTGTTACAATGATATTCTTAGCCGCCATGCCGATCTTAATTGGTTTCATGAACTTAGTCATGCCACTGCAAATTGGTGCCCGTGACGTTGCATTTCCATTTTTGAACTCCCTAGGATTTTGGCTGTTCTTTTTTGGAGGATTGCTTCTGAACTTATCATGGTTCTTAGGTGGTGCGCCTGATGCAGGTTGGACATCATATGCATCATTGTCACTTAATTCTACAAGTCATGGTATCGATTTTTATGCATTAGGGTTACAAATATCAGGGTTTGGTACATTAATGGGCGGAATTAACTTCTTGGTTACCCTTATTAATATGCGTGCCCCTGGAATGACTTATATGCGTATGCCGATGTTCTCATGGACAACTTTTGTAGCGTCAGCACTAATATTATTTGCTTTTCCTCCACTTACTGTTGCATTGTTCATGCTTACATTCGATAGGATGTTCGGAGCAAACTTTTTTAATGTAGCTGCGGGAGGAAACACGATTATCTGGGAGCATTTCTTCTGGATTTTCGGTCACCCTGAAGTATATATTCTTATCTTACCGGCATTTGGTATTTTCTCTGAGATTTTCTCAACCTTTTCAAGGAAGCGCCTTTTCGGATACTCATCGATGGTATTTGCGACAGTATTAATTGGATTCCTTGGATTCATGGTTTGGGCTCACCATATGTTTACGGTTGGGCTTGGTAATATCGCGAACGCAATTTTCGCAGTTGCATCGTTTGCCATTGCAGTGCCAACTGGGATTAAAATTTTCAACTGGTTGTTTACGATGTGGGGAGGAAGTATTAAATTTACTACTCCGATGCTTTATGCAGCAGCATTTATTCCTTCATTCGTTATGGGTGGAGTAACGGGCATCATGGTCGCGACGGCACCTGCCGATTATCAATTCCATGATACGTACTTTGTTGTTGCCCACTTCCACTATGTTATCGTTGGGGGAGTTGTGTTAGCGATTTTGGCTGCTACGCATTTCTACTGGCCAAAAATGTTTGGTACTATGCTTAACGAGACACTAGGTAAACTTACTTTTTGGTTATTCCTAATCGGTTTCCATTTAACTTTCTTCATTCAGCATTTCCTAGGGCTTATGGGAATGCCACGTAGAATTGCTTCCTACATGGATGGACAAGGATTAAATCTTGGAAACATGATCAGTAGTATTGGTGCAGCATTCATGGCTGTCGGAGTCTTGATTTTGTTGTATAACATTATCATTACACAAGTTAAAAATGTACGTGTTGGCAATGACCCTTGGGAAGATGGACGTACACTTGAGTGGGCGCTTCCTTCACCGCCTCCATTTTACAACTTTAAGCAGCTTCCTTTAGTTCGTGGGATTGATCCTTATTGGCTTGAAAAAATGGAAGGTAAAACAGAGATTACACCGGCTGAGCCACTTGGAGATATCCATATGCCTAATGGTTCAATCCTTCCGGTTTTCATCTCACTAGGATTCTTTATCGCATCATTTGGCGCCATTTACCGGACGGAACATTCATGGGGACTTGCAGTATTGATTATTGGACTAATCGTTGCATTTGGTTCAATGTTACTCAGATCCCTGAAAGATGATCATGGTTTCCATATTCCAAAATCAGAATTAGTGGATGATAAAGATAAGGGGGTAAAGGCATAATGCATGTTGAAGAGAAATTCACACCAAAAACATGGCCTGAAGCACCCGAAAAAGCAACCCTTGAGGGGAAAAATAAATTTTTGGGTTTCTGGTTCTTTCTTGGAGGCGAAACAGTATTGTTCGCTTCCCTCTTTGCAACATATCTTGCATTGAAAGATAAAGTTCCAACGAGCAAAGATTTAATTTCAACTGATATATTTGAACTGCCGCTTGCATTCATTATGACAATGGTTCTTCTTACAAGTTCTATCACGAGCGTGTATGCCATTTACCATATGAAAAACTTTCATTTCAAGAAAATGCAGGCATGGCTATTAGTTACAGTACTATTAGGCTTGACTTTTCTTGGTTTAGAAATATATGAATTCTGGCATTATACTTCCGGTTTAGGATTTGGATATACTTCGAGTGCATTTAGTTCAGCGTTTTATACACTCGTTGGTTTCCACGGGGGGCACGTTGTGTTCGGTCTTGGCTGGATCATTGCATTAATGGTTCGAAATTCGAAAAGAGGATTAAACCTATTCAACGCTCCTAAGTTTTATGTTGCGAGCCTTTACTGGCACTTTATTGACGTTGTTTGGGTGTTTATCTTCACTGTTGTATATTTAATGGGAATGGTGGGATAAAAGATGGAAAACCAACATTTGAATTCTGGCAACCCTAGAGTAGATTATGAATATCGCCGTAGAAGAAGCGCTGAGGAAATGCGTCATCAAGTAATTGCCTTTGCCATCTCCATTTTCTTGACATTGATTGCATTTGGTGCCGTTTATGCCGGTTTTGATAAATGGTTTGTTGTTCCATTTATCCTCTTGCTGGCTCTTGTACAAGTAATTTTTCAATTGTATTACTTCATGCACATGAGCCATAAAGGTCATGAAGCACCACAGCTGTTTATATATGGGGGCATAATCATTGGATTTGTCACAGTCGTTTGCTTCCTAACAATTGTTTGGTGGTAATGAACAAATACGGAAGTGCCAGTCGCTGGGCACTGGAGCTAGATGATGATTTAAAAAGCCAGCCGATTTCGGCTGGCTTTTTAATGTTCATCAACTTGTCATTAGCCTGCGTTGAACTATAGAGGCTGGAAAAGTATAATGGATGTTAGGATGTATTACAAACAAAGAGGTGAAGGCGTATGCCTTTAAGTATTTTTGGTTTCCGGGCACTATGGAGTCCGTATTTTATGATTTTTTGTTTACTATTAATTGCGGGTTATTTTTATCTAACTGTCAAACAACGACATAAATTTGCAAATAGTGAACCTTTAAAAATCAGCCAGGCAATTTTATTCGTACTTGCGATGATTCTGTTGTATGTGACAAAAGGATCGCCGGTCGACTTAGTGGCCCATATTATGTTTACGTTTCACATGGTGCAAATGGCTTTCCTGTATTTAGTTATACCACCAATTCTTATCTCGAGCATTCCGAATTGGGTATGGCTACATATTCTTGAATACCGATATATTAAGAAAATATTTGCTTTCTTTACGAAGCCATTAATAGCGCTAATATTATTTAATGGAATCTTTTCTATTTATCATATTCCATTAATTATGGATGCAGTAAAGATGAATATTGTTATCCATGCGGTTTATACAGTCGTCTTGTTTGTTCTAGCTATATTCTTATGGTGGCCGCTGTTAAACAAACTTGAAGGCCAGTATCAATTACACGGTCTGAAAAAAATAGGCTATATTCTTGGTGACGGTGTCTTGCTTACGCCTGCATGCGGGATGATTATTTTTGCTCCAGCGGCGATGTATGCAACCTATACAGATGGTGAGATGTGGATGAAAGCGATGGCGCTTTGTGTGCCGGGAAGTACATTGTCCGGTTTATCCATTAGCGGACCAGAATTGTTTACAAATATGCCTGCTCAAGAGGATCAGCAGCTTGGCGGAGTATTAATGAAAATAATCCAAGAAATTGTTCTTGGTGTTATGTTGATGAAGGTTTTCTTCGAATGGTATAAAAAAGAACAACGGGAAGGCGACCAGATTAATAATGATGCGATACTGCACCATGAGCCTCGTCCAGTGGAATAAATGTGAGGGAGCATCTCTCTCACGTACATATATTATGTTAGGGGAAGGATTCTAGATTATGATAGTTCCAATAATGCCAACTATTAGCACTGCCTGTATTGTCACCAGTGCGATTCTCGTGGCCGTAGGCTGGGGAAAGATAAGAAAACGCGATATTGAAGGTCATAAAAAGATAATGACGTTAGCAGGGATTTTTGCGGTAATCTTTTTTATCATCTATTCAAGTCGTACAATTTTTGTAGGGAATACATCTTTTGGCGGACCCGATGATATAAAAATATTTTATACAGTTTTTCTGATTTTTCATATTTCACTTGCTACAATTGGGGCAGGACTGGGTATTTTCTCTTTATGGACTGGTTATAAAAATAAACTAGCAAGACATCGAAAGTTAGGACCATATACAAGTGTCGTTTGGTTTTTTACGGGTATAACGGGTGTGGTAGTTTATTTATTACTATATGTGATTTACCAAGGTGGAGAAACCACTTCAATGATTAAAGCAATCCTAGGATTTTAAATAAAAAAAGCTCTCCCATATAATGTTATTATATGGGAGAGCTTTTTTACATAAGGAGGGAAAAAGATGAATGTTATTAAATTGACACAAGAATATTTCAGAGAAGCCATTGAAATGTCTATGTACGCATTCCAATATGAGCTTTCGCAAGAGCAAATTGATGAGCGATTGAAATCGATGAAAAGTCAAAATATCCTTGGTATCATTGAAGGTGAGAAATTGGCTGCAAAACTTTATATTCTTCCATTTAAGATTATTCAAAATGGGAAGGAATTTAATATGGGTGGTGTCGCCGGAGTGGCAACCTATCCTGAATTTCGAAGAAGAGGATATGTAAAACAATTACTAAATAAAGCACTGGAAGACATGAAAGAAAAGGGCCAAGTAATTTCAATGTTGTCACCGTTTTATATTGATTTTTATCGGAAATATGGATGGGAACTCTTTGTAGAATATCAGCTAATTAGTTTGGAGAAAGAGGATCTAATAAATCGGAGTGGAGAGTCCTATGGATGGATAAAACGCTATAAAAAAGGTGAGTTCTATGAAGATCTTAATACTGTTTATGAGAAATTTTCCCTGAATTATTCTGGAATGTTAGTGCGTAGCGAAGAATGGTGGAAAAAAAGTGTGTTAAATAATTTTTCACCAGCAATCTATTTTTCGGATGATGGGCATCCACAAGGTTATATACTTTATAAAATTGAAAATAGAAAAATGGAAGTTAAAGAATTTATCGTCCTCAATCATCAGGCAAGATTGGCGCTATGGAGATTTATTTGCCAGCATGATTCTATGCTTGATAAACTCGAGATAAAGCTTCCAATGAATGAGCAATTACCATTTATACTGAAGAATCCTAATGTTAAAAGAGAAGTTAAACCATATTTCATGGCTAGAATTGTTGATGTGGAAAAGTATTTGCAAGCTTATCCATTTATTAATCCTGGAACCAAGTCAGTTATCTTCAAAGTGATTGATGAGCATGCTCCCTGGAATGAAGGTAAATATGTTATTACGACATCCGGCGTGACGAAAATTGCTGATGGAAGCTACAATGAAAATCAACCATATTTAGTTCTCTCCATTAACAGTTTAACAGCACTACTTCTTGGCTATATGAATGCAATCCAATTATGGGAAATTGGAGCTATTCAGGGTAACTTGGAACTAGTAGAATGTTTGCATTCTATGATTCCGAGGCAAACACCGTATTTTCTAGACACTTTTTAACTGTAAAAGACGCCGATGAATATGGCGTCTTTTTGATGATTTATATCTTGAAATTCATTTTAATTAAACCTGCTTCTTTTGCCGATTTAAATACGATTAGTAAAGTGGGACCAAGAATCAATCCCAAAACACCAAGTAATTTGAGACCAAGATACATTGAAATCAATGTTGAGAGGGGTGAAAGCCCCATATGCGTTCCCATTACTTTCGGTTCGACTGTTCTTCTAATGATTAATAGAATAACCGCCAAGATGGCAAGTTTTGTACCTAAAGCAATATTACCAGTCAGCAGATGATATAAAGACCACGGTGCCAAAATGACAATGGAACCGATAATCGGAATGAGGTCAATAATCCAAATAATTAAAGTCATGACAATCGCTACTTTAGGTGCGATAAGAATGAGTCCGATAAAAGCCGCTATCATAATAATAATGCTAACAAAGAACTGGGCTTTAAAGAAACCAAAAACAACGGAAGAAAGACGGGAAGTCATAAATGACACTTTTTCCGATGTCTTTTCAGTCATGTACTCATATATGCTGCTTCTAATCCGCGGCAAGTCAATCATAAACATGAACAATGCAATCAAGTACACCAAAAAACTTACTAAATAATTGGGTATGTATGATAAAAATGCACTGATTTTTTCAATATTTACATACTGTTTTAAACTGGTCTTAAAAGTTTCAAATAGATTATTTGCTTCCTCAGTAAAGGCTGTAACTACTTCCTCAGGAAAGTCCTTTGCAGCATTTTGAAAATGTTCTTCATAACTATGCCACATGTCAGTTAAATTATTTATGTATATAGGTGTATCTTCAATTAATTTAATACCTTCTCCAATTACTTTAGTAACAATAAAGAATATGCCTGATCCTAAAAGAAGAGTAAATAAAGTAAACACAATAATAATAGATAATTGCCTCTTTAGTTTAAATTTAGCTTGAACTATTTTAGTTAAGGGATCTAACATCAATGCGGTAATAAAAGCTACAATAAGCGGCACTGATACAGGCAAAATATAAAACATAACTAATACTATTAAAATGATAAGAAGGATCGAAATTAAATATTTCTTTTTTAAAAATCCGCTCAAAACAGGGGGCCACCTCTCTCCAATAATAGTTCTTATTATCCATTATAATTCCGACATCCATATTTAGCCAATTAACAACTATAAAAAAAGAACACGGTAATTTCCGTGCTCCTCTTGCATTTTATTCAGCAAATACTTCAGCTTCTTTATGAATATTAGCGATGATTTGATTGCATTGCTTTACAAGATGTGCCGGAAAATATTCATCTTCCCCATACTCGACTCCATGAGGGTAGTAGTGTTTTCCGAGCATAGGAGTCATTAATTGAATATAAGCATCATGTGCTCCTACATCTCCTTCAACAGCATAACCCGGAATGCGCAAGTAATATATACCTTCTTTAATTTGAAATTTATAATCGTAAGTGACACGCTCATAATCCCATTGGCCTGCCCGGACCATTCCGTTATTTTCCATTACTTCATCAAGGCGATTTAAATCTAGTTTTAATGATTCAAGTCCGCTATTCTCAAATCTCATGATATTTCCCTCCTAAATATTCCCCGTCGTTTTATCGACTTTGCATTCAAAAATTGATTTTTCCTCATGTCTAATCATAGTCGAAAAACCTTTCCGTTGCAACGATATGCAGTTGATCAAATCTCATTAGCAATTGAGAACAATATTATGTATAGATTAGAAGGCGAATGGTGAATATAAAAAATGGTCAAGGCACTTTCACTATATTTTTGGGAGGAATTAAGCAAATGACACAAATTCGAGATATTATGACGACTGAGGTTCTAACTTGCTCTTTGAAGGATAATGTTTATGAAGTTGCTGTAAAAATGAAAGATGAAAATGTGGGTGTCATACCGATTGTTGATAACGATAGACTAGTCGGTTTAATTACCGATCGTGATATTGTTTTGCGCTGCATTGCTGAAAAGAATCCTCCATCATCCAAAGTTGAGGAGATAATGAGCAGTCGCATTGTTACCGTTACTCCTGATACTACAACACAAGAAGCCGCACGTATCATGGCTAAGGAGCAAATTCGCCGCCTGCCAGTGGTTGAAAATGGAAAGCTTTCTGGGATTGTTGCACTCGGCGATTTAGCTGTTCGGGATTTGACTGATGACCAAGCAAAACATGCGCTATCTGATATATCAGAACCAGATGAAACTCAATCCTTTCACTAAGATCCTAAAACCCTGATATCAGGGTTTTTTCTTATAAAGTAAAACCTATTATGGTACTTGTTATATTAAATGTTATAATAAAGAAAAACTGCATAAATATATTAGTTTTTTGTCGATTTTTGTCATGAAGGGAGGAATCCTACTGCGCACATTATTTAGAGTTATGATTTTCTCAGTCATTATATTTTTTATTATGATTTATTATTATTCTGTTCCAGACAATAATGAACCATTGAAGGATAGTAATTATTCAACCTCTCCCAAAGTTGATAATTTTATCGACGATATAATAAATGACGGAACGAGCCGACCAAAAGAAGGCCTTTCGATTTACATCGGAAAATCAGTGGAAAAATTGATTTCAGATTTTGGTGAACCTAATAGAAAAGATCCTTCTGCATACGGATATGAATGGTGGATTTATAATAATTTTTCAGGAACATATATGCAGGCGGGCATTATTGATGGGTCTGTTGTCACTGTTTATGCAATTGGCAACCAATTGAATGTGGCTCCCTTCTTAATCGGTCAAACGATCGAAGAGATTTATCGTTCAACCCTTCTTGAAACAGAAATAATGGTTGCTACAAAGAGGGGAACTTATCGATTTGAGTTATCGGAAGAGGATTTAAATATTCGTCCCCTCGTTCAATTGGGGGATATTTTTGCACAGTTATCAATTGATAAATATACTGGAACACTTTCAAGTATTAGATTTTATGATAAAAAAACGCTAATTTCCCATCGGCCATATGAAATGGCGTATCGCGGTGATTTTATCCAATCTTCGGAACCCACAGAAGAAGAGTGGCAAGCTATTGAAAAAGGCAGTGAGCAGCAAATTTACGATATTACAAATGTGATTAGGGGCCGCTTTGATTTAGATGCATTGGCATGGGATAACAATGTCGCTGAAGTGGCTTATGGACATAGTAAGGACATGTATGAGCATGGGTATTTTGCGCATGAATCTCCTCAGTTTGGCGACCTTGCAGCTCGGCTTGCGGCCAATGATATTCATTATCAAGCTGCCGGAGAAAACATTGCATCTGATTACAATGACGGTCCTGCTGCTGTTGAGGGATGGTTAAATTCCGAAGGACATAGGAAAGCGCTTTTGGAGAAGGACTACTCCAGTCTTGGTGTGGGCGTATTCCAAAAGTTTTATACGCAAAATTTTATCCAAAACGAGTAACATCAAAGACCTTTTAAAGGTCTTTTTATTTTGATATAGGATAGATCAGGTTTTCCGAAGCTTACCGCTCGCTTTCCGCGGGGCGAGCGCCGAGCCGCTTCGTCGCTACGCTCCTGCAGGGTCTCGGCTGTCTCGCAGATCCCGCAGGAGTCGAGCGGACGCTTCTCCAAACTAATAAAGTTCTGTATTTTACTTTTCTATATATCCATTCATTTTTATCATGGAAAGTAAAGCTCACCTTAAGGTGATGGAATGATGACAAGAAACCAAAATCTTGAACATGAAATTAGAAATCCTCACAATTGAACAACTTGTTCTACTAGACCATTTAGTTCGCAAATTGGAAGCTGTAATTGATTTTAACTTTATTTACCCATTGGGCGAAGACATTTATTCCTCATTGGGACGGCCTAGTATAGATGCCTTTGTTTTAACTAAGATGACGCATATTCAGTATGTATTCGGAATTCGCTCCTTACGTCAAACAATTTAAGAAAATGAAACCAATAAGGCATATCGTTGCCAGTTACGGGAATTGAAGAATGCTAGTGAACAGGCTCTGCCTACTGCAGACTGTCAAAATATAAAAAGATTGCAACACACTTAGCAGGTTACAAAAAGTGTGTTGCAATACTTATGTTGGTACGCATCCATGTTGATTGGAGCGGAGGGCACTCGACTCCTGTGGGATCGAGAGGTCACGGGAGACCCCGCAGGCGCCAAAGCGCCGAGCAGGCTCCCGGGCCTCCCTGCGGAAAGCGAGTGCCCGGAGCGGAAATCAACAGGCCGGTTACAGAGACCATCAATCAATAAAAAATTACCGAGAAATATACCATTTATCGACAATCCGCAAAGACCTTTTAAAGGTCTTTTCATTTTACTTAAATCACACATTATGACGCAATGCCATAATCTGAATATAGGATAAATGATTCAGTTGAGGTGAGAAACAATGGCGAGGAAAAGTCTGCATCCGTCAGTCGAACAATTTAAGTCTTTTGTTAAAAAACATCCAAAACTTTTAAAATCAGTTAGAAACGGAGAAAATACATGGCAGGAAGTTTATGAAGACTGGTACTTACTTGGAGCAGATGACCCAAAATGGAATTCATTCAAAGACGCCGGCGCCAGTGAAGAGACCGCTGTAGAAAAGACTGAAACTGATAAGGGCTGGATGAATCAAATAACTGGCATCATTAAAAAAATGGACGCAAATCAAGTGCAAAATCATATTCAACAATTAAGCCAAGCAATCGGTGCTATTCAAGGTGTACTCGGTCAGTTTCAAGGTGGAATTGAACAAAAAGCAAATCAACCTCCTTCAGCAAACACAAATCCTTTTTCCTTTAAAAAAGACTAATTGAGAGGAGAAATGGCCATGAGAGAAGAAATACTTCAGTATATTTATTCGAAAAATGAATTAAAGCAGTTTATCAGAGAACAGCCATACTGGTACCGAAAACTTGCAAGGGAACCTGAAAGCCTAGAGCAATTTGAAATTGCGTCACTCCATTATTTTAAAAAGACAATTCCTCATCGAGTCGAAAAATTTTCCAATGGCCTACATATGGCATCGATGATGATGGGGATGTTGCAATCACTGAATTCTTCTGGATGATTTCTAGATTAAATATTGTATGAACTTCCTTCTTTAGTAAAAGCTAAAGAAGAGGAGTGATTTCATATGAAGAAAATTATCGTTTACTTATTTTTTTTGGTGATTTTAGCTGGCTGTAGTTATGGAGATCCCGAATCTGAAATTAAAGCGCAAGCTTCACAAAGCGGTGCGAGCGTATCTCCGCAGGCGATTGATATACGTCATATCGTCGAAGGTAAAAGTGTTATGGTCGAGTGCATCATTAGTGGGGTATCATTTTCCGGCAAAGACTTAGGTTTAGATCAAGGGAAAATTATGTTGTATATAGATGGAGAAATGTATGGAGAGTATAGTACTGCCGCTTTTATCGTAAAAAACTTAGAGGCCGGTACCCATAAATTTAAAATAGACGTAGTAAATAAGGATAATAAGCCTTTTGGTATTAGTAGGCAGTTTTTAGTGACAATCAAATAATACTGGTCGCAACAGTATGAAAAACATGATAAAATAACGGTTGGAGGTGAGCTATTTGCTTGCTACAATCGAAAGTGTTGAATTACTTGAAAAAGCCGAACTGATTGGTGAATGTATCATTGCATCTGACATCGCTGAAAAATATAGATTTTTTTATCATAAATTACAGAATGACGTAGATACAAGAAAGAAAATTGCTGCCTTTGCAAAGATGAAAGACTTATATGATGATGTACAAAGGTTTGGCCGCTATCATCCTGATTATAAACAAATCATGACAGAAACCCGAGTGCTAAAACGGGAGATGGATCTTGATGAAAATGTGGCAAACTTTCGCAGAGTCGAGAATGAGCTGCAATCATTATTAGATGAAGTGAGTGTTTTGATTGGCAGATCTGTATCAACAAATGTAAAAGTTCCAACAGGCAATCCATTCTTTGATTCAGGATCCTCATGTAGTGGTGGCTGTGGTAGTGGCGGGGGATGCGGTTGTTCATAAAAAGGCAGAAAGAGAAAAAGGGGAAAAATCATGTTTAATGGAAGACAAGGATTAATTATTTGGTTGTTTAGTTTGAAGAACGCTAAAGCATTAAGGCGTTTTGGCAATGTCCATTATGTCTCTAAACGGATGAAATATGTCGTGCTTTATTGTAGTGAGAATGAAGTAACCTCATTGTCCGAGAAATTATCGTCCATGCCCTTTGTCAAAAAAGTGGAACCGTCTTATAAACCATTTTTAAAAACAGAATTTGAAAACTCCAAACCTGATAAAGCGAAAGAATATGACTACAGAGTTGGACTATAAGTGAATGTTGGCTGTCCCTTGTTATTTTATTTTAAGGGGCAGTTTTTTTATATGTGAAAATTGGTAAAACAAGCCGATAATAATGATAAGGATAAAATTATACTGAACATCATTGCAAGGAGAATCCAAATTGAAAAAGACCTCATTTTTCTTATTCATCTTTTTGCTTTGTTTAACATCAAGTTTACTTTTTTATCAATGGAAAGGCTATTCATCCCAAACAGAAGATAGCTTTCAAAATACAAAACAGAAAGTCAGTATCAGCCAAGTTGCTAATGCTTTTCGTGTTGAACAAACAATAAGTGATATACCTGCAGGCAAATACGCCATTAGCCTGCCTAAAAAAGCTAAAGAAATTACCTGTTATTTTGCAGATGATCAAGTTTGCGACTTGAAAGAGGCTAAAAGGTTCACGCTAAATATTGAAGAGGGGAAGGTGCATTTTACATATTTGCTGCCAGCACAAAGTAATCTTAAAAGTATTCTTCTTCGAAATTGGACAGTTCATATTGAAGACTTACCAATTGTCTCTACCCGTGTGCAATTAAGCGATTCGCGATGGCGAAAAGGAAGCTGGGTAAGTGATGGAAATTTGTTAGGAATGAAAAAAATGGCTTTATTAGATTATTATGTTTTTGAAAAAACAGGGGACGCACCAGTTTTATTTTGGCAGCAAGAAGCTTTAAATAAAACAAAAGTCAATGATCGTCTAACTGTTTTTGCAAATGCCGATGTTGACAAAGCAATTAATTTGATTGATGTGAAGAAAAATAAAGGAAAGAATTATTCTGTCGTTATTACGAGTCTCCATGAGGAAGTGGATGAGGATACTTTTATGCTTGTCAATTCCAAGAATAAATTAAATACGATTTATGAAAAAATTGCGATCACCGAAATCGAAAATTCACTTATCTTTCCTGATAGGGAAAAATGGTTAATAGGAATTATCTCATCTGCTATCTTCAAAAAGCCTGTCGGAGAACAAAAGGCGAAAAATATGTATTTAGAGCTAACAAATAAATTAAGTGCGGCACAGCTCGATGATTGGTTAAATAAAATTATTTTGTCACAAGAGGAACCTCTTGATAGTATAAAAATGGACGAGGTTTTAGAGGAAACGACAGGATTTAAATCGCATTTTTTTGCTTTAAATGCTGATATTGGAACGCCTTTGGAACCATTTTTACTTGTTGATCCTCGTTATGTATATGTTGATGGCATCAAAACTGAAGAGGCATTAATAGTGCATGAGGACGGAAAATCTTTTCTCGCCTTGGAACCGCTATTAAAATCTTTACAATATAAGACACAAGTTATTTCAAATCAAAATGGCTTGAAAGCGGAAAAAGGATTAATCAAATATCGATTTTACCCCAATAAAAGAATTTTTGAATTGAACGGCCAACAGTATGGAATGCAACAAGCTCCTATTGTAAGAATAGGTAAGGATCTTTACATCGACATTATCTTCATTAATATCCTTCTTAACGCACAGGTTATTGATGATGAAAATGAAATAAAAATAAATCAATAAAAAACCCTGCATTTTCATGCAGGGCCCTTCTATGTCCATTAAAACGGATAGAAGGCAAAGGGAGAGGAGAAACCGGAGGAAGAACTTATGGGGAAACGTAAGTCTTCTCCGCGGTTGGCAACAACATCAGTAGATGCTGTTATCGTCATTATCACCTTAATAGCTGATTTTATACATAGAAACATTATTTCGAGATAACCTTCTTGCAATTGGAATGGTTACATTAATTGTGTTAGGATGATAAGGAAAATCTATGATAATTTGGTGAAGAAAATGAGAGTCATTTCAGGAACTTGTAAAGGCAGGCAGTTAAAATCTGTCCCTGGAAGCCAGACTAGACCAACAACTGATAAAATAAAAGAGACAATATTTAATGTTATCGGCCCTTATTTTACTGAAGGGTTAGGTCTGGATTTATTTGCAGGCAGCGGTGGTCTAGGAATCGAAGCGCTTAGCAGAGGCTTGGATAAAGTTATATTTGTGGACAGGGATATGAATGCTATTCAAACGATTAAGCGCAATATCGCACTATGTGGATTAGAGGAAAAGAGTGAAATATACCGCAATGACTCAGAGCGGGCATTAAAAGCAATAATCAAAAGAGATTTACAGTTCGATTATATTTTTTTGGATCCCCCATATTATCGGCAAAAATTAGTTTCATTACTAAAGTTGATCGATGAAAGCAAATTGCTTAAAGCACAAGGTGCCATTATTTGTGAACATAGTACAGATGTCGAGCTTCCACAAAATATAGGAAAATTAGTACAAGGAAAAGCAGGGGACTATGGAAGTATCGGCTTAACAATTTATGTAATAGACGTTGATAAGGGAGTGCAACTATGACTAGTATTGCAGTTTGTCCTGGCAGTTTTGATCCGGTAACGTTGGGACACCTTGATATTATCAAGCGGGGAGCTAAAGTTTTTGATGAAGTTTATGTAGTGGTACTAAGCAATTCTTCTAAAAAACCATTGTTTTCCGTTGAGGAAAGAATCCATCTGCTTAAAGAAGTAACGAAAGAAATGGAAAATGTTAAAGTGGATACCTTCAACGGTTTACTAGTTGACTATGCAGATAGTGTAAACGCGAACGCAATTATCCGAGGACTAAGAGCGGTATCCGACTTTGAATACGAAATGCAGATCACTTCAATGAATAGAGTGCTTAATGAAAAGATTGAGACTTTCTTTATTATGACGAATAACCAATATTCATTTTTAAGTTCAAGCATAGTTAAGGAAGTAGCTAAATACCATGGGAATATTTCTGAACTTGTTCCAAAAGAGGTAGAAAAAGCATTATTAAATAAATTCAGTCGTTAATCATTTGAATTAAGTAGGAAAGGATGTATTCTACATTAGGTAATAGAATTCATCCTTTTTTTATAATAAAAAATGTACAAAATCAATGAAACAATTGTTAATAAAGGACCAAATTTAATAAATATGTGCAATATGTTTTCCCACCATACATCATGTTCTTGAAGAACTACTGGTACAACCGTGTTTTCCGTAGAGGCTAGATGAAATTTTAACGAAAATGGTTTCCAAAGAATAAAGGTTAATAAACCGGAAAGAAAGCCATGTATGATGCGAGCTGCAAAGAACGGTTTAAATCTAATATCAGTCGTCGCTAAAATACTAGCAACTTGTGCTTGAACACTTAAGCCGCTGAATCCGAGAATAGCGCTTGCCATAATCGCTTGCTGCATTAAGTTTGCTTCTTCAATCTGACTCGTCATCCGGCTCCCAAGTGTAATTTCGAAAAGACCTGCTATAAAAGGAACAGATAGTTCCCGAGGCAAATGAAGAACTGTGAGGGCATATTCTACTATGGATGCCAAAATAAGTGTGATATTTAAATGGAATAATAATTTGTTTATAACTGAAAACAAGATAATAAATCCACCAATCATGAGTAAAGTGTGGATCGATGAAATAACAGCATCCCCAATTAATTTACCAATTGGTTTTTTATTTTGCAGCCTTGTGCGATGAAGGGCGGATAATGCTTGTACAATGATCGGTTTTGTTAAAGACTTTGAAATCACTTTGTTCTTCTCATTCTTACCGTAAAATCTCATCATCACTCCAACGCAAAAATTCCCTAAATAATGAGCAACTGCAAGTAAAATCCCTAGCCTTGGATTATGAAAAAAGCCAACCGAAACTGCCCCGAAAATAAATAATGGACTAGAGGAATTTGTGAATGATACTAATCTCTCAGCCTCAGTTCTTGTTAATTGCTTTTCCTGTCTCAACCGAGCAGTTAATTTAGCTCCGGCAGGGAATCCTGTTGCCATCCCCATTGCCCATGCAAACCCACCAACACCTGGAACCCGAAATAGTGGCCTCATCAACGGTTCTAGTAATACCCCCATAAATTTGACTACTCCAAAACCAATTAACAGCTCAGATATAACAAAAAAAGGAAATAGTGATGGAAATACGATCTCCCACCACATTTGTAATCCTCGAATGGATGCTTCAAAAGATTGTTCAGGAAGCGAAATCATAGAGATTGCCATAAATGTTACACCTGAAGCTAGAAGAACTGACTTTATTTTGGAAATATTCAATACGTATACCTCCTGTCCGACATCCACACATTCAATATACTCATAGAATCGACTTTTAGACCATAAAATGTGGAAGGGGGAGATACATATGGACATGCCGAAAATTGGGATTGCTTTAGGGTCAGGAGGAGCTAGAGGGTTCGCTCATTTAGGGGTATTAAAAGCACTTCAAGATAATTCAATACCCGTCAATATGATTGCAGGCAGCAGTATGGGGGCTCTGGTTGGCTGCTTCTATGCATTTGGGCATGATCTCGAGCAGTTAATAAAGTTATCTACAGCCTTTAAAAGAAAATATTATCTTGATTTTATCGTGCCAAAAATGGGGTTTATTGCAGGAAACCGAGTAAAGAATCTCATCGGTTTATTTATGCAAGGGAAGAATTTGGAAGAATTAAATATTCCGGTTTCTGTTATCGCAACAGATTTGCAATCAGGTGAAAAAGTTGAGTTCATGAAAGGGCCGATAGCAGAGATTGTTAGAGCGAGTATTGCTATTCCAGGAATATTTACACCCGAAAAATTTAATGGGAGACTACTCGTTGATGGAGGTGTTGCAGATCGGGTCCCGGTATCTACAGTAAAAAAAATGGGGGCTGATATTGTAATTGGATCAGATGTTGCAAGGGTCAATCCGAAAGCAGAGATATCGACTGTTTATGATGTAATCATGCAAAGTTTAGATATTTTGCAGATGGAAATTGGGGAAGCAAGAGAATTTGAATCCGATGTTATGATTCGTCCCCATGTCGAGATATTTAGCGCTCGAGCGTTTAAAAATATAGAAGAGATTATCCATGCGGGGGAAGAGGAAACGCTAAAGAAAATTTCAGAAATCAAACATGTGATTGAACAATACACAAATAAAGAAAGCAAATCAAAACCATCTTAAATGCAGAAGCAGCAAATTTAGGCTGCTTCTGGTTTATGCATTATTAAAAATTGGTGGTTGTCTATATTCAAAAGCCAGTAGTTTTCTCCGGTATGGTTCTGCTAACCCATGAGCATAAACATCTGCCGCTCTTATATCGAGCATGAGCATATTATTTTCATACGCAGAAAGCTTTGAAACAAGTGGGATTGGCAGCTCTTTCTTGATTTGGTTTAAGTATTCTCGACCTATGCTACTCATACCAAGTAGTCTTGCGTATTGAGGGCTTTTATCCAAAGCATGTATAGTAGTTTTACGTGTGTTTGTAAGGATATGGACACAAAGTCGCTGCAGTCTTGTCCAAGTATATCGTTTTGTTTTTATTGCTTTCATAAAGGAATGGAAATTATCTGCAGAATGTGCCGCTTTTATTAACCGATTTTCCAGCCCTTCTTCCACTTCGTAAATCTCTCTCAGCTCTTCCTTATTCATCGAAAGCAGCCGATATTGTAAATATGGCCAGTAATCTTCCCAAATATGAAATTGCGCAAAATCCGAGCTATATTGATGGAGGTTAGCTAAAGTTTCATGCGGTATATATGCTTGAATTTCACTTAAATTGCCATGAGCATTCAAGGATTTGCGAATAGAGGTAGCACTGGCAATCGTAGCATCACTAAACGACTCATCATGGTATCCCGCACTCTTTCTTTGGATAGTGTAAAAATTCAAACGCGGATTAATTTCCGCAGCTGCATATACGTAGTGGTATCCAAGGATATTATTAGGTGTAGATAAATCAACAGAACGAGAATCTGGACCTAGTTCCTGATATGCTAACGCTAATGCCGATGGATAGCTTATCCCTTGTTTAATAAACATGCGAATATGTTTATCATATTCCGTTTTTTTATCATTCATAAAACTTAAAGTATGTATAAACTGCTGAATATCCCCTGACTCACTCCCGAAACATATACCGCTGCATTTCATCGCATTTAATAGAAAAATGGCTCCGTGGGCAAAAACTTCAGCTTTTTGAACAGCGAAGGCATACGGAAGTTCAATGACAATATCCACTCCCGACTGCAAAGCCATTTTAGTACGAGACCATTTTGAGACAAGGGCGGGCTCTCCTCTTTGTAAAAAGTTACCACTCATCACAGCAATAGTAACGTCTGACTGTGATAACCGTTTAGCCGCTTGGACATGGTATAGATGGCCATTATGGAAAGGATTATATTCTGCGACAATTCCAACACTTTTCATCCTAGTTATCCTCCAATAAACTCAACAAAATTTTATATATCCATCATACTTGATGTAGAGTTAATTGAAAAATTTTCAGGATAAAGAGGGGACTTAGCCCCCTCAAATCATGTCATCTTTACTCTTCTCGATGTCCATGAGATCCTTATTGTCCGTGATGGCCGTGACTCCCGTGATGCCCGTGATGCCCGTGATGGCCGTGATGGCCGTGACCTCCATGATGCCCATGATGCCCATGATGACTGTGGTGACTATGGTGTCCTTGGTGATATCCAGTATGATGATAATACCCTCCATGTCCAGGATACCCACCGGACATAGGATACCCACCGGACATAGGATACCCTACATTCATTGGATATGTGCCAGGTCCATAGTATGGGTAAGGAAATCTTGATTGATCCATAAAACTCACCCCCATGCTCAATGATTCAACATAGTGTATGCGTTTGAATATTTGTAGTGAAGATAGTAGCCCGTTTCGGGAAAATATATTGGGAAATCCCCTACATAATCAATAGTTTTTAAAGTATCAATAAAAAGGGTAGAATACATAGGAAGCGAGCGTAGTTGCCATTCTACCTTTTATATATCTGTAAAGATAATATATTGACAAACCGTATACTGAAAGCTATAATTACTTTTGTTGCCAAGAGGTGATGATGATGAAATGGACAGTAATTCAATTGCAAAAGTTTCGGAACAATGCCATGAAGATAGACGATTATATCGAAGTCGCAGCGGATCTACGACAGAGGGACCCCGAAATTAGGGGGGCATCTCCCATTCACGTTACGGGAAAAGCTGATATTGACTCTCAAAAGGTAACTTTTCATCTTCATTTGACAGGGACACTTATTTTGCCGTGTTCACGAACACTTGCAGATGTAGAATACCCGATTAACATTCGTTCAATTGAGACTTTTATGTTAAAGCCGCTTGAATACGACCTTGAGGAATTGGAAGAGATCCATGATGTTCAAGGAGGCATAATTGATTTAATGCCTATTATTCAGGAGCTTTTACTGCTAGAAGTTCCGATGCAAGTATACTGCGAAGCTGAAATAACTGATCCAGCGCTTCAAACGGGAAAAGACTGGGAAGTTATGACTGAAGAGCAGTTTGAACTTGAACAACAACAACAAAAGAAAAAAGTAGATCCACGCCTTGCAGGTCTTGCTGAATTGCTTAAGAGCGATGAGGAGTAAGCAAAAGCGTGATGAATGAAACGTAACTTTTTAAGGAGGTGGGAAAAATGGCTGTACCAGCTAGAAGAACATCAAAAACTGTAAAAAGAAAACGCCGCACACATTTTAAATTACAGGTGCCAGGCATGGTTGCGTGCCCTAACTGTGGTGAAATGAAACTTGCACACCGTGTTTGCAAAGAGTGTGGAACATATAAAGGTAAAGAAGTAAAAGCTGACTAATTAATTAAAAGCGTGAAGAGACCATGGCTCTTCACGCTTTTAATTGTTTATTAATACTTTTTCATAGGATGCAGCAGTCTATCTCTTCTAATATGTGCATATACATAGAAAAAAAATAGGAGTGATAAATATGACAGCTGCACGCCAGGATGCCTGGAACGCTGATGAAGATAATATGCTTGCAGAAATAGTTCTTTCTCACATAAGAGAAGGAAGCACACAACTCCGGGCATTTGAAGAAGCAGGAGGAAAACTGAAAAGGACAGCTGCAGCATGTGGTTTTCGATGGAATTCAAATATTCGAAAACAATATATATTAGGTATAGAATTAGCAAAAAAGCAGAGAAAAGTGAATAAAGATAATAAAAAACATTCCGTCCCCCACGTACATTCCAATTTTAATAATGATGCACCAATCTTACAGAACAGTAAGGAAGATGTAATTGTTCTAGCTGATGCAGTAATTTTCTTCCAAAAACTTGAAACGGCCATTGCATCTATAGAAAAATATAAGATTGAAAACGATGAACTAAAAAAAGAAATCAATATATTGAATGCCGATAAAGCTGAAGCAGTGCAAACGATGGAGGGGATGAAGAAGGAGCTTGAACAATTGAAGGAGGAGTACCATTCACTTATCTCCTTATTAGATAGAGCAAGTAAAATGGCTGGAGAATTAGGGGAGACTCATAAAATTAATACTCTTGCCCAGACAAAATAACAGGAGCCGTGAATTTCACCGGCTCCTTCGCTTTTTTCGCTCATATTTCATTCGTTTCAACAGGTGGCTTACGTACTAAACACATAATTCCTGCAATTAAGAATAGTAATGCTGGCAAGAATCCGAAACCTACAGAAATGACTCCTACTGATACAGTTCCTGCAATAAATAGCCATCCCGCTAGTTTTGGATTTTTATTTCCTTTAATATTTAAAACACCAATTAATCCAAAGATAACCCCTAGTACGGCAGCGATAATTAAGGCCCATCCTGCTCCAGACATAAAGTTAAAAATCATTTCGAAGTCTTCGGGTTTTATGCTTGGATCATTTGCAAACTCATCCATCATAGCAGTCTTAAACTCATCGGTTTTGCTTATCCACATAAACAACATGCCGACAAAAATCATTAATCCACTTAAGATTATGCCAATAATACCTAACGCCAATTCTCCAGTTCTTTTCAAAAAATAACCTCCTGCAACTCATTAATAAAAACATCAAGTAATTATACGAAACTTGAGTCAAATAGTTTCCTGTTTTATGAATGTTTTTGTTCCGATACACCCTCCGGGTACCAAACAAGCGGATTTTCTCCTCGGTCACGGTCCATTTCGTAAGTGACAGATTCAAATCCCATTTTTTCAAAAAAAGCACGAGAATTCATTCGGGGATTTGTTTTAATCGGCATCTTGTATTTTTTTGCATAGTCAATTAATCTCTTTCCATATTCTTTTTGCTGGTATCCAGGCAAAACTTCTAATTTCCATAGTTCCAAGTAGTCTTGCGGTGGATCAAAATATTGGTCAAACCTTGCATCACGGCGATAAAGACTCATCCTTGCAACGAGCTTATCACCAAAGTAAATACCATAAAAAGGAGAATGCGAATCATCTTCCACCATATTTGCTTCTAAATCTTCTAGCATTGAAAGTTCCTGAGCACCGTATTCTTTAAATTTTTTAAATTCTTCTAATGTCTTAAAATTTATTTTTAATTTTTCAACCGTGATCGCCATTCCAGGATCCTCCTCTAGTTATATAAAATAATTTTTAAATTAATCATGAATTATTAATCATTATATAACAAAGTGAAAAAAAATTCAGATATACTTACAGTAAGCGCTTGCAAGCGAGTTGGAGATTTTTTGAAAGACATAGGAAAGGAGTTAGGATGTGAAGAGAATTCTAATTGCCAATCGGGGTGAAATTGCTTCTCGAATAATTAAAACATGCAAAAAGATGGGCATTGAAACAATCGCTGTTTATTCGGATGCTGATGAAGGAATGCCTTATGTAAAAGAGGCTCATTACGCTGTCCATATCGGAGAATCCCCGGTAAACCGTTCATATTTAAATATGAATATCATATTAGAAACAGCTATTAAAATGAAAGCCGATGGTATTCATCCTGGATATGGACTGCTATCTGAGAATAGTGATTTTGCTCAAAAAGCAATAAAGGAAGGCCTCATCTTTATCGGCCCTTCACCCGAAACGATTAAATGCATGGGCGATAAAATAACGGCCCGTACAGTGATGAAAAATGCAGGGGTACCTATTGTACCCGGGAGCAATGACCGTATTTCTACATTGAATGAAGCCATAACAGCAGCGAAAAAAATAGGTTATCCCGTCATGCTTAAAGCAAGCAGCGGTGGAGGCGGCATTGGTATGATTTGTTGTGAAAATGAAGAGATACTTAAACAAGTATATGAATCTACAAAAAATCGTGCTAAGGCTTATTTTGGAGATGACACTACTTTCATAGAAAAATTTATTCCGTATGCCCGTCATATAGAGGTGCAAATCTTTGGGGATAAGCATGGAAATATCGTCCACTTGTTTGAAAGGAATTGCTCTGTGCAAAGACGTAACCAAAAGGTGATAGAAGAAGCTCCTTCTCCATCACTATCAGAAAAAACAAAGGCACTCATGTATAAGGCTGCCCTAACAGCAGCAAAGGTTGCAAATTACGTAAATGCCGGGACGGTAGAATTTATTGTCGGAGAAGATGAGCAGTTTTATTTTCTGGAAATGAATACCCGATTACAGGTCGAGCACCCGGTTACAGAGGAAATAACAGGACTTGATCTCGTTGAATGGCAAATTTTAATCGCCCGAAGCGAGAAAATACCATTGCAGCAGCATGAGATTAGGAAGGACGGGCATGCCGTTGAACTTCGTATCTATGCAGAAGATCCGATCACATTTTATCCATCACCCGGTTTAATCACTGGAATGGAATGGCATTACAGTGGAGTCAGAATTGACTCAGGATACACATCTGGATCTATGATCACTCCATTTTACGATCCGATGATCGCAAAATGTATTATTCATGGCCCGGACCGAAACAGTTGTATAGAAAAAGCAAAGTATTTCCTTGCCGAAGCAAAGATTTCAGGCATAAAAACAAATATTCCATATCTTGAACGCATATTATCAGAATCTAAGTTTCAATCAGGAATCTATAATACGAATATGATGAGCGATCTTGCGAAATAAATAGACTCTCGGAATTTCAGGTCGTAAATCTGCCGAATTTCCAAAAATCTACTGGAAATTAAGCATTATTGAATATTTGGTATTCATTTTCAAAACAATTGCAAAAAAAGACATGCGAAAGAAGCGTTGCTTTACCAAGGTAGTGCGTGGTTGATTTCCGCTACAGTTGCTCGCTTTCCGCGGGGCGGGCGGTGAGCCTCCTCGGCGTAAACGCCTGTGGGGTCTCACCTGTCCCGCTGATCCCGCAGGAGTCTCGCACTTTCGCTCCAATCAACCTTCAACAGATGATTTTGTTTTAAAAGCAACTCTCCTTTAGACAAGAGCCTTTAAAAAAGATTAAGCCATTGGAGAGAAAATATGTCCGTTAAGGAACGGTAGGTCATCTTTTTGATGAGCATACCAAGCGTCAATGTATTGGTCCATCCTGATGGCATTTGTCCTTATGTACCACATTTTTGTTGACCGATGCCTCCCGGATTCTTAGTGATAATCTATTTTTCCCGTAATAAGACTGACAGAATCATGCGGGGAAGCAGATTGAAGTCTTGGATACAATGGTAAATCATATCGACTGTCGTTGGTAGATGCCATGTAAATAAAGATGGTATCCGTTGAATCCTAACTTGGCTGAAGTTTTTAAAATCGCTTGGAACAATTCAAACCCGGTCCCCTGGTAGCTCCTTTTTCTTGGAGCCATACCCGAAAAAGCGATCGATTAACTTTCTTACAATTTCTGAATAGTCGCCCTACAATGATCAATATGATATCTCAGTTGATTGGAGTGGAAGGCGGCGACTCCTGGGGGATCCGCGTGAAGGTGAGACCCCGCAAGGAGCGAAGCGACTGAGGCTCACCGCACGCCCCCCGGAACGCGTCCGCCTGGAACGGAAATCAACGCTGGTAGGCGGAGAAATAAGAAAATGGCACAAGAAAATCTTGTGCCATCGACTCGGTGAATGCTGAGAGTCTATATTATGAAAAGGAGGATGATTCACCATGAAAGAGGTGCAATCAACGATGGCGGGAGTAGTTTTAATGATATCAGTTGCCGATGGAGATATAGTGAGTACTGGCCAAACGGTAGTAATGCTGGAGTCGATGAAAATGGAAATTCCCGTTGAATCTCTTGAAGCCGGGAAAGTAACTGAAGTAAAAGTGGCTGTTGGCGATTTTGTGAATGAGGGGGATGTTCTTCTCATTTTAGAATAAATCAAGATTAGGAGGGACCTTAGTGCCAAATATTAGCGAATTTAATATGTTGGAAGAACGTCGCAAAGAAGTTTATTCAGGAGGCAAGCCAAAATATCATGAGAAGCTGAAACTAGAAAATAAACTATTTGTAAGGGATCGACTATCACTTCTTTTTCATCAAGGTAATTATGAGGAGGACGGCCTGTTTGCTAATTATAATGCTACGGATCTTCCTTCGGATGGAGTAGTTACGGCCATAGGTAATATAAATGGCCAAACCGTCTGTGTGATGGCAAATGATTCAACTGTGAAAGCAGGCTCATGGGGGGCAAAAACAGTTGAAAAAATAATCCGAATACAAGAAACAGCTGAAAAGTTACAAGTACCACTTCTTTATTTAGTCGATTCAGCGGGTGCCAGAATAACAGACCAACTCGAAATGTTTCCGAATCGACGCGGGGCAGGGAGAATATTCCATAACCAAGTAAAATTGTCAGGGGTTATTCCTCAAATATGTATTTTATTTGGCCCCTCAGCCGCCGGAGGAGCGTATATACCTGCATTTTGCGATGTTGTAATTATGGTTGAAAAAAATGCATCAATGTATTTAGGTAGCCCTAGGATGGCTGAAAAAGTAATTGGCGAGAAAGTGACGCTTGAAGAAATGGGCGGAGCGCGAATGCATTGTTCCGTGAGCGGATGCGGTGATATCCTGGCAAAGTCAGAAGAAGAAGCGATAGAAGCGGCCAAAAAATATCTTTCCTATTTTCCAGCAAACTTTAAGAATAAACCTAAAATGGAAAAAGAAAAAAATCCGAAGAGCGGAAGAACTTTAGAGGAAATTATCCCCTCCAACCAAAATGCACCTTTTGATATGTATGAAGGGATTGACGCTCTTATCGATAAGGATAGCTTTTTTGAAATTAAGAAACTGTTTGCCCCTGAGCTGATTACAGGATTTTCGAGAATCGGTGGAAAAACGATCGGCATTATTGCAAACCAACCGAAAGTAAAAGGTGGAGTCCTTTTTGTGGATTCGGCCGATAAGGGAGCAAAATTTATCCAGCTCTGCGATGCTTTTCACATTCCATTGCTGTTTCTGGCAGATGTACCGGGCTTTATGATCGGTACAAAAGTTGAACGTGCCGGAATCATTAGACATGGAGCAAAACTAATTGCAGCGATGAGTTCTGCAACTGTACCAAAAATATCCGTAATTGTAAGGAAAGCATATGGTGCTGGTCTATATGCAATGGCGGGACCTGCATTCGACCCGGATTGCTGTATTGCTTTGCCGACAGCCCAAATCGCAGTAATGGGTCCCGAAGCAGCTGTGAATGCAGTATATTCGAATAAAATCCAAGAAATTGAAGATCCCACTGAACGAAATCTCTATGTCCAATCAAAACAAAGAGAATATAAGGAACATATCGATATTTATCGACTCGCTTCAGAGTTGATCATTGATGATATTGTAGCAGCGAACGAACTGCGCCAAACCCTTATATCACGTTTTCATGTATATGAAACAAAAGAGATTCCATTAAGTTCACGGAAACATCCAGTCTATCCTGTCTAATTTTATTAAGGATAAATTCCTCTTCAAACTGAAGAGGAATTTATTCGAATGGGACGTTTGGAGGGATTCTATTTCAAAAAAATACCTTGTTTTCAAAACTTTTGCTACAATAGTACTAAAGTATAAATATAGGTGATAATGTGAACATCGGCATAATAGGTGGCGGAGCAGTGGGACTTTTGTTTGGAGCTTACTATAGCTCGGAGTTTAACGTCGCTATTTTTACAAAGACGAGAGAACAAGCAAATCTAATCAATGCTCAAGGTATTAAATTATTACGACAAGGTGTAGAAATAACATGCGTCGCAAAAGGATTCGCAAATTATGAGAATTTGGAAAGCCAGGACTTTATCATTGTTTGTGTAAAGCAATATGATCTTGAATCCTTAATACCCATACTTAATCATATTCCCAAGAGAATACCTATGCTGTTTATACAAAATGGCATGGGACATTTAAATCAGCTCAATTCTTTACCTCATCAGACAATTTTCATCGGGACGGTTGAGCATGGAGTGGTACGGCTAGATAAAAGAACCGTTATGCACACCGGGGTTGGCAAAGTAAATATAGGAATCTATCGTGGTATAGATGAAGGTGAGGCTATTTTTCCAAGCGTTAATAAGCCTGGTTTCCCATTCTCATTCCAGACAAATTACGAGGAAATGCTGCAATCGAAGCTTCTTGCCAATGCTGTAATCAATCCTCTCACAGCCATCTTTAAAGTGAAAAATGGCCAATTGCTTGAAAATTCTTCTTATTATCAAGCGTTTTTACTGTTGTATACAGAAATAGCTGCGCTTTTTCCTAAGATGCATGAAAAAGGAGTATTTAACGAAATTGAAGCTATCTGCAGAAAAACCAAAAATAATACGTCTTCTATGTTGAAGGATATATTAGAAGGAAGGGAAACGGAAATAGATGCTATTTTAGGATACATAATAAAGGAAGGGGAGAAAGTTGGGGTGAAAATGCCAATATCCACGATGATTTACCATATGATTAAAGGAATGGAGTTTGAAAGGGGATCTAGAGAATAATGGCAGTTATTTTTTCCTCTTTGGCAGCAATATTCGTCACTCTACCAGTTCTGCTTTATATTCTAATTTTTATTCTGACCAAACAATTGACCAATAACCATCGCAAAGCAAAAAGTGCTGCAATGAATGCCACTACAATTGTATTGATTTTTTCAGTGCACTTTTTAATTTTGGCCATATGGGCAAAATCACTGATTTGGATTATTTTCTTATTCATGCTAATAACAGCAATCGTTTTTACATATATTTATTGGAAAATAAGAGAAGAGATTGTATATCCAAAAGTATTTCTTGGTTATTGGCGACTGAATTTTCTTTTATTTTCGGTTTTATACATTGCCTTACTTTTATACGGCGCTGCTACAAGAGCAATACAAGCAGTATTGGCGACCTAATGGGTATCAGTGCGAGTTGATGTCTTTTTATAAATGAGTTTGCTATACTCTACCTGAGAAAAAGCAGATACAGAAAGGAAGTACAGCTTATGAAAATTGAAAGCATTGTCATTCCAGCGACGAGCGACTTTGCTTCTCTTTATATAGAACAAAAAGAACCTGTAAAAGGATTTTTTCATTACGATATAACGGAGAACACAGTATTTGAACAAAGGTATCATGATGTAATGGGAAGGGATTTCGACCGAGCAGGGATTGCAAACTGTATTGAAGAATATATGGAGAAATTCCCGCAAACTGAACACACAAAGAAATCGATTGAAAAGCTCCGAAACGAAGGTTCCACCGTTGTGATAGGAGGACAGCAAGCGGGGTTATTGACTGGTCCACTATATACTATCCATAAGATTGTCTCAATCATTAAACTTGCTCAGCAGCAAGAAAAACTTTTAGAAAAGCCCGTCGTTCCTGTTTTTTGGATTGCTGGGGAAGATCATGATTTTCTTGAAATCAATCACATTTATGCTGAAGCTGGCCAAACAATGAAAAAAATAAGCTTTGCCGGCAATTTGGATGAAAAGCGCATGACTTCCGATATTTCTTATGACAAAGCGGAAATGCGTAAATGGGTTGAGCGTGTGTTTATGCATTTCGGAGAGCGGAAACATACGAAAGAGATACTTTCAACATTACATAAATCAATATTAAAATATGAGACGATCACCGATTTATTTTCCGATATCATTATGTCATTATTTAAAGAATATGGTTTACTTATTATCGATTCGGCACACCCATCATTACGACAATTGGAACAGCCTTACTTTGCCAAGTTAATTGATAATTGCTCAGAAATAACTGATGCTGTGTTAAACCAGCAAGAGTCAATAATGGGATACGGTTTTAATAAAGTAATTGAGATGGACAAAAATGCTGCTAATTTATTTTATTACTTAGATAATGAAAGAATTCTTTTAGATTATCATGCAGACGGCAATTACTTTGAGGCAAAAAAGGCGAATTTTCAAATTAAGAAAGAAGACATACATAACTTGCTTCGGGCTTACCCTGAGCGCTTTAGTAATAATGTAGTTACAAGACCGATTATGCAGGAGTGGCTATTTCCTTCCCTTGCATTTATCGCTGGGCCGGGAGAAATTGCTTATTGGGGCGAATTAAAATTAGCCTTTGATACGTTGAAATTCAAAATGCCACCGATTATTCCGAGAATGAATATGACATTTATAGATGCGGCAATCGAAAGAGATATAGTGGAATTGGAGTTGTCACTCCGAGACATTCTTACACAAGGGATTGATTCCAATAAAACCAATTTCCTAGAGACAGCTGCTGATAAAGATTTAGATAACATGCTTGATCAGACGAAGGATTTTTTAGAGGGACAATATGGATCAATCATCAATAGGCTTGAAGAAAATGATCGCGGGCTGGTGCCCCTTGCCAGAAAAAATCTCTCCTTTCATATGAATCAAATTGATTTTTTAATAAGAAAAGCAAATATGTCACTTGAAACTAAACATAAAACGATTTTGGATAAATATAACCGAATAGAACAGCATTTACGGCCCCTTTCTAGTCCTCAGGAAAGAATCTGGAATGTTTTTTACTACTTAAATGAAATGGGAGAAGAGTTTATTCATCAATTGATGATGGAAAACTATGAATTTGATGGTGCTCATAAAATAATTAAGCTATAAGTGAAAGGGGATGTCCAAAAAGTCTGAGTAAATGACTTTTTGGAGCCCCTCGGCGCTTTGAAGGGCACTAAAAAAGTCCTCGTAATGTAAGGGTCTTATGAAATACTGTTGATTTCCACTCCAGGCGGACGCTTTCCGCGGGCGGTCGGTGAGCTTCCTCGTCGCTTCGCTCCTGCGAGATCTAACCTGGACGCGCTTTTCCCGCATATGGCTTCTGAGGAAACCGAAACCTAAAAACCACGATAAGCCAATTTGGTTTCTGGTCATCATTTTCCATCACCTTAAGGTTAGTCTTACTTTCCAATATAAAAAGAATGAGTAGATAAAAACGTAAAATTTAGTACTTTATTGGTTTGGAGAAGCGTCCGCTCGCCTCGCGGAAAGCGAGCGGTAAGCTTCGGAAAACCTGATCTAATCCAATATAATAAGACTGTAGAAAACTCGTTATATTTAGCGTTTGTCTACAGTTTGAAGCCTTTCCTCTTGGGAAGGCTTTTTTATATTACATTTTTATAAAAAGACGGAAAAATAGTGGTGAAAGGTGGGGGGATGTGGTAAAGTAATCATAGAAAGTGGGGGCATAGCCTATGTTCATGGGAGAATACCAACATAACATTGATGCCAAGGGTCGTTTGATCGTACCGGCAAAATTTCGGGAACATCTCGGCGAGACGTTTGTAATAACCCGTGGTCTAGATCAATGCTTATTCGGTTATCCTCTTGATGAATGGCGCCAATTAGAAGAAAAATTAAAAGCTCTCCCAATGACTAAAAAGGATGCACGCGCCTTTACGAGATTTTTTTTCTCCGGAGCTGTAGAATGTGAACTTGATAAGCAAGGAAGAATCAATTTACCATCACCACTTCTCGGATATGCGAAACTCACGAAAGAATGTGTCATTTTAGGGGTATCGAGTCGAATTGAGATTTGGAGCAAGGATTTATGGGAAGACTATTTTGCAGAGTCAGAAGAGTCATTTGCTGAAATTGCAGAGAATATGATTGACTTTGATATTTAGGCAAATAAGGCGGTATTTCATCATGATTGTTGGGAAATGGAAAGGTGTTGGCCGATGTTTAAACATACAACCGTGTTATTAGAGGAAACTGTCGATGGGTTAAATATTCGCCCTGATGGAATCTATGTGGATTGTACTCTGGGGGGAGGAGGCCATTCTGAAAAAATCCTTTCACAGCTATCCGATGGCGGCAGATTAATTGCCTTTGACCAAGATGAGACGGCGATTGCACATGCGCGTGAAAAGCTTTCGCAATATGAAAACAAACTTACATTTATTAAAAGTAACTTCAAACATATACAAGAAAAAATAAACAGCCTTGATATACATAAGGTAGATGGAATTTTATACGATTTAGGGGTTTCATCGCCACAGCTGGATACACCAGAACGGGGTTTTAGCTATCACCACGATGCTCCACTTGATATGAGAATGGATCTGCAAGGAGAAATATCAGCCTATGATGTAGTGAACTTTTGGGCATATGAAGATCTTGTACGGATTTTTTTCAGATTCGGCGAAGAAAAGTTTTCAAAACAAATCGCCAGAAAAATTGAAGCTGCCCGGGAAAAAGCGCCAATACAAACGACAGGTGAACTTGTAGAACTAATTAAAGAGGGAATTCCTGCGCCTGCCAGAAGAAAAGGCGGCCATCCTGCAAAGCGAATATTTCAGGCGATCCGGATTGCAGTAAATGACGAGCTAGGTGCATTTGAAAACTCGTTAAATCAAGCGATTGACTTACTGAATGCCGGCGGTCGAATTAGTGTTATTACCTTTCATTCACTGGAAGATAGAATTTGCAAAAGTGTATTTAAAGAAGCGAGCGAAGGACCACCATTACCTCCGGGGATGCCGATTATTCCTGAGGGATATGAACCAATCATAAAACTAGTTAACAGAAAGCCGATTATACCTTCAGAAGAAGAGCTGGAATTCAATAATCGATCGAGATCTGCTAAATTAAGAATCGCTGAGAAAATATAAAAAAATAGCACGAACAGGGGGAGAAGTTTTTGAGTAATTTAGCTCGTAAACATCAGCAGCACTATAATGAACCAGTAAAACAAACAGAAGTACAAGTGAAAACAATCAGGCGCCATTCAAAAATCACTCCTGGTGAAAAGTTTATTGGCATGTTGCTTATTGCTTTTGTTGCTGTGATGGCCATTCAAATCATTTCGGCCCAGGCCGCTATATATGAAGTGAATAAAGATATTGAGGACGTGAAAACCGCCATACAAGAGCAACAAAAAGTGAATGGTGATTTAGAGATCCAAGTTAGTGATTTGAGCAGGTACGAACGCGTCTGGAATAAAGCCAAAGAACTTGGCCTGAATTTAGATGAAAATAATGTCAGGGTAGTTGAGAAAAAATGAGTGGAAATCAAACGAATAGAAACATAGGAGCGGCTGGTTTATTTATTATATTCAGCCTGCTCTTTTTTGTATTGGTCATAAGATTCATCACCATTCAGTATACGGGAGAAGCAGAAGGCAGAGTGCTGGCGGCTAAAGCTGCACAAATGTACTTACGTCAAGATGTCATCAAGGCAAAGCGGGGAACGATATATGATCAAAAAGGAGAAGTCATTGCAGAAGACTCTGCTTCTTATACATTAGTTGCTGTCCTTGATGAAAAGTTGACGATAGATGAGAGCCACCCGAATCATGTTGTTGATCCAGAAGAAACTGCCTCTCAGCTTGCGAAGCAAATTGATATGAGTGAACAAGACATCCTTTCACTGCTCACAAAAGAAGGTAGGAAACAGGTGGAATTTGGCCAAGCTGGGAGGGATTTGTCCCATAATGTAAAAAAGAAGATTGAACAATTGAAATTACCGGGCATAACCTTCATAAAAGACTCCAAACGATTCTATCCAAATGGTATTTTTGCTTCGCATCTAATTGGATATGCACAAAAAGAAGAAACAAAAGGGAATACATCGGAAATTATCGGTAAAACGGGATTAGAAAAAAGCTACAACAAGTTGTTAAAAGGGGCAGATGGGTCGATCAAATACGATGGCGATAAATGGAACTATATTTTACCAAATTCAGAAAAACAAATTAAAAAGCCCAAAAATGGCCATGACATTTATTTAACCATCGATAAAAAAATCCAAACGTTTCTAGAGGATGCGATGAATAAAGTAGATGAGGAATATAAACCAAAGAGAATCATGGCTGTCGTGGCAGATCCAAAGACAGGAAGAATCCTTGCAATGGGTCAGCGACCAACATATCATCCGACGACAAGAGTGGGTATTGATCAATCTTGGCATAATGAAATAATTGAAACGTCCTTTGAACCTGGTTCGACAATGAAAGTTTTTTCGTTGGCGGCAGCCATTGAAGAAAAAGTTTTTAATCCAAAGGAAAAATTTCCTTCGGGCACCTACGTTATTAACAATAAAAGTAAACCTATCAAGGATCATAACCAAGGAGTCGGCTGGGGCCCGATTACTTATCTTGAGGGAGTGCAACGTTCCTCGAATGTAGGCTTTGCCTATTTGCTGGAAAAAATGGGCACAGATACTTGGCGCAAATATATGGATGAATTTAAATTTGGCACAGAGACCGGTATTGCTCTTCCAAATGAAGTTCCTGGGAAAATCCTATACGATTGGCCAATTGAAAAAGTAACAAGTGTGTTTGGACAAGGGACTACAGTAACAGCCATGCAAATGGTTCAGGCAATGACTGCTATTGCAGGCGATGGACAAATGATGAAGCCATATGTTGTGGACAAAATTCTTAATTCTGATGAAGATACAGTCCTAGAAACGAAACCCGAAATAGCTGGTAGACCGATTAGTAAAGAAACAGCTAAGGAAGTAAGGGAAATATTAGAAACTGTACTTACTTCTGAACATGGGACGGGAGAAATTTATCAGCTTGATGGCTATAAATCTGCAGGTAAAACGGGGACAGCGCAAATCCCTAATCCATCGGGAGGTTATTTAGAAGGACGAAATAACTTCATCTTTTCCTTCCTTGGGTTAGCACCAGTTGAAAATACAAAACTGGTCATGTTTGTTTCGGTTGAACAGCCAAACCTCGCTGAGAATGAAAGCGGCAGTGTACCCGTTTCGAAGATTTATAACACAGTGATGAAAAACAGTCTCCAATACTTAAATATCGAACCTGAAGACATTCCGGAAGCAAAAATTACAACCCTTCCTGATTTTTCTAAACTGAAAATAAATGAGACGATGAAAATTTTAAAAAAGAGTGGTTTAAAACCAGTAATTATCGGTAAAGGAAATAAAATTACCGGCCAGTCACCGCTAGATGGTGTCACCATGATAGAAGGTGAAAAAATCATCATAAGGACTGATGGAGAGCTTACTATTCCTGATATGAGTGGGTGGTCCAAACGGGATGTTTTAAAGGCGGCACAATTGGCTGGACTTAAGGTAAATATAGTTGGAAATGGCTTCGCGTTTAAACAGAATTTAAAGCCTAACTCACCGATTGCAGAGGGTGATCACCTTGTGGTTAACTTTGAAACTCCTCAGCAAAAACTGGAAAGAGAAAAAATGAATAATACAGCGGAAAAGGAAGATAGTCCAAGAGATTAATATTAGTCAGTGGCTGGCACTAACAGTGTCAGCCGCTGTTTGTTTGTATGACGTTCTACTCTAGGGGGACAAGGCATATAGTTGAACGAGCCTGATAAAGAGGAGGTCCTTTTTTTGAAGCGAGTCTCAACTGTAACTGTTCGGAAAAGACTGTCATATATTTTAATAGGTGGATTGCTTGTTTTTTTAATTATCGACATTAGACTAGGTTACGTACAGTTCGCAATGAGCGATGTTTTGACTGAGCGAGCAAGGGATTCGTGGAGTCGAAATATTCCATTTGAGCCTGAACGCGGAAAAATTGTAGATAGGAATGATGTGCCGATTGCCACCAATCAAAGTGCGCCAACGGTTTACGTTGTTCCCCGCCAATTAGAGCAACCTGCTGAAGCAGCTGAAAAGCTTGCCGCTGTTCTGAATGCTTCTAAAGAAAAATTATATAAACAAATGATGAAAAACTCGTCGATCGAAAGAATCCCAGAAGGAAGGAAAATTTCATATGAAAAGGCGCGGGAAGTTCGTGCACTTAATTTAAAAGGTGTTTATATTGCAGAAGATTCAAAACGCTATTATCCATTTGGTCGTTATTTATCACATGTTCTTGGATTTACGGGTATAGACAATCAAGGACTAATGGGACTTGAGCTTTATTATGATAAAGAATTAAGCGGCAGCAAGGGATCTGTTCAATTTTTTTCAGACGCAAAAGGGAAAAGAATGCCTGATATGTCCGACGACTTTGAAGCACCTGTTGATGGATATAATTTAAAACTAACCACCGACACTAGAATTCAATCCATCGTTGAACGGGAATTGGATAATGCAGAAGCGTTATACAATCCGGATGGGATTATTTCTATTGCTATGAATCCAAACAATGGTGAAATCTTGGCGATGTCAAGTAGACCATCATTTGATCCAGCAGATTTTCGTGAAGTACCACAGGAGGTTTATAATAGAAATTTACCGATCTGGAGTACATATGAGCCTGGATCAACATTTAAAATTATTACATTGGCAGCAGCTCTTGAAGAAGGGAAAGTTGACCTAGAGCATGACCATTTTTTTGATCCCGGTTATTCAAGGGTTGGAGGAGCCACTTTAAAGTGCTGGAAGCGCGGCGGCCATGGAAGTCAATCATTTCTTGAAGTAGTTGAGAATTCTTGTAACCCTGGCTTCGTTGAGCTTGGAGACAGGTTAGGGAAGGAAAAGTTATTTCAATATATTAGAGATTTTGGTTTCGGACAAAAAACGGGGATTGATTTAGCTGGAGAAGGTACAGGTATTTTATTTAAATTAGACCGGGTAGGACCTGTGGAACAAGCGACAACCGCTTTTGGGCAAGGTGTATCTGTAACTCCTATTCAGCAAGTAGCGGCTGTTGCAGCGGCTGTAAATGGCGGTACATTGTATCAGCCTTATATTGCCAAGGAATTGATTGATCCGGTTACTGGAGAAGTAGCGATGAGGAAAACCCCCGTTGCAAAACGGCGGGTAATATCGGAAGCTACTTCAAAAGAAATCCGCCATGCACTTGAAAGTGTTGTTGCTCAAGGTACAGGTGGAAATGCATTTGTTGATTCTTATCGTGTTGGAGGGAAAACAGGTACAGCACAAAAAGCAAAGGATGGTCGATATTTAGAAAATAATCATATTGTTTCCTTTATCGGCTTTGCTCCTGCGGATGATCCTCAAATTGTCGTGTATACAGCTGTTGACAATCCGAAAGGAACGATTCAATTTGGAGGTACTGTTGCCGCTCCAATTGTTGGTAAAATTATGGAAGATTCATTGAGGGCTATGGGAATTAAACCGAGAAAAAAACAAATAGAAAAAGAAAAGAAATGGAACGATCCTGTTATGATAACAGTCCCTGATTTAAAAGGAATGACTAGAAAAGAAATTCAACAGCAATTATTTGATTTGCGGCTTGAAACAAGCGGTGATGGCTCAACGGTCGTCCAGCAAGTACCAAAACCAGGAGTGAAACTGGAGGCTGGCTCTGTTATTCGAATCTATATGAAATAATCCCGCGGGCGGCATGAAATTTCATGTCCGCTCCTTGTATGTTTAGAAGATGATGTAAAAGTAAAAAAAACTTTTATAGCTTCATCTTCAATAATTTTGTAGAATAGATTAGAATGCTTTTAAGATATGATAAAGTTTCACTGTTAGAAAGGACTGAAAAAATGAAATTACATACACTTCTACAAGCAATTCCCTTTATTCAAATACCTCCAGAAAACCCGGAAATTCAGAGCATCGTAAATGATCATAGGCAAGTGCTTCCAGGAAGCTTATTCATATGTATCAAAGGATATGTTTTCGATGGCCATACGGTTGCAAAAGATGCAGCCCGTAATGGTGCAACCGCAATCCTTTCTGAGAGGGAGCTTGATTTGGATGTTCCTGTTATTCTAGTAAAAGATACAAAACACGCAATGGCGATACTAGCTGACGCCTTTTATGGTCATCCGACTCAGAAATTACACTTGATTGGCATCACTGGAACAAACGGAAAAACAACGACAAGTCATTTAATTGAAAAGATATTCAGCGATCATAACCAAAGTACGGGACTGATCGGAACGATTCATATGAAAATAGGAAATCGTGAAATTGAAACGAAAAACACTACACCAGATAGTCTTGTACTTCAGTCGGTTTTTAATGATATGACAAATGAAAATATCGATACAGCCATTATGGAAGTTTCTTCCCACGCACTTGTTCAAGGAAGGGTGAATGGCTGTGATTATGATATTGCAGTATTTACTAATTTATCCCAAGATCACCTTGATTATCATCACACAATGGAGGAATACGCACAGGCAAAAAGCCTTCTATTTTCAAAGCTTGGCAACTCCTATATTGAGAATAAACCAAAATTTGCTGTATTGAATGCAGATGATATGGCTTCAAATCAAATGATGACCGTTACATCTGCGCATATCATCACATATGGTATCGAGCAACAAGCTGATTTTACTGCAAGCAATATTGTTCTTAAAAGTGGGGGCACTTCTTTTACTCTTCACTCTCCTGAAGGGAAAAGGGAAATCACGCTGAAATTAATGGGGAAATTCAATATTTATAATGCACTGGCTGCTATCGCATCGGCCTACGTTTCAAATATTCCGCTGCATTCAATTATCCGTTCACTTGAAAGTGCGGCAGGAGTAGACGGCCGTTTTGAACCAGTTATGGGTGGGCAGGATTTTCCTGTTATAGTTGATTACGCACATACACCGGACAGTCTGGAAAATGTATTAAAAACAATTGGTCAATTTGCAAAAAAACGTATTTTTGCTGTTGTAGGCTGTGGTGGGGATCGGGATCCATCGAAGCGTCCATTAATGGCTGCAATCGCCTGTAAATATGCTACAGATCCAATTTTCACAGCCGATAACCCGCGAAGTGAAGATCCTCTTGCTATCTTGGAGGACATGGAAAAAGGAGCGTTAGGAATGAATTATCAAATCGTTCCTGATCGAACGGAAGCCATCAAAAAGGCAGTTGGATCCGCCAAAAGTGGCGATGTTGTTTTAATTGCTGGAAAAGGACATGAAACATATCAAATCATCGGAGACAAGGTATTTGATTTTGATGATCGGCTTGTTGCATTAGAGGCCATAAAGGAGCGATAAAAAATGCTCACTTATCGAGATGTTTTAAAATTATATCCAGAGACAAGAGGAATAAAAGAGGAACATATAAGTTTTGGGTCAATCGCATTAAACAGCTCCTCAACTCAATTAAAAGGTTTGTATTTTGGTACAGCCGCAGATTTAGACCTTGGGGCTGCCATTGCCAATGGTGCGATTGCGGCCATCTGGCCAAAAGAAATCTCCTTGCCAGCATATACACCGAATCACTTCCCAGTATTTTTCGCTCATGATTCCATTGAAGCGATGGTGGTAGTGGTTCGTAAATATACGAATAAAATAACTTTGGAAAAACGTGAGGACTTAACAAACATGATACTTTCTAAGCAAGATTTACAAAATGAAAAAATTTATAATGAAATTCATATGCTGCTTGACGGGATGCAGCCTGAAACGAAGAAGGGGCGAAAACAGAAATGATGGAACGTGTAATCTTATTTGCAATTATTATGGCATTCTTAATAACAGTACTTTTTTCTCCTATCTTAATCCCGTTTTTAAGAAGGTTGAAATTTGGGCAAAGCATCCGTGAAGAAGGACCTAAATCACATCAAAAGAAAACCGGCACCCCTACGATGGGTGGCATATTAATTGTTCTATCGGTTATTATTACAACAATTGTTATGACTTGGAAATATTCGCAGCCGGGAGCAGAAACATATATGCTTTTGCTTGTGTTAATAGGCTATGGCCTGATTGGTTTCCTTGATGATTTTATTAAGATCGCTTTAAAGCGAAATCTCGGTTTGACTTCTAAGCAAAAATTAATAGGGCAAATTGCTGTAGCGATTCTTTTTTATTACGTTCTTAAACTGAACGGTTTTTCAACAGCAATTTCCATACCATTAACCGATTTTTCGTTAGACCTTGGATGGCTATATGCAATCTTTATTATTTTCTGGCTAGTTGGGTTTTCAAATGCTGCTAACTTAACAGATGGACTTGATGGATTGCTGTCAGGTACAGCAGCGATTGCATTTGGTGCATTTGCAATTTTGGCATGGAGCCAGGCACAATATGATGTCGCGGTTTTTGCTGTAGCAGTCGTTGGTGCTGTGCTCGGATTTCTTGTTTTTAACGCTTATCCTGCCAAAGTGTTTATGGGTGATACTGGATCGCTTGCACTGGGAGGAGCAATTGCTGCCATTGCCATTTTGACTAAGTTTGAAATTATTCTCCTTCTCATTGGGGGCGTTTTTGTTCTAGAAACATTATCGGTGATATTACAAGTAGCATCATTTAAAACTACAGGAAAACGAATCTTTAAAATGAGCCCAATTCATCACCATTATGAACTTTCTGGCTGGTCAGAATGGAGAGTTGTTGTTACATTTTGGACGGTGGGACTACTTTGTTCAATACTAGGAATCTATATTGAGGTGTGGTTATAAAGTGATAAATATCAACGATTATCAACATAAAAAAATTCTTGTTCTTGGTCTTGCGAAAAGCGGAGTAGTAGCTGCATCTCTTCTTCATCAATTAGGAGCTTTTGTTACAGTTAACGATTATAAGCCATTTGAGGAAAACCCAGAGGCTCAAGGGCTTTTAGAACAAGGAATAAAAGTGGTTTGTGGAAGTCATCCAGTTGAACTTCTTGACGAAGGCTTTGAACTTATCGTTAAAAATCCAGGAATTCCTTACTCCAATCCGCTTGTTAAAGGTGCTGTTCAACTAGGATTGCCAATTATTACTGAAATAGAGTTGGCATATCGAATTTCCGAGGCAGAAATGATTGGAATTACAGGTACGAACGGAAAAACAACAACGACAACTTTGATTTATGAAATGCTTGATAAAGCTTATCGAAAACCGCTTATTGCAGGCAATATCGGTACAGTTGCATCTGAAGTGGCCCAACAGGCAACATCTGAGAATACAATGGTCGTTGAGCTATCATCCTTTCAATTAATGGGTATACAAACATTCCGCCCTCGTATTGCCATAGTGACAAATCTATATGAAGCTCACTTGGATTATCATGGTAGCTGGAAAGAGTATACACAAGCGAAAGTAGATATAACAAAGAATCAAACAAAGTCCGATTTCCTTATTGTGAATGCTGACCAGCAAGAACTCCTTGATTTGGTAAGTTTTACAAAGGCGAATATCATTCCTTTTTCTACCAAGGAATATCTCGAAGAAGGTGCATCAGTTAAAGATGGAATGTTAACCTATTTCGGAGAGGAGATTTTGAGCCTGGAAGAAATCGTTTTGCCGGGGGCACATAATTTGGAAAATATTCTCGCGGCAGTAGCATCAGTAAAATTAATGGGAGTCGAAAATGAACCGATTCGGCAAGTTCTGTCTTCTTTTACCGGTGTAAAACACCGTACGCAATTTATATGCGAAAAAGACGGACGGAAATTTTATAATGATTCCAAGGCAACCAATATTCTTGCAGCTTCCAGCGCATTAAATGCATTCTCTCAGCCTGTCATTCTTTTGGCCGGAGGATTGGATCGTGGGAACGGATTTGAGGATTTTATTCCGGCCCTTAATGGTGTAAAGGCACTCGTCCTCTTTGGTGAGACAGCAGAAAAACTTGAAAAGGCGGGAAGGGCTGCTGGAATACAAATAATCCAACATGTACATAACGTTGAGGAAGCTGTCCCGGCAGCATATGAATTATCAGAAGCCGGCGATGTTATATTGCTCTCGCCTGCCTGTGCAAGCTGGGACCAATATAAAACATTTGAGGTTCGTGGTGATATATTCATCGATTCAGTGCATAAACTTGTAGAGAGCAAATAACTAATAAGAGCGCACAGATTTGATAAAACACCTATGACATGCTCTGGAAAAGGCTCTAATACTGAGTATGCAGAGGTGTTGCGAAGTGCCGTTTAAAAAAACAGCTCCTGATTTAATCTTGATTATTACAACCTTTGCTTTACTTGTAGTCGGATTAATAATGGTTTATAGTGCTAGTGCAGTATGGGCCGATTATAAATTTTCCGACACATTTTTCTTCGCAAAACGACAACTGCTTTTTGCTGGTCTGGGAATCATTTCAATGTTTGTGATAATGAATATTGATTATTGGATTTTTAAACGATGGTCCAAGCCGATGTTAATCGCTTGCTTTGTTTTGTTAGTTGCTGTTCTTATTCCCGGAATCGGAATGGAAAGAAACGGATCTAGAAGCTGGATTGGTGTGGGCGCTTTTTCTATCCAGCCTTCTGAATTTATGAAACTGGCGATGATTGCTTTTTTAGCAAAATTTCTTTCCGAACGGCAGCGATACATTACAACAATAAAAAAAGGGCTTTTACCATCATTATCACTCGTGTTCCTAGCTTTTGGGATGATCATGCTTCAGCCGGATTTAGGGACAGGGACAGTAATGGTCGGGACATGCATTGTAATGATATTTATTGCTGGTGCTAGAATTGCTCACTTTGCTGTCCTTGGATTGTTTGGCTTGGCTGGATTCGCAGCTCTTGTTATATCTGCACCGTATAGAATAAAGAGGATTACTTCTTTTCTCGATCCGTGGCAAGATCCATTAAATAGCGGATTTCAAATCATTCAATCATTATATGCCATTGGACCGGGCGGATTATTTGGTTTAGGACTAGGAGCAAGCAGACAGAAGTTTTTCTATTTACCAGAACCGCAAACTGATTTTATATTTGCCATACTTACAGAAGAACTTGGTTTTATCGGAGGAAGCTTCGTCCTGCTATTGTTCGCAATTCTTTTATGGAGAGGGATTCGGATTGCACTCGGAGCACCGGATCTTTTTGGAAGCTTTCTGGCAATCGGGATCATTTCAATGATTGCAATCCAAGTTATGATTAATATCGGAGTAGTCACTGGTTTAATGCCAGTAACAGGTATTACCCTTCCATTTCTTAGTTACGGTGGCTCATCATTGACCTTGATGTTAATGGCAGTAGGTATATTGCTAAATATAAGCAGATATTCCAAAATATAGTGTAAAAATAGGAACTCACATGGGTTCCTATTTTTTCTGTCCAGCTCTAGCGCCTAGCCCCTCGAGGTCAAATAACCTGATCCAATAAAAGTCAAGACCGGACTTTTTTTGGATCAGAACATTTGCTTGTCGGGGCTGACCAAGGCGCTTGCGCTTTTGTTCTTTCTTTACAATTCGACAACAATCCATTGAGAACACATTTTTCTTGTATAATATATAGTAAGATAAGATAATTAAAGAGTTCATCATGGAACATCTTTATACATAATGATTATATCGATCGAGGTGGCAATAATGAAAATCGTTGTTAGCGGCGGAGGGACAGGAGGCCATATTTATCCTGCACTCGCCTTAATCCGGACGATTAAAAAGCAGTATCCAAACACAGAATTTCTATATATAGGAACTGAAAAGGGATTAGAAGCCAATATTATTGGAAGAGAGAATATTCCGTTTGAAGCAATTAATATTACCGGATTTAAGAGATCACTTTCATTTGAAAACGTCAAAACAATTTTTCGCTTTCTAAAAGGGGTTAGAGATAGCAAAAAAATACTAAAAAAATTTAAGCCTGATGCAGTAATTGGTACTGGTGGGTATGTTTGTGGCCCGGTTGTTTATGCTGCTGCAAAAGCGAACATTCCAACTATTATTCATGAACAGAATAGCGTACCGGGATTAACCAACAAGTTTTTGAGTCGATACGTAGATAAAGTTGCGATCTGTTTTCAGCAAGTAGAAGAATTTTTCCCAAAGGAAAAGGTTGTCCTCACGGGTAATCCTCGAGCGTCTGAAGTAATTGGCTCCAAGTCTAAAGGCATTTTGGAATCGTTTGGCTTAAAAGAAAACGTTAGTACTGCACTTATTGTTGGTGGCAGCAGAGGAGCGAAACCAATAAATGAGGCGGTTATTAAATCATTATCTCAATTATCTAGTAAACCCTATCAAGTTATATATGTAACTGGCGAAGCTCATTTTAATGATGTTAAAAAAGAAGCAGAATTGTTAGGGGCTAATCATCAAGTAGCTATTTTGCCCTTTATTCATAATATGCAAGAGGTTATTACTTCCATTGATGTCGTAGTGGGAAGGGCAGGAGCGACGTCATTAGCCGAAATTACAGCACTTGGCTTGCCGTCAATATTAATTCCTAGTCCATATGTGACGAATAATCATCAAGTAAAAAATGCTGAAGCATTGGTGGAAAATGGCGCAGCTATGATGCTTGCCGAAAACGATTTAACTGGTCAACGACTCGTGGAATCCCTAGATTCCATTTTACTGGATGACGTTAAAAGAGAATTGATGGGAGAGGCTTCCAGAAAACTAGGAATGCCGGACGCTTCGGAAAAGTTATTTGCATTAATACTTAACTTGGTAAAAGGTAGACCAAAAAGAAAGGAGTAAGACGGCTTGGATAATTTATTGAATGAATTACACGGCAGCGATGTCGGAAAAGTAAAGGAAAAAGAGCCGCTGGCTACCCATACAACAATTAAAATTGGAGGCCCTGCAGATATTTTTGTAGAGCCTGCATCTGTAGATAATCTTGTCAAAACAATGAATATCATAAAAAATTATGACGTTCCTTGGAAGATCATCGGCCGAGGTTCAAACTTGCTTGTCGCCGATGAAGGAATTGAAGGAATTGTCATCAAAATTGGAAAAGGTATGGATCATCTAGAGATCAACGGGTCAGAAGTCAGGGTTGGCGGTGGTTACTCTTTTATTGTCCTGGCAAATGTCTTAAGCAGAAAAGGCTACAGCGGCTTAGAATTTGCGGGTGGAATTCCTGGTTCAGTTGGTGGAGCAGTTTATATGAATGCTGGTGCTCACGGATCGGATATTTCAAAAATTTTAAAGAAAGCGCGCGTTCTTTTTCCTGATGGCAAAGTGGAGTGGTTGTCAAAGGAAGAGATGAAGTATTCATATCGCACCTCTGTTTTGCAGAAGGAACGTCCAGGAATTGTTATTGAAGCAGTTTTTGAGTTAACTCCTGGTAACTTAGAAGTTATTTCAACTGAAATGAAGAAGCATAAAAGTTATCGGCGTGAAACTCAGCCAGTGAAGCCTTGTTGTGGAAGTGTCTTTAGAAATCCTCTTCCGGACCATGCAGGGAAATTAATCCAAGATGCAGATTTAAAAGGTTTTTCTATTGGTGGAGCCCAAATATCAGAGCTCCACGGTAATTTTATCGTTAATAACGGCAATGCTACAGCAAATGATGTTTTATCTTTAATTGAGCATATAAAAACTACAATTCTTGAAAGAAACGGTATTCAGCTTCATACTGAAGTAGAATTCCTTTAAAAAATACTTATAAAAGAAATGTCTTTAAAGGGGAAGTGGTTATGCAAAAAGGGAAAGTATTGTCCCTAGAAGACAGGATTCCAAAAATAAAAGAGCATCGAAAGCGAAAGGCAAACAGGCGCCTTATTATTCTACTTTCTTTATTCTTCTTGCTCATTGCTTGTGTCGTTTATTTTCAATCCCCTCTAAGCCAAATTAAAAAAATTGATGTCCTCGGCAATGCTACAGTCACAATTGATGAAGTGTTATCAGCATCTGGATTGAAAGCAGGCAATAATATTTGGAAAATAGATAAAGCCAAGGCTGAAGAAAATTTATTAGCCCTCCCCGAGATTAAAAGCGCCAAGATTAAGATCGGATTTCCGAATAAGGTAGTTATAAAACTAAAGGAATATCCCGCCATCGCCTTTATGAATTCTGAGAATCATTTTTATCCAATCTTGGAAAATGGCGTCATTCTGAAAAAAAACAAGGGAGCATATGTTAATGCACCTATCTTAACTAATTTCAAAAAGGGCGTTATATTAGAAGAATTGGCGGGGCAACTAAAACAATTTTCTCCTGAGATATTGAATGCCATTTCCGAGATCCACTATGATCCGAAAAAAACAGACAAGTATCATATATATTTATTTATGAATGATGGTTTTGAAGTGAATGCAACGATTCCGACTTTAGCATCTAAAATGGTCCATTATCCTTCTATAATTAGCCAACTAGATCCTAATGTGAAGGGAGTTATTGATTTAGAGGTAGGTTCATTTTTTAGGGCTTATAAAAACGAAGGAGAGAAAAAGGATGAAGAAGAGGATGAAAGGTAAATACGTTATTTTTTCTTTTGTCTTCTTAGTGTTTGGCTTTATTCTTGCCTTTTCCTATAGTCAATCCGGCAAGGAGGCTAGGATGGCTACTAATATTACCGATAAGCAATATTTAATGGAAAATAATTTAAGAAAAGAATTGATTTTAACACAAGATAGAAATCGAGATTTACAAAGAGAATTGTATGACAAGCAAGAGAAGGTACGCCAATTTGAAAAAGAATTATCTCAAGAAGAAAAGATTTATTTCAACTTAGCCGAAGATGCGGAAAGATATCGGATGTTTCTAGGTAAAGTTAAAGTTCAAGGAAGTGGCATTGAAGTAAGTCTGGAAGATGGGGAGTATAAACAAAGTGAGGATGCTAATAATTACCTCGTTCATGAACATCATGTATTTAAGGTAGTGAATGAACTATTTATTGCGGGAGCATCCGCTGTCGCCATTAATGGGCAAAGACTTAATCATGATTCTTATATTATTTGTAATGGACCCGTTATTACTGTTGACGGAAATCCCTTCCCTGCTCCTTTTAAAATAACAGCCATTGGCGATACAGATATACTCTTATCCGCACTTACATTAACTGGTGGCGTCCGGGATCAACTAGTTAACGATAATATTATATTTACAGTTGTGAAGAAAAAACAAATTATTTTAGATCCGGTACTGGGAGAGTCATCATAATGGTAAAACGGGCAAAAATATATTTTACATTAATTGCTTTCATCATCGGATTTATGATTGCTGTTCAATTCCAAACTGTTCAAGAGCCTGTTATTAGAGATACTAGGGATATATGGGAGCTTCGCGACTCATTATCCAAGGAAATGGATCTCCAATCAAAGCTGTTGGAGGAAATTCGTTTGAACGATAAAAGAATGAATGATTATGCTTCGGAGATAAAGGGAAGCCAAGAAGAGGCGCTTAAACAGACATTATCAGAACTGAAAAAGGAAGCCGGACTTACTGAGGTAAAGGGCCCTGGACTCACTTTAACAATTGCCCCGATTGACAAAGCGCTCTTAATTGGGAAAACCATTCACTCAGTATCACCAATTACTTTAAAACGACTTATTAACGAATTAAATATGTATGGTGCAAAATACATATCGATTGATGGGGAGAGAATTATCAATACCACAGTCATCAGGGATATAAATGGGGAAACTAAGGTTGGGACCCATTCTCTTAACTTGTTTCCATTTAATATTCATATCATTACAGAAAATATGGAAGTAGCTAATAAAATGTATAATAGAATGCAAATTTCCCCATCGATTGATGACTTTTTCATTGATAATTTGGTAGTCGAAATATCCAAGCCAAATGAGTCAATTTTGGTTCCAGCACATGTTGAATCCATCCGCGTTCAAAATATGGAGCCTGTAGAAGATAAAGGAGAGAGCTGATATGTGGCTTCCGATACTCGGTCTCCTAATTGGGCTGTTTTTAGGGTTATTAACAGATATAAAAGTGCCTGAGGAATACGCTAATTATTTGTCTATTGCTGTTTTAGCAGCTTTAGATACTTTCTTTGGCGGTATAAGAGCATATTTACAAAATCTTTATGATAATCGTGTATTTGTTTCCGGTTTTTTCTTTAATATATTGCTTGCAGCAAGTTTAGCTTTTCTAGGTGTCCATCTTGGTGTAGACTTGTATTTAGCCGCAGTTTTTGCTTTTGGAGTTAGGTTATTTCAAAATATAGCCGTTATTCGAAGAATATTGTTGAATAAATGGGGAACTGCTAGAGAAAATTCTAAATAAATAGTATTATTAAACAGGAAAATATGAATAGATGACGAATAAATCTAATTAAGTATACTCTAGGATGATTACGAATGATATTGATAAAAAAATGTGAGAGAAAGCTTAGTGTAAAAGGAGGTGCCAGTGAATGAACAACAGTGAGGTATTTGTAAGCTTAGACATCGGTACGTCCTCAGTCAAAGTGATCATTGGGGAAATGTCCAATAATTCACTGAATATCATTGGAGTTGGAACGGCAAAAGCTGAAGGTATCAGAAAAGGTTCAATTGTTGATATTGACGAAACAGTTCATTCGATTAAACAGGCAGTTGAGCAAGCAGAAAGAATGATCGGAATGAAGATTAATCGCGTCATCGTTGGAATTGCTGGCAGTAACCACGTTGGATTGCAGCCATGCCATGGGGTTGTGGCAGTATCAGGTGAGAATAGGGAAATTAGTGATGACGATGTAGCGAGAGTAATTGATGCTGCTGAGGTTATATCCATCCCCCCAGAAAGAGAAATCATCAATATCATCCGGCACCAATTTGTAGTAGATGGACAGGATGAAATTAATGATCCTCGCAGAATGATTGGAGTTCGCCTCGAAATGGAAGGTACGATTGTCACAGGATCTAAAACCCTTTTACATAATACACTTCGCTGTGTTGAACGGGCCGGACTGGAAATTGTGTATATCGTTTTACAGCCGCTGGCAGCCGCTTCAGCAGCATTATCAAAAGACGAACAAAACCTAGGTACTGCCTTGATTGATATAGGAGGCGGCTCTACTACTCTAGCAGTTTTTAAGCAGGGACAACTAAAAGGAACGGCTGTTATTCCTATCGGCGGCGAGCATATTACTAAAGACTTATCGATCGGACTACGAACTGCTACAGAGGATGCGGAGAAAATTAAAATTAAACATGGCCATGCATATTATGACCATGCCTCTGAGGATGAGGTGTTCAGTGTTCCGATTATAGGAAGCGACCAACACCAGCAATTTAATCAGCTTGAATTGGCTGATATCATTGAAGCAAGAATGGAAGAGGTTTTTGAGCTAGTCCAACAAGAAATGAATACGATGGGCGTATCCGATTTACCAGGCGGATTTGTATTGACTGGTGGAGTTGCGAATATGCCTGGAGTAATGGAGTTAGCCCAGGTCATTTTACAAAATAGGGTCCGAGTTGCAATACCAGATTATATTGGAGTAAGAGAACCTCAATATACAAATGCTGTTGGTCTAATTAGGTATGCAAACAAGGATGCGAGATTACTAGGAATAAATGTAAGTGCTGCTCCAATTCAAATAACTGATGAGTTGACAGAAAAACGGCCTGCTAGGCCTTCTACGCAAAAACAAAATAATGAAAAACATCCGGATGAGAAAATCTCCTCAAAAGTAAAAAAGTTTTTTGGATACTTTTTCGAGTAGGGCATCCCAGTTAGTAAACAAATTAGGAGGACTTGCCATGTTGGATTTCGATACAAATTTGGATTCATTAGCAACGATTAAGGTAATAGGTGTCGGTGGAGGCGGTAATAACGCTGTAAACCGGATGATTGAGCACGATGTACAAGGAGTAGAATTTATTGCTGTAAATACAGATGCACAAGCACTGAATCTATCAAAAGCAGAAATCAAAATGCAAATTGGTGCAAAACTGACAAGAGGACTAGGAGCGGGAGCAAATCCTGAAGTCGGGAAAAAGGCAGCTGAGGAAAGTAAAGAACAGATTGAAGAAGCACTAAGAGGCGCTGATATGGTGTTCGTTACTGCTGGAATGGGTGGAGGAACAGGAACAGGTGCTGCTCCTGTTATCGCTCAAATTGCAAAAGATTTGGGAGCATTGACAGTTGGTATTGTGACAAGGCCGTTTACATTCGAAGGCCGTAAGCGTGCTAATCAAGCAGGTGTCGGCATCGATGCAATGAAGGAAGCGGTCGATACATTGATCGTAATTCCTAATGACCGTCTACTTGAAATTGTAGACAAGAGCACACCGATGCTGGAAGCTTTCCGTGAAGCGGATAATGTACTACGCCAAGGTGTTCAAGGGATATCTGAGTTGATCGCTGTTCCAGGACTCATTAACCTTGATTTTGCAGACGTGAAAACAATCATGACGAACAAAGGGTCCGCTTTAATGGGTATTGGTGTTGCTACTGGCGAAAACCGCGCAGCTGAAGCAGCTAAAAAAGCTATTTCTTCCCCATTGCTTGAAACTTCCATCGATGGAGCCCAAGGGGTATTGATGAATATATCAGGCGGAACAAACTTGAGTTTATATGAAGTTCAAGAGGCGGCAGATATTGTTGCATCCGCTTCTGATCAAGAAGTAAATATGATTTTCGGATCTGTCATTAACGAAAATCTAAAAGACGAAATTATTGTAACGGTTATTGCAACTGGCTTTAACGAATTAGCATCGGTGCAGCCTAAACAGCCACAACAACAAAGACCGAATTTTGGCCAAGCTAAGCCAAATAGTCAACCGGTTCATCATGTTCAGCGGGAGCAAAAAAGAGAAGAGGAACATACACGCAGTAATCAATCTGTTGATGACACACTGGATATTCCTACATTCCTTAGAAATAGGAATAGAAGAAGATAATCATTTATTTAGAAGCTGTCCCAACGCATCATCTGGGACAGCTTCTTTTTGTTGTCTAGCTTGCGCTTTTTTTTATATCGCTTAGATTAGACAAACTTCGAATTAAATGGTGAAAACTTCTATATTTTCCATTACAGAAACTGACACAATCTAAAGAGCTTGTGGACTATACTTCTAAATAATAAGGAATTGGCATAGGCTGCGTAATTTTAACTTTATTCAGCAAAAGCTTCCTATTTCGATAAGTGGTCAGATGACGAAACAGATATCCAATTCAATGGGGGTTCAACCCCAGGCTGAATAAAGTTAGAGCCTCCGGCGAGCCTTTAGATTTTTTAGAGGAATTTATCGAGCAAGCTAAGGTAAAAATCTGGGCGCAAATACGCCAAGGCGAATTTGATAATAGGGGGAGGTTTGCTTGGTTGTATACTTGGATATTATCTGGCTCTTGAACCTACTTGTGGACAGCCTCTTATTATGGACGACGTCTATCTATTTGAAAAGATCCACCCATCCTATCAGATTGTTTCTTGGAGGTTTTTTAGGTTCACTTCTTATCATACTTGCAGTCACTCCTTACTCTACAATTGCATCACAACCTCTGGCCAAAGCAATAATTTCAATTGGCATGGTTTTAACAGCCTTTGGATTTAAGAAGCTCTCATACTTTTTTTCAGGTTTATTTACTTTTTATTTTGCGACATTTCTAATGGGCGGGATATTACTTGGCACGCATTATTTTCTCACCTTTGATTTGGAACTAAGATCTACAGTATTACTGGAAAGTGTCCGTGGATATGGAGATCCTATCAGTTGGCTTTTTTTAATAGGTGCATTCCCCGTTGCCTGGCATTTTTCTAAACGAAGAATCGATGGCATTACAATCTCTAATATCCAATATGAAGTACTTACTGATGTTACCATTAAAATAAACGGATCCGTTTTCCAGTTAAAAGGACTCATTGATAGTGGTAATCAATTATATGATCCCATTTCCAAAACACCTGTCATGATTGTTTCTGTACACACGATAAAAGACTTGCTCCCAAAAGAAGTTTTATTATTGACAGAGGATAAAAATGATACTTACGAAGTAGTTGCAGCGCTCCCGTCAAAGTGGAGCAGTGCTTTGCGGCTCATACCAGCTAAAACTCTAGGGCGTAATAATCAACTTCTCTGTGCTTTTAAACCAGATTTTATCGCTTTACGAGACGGGAATGGGAAGGAAAATGAAAAAAAAGCTTTTGTTGTATTTACAGATCAAATCTTATCAAGTGATGGGAGCTTTCATTGTATTATCCACCCTCATATGGCATCCGGAAGCATTACTCAATCGGCATCTTAAAAATGAAACTTTCGTGGAAAGGGATAACTATTTTGGAGGGAGGAAATTGTTATGAAGAAAATATGGCTGCAAATACGTTATTATTGGTATCGGTTCCTAATGAAAATTGGTTTAAAATCGGATGAAATTTTTTATATTGGTGGCAGCGAAGCTTTACCTCCACCCCTTTCTAAAGATGAAGAAGAAATTCTCTTAAATAAACTGCCTAATGGTGATAAAACGGCCAGGTCGATTTTAATCGAAAGAAACTTACGACTTGTTGTATACATTGCTAGAAAATTTGAAAATACTGGCATCAATATTGAAGATTTAATTAGCATCGGAACAATTGGATTAATAAAAGCAGTGAATACGTTTAATCCGGAGAAAAAAATTAAGCTTGCTACATATGCGTCGCGATGTATTGAAAATGAAATTCTTATGTATTTACGAAGGAATAATAAAACAAGATCTGAAGTCTCCTTTGATGAACCATTAAACATCGATTGGGATGGAAATGAGTTATTGCTTTCTGATGTCCTTGGAACAGATGATGATATTATTACAAAAAATCTTGAAGCAAACGTCGACAAGAAACTATTGTCTACTGCACTGCGAAAATTATCCGATCGCGAGAAGCAGATAATGGAGCTTAGATTTGGCCTTACTGGCGGTGAAGAAAAAACCCAAAAGGATGTAGCTGATATGCTTGGAATTTCCCAATCTTATATTTCTCGACTGGAAAAACGCATTATCAAAAGATTGAGAAAAGAATTTAATAAAATGGTTTGAAAAAATATTTAATAAACAAAAATAGTGCTAAAAGCCTGATGTTCCATATAATATCTCATAATTGAAAGCCATATAAAGAAAAACGAAATGCATAGATTTTCCCTCTGCGGAGATACTTAATTTTGTACAGCAGCTCCTGCAAGGAGGGAAAAACTTGAAGCGAAATAAAGTGGAAATATGCGGTGTCGATACTTCTAAGCTCCCTGTCCTAAAAAATGAAGAAATGCGGGAACTTTTAAGGCAAATGCATCAAGGGGATCTAATGGCAAGAGAAAAATTAGTAAATGGAAATTTAAGACTTGTTTTGAGTGTTATACAGCGTTTTAACAATAGGGGAGAATATGTCGATGACTTATTCCAGGTAGGATGTATTGGATTAATGAAATCCATCGATAATTTTGACTTAAGCCAAAATGTTCGTTTTTCAACATATGCGGTACCTATGATCATTGGCGAAATTAGACGCTACTTAAGAGATAATAACCCAATCCGTGTTTCAAGATCACTGCGGGATATAGCTTATAAAGCATTGCATGTCCGTGAACGTTTGATGGCGAAAACTTCACGTGAACCTACTGCAGAGGAAATCGCAAAGGAACTAGACATTCCCCATGAAGAAGTAGTATTTGCTCTTGATGCAATTCAAGATCCTGTATCTTTGTTTGAACCTATATATAATGATGGTGGAGACCCAATCTTTGTTATGGATCAATTGAGTGATGAGAAAACCCGTGACACGCAATGGATCGAAGAAATCGCACTGCAAGATGGATTGCAGAGATTAAATGACAGAGAAAAAATGATTATTCGCAAACGATTCTTTCAAGGAAAAACACAAATGGAAGTTGCTGAAGAAATCGGAATTTCTCAAGCTCAAGTTTCAAGACTTGAAAAAGCTGCTATTAAACAAATGAATAAAAATATTCAATAAGAGCTTGATTCCTTGCAATAGTTACTTGCAAGGAATCGAGCTCTTAAATTTTAAACTTCTTATCATTGTAAAAGAGGCCTACCTTGCATACATATAGTTAGTAAGAATAGTATGCAAAGAAGGTGAGGAATAAACAATGGTTAGAATTTCGGAATTTCAAATTAAAGATGTAGTTAATATTTCTGATGGTAAAAAGTTAGGAAACATTGGAGATATTGAAATCAATCTTGAAACAGGCAAAATTGAGACAATTATTATTGGATATTCAGGAAAGCTACTTGGCTTTTTTGGCAAAGAAGAAGAAATCATTATTCCTTGGAATCAAATTGTGAAAATAGGCACGGACGTTATTCTTGTCAGGCATAATGCGCACCAATATGTCCAACAGCAGCTCGGCGTTCCGAAAGAATGATATTTCATTATCCGACAACAGTCTTTTATGGTACACTAGAGAAAATATCTTTTCCCGTAAATTTGACAAACTTATAATAGGAGTTTTGATTCATGAAGGTGGAGCAAAAATTTTCTCTAGTTAAAAGTAATATTGTCTCAGCATGCAACAGGTCAGCTAGAAGTCCTGAAGAAGTGACCGTAATTGCTGTGACAAAATATGTTTCCGAAGAACGAGCATTAGAAGCACTAGATGCTGGTATCATACATTTTGGCGAGAATAGGGATGAGGGCCTGGCTGCCAAATGGGATAGATTGGGAGACAGGCCAGTATGGCATTTTATTGGCAATCTTCAAACACGTAAAGTGAAAAATATCATTGATAAGGTTACATATATCCACTCGTTGGACAGGCATTCTTTAGCAAAAGAGATTAATAAGCGAGCAAATAGGCAAATAAAATGTTTTGTTCAAATAAATACTTCTGGTGAGGAATCTAAGCAGGGTCTTAAACCAGATGAAGCGATAAAATTTATCAATGAGCTTAAGGAATATCCGCACATTCTCGTAGTGGGCTTAATGACAATGGCTCCGAATACAAATGAAGAAAATATACTGCGTAACTGTTTTAGACGTTTAAAAGACCTACAAACAGAAGTCGAAAACTTAAGCTTGCACCATGCTCCATGTAAAGAATTATCAATGGGCATGTCAAATGATTATATGATTGCCATAGAGGAAGGGGCTACATTCGTTCGTATTGGAACTGCCCTTGTTGGAGAATAATTAAAGGAGGTAACATTATGGGTATTAAATCGAAGTTTAAAAATTTTTTTCTACTCGAAGATGAGTATGATGAGTATGAAGAGGAAGAAAAGATGGTAAAGGAATCATCAGCGGATCAGGAAATGGCTCCAGCAGTAAACCGCAAACAAAATGTAGTCAGCCTACAAAGTGTGCAAAAATCTTCGAAAGTGATTTTGATTGAACCTAGGGTGTATGCGGAAGCACAAGAGGTTGCTGACCATTTAGTCAATCGCCGCGCTGTATTAGTAAATTTACAAAGAATTCAGCATGACCAGGCTGTTAGGATTGTTGATTTTTTAAGTGGAGCGGTTTATTCAATTGGTGGGGACATCCAACGTGTCGGGAGAGATATATTTTTATGCACGCCGGATAACGTGGAAGTATCCGGTAATATATCGGAATTGATGGAAGAAAACGATTATCATGATACGAGGTGGACATAAGCAGGATGAATATGATTGTAAGCATCATTGCAACATTTATTACTTATTACACATGGGCGCTCATTATTTACATTTTAATGGGTTGGTTTCCGAATGCAAGGGAATCCGCCATTGGCCAATTTTTAGCACGAATTTGCGAACCATATCTTGAACCATTTCGAAGAATTGTTCCGCCGCTTGGAATGATTGACATTTCACCAATAGTCGCCTTTTTCGTTTTGAGGCTGGCAACGAATGGTTTGTATCAAATATCACATTGGATTGGGTAAAAGTATTATTGGTTTTTATGGAGTTGAATTAAATGTCTGTCATCTATCAGCATTTTCGGCCGGAAGAAAAAGAATTTATCGATCAAGTGACAGGCTGGCGGCAATACGTAGAAGATGCATACGCGGATAAGTTAACCGACTTTTTAGATCCACGTCAGCAATTTATACTTAGTTCGATTATTGGCGATCAAGGGAACATAAGTTGTAAGTTTTTTGGGGGGACAGATCGTTGCGAACGGAAAAGGGCTCTAATTTTCCCTGAATACTTTCAACCCGAAACCGATGATTTTCGACTAGGACTTTATGAAATTCATTATCCGAAAAAATTTATTCAACTTGACCATCGAATGGTCCTTGGATCAATCATGTCCTTAGGATTAAAAAGGGAAAAATTTGGTGATATTATTATTAGCGGTGACAGAATTCAATTTTTTATGGCAAAAGAAGTTGCAGATTTTGTCACTCTTGAATTGAATCAAATTGGAAAGGCAAAGGTTTCTATTAATAAACAAAAGATAACTGAGGCTGTATTCTCAGATGAAAAATTAAGAGAAATTGAGACAACGGCTAGTTCTTTACGTCTTGATGTTATTTTAGCTGCTGCCTATAATATTTCAAGGCAAAAAGCACAGAATCTCGTCCAACAAGGCCATGTAAAAGTAAATTGGGAAATAGTGGAGCGCCCCTCCTTTGACTGTGCTGAAGGTGATGTACTTTCCGCAAGGGGGCTAGGTAGATGCAATTTATTAGAAATTCAAGGTAAGACTAAAAAAGACAAATTACGAATTAAATTAGGTATTTTGAAATAAAATTTTAAAAAATTTACAGAATCGCGCCATTACCAGTCGAAATTCTGTATAATATGGTTAATAGAAAGATGAGCAGTGGAGGTGGCATGATGCCGTTAACGCCAGTTGATATACATAATAAAGAATTCAGCAGAGGATTCCGTGGTTATGATGAAGATGAAGTTAATGAGTTCCTTGATCAGGTAATTAAAGACTTTGAGTTATTAATCCGTGAGAAAAAAGAACTGGAAGACAAATTGACTTCGCAGAATGAGCGTCTAGGACATTTCAGTACAATTGAGGATACACTGCACAAATCTATTGTTGTAGCACAAGAGGCAGCTGAAGAAGTAAGAGGAAATGCCCAAAAGGAAGCGAAGCTCATTATTAGGGAAGCAGAAAAAAATGCTGACAGAATTGTTAATGAGTCATTATCTAAGGCAAGAAAAATTGCGATGGAAATTGAAGATTTGAAGAAGCAATCCAAAGTGTTTAGAACAAGGTTTAAAATGTTGATTGAGGCGCAATTAGATCTGATTAGTAATGATGATTGGGACCACTTAATGGACTATGAAGTGGATACAACAGAGCTAAAAGCTCTCCATGAAGTTGAAGAGTAGTCTTGACGAAGTAATAAGCACTCACATATAATGGAATATATTTTAAATAATTAAATGATGACGGGGACAGTACACTTCTCATATGCCTATTAAATATTCAGCGATCCAGGAAAGGTGAAAGCCTGGAATAGGTGAGAAATGGAAGATCACCCTTGAGTTCTTGACTCGAAAGCTAGTTGTAAGTAGATGATAGCGGCCTATCCACGATACGGAACTGAGCGGGCAATGAGCCATTTTTGGAGTTGCCTATGTGGGTGGTACCGCGGGAATATAACCTTCTCGTCCCTTTTTTGGGGATGAGAAGGTTATTTTTTTTAATCAAAAAGGAGGAAGACGTTATGGATTACAAAGATACATTATTAATGCCAAAAACAGAATTTCCAATGCGAGGGAATTTACCGAAAAAAGAACCGGAAATTCAAGCTCGCTGGGAAGAACAGGATATTTATCGAAAAGTACAAGAACATACAAAAGGAAAGCCGCTTTTTATTTTGCATGATGGTCCTCCATATGCAAATGGTGATCTTCATATGGGCCATGCACTGAATAAAACATTAAAGGATTTTATTGTTCGTTATAAATCAATGAGTGGCTATTGTGCACCGTACGTTCCTGGATGGGATACACACGGACTTCCGATTGAACAAGCGCTTGCTAATAAAGGTGTTAAACGTAAAGAAATGACCGTAGCTGAGTTTAGAGAACTATGCGCTAAATATGCATATGAGCAAATTGATAATCAACGGACAGAATTTAAACGACTTGGTGTAAGAGGCGATTGGGAAAATCCTTATATTACATTGAAGCCGGAGTACGAAGCGCAGCAAATTCAAGTTTTCGGTGAGATGGCGAAAAAAGGCTATATTTATAAAGGGAAAAAGCCAGTTTATTGGTCGCCTTCTAGTGAATCTGCACTTGCGGAGGCTGAAATTGAATATAAAGATAAACGTTCTCCATCTATTTATGTTGCATTTGACACAGTTGATGGTAAAGGAGTTTTAGATGCTGGTACAAAGTTTATTATTTGGACGACAACTCCATGGACTATTCCAGCAAACCTTGCCATTGCTGTCCACCCTGATTTGAATTATTCTGTTGTTACAGCTCAAGGAAAAAAATATGTAGTAGCAGAATCATTACTTGAAGAAGTTAAAACAGTTCTGGGCTGGGAAGAGGTAGAGACAGTACAAACAATTAAGGGTGCGGAGTTAGAAAAAATTGTTGCGAAGCATCCGTTTTATGAGCGTAATTCCCTTGTTGTTTTAGGGGAACACGTCACGGTTGACTCCGGTACTGGCTGTGTCCATACGGCGCCCGGACATGGGGAAGACGATTTCCACGTTGGCCAGAAATATGATTTAGATGTTCTTTGTCCTGTTGATGATCGGGGACATATGACAGCGGAAGCACCAGGATTTGAAGGATTGTTTTATGATGCTGCGAACAAGCCAATTACTGAGAAATTGGAAGAGACAGGTGCATTACTGAAACTTGAATTTATTACCCACTCGTATCCACATGATTGGCGAACAAAGAAACCCGTAATTTTCCGGGCAACTTCCCAATGGTTTGCTTCAATCAAAGATTTTCGTTCTGAGCTTTTAGAAGCGGTCAAGGAAGTAAAATGGGTTCCAAATTGGGGAGAAACAAGGCTTTTCAATATGGTGAGAGACCGCGGTGACTGGTGCATTTCAAGGCAGCGTGTGTGGGGAGTGCCAATTCCTGTATTTTATGCAGAAGATGGCGAGCCAATTATTACAGATGAGACAATTGCACATGTATCAAGCCTTTTCCGAGAGCATGGGTCAAATATTTGGTTCGAGAAAGAAGCTTCTGAGCTACTACCTGAAGGCTTCGAACATCCAGGCAGTCCGAACGGTGTCTTTACTAAAGAAACTGATATTATGGATGTTTGGTTTGACTCTGGATCTTCGCATCAAGGTGTGCTTTTAGAGCGTGAAGATTTACAACGACCTGCTGATTTGTATTTGGAAGGATCTGATCAATATCGCGGTTGGTTTAACTCTTCATTAACTACGGCTGTTGCCGTTACAGGTAAAGCACCATATAAAGGTGTTTTAAGCCACGGGTTTGTCCTAGATGGCGAAGGTAGAAAGATGAGTAAATCACTTGGAAACGTCATTGTTCCAAGTAAGGTTACAAATCAGCTAGGAGCTGAAATTATCCGGCTATGGGTGGCATCTGTTGACTATCAGGCAGATGTCCGTGTATCGGATGCAATCTTGAAGCAAGTAAGTGAAGTTTATCGGAAAATCCGAAATACTTTTCGCTTCCTGCTTGGCAACTTGGCCGATTTTACTCCTGAACAAGATGCGATTCAATATGAAAAGCTAAGAGAAGTTGACCAGTTCATGCTTGTAAGATTGAACAGATTGATTAAAGAAGTGAAAAGTTCATATGAAAACTTTGAGTTTGCAAATATTTATCACGCTGTTAACAATTTCTGTACATTGGAGTTAAGCTCATTCTATATGGATTTTGCGAAAGATGTGCTATATATCGAGTCTAAAAACCATTATGAGCGTAGAGCAATGCAAACTGTAATGTATGAAAGTGTCATTACACTGGCCAAATTACTTGCGCCTATTCTTCCGCATACGGCCGATGAAGTATGGTCGTTTACACCGGGTGTTGAGGAAGAAAGCATCCAGCTAACTGACATGCCAGCATATCAAACATTTGAAAATGCTGAACAACTTGAGGAAAAATGGAGTGCATTTTTACAACTTCGTGATGACGTGTTAAAAGCATTGGAAGAAGCACGGAATGAAAAAGTCATCGGTAAATCATTGACAGCTAAAGTAACATTGTATGTCAATGATGATACAAGGGCATTACTTGATAGCTTGTCAGAAAGTATGAAGCAATTATTTATTGTTTCAGGCTTTGAAGTTGCCGGTTCAATTGAGACTGCTCCAGCGCATGCACTAAAGCTTGATCATGCTGCAATTGTCGTAGAAAAAGCTGAAGGTGAAACATGCGAGAGATGCTGGGTTGTCACTCCTGAAGTAGGGAAGGATAGCGAACATCCGACACTTTGTCTACGGTGTGCAGAAGTAGTAAGGGAATATTCTTGATTTAATGAAAGCCTTCCGTTTAACGGGAGGTTTTTCACCTTAATATATGTTAAAATTCACAATGGACACTTTATTAAGATTCGGGGGATTCGCTATGAGGTATTACATTATTGCTCTTTTTGTAATTGGATTGGATCAGTTTACTAAGTGGCTTATAGTTCGAAATATGGAACTAGGAGAAAGTATTAAGGTTATCGATGATATTTTCTATATTACTTCCCACCGGAATAAAGGCGCTGCCTGGGGAATATTAGAAGGGCAAATGTGGCTATTTTATATTATTACAATCATCGTCGCAGCTGGAATAGTTTATTATATGGAAAAGCATGCAAAAGGAAAACCACTTTTCCAAATCAGCTTAAGCTTCATATTGGGAGGCGCCATTGGTAACTTTATAGATAGACTGGTTAGAAAAGAAGTGGTTGATTTTCTTGATACATATATTTTCACTTATGATTTCCCGATTTTTAATATAGCGGATTCCGCATTAACAATAGGAGTAGCGCTCATGTTTATCCAGATGATGAAAGAAAGTCGTGAGGAAAAGGAGAAATTAAATGAGCAAAATTGAGCATCAAGTTCTTGAAAATGAAAAAGGTGAACGGCTTGACAAGTTAATTACCGGATTAAATGGTGAGTGGTCACGCTCACAAGTTCAGCAATGGATCAAAGACGGCCATGTATTGGTTAATGGTCAGTCCGGAAAAGCGAATTATAAATGTAATATCCAAGATGTGATTTCAATCATTATTCCGGAGCCGGAATTGCTTAATGTGGAAGCAGAGCAAATGGATTTAGATGTATATTATGAAGATGGAGACGTCATCGTCGTTAATAAACCAAAAGGAATGGTTGTACATCCAGCACCTGGACATCAATCGGGAACACTTGTTAATGGGCTGATGGCACACTGTAAAGACTTGTCAGGTATCAATGGAATATTGCGTCCGGGCATCGTTCATAGAATCGATAAAGACACATCAGGCTTATTAATGGTTGCAAAAAATGATAAGGCTCATGAACGCCTAGTTGAACAGCTTGTTGCAAAAACAGTTACACGAAAATACTTTGCACTTGTCCATGGGGTTATACCACATGATCATGGAACAATCGAAGCTCCAATAGGTAGAGATAAAGATGAACGTCAAAGCATGACAGTTATTGAAGGCGGGAAACAGGCTGTCACCCATTTTAACGTCTTGGAGAGATTCGATGAGTTCACATTTGTTGAATGTATATTAGAAACAGGCAGGACACATCAAATTCGTGTTCACATGAAATATATTGGCTATCCACTTGCAGGTGATCCAAAATATGGTCCACGTAAAACATTAAATACAAATGGACAAGTATTACATGCTGGTATTCTTGGATTTAATCATCCTAGGCTTAATGAATATATGGAATTCTCATCCCCGCTCCCTGCGTATTTCGATGAGTTATTAAAATCCTTACGAAATAAAGATTGACAAACCGTTCATTGGGCACTATATTGATAGTAGTTGAATAAGCACCTTTAATTTAGTCCTGTGAGGCTGAGAAGGATACGGAATAGAAACGATGATTTATTTTCGAATCGTTATCTATATGTAGGATACGTATACCCTCTTGCCTTTCTGGTGAGAGGGTTTTTATTTTTGAATGAGGTGAAATGAATGTTGCAGAAAAATACTGTACTTGATGAAAAAGCTATTCAAAGAGCTTTAACACGAATTGCACATGAAATTATTGAACGTAATAAAGGTATTGACGATTGTGTGCTTGTAGGTATAAAAACGAGAGGAATTTACCTAGCGGAGCGCTTGGCGAAACGAATAGAAAAAATAGAGGGGCAATCAGTTTCAGTGGGTGAGCTAGATATTACTTTGTATCGCGACGATCTCTCTATTAAGACCAAAAATGCTGAGCCCGAAGTTAAGGGTTCGCATATGCCGGTAAATATTAATAATAAAAATGTAATACTCGTGGATGATGTGCTATTTACAGGAAGAACGGTAAGAGCGGCGATGGATGCACTCGTTGATATCGGACGGCCATCGCTCATTCAGCTGGCTGTACTAGTTGATAGAGGTCATCGCGAATTACCGATACGTGCAGACTTTATCGGTAAAAATATTCCGACATCCAGTCAGGAACGGATTGTAGTTGAACTTTTCGAAGTTGATAACAATGATCAAGTAAGTATTTATAAAACAGAATAAATCCCTTTTAAAAACAGTCCCGTGAGGCTGGCAAAGGGAGGCTGCTAATAGAAGCTTTTTAAGCTTCTGTACAAGTATACCCTCTTTGTCAAAATATGGACAAAGAGGGTTTTTTATTACACTGAAACTGAGGGAGGCTGCTATAAGTATGAAGCATCTTGTATCAATGAATGATTTATCAACTGCTGAAATGATGGAAATTTTAGAGTTGGCCGAATCATTCGCAAATGATGAGCAATGGTCTCCAGGTAAAAAAACATATGCAGCTAATTTATTCTTCGAACCGAGTACAAGGACGAAGGTAAGTTTCGAAATGGCTGAGCGCAAACTTGGATTAGATGTAATTCCCTTTGAAACGAGTACATCAAGTTTATTAAAAGGTGAAACTTTATACGACACAGTTAAAACACTGGAAGCAATTGGAGTAGACATTGCGGTTATCCGTCATGAAGAAGAAGCTTATTACAAGGAATTACTTAATCAAGTAAATATACGGATTATTAATGGCGGGGACGGGTGTGGACAACATCCAACACAGTCACTTTTGGACTTATACACAATCAAACAGGAATTTGGGACGTTCGCCGGCTTAAAAGTAGCAATAGTTGGGGATTTATGCCATAGCAGAGTGGCAAAATCAAATAAAGAGGCCTTAACTGCGTTTGGAGCGGAGGTCATTTTCTCAGGTCCTCAAGAATGGTATGCAGGTGATGCCGAACAATCTGAAAACTATTATGAGATGGATGACATTGTAAATAAAGCGGATGTCGTCATGCTGTTACGAATTCAGCATGAACGACATCTTAATATGACAACGATCACTACCAATCAATATCATAGGCAATATGGTTTGACAGTTGAACGAGAAAAAAGGATGAAAGAAAGAAGTATTATCATGCATCCAGCACCTGTAAATAGAAATGTAGAAATAGCTGATAGTCTTGTAGAATGTGAAAGATCAAGAATTTTTAAACAAATGGCAAACGGTGTTTTTATTAGAATGGCAGTATTGAAAAAATTACTCGACCAATAAGGAGGATATGATCATGAATTTGCTAATAAAAAATGCAAAAAACTTAAGAGAAGAAGCTGGAATAATAGATGTTAGAGTCCGAGATGGAAAGATCGCGGAAATCGGAGAAAACCTTATTAATAACGGTGAACGAAAGTTTGATGCGAATGGTCTTACGATTACACCTGGGTTCATTGATCTTCATATCCACTTGCGAGAACCAGGGGGGGAAAAGAAAGAAACGATTGAAACAGGTACACTTGCTGCAGCAAAAGGCGGTTTTACGACGGTTGCAGCCATGCCAAATACCCGTCCAGTACCAGATACCGCTGATCAGATGAACTGGCTGGTGAATGAGCTGAAAGAAAGGGGGGCAGTAAAAGTACTCCCATATGCATCAATCACAACACGTCAGCTAGGTAAAGAGCTCGTTGATTTTTCAGCCCTAAAAGAAGCAGGAGCATTTGCATTTACTGATGATGGAGTAGGAGTTCAAACAGCCGCCACAATGTATGAAGCAATGACAAAAGCAGCTGAACTTGATATGGCAATTGTCGCCCATTGCGAGGATAATTCATTAATTTATGGTGGTGCCATACATGAAGGGAAATTGTCGAACCAATCAGAGATCCCTGGTATTCCATCAATTTGCGAGTCTGTACATATTGCTAGAGACGTGCTGCTTGCTGAAGCAGCAGGTTGCCATTATCATGTTTGCCATATTAGTACAAAAGAGTCAGTAAGGGTCGTAAGGGATGCAAAGAGAGCAGGAATACGAGTTACGGCTGAAGTATCACCACATCATTTACTACTATGCGAAGACGATATCCCGGGTTTAAATACGAATTTTAAAATGAATCCTCCACTTCGAGGAAGTGACGACCGTAACGCACTAATTGAAGGGCTGCTCGATGGTACAATCGATTTCATTGCCACCGACCACGCTCCACATACGGAAGAAGAAAAATCTCAAGGAATGAAGCTTGCACCATTTGGAATTGTCGGTCTTGAAACAGCATTCCCGCTTCTTTACACATATTTTGTAGAAAAAGGAAAATGTTCATTGAAACAGCTGATAGACTGGCTTACGTGTAAACCTGCCCAAACATTTGCGCTGGAAAGCGGCACTTTGGAAATAGGCATGCCCGCCGATATTACATTGCTTGATTTGAACAAAGAAAAAGAAATTGATCCGGCTACATTTGCTTCCAAAGGGAAGAACACACCATTTGCCGGATGGAATTGCAAAGGTTGGCCAGCTGCGACATTTGTTGATGGAGAATTGAAATGGGCTGAAGGGAATGAATATCAATGAAGCGTAAACTAATATTGGAAGATGGAACCACTTTAATCGGAACCGCGTTTGGCAGTGAAAGGGAAACAAGTGGCGAAGTTGTTTTTAACACGAGCATGACCGGTTATCAGGAGGCAATCTCAGATCCATCCAACTATGGGCAAATTCTCACTTTTAGTTATCCGTTGATCGGAAATTACGGAATTAACCGCGATGATTTTGAAAGTATCCAGCCTGTTATTAAAGGGATAATTGCAAAGGAAGTGTGCGACTTTCCATCAAATTGGCGGAGCAGCATGTCATTAAGTGAATTTTTAAAGCTGAAGAATATCCCTGGCATTTCCGGCATTGATACGCGAATGCTCACGAGGCTAATTAGAAATAAAGGGATATTGAAAGGAGCTATTTGCAGCGCTGATGAAAACACAGGAGATGTACTTGCACGCTTGAGAGCTATGATCCCTTCTGTTGACGCGGTGAAACAAGTTTCTACGGCAAAGCCTTATCCAAGTCCTGGACGGGGAAAAAATGTAGTTGTGGTCGATTTAGGACTAAAACATGGGATTTTACGTGAACTGACGAACCGAGGCTGCGATGTAACGGTCGTTCCGTATCATACACAAGCAGAAGAAATACTTACTTTAAGCCCGGACGGTGTTTTGTTGTCAAATGGTCCAGGCAACCCAGAACATGTCCTGGAAGTGTGTGAAATGATCAAAGTAATCCAACGAGAGGTTGCATTATTTGGAATTGGGCTTGGGCATCAATTGTTTGCTCTCGCAAATGGTTGCCGGATAGAAAAAATGCTGTTTGGACATCGTGGCTCAAGTTACCCGGTAAAAGATCTCACAACCGGAAAAATTATTTTCACTGCACAAAATCATGGCTATGAAGTTACTGAGGGATCAGTAGATTCTGCAACTCTTTCGGTAACGCACCGCGCATTGAACGGCGGCTCTATTGAAGGGCTTGTACATCAAATATTCCCGGCTTTTTCACTTCAGTATGAGCCAGAAGCTTCACCAGGATCAGAAGATGGTAAACAAGCATTTGACCGCTTTATTGACATAATGAATGAACAAGATGGAAAGGTGGAGCAACATGCCGAAACGTATTAATATTGAAAGTATTTTAGTCATTGGCTCAGGCCCAATAGTCATCGGACAAGCAGCAGAATTTGATTACGCAGGAACACAGGCTTGCCTTGCTTTAAAAGAAGAGGGGTATCGAGTCATATTAATCAACTCCAACCCAGCGACAATCATGACAGATACAGAAATTGCCGATGCAGTTTATATAGAGCCACTCACGCTTGAATTTGTCTCGCGAATTATTCGAAAAGAAAGACCTGATGCCATTCTTCCTACCTTAGGAGGGCAAACAGGATTAAATATGGCGATTGAGCTGGCTAAAGCAGGGGTGCTAGAAGAGTGTGAGGTTGAAATCCTTGGTACAAAGCTCTCAGCAATCGAGCAAGCGGAGGACCGCGATCAGTTCAGAGAATTAATGAAACAATTAAATGAACCAGTACCAGAAAGTGAAATTGTTCATTCACTTGAGGAGGCCGTTGCATTTACAGATAAGGTCGGATTTCCGGTAATTGTTAGACCGGCCTATACACTTGGAGGAACCGGTGGCGGCATTTGTGAAAATATCGAGGAATTAACCGAAATTGTTACAAGCGGTTTGAAAAATAGTCCAGTTCGCCAATGTCTGCTTGAAAAAAGTATTGCAGGCTTTAAAGAAATAGAATATGAGGTTATGCGTGACGCTAATGATAACGCGATTGTTATTTGTCATATGGAGAATGTTGATGCAGTCGGTATTCATACTGGTGATTCAATCGTTGTTGCACCTTGCCAAACACTGAGTGACAGGGAAGTACAAATGCTCCGTAATGTGTCACTAAAACTTATTAGGGCACTTGGCATTGAAGGTGGCTGCAATGTGCAGCTTGCACTGGATCCCCACAGTTTTCAATATTATATTATCGAAGTTAACCCACGAGTAAGTAGATCATCTGCATTAGCTTCAAAGGCTACAGGATTTCCAATTGCAAAGTTAGCGGCAAAGATTGCAGTAGGTTACACCCTTGACGAAATCATGAATCCTGTGACAGAAAAGACGTATGCTTGCTTTGAGCCTGTTATCGATTATATCGTAACAAAAATTCCAAGATGGCCGTTTGATAAATTTGAATCAGCAAATAGATTGCTCGGTACCCAAATGAAAGCAACAGGCGAAGTGATGGCAATTGGGAGAACATTTGAAGAATCATTATTAAAAGCAGTCCGATCCCTTGAAAGTAATGTATACCATTTAGAACATCCAGATGGTCAAAATATGGATCATGAATTTTTACAAAAGCAAATAGAAAAAGCAACGGACGAAAGACTGTTTTACTTAGGTGAAGCACTAAGACGGGGTATTTCACTTGAAGTGCTGCATGATTGGAGTAAGATCGATCTTTTCTTCCTATATAAAATGAAAAAAATCATTAAGCTTGAAAGGGAGCTAGTAAAGAGACCATTTGATGTTGAATTAGGAAGAATCGCTAAACAGATAGGATTTGCTGACATCACGATTGCTAAGCTGTGGGTAACAGATGAAAAATTTGTCTATGAGTGGCGTAAAGAGAATGGGATTATCCCCGTATACAAAAAAGTAGATACTTGCGCAGGTGAATTCGAATCTGATACACCGTATTTCTATGGTACGTATGAAGCAGAAAATGAATCGGAAAAAACAGACAAAAAAAGCGTAATTGTATTAGGTTCCGGACCAATCCGCATTGGGCAGGGAATCGAATTCGACTATGCCACCGTCCATAGTGTATGGGCCATCCAGGAAGCAGGCTATGAAGCTATTATAATTAACAATAATCCAGAAACAGTATCCACCGACTTTAGTATCTCAGATAAGTTGTACTTCGAACCGCTAACTATTGAAGATGTCATGCATATCATTGATTTGGAGCAACCCGAGGGAGTCGTTGTACAATTCGGCGGGCAAACCGCTATTAATCTTGCTGCAAGCCTTGAAGAACGAGGAGTGAAAATACTTGGTACATCCCTTAAAAGTTTAGATCGTGCTGAAAATAGGGATAAGTTTGAGCAAGCATTATCAACCTTAGGAATTCCGCAGCCGAAGGGAAAAACAGCTTTCTCAGTTGAAGAAGCCGTTAAAATAGCAAACGAGATTGGATATCCTGTCCTTGTTCGTCCGTCATATGTTTTAGGTGGAAGAGCGATGGAAATCGTTTATGAAGAACGAGAATTACTTCATTATATGGAAAATGCAGTGAAAATCAATCCCGAACATCCTGTCTTAGTTGATAGATATTTAGTCGGAAAAGAAATTGAAGTAGATGCAATATCGGATGGGGAAAATGTATTAATACCGGGAATTATGGAACATATAGAACGGGCAGGTGTCCATTCTGGCGACTCGATTGCTGTCTATCCGACTCAAAATATTAGTACAGAAATGAAAGAAAAAATTATTGACTATACAGTAAGACTTGCAAGAGGTCTCGAAATTGTCGGTCTATTAAACATCCAATATGTTATCTCCAAGAATGAATTATATGTGATAGAAGTGAACCCGCGCTCGAGCCGAACGGTACCGTTTTTAAGTAAGATTACTAGAATACCAATGGCAAACGTTGCGACAAAAGTCATTTTAGGTGAGTCCCTTCCATCCTTAGGATATGAAACGGGTATAGCTCCGGAGCAATCTGGTGTTTATGTAAAAGTTCCTGTCTTTTCTTTTGCAAAGTTAAGAAGAGTTGATATTACACTCGGTCCGGAAATGAAGTCAACTGGTGAAGTCATGGGGAAAGACAAAACGATGGAAAAGGCACTATACAAAGGGCTTGTAGCATCTGGAATGGAAATAAAAACATATGGAACAGTGTTAATTACAGTTGCTGATAAAGATAAAGAAGAAGCTTTGCAGCTTGCAAAAAGATTTTCTGCTATTGGTTACCGAATTATTGCTACGAGTGGTACTGCAGATACGATCTCAAAAGCAGGAATCAAAGTGGAGGTCGTTGATAAGATAGGATCAATTGGACCGACTTTGATCGATGTAATTAGACAAGGTAAAGCACAAATTGTCATCAATACGCTAACAAAAGGAAAACAACCTGAGCGTGATGGTTTTAGAATTAGAAGAGAATCCGTAGAAAATGGGGTAGCCTGCCTGACATCGCTCGATACAGCAGAAGCGATTCTTGGAGTGTTGGAATCGATGGTCTTTTCCGCAGAAGCGATGATTGGCGGAAAAATGCAAATGGAAGAGGCGATTCGGTCATGATTCAACAAGAAAAAATGCGCATCGTCTCACAGAGGATGCTCGCAAAAGATATATATGAGTTGATCTTGGAGGGCTTAATGGTAAACGAAATGAACGAACCTGGTCAATTCGTCCATGTAAGGACCAACCCGGGACTTGATCCTCTTTTGCGCAGACCAATCAGCATAGCATCGATAGTTAAGGAAAAGAATCGCTTTACGCTTATTTATCGGGCGGAAGGAAAAGGTACGAAGTTGCTTTCCGCGAATATGGCCGGAGAACAAATTGATGTCCTTGGTCCTCTAGGAAATGGATTTCCAATTACTGAAGTTAAGGAAAACGAAACGGCTTTGCTTGTCGGCGGGGGAATCGGAGTCCCCCCGCTCTATGAACTGGCAAAACAGTTGAATAAAAAAGGAGTAAAAACGATTCACATACTCGGATTTGAAACAAAAGAAAAAGTGTTTTATGAACAGGATTTCTCTGAACTCGGACCGACATTTATTACAACTGTTGATGGTTCGCAAGGGACCGCGGGATTTGTCACAAATGTCATTGACGAATATACAATTCAGTTTAATACGTTATATGCTTGTGGTCCAATCCCAATGCTGAAGGCGTTGGAAGATCGCTTTACCGGCAGAAAGGCTTTCCTGTCGCTTGAACAGCGAATGGGTTGCGGAATCGGTGCTTGCTTTGCATGTGTTTGTCATGTCAATGATGACCCATCCGGCACAAATTATGTAAAAGTATGTAGCGACGGTCCAGTTTTCCCAATTGGAAAGGTGGTATTGCAATGAATCGTTTACAAATAGAGTTACCTGGCCTGTCACTTAAAAATCCAATTATGCCAGCATCTGGCTGCTTTGGCTTCGGTAAAGAGTTCAGCAAGTTGTATGATTTAAATATACTTGGCGCAATGATGATTAAAGCGACAACGTTAGAGCCTAGATTTGGAAATCCCACTCCACGTGTAGCTGAAACCGCAGCTGGAATGCTGAATGCAATTGGATTACAAAATCCCGGGTTAAAAGGAGTACTTGCCGATGAACTTCCTTGGCTGGAGCAATTTGATGTACCGATCATTGCAAATGTTGCCGGCTCGGAAACAGAAGACTATGTAGAAGTGGCAAAACAAATCTCGAAAGCGCCAAATGTAAAAGCATTAGAGTTAAATATTTCTTGCCCAAATGTAAAAAAAGGCGGTATTGCCTTCGGAACAATTCCAGAAGTAGCTATGGAGTTGACGAAGCAAGTAAAAGCAGTATCCTCAGTACCTGTCTACGTAAAACTATCTCCCAATGTTGCTGATATTGTTGGAATGGCCCAAGCTGTAGAGGCTGCCGGTGCAGACGGACTAACAATGATCAATACATTACTTGGTATGCGGTTGGATGGGAAAACAGGCAGACCAATACTTGCGAACAATAGCGGCGGATTATCGGGACCAGCCATCAAGCCAGTTGCGATAAGAATGGTTTATGAAGTAAGCCAAAAAGTAAATATACCGATTATTGGAATGGGTGGAATCGAGTCTGTTGATGATGTCATCGAATACTTTTATGCCGGTGCAAGTGCTGTAGCGATAGGTACCTTGAATTTTACAGATCCATTTATCTGTCCAAAGTTAATTGATGACCTGCCTCAGCGACTTGATGAACTAGGCGTATCACATATATCAGAACTGACCGGAAGGAGCTGGAAGAAATATGGGTCACATGCCAATCATTGCTCTTGATTATCCGGGGAAAGCCGAAGCAGCTCGATTTTTACAGAGATTCAAAGAAGAACGATTATACGTAAAAGTGGGAATGGAGTTATTTTATAAAGAAGGTCCACCTTTGATCCAATGGCTAAAAGAACAGGATCATCAAGTTTTTCTTGATTTAAAACTTCATGACATTCCGAATACGGTTTACAGTGCAATGAAGGTGATTGCCGGGCTAGGGGTGGATATGGTTAATGTCCATGCTGCAGGTGGCACAAGGATGATGGAAGCAGCATTAAATGGTTTGGATGAAGGCACCCCTACCGGAGGGATGCGCCCAAAGTTAATTGCAGTTACGCAATTAACGAGTACGAGTGAGGAAGAGATGCAGCACGACCAGTTGATCAGCCATACCCTATCTGATTCAGTCCTTCACTATGCAAAGCTTGCCCATCAATCCGGTTTGGATGGGGTCGTATGTTCTGCTCTTGAAGCGGGACAGATCGGCGAAGCTACGAGTTCAAGTTTTTTGCGGGTAACTCCAGGGATTAGAATGCACGGTGATGCAGTCCATGATCAAAAGAGAATTGTTAACCCTGCTGAAGCTCGGAAGTTTGGTTCGACAATGATTGTAATTGGACGTTCAATTACACAGGCAGTAGATCCACTTTCTGCCTACTATAAAGTAAAATCAGAATGGGAGTTGGGTTTATGATTACTTCAGATAAAATAGCGGAACAATTACTTGAGATTGAGGCTGTTTTTTTGCGCCCGAATGATCCATTTACATGGTCTTCAGGTATAAAATCTCCCATTTATTGTGACAACCGATTAACACTTTCTTATCCACATTTAAGAAAAGAAATTGCTTCAGGTCTTGCTAATTTGATTAAAAAATCCTTTCCAGAGGTGGAATTAGTAGCAGGTACTGCTACAGCAGGGATTCCACATGCAGCATGGGTCAGTGATTTGCTTGACCTACCTATGTGTTATGTAAGATCCTCTGCTAAAAGCCATGGGAAAGGAAATCAAATTGAAGGTAAAATTTATCCTGGCCAAAAGGCGGTCGTTGTTGAAGATCTCATTTCAACTGGCGGAAGTGCAATTACTGCATCTGAAGCACTTCGTTCAGCCGGCATTGAAGTACTTGGAATTGTCTCAATTTTTTCATATGAACTGGAAAAGGGTAATCGCCGATTGGAAGAAGCAAATATTCGAGCATACTCATTAACAGGATATTCAAGTTTAATTAAAGCAGCTTTACATAAAGGAATCATTGAAGAAAAAGATGAAGCTGCCCTCGAAAGCTGGAGACAAAATCCAGACGTATGGGCTAATTAAAAAATATCCCGGCATAGTTATGTGCCGGGATATTTTTTAATTAATTTATTTGCATTGCCCTAACCTTGTCTTCATCAGGTGTAACAAACACTGTTTGCTGGTTGTCATAGATGACAAATCCAGGTTTGGAACCGTTTGGCTTTTTAACATGTCTTATTCTAGTGAAATCCACCGGGACAGAAGCTGAATTTTTTGCTTTGCTATAGTAAGCAGCAAGGACCGCTGCCTCAAGAATCGTTTCTTCCGTTGGTTCTTTGCTGCGTATTACAACATGTGATCCCGGTATATCTTTCGTGTGAAGCCAAATTTCATCGCGATGGGCTAATTTACTCGTTAAATAATCATTTTGTTTATTATTTTTACCGACTAATATTTCCGTTTGGTCACTAGCCACGTATTTTTCAATAACAGGCTTTGCGTTCGGGTTTTTCTTTTGTCCTTTTTTCTGACGAAGCCGCAAATAACCTTGTTCTGCTAATTCTTCGCGGATTTCTTCAATATCCCTTGTCGAAGCGGAAGCGATTTGTTGAAGTAAACCATCAAAATAATTGATTTCATCGATTGCTTTGGCAATCTGTTCTTTCACTATGTGTACGGAATTCTTTGCTTTTTGGTATTTTGAAAAATAGCTTTGAGCATTTTCCGCAGGACTTTTTCTCGGGTCAAGAGCTATAAGAATTTGTCCGCCTAAATCGTCATAGTAGTTTACTACCAAAATTTCCTGCATTCCTTTTTTAGCAACATGCATATTAGCTGTCAACAGTTCTCCAAGCAGTTGATATTGATCAGCTTTCTCTGCATCTTTTAAAGTGGATTGAAGCTTCTTCACCTTTGTTTCATTTTTCTCTTTCTCATTTTTCATAAGTCTTTCAAGATCAGATGCTTGTTGTTTGACACGGTCTCGGACCGCTTTTCCGAAATAAAAGCGATCAAGCATTTCACTCAAGGATGAAAATGGCTTAGATTCTCCTTCCAGATGCGTAAGCGGAAACAAATAAAAATGTTCTTTATTTGCTGAATCAGTAATAGCAGGATTATATTCATGCTGACGCAACTGTGCCATTAATGTGATAAAAGCATCTGGGAGTGATACTCTATTGGCCAAACCTGACCGAAATGTGATTTCTTTGGCAAGGATCGGCGAGATTCCAGCAAATTTTTCGACTATTTGTTTATCAAGTTTTCCACTATTAAAATCAATTGCTTTTAGCATATCCTCTTTAGTTGCTGAAAGTGGGTCAGCTTTGTCTTGTGCAGGGGGAAATATATAACTAGAGCCCGGTAAGATTGTCCGGTAACTATTTAGCGCAGCCGAAATGTGCTTAATGCTATCAATAATCGTTCCTTTCTCCTTATCAACTAAGACCACATTGCTATGTCTACCCATAATTTCAACGATTAAGTGTTTATAAGAAACATCACCTAGTTCATTGCGTCCTTTAATATCAAAAATAACAATTCTATCCATTTCGAATTGGCGTATCTCTTCAATAATTGCACCTTCCAAATGTTTTCGAAGGATCATGCAAAACATCGGGGGCTCATTAGGATTATCGAATGTATCTTCAGTAACTTGTAATCTCGCATAACTTGGATGTGCCGAAATGAGCAGCTTATGATTTTTTCTACCAGCTCTAATTCCAATCACAAGTTCGTTTTTATATGGCTGATGGATTTTCCCAATCCTTCCGCCAGCTATTAAGTCGGACAATTCTTTAACCATTGCCCTTGTAAAGAAACCATCAAATGGCATCGCAAACATCCTTTACCAACAAATATTAGTTCCTGTTTATTCCGTTAACGAAAATTATATCATGAATTGCCCTCACACTGAATAAGCTTCCTACTATATAGGACAACTTCTGTTTGTCGGGGAAAGCGAGGATGGCTGCATGCTTTATCATGGAATGAAGGAAAAAGAAGTAGAACAGTCACTAAATACAAGTGTTAAACAAGGGTTATCAGAAAAAGCAATAGAAACACGAAGAAAAAAGTTTGGATGGAATGAATTGTCAGAAGGGGAAAAACAATCGGCTATTCTTCTGTTCTTTAGCCAGTTTAAAGATTTTATGGTTCTCGTATTATTAGGGGCGACACTTGTGTCAGGACTACTTGGCGAGTATATTGATGCGGTAGCAATCATGGCGATCGTCCTTCTTAATGGAATTTTAGGTTTCTTTCAGGAAAGAAAAGCAGAGAAATCATTGCAAGCCCTTAAAAACTTATCTGCACCCCAAGTAACTGTTTTAAGAGATGGACGATGGATAAAAAAGAATTCAAGAGAAATCGTTCCCGGTGATGTGCTTAAATTTGCCAGCGGTGACCGTATGGGTGCTGACGTACGAATCATAACCGCCAATAATTTGGAACTAGAGGAATCGGCTTTGACAGGTGAATCCATTCCAACTGTAAAAAATACACATCTCATCAAAGAGAAAACTCCTAATCTTGGTGACATGAACAATATGGCCTTCATGGGGACAATGGTTACAAGAGGAAATGGTGTCGGAATAGTTACAGCAATCGGAATGGAAACGGCAATGGGGAAAATTGCACATATGATCCAAATGACGGGCACAATTGTAACGCCACTCCAAAGAAGATTGGAGCAGCTTGGCAAAATTTTAATCACAGTAGCTTTACTCCTTACTATGCTTGTCGTTGTTGTAGGAATTATTCATGGTCATGATGCATATACGATGTTCCTTGCTGGAGTATCTTTAGCTGTTGCAGCTATACCTGAGGGTCTTCCAGCAATTGTTACAGTAGCATTATCGCTCGGCGTGCAAAGAATGATTAGAAAGAACGCCATTGTCCGTAAACTCCCTGCAGTTGAAACTCTTGGATGTGCATCGGTAATTTGTTCTGACAAAACAGGTACAATGACTCAAAATAAAATGACGGTTACACATTTATGGAGTGGAGGGAAGACGTGGAATGTTGCTGGTGAGGAGCATAGTAAATTAGAAAAATTTTATGAAGGAGAAACGCCGATTGATCCTTTCCGTGAAAAATCGATACAGCAGCTGCTGACGTTTGGAGTATTATGTAATCATACTGATTTGATTATACAGGGAAATACAATGGCGATTGATGGTGATCCAACGGAAGGCGCTTTACTTATAGCAGCATTGAAAGCTGGGATCGATCGTGATTCCCTCAGTGAACAATTTACGATAGAAAAAGAGTATCCTTTTGATTCGACGAGAAAAATGATGAGCGTCATTGTAAAGGATTCAAATGGTAAAAAGTTCGCCATTACAAAAGGTGCCCCAGATGTATTAGTTGAAAAATGTGAATCTATTCTGTGGGACGGTAAGCAACGAATCTTAAATTACGAATTTGGAAATGATGTTAAAACTGCTGTAAGCAATCTTGCCGCACAAGCTTTACGAACGATTGCCATTGCATTTAAACCGATCCATTCCTCGGCATATCCGCAAAAGGAATACGAATTAGAGAAAGGACTAACATTTATTGGATTGCAAGGAATGATTGATCCTCCTCGTCCAGAGGTAAAAGTGGCAGTAGAAGAATGTAAAAGTGCGGGAATCAAAACAGTGATGATTACAGGAGATCACGCAGCCACGGCATGTGCCATCGCTGAACAGCTAGGTATTCTTGAACATAAAGAACAAGTAATGGACGGACAGCGGTTGAACGAATTATCGGTTGAAGAACTTGAAGAAGTGGTTGAAGACATTGCTGTTTTTGCTAGAGTGACACCGGAGCATAAATTAAAAATTGTTAATGCCTTCCAAAACAAGGGACATATCGTGGCGATGACCGGAGATGGTATCAATGATGCACCGGCGATTAAAGCTGCAGATATTGGCATTGCGATGGGAATAACCGGGACTGATGTTGCGAAAGAGGCATCATCTCTCATTTTACTTGATGATAATTTTGCGACGATTAAAGCGGCCATTAAAGAAGGGCGTAATATATATGAAAATATCCGTAAATTTATCCGCTACTTGTTAGCATCAAATGTCGGAGAAATTCTCGTAATGCTGTTCGCGATGCTAATGTCTTTACCATTACCACTCGTTCCCATCCAAATATTGTGGGTAAATCTTGTGACAGATGGTTTGCCTGCAATGGCACTTGGACTTGATCAGCCGGAAGAAAACGTGATGCAAAGGAAGCCGCGTCATCCAAAAGAGGGAGTGTTTGCTCGAGGATTAGGCTGGAAAATTATTTCCAGAGGGTTTTTGATTGGTGTGTCAACGCTAATTGCTTTTATTATTGTGTATCATAAAGACCCAAATAATCTTCCTTATGCCCAAACGATTGCCTTTGCCACACTAGTTATGGCTCAGCTTATACACGTATTTGACTGCAGAAGTGAAATATCTGTTTTTTCAAGAAACCCGTTAGGCAATAAATATCTTGTTTGGTCAGTCATTTCATCTGCAGCTCTCATGGTTGCTGTAATCTATGTTCCTGTATTACAACCTATTTTTCACACTGTCCCGATAATCCTTAACGATTGGTTATTAGTCGTTGGTATGAGTGCCCTGCCTACATTTTTACTTGCTGGATCATTTATCTTAAGAAAAAAGAAATAGTTTATGATATAATTCAAAAGGTGATAGAGGCTGCTCTATTGCCTTTAATTTTTGACATAGACAGCCATCTAAAAATTGTTGAGTAAATGTATACAAAGGGCTAAAATAACCGATAGATGACTGGAGGGGCAATATGCCAATTAAGCTCTTAAATATTGGTTTTGGAAACATCGTTTCAGCCAATCGAATCATATCAATAGTCAGTCCAGAATCAGCGCCGATCAAGCGGATCATTCAGGATGCCCGCGATCGTGCGACATTAATAGATGCTACATATGGCAGGCGAACAAGAGCAGTAATCATCATGGATAGTGAGCATGTCATCCTTTCGGCTGTCCAGCCTGAAACCGTTGCTCAGCGCTTAAACGGGAAGGATGACAATGAAGAAGGGTAGGAACGATTGATTATGAAAGAAAAGGGATTACTGATTGTACTTTCCGGGCCTTCAGGGGTTGGAAAAGGAACAGTTAGACAGGCCGTATTTTCACGCCCGGATGCCAAATTCGAATACTCGATTTCGATGACGACGAGAAAGCCGCGTGAAGGTGAAAGAGACGGAGTAGATTATTTTTTCAAAAGCAAGGAAGAGTTTGAACAGTTAATTAAAGAAGGAAAACTACTGGAATACGCAGAATACGTTGGCAATTATTACGGGACCCCAGTAGATTATGTAAAGGAAACACTTGAATCCGGTCGAGATGTTTTTCTGGAAATTGAAGTACAGGGAGCAAAACAGGTCCGTGAAAAAATCCCCGAAGGATTATTTATTTTCCTCATGCCTCCAAGCCTAGATGAACTTGAAAGCAGGATCGTAGGCAGGGGGACAGAGTCAGTAGATTTAATCCATAATCGTATGGAAGCTGCCCGTAAAGAAATTGAATTGATGAGCCTGTACGATTACGTTGTAGAGAATGATAATGTAGACTTCGCTGTTGATCGGATTAATGCAATTGTCCAAGCTGAACATTGCCGAAGTGAAAGAGTAGCCTATAAATACATTAAAATGCTGGAGGTAGATTAACTATGCTTTACCCATCGATTGATAAATTAATGACTGTAATCGATTCAAAATACTCCCTAGTAACAGTTGCAGCACGGAGGGCCCGTCAGTTTCAAGAAGATGAAGATCCGAAATTGGATAAATATTTTTCTTATAAATATGTCGGAAAAGCGCTTGAAGAAATATATGACGGTGTGATTAAGGTAAAAGAAGTAAAAGAATAAGCTCACTTTATGACAACCTGTGTTCATGGGTTGTCTTTTCTTTTCTCTTTCGTTCATAATAATAGAAGGAAATGACCGAAAATATCTCGTTTGATTATATATAGATAGGGGTTTTATAGGTGAATGGGAAAAAAATTCTGTTATGTGTAACAGGCGGAATTGCCGTTTATAAAGCTGCTGCATTAACGAGCAAGCTCGTACAGGCAGGCTATGAGATTAAGGTAATCATGAGTGAATCAGCTTCAAAGTTTGTATCACCGCTTACATTCCAGGCATTATCAAGGAATGAGGTGTATACGGATACGTTTGATGAGAAAGAACCAGCTGTGATCGCACATATTGAACTTGCTGACTGGGCTGATCTCATTCTAATCGCTCCAACGACAGCTAATTGCATCGGCAAACTAGCAAATGGCATAGCTGACGATATGATTACTACCACCTTACTGGCAACAACCGCTCCTGTTTGGATCGCTCCTGCGATGAATGTTCATATGTATAGTCACCCAGCTGTTCAAAAAAACATTGAAACATTACACCGATATGGCTATCGCTTTATTGAACCAGGTGAGGGCTATTTGGCTTGCGGTTACGTAGGTAAAGGGCGGCTTGAAGAACCTGAGGAAATTGTACAACTGGTAAATAATTTTTTTACACCTCAAACATCCATATTAAGTGGTAAAAGTATCTTGATTACAGCGGGTCCTACAAAAGAAATCATCGATCCCGTCCGTTATTTAACAAACCGCTCCAGTGGAAAAATGGGCTATGCACTCGCGGAAGAAGCAGTGAAAATGGGAGCAGATGTTATTCTCATATCGGGGTCCGATACTTTATCACCTCCTTCAGATGTAACGCTAATTAATGTAGAGAGTGCAGAGGAAATGTATAATGAGGTAATGAAACATTTTCAAGAAGTGGATATTGTAATTAAGAGTGCAGCAGTTGCAGATTATCGTCCCGTTCAGGTGTTCGATAAAAAAGTGAAAAAGAAAGACGGAAATCTTGTTATAGAACTAGAACGCACGAAAGACATTTTACAAAAATTAGGACAAATAAAGCGTGGGCAATTCTTGGTAGGGTTTGCGGCAGAAACGAATAATATTGAAGAATATGCCTTACAGAAAATTGAAAGAAAAAATGCTGATATGATTGTAGCCAACGATGTTACAGCTAAGGGAGCGGGCTTTGGCGTTGATACGAATATCGTTACAATATTTCACAAAGATCAATCTGTTAAAAAATTGCCCTTGCTAAGTAAACATGACGCAGCTAAGGAAATTTTGGCAGAAATCGTCCATAAGTTGGGAGATGATCGCGAAACATGAATATTGCTTCTGTTATTGTTGATGTACCTGCACTTGGAACGGATAGAGAATTTGATTATCTCGTACCAGACAAATGGATTGGTATGATTGAGCCGGGGATGAGAGTAGCGGTTCCGTTTGGCCCCCGTACAATTCAAGGGTTTGTCACTGGGATCAAGGATAGCAGCGACTTTAGTAAATTAAAAGAAGTAAAAGAGTTACTTGATTTAACCCCTGTACTGAATAAGGAATTGCTTGAACTAGGTGGTTGGCTGGCGGAAGAAACGCTTTCTTTTAAAATCTCTGCATTCCATGCAATGCTTCCTGCTGCCATGAAAGCAAAATATGAAAAAAGTATTCGGCGCGTCAATGGGGAAGACAATCCATTTCTTGATGATTTATTTAATGGGAATAATGAAATATCATGGAAGGACGCTGAAAATAAAGACTTACTACCTGCCCTTCATACTGAAATAAAGAACGGGAATGCAGAAGTCATCTATTATGTAAAGAATCGGGCGCGAAAAAAAACAATTAATATGTATCAGTCAGAAATGGCTAAAGAAGAGTTGAACAGTTTGCTAGAATCCCTTAGACCTAGTGCAGAAAAACAAAAACAAATAATTGAATTTTTTATACTACATCCTTCTGAAAAATTTAGTGCTAAACAGCTTATTGAAAAAACCGGATCATCGCAATCAACCATCAACACCTTAATAAAAAAAGGTGTTTTATCCGTAAGCCGTGAAGAGATCTATCGAGATCCGTACGAACATAAACATTTTAACCCGACCACTCCATTACCGCTTACGGTTGAACAGAAAGCGGCGATTACACCTATTTTGAATACAATCGATTCAGGAGATTATAAAACTTTTCTTTTATATGGTGTAACGGGAAGTGGAAAAACTGAAATTTACTTACAATCAATTCAAAATGTATTAGATAAAGGTAAGGAAGCCATCGTTCTTGTACCGGAAATTGCGCTGACGCCGCAAATGGTTGATCGCTTTAAAAGTAGATTCGGAGATGATGTAGCCGTTTTACATAGTGCACTTTCTACTGGTGAGAGATATGACGAATGGAGAAAGGTCCAAAGAAAAGAAGCAAAAGTAGTTGTTGGTGCGCGGTCAGCTATATTTGCACCGTTTGAAAATCTAGGCATTATTATTATCGATGAAGAACATGAAACAAGCTATAAGCAGGAAGAGGCGCCGCGTTATCATGCAAGGGATGTTGCGATACAAAGGGCGAAACACTATAATTGCCCAGTTATTTTAGGTAGCGCTACTCCGTCGCTAGAATCTTTTGCAAGGGCAAAAAAAGAAGTGTATCATTTGCTTACATTATCAAAACGAATGAATAACCAAGCTCTTCCAGCCGTATCAATCGTCGATATGCGCGAAGAAATGCGGGGCGGAAACCGCTCTATGTTCTCTAGAGAATTATTTGAAAAGCTTGAAGATCGCTTAGCAAAAAAAGAGCAAACGATACTTTTTCTTAATCGCAGGGGTCATTCTTCTTTCATGATGTGCAGAGATTGCGGGTATGTTATGCAATGCCCGCATTGTGACATATCCTTAACGTACCACCGTTATTCAAATCAAATGAAATGTCATTACTGCGGATTTGATACGGGTGTACCGGAAGTTTGTCCTGAGTGTACGAGCAATCATATTCGTTATTTTGGTACAGGGACACAAAAGGTGGAAGAAGAATTAAATAAAATTTTACCGGAAGCTAGAATTGTCCGAATGGACGTTGACACAACAGGAAGAAAAGGGGCCCATGAAAAGCTGCTTGATCATTTTAAGTCAGGCAATGCTGATATATTGCTTGGTACACAGATGATTGCCAAAGGTCTTGATTTCCCAAACATCACTCTTGTCGGAGTGCTAAGTGCAGATACGATGCTCCATCTCCCCGATTTCAGAGCAGGCGAAAAAACGTTTCAGTTACTTACTCAAGTCAGTGGCAGGGCAGGTCGACATGAACTCTTAGGTGAAGTAGTCATTCAAACTTACACACCCGAACACTATAGTGTTGAGTATGCAGGCATCCAAGATTATGACCGTTTTTATAGACAAGAAATGATGATGCGAAAAATTGGATCCTATCCACCATTTTTTTATTTAACAATGGTAACAGTCAGTCATGAAGATTTGATAAAGACCATCTCTACAACGGAAAAAATTACAAAGTATATCCAATCGAGGATATCGAATGAAGCGATTCTTCTCGGGCCAGTTGCTTCCCCGATACCGCGCATCAATGATAGATATCGCTATCAATGTTTGATAAAATACAAACAAGAACCAGAACTAAAACTAACATTAAAAAAAGTAATGGAACATTATCAGCAGCAGTTTGTAAAAGAAGGTTTGGCTATTTCAATAGATGTTAATCCTTATATGATGATGTAAACGTAAAAGAAAAGAGTGAAATGTGTTGGCTAATCTCCCAATTGTCCATCATCCGGCCGATATTTTGGAAGTTAAATGTGACCAAGTATTTGAATTTAACCGGGAACTGCATGAACTACTGGATGATATGTATGAAACAATGATCAGCGAAGACGGAGTTGGTCTTGCTGCTCCTCAAGTTGGCATCAGCAGTCAAGTTGCCATCGTCGAGATTGATGATGAAGAAGGATTGATTGAATTAATCAATCCGAAAATCATTAGTCAAAGCGGGGAACAAACAGATGTTGAAGGTTGTCTTAGCTTTCCGGGGCTGTATGGAACAGTATCTCGGTCTTACACTGTAATAATAAAGGCGCAAGATCGGTATGGCGAGGAATTCAAGCTTAAAGCAAATGACTTTTTAGCTCGTGCGATACAGCATGAACTAGATCATTTAAATGGAGTGCTTTTTACTTCGAAAGTGATTAAATATGTGAATGAAGAAGATTTAGAAGGTAGTGAAGACAAATGACAAAAATCGTTTTTATGGGCACACCTGATTTTTCAGTTCCCGTGCTCAGGAGACTAATTGAAGAAGGCTACGAAATAATTGGAGTCGTTACACAGCCTGATAGGCCGGTAGGAAGAAAAAAAATCATGACTCCCACCCCGGTAAAGATCGAAGCGGAAAGTCATGGGATACGAGTTTTTCAGCCAGAAAAAATTCGTGATCCGGAACAATCAAAAGAAATTCTATCCCTTCATCCTGATTTGATAGTCACAGCGGCATATGGACAAATATTGCCAAAATCAATTCTTGATGCTCCGAAATATGGCTGTATTAATGTGCACGCCTCCCTTCTCCCTGAATTAAGAGGGGGTGCACCCATTCATTACGCTATAATGCAAGGGAAAGAAAAAACGGGTATTACGATTATGTATATGGCGGAAAAACTCGATGCCGGGGATATTATCAGTCAAGTGGAAGTGCCGATTACTGAAGAAGATGATGTAGGAACAATGCATGATCGATTGAGTGAGGCCGGAGCGGAATTGCTTGCAGAAACAGTCCCAAAACTATTATTAGGACAAATTGAAGCAATTCCTCAGGATCATACGCTTGCGACCTTTGCTTCAAATATAAAACGTGAACAAGAAAAAATAAATTGGGAGAAAACCGGTGAAGAAGTTTTCAACCATATTAGAGGATTATGTCCATGGCCAGTTGCATTTACAACTTTATCGGGGACTACCTTGAAAATTTGGAAATCGGAAAAAAGTCGTGTTGAAGGTAAATACCAACCTGGCGAAGTCATTTCAATTGAGAATGACGGCTTTGTTGTAGCAACTGGGAACGATTATGGAATCAAAGTATTAGAGTTGCAGCCAGCAGGTAAGAAGCGAATGACTGCGGATCAATTTTTAAGAGGGGTAAATGAAGAATTTAAAACAGGAATAATATTGGGTAGAGAAAATGAATAAAAATACAAAAAATGTCCGTGAAGCTGCTTTAGACGTATTAGAAGCAATTGATAAGCATCAGTCATATAGCAACTTACTATTAAATCAAGTGATAAAGAAACACAAAATAAACGGTCCGGATACAGGACTGCTAACAGAAATTGTATATGGAACGATTCAACGCAAATTGGCACTTGACTACTATTTACGCCCATTTATAAAAAAACAACCTGATAATTGGGTGCTTAATTTACTCCGGCTCTCGCTTTATCAAATGGTTTATTTAGATCGCGTTCCAGATCGGGCGGTATTTTATGAAGCTGTAGAAATTGGGAAAAAACGTGGACATAAGGGAATCGCGAGTTTAGTAAACGGCGTTTTAAGGTCAATCCAAAGGCAAGGTATTCCATCTTTAGATGATATAGACAGTCCATTAGAGAGGCTTTCTATTGAAACCAGCCATCCGCTTTGGCTTATACAAAAATGGGAAGCACAATATGGACTTGAAACAACAAGAGCAATGTGTGAAGAGAATTTACTTGCTCCTGTTCAAACGGTGAGAATCAATAAAATGAAAGCGACAAGAGAAGAAGTTCTACAAATGCTTGAAGCTGAAGGATTTGCGGTTCAGCCTAGTCCAATTATTCCTGTAGCTATAAGAATTTTAAAGGGTAATGCTGTACACTCGGATACATATAGAAATGGATACATTAGTATTCAGGATGAAAGCTCCATGGCAGTGGCTTTTGCATTGGATATTTCCGAAAATATGAAAGTTCTAGATGCTTGTGCAGCACCAGGTGGCAAAACGGGTCATATCGCAGAGCTTCTCGGCGGAACAGGATTGGTAAATGCTCTAGACTTGCACCCTCATAAAATCAAACTGATTAAGGAAAACGCAGATCGCCTTGGGCTGAACAATATTGAAGCTGAAGCCTTAGATAGCAGAGATGCTAGTGATGCATTCAGTCTAGAATCTTTTGATCGAGTCCTCGTTGACGCACCTTGTTCCGGCCTGGGAGTTTTGAGGAGAAAACCGGATATTAAATATTCAAAATCACAAAATGACATTGAAGCGCTGCAAAATATACAAATAAAGATTTTATCAGAAACAGCTGGATTGGTGAAAAAAGGCGGATTACTTGTATACAGTACATGCACAGTTGATCGAGAAGAAAATGATGGCACAGTCAATCAATTCCTTGAACAACATCCCGATTTTGAACCACACCCGCTTAACCTACCATTAGGACTATCAGAATTAGTAGAATCAGGCTCACATACCTTGCAAATATTTCCGCAAGACTTTGGAGGGGATGGGTTTTTCATTTGTTCTTTTAAAAAGAAGGAGTCATAACTGGAACAAAATAGCACTAAGCTGATGCTATCTATGATCAGCATAGTGCAAAGGAGCGTAAAGAGGAGACGAGATATGATAGCATTTTTTAAAACGGATCAAGGCATGGTTCGCCGTAATAATGAAGACAATGGTGGTGTGTTTTTTAATAGTGCCGGAAATTGTCTTGCTATTGTGGCTGATGGAATGGGTGGCCATAATGCGGGTGAAGTGGCTAGTCAAATAGCCGTCAGCAGTATTCGGGAAGAATGGTGCGCTGTAGAGAAAGAATTTACACCTGACCAGGCAGAAAAGTGGTTGAGAACCCAAATAACCGCAGTTAATGAAAAAATATTTAAACACTCACAAACTCATAAAGAATGTGATGGAATGGGTACTACGATTGTGGCCGCAATCTGTACGCCATTGTTTGCAACTGTAGTAAACATAGGGGATAGCCGCTGTTATTTATTGAATGAAAATGGGTTTAAGCAAATAACTGAAGATCATTCACTTGTAAATGAACTAATTAAAACAGGGCAAATATCCCGTGAAGACGCTGAACTTCATCCCCGGAAAAACGTGTTGTTAAAAACGGTTGGCACTGAATCTGTCATGGATATGGATATTACAACTATTACCTTTGAAGAAGGGGATAAACTTCTGCTTTGTTCAGACGGGTTATCTAATAAAGTATCGAATGATGAAATGGCAACTATTTTAAATGATGGTACAGAAGTAAGTGAAAAGACAACAACTTTGATTGGATTGGCAAATAAATATGGCGGTGAAGATAATATTTCACTGGCCATCATTGAAGCCTGCATCGAGAGCAGGTGTGAAGAATGTTAATCGGAAGAAGAATTAGTGGACGCTATAAAGTAATAGAAATGATCGGCGGCGGAGGTATGGCCAATGTCTACCTAGCAAGAGACATAATCCTCGACCGTGATGTTGCCGTGAAAATTTTACGTTTAGACTTTGTAAATGAAGACGAATTTATTCGGCGTTTTCAAAGAGAAGCGCAATCTGCCACAAGTTTGACTCATGAGAATATTGTCAGCATTTACGATGTAGGAGAAGAAAAAGATATATATTATATTGTGATGGAATATGTGGATGGAATGACGTTGAAACAATACATACAGCATTACCATCCGGTACCGTTGGAAAAAACTCTTGATATTATGAAACAATTAACATCAGCTGTCGCACATGCCCATGAAAATCACATTGTTCATCGGGACATCAAGCCCCAAAACATTTTGATTGACCATCATGGCCATGTAATGATTACCGATTTTGGAATCGCCATGGCCTTAAGTGCCACTTCCATAACACAAACGAATGCGGTTTTGGGTTCGGTTCATTACCTTTCACCAGAACAGGCGAGAGGTGGAATGGCGACAAAAAAATCGGATATTTATTCAATCGGGATTGTTATGTTCGAACTGCTCACAGGAAGGTTACCTTTTTCTGGTGAATCCGCTGTTTCGATTGCATTAAAACATTTACAATCTGAAACACCCTCACCAACACGCTGGAACCCTGATATACCCCAAAGTGTTGAAAACATTGTCTTAAAAGCTACCGCAAAGGATCCGTTTGTACGCTATGAAAGTGCGGAAGAAATGGAAAGAGACCTTGAAACAGCTTTAGATCCTAATCGTTTTAATGAGCCTAAATTTGAAATCCCTGAAGATGTAGATGCAACAAGGGCTATTCCTGTCATTACTGGGAATAATCTTGAAAATAAACATGGCAATACCATCCTACATCAAAAAGAACAAGATACAAAAGTGCCAAAAGACAATAATAAGCCAAAAAGAAAGAAAAAGTGGCCTTGGGTCATTGGAATTCTTTCTGCATTACTGATTTTGTCACTCTTGTTTTTCACTACTGTTTTACCAGCGATTCGTGATGCGCAAAATGTTGAAGTTCCTGACATAAGTGGTGAGGAATATGATGATGCTCTCCTTATATTAAATAATGCTGGTTTAATTGTTGGCGAAAAGATTGAGTCTCCAAGTGAGGATGTACCCGAAGGCGAGGTAATCAAAACGAGTCCGAGAGCAGGGAGAGAACTAAAGAAAGGCAGTTCTATAACAGTTTATCTTAGTACCGGAAAAGAAAAGTTTATTCTTGGTGATTATCGGGGAAGACAATTTGATGAAATTGACTCCTTGCTTGATGACGAACTGTTTAAGGAAATAAGGAAAGATGATAGATATGATGAGTCACCTGAAGGGACTATTTTAGAGCAAACGCCAAGTCCCGAGAGTCCGGTTGTACCGGAAGAAACTGTTTTGTCCTTCATCGTAAGTCTAGGACAAGAAAAAATCAGCTTGAGAGATTTAACGGAATACAATAAAAAAGGATTAGAAATTTACGAAGAGGCTACGGGAATTTATATTGATGTTGCCAGCGAGGAGTATTCAGATCACGTTCCGGAAGGACTTGTAATTTCGCAGAATCCAGCGCCTGGAACTCACCTTTCAAAAGGTGATCGCGTAAATGTAACTATTTCTAAAGGGAAAGAAGAAATTCCTCCTGATACATTCTCTAAAGAGATCATGATACCTTATAATCCTGAGGAGGAAGGAAAACCACAGGAAATTAAAATTTTTATTGAAGATATGAATCATCATAATTTCTCTGTTCCGGTAGAAACCTTTACAATTGAACATGATGTCGTAAAAGAATTGCAGTTTACTGTTGAAAAAGGTAAAAAAGCAAGTTATAGAGTGATGAGCGGTGACTCTGTAGTCGAAGAGAAAGAAGTGGAATATTCAGGTGACTAATCATCATCGAAAGGATAGGTGCCATGACTGAAGGGAAAATAGTTAAAGCCTTAAGTGGTTTTTATTATGTGTTAAATGAGGCTGGACTTGTTCAATGTAGAGGACGAGGTGTTTTCCGGAAAAATAAAGTGACTCCTCTTGTAGGAGATTATGTTATTTTTCAAGCAGAGAATGATAAAGAAGGCTATATCATGGAAGTTAAACCGCGAAAAAATGAACTGATTCGCCCGCCAATCGCCAACACTGACCAAGCGATATTGGTGTTTTCAGCATCAGAACCGGAATTTAGCACCATGTTGCTTGACCGTTTTCTTGTCATTGTCGAATCAAGCGGGATATTACCATTAATTTGTGTAACTAAGGCAGATTTACTATCAAGTGAAAAACGCTCGGAAATTAACGGTTATTTACAAGACTATCGTACCATTGGATATGAAGTCATATTGCTGTCATCAAAAACGGAAGAAGGCGTGGATCAACTTCGTCCCTTTTTAACAGGTAAGACGAGTGTCTTTGCCGGGCAATCGGGCGTAGGGAAATCCTCCCTACTCAATGCCTTAAAACCTGAACTGGAATTAAAAACTGATGAAATATCCTCGCATCTTGGTCGTGGTAAACATACGACAAGACATGTGGAATTAATCGCAGTTGGTGGAGGGCTTGTTGCCGATACACCTGGCTTTAGTTCATTGGAATTTACGGAAATAGAAGCGGAGGATTTAGCTGAAGCTTTCCCAGAAATGTCCAAAGTAAGTGAGGACTGTAAATTTCGGGGTTGTCTTCATGTAAATGAACCCAAATGTGCTGTAAAAACAGCTGTGGAAAATGGAGAAATTCCTCCATATCGCTATGAACATTATCTACAATTTATACAAGAAATTAAAGATAGAAAGCCGAGGTATTGATACTATGAAGATTGCTCCATCCATTTTAGCTGCCGACTTTTCTAAGCTGGCAGATGAAATAAAAGAGGTAGAATTAGGGGGAGCCGATTATATCCATATCGATATAATGGATGGCCATTTTGTTCCTAATATTACAATGGGACCAATGATCGTTGAAGCTGTCAAAAAAGTGACAAGTCTTCCTCTTGATGTTCATTTAATGATTAAAAATCCCGAACAATATGTAAAAGCATTTGCAGATGCCGGAGCCGACTTTATTACCGTGCATATCGAAGCTGACCCTCATATACATCGAACACTTCAGGAAATAAGAAGGTTGGGAGCAAAGCCAGGAGTCGTACTAAATCCCGGCACCCCAACTTCTACGATTACGAGCGTTTTAGAGGAAGTTGATATGATTTTGCTCATGACAGTCAATCCAGGATTTGGCGGCCAATCTTTCATTGATGCTGTTTTGCCAAAAATCCGTGAAGTAAAAGATATGGTTGAATTGAAACAATTAAATATTGAAATCGAAGTAGATGGGGGCATTAACGCGGAAACGGCAAATATGTGCAAGGATGCAGGGGCTAATGTATTCGTCGCGGGATCTGCCATTTTTAATAATCAAGATCGACAGGCTGCCATTCAGGAAATACGTTCCCGGCTCTCCAAATAATATGGCTGCTAATGATAAGATTATTTATATTGTAGCTGGTGGTCCAAAACACTTAATACCTAATTCTACCTTTTGTGAGCGAGAAGGCATTGTATGGATTGGCGTAGATCGTGGTGTGCACTACCTTTTGGAAAAAGGAATAATCCCTGATTTGTCCGTCGGTGATTTTGACTCGGTTACGCATAGTGAATGGGAAAAAATAAAAGCCCAATCGCCATCAGTCAACCGATATCGGCCTGAAAAAGATGAAACGGATATGGAACTTGCGATCATTATGGCGCTAAAACAAAATCCTTCTGCCATTAAAATTTTTGGCGCTACTGGAGGCAGGTTGGATCACTTCATGGCCAATGCACTTATGCTCGTGCAATTTCAAACCCCAAAATCAAACGTGAAAATAGAAATAATTGATATTCAAAATGCGATATCAGTTTTTTCACCTGGTAAATATGAAGTGGAATTGGATTCCCAGACAAAATATATCTCGTTTCTTCCCCTAACTGCGGAAGTGAAAAATATAACCTTGGTTGGATTCAAATATCCCCTTGCCAATAAAACTGTGCATTTCGGATCATCATTATGCATAAGTAATGAACTTATACAACAATCTGGTACTTTTTCGTTTGAAAAAGGCATATTAATGATGATAAGAAGTAGCGATTAAAAATTGGCCCATTTCTGTAAGGGCGCGTACTTATCTATATATCGTGAATATAATAGCATTGGATGAAAGGCGCCTATTTTCAGATTAGGAGGGAATTTATATGAGGTTTTATACAATTAAACTGCCGAGATTTTTAGGGGGAATCGTAAGAGCAATGCTGGGGTTTAAAAAAGGATAATCTAAATGATAAAAGGCACCTGAATATCAGGCGCCTTTTATTTGTTTATTGATTTTTTTATACTCTTTCTACTTTACCGGATTTAAGAGCTCTAGCTGAAACCCATACACGTTTTGGTTTACCGTCAACAAGAATGCGGACTTTTTGTAGGTTTGCGCCCCAAGTACGTTTGTTCGCGTTCATTGCGTGTGAACGTTTGTTTCCTGAACTTGTTTTGCGGCCGGTGATAACACATTGCTTTGGCATCTATAATTCCCTCCCGTCGCTGAAGTAAGACTATTCGTTGGTTCACTTCAATTTACTCATCATGAAAGATACTTTAATAATTTATCACACATGTATTTAGAATGCAATACTTCTATATAGTTGAATAAAGAGAAATTCCTTGACAGCAATCCATTAAGAAACAATAATCTAACAGGTGAAGCTTTCAAAAAATGAGCCATTATAGTAAAATAATCATAGCTAATCTGTGAATACGGTAACATTCATTCAATAATGTTTCTAAGGATATTTCGACCAATAAGGGGGAACTTGCATGTCCATTGAAATGAAAACGAAATATGGCCAAATTGATATATCCAATGAAGTGGTTGCGACCGTTGCTGGCGGTGCCGCAATAGATTGCTATGGCATAGTTGGGATGGCTTCTAAAAACCAAATAAAAGATGGTTTAACCGATATTTTGCGCAAGGAAAACTTTACACGAGGAATCATCATCCGCCAGGAAGGTGGGGCCTTGCACATAGATATGTTTATCATCGTAAGTTATGGAACAAAAATCTCGGAGGTAGCCCATAATGTGCAATCCAAAGTCAAATATACACTTGAACAAACAATTGGTATTTCCGCAGATACAGTAAACATCTATGTTCAAGGGGTTCGAGTAACGAATCCGTAATAAGGAGGAAGAAGTACGTGTCTATTACATCATTGGATGGAAATCGGTTCGCCGATATGATCATACAAGGGGCCAATCATTTATCTGCTAATGCGCAAATGGTTGACGCATTAAATGTATTTCCTGTACCAGATGGCGATACAGGAACAAATATGAATCTGTCGATGTCTTCAGGTTCAAAAGAAGTTCAGAATAATAAGCAAGAGAATATTGGAAAAGTTGCTGCTGCACTTTCGAAAGGTCTTTTGATGGGAGCCCGCGGGAATTCTGGTGTTATCCTGTCGCAGCTGTTCCGAGGATTTGCAAAAGATATTGAATCTAAAACTTTTCTTTCTAGTATTGAATTCGCGCATGCGCTTGAAGCGGGTGTTAATACCGCCTATAAAGCTGTAATGAAGCCAGTCGAAGGAACCATTTTAACTGTTGCAAAGGACGCCTCCAAAAAAGCAGTAGAAATAGCTAATCATGAGACGGATATAATAGTTGTTATGGAGGCGACTTTAAAAGAAGCAAGAGCATCCTTAAAGCGGACTCCTGATTTGCTTCCAGTTTTAAAAGAGGTAGGAGTTGTAGATAGTGGAGGTCAAGGGCTTGTTTGTGTATACGAGGGATTCTTGGCTGTTTTAAAAGGAGAGAAGCTTCTCGATATGCCAGCAGTTTCTCCCTCTATGGATGAGCTTGTAAATGCACAGCACCATCAAAGCGTTCAAGGCTTTATGAACACCGAGGATATACAGTACGGATACTGTACAGAATTTATGGTCCGATTTGAAAAGGATAAAAAAGAGTTTTTTGAGGATGCATTTAGAAATGATTTAAGTGAATATGGGGATTCCTTGCTCGTTATTTCAGATGATGATGTCGCAAAAGTTCATATCCATTCCGAACAGCCCGGCGATGTATTATCTTACGGCCAGCAATACGGAAGCTTAATTCATATGAAAATTGAAAACATGAGAGAGCAACATAGCGCAATAATTGATAGTTCCAATTCTCATCCGGGACAAGCAGTTGCTGTTCCAAAAGAAAAAAAGGAATATGCGATCATTGCGGTATCAATGGGTTCAGGGATTGCCGATCTTTTTAAGAGTATCGGAGCATCCGAGGTTATAGAAGGCGGCCAAACGATGAATCCAAGTACCGAAGACATTATGAAAGCTATTAAAGCAGCTTATGCGCACAAAATCATTCTTCTTCCAAATAACAAGAATATCATTATGGCGGCTGAACAAGCTGCCGAAATTGCCGAGGAAGAAGTGGTGGTTGTTCCATCAAAAACGGTTCCACAAGGTTTGGCAGCAGTACTTGCTTTCAATCCCACGCTGTCATTAGAAAAAAATGGCCAGGAAATGCAGGCAGCTTTGGCTGAAGTTAAAACAGGATTGGTTACTTTCGCTGTTCGGGATACAAATATTGATGGAATGAATATAGCAAAAAATGATTTTATGGGCATCCAAGACGGTAAGATAGTTGAAACAAATAAAGATTTAATTTCAGCTTCTCGTAACCTACTTTCGAAGATGATTGATGAAGATGCAGAAATCCTCACCATCCTTTATGGTGAAGATACTAATTCCGTGGAACTTAATCAGCTCGTTGAGTTTATTGGCGAACATTACGAAGATCTTGAAGTGGAAGTCCATAACGGACAACAGCCGTTATATAATTTTATATTTTCAGTTGAATGATAATAAATAGAAGGGCCACCTCCCTCGGGATCCCTTCTATTTCCATGTTCCCATTTATGTAAAAGCTAGGAAGGAGAGAGTGAGTTGAAATACAAAAGTGTATTTGACATCATTGGTCCAGTAATGATTGGCCCTTCAAGCTCTCATACTGCAGGGGCTGCAAGAATTGGTAGAGTGGCAAGAAGTTTATTCGGCAAGGAGCCACGATGGGCAAAAATATCTTTTTATGAATCATTTGCTAAAACATATAAAGGTCACGGTACGGATGTTGCCATTGTTGGAGGTCTTCTTGATTTCGATACAGACGATGAACGGATTATTAAAGCAAAAGAAATCGCCTCTGAAAGAGGTATAAACATCGAGTTTATAGAAGAAACTGCAAATGCCGATCATCCAAATACAGCCCGTATTAGGATTGGCGATGACCAAGACGAAATGGAGCTTGTTGGGATTTCAATCGGTGGCGGAAAAATAGAAATTACTGAACTAAATGGATTTCTATTAAAACTATCCGGACACCATCCAGCAATTCTTGTAGTGCATGATGATCGTCACGGTGCCATAGCTTCTGTTTCTAATATCCTAAGCAAGCATGAAATTAATATTGGACATATGGAAGTTTCCAGAAAAGAAAAAGGGAAAATGGCTCTAATGACGATTGAAGTAGACCAAAATATTGATCAGGACGTTATTGATGAAATTAGCAAGCTTTCGAATATAACGCAAGTTTCAAGAGTAGTCGACTAAGATTCGCATCTAGAGCTTTATAAAGGAGGATTCTGACATGTTTAGAAATGTTGCCGAATTGGTTCATTTAGCAGAATCACAAAATAAGCAAATATCGGAAATCATGATCGAACAGGAAATGGAAGTAACAAATAGGAGCAGGGAAGAAATTTTCACCCAAATGGACAAAAGCCTTACTGTAATGGAAGAGGCCGTAGAACGAGGATTAAAAGGTGTTACATCACACTCTGGGTTAACTGGAGGAGATGCTGTTTTGATGCAAAGATATATTGAAAAAGGAAATTTTCTTTCTGGTGAAATAATTTTGGATGCGGTCAGTAAGGCTGTAGCAACGAATGAAGTAAATGCTGCAATGGGAACGATTTGTGCTACACCTACAGCAGGCTCTGCTGGAGTGGTTCCTGGTACTTTGTTTGCTGTAAAGAATAAATTGAATCCGTCGCGAGAGCAAATGGTTAAATTTTTGTTTACCTCGGGGGCATTTGGTTTTGTTGTAGCTAATAACGCATCTATATCAGGTGCCGCTGGAGGCTGCCAGGCTGAAGTTGGCTCTGCGGCGGGAATGGCTGCTGCTGCGATTGTGGAATTGGCCGGTGGTACACCTTCACAGTGTGCGGAGGCAATGGCCATTACTTTGAAAAATATGTTAGGGCTTGTTTGTGATCCTGTAGCGGGTCTAGTAGAGGTCCCCTGTGTAAAAAGAAATGCAATGGGGGCCTCAAATGCAATGATTGCAGCTGATATGGCATTAGCTGGCATCACAAGTCGAATTCCGTGTGATGAGGTAATTGATGCAATGTACAAAATTGGTCAACGAATGCCAAGCGCTTTAAGAGAAACGGCAGAAGGAGGGTTGGCGGCGACTCCGACTGGGAAAATGCTCGAGGCAAAAATATTTGGGATCGCGCCAGCAAACCGTGATGAAGCGCATTGACCAGCCTACTGACGTCTTAAAAGGAATTGGTAATGAGACAGCAATGAACCTAGCTAATATGGGCATTCAAACGATAGGTGATTTGTTGAATTATCTTCCTTTTCGGTACGAAGATATAAGACTTCGCGATTTAGCTGAAGTTGCTCACGATGAAAAAATTACAGTCGAAGGCACGGTCCATAGTGAGCCATCACTCATGTATTATGGGAAGAAAAAAAATCGGCTCACTATCCATTTGCTCGTGGATAAATATTTAATTAAAGTTACATTTTTTAATCGAGCTTATTTAAAAGGCAAGCTTTCTCCTCAAGATGTTATTACAGTTTCGGGAAAGTGGGATAAACATCGCCAGTTAATTACGGGACAAGATTTAAAAATAGGCTCCCCCCAAACCCCAAACGCCGATTTCGAACCCGTTTATCCAGTAAAAGGGTCAGTGACTGTAAAAGCTTTGCGAAGATATATTATCCAGGCCTTCAATGAATATGGGGATGACATAGAGGAAACTTTACCGGGATTTTTTATGGAAAAGTATAAATTACCTGCCAAAAAAATAGCTTTGCAAAATATGCATTTTCCTCAATCTCAAGAAGAAGTGAAGCAGGCAAGGCGGCGCTTTGTGTATGAAGAGTTCCTTTACTTTCAATTGAAAATGCAAGCGTTTCGCAAATTTGAAAGAGAGCAATCAGAGGGAATCGGACAGCAATACGATCTTCAAAAAATAAAAATGTTTATTCAATCACTCCCATTTCAGTTAACAAATGCCCAGAAAAAAGTTGTGAATGAAATATGTGCCGATTTAAAATCACCGTATAAAATGAATCGTCTTCTACAAGGAGATGTAGGGTCTGGTAAAACAGCTGTTGCAGCGATCGCTCTTTATGCTAGCGTAACTGCAGGTTTTCAAGTTGCATTAATGGTGCCTACAGAAATACTTGCTGAACAGCATTTAGAATCTATTAGCGGACTACTTGAACCAGTAGGAGTGAAAACAGCCCTACTATCTAGCTCAGTTAAAGGGAAAAAGCGAAGAATTATTTTGGAACAACTGCAAAATGGTGAGATTGATATTATCATAGGAACCCATGCCCTTATTCAGGATGAGGTTGATTTTCATAAGCTGGGTCTCGTTATTACGGATGAGCAGCATCGTTTTGGTGTAGAACAGCGGCGGGTATTGCGAGAAAAAGGCGAAAGCCCAGATGTGTTATTTATGACTGCAACTCCTATACCTAGAACTCTAGCTATTACAGTATTTGGTGAAATGGATGTCTCAACTATTGATGAAATGCCTGCCGGGAGAAAAACGATTGAAACACATTGGGCGAAACACAATATGCTTGATCGAATTCTTGAGTTTGTAGAAAAGGAATTAAAAAAAGGTCGTCAAGCTTATGTTATTTGTCCCTTAATTGAAGAATCAGATAAAATTGATGTCCAAAATGCGATCGATGTCCATGATGTGCTATCTAATTATTTTCATGGAAAGTTTAAAACGGGTCTAATGCATGGAAGACTTCCTTCCGCAGAGAAAGATGAAATAATGAAGGCGTTTAGTAATAACGAAATTCAGCTCCTCGTATCAACCACCGTAGTGGAAGTTGGCGTAAATGTTCCGAATGCTACTGTCATGGTCGTTTATGATGCTGAGAGATTCGGATTATCACAGCTTCACCAGCTTCGTGGCAGGGTTGGGCGCGGACGTGAACAATCATACTGTATATTGTTAGCCGATCCAAAAACAGATATTGGTAAAGAACGTATGAGGATTATGACGGAAACAAACGACGGATTTAAGCTTAGTGAACGAGACTTAGAACTGCGAGGACCAGGCGACTTTTTCGGCAAAAAACAAAGTGGACTGCCTGAATTTAGAGTCGCTGATATGGTACACGATTATCGTGCACTTGAAACAGCACGTAATGATGCATCAATGTTAATCGAACAAAAGGAATTCTGGGAAAATCCAGATTTCTTGCCTCTACGAAATTATCTAAAAGCGTCGGGTGCTCTATCTGGAGAGAAATTGGATTAATAATAAAAAGGGGTGGCGTATTTGTTGCGCTTCACTCCTTGTTTTTATATACTACTGTTAATACCTAGTCTTAATATCGTGAAATGGTGTTGATAAAGATGAGACCGTCCAAAAAAGATCGCCAAAAAATGCTGCGTCAAACAATTGATGAGAATCCCTTTGTAACTGATGAGGAATTATCAGAAAAATTTTCTGTCAGTGTTCAAACAATTAGGCTAGATCGAATGGAATTGGCGATACCTGAATTAAGAGAAAGAATTAAGACAGTTGCAGAAAAGAATGTAGTAGATGAAGTGAAATCTTTGCCTATTGACGAAGTCATTGGAGAAATTATCGATATTCATTTAGACGAAACCGCAATTTCAATTTTTGATGTGAAAAAAGAGCATGTTTTTAAGCGGAATTTAATTGCACGTGGTCACCACTTATTTGCTCAGGCTAACTCTCTTGCGGTGGCTGTAATTAACGATGAACTTGCTTTAACTGTTAAAGTTGGCATTCATTTTACCCGGCCTGTAAAAATGGGAGATAGAGTCGTCGCAAAAGCAAAGGTGCGTAAGCAAACATGGCCTTCTGATCGAACAATCGTAGATGTAAACAGCTATGTTGGCCAGGAATTGGCATTTAAAGGCGAATTTGAAATGTTTCGTTCCAGTCATATTGTAGAAGGTGAAAATTAATGAAGATAGCAATTGATGCGATGGGTGGCGACCATGCACCGAAAGAAATTATTTTAGGTGTCAATCGAGCTGCGCAAGATTTTACGGATACAGAGTTTATATTATATGGCGATAAAGCTCGTATTAAAGAGCATTTGTCTGAAAATGCTCGTGTTCACATTATACATACGACAGAAATAATTGAGTCAACGGATGAACCTGTAAAGGCTGTCCGCCGCAAAAAGGATGCATCAATGGTCAGAATGGCTCAGGCGGTAAAAGAAGGTGAAGCGGATGCTTGTATCTCCGCGGGGAATACCGGAGCGCTAATGGCTGCGGGCTTATTCGTTGTGGGCAGAATAAAAGGGATTGAACGCCCTGCCCTTGCGCCCACTCTGCCGACATTAGACGGCAGGGGATTTGTCATGCTAGATTTGGGGGCAAATGCAGACGCAAAACCGGAACATTTATTGCAAAATGGAATCATGGGAAATATATACGCAGAAAAAGTTAGAAAGATTAACAAGCCTAAAGTAGCTTTGTTGAATATCGGATCCGAAGAAAATAAAGGTAATGAACTGACAAAAAAGGCTTTTGAGTTGCTAAGTGCTGCAGATTTGAATTTTGTCGGTAATATTGAATCCCGCGATTTACTTGAAGGACACGCGGATGTTGTCGTGACTGATGGTTTTACAGGAAATATTGTACTAAAAGCAATCGAGGGAACTGCTGCATCTGTTTTTTCGATGTTAAAAGACACGTTAACGAGCAATTTGAAAAATAAACTCGCTGCCGGTATTTTAAAACCTGATCTAATCCAACTGAAAAATAAAATGGATTATACAGAGTATGGCGGTGCTTGCTTATTTGGTCTTGAATCGCCAGTCGTTAAAGCACACGGATCTTCAAATGCCAATGCGATTTATCATGCGATTCGACAGACGAGAGACATGGTTAAACATGATATATCAGATACAATTAGAACGGTTATTTCTAAAAAAGAACAATGATTAGATGTGGAGGTTTTAAAAAATGGGAAAAATAGCATTTGTTTTTCCAGGCCAAGGGTCACAAACAGTAGGAATGGGAAAAGCTATCGCTGATGCAAATATTAAAGCAAAAGAAATATTTGAAAGTGCCGATAGACGACTAGGAAATGAACTGTCCTCCATAATCTTTAACGGCCCCCAGGAAACATTGACACAAACTACGAATGCCCAGCCTGCTCTTTTAACAACGAGCATTGCGCTTTTACAGAGCATTCAAGAAGCGGGCATCAAGGCAGATTATACCGCAGGCCATAGTCTTGGGGAATATACAGCGCTAGTTGCAAGCGGGGCAATCGAGTTTACAGATGCTGTATATGCTGTATCCAAACGTGGAGAATTTATGGAAGAGGCTGTTCCTAATGGTGAAGGAACAATGGCGGCTGTCCTCGGACTCGATCGAAACGTATTGCAAGAAATTACTGAGACGATTACAAATAGCGGCGATTCGGTTCAACTCGCCAATTTGAATTGCCCAGGTCAAATCGTCATTTCCGGTACGACAAAAGGTGTTCAAAGAGCCGGAGAAAAAGCAAAGGAATCAGGTGCAAAGCGAGTGCTGCCTTTACAGGTGAGCGGTCCATTTCACTCAAGCTTAATGAAACCTGCAGCCGAAAAATTCCGAGCCATTCTTCAGGAAATTGAACTGAATGATGCGGCTATTCCCGTTATTGCGAATGTAACAGCTGCCCCTACTATTTCAAGTGATGATATTCAAGAAAAATTAGTGAAGCAGCTTTATTCGCCGGTTTTATGGGAAGACTCAGTGGAAAAGATGATAGAACTTGGTGTAGACACTTTTGTGGAAATTGGCCCTGGGAAGGTTTTATCGGGATTAATCAAAAAGGTGAACAGAAGTGTCAAAACTTTTTCAGTCCAAGATCCAGAAAGCTGTCAATTGGTTATTGAAGCACTAAAGGGGGAAGAAGAGTGAAGTTAGAAGGGAAATCGGCTATTGTAACTGGCGCATCCAGAGGAATTGGACGAGAAATTGCCATTTTCTTAGCAAAAGAAGGTGCGGATGTTGTCGTCAACTATTCAGGCAGTGAAGAAAAAGCGAATGAGACAGTTAGCGAAATCATTGCTATGGGACGAAAAGCCTTCGCGTTTAAATGTAACGTGGGAGACGCAGATTCTGTACAAGAGATGGTAAAGGAAACAATTAATCAATTTGGAAAACTAGATATCTTAGTGAATAATGCGGGAATTACTCGCGATAATTTGCTGATGAGGATGAAAGAAAGCGAATGGGATGACGTCATCAATATTAATTTAAAGGGTGTTTTTCTCTGCACAAAAGCCGTTTCTAGGCAAATGATGAAGCAAAGATCAGGCAAAATAATTAATATCGCTTCGATTGTTGGAGTCATTGGAAATCCTGGACAAGCAAATTATGTTGCAGCAAAAGCTGGAGTGATCGGCTTAACGAAAACCTCGGCGAGGGAGCTTTCAGCACGCGGAATTACAGTTAATGCGATTGCACCAGGTTTTATTTCAACTGATATGACTGACCAGCTTCCAGAAGATGTGAAAAACACCATGCTTCAACAAATCCCGCTCGGAAAATTCGGTGATGCTGCAGACATTGCAAAAGTAGCTTTATTCCTTGCTTCTGATGATGCAAATTATATGACTGGTCAAACACTGCATGTAGATGGTGGTATGGTTATGTAATTCGCCATATATTCATACAAATCAAATAAAGTAAATATCTTAACTGATCATTTTACTTTATTTAGATTTCTATTATAATGACTTGAGGGGAGGTGAATCGAATGGCAGATACAATTGAACGTGTAACAAAAATTATTGTTGACCGTCTAGGCGTCGAAGAATCAAAAGTAACGCTTGAAGCTTCTTTTAAAGATGATTTAGGTGCTGATTCCCTAGATGTAGTGGAACTTGTCATGGAACTGGAAGATGAGTTTGATATGGAAATTTCCGATGATGATGCTGAAAATATTACAACAGTAGGCGACGCTGTAAATTACATAAAAAGTAAATAACTAGTCGCTCAAGCTTAGAACATGTCCCGTTGAAAGTCGACGGGGCTTTTCTAGTTCAGTAGGAAATGATAAAGGCGCTTACGCTTTTGTTTCGTCCAGCTCCAGCGCCTAGCCCCTCGAGGTCAAATAACCTGATCCAATAAAAGTCAAGATCGGACTTTTATTGTCTCAGAACATTTGATTGTCGGAGGCCCGCAGGATGCGGGTCAGAACGGCGTTGCCACAGGAAGTGGCGATCTTAGCCGTTCTTCCTATACCAAGGCGCTTGCGCTTTTGTTAATAAATACACTTTCAAGGTGGATGGCATATGCGGAAAACATATCGAGACAGAAAAATAAATAATAAAATTTCCCAGAAATTTAAGGAGTTCCAGACTAGAAACGGTATCAAATTCAATGATGAAAAATTATTAATGCAGGCTTTTACACATTCATCCTATGTGAATGAGCATCGAAAAAAACCACATGAAGACAATGAACGACTTGAATTTTTAGGTGATGCAGTTTTGGAATTATCAGTATCACAGTACTTATTCAAGAAGTATCCAACGATGAGTGAAGGCGAATTAACTAAGCTTAGAGCAGCTATCGTATGTGAGCCATCATTAGTCATGTTTGCTAATGAGGTGAAGTTTGGCGAAGTTGTTTTGCTCGGAAAGGGCGAAGAAATGACAGGTGGCCGCACACGTCCCGCTTTGCTCGCCGATGCATTTGAAGCCTTTATCGGAGCGTTATACCTTGACCAAGGGTTGGAGACCGTCATTTCGTTCTTGGATAAGGTCGTATATTTAAAAGTGGATTCGGGTGCTTTTTCTCATGTGATGGACTTTAAGAGCCAATTGCAGGAATATGTTCAAAGAGATGGTCCAGGTACTTTGGAATATAAAATTCTCCAAGAAGAAGGACCTGCACATAACCGTATTTTTGTATCACAAGTATCTATAAATAATGAGGTACTCGGAGAAGGGGCTGGCCGGTCCAAGAAAGAAGCAGAACAGCATGCAGCCCAAATGGCATTAGGGAAATTAAAAGAGGAATAGGATCTATTTGAGCCGCAGAATGGAGGGAAGTTCTTGTTCCTAAAACAACTAGATATTATCGGCTTTAAATCGTTTGCAGAAAAGGTTACCATCGAATTTGTTCCTGGAGTAACTGCTGTCGTAGGTCCGAATGGAAGTGGGAAAAGTAATATTACCGACGCAATCCGTTGGGTGCTTGGAGAGCAATCGGCGAAATCATTACGTGGTGGGAAAATGGAAGACATCATTTTCGCAGGAAGTGATTCAAGAAAACAATTGAATTTCGCCGAAGTTGCTTTGACGTTAAATAATGAAGACGGTGCCTTGCCGATTGAATACAACGAAGTAAATGTGGCGAGAAGAGTATTTAGAACAGGAGATAGTGAATATCTCCTTAATGGCCATGTTTGCAGATTAAAAGATATTATTGATTTATTCATGGATTCAGGCTTGGGAAAAGAAGCCTTTTCCATTATCAGTCAAGGTAAAGTAGAAGAAATATTAAACAGTAAGCCGGAAGAAAGGCGAATAATCTTTGAAGAGGCAGCTGGTATCTTAAAGTATAAGACGCGGAAAAAGAAAGCTGAATCAAAGCTGCAGGAAACAAGTGAAAATTTAAATCGAGTCAATGATATTCTTCATGAATTAGAAGGACAAATTGAACCACTACAAATCCAAGCATCCATTGCTAAAGATTATCTTGATAAGAAAAAAGAACTTGAAAATCATGAAGTAGCATTGACTGTATTTGAAATAGGTGCTTTGCATGAAAATTGGGAAAAATCAAAGGTGGAATTACAAAAATTAGCTTCTCAGCATCAAGAACTTTCACAGATGATTAAACAAAATGAATTGCAAGTGGATGAGGGGCGAAGTCGCTTATCGTCATTTAATGCAAATATAGCAGAGCTACAATCTGTATTGCTTACGGCCTCCAAGGAACTAGAGAAACTGGAAGGTAGACGTGAGGTATTAAAAGAGAGAACGAGAAATGCGACTCAAAATACCGAACAGCTAAAAAAGAGTATACAAGAGGCAGAACTAAAAGGACGTCAATTAGCGGAAAACCTTAAAATAACAAAGAACGAAGCCAAAATTAAGGCAGCAGAAGTCCAAAAATTAAAAGACTCCCTAGCTGAAAAGAAGAAAAAATTAAGTCTTCTAGACGGTTCAATTGAGGACACAATTGAATCATTAAAAAGTGACTTTATTGAAGTGCTGAATGAACAAGCAGCCGCTAAAAATGAACTTCATTATTTGGATCAACAACTAAATCAGCAAATAGTAAAAAGTAATCGTTTAGATGGAGAGAACGAGAAATATATAGAACAACGAAGTGAAATTACTCAAAACTTGAAAAGTAAGATTGAAGAAATGGCAGTGGTTGAAGCAGAAATTGAAGCTCAACTCATTCAATTTGGCGAAGCGAAAAAAAATATTGACTTATTAAAACAGCAATATGATACAAAAACCTCTTTACTAAACCAGGCAAATCAATTTGTTCAAAAAGCACAGTCTCGAAAAGAAACCTTGGAAGAAATGGAAGAAGAATATACCGGATTCTTTCAAGGGGTCAAAGAAATTTTGAAAGCCAGGGGAGAAGCCCTTCAAGGAATAGAAGGGGCAGTAGCTGAGCTCATTTCTGTTCCCAAGCAATATGCTTTGGCAATCGAAACAGCTTTAGGAAGCTCGATGCAAAATATAGTTGTAAAATCGGAAGTATATGCAAGGAATGCAATTGACTTTTTAAAGAGGAATCAATATGGGAGAGCTACCTTTCTGCCTTTAAATATTATTCGAGAGAAAAACGTGCAACCAAGTCAAGAGGCAATTCTTAAAACAAATGATGCTTTTATTGGCATTGCAGCTAACCTGATCAATTACCAGATTGAACATGCACCTGCTATCAAAAGTCTCCTTGGAAACATAATTATTGCCAAAGATCTACCTGGTGCGAATACATTGGCAAAATTACTTCAGTACCGTTACCGAATCGTTACTTTGGAAGGGGATATTGTTAATCCGGGTGGATCGATGACGGGTGGAGCATCTAAGCAAAAAACGAGTTCATTGCTAGGGCGCAAGAGTGAGCTTGAGGAAATAAAAAACAAATTGGCTGATATGAAAGCTAAAACGGCCATCCTTAAGCAAGAATGGGTAAATATCAAACAAGAATTGGAAGATGAAGAAAAACGTCTTGAACAGATCAAATACACAGGTGAGAAACTGCGGATTAGGCAAAATGAGACGGAAGCAGCCATTGTCCAAATTGAAATAAGTAAAAAGAATGTGGACGAGCGTCTCGCTTTATATGATTTGGAAACGTCAGAATTAAAAGCTGAAAAAAATAAAATAACTGAACGAAGTACCGTGCTTGCTTCGATCACCGCACAATGTGAGGAAAAAATAAAGTCTTTAAACAACAGAATTGAAGAATTGACTGCTCAGCGGAACAGCGAAAGACAATCAAAAGATTTTTTAGCAAGTGAAATTACTGATCTTTCATCTCGATTTGCAGTAGCGAAAGAGCAACTTTCAGCGATTCATGCCCACTTAGAAATACTCACGCGGGAAATTTCAGAATCTAAAGCACAGCAAAAATCATTGGAAGAGGATTTGGCCTGGATTGAAGGTGAAATGACAGGTCACAATACAAGTGAAGAAGAGCTTGCAGCACAAGCGGAAGCGAAAAAAACAGAAAAACATGAAACTGAAAAAATGATTGCATTACGTAGTGAGGAAAGACTTCAACTCCAAACCTCTATTGAACAGAGAGAAGCTGAATTGAAAGAGCATAAGCGATTGTATAATGGAATAAATGTTATGTTAAAAGACGAAGAGGTCAAAACCAATCGTCTAGATGTAGAGCTGGAAAATCGACTATCCAAACTGCGAGAGGAATACACAATTACGTACGAAAGTGCCATGGAGAAATATCCACTTGTACTTCCAGTTGATGAGACTAGTCAAAAAGTGAAGCTATTAAAGATAGAGATCGCAGAACTTGGATCTGTCAATCTTGGAGCGATTGAAGAATATGACCGTGTGTATGAAAGATATCACTTTCTTTTAGAACAGCAGACGGACCTTTCTGAGGCAAAAGATAATTTGTTTCAGGTTATGGACGAAATGGATAATGAAATGATCAAAAGATTCAGTACTACTTTTTATGAGATTCAGAGCCAATTTGAAGGAGTCTTCAAAGCATTATTCGGCGGTGGCAGAGCCGAATTGAAGCTAACTAATCCGGAAGACATGCTCAATACAGGCGTTGATATCGTCGCACAACCGCCAGGGAAAAAACTGCAAAATTTAAGTTTGTTATCCGGCGGAGAGCGATCTTTAACAGCCATTGCACTCTTGTTTTCCATATTAAAAATTCGTCCCGTGCCATTTTGTGTACTAGACGAAGTAGAGGCTGCTCTAGACGAGGCAAATGTTCAAAGATTCAGCCGTTATTTACAGCAATTTAGCAGCGAAACTCAGTTTATCGTAATTACCCATAGACAAGGAACCATGCAGGGGGCAGATGTTTTATACGGTGTCACAATGCAGGAATCAGGGGTTTCTAAGATTGTTTCTGTAAAATTGGAAAGTGATAAGCAGATGGCATAAATTTAGGAAAGGAGCAGTATATTATGAGTTTTTTTAAAAAGCTAAAAGAAAAATTTACCACTTCTACCGATACTGTTTCAGAAAAGTTTAAAGATGGACTTGCGAAAACAAGGAATAATTTCACTGGAAAAGTGAATGATCTTATTTCTCGCTACAGAAAAGTAGATGAAGACTTTTTTGAGGAACTTGAAGAAATCCTCATCCAAGCAGATGTCGGTTTTGAAACAGTGATGAAGCTCGTTGAGGAATTGAGGACAGAAGTTAAGAAGAAGAATATTAAGGACCCTGAGGATGTTCAATCGGTAATCTCAGAAAAGCTTGTGGAAATTTACGAATCAGGCGCAGAATCCTCTAATAACTTGAATATTCAAGAAGGTGGCCTCACAGTCATTTTATTTGTTGGTGTAAACGGAGTTGGGAAAACGACAACGATTGGCAAGCTTGCACACAAATTTAAGCAAGAAGGAAAAAAAGTAATCATGGCTGCTGGTGACACGTTTCGAGCCGGAGCAATTGAACAGCTGGAAGTATGGGGAGAACGTGTGGGGGTTGATGTAATTAAACAAGCAGAAGGTTCCGACCCGGCGGCTGTCATGTTTGATGCACTGCAGGCTGCCAAATCACGAAAAGCCGATATTTTACTTTGTGATACAGCAGGCAGATTGCAAAATAAAGTTAATTTAATGAAGGAACTGGAAAAAGTTAAACGTGTCATTGAACGTGAAGTGCCTGAAGCCCCTCATGAGGTATTACTTGTTTTAGATGCTACAACTGGACAAAACGCATTGATTCAAGCGAAAACATTTAAAGAGGCCACGAATGTGAGTGGGATTGTCCTTTCTAAACTTGACGGAACAGCAAAAGGCGGAATCGTTCTAGCTATCCGGAATGAATTGCATATTCCTGTTAAATTTGTTGGTCTTGGAGAAAAAATGGATGATCTTCAAGAATTTGATGCTGAAAAATATGTATATGGACTGTTTTCCGATGCGATCGAAAGCGAAAATGAATAAGATAACGGTGCTTTTTCCGTTATCTTGACATTAATGAAGCTTCCGTGTATTATTTCATTGTAAAGGCTTTTAACTTAACAAGGTGGGATTTAAATGGCCATGCTTGAGAAAACAACGCGTATAAACTATTTATTTGATTTTTACCAGGCGCTGTTGACTCCGAAGCAACGCAGTTATATGTCCCTTTATTATCTCGATGATTTCTCGCTTGGTGAAATTGCGGAAGAATATGAAATTAGCCGTCAGGCTGTCTATGATAATATAAAACGTACTGAAGCCATGCTGGAAGAATATGAAGAAAAACTGCTGTTATTTCAAAAATTTCAAGAGCGCAAAAAAATTACCGAGCAAATGGAAAAGTGTTTGGCGGAAGGAAAACTAGACCGAGCCAATCTAGACCATTATTTGGTTTTGCTTGAGGAATTGGATTAGGGGGCGGCAAAATGGCATTTGAAGGATTGGCCGACCGGCTGCAAGCAACAATGCAAAAAATCCGAGGCAAAGGAAAAGTTTCGGAAGCTGACGTAAAGGCAATGATGCGTGAAGTCCGCCTTGCTTTGCTTGAAGCCGATGTTAACTTTAAGGTCGTCAAGCAATTCATTAATAAAGTTAGTGAAAGAGCGGTCGGGCACGAAGTAATGAAGAGCCTCACTCCTGGTCAGCAAGTTATTAAAGTAGTTAAGGAAGAGCTGACTGAACTCATGGGAGGAGAGGAGAGCCAAATCGCGACCGCGAATCGGCCTCCGACCGTAATCATGATGTCAGGTTTACAGGGCGCAGGAAAAACAACCACAACAGGAAAATTGGCGAATTTACTGCGAAAAAAATACAATAGAAAACCTTTGCTTGTAGCTGCGGACATATATCGACCAGCTGCCATAAAACAGCTGGAAACGCTTGGGAAACAGCTAGACTTGCCGGTGTTTTCAATGGGTGATCAAGTCAGCCCTGTTGAAATAGCTCGCAAGGCAATTGAAAAAGCAAAGGAAGAGCATCACGATTATGTGCTGATTGATACTGCAGGTAGGCTCCATATTGATGGCGAATTGATGAATGAGCTGAAAGAAATCAAGGAAGTTGCAAAACCGCAAGAAATTTTCTTAGTCGTGGATGCAATGACCGGGCAAGATGCAGTTAATGTTGCACAAAGCTTTAATGAACAGCTTGAAATTACCGGCGTTGTTTTGACAAAGCTTGACGGTGATACACGAGGCGGAGCTGCTTTATCAATCCGTGCAGTGACAGACAAGCCTATTAAGTTTGTTGGAATGGGTGAAAAAATGGATGCTCTGGAATCCTTTCATCCTGAACGAATGGCTTCCAGAATTCTTGGCATGGGAGATATGCTTACCTTAATCGAAAAGGCGCAAGCGTCTGTGGATGAGGAGAAAGCGAAGGAACTTGAACAGAAATTCCGTACGGCATCTTTCACATTTGATGATTTTCTTGAGCAGCTAAGCCAAGTGAGAAATATGGGGCCGCTTGACGAATTAATCAAAATGATGCCTGGGGCGAATAAAATTAAAGGTATGAATAACCTTCAAGTTGATGAAAAACAAATTGGCCATGTCGAAGCAATCATTCGTTCCATGACTACTGCAGAAAAACAACAGCCGGAGATCATTAATGCGGGAAGACGGCGTCGGATTGCAAAAGGAAGCGGTACATCCGTACAAGAAGTAAACCGACTTCTGAAGCAATTTGAAGAAATGAAAAAAATGATGAAACAAATGACCGGCATGCAACAAAAAGGGAAGAAAAAAGGGTTTAAACTCCCTTTCATGTAATTTTTTTAACCTGTTAAGAAAAAATACTTTACAAACAAATCATATATTTGATATCATACTATCTTGTGTGAAACTATTCGGAGGTGCTATTAAAATGGCAGTTAAAATTCGTTTGAAACGTGTGGGAGCAAAAAAATCTCCTTTCTATCGTATCGTTGTTGCAGATTCACGTTCACCACGTGATGGCCGTATTATTGAGGAAATCGGAACATATAACCCAATTTCACAGCCAGCTCAATTGGCAATCAATGAAGAAACAGCTCTAAAATGGCTTCAAGATGGAGCAAAACCATCTGATACTGTTCGTAACTTGCTTTCAAAACAAGGCATTTTGGAAAAATTCCATAACGTTAAGAATAGCAAGTAATTGTGATGCACATGCAAGAGTTGATTTTGTCGATTGTCAAGCCAATTGTTGATTATCCCGATGATGTTCGGGTGCATGTGAAAGAAGAAGAACAGCGCATCACCTACCACCTCTCGGTTCATGAAAATGATATTGGGAAGGTGATTGGTAGACACGGGAGGGTTGCAAAAGCAATCAGGACAGTCGTCTACGCAGCAGCAGGATTAAAACAACATAAGAAGGTATACATGGAAATCGACGAATAGGGGGCGGAAACACCCCCTTTTTTTGTATAAAAAACTCAGGTGAAAATACATAAAAGCGCGGAGGATGAGACAATGAAAATTCTCCAAACGGTCACCGTTAAGCAGATACTGACTGAATCGAGCAAAAAAAGCCTGCTTAATAAATACAATCATAATAAGCTGCAGCTGAAGAAGGAATGCGATCAGCTACTGTTTGAATTAAAGAAGCTGGAAAGAACCCGAAAATATTCTTCCAACGGTTTGAAAACACAATTTGACAAAGAATTAGATAAGCGTAAGGAAAAAATAAAATTAATTGACTTCCAAATTGACCAGCTTGATTTACTGCCACTGGGGAGTGAATTAAAGGACCAAGATGTTCAAGCGCTTATAGACATAAATATCGGCGATAGTTGGGATGATATTATAAAGGGAAAAACAGTGATCATACAAGATGGTATTGTCACGGAAATTAGGGAGTGAATGAAGATGGAGCGCTGGTTTAATGTAGGGAAAATTGTAAACACACATGGCATTATGGGAGAGGTTAGAGTCATCTCAAAGACTGATTTTCCAGAAGAAAGATACTCTCCAGGCAACCTCCTTCATCTTTTTATGCCCGGTAGTAAGCAACCGCAACAACTAAAGGTGAAAAGTCATCGAAAGCATAAAAATTTTGATCTCCTAACCTTTGAAGGACATTCCAATATTAATGATGTGGAAAAGTGGAAAAATGGCATTTTGAAAGTTTCGGAAACGCAACTGGAGGAATTGTCCGAGGGAGAGTATTATTTTCATGAGATCATCGGATGCGTCGTTACTACGATAGATGACGATAAATTAGGAAAAGTGATAGAAATTCTTACTCCGGGCGCTAACGATGTTTGGGTAGTGAAGCTAGATAATGGCAAAGAAGTTCTAATCCCTTTTATTGATGAGGTTGTTAAAGATATTTCAATTGAAGAAAAAAGAATTATTATTAATCCAATAGAAGGATTGCTAGAATGATGAAAATTGACGTATTGACATTATTTCCAGAAATGTTTTCTGGTGTATTCGGATCTTCCATTTTAAAAAAGGCAGCGGAGAAAGAGCTCGTGTCTTATCACGTAGAGAATTTCCGTGACTTTTCGGAAAATAAACATAAAGCTGTAGATGATTATCCATATGGAGGGGGCGCGGGGATGGTTCTTAAACCCCAACCCATTTTCGACGCAGTCGCTCATTTACAAGAAAAGAATGATTCGAACCCTCGGATTATTTTGCTTTGTCCACAAGGCGAGCAATACAATCAGCAAAAAGCTGAAGAACTCTCCCAAGAAGACCATTTAATCTTTATTTGTGGCCATTATGAAGGCTATGATGAGCGTATTCGTGAACATATAGTGACCGATGAAATTTCTATTGGGGATTATGTATTGACTGGTGGAGAACTCGGGGCGATGGTTATCATTGACTCAATCGTGCGATTAATTCCCGGAGTACTTGGAAATGAAGCTTCTCCTATTCTTGACTCTTTTTCTTCTGGTTTACTTGAACACCCCCATTATACTCGTCCTGCTGACTTCCGCGGAATGAAGGTTCCCGATGTCCTTTTGTCTGGCAATCATAGCAAAATAGACGAATGGCGCCAACAAGAATCATTGAAAAGAACCAAAAATCGGCGTCCGGACCTACTTGATAAACATCCGCTCTCGGAAAAACAAAAAAAATGGCTGAATGAGTAATATTTCTAAAAGTTACAATTGCAATCAAAATGGCTGTATGTTAATATAGTTTTTGTGGCTGGGGCACTTTATGCCCTTTGACCGCTTGAAACAACGGTGTTCCGCTGCATTTGCTTGTAGTTTGCAAGAGCATCGGTTGGAAGGAGATGAATACGATGCACAAACTTATTGAAGAAATTACTAAAGACCAGCTTCGCAATGATCTTCCAGCATTTCGCCCTGGGGATACTGTCCGTGTCCACGTTAAGGTTGTTGAAGGAACACGCGAAAGAATCCAGCTTTTTGAAGGCGTAGTGATCAAGCGCCGCGGAGGCGGAATCAGTGAAACATTCACTGTCCGTAAAATCTCTTACGGTGTTGGAGTTGAGCGTACATTCCCTGTACACACTCCAAGAATTGCGAAACTTGATGTCGTGCGTCGCGGTAAAGTACGTCGTGCAAAACTTTACTACCTACGTAAATTACGTGGTAAAGCAGCTCGTATCAAAGAAATTCGATAATTATACAGTAAAGGATCAGCTTATCGTTTTTGGGTGAGCAGACATATTTTACTGGATTATAAGAAATGATGTAAAAGGAGCTTGGGTACAAGCTCCTTTTATGTATTTTTAAATGATTAAACGTGTGCTTAAAGTTTTTTAAATACTAATTTTCCGGTACAATAGTACATATATGAATGGCAGATCTAAGCTTTGAATTGGATGGTGACAATATGACTAAAGAAAAAAATGAGTTGTGGGAGTGGACCAAAGCGCTGCTCATTGCAATTGGATTGGCAGCGGTAATTCGCTATTTTCTCTTTGCACCGATCGTGGTGGATGGATTATCGATGATGCCGACATTACATAATGGCGACCGGATGATTGTGAATAAATTAGGAAAACCAGAACGGTTCGATATCATCGTTTTTCATGCACCGGAACAAAAAGATTATATTAAACGTGTCATTGGTTTGCCAGGCGACACAGTAGAATATCGAGATGATATTTTATATATAAATGGTGAGCCGTATGCAGAACCATATTTAAACACTTATAAAGAGCAAATTACCGATGGCCCTTTAACAGCTGATTTTACGCTGGAAGAAATCCCAAATGGACAAAAGACAGTGCCTGAGGGCGAATTGTTTGTAATGGGAGACAACCGCCGTTTTAGCAAAGATAGCAGGCAAATAGGCACGATTCCGATTGAAAAAGTGATTGGTGATACAAATGTCGTTTATTGGCCGCTAAAAGATATTAGACTTGTGAAGTAAACTAGCTGGAGGCAAATTTTATGACAATACAATGGTTTCCTGGACATATGGCGAAAGCGCGCCGAGAAGTGACAGAAAAGCTAAAACTAGTGGATATTATCTTTGAACTTGTGGATGCCCGCATTCCCGAATCATCCTCCAATCCTATGCTCCAAGAAATTATTCATCAAAAACCACGTCTAATTTTATTAAATAAAGCTGACATGGCTGATCGAGAGTTAACCAAAAAGTGGACTGCCCATTATGCAGAACAAGGTCAGACAGCATTGGCCATTAATTCACAGGCAGGGATAGGGATAAAGGAAATTGTGAAGGCAGCTGAAAAAATACTGCATGAAAAACGCGAACGCCAAAAAGCAAAAGGATTAAGACCTCGAGCTATTAGGGCAATGATCATTGGTATCCCTAACGTAGGAAAATCGACTTTAATCAATCGGCTCGCCAAGCGTAATATTGCCAAAACAGGTAATACTCCCGGCGTTACAAGAGCACAGCAATGGATTAAAGTCGGAAAAGAGCTGGAGCTCCTTGATACACCAGGAATATTATGGCCGAAATTTGAAGACCCCGAGACTGGTTACAAACTTGCTTTGACCGGTGCCATAAAAGATACGCTCCTTAACATGCAAGATATCGCTGTATTTGGTCTTAATTTCCTTCAAACCAATTATCCAGATCGGCTCATGGAACGGTATGCATTAGCTGAAATACCGTCTGAAATCTCATCTTTGTTCGATAAGATTGGAGAGTTGAGAGGTTGCCTTGCTGCGGGTGGAGAAATAGACTATGACAAAACAGCCGAAACAATTGTTAGAGATTTGAGGATGCAATATTTTGGCGCGATTACATTTGATTTACCGGATCAAAATCCGATATAAGGGGCCCCATCGTTTGGGGTCTTTGTTTTTTAAAATTATTATGTTTGGAGTAAAAGATGAAAACAGCTTCTGTTAAAGAAATAAAGCGAATTTTAATGAATGTAAAAGATGAACATGACCCGTTAATTGCCGAGCTTGCAACAGATACACGAAAGGGTGTTATCGAGTTACTGGACAAATGGAGGCGTGCCAGGCTTCAAGAAAAGCAAGACTGGCATAATTATCAATCCATGACTCAATTTGAGCAGGAGGCTAGGATACAGGGATATCAATATATCGCTGGCATTGATGAAGCGGGACGTGGACCACTTGCAGGACCTGTTGTCTCGGCAGCGGTAATTCTGCACGAGAACAGCTATTTCCAGGGATTAAATGATTCAAAGAAAATAAATGAACAAAAACGGAAAGAGTTATATAGGCGCATAATGGATGAAGCGATTGCCGTAGGAATTGGTATTATATCCGCGGAAGAAATTGACCGTCTCAATATTTACGAGGCTACTAAAAAGTCAATGCGAGAGGCAATTCAAAATTTATCCACCCAACCAGATTATTTGCTCATTGATGCCGTGAATTTGAAGAGTATTTATCCGGAAAATCCGATCATTAAAGGGGATGCCCGAAGTGTATCAATCGCTGCAGCATCGATTATTGCAAAGGTTACACGTGATCAAATCATGAAAGAATATCATCATAAATATCCTGACTATGGATTTAATGTACATATGGGCTACGGAACGAAAATTCATTTAGAGGCAATAAAAACATTCGGACCATGCTCGATTCATCGGAAAACTTTCGCTCCTTTAAAGACTATGCCATAACAAGGAGGGGCCATATCGTGGAAGTGAAAGCTTCAATAAAAGCCTTGCTTCAAAATCAAGTATTACATCAAAGCCGCCCTTTACAGTTTCAACTGGGGCAAATCTTTTATGGTACTGTTCAAAAGTTATTTCCGAATCATCATGCGGAAATAAGGCTAGGGAACGATAAATTGATTGCTAAACTTGAGGTGCCGCTTACCATTGGAACGGGGCATTGGCTTCAAGTCTCCTCAAACGAGGGAGAAACAAAATTGAAGCTTTTAAATCAAAATATTGATTCGGTCTCAAATAAAAGCTTACAAGAAAACTTATTACGTCAATTATCCCTCCCAAACGATAAGTTAGGTCTAGCACTTGCCGGATATTTAATGAAAGAGCATATTCCATTAACAAAAGAAGACATCCACAAGTCTGTTCAGCTTTTAAAAATAACCGATAATCTTGAGCTGGGATTAAACACATTAAAGTTGATGCATGAGAAAAATAGTCCCTTTAATGAAGCGATTTTTAAATCCCTGATAGCTGCGGGGACAGAAGTAACAACAAATGAATTAATAAAATCACTAAGAACTTCGCTGAGTTTCGAACAAACCACCACTCATCCAGTGGCAAGGGAAATCCTATCATTATTACAAACTATCGAACAACATACTAGTGGGCCGGAAAAGCAGTATGGACGACAGGAAGCCTTAATGCAAATAAAACAGGCAGTCAAGTATACTGGACTTTTTTATGAGCGTACATTGTTAAACGATTCCCTAAGCAAGGATTCTTTTCAGGAATCTATCAAACCATTATTGGTTAAGTTTCTACACGAAACACAAGACTTTCAGCACCCGAAATCCAGAGATTTTGCAGAACAGCTACTATACAGAATGAATGGGCTGCAGCTCCTATCCACCCAAGATGGGCCGATTCAGCAAATGATATACGAGCTTCCCATTAACATTGCAGGCCATCAAACCGAACTTACAATGCAATGGTCAGGTAAGAAGACCGCAGAAGGAAAGATCAACCCAGATTTTTGCCGGATTGTATTTTATTTAGAGCTCGAGCACTTAAAGGAAACAGTCATAGATATGCAAGTTCAAAACCGTGTAGTTACAATTAATATAATAAACGAAAATAACAGTATGAAACGAGTAGCTGAGCAACTGCTCCCTTTACTGAAATCAGGATTAAAGGAGATGGATTACCACTTATCCGCCGTTTTTTTTAAGCAACCTGAAAGCAGTCCCAAGCAGAAAGAAAATACAAGTGATTACTTTCAAAAAAGCAGATCATATAATGGAGTTGATATACGGATATGAAAAGTAAGCAGAACGGACTTCCTCCTAGAAGGGAGGCTGTTGCTCTCCGCTATCAATCTGACATACATGAAGCCCCAACGGTCTTAGCGAAAGGAAAAGGGATGGTTGCAGCCAATATTCTTGAAAAAGGAAAGCAAAACAATATCCCTGTTCAGGAGGACCCAACGCTTGTCGAATTATTAGGTCAATTGGAACTGAATGAAGCAATTCCCGAAGAATTATATAAAGCGGTCGCTGAAGTATTCGCTTTTGTCTATCAAATGGATCGCAATAAAGCAAAGCAATTATAGTATTTGACAATAAAATTGGACAACCATTCAGCGTTTTAATACAATTATATAGCAATCTAATTTTTTTGACAGTGTGATAGGAGGATGGGAAATGAATATCCACGAATATCAAGGTAAAGAAATCCTCAGAAAGTATGGGGTTACAGTGCCTAATGGAAAGGTTGCTTTTACCGTTGAAGAGGCTGTTGAAGCGGCGAAAGAACTTGGTTCCGATGTTTGTGTCGTAAAAGCTCAAATCCATGCTGGTGGAAGAGGCAAAGCCGGCGGTGTAAAAGTAGCTAAAAATCTTGATGAAGTCCGTACATACGCCAATGAAATCTTAGGCAAAACTTTGGTAACTCATCAAACTGGCCCTGCTGGAAAAGAAGTTAAGCGCCTTTTAATTGAAGAAGGGTGCGATATTAAGAAGGAATATTATGTAGGTCTTGTAGTTGATCGTGCTACTGACCGTGTAGTATTAATGGCTTCTGAAGAAGGCGGTACTGAAATTGAAGAAGTCGCAGAAAAAACACCAGAAAAGATTTTTTATGAAGTAGTAGACCCTGTAGTTGGGCTCACAGGCTTCCAAGCTCGCAGAATCGCGTTTAACATTAACATCCCTAAGGAACTGGTTGGAAAGGCTGCTAAGTTTATGTTAAGCCTTTACAAAGCATTTGTGGACAATGACTGTTCAATTGCAGAAATTAATCCACTTGTTGTAACTGGTGATGGAAATGTAATGGCTTTAGATGCAAAATTGAATTTTGACGCTAATGCTTTATTCAAGCATAAAGACATTTTGGAATATCGAGATCTTGAAGAAGAAGATCCTAAGGAAATTGAAGCGTCTAAATACGACTTGAGCTATATTTCTCTTGAAGGTAATATCGGCTGTATGGTTAATGGTGCAGGCCTTGCGATGGCGACAATGGATATTATTAAACATTATGGCGGAGATCCGGCAAACTTCCTTGATGTTGGGGGCGGTGCAACTGCTGAAAAAGTAACAGAAGCATTTAAAATCATTCTTTCTGATGAAAATGTAAAAGGAATTTTTGTTAACATTTTCGGAGGAATCATGAAATGTGACATCATCGCTACAGGCGTTGTTGAAGCTGCTAAGCAAGTTAGCCTAGAAGTTCCTTTAGTAGTAAGACTTGAAGGAACGAATGTAGATTTGGGTAAAAAGATTCTTAACGAATCGGGATTAAATATTGTTGCTGCTGAATCAATGGCGGATGGTGCCCAAAAAATCGTAGAACTAGTAGGATAAGTCTAGAGGTCATCATTAGATAATGAGTAGGCGAGCGTTAGGCTAATGCCCGCCGCTAGAAATCTGAAAGGCAGGGAAAATGATGAGCGTTTTTGTAAATAAAGATACAAAAGTAATTGTTCAGGGAATTACAGGTTCAACAGCTCTTTTCCATACACAGCAAATGCTTGAATATGGTACGAAAATTGTCGGAGGCGTAACGCCGGGCAAAGGCGGAACAGAAGTTGAAGGAGTACCGGTATTTAATACTGTTTCTGAAGCAGTGAAAGCTACTGGTGCAAATGCTTCAGTCATCTATGTTCCAGCACCATTCGCTGCTGATGCAATTATGGAAGCAGTTGATGCTGAACTTGATCTAGTTATTTGTATCACAGAGCATATTCCTGTAATTGATATGATTAATGTTAAGCGTTTTATGGAAGGTAAGAAAACACGTCTTGTCGGTCCAAACTGCCCTGGAGTCATTACTCCTGGCGAATGTAAAATTGGTATTATGCCGGGTTATATTCATACAAAAGGTCATGTAGGAGTTGTATCCCGTTCAGGGACATTGACTTATGAGGCTGTTCATCAGTTATCCCAAGCAGGTGTAGGTCAATCTACTGCTGTTGGAATTGGCGGTGACCCGGTTAATGGAACCGATTTTATCGATGTTCTTAAGGCTTTCAATGAAGATCCGGAAACGGAAGCTGTGATCATGATCGGTGAAATCGGAGGCACTGCCGAAGAAGAAGCTGCAGAGTGGGTAAAAGCTAATATGACAAAGCCTGTAGTCGGATTCATCGGAGGCCGCACAGCACCTCCAGGCAAACGCATGGGCCATGCTGGCGCAATTATTTCTGGTGGAAAAGGTACAGCCGACGAAAAAATCCGTGTTATGAATGAATGCGGAATTAAAGTAGCTGAAACTCCATCTGTAATGGGTGAAACATTAATTGGAGTCCTAAAAGAAAATGGACTTTATGAAAAGTGCAAAACACATTAATGGCCATAATGAAAACCGGAACAGCCCCTCAAAATATGAGGGGTTGTTTCTCCATAAATTTATTAGAAAAAGGGGTATGATTAAAATTTTCGAAGAAAAATTATTTCATCTCATTCATTGCCGCCACCTTACCCACCGGTCAATTAGAAAATTGCTTAAGGTTGACCCTGATTTAAACATGTTTCCATCCCTCTCTTTAACGAACCTCCAACGAATTCTCCAGCTTGAATCTACTAAAATAAACAAGTTTTCTGAAGAATATCTCTCTATTAATGTGCAAAAACTCCTTGCGTTCTATGAATCAAAAAATATTTCTATGATTTCTTTTCGGGATCCTAGTTATCCGCATCTACTAAAAGAGATTCATGATCCTCCGCTTGTTTTGTTTACAATGGGGGATCAAACCCTTCTGGATAGGCATTCAGTGGCAATTGTCGGAGCTAGAGATGCAAATAGCTATGCAGAAAAAGCTCTCGATTTATTTCTGCCCTCCCTAATCGAAAAAAACATTGTTATTGTTAGTGGCTTAGCAAAAGGAGCGGATACGATGGCCCATAAACGTACCATCGAATTAAGTGGTAAAACGATAGCTGTATTAGGTGGAGGGTTTTTTCATTTATACCCTTCTGAAAATAGAGGGCTTGCAGAAAAAATAATAAAGGAGCACTTATTAATTTCGGAATATCCGCCGATATGGCGACCGGAAAAATGGTATTTTCCAATGCGGAATCGGATAATAAGTGGTCTTACAAAGGGTACGATTGTTCTTCAAGCGAAGAAAAAGAGTGGCTCCTTAATCACTGCAGACTTAGCATTGGAAGCAGGTCGAGAAGTTTTTGCCTTACCCGGACAAATTAACGATAAACTGTCAGAAGGAACAAATCAGTTAATTAAGCAAGGTGCGAAATTAATCGCTTCAAGCGATGATATTTTAGAAGAACTATTTTTAAGTTAAACAGTGGTAACGCTTAAATAAATGCATATGTAAAAAAGAGTACAAAAATAAAATGCTTGCATTTACTCATATTGTAGGATAGATTTTTCAAAAGGTGGGAAATCAAAAAATACATTAACTTTTCTAATGGAAGATATTTACTTCATTGACAAAAATAAAATAGCCATATAGTATTTACTCTGATTTATAGAGATGTTTATTAATAACCTCTAGGGAGGATTTTGCATGTCGGATTATTTAGTGATAGTGGAATCGCCAGCAAAGGCGAAAACAATTGAGCGCTATCTCGGAAAAAAATACAAAGTAAAAGCATCCATGGGGCATTTACGGGATTTGCCTAAAAGCCAAATGGGTGTGGATGTTGAACAAAACTATGAACCTAAATATATTACAATCAGAGGCAAAGGCCCAATTTTAAAAGAGCTTAAAACAGCCGCTAAAAAAGCAAAAAAAGTATATCTGGCAGCTGACCCCGATAGAGAAGGAGAAGCTATTGCCTGGCATTTAGCTCATAGCTTGGATGTTGATATTTATTCTGATTGCAGGGTTGTTTTTAATGAAATTACCAAAGACGCTATTAAGGAGTCTTTTAAACATCCACGTCCTATTAATATGGACCTTGTTGATGCCCAGCAAGCAAGACGAATTTTGGATCGGCTAGTCGGTTACAATATTAGCCCGCTTCTTTGGAAAAAAGTTAAAAAAGGACTTAGTGCAGGTCGCGTGCAGTCTGTTGCTGTTCGGCTAATTATTGATCGGGAAAATGAGATCAAAAGTTTCGTACCCGAAGAATACTGGTCTATCGATGGGAATTTTATAAAAGGAAAAGAGAATTTCCAAGCAGCCTTTTTCGGCTTTAATAGCAAAAAGACAAAGCTGAATTCAGAGGAAGATGTCAACTCAGTGATGAACAAGCTGACAGGTGACTCGTTTAAAGTTGACTCCGTTGTGAAAAAGGAAAGAAGAAGAAATCCTGCTCTCCCGTTTACAACTTCATCTCTTCAGCAAGAAGCAGCTAGAAAGCTGAATTTCCGTGCGAAGAAAACGATGATGCTCGCTCAACAATTATATGAAGGAATAGATCTTGGTAAGGAAGGGACCGTCGGGCTAATCACATATATGAGGACCGATTCAACTAGAATTTCCGAGGTTGCCCAAAAGGAAGCTGCAGAATATATAACGGCACAGTACGGAAAAGATTATATGAAATCTGAAGATAAAAAAGAGAAGAAGCAAAGTAATGCACAAGATGCCCATGAAGCAGTAAGACCTACAAGTACTCTACGTGAACCGAATGCTGTTAAAGCTTCTTTGAGCCGAGATCAACATAGGCTATATAAATTAATATGGGAACGATTTGTAGCAAGCCAAATGGCTCCTGCAGTCATGGATACCATGACCGTTAATTTGAAAAATGGAGAAGTAACGTTCCGAGCCAACGGTTCGAAAATAAAGTTTCCTGGATTTATGAAAGTATACGTCGAAGGAACAGATGATCAGCAGGAAGAAAAAGAAAACATGCTGCCAGATCTTGTTGAAGGCGATATGGTTCATGCTGAAAAACTTGAACCGAAACAGCACTTTACGCAGCCGCCGCCAAGATACACTGAAGCACGACTTGTAAGGACACTTGAAGAACTCGGTATTGGCAGACCATCAACTTTCGCTCCCACGCTTGATACGATTCAAAAACGTGGGTATGTAGCGCTTGAAAATAAGCGATTTATCCCGACGGAACTTGGCGAAATTGTTTTACAATTAATTATGGAATTTTTCCCAGAAGTCATCAATGTTGCATTTACCGCCAAGATGGAAAGTGAACTTGATGAAATAGAAGACGGAAAAATTGAATGGGTATCAATTATAGATGAATTTTATCAAGGCTTTGAGAAAAATTTAAAAAAGGCCGAAATTGAAATGCAGGAAGTTGAAATTAAAGATGAACCTGCCGGAGAAGACTGTGAAAACTGCGGAAATCCAATGGTGTTCAAAATGGGACGCTATGGAAAATTTATGGCATGTTCTAATTTCCCTGACTGCCGGAATACGAAGCCGATTGTCAAACAAATTGGTGTTAAGTGTCCGAAATGTAAAGAGGGCAATGTGATTGAAAGAAAAAGTAAGAAAAAACGTATTTTCTATGGCTGCGATCGTTATCCTGAATGTGATTTCCTATCATGGGATAAACCTTTAGAACGACCTTGTCCAAAATGCGAAGGGGTTCTTGCAGAGAAAAAACTCAAAAAAGGAATCCAAGTTCAGTGTGCAAATTGTGATTACAAGGAAAAGCCAGTACAATAGCACATCAGATTAAAGGGGCTAATACAATGGCCTCTTTTTTCGTGGCATTCTAGGTTAACGTCTAGCTTCAGCGCCTAGCCCCTCGATGTGGCGGTCTTAGCCGTTCATCCTAAAAAAGAGCTTGCGCTTTTCTAATAAGCTTTTAAAATGTAAATTTCTTGTCGAATAGTGTAGAATGCAAGAGGGACTATTATAAGTAGATTTTATAAGGATTTAGTTTTATATATAGGAGGGGCATATATGGAGCAGACTGTAAATGTAGTGGGTGCTGGTCTTGCCGGTAGTGAAGCGGCTTGGCAAATTGCTAAAAGAGGTATACGTGTTAATTTATATGAAATGAGACCTGTCAAGCAAACTCCTGCGCACCATACGGATAAATTTGCTGAACTCGTATGCTCCAACTCATTGAGGGCCAACACTTTGGCAAATGCAGTTGGAGTACTAAAGGAAGAAATGAGAATGCTTGATTCCGTAATTATAAGTGCGGCGGATCGCTCATCTGTTCCTGCTGGAGGCGCTTTAGCTGTCGACAGGCATGAATTTGCGGGCCATGTGACAGAAAAAGTTAGGAATCACCCTTTAATTACGGTATATAATGAAGAGATATCTGAAATTCCTGACGGTATTACAATAATCGCAACTGGACCGCTAACTAGCGAACTTTTATCGCAAAAATTACAGGAATTGACCGGGGAAGAATACCTATATTTTTATGATGCTGCTGCTCCTATTATCGAAAAAGACAGTATCGATATGGAGAAGGTATACTTAAAATCCCGTTATGATAAGGGAGAAGCTGCATATTTAAACTGTCCAATGACAGAAGAGGAATTTGACAGATTTTATGAAGCGCTTATTTCTGCAGAAACTGTTCCATTAAAAGAATTTGAAAAAGAAATTTTCTTTGAAGGTTGTATGCCAATTGAAGTCATGGCAGCCAGAGGAAAAAAGACGATGCTATTCGGCCCTTTGAAACCAGTAGGATTAGAAGATCCCCGGACAGGAAAGCGCCCCTATGCAGTTATCCAGCTTCGTCAAGATGATGCTGCTGGAACATTGTACAATTTAGTTGGCTTTCAAACCCATTTGAAATGGGGTCCACAAAAAGAAGTTCTCAAATTGATCCCTGGATTGGAAAATGTGGAAATTGTTAGATATGGAGTCATGCACAGAAATACTTTTATCAATTCACCAAAGGTTTTGGAACGGACATATCAATTTAAAGAAAGACCGACCTTATTTTTTGCAGGTCAAATGACAGGTGTTGAAGGGTATGTGGAATCAGCAGCGAGCGGTCTTATTGCTGGGATTAACGCAGCTAAACTTGCCTTAAATGAGGAGCCCGTCATTTTTCCAAAGGAGACGACGATGGGAAGTATGGCTTATTACATTACCTCTACAGGATCAAAAAACTTTCAACCGATGAATGTGAATTTTGGATTACTTCCAGATTTACCTGAGAGAATTAAGGATAAGAAATTAAGAAATGAACAATACGGTGAACGGGCATTGCGAACAATTCAAAACTTTGTGAAAAATTTGTAACATTCATTGCATAGGCTGCTAAATTATGATAATATTTAGTAGCCTTTGTGAGGTGAAGAGATGAATAAGTTTTCAGATGAATCAGTTTACTCTTTTATTGAATACCTGCAAATAGAAAAGAATTATTCTGAGTATACAATCGGCTTTTATAAAAAGGATATAGAGCAATTTTCCTTGTTCATGAATGCACAAGGTATTGACTCGTTTAAGAGCGTTGAATATTTTGACGCGCGTCTTTACGTCACTGATCTATACAGTCAAAAATTAGCAAGGGCAAGTGTGGCGAGGAAAATTTCCTGCCTGAGAAGCTTTTATAAATTTCTTTTAAGGGAAAAATTAGTGAAAGAGAATCCATTTGTTCTCGTTATTCAACCGAAAGCAGGTGTTAGGCTTCCTAATTTTTTTTACGAAGAAGAAATGAGAATATTATTCGAGGCGTGCGATAATTCAACTTTACTTGGCAAAAGGAATTTAGCTTTACTCGAGTTGCTGTATGCGACAGGAATACGAGTTAGTGAATGCTCTAACATCTTAATTAAGGACCTGGATTTTGACTTTGCAACTATTTTGGTAAAAGGTAAAGGTCGAAAAGAAAGGTATGTCCCTTTTGGGAGTTTTGCTTATGATGCCCTTCAAGGTTACATAAGTGGTGTAAGAGATGAGCTTATGAAAGGTAAACAGCAACATCATTACCTATTTGTCAATTCCCGTGGAGGTCCTCTTACTCCAAGAGGAGTTCGATATATTTTAAGTAATATAATTGAATCAGCTTCTCTAACTGGAAAAATTCATCCTCATATGCTTCGCCATACATTTGCAACACATCTACTTAACAACGGTGCTGATATGCGTACTGTTCAGGAATTACTTGGTCACGCTCACTTATCTTCAACACAAGTTTATACACATGTGACGAAAGAACATTTGCGAAAAACATATTTGAATCATCATCCCCGGGCTTAAATGTCTAGCAAGGAGGAGTTAAAATGAATCAATTTCATGCGACAACAATTTTTGCTGTTCAGCATAATGGGAACTGTGCAATGGCAGGAGACGGCCAAGTTACATTCGGAAATGCAGTAGTAATGAAACATACGGCTAAAAAAGTGCGAAAACTTTTTAATGGTAAAGTGTTAGCTGGGTTTGCAGGTTCAGTGGCAGATGCCTTTACATTGTTTGAAAAATTTGAAGGAAAGCTCCAAGAGTTTAACGGAAATCTCCAGCGTGCTGCCGTTGAATTGGCTAAAGAGTGGAGAAGCGATAAAGTATTGCGAAAGCTTGAAGCTATGCTGATCGTCATGGATAAAGATGATATTCTGCTTGTTTCCGGGACTGGAGAAGTGATTGAACCAGACGATGGAGTGCTTGCCATTGGCTCTGGTGGGAATTACGCATTGGCGGCGGGAAGAGCACTTAAAAACTATGCAGCAGAACATTTGACGGCAAAAGAAATGGCAAGGGCTGCCCTGGAGATTGCTGCGGATATTTGTGTGTATACAAATAGAAATATCATTGTAGAAGAGTTGTAAAATCAAAAAAGCCGAAAAGATATTAGAACTGAAAACATTCGTCTTATAAGGAGGGGACAGTTTGACAGCTGAAATTAAAGGGTTTAATATGACTCCGCGCCAAATCGTTGAAAAACTGGATCAATATATCATCGGCCAGAAAGATGCGAAAAGGTCTGTTGCTGTTGCACTTCGTAATCGCTATCGCCGAGGATTGCTAAGCTCTGAAATGAGAGATGAAATCATTCCGAAAAACATCCTGATGATTGGCCCTACGGGAGTAGGGAAAACAGAAATTGCAAGACGCATGGCTAAATTGGTGGGTGCTCCATTTATTAAAGTGGAAGCAACGAAATTTACTGAAGTCGGCTATGTGGGCCGTGATGTCGAATCCATGGTACGTGATCTCATGGAAACATCGATTAGACTTGTAAAAGAAGATAAAATGCAAGAGGTTAAGGCACAAGCTGAAAAGCAGGCAAACGAAAGGCTTGTAGAATTATTGGTTCCTTCAAGGAAAAAAGCTGAAAGCTTTAAAAATCCATTTGAAATGATTTTTGGAGGCCAACAGCAGGAATCAAGCGACGACTCAGATACACAAGAAGAAATGAGCTTACGGGATAGAAGAAGACTTATTGCTCAAAAGTTAGCAAATGGTGAAATGGAAGACCAAATGGTCCAGGTGGAAGTGGAAGAACAGCAGCCATCAATGTTTGATATGCTTCAAGGGTCTGGTATGGAACAGATGGGCATGAACATGCAAGACGCGCTAGGCAGTCTAATGCCAAAAAAGAAAAAGAAACGAAATCTCCCAGTAAAAGACGCCCGTATTGTCTTAACGAATGATGAGGCTCAGAAATTGATTGATATGGATGAGGTTTCTCAAACTGCCATTTTTCGAGCTGAACAAACGGGAATTATTTTTATTGACGAGATTGATAAAATCGCAAGCAAAAGTAATAGTACCTCTTCAGCTGATGTATCAAGGGAAGGTGTACAACGAGATATTTTGCCAATTGTAGAAGGCTCAACTGTAGTAACGAAATATGGTCCAGTTAAAACCGATCATGTATTGTTTATCGCAGCTGGAGCGTTTCATATCTCGAAGCCATCAGATTTAATCCCTGAACTTCAAGGTCGTTTTCCAATTCGCGTTGAACTTGGCAAATTATCGGTTGAAGATTTTGTGAGTATCTTAACTGAGCCTGATAATGCATTGATTAAACAATATATTGCATTATTGGAAACGGAAGGTATACAAATCGAATTTTCTGACGATGCTATTCATAGACTTGCGGAAATTGCCTTTACTGTCAATCAACAAACAGACAATATTGGAGCGAGGCGTCTTCATACAATTTTGGAAAAGCTGCTTGAGGATCTTTCATTTGAAGCACCGGAAGTGACATTGGAGACAGTTAAAATTACGAGAAATTATGTTGATGAAAAACTTGCCGCTATTTCTAAAGACAAGGATTTAAGCCAGTTTATCCTTTAGGTCGTAGGGGAAATGGTAAAGAGAGCAATTAACAGGTACTGAGAAGAAAAGGTATGTTATTATTTTCGCAATTTATGTATAATTGCATTTTCAATTTTTTAGGAGGAAAATACATGGAATTATTACCAAGAACAAGAACGATAAATGCTATGCTTCAAAAAGCTGCAGGAAAGTCAGTTAACTTCAAGGAGATGGCAGAAACATTAAGCGATGTCATCCAAGCTAATATTTTTGTAGTAAGTAGAAGAGGTAAGCTGCTTGGCTTTGCAATTAACCAACAGATCGAAAATGAAAGAATGAAAAAAATGTTCGAAGATCGCCAGTTTCCAGAAGAATATACGAAGAATCTTTTCAAAATTACAGAGACATCATCAAATTTGGATGTAGATAGTGAGTACACGGCTTTTCCGGAAGAGAATAAAGAGCTCTTTGGAAGTGGTTTAACAACGATCGTCCCTATCATTGGTGGTGGCGAGCGACTTGGTACCCTTATCCTTGCTCGATTGGAAGAGGAATTTCAAGACGATGATTTAATTCTTGCTGAGTACGGTGCGACTGTTGTCGGAATGGAAATATTACGTGAGAAATCGGAAGAAATTGAAGAAGAAGCCAGAAGCAAAGCGGTTGTGCAAATGGCAATCAGTTCACTATCTTATAGTGAGTTGGAGGCAATTGAGCATATTTTTGAAGAATTAAACGGTACAGAAGGTTTACTAGTTGCTTCAAAAATTGCTGACCGTGTTGGAATCACGCGCTCCGTGATTGTAAATGCATTAAGAAAACTTGAAAGCGCTGGTGTCATTGAATCACGTTCACTTGGAATGAAAGGTACTTACATTAAAGTATTAAATTCGAAATTTCTTAAAGAACTTGAAAAAATTAAATCAAGCTAATTAACCTAAAATACTAATGGGAATTTCCCCAAGTAGTGTCAGGCTGTAGACAAACTTGTCTACAGTCTTTTTTTATGATAAAGCAGGTTTTCCGAAGCTTACCGCTCGCTTTCCGCGGGGCGAGCGCCGAGCCGCTTCGTCGCTACGCTCCTGTAGGGTCTCGGCTGTCTTGCATATCCCGCAGGAGTCGAGCGGACGCTTCTCCAAACCAATAAAATGCTATATTTTACTATTCTATTCACTCATTCATTTTTATAATGGAAGCAGCCAAAAAAAGACTCTAAAAATCAAAATATGATTTTAGAGTCTTTTTTTATATTTTAATTAGGGTCTTGAATGTTGATTTTTTAGCAAGCTCCGTTGATTGGAGCGGAAGGCGGCGACTCCTGCGGGAAAAGCGCGTCCAGGTGAGACCCCGCAGGAGCGAAGCGACGAGGAGGCTCACCGACCGCCCGCGGAAAGCGTCCGCCTGGAGCGGAAATCAACAGTACCATAAGATCCTTTTTCAGTTCCTCGAGGTCAAATAACCTGATCTAATAAAACGCAGACCGGACTTTTATTGGATCAGAACTTTTCGGGGCTGATCAAGGAACCTATGCTTTTGAGTCTTAAGTACTATTTTCCTTTATTTGTCGCAAATTGTCATTTAATTAGAGTGACACGTATAGACGAATTGTTACATAGATATTACAATGAAGATATTGGAAATATACTATTTGTTGAATATTATAATTGGTGGTGTCGAATTTGGAAATATTTTCTGGCAATATTAATACTCTTGAAAGAGCATTGAATTATTCGTCACTTAAGCATAAACTAACTGCTCAAAACATCGCTAATGCAGATGTCCCGAATTATAAAGCAAAGGGTATCAGTTTTAAGAAAGAATTAGCAGATGCTTCAGCGAGAACCATACATTCGTATCGCAGCGATCCTCGTCATTTTGACTTTCAGATTGAAAATCGCTCTTTTTCAATTTACAACAAAAAAAATATGCAATATCAACATAATGGAAATAATGTGGATATTGATAAGGAAATGACAGACCTTGCATCAAATCAAATTTATTATAACGCTTTAATAGAAAGATTGAATGGGAAATTTTCTACACTTCAGAATGTTATTAAAGGTGGTAGGTAAAATTGTCACTATTTCAAGGTATGAGCATTACATCATCAGCATTAACTGCACAACGGTTAAGAATGGATGTTATTTCATCTAATATGGCAAACGTGGATACGACGCGTGGGAAGGTCGTTGATGGCGTATGGCAGCCGTATACACGGAAAATGGTTGTGATGCAGCCGCAAGGTCAATCCTTTTCTTCCATTTTAAACGCTTCACTGGGGAAAAGTGGCAGCGCGGAAATGAATGGAGTGAAAGTTACAAATATTGTAGAAGATGATTCTCCATATAGGCTTGTTTATGATCCTCAGCATCCGGATGCAAACGAAGACGGTTATGTGCAAATGCCGAATGTTGATCCCCTACGGGAAATGGTTGATTTGATCAGCACGACCCGCTCTTATGAAGCTAATGTTACAGTTTTAAATGCCTCAAAATCCATGTATATGAAAGCATTGGAAATAGGAAAGTAAGTTTAAAAAGTTTAATTGGAGGTATTTCCTAGTATGCCGGTTAATAATATCAGCTTTCCGAATGCACCGTTGGAAGCGATGAAAAGCTTGAATAACATGAATAACAATCAAACGATGCCAGTGCAAGCAGAAAAGAGCTTCGGTGAATTATTAAAAACAGCAATAAATGAAGTAAATAGTACCCAACTACAATCAGATGCTGCCACAGCCAGTCTCGTAAGAGGGGATAATATTGATTTGCATAATGTGATGATCTCGGCGCAAAAAGCATCAATCACTTTACAGGCAGCCTTGGAAGTTCGAAATAAAGCTGTCGAAGCATACCAAGAAATAATGAGAATGCAAATGTAAAATTAATTATCGACAATCGTTTAGAATAAGTACGTTGTGAATGTATGAGTAAGGGGCTTATAAATGAAAGAGACTCTAGGTAAGTATATAGCCGGTATAAAAGAATATTGGGCGAGCAGAACAGGAAACCAAAAATTCATTTTACTTGGTTCCTTGTTTACTGCCATTATTTTTGTGGTTGGCATCTTTTATTTTACAACTAAAACCACTTTAGTCCCGTTATATACAAATTTAAAACCTTCTGAAACCGGGTCAATCAAGGAAAGTCTCGATGCCAAAGGAATTAAATCAGAAATAGCGGATGGGGGCACGACGATTAAGGTTCCCGAAGAAAATGTCGAGACGTTAATGGTTGAACTCGCAGCAGAGGGGATTCCAAAATCAGGTAATATTGATTATTCCTTTTTTAGCAAGAATGCTAGTTTTGGAATGACTGATAATGAATTTAATGTACTAAAACTTGATGCGACACAAACAGAACTTGCCGAATTAATGAAAAGCGTTGAAGGTATTAATTCCGCAAAGGTAATGATTAATTTGCCTGAAAAAGGTGTTTTTTTGAGTGATGCAAATGAAGCGGCCTCTGCATCTATTATTCTTCAAACAAAAGCTGGCCATGAGTTTAATGAAAAGCAAATTAAATCACTATATCACCTGGTCTCTAAAAGTATTCCTAATCTGCCTGTAGAAAATATTGTAATTAGAAACCAATTTTTAGAATACTTCGATTTAAACAATGATCAATATGCAGAGAATGGTTATACACAGCAGATGCAAATAAAAAATCGAATTGAAAGAGACATCCAGCGCCAAGTTCAAAATATGCTTGGGACATTGATGGGGTTTAATAAAGTAGTCACCTCTGTTACAGCAGATATAGATTTTACCCAAGAAAATAGGGAAGAAAACCTAGTTGCGCCAGTTGATGAAGAAAATATGCGCGGACTCGCGATTAGCGCTCACAGAATAACGGAAACGTTCACCGGAAATGCCGACCAAGCAGCAGGAGGGGGAATTCCGCAAGGCAGTGATCCTGCTGATAGTGGAGGAAACCAGTATCTTGAAGGTGATGGGGAAAATGGTGATTATGAAAAAACGGAAGAAACAATTAATAATGAAATTAATAGAATCCATAAAGAAATTGTAGAAAGTCCATATAAAATTCGTGATCTTGGCATTCAAGTAATGGTAGAACCACCAAATCCTGAAGATGTTAATTCTTTTCCTGAAAATAGAAAGGAAGATATTAGGCAACTTCTTTCAACCATTGTTAGAACTTCAATTCATAAAGATGCGGGAATTGATATTTCTGATGACGCGATTCAAAACAAAGTGGTCATATCTGTCCAGCCGTTTAATGGAAAGGTTGAAATGGAGGATGTTCCAAGTAATAGACTTCCGTGGTGGGTGTATGTAGCAGGAGGGCTTCTCTTTGCGGTGATCGGAATATTGATTTTCCTCATAATCAGGGGAAGACGAAGCGTTGAATCGGAAGAGGATGTGCTTCTTGATGAAACGATTCCAGAATCTGTGGAAATACCTGATGTAAATGAAGAAGTAGTGACGGAAGCCGGAATGCGCAAAAAGCAACTGGAAAAACTCGCCAAGGAAAAGCCTGATGAGTTCGCCAAACTATTACGCACGTGGCTGTCAGAGGATTAGGGGGATTGTCGTTGTCTAAGAAAGGTTTATCGGGAAAACAAAAAGCAGCCATACTCTTAATTTCACTTGGACCAGATGTTGCTTCTTCCGTTTATAAGCATTTGACAGAGGAGGAAATGGAAAAACTAACACTAGAAATTTCAAGTGTTAGAAAAGTTGACTCTTCTGCAAAAGAGGACGTTTTAGGTGAATTCCATAATATCGCCATTGCGCAGGATTATATTTCACAGGGTGGGATAGGTTATGCAAAAACCGTTCTAGAAAAAGCACTTGGAACGGATCAGGCAATGGCGATTATTAATAGACTTACTTCTTCACTTCAAGTTCGTCCATTCGATTTTGCTCGAAAAGCAGACGCAGCTCAAATACTTAATTTTATTCAAAACGAGCATCCTCAAACAATTGCACTTATTTTATCTTATTTGGATCCGGAGAAAGCTGGACAAATTTTATCCGAACTTCCGCAAGAAATGCAAACCGATATAGCAAAAAGAATTGCTATTATGGACAGCACATCTCCAGAAGTTATTAGTGAAGTAGAAGCTATTCTAGAAAGGAAACTCTCAACAACTGTCACACAGGATTATACCCAAACTGGTGGCATAGAAGCTGTTGTAGACGTTTTAAACGGTGTAGATCGCTCGACAGAGAAAACAATTTTAGATGCACTCGAAATTGAAGACCCAGAATTGGCCGAGGAAATAAAAAAGCGGATGTTTGTGTTTGAAGATATTGTCACACTTGATAATCGCTCTATTCAACGGGTCATTCGGGAATGTGATAATGAAGATTTACTGCTGGCACTTAAAATATCAAGCGATGAAGTAAAAGACGTAATTTACAGAAATATGTCTACGCGAATGGTCGAAACAATCAAAGAAGAAATGGAATTCATGGGTCCAGTAAGGTTGCGTGACGTCGAAGAATCACAGTCTAAAATTGTAGGTATTATTCGTCGATTGGAAGAAACGGGTGAAATCATCGTAGCACGCGGCGGAGGGGATGATATTATTGTCTAGGATCATTAAATCTGATTCCGCTCCGGTCATTCAAGAGGAAAAAACGAAGCTAATTAAAGTGAGAAATTTGCTTGCGAATGATGCCTTTGAAGAATCATCCATCTCATTACATCGTGAAGAAATTCTTCAAGACGCAGAACAGAAGGCGAAAAAAGTATTGGATGAAGCTAACCATCATGCATCACAACTACTCTCACAAGTGCAACAGCAACAGGGAGAATGGGAACAGAAAAAACAGGAATTAATAAATCAAGCGTATGAAGAAGGTTTGCAAATTGGGATAAATGAAGGAAGGGTTAACGGATATTCGGAATATGAAAAATTAATCCTTCAAGCAAAAGAGGTTGTAGAATTATCCAAATCTGCTTTTCACGAACATGTTTCAGACGCGGAATCGACGATTCTTGAATTAGCCATAACAGCGGCTGAAAGAATAATTCACAGCAGTTTAGCTGAAGATCATGAAAAGTTTCTTCCGATTGTTAAGAAGGCAATAAAGGAAGCACGAGAATTTAAGGAAGTACAAATTCATGTTCACCCATTACAATATGATTTGCTTATCGCTGAAAAAAAAGATTTAGATGCAATTTTTCCTTCTAATACCCAATGCTTTATTTATCCAGATGCGGAACTAGAAGAATACGCCTGTTTTATAGAATCTGAGAATGGCAGAATTGATGCCAGTATCTCTAGCCAGCTTGTCGAGCTCAAAAAACAGCTAATGGAATTGCTTGAGGGTGATCATTGATGGAAGCACGATCCCTTATACCTCTCATAAATAATTTGAATACGTTTAAAAAATACGGGAAGGTGATTCGAGTCATCGGTTTGATGATTGAATCTCAAGGACCGGAAAGCTCTATCGGTGATGTTTGTTTAATTCATGTTGGAGGAGAGGCAACTCGAAGAAAGATTATGGCTGAAGTTGTAGGCTTTAAAGAACAAAATATTATACTAATGCCGTATACAAACATTCAGGAAATCGGTCCGGGAAGTCTCGTTGAGGCAACATCAAAACCATTACAAATCAAAGTAGGGCATGAATTAATTGGTAAAGTAGTCGATTCACTTGGTCAACCGATGGATGGATCGATAATCCCAGCTGGAATGAGAGCAGTAGCTACTGATCGTACTCCGCCAAATCCATTAAGTAGACCGCCTATATCTGAAACACTTGAAGTTGGTGTAAGGGCGATAGATAGCTTATTGACCGTGGGTAAAGGTCAACGGCTTGGGATTTTCGCTGGTAGTGGCGTGGGAAAAAGTACTTTGCTAGGTATGATTGCCAAAAATACAAAAGCAGATATCAACGTTATTGCGTTAATTGGTGAACGAGGACGTGAAGTAAGGGAATTTATCGAGCGTGACCTAGGACCAGAAGGACTGAAAAAGTCGATCGTTGTAGCTGCAACATCTGATATGCCTGCATTAATGAGAATTAAAGGTGCTTTTACAGCAACGGCCATTGCCGAATATTTTCGTGACAAAGGCCATGACGTTATGTTTATGATGGACTCTGTTACGCGAGTAGCGATGGGGCAGAGAGAAGTTGGACTTGCCGTCGGTGAACCACCAGCTACGAGAGGTTATACTCCTTCTGTTTTCTCGATTTTACCTAAATTGCTAGAAAGAACGGGAACCAATGATCAAGGCTCGATTACTGCTTTTTATACTGTTCTTGTAGACGGTGATGATATGAATGAACCAATCGCGGATGCGGTCAGAGGGATATTGGATGGTCATATTGTGCTAGATAGGTCTTTAGCTAACAAGGGCCAGTATCCTGCTATAAATGTGTTAAAAAGTGTCAGTAGATTGATGAATCATTTAACAAGTAGAGAACATCGAGCGGCAGCTGAAAAAATTCGTGATTTACTTAGCACCTATTTAAATTCGGAAGATTTGATAAATATTGGAGCCTATAAACGCGGCGCATCAAAAGAAATCGACGAAGCGATACAAACATACCCACAGATTATCTCTTTCTTAAAGCAGGAAACCGAGGATAAGATTTCTTTAGAAAAAAGTATCCACTCCCTGCTACATTTGGCGGAAACAGGTGAGTTGAATTGAAATATGAATTCAAATTTCAAAAAATCTTAAATTTGAAGGAACGAGAAAAGGATGAAGCTTTAGGCTTATATCAGGATTCTGTTGAAAAATTTGAAGCAGCTGCTGAAAAGCTTTTCGATCTTTTAAAGAAAAAAGAGGATTTAGAGTTATATCAATCACAGAAAATATCAAGTGGTCTTTCTATTCGTGAAATAAGACATTATCAACAATTTATCCTTAATATGGAAAAGACAATTGATCATTTCCAAAAAGTTGTTATGAATGCCCGTAATAAAATGAATTGGTGCGAAGAGAAATTAAAGGAAAGCAATATTGAAATGAAAAAATATGAAAATTTAAAAGAAAAAAGCCATAAAAATTATTTGCATATGATTAATGAAACTGAAAACATACAACTCGATGAAATTTCCGCTCTTCAATACTTTCATCGAGGCGGAAATTAGGTGAGAAAGTGGACAAAGCCTTAAAAAAACAAAAAGAGGAGAAGGAAGACCCAAGCCTTTTCCAGCGTTTTATCTTTTGGGTTTTAATTCCTCTTTTATTTGCTGTCTTCTTAGGTCTGCTTATCGCATCAATAGCGGGAGTAAATATCTTTCAAAAAGCTAATGAAATCAGCGAGAAGATTCCTTTTGTTCATGATAAAGCGGGTGGCAGTGAAGATCTAAGTGTTGCCGAATACGAAGAGAAAATGATCGGCCTCGATGCGGAGATTGAAAATAAAACTATTCAAGTTGATCAACTAAAAAAACAATTAGAAAACAAAGAAATGGAAATTGATCGACTACAGATTGAGCAGAAAAGGTTGGAACAAACAATAGAAGAATTAAAGCAAGTGAAGGATGAGCATAAAAGGGCTTTTAAAGAGATTGTATCTACATATGAAGCAATGACGCCTAAAAACGCGGCCTCGATTATTATGAAGATGAAGAATGAAGAGGCTGTGAAAATATTATCAAATATTGGTGCAGAATCATTGGCTAAAATTATGGAGAAAATGCCTCCGGAAGAAGCTGCGAAATATTTAGAAATGCTCTCTGCGGAAATAAAGCAATGAATAGGAAACCTTGGAAGGGGGTGAAAAAATGAAAATAGGAGTCTTAGATTTTGTTAATAACCAAGCGCCTTTACCGATAGGAAGCACAAAAGCTACTGTTGAATCAGACTTTCAAATGACACTTGGATTACTTCTAACCGAGAGTGAAAATATATCGCCGGCTTTTGAAACTAAAGGAAAACCTAATCCAGATGATGTTGGGCCAATAAATAAAGGCGGTCAGATGAGCGTAGCGGATGTAGATAAGCCACCTTTGCTGGAAATCGACCATAGAGAAGAAACTCTATCTCAAAATCCCAAATGGCATGAAGTTATCAAGAAGCTAGTTCATACGGTAAGTAAGACAGTGGAAAATACGCCTGTTGATGAATCGATTAACAAAATGCCTACACGTCAGGAAAAGATTAGCTCGGTTGATTTTTCAACTGAAATTGCCCCCCTCATTCAAATATTAGATGAGACGAATGAAAAGGTGGCGGAATCTATCGATGCTGATTTAGTTGTTCCACTTATAATGGTAGGAAAAGAGATGCTTAGTTTGCCTCATTTTCAAGAAAATTCAAAAGTGGAGATGGAAGAGGTAGAAAAGCTGGACAAAGAACTACAGCATTTGTTGGATGAGTTTGATACTAAAGGAAAAGAAACATTTCCTTCTCAACTCATTAAAATGGACTCTTCTGATAATAAGGTCAATCCGGAAAAACAATTTTCTGTTTTACAGCATATTCCTCGGAATATACAAATGGAAAAGGCTGGAAATTATAGCGTTGAGCCTGAAACATTACAGACCGAATTCAAAGTAGATTCGCTTCAACCATCTATCATGCAAACTGAGACTGATTCTAATCGGTTAGAAAAATTGAATCACTTTCGTCTTGTACGTCCAGAAACGATAATTGACCTAGTTGGGACAGGAAAATCGCAATTACCTCATTTAAACGAAGATGAATTATCTGGGGAGAAAAAGCTTAGTCAGCTTGAAAATGCTCTTCGGAATTTGTTGGATCAGCTGCAGAATAATGGCGAAGAAACAAAGCCTCAACATCTAGGTAACGCAATTAAATTAGCTTTCTCGCAAAGTAAAGAAAAACTAGAAAAAATCCCAACCATGAATCAGTTTTCTGTTTTTCAGCATATACCAAGGAGAGTTCAACTAGATTCGGTTCAAATAACAATGATACCGTCAGAATCCGAAACTGTTTCCCAAGTGAATGTAAATCCTACTGCTCATATGCGTACGGAAACATTTGATTTAAATTTACTAGATCAGATGAAACAGGAACCAACCATGCGTGGCTTTATGCAGGAATTTTCAAACATTCTAGGAAGATCAAATTTAACTACCAGTATGAATACGACTAAACTTTTAATTAAATTGTATCCAGAGGCACTAGGCATGCTAAGGATAGAATTACTTCAAAAGGATGGTCTAATGACGGCTAGACTGATGGCATCTACAAGCATGGCAAAAGAGATCTTGGATTCGCAGCTTCATAGTTTAAAGCATGCATTTATAACACAAAATATTCAAGTAGATAAAATTGAGGTCACCAATAGCCAAAGTGAAGCACAAAAGTATACAAGTCAAGATGGACATAGAGAAGAACAAAACAAAGACGAACATCAGCGTGAAGAAAATCTCCATACTTTGCAAAAAGATGATAGTAGTTTTAAAGAAGCTTTAAGTAACATTTTATTTGAAACCGAAGTGTAGGTGAAATAATGACAATTTCAATCAATCCAGATTTACTATTATCCTCTGTAAAACAAAGGGATGTGAAAACTGGAAATGATATTCTGGGTAAAGATGATTTCTTGAAGATATTAATGACTCAACTTCAGAATCAAGATCCAATGAACCCAATGGAAGATAAAGATTTTATTGCGCAAATGGCCACCTTTTCTTCACTTGAGCAAATGACGAATATGAATAAATCAATGGATCAATTATTGCAGCTAGAGTCGCAAACAAGTTTAATTGCTTATAACCAATTTGTTGGTAAAGAAGTGACTTGGCATAAACTGAATGATGATTTGCAATTGGGAGACTCAAATGTGACTGAAGGGAAAGGTATCGTGAGATCAGTCCAATTTATGGGTGATACGGTAAAGTTTATTTTAGCTGATGGAACGGAATTATCTCCAGCTAATATTTCCCAAGTAAACAGTTTAGAAATAGAACCGCCGCTTGTCCATGCAAGTTCTATGATTGGAAAGAATATTACATGGATGGATGGAGAAATTGAAAAAAACGGTATTGTAAACTCGGTAACATTGAAAAATGGAGTCGTTACCCTTAATACAGATAACAAACAATCAGTACAAACGAGTCAACTCATTAAAATAGGTTAATAAAAGGAAGTGGTTGTAATGAAAAGTTCTTTTGTTCACAAACTTCAACCACAGCCGATGAGAATCCAACCAATTCCGTGCAAGTCTAGTAGACCGGAAGCTTCTAAAGATCATTCTTTTTCAAGCCATTTAGAAAAAGCCACATCAGCTCAGACAAGATTGACGGTTAGTAAACACGCAGGGATAAGAATGAACGAACGGAAAATTACTATCGAACCGGACATGTGGGAACAAATTGATGCCAAAGTGAATGAAGCAAAACAGAAGGGTGTTAACGATTCACTCGTCTTGCTTAAAAATGCTGCATTAATCGTAAGCGCAAAAAACAGAACAGTTGTAACAGTGATGGATAGACAGGAAGCGGGTAAACAAATATTTACCAATATTGACGGCACAATCGTGATGGATTAATTTTTTATTATTAATTATTGGAAAAACAGCTGGACCTTTACAGGAAGCTGGGAGCTGCCGACTGATAGACGCGGCTCATATCGAAGGGAGAACTTTTAATGATTCGGTCAATGTATTCAGGTATTAGTGGGATGAAAAATTTTCAAACCAAATTAGACGTAATTGGTAATAATATTGCCAACGTAAACACATATGGGTTCAAAAAAGGTCGTGTTACATTCAAAGATATGGTAAACCAAACTATTTCGGGTGCTAGCGGTCCTTCTCAAGGAAAAGGGGGAATCAACCCGAAACAAGTTGGACTCGGCTCACAACTTGCGGCAATCGATACGATTGACACACAAGGATCATTGCAAACGACAGGAAGAGTATTAGACCTCGCCATTCAAGGAGACGGCTATTTGGTCGTCTCGGAAGGGACTGGGGCAGCGAGTTCCACATTTTATACAAGAGCAGGAAATATCTACTTAAATAATGATGGTTATCTCGTTACTTCAGGTGGACAATATGTGATGGCCACGAATGGTGCTAACCCACCTGTTATGTCGCGAATTCAATTAAATAACGGTAATATAAACGAAATTAAAAATTTAAGTATTTCTGAAGACGGAAAAATAACTTTTATTAAAGCTCAGGTCAATGGAGAAAACCTTGGCGCCGACTACCATCGTGATGGTGATCTAGTAATCTCTAATATTTCAATTGCTCTTGCCCGCTTTTCAAATCCAGGCGGTCTTGAAAAAGTTGGCGAAAATATGTATATAAATACAGCTAATTCAGGGGCTGCAACTAATATGGTTCCAGGATCAAATGGAGTTGGTTCACTTATTTCAGGTGCACTGGAAATGTCTAACGTCGATCTTTCAGAAGAATTCACCGAAATGATTGTCGCCCAGCGCGGTTTCCAAGCGAATACGAGAATCATTACGACTTCCGATGAAATCTTACAAGAGCTTGTGAATTTAAAACGATAATGTAAGGGAGGGACAGGGCCGGGGCCTTATGCTCCGGTTCTGATTTATATATTGATCACACTTACAAAGTTGAATGGCAAGTCTTTTCAGCTAAACCCACTGTACATAGAAACGATTGAGTCTTTTCCTGATACGACCATTACTCTGACGAATGGCCGTAAATATGTTACAGCAGAATCTGCAGAGCTAGTGAAAGAGCGTATACTGGAGTTCTATCAATGTATTAATCTTCTTGGCTTCAAACATATGGAGGATTGAGTAGATGAGTAAACGATTAATCAATACGATGATTATCATATTAACGGCCATTTTGCTTCTTGGTGCTTTTGCCATCATTGTTATGAAGAAATTAGAATCAGGAAATACAGAAAAAGCTTCATCGATTGAAGAAGTGTTGAAAGTATCTGTTGATGTGCCGGAACTTATGACAAATTTAAAAAGTAATGAATATGTGAAAATATCCTTCAAAGTACAAACGGATGGAAAAAAGGCGAAGGAAGAGTTTCAAATGCGGGATTTTCAAATTAAGAATTTGATTATTTCCGAACTCTCAGAAATGGAAGCCGATGATTTACAGGGAAAAAAAGGTAAAAAGCAGCTTGAAGAAACAATGAAAGTAAAAATTAATGATTTGATGCAAGATGGAAAAATCGTAAGAGTATATATCACCTCCTATATAATTTCATGAAAAAGCATTGAAACTAATTTCGAAACGGGGGTGCAGCCATGCCGGAAGATGTGTTATCACAAAGTGAAATAGATGCATTGCTATCAGCGATTTCAACAGGAGAAATGACGGCTGAAGATTTTAAAAAGGAAGACGAAGAGAAAAAAGTAAAAGTCTATGATTTTAAAAGGGCATTAAGGTTTTCCAAGGATCAAATAAGAAGCCTGACGAGAATATATGATAACTTTGCCCGTTTGTTGACAACCTATTTCTCAGCGCAACTGAGAACATATATAAATATCATTGTAGCTTCAGCTGATCAAATACCTTATGAAGAGTACATTCGTTCTGTTCCAAAAATGACGATTTTGAATGTTATAGATGTTCAACCACTTGATGGGCGCATGATCATGGAAATTCATCCGAACATCGCTTATGCAATGATAGACCGTATCCTCGGAGGAAAAGGTACAAGTTATAATAAAATTGAAAATTTAACTGAAATTGAAATGAGATTAATGACCAATCTATTCGAGCGGACACTGGAATTTTTACAAGATGCATGGTCTGGTATTGCTGAAATTGATCCAGTTTTGTCAGAGCTTGAAATCAATCCACAATTTTTACAAGGTGTTTCTCCAAATGAAACAGTAGTAGTAATTTCGATGAATGCTAGTGTAGGAGAAACGAGTGGAATGATTAATATTTGTATTCCACACGTATTACTTGAACCGATTATCCCGAAACTTTCAGCTCAATATTGGATGGAAACTTCGAGGAAACATAGAAAACCTGATGAAGTTGAACTTCTACAACAAAAGATTAAAGAAGCCAAAGTTCAATTGACAGCACAACTGGGATCCTCCAAATTGACGATCGAGGATTTCTTGTCGCTCGATTATGGAGATGTTATAGAATTGGATACTCGTATCGATGAACCACTCGTTTTGAAAATTGGGGAGATACCAAAATTCACTGGACAGCCTGGTAAACTGAATAAAAAATTGGCTGTGCAAATTCTGGATACGATAGAGGAGGGAGATGAAAAAAATGAATGGTGATATGCTCTCTCAGGAAGAGATAGATGCGTTATTACGTGGGGATTCCAACTCTGCACAACCAACTGATTATATAAATCATAATGTTACAGACCACTTAACAGACATGCAGCAAGATGCCCTTGGAGAACTTGGAAATATTTCCTTTGGTAGTTCAGCTACAGCTCTTTCTACATTGCTTAGCCAAAAGGTAGAAATAACTACTCCGGCAGTTTCCATTATCGATCACTCAAATCTGGAGGATGAGTTTCCGCATCCTTATGTGGCCATTCAAGTAAATTATACTGATGGCTTTTCCGGAATGAATCTATTAGTCATTAAACAGAGCGATGCTGCAATTATTGCAGATTTAATGCTTGGTGGCGATGGAAAATCGCCATCCGAAATGATGGACGAAATTCATTTAAGTGCCGTCCAAGAAGCAATGAATCAAATGATGGGCTCTGCTGCAACATCCATGTCTTCAATATTCAATAAAAAGGTAGACATTTCTCCACCATCCATTGAATTACTAAATGTTTCATCAGGAGAAGGCACAAATAATATACCTAATCAAAATTTACTTGTGAAAGTATCATTCCGTCTAAAGATCGGAAATTTAATAGATTCAGGTATTATGCAAATTCTGCCGGTAGACTTTGCAAAGAGCCTTGTGGAAGATCTTTTTTCACAAACTGAAAAAAAGACACCAGATTCATATAGCCAATCTGCAGTTGAATCGACACCAGTGATGGAAGAAACAATCAAAAAATCTGAAACAACGAGTGAACTCGAAAGCGGCCGGCCTTTATTAGAAGAAAACAAGCTGACTGTACAGCCGGCAAGCTTCTCTGAATTCAATGAGATTCCAGTTGCAACACCTGAGACAAAAAATCTTAATATGTTGCTCGATATTCCATTAGAGGTAACAGTGGAACTTGGAAGAACAAGCCGATCTGTAAAGGATATTCTAGAATTAGGGTCAGGCTCAATCATTGAATTAGACAAGCTGGCAGGTGAACCGGTCGATATACTTGTAAATAGTCGCTTGATTGCCAAAGGAGAAGTTGTTGTCATTGAGGAAAACTTTGGTGTGAGAGTAACTGACATCGTTAGCCAGTCCGATAGAATAAAAAAATTAAAATAACGCATTAGGGAGGAAATAAAATGGCAAACAGAATTTTAATTGTGGATGATGCCGCATTTATGAGAATGATGATCAAAGATATTTTGGTAAAAAATGGTTTTGAGGTGGTTGGTGAAGCCGCGGATGGTGCTCAGGCAGTAGATAAGTATAAAGAGTTAAACCCCGATCTCGTTACGATGGATATAACTATGCCAGAGATGGATGGCATTACAGCATTGAAAGAAATTAAAGCTTTTGACCCGTCGGCAAAAATAATTATGTGTTCAGCAATGGGACAGCAAGCAATGGTCATTGATGCAATTCAGGCAGGGGCAAAGGATTTCATCGTAAAACCTTTTCAAGCTGACAGGGTAATAGAAGCAATCCAAAAAACATTAGGGTAATCATGGTAATGAACTTCTTTATACTACGGGTACTTCTTGTCTCCGTTCTTATCTTTTTATTCTTTGCCCAAATGAGTGGCATAACAGTATTAGCTGAAAATAGCCCAATCAAAGGCAGCGTTACTGAATATATGAAGAATCCTGAAAAGTTTGAAGGAAATGACATAGAAAGCGTACCTAATAAAACAGAAAGTGAGCGTTCAAATCAGCTTGATATTGGAATTTTAGACGTATTAAAAATGGTGGCAGCGCTCATTTTTGTTATTGCTTTATTATATTTAATACTAAGATTTATTAATAAAAAGAGTCAATCATACCAACAGAACCGGTTAGTTCAAAATTTTGGCGGTACCCCACTAGGAGGTAATCGTTCAATACAGATTGTTAAGGTTGGCAGTCGATTATTAGTTCTCGGAGTTGGAGAGGATATACGCCTTCTGAAAGAAATTACAGATGATAAGGAACTAGAAGATTATATTCGGCAATATAATGAGCAGCTCACGCAAAATTCGCAGCATGTAGATGTGATTACAAAGTGGCTTAAAAGAAAAAAAGAAGGCTTCACCAAGCATAGTGCCAGCTCTGAACAACCTTTTCATCTTATTTTGAAAGGGGAGCTCGGTGAAATGAGAAAGAACCGAAAAACTGTATTGGATGAGCTTGAGCTTGGAAAGAAGGGGAAAAATAAAGATGAATGAGTTTATGGAGTTTTTTAATAACAGTTCATCGGAATCTGTTTCCACTTCTGTCAAGCTGTTTCTGTTATTAACCGTTTTATCACTTGCACCAAGTATATTAATATTAATGACTTCATTCACTAGAATTATGATTGTTCTGTCATTTGTCAGAACCTCTCTTGCGACGCAACAAATGCCGCCAAATCAGGTCCTCGTTGGGCTTTCATTGTTTTTGACTTTTTTCATTATGGCTCCAACCTTTAGCCAGATTAATGAAGAGGCACTGACACCATTATTCGATGATGAAATTAATTTGGAGCAGGCATATGAGCGTGCTGCCAAACCATTGAAGGAATTTATGAGTTCTCATACAAGGCAAAAAGACCTGGAGTTATTTCTGAATTATTCACAAGCAGAAAGGCCCTCAACAATAAACGACATTCCGTTGACAGCTCTTGTTCCTGCTTTTGCATTAAGTGAATTGAAAACTGCTTTCCAAATTGGATTTATGATATTTATTCCATTTCTAGTAATTGATATGGTCGTTGCCAGTATATTAATGTCCATGGGAATGATGATGCTCCCACCTGTCATGATCTCACTGCCATTTAAAATACTTTTGTTTGTACTTGTTGACGGGTGGTATTTAGTAATTAAGTCATTGCTCCAAAGCTTTGGTTAGATTGAGGTTTCAAAAATTGCAGTGTAACGAGGTGAGAGAATGAACGCGGAAGCAGTCATTTCACTTGCAGAAAAGGGAGTTTTTACAACACTTGTTGTAGCGGGTCCACTTTTGCTGCTCGCTTTAGTTGTCGGACTCGCAGTCAGTATTTTTCAGGCAACAACTCAAATTCAGGAACAAACCCTTGCGTTCATTCCAAAAATTGTCGCAGTTCTCGTTGGAATTGTTTTTATGGGACCATGGATGTTAAGCAGGCTTCTTTCGTATGCAACAGAAATATTTCAAAATTTAACTAGATTTGTAGGTTGATTGAATGGAAGTAATACTGCCAAGTTTATCAGTATTTATCCTTGTTTTTATGAGAGTTTCGGCCTTTTTCGTAACAATGCCGCTATTTTCTTATCGTACACTTCCAGCTTCATATCGAATAGGATTTGCTTTTTTTTTATCATTTCTCATTTATTTTACACTAGATGTTCAGCCGTTCGAGATAACAGGAGAATACTTTCTTCTTATTATAAAAGAAGCAAGTGTAGGCTTGTTCGTTGGTTTCATCGCCTACATGATGCTATCTGCGATACAAATAGCTGGCGGATTTATTGACTTTCAAATGGGATTTGCCATTGCTAATGTCATCGACCCACAAACAGGTGCACAAAGTCCCCTTGTAGGACAATATTTATATATGTTTTCTCTACTTTTTCTATTAGCGATTAATGGACATCATTTAATTCTCGATGGTATTTATAATAGTTATCAATTTATTCCAATCGATCAGTTGTTTATTCCTTTTGGTAATAGTGCATTTATAGGTTTTATCATTCAAGCTTTTGCCATGATGTTTATGATCGCATTTCAAATGGCGATACCAGTTGTGGCTTCATTATTTCTTGTAGATGTGGCACTCGGGATTGTTGCTAGAACAGTGCCACAGTTAAATATATTTGTTGTTGGTTTTCCGATAAAAATCGCTGTTAGTTTTATTGTCCTCTTCATCGTCTTAGGAATTATTTTTGGGGTTGTTCAAAACTTATTTGAAAATATGCTTTACGTGATGAGAACTGTGATGGAGTATATGGGAGGAACGAGATGAAGCAGCTTATTCTTGATCTCCAATTTTTCGCAGGAGAGAAAACAGAAAAGGCCACACCTAAAAAAAGGCAGGATACTCGAAAAAAAGGTCAAACCGCCAAAAGCCAGGATGTTAACACGGCCATTGGATTATTAGCTGTTTTTTCATTTCTTCTGTTCTTTTCCCCTAAACTCGGTGAAATTACTCTTAATACTTTTCGCCATTCTTTCAATGAGTATTTGCTAATGGAAGTGACGGAGGCAAACGTTCGTTTGATAATGATGGATATATTAAAAGAGATTGCGATTTTATTAGGCCCAATTATGCTTGTCGCATTACTGGCAGGTATAGGAGCGAATTTGATGCAAGTCGGATTCATGGCATCGGGTGAACCATTAATGCCTAAATTAGAGAAAATTGATCCAATAAAAGGATTAAAGCGGATTTTTTCAATTAGAGCAATTGTCGAATTATTAAAGTCTATGCTCAAAATTGGATTTGTAGGAGCTATCACATTATTTGTTTTATGGTCTAGGATTGATGAGGTACTGATTTTATCTCACAAATCAATTGCGTCCGCTTTAAAAACGCTTGGCAGTCTGACAATTCAAATGGGGATTGCCGCATCTATTGCCCTTCTCTTCTTATCCTTGTTCGATTATTTATACCAAAGGTATGACTATGAAAAAAATATCCGCATGTCAAAACAGGATATTAAGGATGAGTATAAAAATATAGAAGGGGATCCGTTAATAAAATCAAAAATTAAACAAAAACAACGGGAAATGGCTATGTCCAGAATGATGCAGGAAGTACCCAAAGCGGATGTGATTATAACGAATCCAACACACTATGCGATAGCGCTGAAATATGATGAAGAAAAAGCAGAAGCTCCTATTGTATTAGCAAAAGGAGTTGATTTTATGGCACAAAAAATCAAACTCATTGCTGGAGAACATAAAATAGTCATGGTGGAAAATCGCCCGTTAGCACGTTCCTTATATGAACAAGTTGATATAGGTGATACCATTCCAGATGATTTTTTCAAGGCAGTAGCTGAGATATTGGCTTATGTGTATAGAATCAAGCATAAAATATAATTTTTTTGAGAAATGCTGGGAGAGAACGTTATGAAATTTAAAGATATAGCCGTTTTATCGAGTGTTATTTTGATCGTAGCCATGCTGGTGATTCCATTTCCGACATGGTTATTAAGCTTGCTGATCATAACGAACATTTCTCTTGCACTTCTCGTTTTATTAACTTCGATGAATATGCAAGAACCACTCCAATTTTCTATATTCCCTTCCTTGCTACTGTTATTAACTTTATTCAGATTAGGCCTGAATGTTTCAACGACAAGATCTATCCTTTCAAAAGGAGATGCTGGCGGAGTTGTTGAAACGTTCGGGACTTTTGTTGTCGGCGGTAACGTGCTTGTCGGTTTAGTCGTTTTTTTCATCTTGATTATCATTCAATTCATTGTCATAACGAAGGGGGCAGAGCGGGTATCGGAAGTTGCTGCAAGATTTACTCTTGATGCCATGCCAGGAAAGCAAATGAGCATCGATGCAGATTTAAATGCAGGGATGATATCTGACCATGAGGCAAGGGAACGCAGGGACAAAGTGTCTCGTGAGTCCGATTTTTACGGAGCGATGGATGGTGCAAGTAAATTTGTTAAAGGGGATGCCATTGCAGGTATCATTATCGTATTAATAAACCTTTTATTTGGTATCATCATTGGCATGCTTCAACAAGGCTTACCAGTCGGAGAAGCAGCATTGAAATACTCAATGCTAACTGTCGGGGATGGAATTGTAAGTCAAATACCTGCTTTACTTATTTCAACTGCGACCGGAATTGTCGTAACAAGAGCAGCGTCAGACGGAAATTTGGGTACAGATATTGTAGGACAGCTATTTGCTTATCCGAAACTGTTATATATAGCTGCAGCAACCATTTTCTTGTTAGGGTTGACAACACCGATCAATGATATATTAACAATTCCAATTGCCGCATCGCTTGCAATTGGCGGCTATGTGCTGTCTCGTGTACCATCCGGAACGGAAGAAGAGTTATTGATGAATACCGATGAAACTGAAGCAGATGAAATGAAAAGTCCAGAAAGTGTAATTAATTTGCTGAATGTAGATGCGATCGAGTTTGAATTTGGATATGGTCTTATCCCATTGGCTGATGTGAATCAAGGGGGAGACCTATTAGACAGAATCGTTATGATTCGAAGGCAGCTTGCCCTTGAACTTGGGATTGTCATTCCGGTCGTGCGTATTCGAGATAATATACAACTTGAACCCAATGCCTATCGGTTAAAGATTAAGGGAAATGAAATGGCCAGAGGTGAGCTTCTTCTCGATCATTATTTAGCTATGAGTCCTGGCGGTGAAGATTTTATTGAAGGAATTGACACGATCGAACCTTCCTTTGGCTTACCGGCAAAATGGATTACGGAAGAGGTCAAAGAACAGGCGGAAATTTTCGGATATACCGTCGTTGATCCTCCTTCCGTCGTTTCTACCCATATTACCGAAGTATTAAAAACAAATGCTTGTGAATTACTAGGAAGACAAGAAACGAAACAACTCATTGACCATGTGCAGGAATCTTACCCTATTCTTGTTGAGGAAGTTACACCAAACCCGCTATCTGTAGGTGAGGTGCAAAAAGTACTTGCAAAATTATTAAAAGAAAGTGTATCGATTCGAAATTTGCCAATCATCTTTGAGACTTTGGCAGACTATGGGAAAATGAGTACTGATACAGATTTGTTAGCGGAATACGTGCGCCAAGCATTAGCGAGGCAAATCACTAATCAATATGCAGATGAAAGTACGACATTAAAAGTAATTACTGTTTCAGGGAAAATAGAAAAGCTAATTGCTGACAGTGTCCAACAAACTGAGCATGGGAATTACTTATCAATGGACCCAGGTGATTCACAAGCAATTCTTGAAGCTGCTGCAGCGCAAATTGAACAGCAATCACTCATGCAACAAGTACCTATTTTACTTTGCTCACCTGCCGTACGGATGTACGTTCGCCAATTGACAGAAAGATATTTTCCGCAAGTGCCTGTTCTTTCGTATAACGAATTGGAGGCCAATGTGGAAGTCCAAAGCACTGGGGTGGTGAATCTTGAATGAATATTAAAAAAATAATAGCTCCTACCATGCCTGAAGCAATGAGAAAAATAAAGGCCGAGCTTGGTGATAATGCCGTCATATTGAATTCAAAAGTTATTTATCATGGTGGATTTCTCGGCATGTTTCGAAAAAAGAAAATTGAAGTAATTGCTGCACTTGATAAACATCCAGTTAAACAAAATAAAAAACATAAGAGTCGGAAATTACCTGAAAAAGTAGATGTACACAATGAAAGAAATATCCCAATTGAAGCTGCGCCAATAAATGATCGGAACCATCTAGATATAATACAAGAGATTGCCGGGTTAAAAAAAGAGCTTGAAATAACCCGGCGGAAACAAGGGCTTTCATACATGCACTACCCTGAGTTGATTCAAACGTATATATCACAACTTCAGGAAGCAGGTTTGGAAGAAGAATTTATTGATGAAATTGGCGAGGGTCTCCTCAAGAATTGGCGAGAAGCAAAAAATTCACCCACGATCGAGGAGCTAAAAGATTGGTGTCATACTGCATTAACAGATCATTTACTTAAAGTAGATTTTAAAGGGATTTCCTATAATCGAAAATTCGTGACCTTTGTCGGGCCTACAGGTGTGGGAAAAACAACAACAATAGCGAAACTTGCCGCAGAAGCTGTCCTTGAACATAAAAAAAAGGTAGCTTTCATAACTACTGATACATATAGAATCGCTGCGATTGAACAATTAAAAACGTATGCAGAACTTCTTGATATTCCGATAGAAATTGTTTATTCACCAGATGATTTTCAGACTGCTGCAGAAAATCTATCACATTGTGATTTGGTTTTTATTGATACAGCAGGCCGAAATTATCGTGATATGAAGTTTATCAATGAGTTAAAAAAGATGTTTGGTGAAGAGAATAATATGGAAACATTTCTTGTCTTGTCACTATCGATGAAAGAACAGGATATTCGTAAAATTGCTAATAATTTTCTTGAAATGAAATTTAATAAATTTATTTTTACGAAGGCGGATGAGACGCGGGACTACGGAGTCATGTATAACATCGTTCGCAAACATGGCATAGGGGCTGCATATATCACTACTGGACAAGAGGTACCTGACGATATTACAGCATTAAATCCGGAAATGATCGCGGACTATCTACTTAGGAATGAAGACATATGAAAGACCAAGCTGAAAAATTACGCATGAAACTTCAAGAACAAGATCTGCCCATGGGAAAAACCATTGCCGTTGTTAGTGGAAAAGGTGGGGTTGGAAAATCAAATATATCTATCAATACCGCAATGATATTAACGAAAAAAGGCTATAAAGTTTTGCTTTTTGATTTAGATGTTGGGATGGGTAATGTAAATATTTTGCTCGGAAGATCATCTCCAACAACACTTTCTGACTTTTTGCAACAATCTATGCCGTTAGAAGACATTATATACAGTACTCCTGAAGGTGTATCGTATATTTCAGCAGGTAATGGTTTAAATGAGGTAATGCACATTAATGACTACATGCTTGAAAAGCTATTATCAGGGCTACGGGAGCTGCAGGTAAACTATGATTATATTATTTTTGATATGGCTGCCGGCGCTACGGCCGCATCATTAAAAATTTTGATGGCGGCAGACGATATATTTGTAGTATCTACCCCCGAGCCAACCGCCATTACAGACGCATATTCTATGATGAAATTTATTACTCTAGAGAAATCCACGAGCAGATTTCTGCTCATTTGTAATCGTGCAGACAGTGAGAAACAAGGAAAAGAGGCATTAGATCGCCTGCAACAAACTGCATTAAAATTTCTTGAAAAGATTGTAATTATTCTAGGCGTTTTGCCTGAGGATGGTCATGTAAGAAAAGCAGTGTTAAGCCAAACAGCTTTTACTAATAAATATCCTAATTCTCCTATTACCTTAAAACTTGAAAAAATAGTTCATTTATATTTACAAAAAGCAAATTTGGGAGCACTTGAAGAAAAAGAATCGTTTATTCATAAGCTTCGACGCTTTTTTATTGTGGAGGTACGAAAATGACTTTACGCAATCATCGCCAACAAGAAAAAATAATCTGTATCGGCACTTCCACTGGTGGGCCTCGAGCTTTACAAGTAGTTTTATCTAAATTGCCTAGCGGCCTACAAGCGCCAATTGTAATTGTTCAACATATGCCTCCTAACTTTACAAAATCTTTGGCAAATAGATTAAATTCTATTTGTGATATTAACGTAAAAGAAGCTGAAGATGGAGAAATCTTAAAAAAGGGAACGGCTTACCTCGCTCCCGGCGGTAAACATATGGAAGTCTTACAAACTGGTCGCGAAGCAGTTGTGAAAATTATTGATACTTTGCCAGTGAACGGGCACAGACCTTCAGTAGACGTCTTGTTTGAATCTATTAGTCATTTTAAAAAATATGAGAAGATTGCCGTAATCATGACAGGCATGGGTAATGATGGTGCTGCGGGTTTAATTAAATTAAAGGAAAGTGGCAATGCTAAAGCAATTGCAGAATCTGAGAGCAGCTGCATTGTCTATGGAATGCCGAAAGCAGCGATCAATACAGACATGGTAGATGAAATAGAAGATTTGGAAAATATCGCAGCAACGATTTTGACTTATATGAATTAAAGGGGTGGGCAAAATTGGATCTAAATCAATATTTAGAAGTGTTTATTGACGAGAGTAAGGAACATTTGCAAGCACTTAATCTTAATCTCCTAGAATTGGAGAAAAGCCCTACTGATTTAGGAATAATTAATAATATTTTTAGGGCTGCCCATACATTAAAAGGTATGGCCGCAACAATGGGATATTCAGACTTGGCCAACTTGACTCACATTATGGAGAATGTCTTAGATGGAATCCGTAATGAGAAAGTCCAAGTTACCTCTCAATTGCTCGATGTTGTTTTTCTTGCAGTTGATGATTTGGAAGCGATGGTTGAATCAATTGCTTCGGGAGGCGACGGAAAGAGAGATGTAAGTATGGCTATCGCCAAGCTGGAACAATTAGAAAATGGAAATCCTTCAAGCATTGAACAGGCTGCGAAAGAAATAGCAGCAACAACTTTTACTGAAAAAATACAGCCGAAAAATAAGTATGACCAATACGAAAGAACAATCATTGAACAATCACAAGAACAAGGGTTTGAATGCTTTGAATTAACTATTTCATTACGCCCGGATTGTTTACTGAAAACTGCTCGTGTCTATATGGTATTTGAAGTGTTAGAAAAATGTGGCGATGTGATTAAATCTTCCCCTTCAGTCGAGCAATTAGAAGATGAACAGTTTGATTCCGAATTTACTGTTTCAATCATTACAAAAGAACCTCTGGATGATCTGAAAATGAAGGTTATGAAGATTTCTGAGATTGACTCTGTTAATGCTGTTTCAATCAATATTTCTCAAATTGATAATGATGATCAAACAATCGATGCGATTAACCAGAATAATATTATGGAAATTAAACCAGATCAGCAAACAGCGGAATTAGTCCCATCTAAACAGCAAGCAGCGGAAAAACGCCCAGGAAAAGCGGCGGGAAGCAAAACAATAAGAGTTAATATTGAACGCTTAGATATTTTAATGAATCTATTCGAAGAGCTTGTCATTGATAGAGGACGCCTAGAACAAATCTCCGAGGAAATTGAAAACAATGATCTTGCAGAGACAGTAGAAAGAATGACAAGAATTTCTGGCGATTTACAAAATATTATTTTAAATATGAGAATGGTGCCTGTTGATACGGTATTTAATCGTTTTCCGAGAATGGTGAGACAGCTTGCGAAGGACTTAGACAAGCAGCTTGATCTGGAGATTATTGGTGCAGAAACTGAATTAGACCGTACTGTTATCGACGAAATAGGAGATCCCATTGTTCATTTATTAAGGAATGCCATTGATCATGGAATAGAAAGACCGGAAATTCGAAAAGCGAATGGAAAAGCTGAAAAAGGAATCATCCAGTTAAAGGCCTATCATAGTGGAAATCATGTGTTTATTGAGATTGAAGATGACGGGGCAGGGATAAATCGACAAAAAGTAATAGAAAAGGCGATAGCAAAAGGCATTATAACGGCGCATGAAGCAGCCGATATGTCAGATGTTGAAGCATTTGAGTTAATTATGGCACCAGGTTTTTCAACCGCAGATATTATATCTGACGTATCTGGGCGCGGTGTTGGACTTGATGTGGTGAAATCGACGATAGAATCTTTAGGGGGAATCATTTCTATTGATTCTCGTGAAGGAGAAGGTTCGGTATTTTCAATCCAATTGCCATTAACACTTTCCATTATATCAGCAATGTTGATTGAACTTGGGGATGAAAAATACGCCATTCCATTATCCTCTATTATTGAGACCGCGATTATTAAAAAGTCGGAAATTTTGCTTGCGCACAATCAACGAGTAATTGATTTCAGAGGCAGAGTTATCCCGCTTGTATCATTAAAAGAAGTATTCGATATGGACCATGATGAAGTATTAGATGAATTCATCTCAATTCTCATTGTGCGCAAGGGAGACAAAATGGCAGCACTGATGGTTGATTCTTTTATTGGTCAACAGGAAATCGTACTAAAATCGCTAGGCAATTATTTGACTGAAGTATTTGCAGTTTCTGGTGCAACTATTTTGGGAGACGGACAGGTAGCTCTAATCATTGATTGTAATGCATTAATAAAATAAGAGTTAGGAGTTGAGTGAAAATGAAAAAAGCAGCTGCTCCCGATCGGAAAGTAATTGTTTTTCAGCTTAGTGGCAAAGAGTATTCGATTTCTGTCGAAGAGGTAACCGCAATTGAAAAAATGCAGCACATCACGAGAGTTCCTAATGTCCCTGCGTTTATTAAGGGTGTAATTAACTTGCGTGGCGTAATTATTCCGATCATTGATTTAAAAAGACGTTTTGACTTAGGTGATGCTGAGTATACACATAGTACGAGAATAATTATTGTCTCATTTAACGAATTGGAAGTAGGATTTATTGTTGATTCTGCCAATGATGTATTAGATATTCCTGAAAGTGCAATTGAGCCACGCCCTGACAGTGTAGGAACATCAGAAGCGGAGTATATTAACGGAGTAGCCAATCTTGAGAGCCGGCTTCTTATCCTATTAAGTATGGAGAATATTTTAAAACCCGCTATTTTAAGGAATGTTGATCATGGGGCTTGAAAAACAAATTACCCCCCTTCATTTAGACGTGTTAAAAGAAATTGGAAATATCGGGGCAGGGAACGCAGCGACAGCGCTTTCTATTTTAGTAGACAAGAAAATTGATATGAAAGTCCCCACAGTCAGAATTATTACTTTTGATGAAATGCTAGATTTGACTGGAGGCCATGACAATATTGTAACAGCTGTTTTTCTAAGAGTGGAAGGCGATGTATCGGGAAGTATATTCTTTATCCTCCCATTGGATCAAGCGACGCGTTACGTCCAACAGCTGACAGGTGATTTATCATTTTCCTTTTCCGAGCCTCCTTATTCTGAGTTTGGGCTTTCTGCAATGCAAGAATTGGGAAATATCTTAACAGGATCATATTTGACTTCTCTTTCGGATTTTACCGGTCTCGATCTATACCCATCTGTTCCATCGATTAGTGTGGATATGGCGGGTGCAATTATTAGCTTCGGTCTCATCGAACTCTCACATACTGAAGATTTCGCCATTGTCATTGACACGGCATTAGATGAAAATGGTCAGAAAGAATCGGAAACTGTGAAGGGACACTTTTTCTTTTTGCCTGATCCCGATTCATTTTCCGTGATTTTTAAGACGCTGGGAGTAGGAATGAATGATTAAGACTGTAGTCAGAGTAGGGATTGCTGACATGAAAATAGTGAGAGCACCTGGCACCATCCGTACCTCTGGCCTGGGATCATGTGTAGGTGTCATTCTTTATGACAGTAAGATGAAAATAGCTGGCCTGGCACATATCATGCTTCCTGATTCTTCACTGGCCAGAGAAAAAAAGTCGATTAATACAGCCAAGTTTGCAGATACAGCCCTGATCGCATTACAAAAAGAAATGGCAGCAATGGGAGCAAAGAGCCTGAAAGCAAAAATTTCGGGTGGAGCCCAAATGTTTCAATTTACATCTCAAAATGATCAGATGAGGATCGGCCCCCGTAATATAGATGCAGTAAAAAGAGAGTTACAAGCTTTGGGAATTCAACTTGTGGCAGAAGATACCGGAGGAAATAGCGGCAGAACAATTGAATTCGATCCAGAAACATGTGTGCTGGAAATTAGAACTGTTTATCAGGATCCGATAGAAATTTGAATCAGCATTCAAAAAAAGCTTGTAGCTGTGAGGAGGAGATAGGATGTCAAACTCACCACCGATAGAAGAACAAGAATATTGGGAACTTTGGACGAGTTCCCGTGATGCTGATGCAGGAAATATATTAGTAAAAAAATACATGCCATTAGTAAGTTATCATGTTCAACGTATAGCAGTAGGACTTCCACGGAATGTGAGCAGAGAGGAACTGAAAAGTTTAGGATTAGTTGGTCTTTTAGATGCATTAAATAAATTTGATATTAGTCGCGATTTGAAATTTGATACATATGCATCTTTTCGAATAAGAGGCGCCATCATCGATGGATTACGCAAAGAAGACTGGCTTCCAAGGAGCACAAGAGAAAAGGTGAAAAAAATAGAAGCGACTTCTAATCAGCTTGAACAACGATTAATGCGTCATGCATCAACAGCAGAAATTGCAGCTGAAAGTGGTTTTTCTGAAGATGAAGTATGCAAAACTTTAAATGAGTATTTCTTTTCCAGCGTTCTTTCAATGGATGAACACATACAGGATCATGAAGAAAGTGAATCTGGTTCGCATGTAATAAAGGATGAAGAAACTCCTACCCCAGAGGAGCAGTTAGTAAAGAATGAATGGCTTAAAGAACTTACAATAGCAATTACAAGGCTAAATGAAAATGAGCAGCTTGTGTTAAGTTTATTTTACAAAGAAGAATTAACCTTTACAGAGATAGGTGAAATTATTCAACTATCCACATCAAGAATTTCTCAAATTCATTCGAAAGCCCTTTTTAAACTACGAAGCTTTTTATTAAAACAAACCCCTTGAATGGAGGATGAAGTTGACAGGAACACTAATCTTTCTATTATTTATGTTTAACATCCTCTTGACATTAGCTGTGGTCCTTCTGTACCTTCGGCAAAATCGATTTGTAGAAATAGAAAAAAAACAGCGCAAAATGCAGGCTGAATCAGAAGAATTATTAACAGGATTTTTGATGGAAATAAAAGAAGAGAACGAACAATTTATTTCAAAAGTATCCAAGATGAAAGAAGAAGAGGATTTATTTCAACAGGAGCTAAACACAGCTCAGCAATCTATTAAAGATGTTAAACATGAATCACATATATCAGCCGAAGCATATGCCAGGCTACTTGCAGCACGTGTGTACCAAACAGACGAGGTTGATAGCAGAAGCGACCTTCAACAATCAATGAACGATCCAGCGGATGCTGAAGAAGAAGCTTTAGATGAAAAAAGCTTCTCCGAACAAGTAAACTACTTAACAAAACAAGGGCTGTCAGAGGAAGAAATAGCAAAAGTATTAAAAAAAGGTAAAAAAGAGGTCGAATTACTTCTAAAGTTTCGAGGAGAGGGCAATTAACACTTGATAATGCTTTTTTTTTATGATATATTGTGTGATGGTGTTAATACACACGTTCCGTGATTTTGTAGCATGGTGCTGTTCATTCAACAGTTTGCTCAAAATATGAGCGGGGCGGAGGATAAAACAAAACCGAGGAGGAAACACAAATGTCAGTAATTTCAATGAAGCAATTGCTTGAAGCTGGTGTACACTTTGGACACCAAACACGCCGTTGGAACCCGAAAATGAAAAAATACATTTTTACGGAGCGTAACGGTATTTATATCATCGACCTTCAAAAAACAGTTAAAAAGGTTGAAGAAGCTTATAATTTCATGAGAGAGCTTGGAGAAAACAACGGAAAAGTTCTTTTCGTAGGTACAAAAAAACAAGCCCAAGAATCAGTTAAAGATGAAGCAGAGCGTGCAGGTCACTATTATGTGAACCATCGCTGGTTAGGCGGAACTTTGACTAACTTTGAAACTATTCAAAAAAGAATTGAACGCTTAAAAGCAATTGAAAAAATGGAAGAAGATGGTACTTTCGATGTACTTCCTAAGAAAGAAGTTGTGATGCTGAAGAAAGAGCACGAGCGACTTGTTAAATTCTTAGGCGGCATTAAAGACATGAAAGGTCTTCCTGATGCAATGTTTATTATTGATCCGCGCAAAGAAAGAATTGCTGTTGCTGAAGCACGTAAATTGAATATTCCGATTGTCGGCATTGTTGATACAAACTGCGACCCGGATGAAATCGATGTTGTTATCCCAGCAAACGATGATGCAATCCGCGCTGTGAAATTATTAACTTCCAAAATGGCTGATGCACTATTGGAAGCTAAACATGAAGAAGAAGCAGAAGAAGCAGCTGAAACTGCAAACGTCTAATATATAAAAGCTGCAGCATTTTTTTGATAGAGCTGTATCGTTACGATGAAAGGTGATGAGAGTGATAGACACTTATCACCTTTTTTCAAACAATTATTTATTTGGACAAGAGAGTACAAGGAGGAATATTCTTATGGCAATTACTGCACAAATGGTTAAAGAACTTCGCGAGAAAACTGGCGCTGGTATGATGGACTGTAAAAAAGCATTGACTGAAACAAACGGAGATATGGAAAAAGCAATTGACTTTCTTCGTGAAAAGGGCATTGCTTCAGCTGCCAAGAAAGCTGATCGCATTGCTGCAGAAGGCTCAACTTTTATATTGAGCGAAGGCAATGATGCAGTTATTCTTGAAGTGAATGCTGAAACAGATTTCGTTGCAAAGAACGAGAACTTCCAAATTCTTGTAAAAGAATTGGCGGAACATTTGCTAGCGAACAAACCAGCAACAGTAGAAGAAGCTCTTGAGCAAAACATGAAAAATGGCCAATCTGTAGGCGAATATGTAAACGAAGCGATTGCTAAAATCGGTGAAAAAATCACTTTGCGTCGCTTTGAAATAAAAACAAAAACGGATAACGGTGCATTTGGTGAATACTTGCATATGGGCGGTCGAATTGCAGTTCTAACTGTAGTAGAAGGCACAACTGATGCAAGTGTTGCTAAAGATGTAGCTATGCATATTGCTGCACTTAACCCGAAATATGTTTCTCGCGACGAAGTATCTGCTGAAGAAACTGAACACGAGCGCCAAGTATTAACACAACAAGCCTTAAATGAAGGCAAGCCAGAAAAAATCGTAGCAAAAATGGTAGAGGGACGTCTTGGTAAATTCTTTGAAGAAATTTGCTTGTTAGATCAGTCTTTCGTGAAAAATCCTGATCAAAAAGTTCGTCAATTTGTTGAAGCAAGTGGCGCTCAAGTTATCGGATTTATCCGCTATGAAGTTGGAGAAGGCCTAGAAAAACGCCAAGAAAACTTTGCTGAAGAAGTAATGAACCAAGTTAAAAAATAAGTAATACTTATAATCTTTACAATCCAATAGGGAACACATTGTGTTCCCTATTTTACAAAAGATGATTAAATACATATTAAGTAATTGCATTGGAGGTTCATATGAGCAACCCAAAATATAAAAGAGTTGTACTTAAACTTAGTGGTGAAGCATTGGCAGGAACTGAAGGCTTTGGCATCAACCCGTCTGTGATCAAATCGATTGCTGAACAAGTTAAAGAAGTTGCTGAGCTAGGTGTTGAAGTGGCCGTTGTTGTTGGCGGTGGAAATATTTGGCGTGGTAAAGTAGGAAGCGAAATGGGAATGGACAGAGCAACAGCCGATTATATGGGCATGCTTGCAACTGTTATGAATTCCCTCGCGCTGCAAGATAGTTTAGAACAACTTGGAATTGAAACGCGAGTTCAAACTTCTATTGATATGCGCCAAGTAGCGGAGCCTTACATCAGAAGGAGAGCTATTCGTCATTTAGAAAAGGGCCGCGTCGTTATTTTTGCTGCCGGGACAGGAAATCCATATTTTTCTACAGATACAACGGCAGCGCTGAGAGCAGCCGAAATTGAAGCAGAAGTAATTCTTATGGCGAAAAACAATGTAGATGGCGTATATAATGCAGATCCGAAGTTAGACAAAAATGCAGTGAAATATGAACAACTATCGTACTTAGATGTTTTAAAAGAAGGATTAGGCGTAATGGATTCCACAGCATCGTCTTTATGTATGGATAACGACATCCCATTAATCGTGTTTTCATTCAATAAAAAAGGAAATGTAAAACGTGCAGTAATGGGTGAACAAATTGGAACATTAGTGAGGGGGAAGGAATAATGGCAAACCAAGTGATTTCCGCAACAAAAGATAAAATGGAAAAAGCTATTCAAGTTTATAGCCGTGAGCTTGCAAGTATTCGTGCAGGTCGTGCAAGTTCTGCGCTTCTCGATAAAATCTCTGTAGATTATTATGGAGCTCCAACTCCGATTAACCAAATGGCGTCAATTTCAGTCCCTGAAGCGAGGCTGCTTGTTATTCAGCCATATGATAAAACAATTTTAGGTGACATTGAAAAAGCTATAATGAAATCTGATCTCGGATTGACTCCGACAAATGATGGATCATTAATTAGAATATCGATTCCACAACTAACAGAGGAACGACGTAAAGACCTTGTAAAAGTTGTCAGAAAAGAAGCTGAGGATGCAAAGGTAGCCATTCGAAATATTCGCAGAGACGGCAATGATGATTTGAAGAAGCTAGAAAAAAACGGTGAAATTACTGAAGACGATTTACGTGGATATTCCGATGATATTCAAAAGCTTACGGATGAAAACATTAAAAAAATCGACGAAATCACTAAAGATAAAGAGCAAGAGATTTTAGCTGTTTAACACCGTTTGGCGAGAGCATATGTTTTAGAACGGCTCCCTTCATATGAGGGGAGTTTTTTTATGGAATAATTAATACATTTATGAATACTATCCAAACAGAAATTTTTTCTTTATAATAGAAATGACTGTTTCATTAAATGTTTGCAGTACATTTAAGGCTGAACAAGGCGCTTGTGCTTTACTTATGTTAAGATAGGCTTTGGTACAGAGGGAAGCAACTCTGATGGAGGACACTTTCATGCTAAAAAAAATGAGATTATGGAAAACTTCCAAGGGAAAACCAGCGATTGAAGATACGGTGGATCGGATATTAAAGCAACCAGTCCCAGGGCATATAGCCATTATTATGGATGGGAATGGCAGATGGGCAAAAAAACGGGCCCTTCCGCGAATCGCGGGACACCATGAAGGAATGAAAACCGTAAAGAAAATCACGATGCTGGCTAATCGATTGAACGTAAAAACGTTAACTCTTTATGCGTTTTCCACAGAGAACTGGAAGCGTCCAAAACAAGAGGTTGATTATTTAATGGGACTGCCTGAAGAATTTCTCGGAAGTTTTTTACCTGAACTTATCCAAGAAAATGTAAAAGTCTGTATGATAGGCTATCCCGACCAACTTCCAGTCAGCACGAGGAAAGCCGTCGAACGAGCAATGGAAAAAACGGCAGAAAATTCGGGTCTTATCTTAAATTTCGCTTTAAACTATGGAAGTCGCGCAGAAATCATCGATGCTGTTAAGGAACTTACTAATGATGTTCAAAAAGGCGTGCTATCTGTAAAAGATATTGATGACGATTGCTTTTCCAATTATTTGATGACAAAACAGATCGAGGATCCTGATTTATTGATCCGCACAAGTGGTGAGCTGCGTCTAAGTAATTTCATGTTATGGCAGTTAGCCTATACAGAACTTTGGTTTACAAATGTACTGTGGCCGGATTTTTCTGAAGGACATCTGCTAGAAGCAGTTGAAGCCTATCAACGTCGATCGAGGCGTTATGGAGGGCTTCATGGCGAGGAGAGTGAAAAATGAAACAACGAATCATCACAGCAGCCATTCTAATTGCTGTGTTTTTACCAATAGCTATATTGGGCGGTGTCCCATTTTTAATTTTAACTTATGCGATGGCGACGATTGGATTGTATGAGCTTTTTCAAATGCGAAAGCTTAAATTAGCATCTATGCATGGACTAATTGCAATTATATTACTTTGGGTTTTTCTTTTGCCAAACAAGTATTTTGAAGTAATTAATGTGACTGAGCTATCAAAAATAGAATTGGCTTTTGCAGCAGTTTTGATCTTTTTGTCCTACACTGTCATTAGGAAAAATCAATTTACGTTTGAGGATGCTGGCTTTACTCTCCTTTCGGTATTGTATGTAGGGATAGGTTTCTATTATTTTGTTCAGACACGTGATGCTGGACTTATCTATCTTTTTTATGCATTATTTGTTGTTTGGGTCACGGACTCAGGCGCATATTTTATTGGAAGAAAATTCGGGAAGCGAAAACTTTGGCCGGATATCAGCCCTAATAAAACAGTAGAAGGTTTTTTCGGCGGCATTATTTCCGCACTAGCCGTTGCGGTATTATTTGCTCTGTTCTCTGATATTCAAATTTCATTTGTCAAGTTAATTTTAATGACGATTATCCTCTCAATTTTTGGCCAGATGGGAGATTTAGCGGAATCGGCATTAAAACGCCACTATGGAGTGAAAGATTCAGGTAATCTTTTCCCTGGACATGGCGGCATTCTTGATCGGTGCGATAGCTGGCTATTTGTTTTGCCGCTGCTGAATTTCTTACATATCTTACATTGATTATTCAGCAAGGAGAGAAAAGAATGAAGTATATAAGTTTGCTTGGGGCTACAGGCTCAATTGGTTTACAAACGCTCGATGTCATCAGGGAAAAGCCTGAACAGTTCAAGCTTCTTGCTATTTCTGCAGGAAAGAATATCGAGCTTGTCAGAAAAATCATTAATGAATTCTCTCCGGAACTTGTGTCCGTTCAACTAAAAGGAGATTGCGAAAAATTAAAAACTGAGTATCCGAGTGGCATAAAGTTTACATATGGAACTGATGGTCTATCGGAGGTGGCAGTTCACGAAAAATCCAATATCCTTCTTAATGCTGTAATGGGAAGTGTAGGGCTTCATCCCACATTGCAGGCCATTAAAGCAAAAAAAACGATAGCACTGGCAAATAAAGAAACACTCGTTACTGCCGGACATATTGTAATGGCCGCTGCTAAGGAGAATAATGTAAGTATTTTACCAGTAGATAGTGAACATTCTGCTATTTTTCAATGCCTTCAAGGTGAGCAGCACAAAAATGTGAACCGGTTGATTGTAACTGCTTCAGGTGGAAGCTTTCGGGATTTGACACGTGAAGAATTACGTTTTGTGACTGTGGATCAAGCTTTAAATCATCCAAATTGGTCGATGGGCTCCAAAATTACAATTGACTCTGCTACAATGATGAACAAGGGACTAGAAGTTATTGAGGCACACTGGCTCTTTAACTTGCCGTATGAGAAAATTGATGTGCTTTTGCATCGCGAAAGCATTATTCATTCAATGGTTGAATATCATGACAGCAGTGTGATTGCTCAACTTGGTAGCCCAGATATGAGAGTTCCTATTCAGTATGCACTATCGTATCCGGACAGGCTGTATTATGAAACGGAAAGCTTAAACCTTGCCAAAATTCGTAAGCTTCATTTTGAGGATATGGATTTCCAGAGATTCCGATGCTTACAATTTGCATATGAAGCCGGCAAAGTTGGCGGAACAATGCCAACTGTTTTGAATGCAGCGAACGAGGCGGCTGTCAGTGCATTTCTTTTAGGGGAAATATCGTTCCTAGATATAGAGGAGTTGATTGAAAAAGCTCTCGTCCGACATAATAACATTGAAAACCCAGATCTAGATGCCATCCAAGAAGTCGATATAGAAACGAGAAAATATGTTAACTCACTCTTTTAATAAAGGTGGTCATTTATTTTGAATACTGTTATATCCTTTATCATCATTTTCGGTGCGCTTGTCTTTTTCCATGAGTTTGGACATTTTATTTTTGCTAAGCGTGCAGGGATACTAGTAAGGGAATTTGCAATTGGATTTGGCCCGAAAATTTTTTCTTATTCAAAAGATGAAACAACGTATACGATCCGCCTCCTTCCAATCGGAGGATTTGTAAGAATGGCGGGTGAGGATCCTGAAATGGCAGAGATTAAGCCAGGCCATAGGGTTGCACTCGTGTTCGATGAAGATAACATAGTTAAAAAGATTATTTTAAATGGTAAAGATCGCTATCCGAATGCAAGAACAGTTGAAGTTGAAAAAGCTGATTTGGAACACCAACTTTTTATTCAAGGCTATGAAGATGGTGAAGACGAAGTTCTTCAAACATTTAAGATTTCTAGGGAAGCAGTCATCATTGAAGATCAAGCACAAACACAGATTGCCCCTTGGGATCGCCAGTTTGCATCAAAAAAATTGAGTGCTAGAGCAATGACGATATTTGCAGGTCCAATGATGAACTTTATCTTGGCAATTGTCGTTTTTACCATCATTGGGAGCATTCAAGGGGTCCCTGTAAACGATCCGGTACTCGGTAAAATTTCACCAGATGGTGCTGCACAGGAAGCGGGATTGCATCAGGGCGATGATATACTTAGTATTGATGGATCGGAAGTAGCTAATTTTGATGATATAACAGAAATCGTCAGGGCCCATCCCGAAGAAGAGCTTATTTTTACCGTTGAACGTAATAAACAAACAATTGATATCCCAGTGACTCCTAAAAGACATGTAGCTGAGGAGGGGGAATTCGGATTGATTGGTGTTCAGTCTCCAATGGATAAATCTTTTGTTAAGGTTTCGACAAACGGATTCAAGGAAACTTACCATTGGACGGTAGAGATTATTAGACTTCTCGGAAAGTTGGTTACCGGCCAATTTTCAATTGATATGCTTGCGGGGCCGGTTGGAATTTATGTATCGACTGAAACAGTAGCCAAGGCAGGTATTCTTTACTTAATGAAATGGGCTGGATTACTTAGTATCAATTTAGGTATTATGAATTTGCTCCCTATCCCCGCGCTGGATGGAGGACGCCTACTGTTTTTCGGCGTTGAAGCTCTTAGAGGAAAGCCAATCGATCGTCAAAAAGAAGGCATGGTACATTTTATCGGATTTGCTCTTTTGATGTTACTTATGATTGTTGTTACATGGAATGACATACAACGTTTTTTTATAAATTGATTGCAAATTGATCTATGAAGATGGGGTGCACAGAATGAGACAAAGCATGACACTGATTCCAACACTTCGTGAGTTTCCAGCTGATGCGGATATTAAAAGCCATCAGCTATTACTCAGGGCTGGTTATATTAGACAAACGGCTAGTGGAGTATATACTTACATGCCGCTTGCAAAAAGAACATTAGATAATATTGAGAAAATCATTCGTGAAGAAATGGAAAAAGCAGGAGCAGCGGAAGTACTAATGCCTGCGCTTCAGCCAGCTGAATTATGGCAGGAATCTGGACGCTGGTATTCGTATGGTGAAGAGTTGATGCGCCTCCACGATCGCCATGGCCGGGATTTTGCACTAGGAGCTACACACGAAGAAGTTATCACCAGTTTAGTAAATGACGATGTACAATCATATAAGCGTTTGCCGCTTACGTTATTTCAAATTCAAACAAAATTTCGTGATGAACAGCGTCCTAGATTCGGATTATTACGTGGGCGTGAATTTATTATGAAAGATGCGTATTCATTCCACACATCTGCTGAAAGCCTTGATGAAGCTTACGATAAAATGTACAAGGCATATACAAATATTTTTAATAGATGCGGACTTGACTTTAGAGCTGTTCTCGCTGATTCGGGTGCCATTGGCGGCAAAGATACGCAGGAATTTATGGTATTGTCAGATATTGGCGAAGATACGATTGCCTTCTCGGATAGTTCCGATTATGCCGCTAATATTGAAATGGCTGAAGTAACGCGTAAATACGAAAAGTCTTCGGAAGCGGAAAGGGCATTAGAAAAAATAGCAACTCCTGATCAAAAAACAATCGCAGAAGTCTCTACATTTTTAAATGTTCAGCCAGAGAATTGTATAAAGTCGCTCGTCTTTAAGACTGATGATGAATATGTCATGATTCTTGTTCGAGGCGATCATGAAGTAAATGATATTAAAGTAAAGAATGAATTAAATGCAACTATTGTTGAACTTGCTGATCATGAAGAAACAGCTGCGCTTCTAAACTGTTCTGTCGGATCGCTTGGTCCAGTCGGTGTACCGGAAAAAATGAAAGTATATGCGGATCACGCTGTTGAAGCCATGGTTAATGCGGTGTGCGGTGCGAATGAAGAGGGCTTCCACCTTATTAATGTGGTTCCTGGTCGTGATTTCATTGTAGAAAAGTATGCTGACTTCCGGTTTATTATGGAAGGTGATCCATCTCCAGATGGTGAAGGTACAATTCGATTTGCTAGAGGAATTGAAGTAGGGCATATTTTTAAGCTTGGAACGACATATAGCGACGCGATGAATGCGAAGTATTTGGATGAAAACGGCAAATCTCGAAGCTATATCATGGGTTGTTATGGAATTGGGGTTTCGAGGACCCTTTCTGCGATAGCCGAGCAATTCAATGATGAAAATGGACTTGTTTGGCCAAGCAATATTGCCCCATATCATGTTCATATTGTTCCAGTCAATATGAAAGATCAAGCTCAAGTGGAACTTGCTGACGAATTATATGATCTGTTAAAAGATAATCGCTTCGAAGTATTACTTGATGACCGGGCTGAGCGTCCCGGGGTTAAATTTAAAGATTCAGATCTAATTGGCCTTCCAATCAGGATAACAGCTGGTAAAAAGTCATCTGATGGGATCGTGGAAGTAAAAGTGAGAAAAACAGGCGAGATGTTTGAAGTAGAAAAAACAGAACTTTTACAGCTGCTTCAGCAGTTACTTAAATAGTATGAGGAAAAAGGTACCTTTTAAGGTACCTTCCTTTATTCAATAAGGAAAAAGAATAATATGGTGGATGGGAGCGAGAGATGTGGCTAATAATCCCGCCGAAAAAATAGAAAGATTTCGTCTGCTGCTTCAGCAGCTTGAATTAACAGAAGACGCAGTCGTGCGATATTTTGATAACGCGAAAATCGATAAACTAATAGTTGATAGAAAAAGTAAACAATGGCAATTCTCTTTTATTTTTGAAAAACATATTCCATGCAATATATTTTCACGTTTTACAGATCATCTCAGGCGTACATTTCATCACATTGCACAAGTCACGTTTACAGTAGAAGTAATCGACCACTCCAATAGTGAGAATCTGCTGTTAGACTATTGGAATCATTGTATAAAAGAAATAGATGGAATTTCTCCTATGCTTCTTAAGCTTTTGAACGAACAAACCCCGAAAATCCACGGTAATAAAATAACGGTAAGTACAAGAAATGATACAGAGGCACAAACCCTAAAAATGAAATACGGGGAAATTATTCAAAAAATATATCAAAGCTTTGGATTTCAGCAAGTTCTCCTTGATGCAGAGGTTGCAGAACAACCCCATTCGAATGAAGATTATCAAAAGTTTCTTGAGGCAAAACAAAAAGAAGATCAAGAACGTGCAAGGCAAGCTGTTTTTGAAATGCAACAGCAAGAAGCATCCAAAGAAAATAACAATGGCATCCCTTCCGGACCGTTAACAATCGGGATAACGATAAAGAATGATGATGAAATCAAAAAACTCGAAGAAATCATCGATGAAGAGCGGCGGGTGGCAGTGGAAGGTTATATTTTTGATGCTGAGACTAGAGAACTACGTAGTGGAAGAACTCTATTGACATTTAAAATCACCGACTATACGGATTCAATTTCAGTTAAAATGTTTTCCAGAGATAAAGAGGATGCAGAAATGCTGAAAATGGTCAAAAAAGGCATGTGGGCAAGGGTTCGAGGAAGCGTGCAGAACGATACATTTGTACGAGACCTTGTCATGATGGCAAATGATATTAATGAAATTAGACCTAAAGCAAGAATGGATACGGAACCCGAGGGTGAAAAACGAGTCGAACTGCATCTTCACTCGCCTATGAGCCAAATGGATGCTGTTTCATCCATTTCAAGCCATATCGCACAAGCAAAAAAATGGGGGCATCAAGCGATCGCTATAACAGACCATGCAGTTGTCCAATCTTTTCCTGAAGCATTCAGCGCAGGCAAAAAAAATGATATTAAGATTTTGTACGGTCTTGAAGCTAATCTCGTAAACGACGGCGTACCAATTGCTTATAACAGTGTCCATCGTCTACTCGATGACGCAGAATTTGTGGTTTTTGACGTGGAAACTACTGGATTATCAGCGATATACGATACGATAATCGAACTGGCGGCAGTAAAAATCCGTGACGGTGAAGTAATCGATACGTTTGAAAGCTTTGCTAACCCACATCATCCATTATCTGCCACAACGATTGAACTGACAGGGATCACCGATGATATGGTACAAAACGCTCCTGAGGTACATGAAGCACTTCAAAAATTTTATGAGTGGACAGGGGATGCTATATTTGTTGCCCATAATGCATCTTTTGACATGGGCTTTTTGAATACGGGACTTCAAAAGATGGGATTAGGGAAATCTGAAAATCCAGTTATCGATACTTTAGAACTGGCTAGATTTCTTTATCCTCAATTTAAAAACCATCGCCTAAATACATTAGCAAAAAGATTCGACATAGAGCTCACCCAGCATCACCGAGCCATTTATGATGCCGAAGCAACCGGATATTTATTTTTGAAGATGCTGAAGGATGCAAAGGAAAAAGGAATTGAATTCCACGATCAGCTTAATGACAATATGGGAGTCGGTGACGCCTATAAACGAGCAAGGCCCAACCATTGTACATTGCTGGCCCAAAATGAAACCGGCTTGAAAAATTTATTCAAACTCGTTTCCATCTCACATATGAACTATTTTTATCGAGTCCCACGTATTCCGAGATCGGTATTGGAAAAACATAGAGAAGGGATTCTTATTGGGTCCGGGTGTGATAAGGGTGAAGTATTTGAAGCAATGATGCAAAAGGGTAGTGCTGAAGCAGAAAAGGCGGCCGAATTTTATGATTATCTCGAAGTTCATCCGAAACCTGTATATAGGCATCTCATTGAGTTAGAGCTTGTTAGGAGCGAGAAGGATCTAGAGGATATCATTAAAAATATTGCTACTATGGGCGAGAAATTAAATATTCCAGTCGTCGCAACTGGAAATGTCCATTACTTGAATGAGCAAGATAAAATTTACCGTAAAATCCTGGTTAGCTCACAAGGGGGGGCTAATCCAATGAATAGGCATGAACTGCCAGACGTTCATTTTAGGACTACTAATGAAATGCTTTCCGAGTTTTCTTTCCTAGGAGCCGAAAAAGCAAAGGAAATTGTCGTTGAAAATTCAAACGCTATTGCTAATATGATTGAAGCCATCAAACCGATTAAAGACGACTTATATACGCCGAAAATTGAAGGCTCTGAGGAAGAAATTCGATCGATGAGCTATGAAATGGCAGAGCAAATTTATGGTGAATCATTACCTGAGATCGTTGAAGCACGACTTGAAAAAGAATTGAAAAGTATTATTGGCCATGGCTTTGCCGTTATCTATTTGATTTCTCATAAACTTGTAAAAAAATCCTTGGATGATGGTTACTTAGTTGGTTCCCGGGGATCTGTCGGGTCATCGTTTGTTGCAACGATGACAGAAATTACTGAGGTTAATCCTCTTCCACCACATTATGTTTGTCCTGGGTGCAAGCATTCAGAATTTATAGCTGATGGTACGGTGGGTTCAGGCTTCGATTTACCTGATAAAACATGTCCTGAGTGCGGTGAGGAATACAAAAAAGATGGACATGATATTCCTTTTGAAACTTTCCTAGGTTTTAAGGGAGATAAAGTACCCGACATCGACCTCAATTTCTCTGGAGAATATCAGCCTCAGGCCCATAACTATACGAAAGTACTATTTGGAGAAGATTATGTTTATCGGGCTGGTACAATCGGTACAGTTGCCGAGAAGACGGCATTCGGTTATGTAAAGGGCTATGCACAAGATCACAATCTTCACCTGAGAAATGCTGAGGTAGATCGGCTTGTTCAAGGTTGTACGGGTGTAAAGAGAACAACGGGCCAGCATCCAGGTGGTATTATTGTTGTACCGGATGATATGGAAATTTACGATTTCTCGCCCATTCAATTCCCGGCTGATGACAGTGAGTCACAATGGAGGACCACACATTTTGACTTTCATTCTATTGATAATAACTTGTTAAAGCTAGATATTCTTGGCCACGATGATCCAACGGTCATAAGAATGCTACAGGACTTAAGCGGAATTGATCCGATAACAATTCCGACTGATGATTCTGAAGTAATGAAAATTTTTAGCGGGACTGAATCACTCGGTGTAACTGAAGAGCAAATTATGTGTAAGACAGGAACGTTGGGAATACCCGAATTTGGAACTAGGTTTGTAAGGCAAATGTTAGAGGATACAAAACCAACCACCTTCTCCGAGTTGGTACAGATATCGGGACTTTCTCATGGTACTGATGTTTGGCTTGGCAATGCACAGGAACTTATCCATAATGGAACATGTACACTTCCTGAAGTGATCGGTTGCCGTGATGACATTATGGTTTATCTCATTTATCAAGGGTTGGAACCGTCACTTGCCTTTAAGATTATGGAGTCTGTGCGAAAAGGAAAAGGCCTTATCCCAGAATGGGAAGAAGAAATGAGAAAAAACAAAGTGCCTGAATGGTATATCGACTCATGTAAGAAAATTAAGTACATGTTTCCGAAAGCCCATGCTACAGCTTATGTGCTTATGGCTGTCAGAATTGCCTATTTCAAGGTACATCATCCATTGTATTATTATGCTGCCTATTTTACAGTGAGAGCAGATGATTTTGATCTAGAAGCGATGGTGAGAGGATCTCAAACGCTACGTGCTCGAATTGAGGAAATTAATGCAAAAGGTCTTGAAGCCACTACTAAAGAAAAGAACTTGTTAACCGTGTTAGAGCTCTCACTTGAAATGTGCGAAAGAAAGTTTCAATTCCAAAGAGTTGACCTTTACCGATCAAGCGCATCGGAATTCCTTATTGATGGAGATACGCTGATCCCGCCATTCAACGCGATACCAGGGCTCGGAACAAATGCTGCACTTAATATCGTGAAAGCCCGGGAAGATGGAGAGTTTCTTTCGAAAGAGGATTTACAACAGCGAGGCAAAGTATCGAAAACGATTATTGAATACCTGGATAACCACGGTTGTCTAGAATCATTGCCAGATCGGAATCAATTATCGCTATTTTAAAAAACCCCAAGGCGCTTCCGCTTTTGGTTCGTCTAGCTGCAGGCGCTAGGGGCTCGAGGTCATAAGCCAGTTGCTTTCAGAAGGCAAAAGACCGCCTTCTGCTAGCCCCTGTCATATGCTTGTCGCCCCTGGGCAAGCGCCTTCCGCATTTGGTTATTTGCAATAAAAATATGACTATGGTATATTTTTAATGGAAATACTGTGAATAACTCTCTGTTGACAAAAGAGTGGGCGCCCCCCACTCTTTCGTATTGTCGCGGATAATCTGGTATATAACCATAGAAATTCTTATCCTGGAGGTTATTATGAGTAAAGTAACGGACATGGTTGAAGAACTTGTAACACCAATCTTAGATGATATGCAACTTGAGCTTGTTGATATTGAATACGTTAAAGAGGGGAAAAATTGGTTTCTCCGTTTATTTATTGACAAAGAAAACGGCGTAGACATAGAAGAGTGCGGAATTGTCAGCGAGCGATTAAGCACCCACTTAGATGAGCTTGACCCAATTCCTCACAACTATTTTTTAGAAGTCTCTTCACCAGGTGCTGAGCGCCCACTAAAGAAAGAAGCTGATTTTACTAAATCAGTTGGAAAGAACGTTAATATAAAAACATATGAGCCAATAGATGGTGAAAAAACTTTCGAAGGTAAATTGACTGATTTTCATGCAGGAATATTAACGATTGAAGTGAAAATTAAAACAAGAACAAAGACAATTGAAGTGCCTTTGGACAAAGTTGCAAAAGCAAGGTTGGCGATTGTTTTTTAAAAAGAGGCGGTTTAAAGGGGATGACATTTGAATGAGCTCAGAATTACTGGATGCTCTAATTATTCTTGAAAGAGAAAAGGGTATTAGTCGGGATATACTGATTGAAGCGATCGAAGCAGCTCTAGTTTCTGCTTATAAGAGAAATTTTAATCAAGCCCAAAATGTCCGTGTAGATTTAAATTTGGATACAGGGACCATGAGAGTTTTTGCTCGAAAAGAAATCGTCGATGAGGTTTTTGATTCTCGACTTGAAATTTCTATTGATGATGCGAAGAATATTAACCCTGCATATGATATTGGGGATATTGTAGAGTTGGAAGTAACGCCAAAAGATTTCGGTAGAATCGCCGCTCAAACAGCAAAACAAGTAGTTACGCAGCGTGTTCGAGAAGCAGAGCGCGGCATCATCTACTCCGAGTTTGTTGACAGAGAAGACGATATTATGACGGGGATTGTGCAACGCCACGACCCGAGATTTATTTACGTTAGTCTTGGAAAAATTGAAGCATTATTACCACAAAGTGAACAAATGCCGAATGAGACGTACAAACCTCATGACCGGATTAAAGTCTATATTACAAAAGTTGAAAAAACAACAAAGGGTCCACAAATATATGTATCACGTACTCATCCAGGTTTGTTAAAAAGGCTTTTTGAAATAGAAGTCCCGGAAATTTATGATGGTACAGTGGAAATAAAATCTGTAGCCCGAGAAGCTGGTGATCGCTCGAAAATATCAGTCAGCACTGATAATGCCGAAGTTGATCCGGTAGGTTCATGTGTAGGTCCTAAAGGATCCCGTGTGCAAGCGATTGTAAATGAACTAAAAGGCGAAAAAATCGATATTGTTGAATGGTCATCAGATCCCGTCGAGTTCGTTGCAAACGCACTAAGCCCGTCTAAAGTTTTAGATGTAGCTGTTAATGAAGAGAATAAAGCAACAACAGTTGTCGTTCCTGATTATCAACTATCGCTAGCTATCGGTAAACGGGGTCAAAATGCTAGGCTTGCGGCTAAATTGACCGGGTGGAAAATCGATATAAAAAGCGAAACCGATGCGCGTGAAGCAGGTATTTATCCACGTGAAGAATCATTTTTATTATTTGACGAAGATGAAACAAACGTAACATTCGATTTGAATGAGGATGAAATCGAGTAGAGGTGAATGGTTTTGGCAATTCGAAAAAAAATCCCAATGAGAAAATGTTTGGCAACAGGTGAAATGAAGCCAAAAAAAGAGATGATTAGAATTGTCCGATCAAAAGAAGGGGAAGTATCGGTAGATTTGACAGGGAAAAAGTCTGGCAGAGGCGCTTATATTTCATTGGAAAGAGAAGCGATCTTGGCAGCAAAAAAGAAAAATATCTTTGCTAGTCAGTTAAGCGCCGAAGTGAACGAGTCGATTTACGATGAACTACTCTCTTTAGTCGATAAGGAAAGTAAATAAATGATAAAACAGGAAAAATGGATGTCACTGCTTGGATTGGCAAATCGAGCGAGAAAGATTATTTCTGGAGAAGAATTGGTTGTTAAAGAAATTAAAAATGGCAAAGCCAAGCTTGTTTTAATATCCAATGATGCTTCTTTAAATACTTCCAAGAAAATACAGGATAAATGCACCCATTACCAAGTTCCACTTCGTTTCGTTGAAACCAGGGAAAAACTCGGCCATGCCATAGGGAAGGATGCAAGAGTAGTTGTAGCAATTTTGGAAGATGGCTTCGCAAAGAAGCTCGGTTCAATGCTCGATGAATAAAACGGGGGTGAACATATGAGTAAAGTACGTGTATATGAATACGCAAAAAAACAAAATACATCTAGTAAAGATGTAATTGAAAAATTAAAGAACATGAATATAGAAGTGGCTAACCATATGTCTACGATTGATGGTGAGACGGCCGGAAAACTAGATTCTTTGTTTAAAGGCAATAACAAACAAGATAAAGAGATGCCTAAGAAGCCTATGCAACAAAACAGGGAGAAAACTCAAGGCGAGCAGCCTGCTAAAAAGGAACGAGTGGTCCATTCTAGCAATCAGCAAAAAAGGGATAATAAACCTGTACAGGCGCAGCAAGGTAGTCATGGTAATGCACAACGCGGCCCTGGGCAACGTCGCCAAGATAAACCGCAAACACAAGCACAAGCAGCAACCAAACCGCAAACGAGCGGAAATCAACGTAATAATGAGATGGGGCAAAATAAAACAAATATGAAAAACAGCAGTGGAAGTACTCAGAATAAAAATCAACAGCAAAGAGGCGGCAATAAAGGCTTCAACAAGAACCGACGAGGAAATAATACAAATAAAAACACGAAGCAACGTCAAAAGCCGCAGCAGCATCAACCTGCACCTCAAAGGCAAAAAGAGCTTCCTGAAAAAATTACTTTTAGCGGTTCACTTACTGTAGGCGAGCTAGCGAAGAAAATTTATCGTGAACCTTCTGAAATTATTAAAAAACTATTTCTACTTGGTGTAATCGCGACGATTAATCAAGAACTAGATAAAGATGCCATTGAATTGATTTGCGGTGAGTATGGCGTTGAAGTGGAAGAGGAAATCCAAATTGACGCAACAGATTTAGAAGTGTATTTTACTGAAGAAGATGAGGAAAACTTAATAGAGCGCCCATCTGTTGTTACTATTATGGGACATGTTGACCATGGTAAAACGACATTGCTCGATTCATTACGTAATACGAAAGTAACAGCCGGTGAAGCTGGTGGGATTACCCAGCATATTGGTGCTTACCAAATTGAATCAAATGGCAAAAAGATTACATTTCTTGATACACCAGGTCACGCTGCTTTTACAACGATGCGTGCTCGGGGAGCAAAAGTAACGGATATTACCATTCTTGTTGTTGCTGCTGACGATGGTGTAATGCCACAGACGGTTGAAGCAATTAATCATGCCAAAGCAGCCGAAGTACCAATTATCGTTGCTGTTAATAAAATGGATAAGCCAACTGCGAATCCAGACCGGGTTATGCAGGAGCTTACTGAACATGGCTTGGTACCTGAAGACTGGGGTGGAGATACAATATTTGTTCCGATTTCCGCTTTAAAAGGAGAAGGTATCGACAGCTTGCTTGAAATGGTATTACTTGTAAGCGAAGTTGAAGAATTTAAGGCAAATCCTAATCGGAATGCAATCGGAACTGTTATTGAAGCACAGCTCGATAAAGGTCGTGGCTCTGTAGCAACGCTCCTTGTCCAAAATGGTACATTGAAAATAGGCGATCCAATTGTAGTTGGAAGCACGTATGGCCGAGTTCGCGCTATGGTAAATGATATCGGACGAAGAGTGAAAGAAGCTGCTCCATCTACTCCAGTTGAAATAACTGGGCTTAGTGATGTTCCGCAAGCAGGAGACCGTTTCGTAGTCTTTGACGATGAAAAAACGGCGCGGCAAATTGGTGAAATCCGTGCACAGGAAGCATTGCAGGCGTCACGAAATGAAAGCTCCCGCGTAAGCCTTGATACATTGTTTGAGCAAATGAAGCAAGGTGAAATGAAGGATTTAAATGTTATTGTAAAAGCTGATGTACAAGGTTCTGCAGAAGCATTAGCGGCCGCGCTCAGACAAATTAATGTTGAAGGCGTAAATACCAAGATTATTCATACTGCTGTAGGTGCGATTAATGAATCTGATATTACGCTTGCAGCTGCATCAAACGCTATCGTAATCGGATTTAATGTTCGACCGGATGTAAATGCTAAACGTGCTGCTGAATCTGAACAAGTTGATGTTCGTCTTCATAGAGTAATTTACAAAGCCATTGATGAAATAGAAGCTGCTATGAAGGGTATGCTTGATCCGGAATTTGAAGAAAAAATTATCGGCCAAGCGGAAGTTAGACAAACATTTAAAGTATCCAAAATTGGTACTATTGCTGGATCGTATGTTACTGACGGAAAAATTACTCGCGACAGCGGTGTTCGCTTGATCAGAAATGGAATTGTCATATTTGAGGGTGTAGTTGATGCCCTTAAGCGCTTTAAGGACGATGTAAAAGAAGTGAGCCAAGGTTATGAGTGTGGAATCACTATTAAAAATTTCAATGATATGAAAGAAGAAGATATTATTGAAGCGTTTTTGATGGAAGAAATTGAGCGCACTTGATCGGTTTCGTTGAATGTGAGTATAGAATTTTCCAAACTCATTCATTAAAAGAAAAGCGTGCTGTGCTCAAACGGACTTTAACGAGGCTAAAGCAAAAGTTTAATGTATCTGCTGCCGAAGTAGAACATCAAGATTTATGGCAATTGACAAAAATTGCGATAGTCACTGTTTCTACCTCCCAGAAGTCGGCGGAACGTGAACTTGATTATGCCCTTAAATTTCTTGACTCTTTCCCAGAATGGGAAAGAGTCAAGACAAATTTTGAATGGCTGTAATGTGAGGTGTTTGACATGAGTGTACGTGCAAATCGAGTTGGAGAACAAATGAAAAAAGAAATTGGTGAAATAATCACCCGCAAGCTTAAAGATCCAAGGGTTGGCTTTGTCACCGTCACTGATGTGCATGTGACAGGGGATCTTCAGCAGGCTACGATTTATATATCCGTTCTTGGCGATGATGAACAGAAAGAATCTACTTTGCTAGGACTCGCTAAAGCTAAAGGATTTATTAGATCAGAAATAGGCCAAAGAATTCGTCTACGCAAAACTCCAGAAATTAATTTTGAATTTGATGAATCAATTGGCTATGGAAATAAAATAGAATCATTATTAAAACAAATTAAAGAAGACTGAGACTGGCTTCTAGAAAATGGGATAGACATGGAGTCTATCCCATTTTCTATGCAACAAAAGAAGCACTTGGAAGGGGGATGGCAATGGACGGAATTTTACCATTATGGAAGCCAATGGGATTAACATCACATGACTGTGTGTTTAAAATCCGAAAAATGCTAAGGACAAAAAAAGTCGGTCACACTGGTACATTAGATCCTGATGTGGAAGGTGTCCTTCCTATTTGTTTAGGTAAAGCAACAAAAATTGCTGAGTATATTACCGATGCTGGCAAAGTGTATGAAGGTGAAGTGACATTAGGCTTTTCTACTACTACTGAAGATGCCTCAGGTGATGTGGTTGAAAGTAATAAAGTTGATCGCAATATCTCAATCGAAGAAATTAAAACTGTCTTGCAGTCTTTAACTGGAGAAATTGAGCAAACTCCTCCGATGTATTCGGCAGTTAAGGTTAATGGGAAAAGGTTATATGAATATGCACGTGCAGGTATCTTAGTTGACCGCCCATCTAGAAAAGTGAATATTTACGATTTAACTCTTTTTAATGAATCTATTTCTGCTAAGGATGGGCTAGTTTCTTTCGCGTTTCGCGTACATTGCAGCAAGGGAACGTATATTCGCACACTTTCCGTCATGATTGGAGAAAAATTAGGTTTTCCGGCTCACATGTCCAAACTGACACGTGTAGCCTCAGCTGATTTTACTGTAAATGATTGTGTGACTTTCGATACACTTGAACGGATTATTGAAGAAGGAAAATTAGCTGATATCATTTATCCACTTGAAAAGGGAATTTCTCATTTGCCTATCTATCAATTAGATGATAATTTAGCATTAAAGGTAAAAAACGGTGCGGTTTTAACCAAGCCTAAAACTTGGCCAGAGGGTGAAGTTGTGATGACTTATCATGATATGGCTCTCGCGATTTATCAAGCACATCCTGAAAAAGAAAACGTCATAAAGCCGGTCAAGGTTTTGCGAAATGAAAATATATAATATCCAAATGCCAGAAATAAGGTGACCAGTATTGAAAGTAATAATGATCCATCATCCACACAATATTGATATTAAGGATTTACCGCCGATGGCCATGGCTCTTGGCTTTTTTGACGGCGTACATAAAGGGCATCAAAAAGTAATTTTAACAGCTAGGCAAATAGCGAATGATAATGGTTGGAAAAGTTCAGTTATGACATTTGATCCACATCCATCTGTCGTTCTTGGTACGAAAAATAAGACCATTCATTATATAACACCACTGAAAGATAAAATTGAAAAAATCGCTTCACTTAAAGTTGATTTTTTATTTGTTGTGCGATTTACCTCTGCTTTTGCTAGTGTAGAGCCTGAGAAATTTGCAGATGATTACCTTGCAAAATTAAATGTCCGTCACGTTGTAGCAGGCTTTGATTATACGTATGGAAAGTTTGGAAAAGGTACAATGGAAACATTGCCAATTCATTCAAAAGATAACTTTAAAGTAACAACAGTAGCCAAATTGGAAGATAAAGAAGAAAAAATAAGTTCTACAGCCATCAGAAATCTGTTGAATCAAGGTGATGTATACGATGCTAAAGCATTACTTGGCCGTTTCTACACGACAAAAGGCACCGTTGTTCACGGAGAAAAGCGAGGAAGGACGATAGGATTCCCAACGGCAAACGTCCAAATCCTAAGCGATTATCTTATTCCTAAAACAGGGGTATATGCGGTCCGGATACTTGTCGCCGAAACTTGGGAAAATGGAGTATGTAATGTTGGCTATAAGCCTACTTTCAATAAGCCAGGGCATTCCCAGCTATCAATCGAAGTTCACATTTTAGATTTTGATCGTTCTATATATGGTGAAGAAGTAAGTATAGAGTGGCATATGAGACTAAGGGATGAAAAAAAGTTCAGTGGAATTGAAGAGCTGAAATTACAAATTAATAAGGATAAAGAAATTGCGGTAGGATACTTTCAAACATTAGGTAAATAAACTTGATTTTTCTTTTAGAAAGATGTATCCTAATACAGTATCAAGAACCTTTGCTTGGCAAAACGACTCACCAACGTTTGCTAGGTAACAGGGGATTTTAAAACAGGAGGTGAAATAGGATGGCGATTTCTCAAGAACGTAAAAACGAAATCATCAACCAATATAAGATTCATGAAAATGATACCGGATCTCCGGAAGTTCAAATTGCGGTATTGACAGAAGATATCAACAAATTGAACGATCATCTTCGCACGCACAAAAAGGACCATCATTCAAGACGTGGTTTGATGAAAATGGTAGGCCGACGCCGTAACCTTTTAACGTATCTTCGTAATAAAGATGTGCAGCGTTATCGTGAATTAATTAACAGCCTTGGCTTGCGTAGATAATCAACGCAGAGCTATTTGAAAAAGCGGGATTTTTTCCCGCTTTTTTGTTAGGATTTATTAATAAGGTTTCATCGTATGCTAACTGTGGCAATACTGCTAAGGACTGTCATGTTTAAGCATGGCAGAACTGAACATTGGACATGCGTGTGATAAAGAAAAGCGGAGGCGCCTTGCAAAGGAAGAACGGCTAAGATCGCCACGTCCTGTGGCAACGCCGTTCTGACCCGCATCCTGCGGGCCTCCGACAAGCAAATGTTCTGAGACAATAAAAGTCCGTTCTTGACTTTTCTTGTCTCAGGTTATTTGACCTCGAGGGCTAGGCGCTGGAGCTGGACAGCTATACTTCTTTTAAAGAAAACGCAAGCGATTAATAATGATCACACTTATGTCTAATGTTCAGTGTGCAGGCAGCATCGATGATTCCAACAAGTAACAGTGGCTAAACCATAGTTCTCTGTGAACAATATAAAAAAGAGTCGACAATCGCTTTATGAAAGAGAGGAAATTCTGCATGGATCAAACGAAACAAACTTTTAGCATTGATTGGGCAGGTCGCAAACTGACTGTAGAAGTAGGCCAATTAGCGAAACAAGCAAACGGAGCTGTTTTAGTTCGTTATGGTGATACAGCTGTTTTATGTTCAGCTACTGCATCAAAAGAACCAAAAGCGGTTGATTTCTTCCCATTGACAGTAAATTATGAGGAAAGATTATACGCAGTTGGTAAAATTCCCGGAGGATTTATTAAAAGGGAAGGGCGTCCAAGTGAAAAAGCTATTCTCGCTAGCCGATTAATTGACCGTCCTATTCGTCCTCTATTTGCTGATGGCTTCCGTAATGATGTACAAGTGATTAGCATCGTAATGAGTGTGGATCAAAACTGCGATTCGGAAATGGCAGCAATGTTTGGTTCATCCCTTGCGTTAAGCGTTTCTGATATTCCGTTTGAAGGGCCAATTGCAGGTGTTAGAGTTGGACGTGTTGACGGGGATTTTGTTATTAATCCCACTGTTGACCAAATGGAGCAGAGTGATATTGATCTCGTTGTTGCAGGTACAAAGGACGCAATAAACATGGTCGAAGCAGGGGCAAATGAAGTTCCAGAAGAAACAATGCTTGCAGCAATTATGTATGGACATGATGAAATAAAACGACTAATTGCTTTCCAAGAAGAGATTGTCGCTAAAGCTGGAAAAGAAAAACGTGAAATCCCACTTTATGAAGTAAATGCTGACTTAGAAGCCGAAGTTCGTGCAATGTGTGAAACTTCACTTATTGCTGCAATTCAAGTTGAAGAAAAACATGCTCGCGAAGAGGCAATCCAGACTGTAAAAGACAAGGTTATTGCTGACTTTTCTGAGCGTGAAACTTCAGATGATGCAATCATGAAAGAAGTCAAGCATATTTTAAGCAATCTTGTTAAAGACGAAGTACGCCGTTTAATAACAGTTGAAAAAGTTCGTCCGGATGGTCGGAAACCAGATGAAATCCGTCCTCTTTCTTCTGAGGTACGCTTGTTAGCTAGAACACATGGCTCCGGTTTATTTACTCGAGGCCAAACACAAGCATTGAGCATTTGTACATTAGGAGCTTTAGGCGACGTACAAATTCTTGATGGTCTTGGCATTGAAGAATCGAAAAGATTTATGCACCATTATAACTTTCCACACTTTAGTGTTGGGGAAACAGGTCCGATTCGTGGACCGGGACGAAGAGAGATTGGACACGGTGCCCTTGGAGAAAGAGCTTTGGAACCTATCATTCCAAATGAGGTAGATTTTCCATATACAATTAGGCTTGTTTCCGAAGTTTTGGAATCTAATGGTTCCACATCTCAAGCAAGTATTTGTGCAAGTACCCTTGCAATGATGGATGCAGGTGTTCCAATTAAGGCACCAGTTGCTGGTATTGCTATGGGATTAGTTAAAACGGGAGAACATTATACAGTTTTAACAGATATTCAAGGGATGGAAGACCATCTTGGTGATATGGATTTCAAAGTTGCAGGAACTGCACAAGGTGTTACTGCATTGCAAATGGATATAAAAATTAAGGGGCTTTCTCGAGATATTCTTGAAGAAGCTTTAATGCAGGCTAAGCAAGGAAGAATGCATATTTTAGAATCCATGCTAGCAACTATTACAGAACCAAGGACACGCTTGTCCGAATATGCTCCAAAAATCCTGACCATGCAAATTAATCCGGATAAGATTAGAGATGTTATTGGACCTAGCGGGAAACAAATAAATAAAATTATTGAAGAAACTGGCGTAAAGATTGATATTGAGCAAGATGGTAAAGTTTTCATTGCATCAGCTGATGAGGATATGAATGCGAAGGCCAAGAAAATCATCGAAGATCTTGTGCGCGAAGTTGAAATTGGTCAAATGTATTTAGGAAAAGTAAAACGCATCGAAAAATTTGGTGCTTTTGTTGAATTATTCCCTGGAAAAGATGGCCTAGTCCATATATCTCAACTAGCGGAAGAAAGAGTAAACAAAGTAGAAGATGTAGTTGCAATTGGTGATGAGCTTCTCGTAAAAGTTATTGAAATAGACAATCAAGGCAGAGTTAATATTTCAAGAAAAGCTGTACTTAAAGAACAAAAAGAGCAACAGGATAAAGAATAATCGAAGCCAGGGTAACCTGGCTTTTTTTTCTTTTTGCTTAGTATTGTATAGCGCCAGTAGGTCCCCACACTTAGTTCTAACTTGTCCTCCTTATTCATAATGTAATTTGTGAAGGAGGTTTTGGCTTTGTACAATACAAAAAACTTGCTTGGCTTCGTAGTGATTGCTATTCTATCAATGTCTGTTATTTTTAATCCCTATACAACTGAGTATATTAGCCGATTAAAAACGGATGCTATATATGTAAATCAAGTACAAAATAAATTGTATAGGCAAATAGAACGTGCGGCGGAACATTATAATGTTGAACCGCAAGATGCTAAGCTTGATCGAGTCTGGAAAGCTATGCCCGGTTATAATGGAATAAAAGTGGACATCGATTCATCATACCAAAAGATGAAAAAAGGGAAGGTGTTTGATGAGCGAAAACTTGTTTTTATCCAAGTTCCACCTAAAGTACATTTAAAGGATTTGCCTCCTTCCCCGATTTTTCGAGGTCATCAGGAGAAGCCGATGGTTAGTTTTTTAATTAATGTAGCATGGGGAAATGAATATTTGCCGAAAATGCTGGAAACTCTTAAGAGAAACAACATTCATGCAACCTTCTTTTTGGAAGGGCGATGGGTGAAAGAAAATCCAGATTTAGCTAAAATGATTGCTGATAGTGGACATGAATTAGGAAATCATTCATACAGTCATCCTAATATGAAAATACTAGGGGCGGCTAAAATAAGAGAAGAGATTACTAAAACAAATGAGATTATCGAAGCTACTACTGGAAAAAAAGTAACATGGTTCGGTCCGCCCAGCGGCGCATTACGTGATGAAACAGTGGAAATTGCCCATTCGTTAAAAATGCGAACCGTAATGTGGACGGTGGATACAATTGATTGGCAAAAGCCGTCGCCACATGTATTGATTCAGCGTGTTACCTCTAAAGTGCATCCTGGTGCTATGATTCTTATGCATCCAACAGAACCAACTGCACAGGCGCTTGAAAAATTAATATTAGAACTTAAAACCCGGAACTTAAAAATTGCGACTGTTTCTAAATTAATGGATGAAGAACGGATTATAAAATTAAATGGGATAAAAAACATGGAAGAGAATAATAAGCATCCATAAAATGTTCAAATAGATTGGACATAAGGTATGTTTCTTTGCACCATGAACAGGAGGAATTGCTTTATGAAGAAATATATATGCCAAAATGGAGTAAGAGTTGTCCTAGAACAAATTCCTACAGTTCGGTCAGTAGCAATAGGTATTTGGATTGGAACAGGATCGCGTGATGAGGATGAAAGTAATAATGGTATTTCTCACTTTTTAGAACATATGTTTTTTAAAGGAACCGATACTCGCTCAGCAAGAGAAATTGCGGAGTCTTTCGATTCAATTGGTGGCCAAGTAAACGCATTCACATCAAAGGAATATACGTGTTACTATGCAAAAGTACTTGATAACCACGCAAAATATGCCTTGGAAATTTTAGCTGATATGTTTTTTAATTCGGTTTTCGACAAGGATGAGCTTAATAAAGAAAAAAATGTAGTTTTAGAAGAGATAAAAATGTATGAAGATACCCCCGATGACATTGTTCATGATATGTTGAGTAAAGCGGCTTATGAAACACATCCGCTTGGCTATCCCATTCTTGGAACAGAAGCAACACTTGAACGATTTACGAGTGAATTATTAAAAGATTATGTTCATAATATGTATACACCGGATAACGTTGTCATTTCTATTGCAGGAAACATTGATGAGAGTTTTATAAGTAATATCGAACAATACTTTGGATCTTTTGAAAGAGGGACAAAACAGATAGTAGAGATAAGCCCCAAATTTCACACAAACAAGATTACAAAACAGAAAGACACTGAACAAGCCCACCTTTGCATCGGATTTGAAGGTTTGCCAATTGGGCATGAAGATATTTATAATTTAATTGTCATGAATAATATTTTCGGTGGAAGTATGTCATCCCGTTTGTTTCAAGAAGTTCGTGAAGAAAAAGGACTCGCTTATTCTGTTTTTTCCTACCATTCTTCCTTTAAAGATAGTGGCTTAGTAACTCTTTACGGAGGTACAGGAGCTAATCAAATGGATGAACTATATGACACAATGCATTCTACGTTAGAAAAGCTAACAGATAAAGGTATTACTTTAAAAGAGCTAACTAACAGTAAAGAACAGCTAAAAGGAAACTTGATGCTTAGCCTGGAAAGTACTAACAGTAGAATGAGCCGAAATGGCAAAAATGAGTTACTACTTGGAAGGCATCGCACATTAGACGATATTATCGAATCCATAGACAATGTAACAATAGAAAGCGTAAATAAAATTGCCAATCAAATATTTGCAAATGATTATACAATTTCATTAATTAGTCCAGATAATAAACTTCCAGCTCGCCTCGGATGAATAACTTACCCCTTTGAAACCAATAAGGGGTTTTTTTGATTCTAAAAATGGCTAATCCAGCCTATACATGGTATTAATGGATTTCAAAAGGGGGGGCAATATGCGTCTTAGCGAACTTGGTGGAAAAGAGATCGTAGATTATAAAAAAGCGGAAAGACTAGGTATACTTGGCCAGACAGATCTTGAAATTGATTCAAGAACAGGTGAAATCAATCATTTGATTATTCCTTCCGGTAAATGGAAGGGAATGAGAAAAGGAGGAAATGAGATCAAAGTTCCGTGGCATTTTATAAGGACAATAGGAACCGATATGATTATTCTTGAAGTTCCTGAAAATAAATAGTAATAAACATAAAGGCAATTCAATCGCTTTTTCAGACTGTAGACAAACTCGAAATATATCGGGGGTGTTGACAGTATGTTTATTTTATATAGGGCAGGTTTACCGAAGCTTACCGCTCGCTTTCCGCGGGGCGAGCGCCGAGCCGCTTCGTCGCTACGCTCCTTTAGTGTCTCGGCTGTCTCGCAGATCCTGTAGGAGTCGAGCGGACGCTTCTCCAAACCAATAAAATGCTACATTATAAAACAAATGAAAAGTCAACCAGATCTTTAGTTTTACGCAAAAGATTATCATGTGGAACTACTAAATCATTAATATTCATATATGGACAAAAAACCATTGATTGGAGCGAAAGTGCGAGACTCCTGCGGGATCAGCGGGACAGGTGAGACCCCACAGGCGTTTACGCCGAGGAGGCTCTTGGAAAAGCGAAAGCGCCTTGACCAGCCCCGACAAGCATAAGACATATTACGTAGTGGCTTGCCTTTCAGCCACGAAGTAATATGACTTATGACCTCGAGGGGCTAGGCGCTGTAGCTGGACAAACCGCCCGCCCCGCGGAAAGCGAGCAACTGTAGCGGAAATCAACCTTCCGCGTTACTTAGTTAAAAGCAACAAAGTTTGCGCAAACAGCTCCCCAAAAAATAAATTGGGGACTACGAGTAAGAAAGCGTCCGCCTGGAGCGGAAATCAAGAGGCCGGTTAGCAGAGACCATCAATGAATGAAAAGTTGCCTAGAAATATACCCTTTATCGACAATCTGTAAGGCGATTATTATCGCCTTTTTTTGTTGGAATTAAATAATTTTTTGAGTTCCTACAAAGTCTTACATGCACCGCCTATTCCAACAAACATACACTGATTGTGCGGTGTTATTCAGCATGCAAAAGAAGGTGAAGAAACTTGATGTTGACAGATATGCACATAGCCGTATTGGGCGGAGATGCAAGGCAGTTGGAGATAATTAGAAAATTAACAGAACTGGATGCCAAGTTATTTTTAATTGGCTTTGAGCAACTAGCTCAGCCTTTCTCCGGAGCTGTGAAAGAAAAATTGGAAAACGTGGACTTTTCACAAATGGACTCGTTAATCCTCCCAGTACCGGGAACTAATCTTCAGGGTGAAGTAGAGACGATATTTTCAAGTGAAAAAATTGTTTTAACCGAGCAAATTCTTAATATGACGCCTTCTTACTGTACCATTTATTCTGGAATCAGCAATACTTACTTGGATCAAATATCAAAAGATTCGAATCGTAGACTGATCCAGCTTTTCGAAAGAGATGATGTGGCCATTTATAATTCGATTCCTACTGTCGAAGGGACGATTATGATGGCAATTCAAAATACTGACATTACGATCCATCAGTCATCCATTGCTGTTTTAGGACTCGGCCGTGTCGGTATGAGTGTTGCAAGAACCTTTGCGCTTTTGGGAGCAAAAGTTAAAGTAGGGGCAAGAAAAAGCGCCCATCTTGCGAGAATAACGGAAATGGGGCTAGTGCCCTTTCATTTAAATGATTTAAAGGATGAGGTTAAAGATCTTGATATGTGCATTAATACAATTCCATCTTTGATATTAAACGCAGGTATTATCGCAAATATGCCTTCTAATAGTTTGATTATCGATTTAGCGTCAAAACCTGGCGGAACAGATTTTCGCTATGCTGAAAAACGAGGTATAAAAGCATTACTTGCACCGGGGCTTCCGGGTATCGTTGCTCCAAAATCGGCAGGGCAAATACTTGCAAATGTACTTTCTCAGCTCCTTGCTGAAGATTTGGAAAAAAGGAAGGAGAAATCATAATGAGCTTAGAAGGAAAAAGAATTGGTTTCGGTATGACTGGATCTCACTGTACTTATGATGCTGTAATGCCTGAAATAGAGAAACTAATTGAAATTGGCGCTGAGGTAATACCAGTAGTAACATACACATTGAAAAATACAAATACAAAATTCGGAGATGGCATTGACTGGCTGGCTAGAATTGAAAAAGCAACAGGACGAAAAGCGATTGATTCAATTGTTGACGCTGAGCCGTTAGGACCAAGGGAACCGCTGGATTGCATGGTCATTGCTCCATTAACCGGTAATTCGATGAGCAAATTTGCCAATGCTTTAACCGATTCACCTGTACTCATGGCAGCAAAAGCCACATTAAGGAATCGGCGACCCGTTGTTTTAGGCATTTCTACAAATGATGCCCTTGGTTTAAATGGAATGAATTTAATGAAACTCATGGCAGCCAAGAATATATATTTTATTCCATTTGGTCAAGACGATCCTGTTAAAAAACCGACATCCATGGTTGCCAGAATGGAACTCCTTCCCGAAACAGTCGCAGCGGCCATTGAAGGGCATCAGTTCCAACCGGTCATTGTAGAGCGCTTTCGAGATTGAAAAGAAAATAATAATTAGGCCCATAATAGTTTATTAAATAGCTTTTTGCTAAAATAATACCGATAGCCGAGCCAATGTGATAAAATAATAGGTATTAACGATATTCAAATATCAACCAAGATCATCGTAATGTTGGAGTGGAAGGGGAATTCTTAATGTCGAAACTACAAGGCTATCATTTGGCTATTATGGGAGCAACTGGAGCAGTTGGACAACAAATATTGAAAACATTGGAAAAGAGAGATTTTCCAATCCGAAAGCTATCCTTATTGTCTTCAGCACGTTCTGCAGGCAAGGAAATTACTTTTAAAGGACAGACAATTATAGTAGAAGAAGCAGTTCCTGAAGCATTTGAAGGTGTGGATATTGCCCTTTTTAGTGCAGGAGGAAGCATTTCAGAAAAATTTGCGCATGAGGCAGTAAAACGCGGTGCGATCGTTATAGATAATACAAGTGCTTTTCGGATGAATCCAGAGGTGCCACTTGTTGTACCAGAGGTGAATGAGCAAGCCCTTCATGGTCACAATGGCATCATTGCAAATCCAAATTGCTCTACTATCCAAATGGTTGCTGCCCTTGAGCCAATTAAAAAAGCATACGGATTACAAAAAGTCGTTGTTTCCACATACCAAGCTGTTTCGGGTGCCGGTGCAGCTGCTATAAACGAATTAAAGGAACAAACAAATGCAATTTTAAATAATGAAGATTTCAGCCCGAGTGTTCTTCCTGTCGGTAGCGCTGATAAGCATTACCAAATAGCTTTTAACGTCATTCCTCAAATCGATCAATTTAGTGATAATGGCTTTACTTTAGAGGAATTGAAAATGATTAATGAAACAAAGAAAATAATGGAAATGCCTGATTTGAAAGTGGCTGCAACATGTGTTCGTCTACCGGTGGAAACAGGCCATTCAGAATCTGTATATATTGAAATTGAGAAAGATCACGTTGAAGTAGAAGACATAAAAAATACATTATTAAATGCACCAGGTGTTACTTTACAAGACAAACCTACGGAACAATTGTATCCAATGCCGGCAATGGCAGCTGGTAAAGAGGATGTATTTGTAGGCAGAATCCGAAAAGATTTGGATGAAGAAACAGGATTCCATATGTGGATTGTTTCTGATAACTTACTTAAGGGTGCTGCACTGAATACGATTCAAATTGCGGAAAGTCTAATAAAATTAGGCTTGGTTTCTAACAAACAGTATAGTTAATGGCAGATGGGGTGAAAGCATGAAAATAATCGTCCAAAAATTTGGCGGAACCTCCGTTCAAAATGACGAAACCAGGCAGCACGCTGTCGGCCATATCGAACGTGCGATTAAAGAAGGTTATAAAGTCATTACAGTAGTGTCAGCGATGGGGCGAAAAGGAGATCCTTACGCTACAGACACATTATTATCACTTGCTGGCGGAAACAAAACTCAATTATCCAATAGAGAGCAGGATATGCTGCTCTCTTGTGGCGAAACGATTTCAAGTGTCGTTTTCTCACAAATGCTGAAAGAAAATGGTATTAAGGCAACTGCTATGACTGGAGCCCAGGCAGGCTTTATCACTAGCAATGATCATACGAATGCAAAAATATTAGAAATGAAATGTAACAGACTCTTAAATGAGCTAGATTCCCATGATGTAATTGTCGTGGCAGGTTTTCAGGGAGCGGCAAAAAACGGCGACATCACTACAATTGGCAGGGGTGGAAGCGATACGTCCGCTGCTGCACTTGCAGCCGCATTAAATGCTGAATGGATTGATATATTTACGGATGTGGACGGAATGATGACAGCGGACCCTCGATTAGTAGAGAAAGCGCGGCCTCTCACAATAGTTACTTATAATGAAGTATGCAATATGGCCTATCAAGGGGCGAAGGTGATTCATCCACGGGCTGTTGAAATTGCCATGCAGGCAAAAATTCCAATCAGGATTAGATCAACATATACCGATTCCCCCGGAACGCTGGTTACTTCGCTCAGTAAACAAAATCAGAGTGCTGATGTATACGAGCGCCTTGTCACTGGAATCGCTTATGTTCCCAACGTGTCACAAATAAAAGTGGCTGCTAACGAAGGGCAATACAACCTTCAGTCGGAAGTGTTCAAGGCTATGGCAAATGAAAATATAAGCGTTGATTTCATTAATATTTCGCCTAATAGCGTTGTTTATACTGTTCCTGAGGCTGCAGTCGAAAAAGCCATAACTGTATTAAGAAAACAGGGATATGAGCCTTCCGTTGAAAGGAACTGTGCGAAGGTGTCCGTGGTAGGGGCAGGAATCGCCGGAGTACCTGGCGTAACTGCTAAAATTGTTACGGCTTTGTCTGAAAAGGAAATTCGGATCTTACAATCTGCAGACAGCCATACTACTATATGGGTGCTTGTCGACGGGATTGATTTAGCAGAAGCTGTCAACGCATTACATGATATTTTTCAACTACAGGATGAAAAAGTTGAACATGAACTAAAAGATTGAGGTGTGTAGAAATGGTTCATTTTGGCCGTGTATCAACTGCAATGGTGACTCCATTTGATCGAAAAGGAAATATTGATTTTACTAAAACAACAAAGCTCGTCAACCATTTAATTAGCAATGGCACTGACTCTCTTGTTGTTGCCGGTACAACAGGTGAATCTCCAACCCTCTCTACAGAGGAAAAAATCGCATTGTTTAAGCAAGTTGTGAAAGCCGCCGAAGGCAGAGTGCCTGTTATTGCAGGAACAGGAAGTAATAATACGTATGCTTCGATAGAACTGACAAAAAAAGCCGAAGAAATTGGCATGGATGGAATTATGTTAGTAGCCCCTTATTATAGCAAGCCTAATCAAGCGGGCTTATTTGAACATTTTCATTCGATTGCCAATTCTACTTCTTTGCCAGTTATGATTTATAATATTCCAGGCAGAGCAGCGGTTAATATTGCACCAGAGACGATAATTGAACTTTCAAAGGTTGAAAATATTATTGCTGTTAAAGAAGCAAGTGGTGATCTCGGCGCGATGGCAAAGATCATTGAAGGAACGGATGAAACATTTCAACTTTATAGTGGTGATGACGGATTAGCGCTACCAGTTCTCGCAATTGGTGGAAATGGCGTAGTATCGGTCGCTAGCCATGTAATTGGCCCTGAAATGCAAGAGATGGTCCGTTTGTTCGAAGAAGGGGACCATCAGCAAGCTGCCACACTTCATAGGAGGCTGTTACCGCTCATGGGTGGTCTTTTCCAAGCACCAAGTCCCGCTCCTGTTAAAACTGCATTGCAAATGACTGGGTTTGATGTAGGTTCTGTCCGACTGCCTCTCGTTCCACTTTCGGAACAGGAAAGATCATCGCTATTATCCTTGTTAGAATCTGTAAAATAAAAACACGGAGCTAAATTATTTACTATAAATAAAAGCTGGTTCCCAATATGGAACCGGCTTTTATTTTTTCTAAGGATTGGTATTTGTTGAACAGCGATTTCACATTCAAGTATAATGAGACTAACTGATGCAGATCGGGAATATAAAATGGGAGGAAATGGATTTGACAAAAATAAAAAATGAAATAATTAAAATTATTCCACTGGGAGGTGTGGGGGAGATTGGGAAAAATATGTACGTCATCGAAGTTGATACGGAGATTTTTATAATCGATGCCGGACTCATGTTCCCCGAAAACGAAATGTTGGGTATTGATATTGTCATCCCTGATATATCGTGGCTAGAAGAACAAAAGGATCGGATTAAAGCAATTTTCTTAACGCATGGACATGAAGATGCAATCGGTGCCTTGCCGTATATCCTCCGTAAAATTAAAGCGCCGGTTTATGGTTCAAAGTTAACGATTGCATTAGCACGTGAAAAAATGAAAGAACATAATATGAAATTGGATGTTCAGTTTCAAACGGTTAAATCTAATTCGAAATTAAGGTTTGAAGGAGTAGCTGTCAGCTTCTTCCATACCACACATAGCATTCCTGATTCACTTGGTGTTTGTATTCATACATCCGAAGGAAAAATTGTCCATACAGGCGATTTTAAATTTGACCAAGCCGCAACTGGACTGTATAAGTCTGAAATAGGAAAAATGGCGAGCATAGGAGATTCAGGGGTACTTTGTCTTCTATCCGATAGTAAGGACGCTGAGCATCCCGGATTTACTACTTCCGAATCTGTAATGGCACGAGAAATTTCAAATGCTTTTCACGCAGCACCAGGACGGATGATTGTCGCATGTTTTGCATCCAATTTCATTAGAATCCAACAAGCGCTGGATGCTGCATTTGAAAACGGGAGAAAAGTCGCTGTTGTCGGCAAAAGCATTGAACGGACTTTTGATATCGCCCTTAAATTAGGATATATAAGTGTGGAAGATAAAGAGCTCATTATTCCGATCCAAGAGATTGGAAAATATGAAGATAAAAATGTAGTGATCATTTCAACTGGAATTATGGGCGAGCCCATTGAAGCACTTCAGAAAATGGCTAGGCAAAACCATAAGCAGGTCAATATTAAAAAAGGGGATACTGTCCTTATTACAGCGACACCTTCAGCAGCCCATGAGACATCTTTATTTAAAACAATTGACTTACTTTACCGTGCTGGAGCAGTTGTGAGTTCAGCTAATCGAAAAGTACACGTTTCTGGACATGGCAGTCAGGAAGATTTGAAATTAATGCTTAATTTAATGAAGCCCAAATACTTTATTCCAATTCAGGGTGAATATAGAATGCTTTTTTCACATTCAAAAGTAGCTCAAGAGGTTGGGTTGTCAAAAGAGCAAATATTCATCCCAGGTAAAGGTGAAGTAATCGAATATAAAAATGGCAAAATGAGTACTGGTAATCGGGTACCAGCAGGTAATGTTTTAATTGACGGAATTGGTATTGGAGATGTGGGCAATATTGTGCTTCGTGACAGAAAACTATTATCACAGGACGGAATTTTCACTGTCGTTGTAACACTCAATAAGAAACAGAAAACAATCGCATCAGGTCCCGAGATTATTTCACGAGGATTTGTATATGTACGTGAATCCGAGCAATTGCTTGAAGAATCAGCATCAATCGTTCGCAAAATAGTTGATGAGGCAGTCTCAGGCGACTCTTTTGACTGGTCAAGCCTAAAGCAAGACATTAGGGACAAGCTCAATCACTTTCTTTATGAGAAAACAAAAAGAAGACCAATGATCTTACCAATAATTATGGAAGTGTAAAAAAGCTAAGGATTTATATTAAGGCTAGCCCGTAGATATTATGGGATAGCCTTTTTCCTTTTTAGAATGAAAATGTCTCCACAGTTTATACTATGGTTAATCACAAGTATTTCTTAGGAGGCCACCATGCAAAATCAAGATATGTCCAAAATGGACGTTGATCAACCAAATGAATCACCTGTGGATAAACCATCAGGTATCATTGAAAAAATTCAGCAGCTGGGACAAACAAACGTACCACAGCTTGCTCAAGATACGAATATCCATTGTTTAACCATTATTGGCCAGATCGAAGGCCATATGCAATTACCTCCACAAAATAAAACAACGAAGTATGAGCATATTATCCCTCAATTGGTGGCAATTGAACAAAATCCAAAAATTGAAGGGTTGCTTGTTGTCCTTAATACAGTTGGTGGTGATGTTGAAGCAGGGCTTGCCATTTCCGAAATGATTTCCACCTTATCCAAGCCTTCCGTCTCAATCGTTTTAGGAGGGGGCCATTCTATCGGAGTTCCAATTGCGGTTTCTTGCGCTTATTCATTTATTGCAGAAACTGCCACTATGACAATCCATCCCATCAGGTTAACAGGACTTGTTATCGGAGTTCCCCAGTCCTTTGAATATATGGATAAAATGCAAGAGCGAGTGGTGAAATTTGTAACAAGGAATTCCGATGTAACCGAAGAAACATTTAAAGATTTAATGTTTGCAAAGGGTAATTTAACACGAGATATCGGAACAAATGTAATTGGGGCAGATGCAGTTAAATATGGGCTGATTGACGAAGTAGGCGGGCTCGGTAAAGCACTAAGTAAATTAAACGAACTAATTGCTTTGCGCGGAAGCCAAAGACCTGAAGAAGGGATGATACAATGATCATTCATTCAATCGTTCCTCCCGAACTCATTTTTCAAGATAACGCGGAACATTTCTCCGGCCAAATGTCCCTTACGCGAAATGGAATTCCTATGATCGTTGAACAAAGCGGTAATATGTATAAAGTAATCCGCATTATGAGCAGCGATCCAGCAGATTATTTAAGGATGGATTTTCATCCGGGATCGTATATTTCTTTGTATGAATAAACTATTTACTTATTTAGCCTCTTTTCGGTTGATATATCGAATGGAGGTTTTTGTTTTATTTAAAAATTGTATCTATTCATTTTTCGTTAATTATGATTTAATTATAAGTATTGTAAAAATTTCATAAACACTGGGGATAGACGTGATGAAGAATTGGAAAAAAATCCTTCTATTAGCGATTCCATCAATTGCTTCTTTTGCTTCCATGACAGTTACTGGGATGATTAACTTGATCATGGTTGGAAATCTTGGAGCGATGGCGATTGCAATTGTAGGTGTAACGAATGTTATTATGTATAATGCTTGGGCGATGTTTTCGGGAATAGGACATACCGTTAATTATTTAGTTGCACAAAACTATGGATCAAATGATATGAAGAAAGGCCTTGAACGAACGTTCATTGCTCTTGGGTTCGGCCTTCTTGCCGGTATCTTTACTATCCTTGTAGGATTCTTCGGAGCAGAAGGTATATTGAGACTGATGGGCAGTCCGGATCGCATGGTAGAAGAAGGAATTACCTACCTGCAAATTCGCTTTTACGCAATGCTTTTTTCAATATTAACGTTTACACTATATAGTTTTTTTCGTGGTATTGGAGATACGAGAACCCCGATGTATGCGTCCTTAATTGGGAACGGTATCATGATCTTTTTTACCTATTCACTAACATATGGGAACTTTGGATTCCCCGAGCTTGGTTTAAAAGGTGCCGGAATCGCTTTGTTTCTGGGTGAACTTGCCGCATTTATACTAATCGTTTATGCATTTATTATGAGATTGAAGGAAACTTTCGGAATACGAATTAAAGCTGTGATTGGTTCTATGTTGGATTATGCAGAATCAAAGTTAATTTTTATCGAAAGTTTTAAATTGGGAACACTAGAGTTTTCCCAGAGTTTGGCGATGCTTGTTTTTACAGCATTTGTTACTCGCCTCGGGACAAACGCACTTGCATCAAATGAAATTGCCTTAAGCGTGATGAGTCTAGGATTTATGCCGGCATTTGCATTCGGTTCAACCGCTACAATTCTCGTAGGACAGGAACTAGGAAAAAACAAACCGGATATAGCAAAAAAACTGGGAATAGAAACTGCCGTCATTGGAACGGTATTTCTACTAGTCCTCGGAACAGTGGAATTCTTTTTTGCAGAACCAATTGCTAAAATATACACGAATGAACCGGAAGTTTTCTTATTAACCGCTAGTTTAATCATGATATCTGCTTTCCTACAGCTTTTTGATGGCTTTCTAAACTTTTTTTCTGGAGCATTGCGTGGTATAGGAGATACTACCTTCCTATTACGTGCATCCCTTATTCTTGCTTGGGGGGTATTCGTACCATTATCCTATTTGATGGTGTTTGTTATGGATTTTGGAAGCTACGGTGCATGGATTGCCCTTTATATTTATCTGACAATCTTTGGTATAACAATCATGACTCGATTTTTCCTTAAGGATTTTACAAAAGTAAGCTTAAAAAAAGCGATTAAAAAACCTGCCTAATATATGAAAATACAAAAAGGCTGCCGGGGAACCTCTGCAGTCTTTTTGCGCTGGATATTATGGTATAATATACTAAAATCATGGCAGCCGTTTATTCATGGCTGCTTTCTTTCATCTTAAAAACTAAACATAATTAATTGACAAAAATAAGCATGGATAAGGTGATAAAATGGCAAAGAAAAAAAAACGAAGGAGCCGCAATACTAAGCGGATTAAAAAATCATTACAATTTGAAATATCGGGAATTATCTTAATTCCACTTTGCTTAATTTCTATTTTTCCGGATGGTATGTTTGGTAACAACATTACATTCGTTTTTTATTGGTTGCTAGGGTCATTTTATTTGGCAGTACCCCTCACAACTTTATTACTTGCAGTATACTTCATTATAAAAAGAAATTGGCCGCAGTTTTTTTCTCCGAGACTAATAGGAATGTATATAATCGTTGCTGTAGTTCTACTCTTAAGTCATATCAATATGATAGAAACGATGATAACAGAAGGGAAAATTGTTGGAAAAAGTGTTTTCGGCAATACGCTTGAAATGTATAAACAAGTAAAAGCCGGAGAAGAAACCTTCCTTAAACTTGGAAGTGGAATGGTTGGAGCAGTTTTGTATTCCATCCCATATATGCTGTTTGGACCAGTTGGTACAAAGCTGCTTAGTTACTTTTTAGTATTAATTGGCATTATCCTCATCACGGGCAAATCGATAGGAGAAGTGCTTGAAAAGGTAGGAAAGAAGCTAGCATTATTGATCAAAAAGCAATGGCAGGAATATGTACAAGATATGAAAGAATGGAGAACCGATCGTCGTGCACGTGCTAAATTAGACAAAAAACAAGAAAAGAAACTTCCAAGTCAAACCGAAGAAATAATCGAAGTTGAAGAAGGTATACCGCAGCAATCATTAGCGGATACTTCAAAGCCGATCATTTCTAGTTTTACGGAAAAAGCTTACCCAGTTGATGAAAATGAAGCCATTGTGAATGAAGTTAAATTGGAGACAACAACTGAAGATGAGGAATTAGTACCGCCAATGACATTTACAGAACATGAAAACAAGGATTATGATCTGCCGCCCTTATCATTGCTTACTAGGCCAGGTGCAACAGATCAAAGTAGTGAATATAAATTAATCCACGAAAATACGACAAAGCTTAATAAAACGTTCCAAAGCTTCGGTGTAAAAGCGAGAGTTACACAAGTTCACCTTGGACCTGCTGTAACTAAATATGAAGTTCATCCGGAAGCTGGTGTCAAAGTCAGCAGAATTGTAAGCTTAAGTGATGATATTGCACTTGCCCTTGCGGCAAAAGGAATTCGCATTGAAGCGCCTATCCCGGGAAAATCTGCCATTGGCATAGAAGTTCCTAATACTGAGATAGCTGTTGTTTCACTTAGGGAAGTACTAGATTCTAAACAAAATGATAAACCAGATGCTAAATTGCAAATTGCTCTTGGCCGTGATATTACTGGTCAGGCCGTTGTAGCTGAAATGAATAAAATGCCGCATCTTCTCGTGGCTGGGGCAACTGGTAGTGGGAAAAGTGTTTGTATTAATGGCATTATTACTAGCATTTTAATGAGAGCAAAACCTCATGAAGTCAAAATGATGATGATTGATCCAAAGATGGTAGAACTGAATGTGTATAACGGAATTCCTCATTTGTTAGCGCCAGTTGTTACAGATCCGAAAAAGGCATCTCAGGCACTAAAAAAAGTGGTTAATGAAATGGAACGCCGCTATGAGCTTTTTTCCCATACAGGAACGAGAAATATTGAAGGGTATAATGACTATGTGACAAGATTTAATTCAGAATCCGAAGAAATACAGCCATTGCTTCCTTATATCGTAGTAATAGTTGATGAGCTAGCGGATTTAATGATGGTTGCATCTAATGATGTGGAAGATTCCATTACTAGATTGGCCCAAATGGCAAGGGCGGCCGGTATCCACTTAATTATTGCTACTCAGCGTCCATCAGTCGATGTCATTACAGGAGTAATTAAGGCGAATATCCCATCACGAATTGCTTTCGCAGTATCATCTGCAATAGATTCTAGGACGATCTTAGATACAGGAGGAGCGGAAAAACTGCTTGGTAGAGGGGATATGCTCTTTATGCCTGTCGGGGCATCTAAACCGGTTCGTGTCCAAGGTGCTTTTTTATCGGATCAAGAAGTTGAAGAAGTCGTTGATTTTGTTATTGCCCAGCAAAAAGCACAATACCAAGAAGAAATGATTCCAGATGATATTCCCGAGGTTTCTACGGAAGTAGAAGACGATTTATACGAGGAAGCAATCCAGTTGATTGCCGAAATGCAAACGGCCTCCGTTTCAATGTTACAGCGCAGGTTCAGAATCGGATATACAAGAGCGGCCCGTCTCATAGACGAAATGGAAGCGAGAGGAGTTGTCGGCCCTTACGAAGGAAGTAAGCCAAGAACAGTTCTTGTTCCGAAACCGGCGGAAGAGCAAATGTCATAGGAAAAAATGGATAAATGTGTTTTACAACCAAAATTGTTACATTTTTCGACATTTAACCTATTTCTTATTTATTTATGAATAAAAAAGTGTTATAGTATTTTCGATTAGCAGGAATGATATAAAGGAAAATGCTAACACGGCATCTTTATCTTTTTGCTAAATCAACAAAAATTAGGGGGTTCTCTCAGTGAAAAAGCGTAAATACGGCTTGGCGCTATCACTTATTTTAGCAGCAGGCACAATTCTTGGCGCTTGTGGGACGAGTGACAACAAGCAAGGCGGTACAAAAAATGAAGGCGCAAAAGAAGATAAAAACTTTACTGCGGCCATGGTAACAGACGAAGGTGGAGTAGATGACAAATCTTTTAACCAGTCTGCATGGGAAGGTCTTCAGGAATTCGGAAAAGAACATAATCTTGAAAAAGGCACAAATGGCTATAATTACTATGAATCGAAAACGGATGCAGATTATTCAACAAACTTGAATACGGCTGTTAGAAATAAGTTTGATGTTATTTATGGAGTTGGTTTTAAATTAACAGATGCGATCAGCAAAATTGCCGGACAACGCAAGGATAATCATTTCGTTATCGTTGATGACGTGATTGAGGGTAAGGATAATGTTGCTAGCTTAACGTTTAAAGAACATGAAGGCTCATTTCTTGTTGGTGTGATTGCTGGATTAATGACCAAATCGAATAAAGTAGGTTTTATTGGTGGAATAGAAAGTGATCTTATCAATAAGTTTGCTGCAGGCTTTGAAGCTGGAGTGAAGGAAGTAAATCCGAATGCCACAGTTCAAATTGAGTTTGCAGGCAGTTTCTCTGATTCCGCAAAAGGAGCATCTATGGCAGCTGCACAATACGGTTCTGGTATTGACATTATTTATCATGCAGCCGGTGGTGTAGGCCTTGGTGTATTTACAGAAGCTAAAAACTTGAAACAAAAGGATCCGGATCGTGATGTATGGGTGATTGGTGTAGACCGCGACCAGCATCCTGAAGGTGATGTAGAGATTGGCGGCGAGAAGAAAAATATCACTTTGACTTCTATGGTTAAACGTGTGGATGTAGCAGTTAAAGATATTGCTAATCAGGCAAAAGAGGGGAACTTCCCTGGCGGAAAAGTTGTCGAATATGGTCTTGAAGAAAACGGAATCAAAATTTCCGATTCACAGGAGCATTTACCGGAAGAGGTTTTGGCTAAAGTGAAAGAATACGAAACAAAAATTAAAAATGGCGATATTAAAGTGCCACATGAATTAACGAAAAAGAAATAATAATATCACTAAAGGGTCCGGCTTACGCCGGACCATTAAAAATGTTACATAAATGACGGGGACGCCCTGGCATTTATTTAACATTTTTAATGCATGACTATAATAGCTCGAGTAAGTAAGGAGAGGGCTGCAATGAATTACGTAATTGAAATGTTGGACATTCGAAAAGAATTTCCCGGAATTGTCGCAAACGACAATGTGACATTGCAAGTAAAAAAGGGTGAAATCCATGCACTTCTTGGTGAAAATGGTGCTGGGAAATCCACATTAATGAATGTCTTGTTCGGCTTATACCAACCCGAACGTGGCGAAATAAGAGTGAATGGGGAAAAGGTTCAGATAACAAGTCCAACAGTTGCAAATAATTTGGGGATTGGTATGGTACATCAGCATTTTATGCTCGTGGACCCGTTTACAATAACAGAAAATATCATCCTTGGGGAAGAACCGAAATCTGGTTTAGCCATTGATATTAAGAAGGCAGAACAAAATGTGCATGAAATATCAGAAAGATATGGGCTTTCAGTAAATCCGTGTGCGAAAATTGCGGATATCTCTGTTGGTATGCAACAACGCGTGGAAATCTTGAAGACTTTATACCGGGGGGCAGATATTCTCATTTTTGATGAACCTACAGCGGTTTTGACCCCACAAGAAATCAAAGAATTGGGTCAAATTATGAAAGCGCTAATTAGCGAAGGAAAATCAATTATATTAATTACACATAAATTGAAAGAAATTATGGACCTATGCGACCGGGTAACCGTGATTAGAAAAGGAAAAGGAATAGGAACCGTTAATGTTCATGAGACAAACACAAATGAGCTAGCAAGCCTAATGGTAGGTAGAGAGGTTATTTTTACAACCGAAAAAACAAAATCCAAGCCTGAAGGCAATGTTTTAGAAATAAAAGATTTAGTTGTTACCGATATGAGAGGAGTTTCTGCGGTTAGAAATTTGGACCTAAGTGTAAGGGCTGGGGAAATCGTTGGCATTGCAGGTGTGGACGGCAACGGGCAAAGTGAGTTGATTGAAGCTATCACAGGATTAAGAAAGTCTGAGAGTGGCTCTATTAAATTAAATGGTAAAGAAATTGCAAACATGAAACCGAGAAAAATTACGGAATCCGGCATTGGACATATTCCCCAAGATCGACATAAACACGGCCTCGTACTTGATTTTCCAATCGGCGAGAATATGGTACTACAAACGTATTATAAGCAACCGTATTCAAAGTCCGGCGTGTTAAATTTTAAAGAAATATATAAAAAGGCAAAACAGCTTATTAATGAATTTGATGTACGGACCCCTAATGAATATACTCCGGCCCGCGCTCTCTCAGGAGGTAATCAGCAAAAAGCAATTATCGGCAGGGAAGTTGACAGGAATCCGGATCTTTTAATAGCCGCACAACCGACGAGAGGGCTTGATGTTGGCGCAATCGAATTTATTCACAAACGCCTTATTGATCAACGCGACAATGGTAAAGCGGTCCTTCTCGTCTCATTTGAACTTGATGAAATTATGAATGTTAGTGATAGGATTGCAGTCATTTATGAAGGAAAGATCGTGGCTGTTGTCAACCCAGAGGAAACAACGGAACAAGAACTCGGGTTATTAATGGCCGGATCGAGGCGTGAAGAAGCGGGGGAAAATGTTCATGTCTAATCGATTTTCTAATTTATTAATTCCGGCAATTGCAGTTCTCCTAGGACTGTTGGTTGGTGCCATTATCATGCTGATAAGTGGGTATAATCCCATTGCTGGTTACGGGGCTCTATGGAGAGGAGCTTTTGGTGAATCATACTATATAGGTGAAACCTTAAGGCAGATGACACCTTATATTTTCGCAGGCCTTGCTGTAGCATTTGCTTTTCGAACAGGACTTTTCAATATTGGAGTGGAAGGGCAGTTGCTTGTTGGTTGGATTGCTTCAGTCTGGGTTGGTTTGGCATTTGAACTTCCTAAAATCATTCATCTTCCATTAGCCTTAATTGTGGCCGCTGCGGCCGGTGCAATTTGGGGGTTCGTTCCAGGCTTTTTAAAGGCAAGACTTCGCGTTCACGAAGTAATCGTGACAATTATGATGAACTACATTGCATTGCATATGACGAATTATTTTATACGTTATGTACTTTCGGATCGAAAAGATTCTACACCAGCAATACACGAATCGGCATCACTATGGTCACCTTTTTTTGAAGAAATAACGGATTACTCAACATTACACTATGGAATTTTCCTTGCTCTAATTGGAGCAATCATTATGTGGTTCATTTTAGAGAAAACGAAAACAGGATTTGAATTACGCTCAGTTGGTTTCAACCAACATGCATCAGAATACGCTGGGATGAGCGTTAATCGTAATATTATTCTTTCCATGGTAATTTCCGGAGCTTTTGCTGGATTAGCAGGGGCAATGGAAGGTTTAGGGACTTTTGGTAATGCTTTTATTCACTCGGGCTTTTCAGGTGTCGGATTTGATGGGATAGCGGTTGCACTTCTTGGAGGAAATACAGCTATCGGAGTCGTCTTGGCCGCCTTCTTATTTGGAGGATTAAAGGTAGGGGCGCTAATGATGCCTGAAGCTAATGTTCCAAAAGAGCTAGTAGAAATTGTTATTGCTTTAATTATTTTCTTTGTGGCATCAAGCTATATGATTAAGTGGCTTGTAGCTCGCTTCAATAGGGGGGTGAAATAGGTGGATATTATGACATTATTGGCTATTATCATCTCCTCATCTATAATGGCAGCTGCCCCACTTATTTTCACGGCGCTTGGCGGTGTTTTTTCCGAGCGATCGGGTATCGTTAACATTGGACTAGAAGGTTTAATGGTCATTGGGGCATTTAGCGCGATTATTTTTAACTTAGGGACATCACATATTTTCGGTGCTGCTACGCCATGGGTATCCATTTTATTCGCCATGTTAATTGCGGGAGTGTTTTCTTTACTTCATGGACTAGCTTCCATTACCTTTAGGGCGGATCAAGTAGTCAGCGGTGTAGCAATCAATTTCCTGGCACTCGGTCTATCTATTTTCCTTGTTAAAAAGATCTATGGTAAAGCACAAACAGAAATGATTCTTACTAATGTTAGAAAGATAGATATTCCTGTTTTAAGTAAAATACCGATTATAGGTAAACTTTTTTTCAGTAATGTATCTTACGTAGCTTACGTTTCCATTATTCTTTCATTTGTTGTGTGGTATATTTTGTTTAAAACGCCGTTTGGTCTAAGGTTGCGAGCGGTAGGAGAGCATCCAATGGCTGCCGATACAATGGGAATTAATGTTACGCTCATGCGCTATATCGGTGTTTTTCTTTCCGGAGTTCTCGGCGGTGCAGGTGGTGCCGTTTATTCGCAGTCAATAACACTTGATTTCAGCTATTCAACAATTACTGGTCAAGGGTTCATGGCATTAGCCGCGATGATTTTTGGAAAATGGCATCCACTGGGTGCGATGGGTGCTGCCTTGTTTTTTGGATTTGCACAAAGCTTGAGCATCGTAGGTTCTCGAATTCCATTTCTAGAAAATGTACCATCCGTATTTTTGCTAATAGCACCATATGTATTAACCATTTTAGCGCTGGCAGGGTTTATCGGCCGTGCTGACGCCCCAAAAGCACTTGGGCAACCATATATTAAAGGTAAGAGGTAAGGAAAAGGGTCAGACAACTTAATGTCTGACCCTTTTCATATGTGAAATAGAATAAAAACAGTTATGCATACATAAAATAGAAAGAAGTTTATTAAATACGATAAAAATATTATGTAAACTAACTTTGTTTTTTCTTGCCTCACATCCAGTTAAATGAGTATAGTATACGTACTTGTAAAATATTGTTTCTTAATGGAGGTTTGCCGTATGGAGCTTGTAAAGGAAAATGTAATAAAGAAACCTGGATATAATCTGCATATAATTAAAACAGATAAGTATAAGACCAATTCCCTCATCTGGAAAATGAAAGCGCCGCTAAGGGAAGAAACCGCTACATACAGGGCATTACTGTCTCAAATTTTACAAAGTAATACAAAAAGCTATCCTACCACAGCTGCACTTCGCTCCTATCTCGATGAGCTTTATGGGGCATCATTCTATACAGATTTAAGTAAAAAAGGCGAATTTCATATTCTTACTTTTAGTTTAGAAATTGCAAATGAAAAATTTTTACAAGATAAAACTCCGCTTTTACAAAAGGCAGTACAGTTTTTTGGAGAGGTTTTACTTAATCCGAATGCGACCAATCAAGCTTTCGATGAACTTACGATGGACAAAGAAAAACGGACTTTAAAGCAGCGTATCCAATCCGTTTTCGATGATAAGATGCGTTACGCAAGTGTTCGTCTTGTCGAGGAGATGTGCAAAGGGGAACCTTATGCCATCCAAGCAAGTGGTGAGTATGATAAGGTCGATGACATAACCGCTGCTTCCCTCTTTCAATATTATCAACAAGCATTCAGTGAAGACGAAATGGATTTTTATATTATCGGTGATGTTGATGTGAATCAGGTTGAAAGTTTCTGTGCTCCTCTTCAATTCGAAGATCGACCAATTAGGCCACATGAAAGAGGATCTGAACGAGAAGTTACTGATATTAAGGAAGTAAAGGAAACGCAGGATATTAAACAAGGAAAACTTAATATTGGTTGCCGTACGAATATTGTATATGGGGATCCAGACTACTTTGCCTTGCAAATGTTTAATGGAATATTTGGTGGCTTCCCTCATTCAAAGCTATTTAGAAATGTCCGCGAAAAAGAAAGCTTGGCATATTATGCGGCAAGTAGAGTGGAAAGTCAAAAAGGCTTGCTAATGATTATGTCAGGTATTGATAATAAAAAATACGATCAGGCGCTATCAATCATTAAAAAGCAATTAGAATTAATGAAAACAGGAGATATAACTGATGAAGAGATTAATCAGACGAAAGCAGTCATCCAAAACCAATTTTTAGAAACGGTAGATTCTGCTAGAGGTTTGATTGAAGTTCTTTACCATAATATTGTAGCTGGAACAAATGTTTCACTTAATGACTGGCTTGACAAAGTGAAGGAAACAACAAAGACAGACATTGTCGAAGTGGCTAAAAAAGTGAAGATGGATACGGTATATTTTCTTGCTGGAACGGATGGTGATCAAGGATGAATAAAATTGTTTTCGATCAATTAGAGGAAACTTTATACCATGAAAAACTTGAAAATGGGTTAGAGGTATTCATTTTGCCGAAAAATGGATTTAATAAAACTTTCGCAACTTTTACGACAAAATATGGATCAATCGACAATCAATTTATTCCGATCAATGAAAGTAAGCCTGTACGTGTTCCTGACGGTATTGCTCATTTTCTTGAGCATAAGATGTTTGAAAAAGAAGATGGAGATGTGTTTCAGCAGTTTAGTAAACAAGGCGCTTCCGCTAATGCATTTACATCTTTTACGCGAACTGCATACTTATTTTCAAGTACTTCACGCATTGAAGAAAATTTATCGACACTTATTAATATGGTTCAAGAGCCTTATTTTACCGACAAAACGGTTGAAAAAGAAAAAGGGATCATTGGGCAAGAAATTACGATGTATGATGATAATCCTGACTGGCGGTTATATTTTGGCCTGATAGAAAATATGTATCATCATCATCCCGTGAAAATTGATATTGCAGGGACGATTGAATCGATATCAAATATTACTGCAGAACATCTTTATGAATGTTACAACACGTTTTACCATCCAAGTAATATGCTTCTTTTTATTACAGGACCTGTTAATCCAGAAGAGATTATGGAGTTTGTTCGTTCAGGACAAAAGGCGAGGTCATATGGCGCTGCTCCGGTGATCAATCGCTATTTCGAAAAAGAACCGGAAACTGTTGCAACAAAACAGCAAGTGCTAAAAATGAATGTCCAAACACCTAAATGTCTTGTCGGAGTAAAAGCACTGGAAGTGAATGAAAGCGGCAAGGAAATGTTAAAAAGTGAATTATCCATTAATATTTTGCTTGACATGTTATTTGGTAAGAGCTCTGATAATTATGAAGAGCTCTATAATGAAGGATTGATTGACGATACATTTCAATTTGATTATACACAGGAGCTAGGATTCGGATTTGCCATGCTTGGAAGCGATACGAAGAAACCAGATTTGCTTGCAGAACGTTTACAAAAAATTATGTTAGAAGCGAAAGATGGTAAGCATTTATCAGAAGATGACTTGGAAAGAGCAAAAAGGAAACGCATCGGCGGTTTTTTAAGGTCAATCAATTCCCCTGAGTACATCGCTAATCAATTTACCCGCTATGCCTTTAATGAAATGGGATTTTTTGAAGTTGTACCTGTCTTGGAAGATTTGACTTATACTGATATAACAAACGCAGCGAAAAACTTTTTTGACGATAGTCGTATGACTGTTTGCCAAGTTGTTCCGAAATAAGCTGTTACGTATGCCCGGTATAATGTGCCGGGCTATGTTGTTTTTAAGGAGAGGTAAGGAATGAAAAAGTTTGCCTTAATTACAGGTGCAAGCGGCGGTATAGGAGCAGCTACTGCTGAGCGATTGGCTCGCGAAGGCTGGAATTTATATTTACACTATAATCGAAATGAAGACAAAATTATTGAACTTATAACAAACCTGAAGAAATATAATATCGAACTTATTCCCATCCATGCAGATCTTAATACGACAGCTGGCGTACAAATCCTTTCCACTAGTGTGTTTCAACTTGATGCCATTGTTTATTCATGCGGAACGGCTCCTTATGGTCTGTTTACCGATTTAGATGACAAAACAATGGAGGATATGCTTCAGCTACATGTTAAAAGCCCATTGTTGTTAATTAGAAATTTACTTCCGAAATTGATGAGAAACGCAACTTCTCAAATTGTATTAGTTAGTTCTATTTGGGGTCAGACGGGTGCGGCTTGTGAAGTGATGTATTCTACGGTAAAAGGGGCACAAATTGCTTTTATTAAAGCATTAAGCAAAGAAACAGCTAGGTCTGGTACGAGAGTTAACTGCGTTGCACCAGGGGCTGTAAACACAAATATGCTGGATCGATTTACAGCTGAAGAACTCGAGGAACTTGCATCAGATATTCCGCTTGGACGTTTAGCGGAATCCACTGAAATTGCTGACGCAATCGCTTTTTTATTATCGGAAAAATCCACTTATATTACGGGTCAAGTACTGGCGATCAATGGGGGTTGGTACACTTAATTTACATTGTTTTTCTAAAGCCTCCTCATGAATAATGTGAATTTGGCTTGCGCATAATAACGGAGAACGTTATATCTTATAAAGGAGGCAAAGGAATGTCAGTACTTGAAAATTGGGATCAATGGAAAAACTTTCTCGGTGACCGCTTAAACAATGCCCAAGAACAGGGTATGTCACAAAAGGTGATAAATCAGCTGGCACACCAAGTAGGAGATTATCTTGCGGGTCAAGTTGATCCAAAAAACGAGCAAGAACGAGTGCTTTCAGACTTATGGTCTGTTGCTTCTGAAGAAGAACAACATGCAATCGCAAGTGTAATGGTAAAGCTTGTAGAAAATAATAGTTCACATTAAATGTAGCTTAGGCTGTCCCACTAGTAACTGACTTCTCTTAGTAAAAATATAGTATATGAAAATTCTTCATACTATATAGCGGTATAGAGAACGCAGTCCTTAGTCTGGGGCAGCCGTTTTTTGTCAAGAAATGCCGAATGTGGATATGTTTTTCTTTCATATTTTTTTATAATCAGCTATGATATAAACGAGACATTTTGTAGTCTATAAAACAAATCACTCCGGGTGGATTACCATTTACAGGGAGATGTTTTCATGGATAGAAAAGAATGGTATTTGGAATATGAGATAACAATAGACCGTCCCGGATTACTAGGTGATATTTCTTCCTTATTGGGCATGTTGTCCATTAATATTATTAGCATAAATGGGATTGACAGTGGAAGGCGTGGGCTTTTGCTTCGCGCAAGCAGTGAAGAGCAAATTTTGCGCTTGGAATCGATTTTGAAGACAGTAGAGACGATCAAAGTTACGAAAATACGTGAACCGAAGCTTCGTGATCGCCTTGCTGTAAGACATGGAAGATATATTCAGCGGGATATGGATGACAAAAAAACTTTTCGATTTGTACGTGACGAACTTGGGCTTCTTGTTGATTTTATGGCAGAACTTTTCAAACAAGAAGGGCATAAACTTGTTGGCATTAGAGGCATGCCACGCGTTGGAAAAACTGAGTCCGTTGTCGCATCCAGCGTTTGTGCTAATAAAAAGTGGCTGTTTGTATCATCGACATTATTAAAACAAACGATACGAAAAGAACTGATAAAAGACGAATATAGTTCAGATAATATATTTATCATTGACGGCATAGTTTCGAGAAGAAGAGCTGATGAACGTCATTGGCAGCTTGTAAGAGAGATTATGAGACTGCCTGCAGTAAAAGTGATTGAACACCCAGATATATTTGTCGAACATTCGGAGTATTCAATGGAGGATTTCGATTATATTATTGAGCTGCGAAACAACGATGAAGAAGAAATTACATATGAAGTTGTGGAAGAAAATAATTTTTTTAGTGAACCAGGCTTTGGATTTGATTTTTAGGATTGGCAGGTGTTTTAATTGACGGAATTAGGAAGCCGGCTTCGTAATGCGAGGGAGGAGAAAGGCCTCAGCTTAGACGAGCTTCAAAATATGACAAGAATACAAAAAAAGTATTTAATTGGCATTGAAGAAGGGAATTATGATATTATGCCCGGTAAGTTTTATGCTCGGGCTTTTATTAAGCAATACGCTGAAGCTGTTGGATTAGAACCAGAGGAACTTTTTGAAGAACATAAAAATGAAATACCGCTTGCTTATGAAGATGATTTACCTGAACAGCTTTCACGTACTCAATCAAGAAAAACCGTTTCAGCTGGCGGTTCAAAAATAATGGAGATGTTTCCAAAAATCTTAGTAGCCATTTTTGTTTTAGCATTTTTAATTCTTATTTGGTATTTAGTTACGAATTACATGGGTACGCGTGAAAAGCCGTCGGGCAATATTAATAATGATACCGTTGATATTCAAGAATCTGATGAAATTGCGCCACCTGAAGACAAAGAAAAAAAATCTTCGGATAATAGTAATAAACAAGCAGATGACAAGGACAAGGAGCAACAAAAGGAAGTTGTTCAACAGGAACTTGCGGTAGAAAATGTTTCTGGCTATGTTACGACCTACACTTTATCGAAAACAGACACGTTTGAATTAAAAGTGACAGCATCCAATCCCGGAAGAAGCTGGGTAGAAATTAGAAATGGAACTAATACTACTCTTTTTTCAGGTGAAATTAGTAATGGAGATAGCAAATCTTTCGATCTTACTGATGAGACTGGTGCCTATATTGTAGTGGGAAGAGCGACAGAAGCGGATCTCTTTGTGAATGATGAAAAACTGGAATATGAATTACCTCCAGGAAATACTATTAGACAAGATATAAAAATTCAATTTGAAAAGAAATAGTTTATTTTACTTTCTAAGCCGCCGCTTTTCGGCGGTTATTTTTTCAGGAGGCCTGACATGAATTTACCTAATAAAATCACAGTTTCAAGAATCTTGCTTATCCCGGTATTTTTGATATTAATGCTTGCTCCGTTTAATTGGGGCATTGTTCATCTGCCGGGGACAGAACTTGAGACAGCGCATTTTCTTGGCGCTATGCTTTTTATAATCGCCTCAATTACGGATTGGGTTGACGGGTATTATGCACGTAAATATAACCTCATCACTAATCTTGGGAAGTTTTTGGATCCTTTGGCGGATAAACTGTTAGTTTCAGCTGCATTAATTGTACTTGTGGAACTTGGATATGCACCTTCATGGATGGTTATTGTCATTATTAGCCGTGAATTTGCTGTAACTGGACTTAGACTCATCCTTGCCGGCACTGGAGAGGTAGTCGCGGCAAATATGCTAGGGAAAATTAAGACTTGGGCGCAAATTATAGCTATTTCAGCTTTGCTTCTGAAAAATATCTTTTTTGAAGCGATTGGTATTCCCTTTGCACAGATTGCTTTATGGGTTGCATTAATTTTTACCGTTTGGTCTGGATATGATTATTTTCATAAGAATCGAGATGCATTTAAAAACTCAAAATAGATTTTATACGTGGGGGGATTACGGATATGAACGCTGAAATCGTAGCGGTTGGAACCGAGTTGCTGCTTGGCCAAATAGCCAATACAAATGCACAGTTTTTATCAGAACAACTGGCTGAAATTGGTGTAAACGTTTATTACCATACAGTTGTGGGAGATAATCCTAAACGGCTTGAAAGGGCGATTGTTCAAGCTCAAGAAAGAGCAGATCTAATCATTTTTACGGGTGGTTTAGGCCCGACTAAAGATGACTTAACAAAGGAAACAATCGCTAAGCATCTTGGTAGAAAGCTCATTTCAGATGAAGCAGCATTACAAACAATTATTAGCTATTTTCAAAAAACAGGCAGGGTCATGACAGAGAACAATAAAAAACAGGCACTTGTCGTAGAAGGTGCCAAAGTGCTTCCAAACGAGCACGGAATGGCACCTGGTATGTTTTTGAAAATTGATACATCCCATTATATGCTTCTTCCGGGACCACCCCATGAAATGCAACCGATGTTCAGAAAGTATGGCCGTCCGGCCGTCTTAGATCAATTGGAAGCTAAAGAAAGAATTGAATCACGTGTCCTTCGCTATTTTGGCATCGGTGAAGCACAGCTTGCTGAAGAAATAGATGACATACTTGAGACACAATCCAATCCGACTGTCGCACCACTTGCCGGCGATAATGAAGTGACAGTAAGAATCACTGCTCGCCACCAGTCAGAAGATGAAGCAGTTCTTATGATTGATGAGATGGAGAAAAGGGTTAATGAGCGAGTGGGTGAGCACTTTTATGGGTATGGTGATACGTCGCTGATGAGAGAGCTGCTTAAAGTTCTCGAAGGAAAAAATCTTACTATTGCTGCGGCTGAAAGTTTGACAGGCGGGTTGTTTCAATCAGAGATGACTGCAGTCACAGGTGTAAGTACGATGCTGATTGGCGGTATCGTTTGTTATTCCAACCAATCTAAACTCAAACTGTGTAACGTGAAGGAAGATACGATTAATAATCATGGGGTTGTCAGTGAACAGTGTGCCGTTGAACTAGCTGAAAATGTCCGAGAATTGTTAGGTACGGATATAGGCATCAGTTTTACTGGTGTGGCTGGACCAGATTCTCTTGAAGGTCATCCTGCAGGAACGATATGGATAGGCATCTCCCTTAAGGACAAACCTACAAAAGCTTTCTTGCTAAACTTAGCCGGGTCTCGCAATGGTAATCGGAAGCGGACAGTACAGTATGGATGCTATTATTTATTACGGGAATTGGCGAAAAGTTAAGGGCGTATAGTTACGGGTTCGGTTGATGAGGAGAAAAATGCTAAAAACAATCTAAATTACAACCTAATTAGAATATATTTCAACAGTAAATCAGCAATATAAATGGCAAGTAAAAACGCTCAGATTGAGCGTTTCAGACTGTAGACAAACTCGAAAAAATGAGTTGTCTACAGTCTTTTTATTTTCATATAGGATAGAGGAGGCTTTCCGAAGCTTTCCGCTCGCTTTCCGCGGGGCGAGCGGTAAGCTTCTCCAAACCAATAAAATGCTGCATTTCACTTTTCTATATTTGCCAAAAGGCGTAGTAACTATAGCACTAATCAGCATATTAAAGAATTTCTATTAACATCATTTGTATTTAAAATGACTGATACAAATGACAGTTTGCGGCTTTTAATATTCAATGTATAGTTCTTATTAATCGGTGCATAAGAGTTGAAGAAGTATCTATGGCTTAGGAGGTAAAAAGAAAAAATGAAATTATTAAACAGAATATTTAATGATAAATATTACAGTATTAAACACTTTGAACGGGAAGGTAAAATATATGAAATTTTAGGAATAAAATGGTTTAAAAGATTACTACTTAGAATAGCAAGGAGTAGAAAAAACGAAATCCCATTTAATGGATATTTTTTAAAAGAACTGTCAATAGAAGGAATAATTGAATTTGAGAATAAATCTAAAAAAAGTGAAAGAAGTCACGTCATTATAGCAATAATAATCTTATTCTATCAGTTCAGGATTATTATTTTTTGGGAAGGAATTTTAGATGTTTTATTTCTTCTATTCTTTACTGTATTGAATGTCATAACAAATATATATCCAATTTTTCTACAAAGATATAATCGAATTAGAATTAAGAGAGTCCTTCAAAAAATGAAATCGATAGAAAAAAAGTGATAATTGCTAAAGGATTGAGTTAGTTGCATAAACTGGAGAAATCCTTATATATGGATTTTCCTTAAATATATGCTATATCAACATTAAAATTTAACAGAGCCTAAATTTTAAAAGCTAAGATTTGCACAATCTTAAAATGCTTAATCTGTTAAATGAAAACGAAATTTTGACACAATTCCACACCCGAAATCAATCGAATAAATGTTCGCTTTTTACTTGGCAAAGTAGAAAAAAGGCTGTATACTAAAGATAGGTTTTGTTATGAAACACAACATGAAGCACATAAATTTCAAATAATAGAATATAAGTTGAGGAGGAATATGTGTGAGTAATCGCCAGGCAGCATTAGATATGGCCTTAAAACAAATAGAAAAGCAATTCGGAAAAGGTTCAATTATGAAGTTAGGTGAGCAGACAGACCGAAAAATTTCTACCATTCCGAGTGGATCGCTAGCTTTGGATGTAGCGTTAGGAGTAGGAGGCTATCCTCGCGGAAGGGTGATAGAAATCTACGGTCCTGAGTCTTCAGGTAAAACAACAGTAGCGCTTCATGCTATCGCAGAAGTGCAAGCAAATGGCGGTACAGCGGCGTTTATCGATGCCGAACATGCGCTCGATCCTGTATATGCTCAGAAATTGGGTGTAAATATTGATGAGTTGCTTCTTTCCCAGCCTGATACGGGTGAGCAGGCCTTGGAAATTGCGGAAGCACTTGTGCGAAGTGGCGCCATTGAAATTATCGTTATTGACTCGGTTGCAGCATTAGTGCCGAAAGCGGAAATTGAAGGGGAAATGGGAGATTCACACGTAGGATTACAAGCGCGCTTGATGTCCCAAGCTCTCCGTAAACTTTCAGGTGCGATTAACAAATCGAATACAATTGCTATTTTTATAAATCAGATTCGTGAGAAAGTTGGAGTTATGTTCGGAAATCAACTTCAAACTGCTTAGGAATTAAGCAGTTTACTCTGGGTTTCCCTTGCTAGCGATAGCATGTAAAAAACCTTGTGAACCCTATTGCCTAGGGGTGTGATGGAAACATTGCTAACGGTGAAGCCCTCCTTTTACTGGGTAATACCGTGCCAAGCCTTTTTATGTCAAAAAGGAAGGTGTAGAGACTACCGAAGAGCATCGAATGATGAACTTAGTAGGGTACGGCAGAAGATAGGCTACTGCTGGAAGTGCAAGGCTCTCCACTTTGGAGATGAAGAGATAGTCCACGCTATAGAAATGGTAAATCTATAGATTAAGCCAGAGACAACTCCAGGAGGACGTGCTTTGAAGTTTTACTCCTCCGTACGTCTTGAAGTTCGCCGTGCTGAGCAATTGAAGCAAGGTCAGGACATTGTAGGTAACAAGACAAAAATAAAAGTTGTAAAAAATAAAGTAGCTCCACCTTTCCGCGTAGCGGAAGTTGATATTATGTATGGAGAAGGAATTTCCCGTGAAGGTGAAATTATTGATATGGGTTCTGAACTTGATATTGTCCAAAAAAGTGGCTCTTGGTACTCTTACAATGAAGAGCGTTTAGGCCAAGGGCGTGAGAATGCAAAGCAATTCTTGAAAGAAAATCCTGAAATCCGCAGTGAGATTATGTACAAAATCCGTGACCACTATGATCTGGATGGAGAAAAAACAGCTCCTGAAGATGATGAATCACAGGAAGAATTCAGTCTTCTGGAAGAATAATTTGATTGTTTAAACAGCATTGCTAATAGCTTTGCTGTTTTTCTTATTGGATATGATTGTCATCTCTTGACAATAAAACTCTACAACTATAAAATTAACATGTATATTTTACATTTTTTCGAATGAATTTTGAGCCTGGCTCTGTATATTGAAACCTATGTAACAATGTACCAGCCGACATGTTAGAAGCATGATACAAGTTAATAGCAAGAGGGGGTGAAACTATGGATCCAATTCCAATTATTATCATCTCCATTTTGCTTGCCCTTATCGTCGGTGTAGTTGTTGGCTATTTCATCTTTCAAGCAGTTGCTAAAGCTAAGATAACAGGTGCCAGAAGTTCTGCTGAACTGATTTTAGAAGATGCGAAGCGGGAAGCTGAAGCATCGAAAAAAGAAGCCCTGTTGGAAGCGAAGGATGAAAATCATAAACTTCGTACTGAAACTGAACGTGAACTTCGGGAAAGAAGAACCGAATTGCAAAAACAAGAAAATCGCTTATTGCAAAAGGAGGAGAACCTCGACCGGAAAGATGAATCTCTTGACAAGCGTGAAAATATGCTTGAAAAGAAAGAGGACTCTCTTAATGAAAGACAACAACATATTGAAGAGATGGAAAGCAAAGTGGATGAATTGATCCGCAAGCAAAAGCACGAGCTTGAAAGAATTTCAAGTTTGACTCGTGATGAAGCAAAATCAATCATTTTGGCCGGTGTAGAGAAGGAACTAGCTCACGATACCGCTTTAATGATTAAGGAAAGTGAAATGCGTGCGAAGGAAGAAGCGGATAAGAAAGCAAAGAACATTCTGTCCCTTGCCATCCAACGTTGTGCTGCTGAACACGTAGCAGAAACGACTGTTTCAGTTGTTAATTTGCCTAACGACGAGATGAAAGGTCGGATTATTGGCCGGGAAGGCCGAAATATTCGAACGCTCGAAACATTAACGGGTATTGATCTCATTATCGATGATACACCAGAAGCTGTAATCCTATCTGGATTTGATCCAATTAGGCGTGAAACTGCTCGTATAGCATTGGAGAAACTCGTTCAAGATGGCCGGATCCATCCAGCGCGTATTGAGGAAATGGTTGATAAAGCAAGGCGGGAAGTTGATGAACACATTCGTGAAATTGGCGAACAGACAACATTTGAAGTCGGTGTTCATGGACTTCACCCGGATTTAATCAAAATTCTTGGACGTTTGAAATACCGGACAAGCTACGGGCAAAATGTCTTAAAACATTCCATGGAAGTTGCGTATCTCTCTGGATTGCTAGCTGCTGAGCTTGGCGAAGATGAGACACTTGCTAGACGTGCAGGACTTCTACACGATATTGGTAAAGCCATTGACCATGAAGTAGAAGGAAGCCACGTTGAAATTGGAATTGAACTTGGAACAAAGTACAAAGAGCATCCTGTCGTTATAAACAGTATTGCTTCTCACCACGGTGATACAGAACCGACATCTATTATTTCGGTCCTTGTAGCAGCAGCAGATGCTTTATCAGCTGCGAGACCTGGTGCACGAAGTGAAACGCTCGAAAACTATATTCGTCGCCTAGAAAAATTAGAGGAAATCTCGGAGTCATATGATGGAGTAGAAAAATCATTTGCCATCCAGGCGGGTAGAGAAGTTCGCATTATTGTCAAACCGGAACAAATCAATGATTTGGAAGCACACCGGCTTGCGCGCGACATCCGAAAAAGAATCGAAGATGATCTCGATTATCCGGGACATATTAAAGTTACGGTTATTCGCGAAACTCGGGCAGTTGAATATGCGAAATAAAGCGGTGTGAACTCACACCGCTTTTTTGCGCCTAAAATATAAAGTCGCAGGTAGCTATGTTAATATAAAAGAAAGAAAAGAATTTTACTTCAGAAAGGGATTTGTATGGATATTTTATTTGTAGGCGATGTAGTTGGTTCACCAGGTAGGGACATGGTTAAGGAGTATTTACCGAAACTGAAAAGGAAATATCGTCCGCAATTAACGATTGTGAACGGTGAAAATGCTGCGGGTGGAAGAGGGATAACAGAAGAGATTTATAAGCAATTTTTAGAAGCCGGGGCAAATGCCATCACATTAGGTAACCATGCCTGGGACAACAAGGCCATATTTGAATTCATTGATAAAGCAAAGTATATAGCTAGACCAGCTAATTTCCCCGAAAACACTCCAGGTACCGGATTGGTTTTTTTAAGAATAAATGCGCTTGAAGTTGCAATCATCAACTTGCAAGGAAGAACATTCATGCCTCCTTTGGATTGTCCTTTTAAAAAAGTCGATGAATTAATTGAGATCGCGAAGCAACGAACGGATATTATTTTCATTGATTTTCATGCAGAAGCAACGAGTGAAATGCAAGCGATGGGCTGGTATGTTAACGGCAGAGCAACGGCAGTGGTAGGTACACATACACACGTACAAACAGCCGATCATCGCATACTTCCTGATGGAACAGCCTATATGACAGATGTCGGTATGACTGGTCCATATGATGGTATTCTTGGTATGGAAAGAGAGGCTGTGCTTCACAAATTCCTTACAGGCTTGCCTGTCCGTTTTGAAGTACCGAAGAGCGGCAGAAAACAATTAAGCGCCTGTATAATTACCGTTGATGATAAAACTGGAAAAGCGGTAACAATAAAGCCCATTCTTATCAATGATGACCAGCCTTTCTTTACTGAATAATTCCCATTTCTTAGCTCCTCGGTTTTGGACAAACCGGAATAGTTCATAAATCTCCTGAATATAGTAGCAATGGAAGGGTTTACCGCGATTGTGGTGTGATAGGGCAATCGCTATGGGGAAATGACAAGGAGGAACAAGAAATGGAAATATTAAAAGTTTCAGCAAAATCCAATCCTAATTCCGTAGCGGGTGCGCTGGCAGGTGTTCTCCGTGAGAGAGGCAATGCAGAGATTCAGGCAATCGGAGCCGGGGCATTGAATCAAGCAGTGAAGGCAGTAGCTATCGCAAGAGGTTTTGTCGCCCCGGGTGGTGTGGATTTAATTTGTATTCCCGCATTTACTGATATTTTAATCGATGGAGAAGAAAGAACAGCGATCAAGCTCATTGTAGAACCAAGATAGGTATAATAGTTTGAGCGAGCAAGGTGGATTAACTGCAGGCATTTATATGTTAAAAAAGGGCTTGTTTGCAAATATGCAAACAGGTCTTTTCGAATTTTATGCAACAATTGTCGGCGTATGTTGTATTCGAAAATAAAAGGCTTTATACTAATAGAGTGTATGGACATATTTTTTTGAAATAATTTTAATATAAATGATAATGAACATTTTCGGCATTCTCGATTTTGTTTTAGTAAAGAAAGGGGATTTTCATGAACGAGAAACAACGTTTAGAAAGTCAACAAATCACAAGCGAAACGGCTAAAAAGGAAAAGGATTATAGCCAATATTTCCAAGCGGTCTATACGCCTCCATCATTAAAGGATGCAAAAAAAAGGGGCAAGGAAGAAATTAAGTACCATAAGGATTTTGAAATTGATGAACAATTTCTCAACATGGGAAAAGGCCGGAAATTTTATATTAGGACTTACGGGTGTCAAATGAATGAACACGATACTGAAGTAATGGCAGGCATTTTCATGGAACTCGGCTATGAGCCTACCGATTCAGTCGACACTGCGGATGTCATCCTTTTAAATACATGTGCTATTCGTGAAAATGCGGAAAATAAGGTGTTTGGTGAACTAGGTCACTTGAAGCCTCTTAAGCTAGAAAGACCAGACCTGGTTATTGGCGTATGTGGCTGTATGTCCCAAGAGGAGTCTGTTGTTAATAGAATTCTTGAAAAGCATCAGTTTGTCGATATGATTTTTGGGACGCATAATATTCACCGTTTACCGCAAATTTTAAGCGAAGCTTATATGTCTAAGGAAATGGTCATTGAAGTATGGTCAAAAGAAGGCGATGTTATTGAAAACTTGCCGAAAATACGCCGCGGTAATATTAAAGCCTGGGTAAATATTATGTATGGCTGTGATAAATTTTGCACATACTGCATCGTTCCATATACGCGAGGAAAAGAGCGCAGCAGACGACCGGAAGATATTATTCAGGAAGTTCGCCAGTTAGCAGCTCACGGCTATCAAGAAATAACTTTGCTTGGGCAAAACGTAAATGCTTATGGTAAAGATTTCGATGATATGGAGTATCGGCTTGGTGACTTGATGGATGAATTACGGAAAATTGATATTCCACGGATTCGCTTTACAACAAGCCATCCACGTGATTTTGACGATCATTTAATCGAAGTGTTAGCTAAAAAAGGAAACTTGGTTGAACATATTCATTTACCGGTTCAATCAGGTTCAAGCGATATCTTGAAAATTATGGCGCGTAAATATACACGAGAACAATTTCTTGAGCTTGTCCGAAAAATTAAAATAGCCATTCCTGACGTATCGTTGTCAACAGACATCATTGTCGGCTTTCCTAATGAAACAGATGAACAGTTTGAAGAAACGATCTCTCTGTATCGTGAGGTAGGCTTCGAAACCGCTTATACATTTATCTATTCACCAAGGGATGGTACACCGGCTGCCAAGATGAAGGACAACGTACCAATGGAAGTGAAAAAAGCACGACTTCAACGCTTAAATGATCTCGTTAATGAGATGTCTCGTGAAGCAATGAGAAAATACGAAGGGCAAATCGTTGAAGTGCTTGTAGAAGGTGAAAGTAAGAACAATCCTGAAGTCCTTGCAGGTTACACAAGAAAAAATAAACTTGTAAACTTTAAAGGGCCGAAGTCGGCAATCGGAAAATTAGTAAAAGTGAAAATAAAAGCTTCTAAAACGTGGACGCTTGATGGAGAAATGTTAGAAGCACAAGAACCAGTAGAGGTGATGTAACATGGGGAAATATACAAAAGACGATATATTAAAACAAGCTCATGAGCTGGCAAAGATGATTGCAGATACCGAAGAAGTGGATTTCTTTAAACGTGCCGAAGCGCAAATAAATGAAAATCAAAAAGTTCGCGAGATGATTGCCAGTATGAAGAGCTTACAAAAGCAAGCGGTGAATTTCCAACATTATGGAAAAGAAAGAGCACTTCATTTGATTGAAGAAAAAATCGACAATCTGGAAAAAGAAATAGATGAAATTCCAATTGTACAGGAATTTAAGCAATCACAGGTTGATGTAAATGATTTACTTCAACTTGTCGCTTCAGCAATATCCAATAAGGTGACTGATGAAATCTTAATTTCCACTGAAGGTGATTTGCTCACTGGTGAAACAGGATCTAAATTAAGAAGCGGTAATTCAAGCTGTTCATAATATTATTCCAGAAGGCCATTCCTAACATAGAAGGGAATGGCTTTTTTCTTAACTTAGAAAACTATAAAATATCACAATGTAGATATAAGTTTAAACAAAGTGAGTAGTCGTCCAGCTACAGCGCCTAGCCCCTCGAGGTCAAATAACCTGATCCAATAAAAGTCAAGACCGGACTTTTGTTGGATCAGAACATTTGCTTGTCGGGGCTGACCAAGGCGCTTGCGCTTTTGTTCTAATAATCCCCTCAACACATTCCATTCTTTAGCATAGGTTATCGTAGTGACACCGGGCTATTGGGCGCTTGTAATAAGCACACTAGTCTAGATAAATGCATAGGATGAAGGGAAAATGAATGAGGAGGGTTCGCTCGAATGGCAGAATACAGAGAAATAATAACTAAAGCGGTCGTTGCGAAGGGGCGTAAATTTACGCAATCCAATCATGCGATCAGCCCGCAGCATCATCCTTCGAGCATTTTAGGCTGCTGGATTATCAATCATAAGTATGAAGCACGCAAGGTCGGCAAAACAGTCGAGATTAGCGGCTCATTTGATATGAATGTTTGGTATTCCCATCATGATAACACGAAAACATCTGTAGCTACTGAGAGAGTTGAGTACAAAGATGTGATCAAACTTCATTATCATGATCCAGATTGCATGGATGATAAAGAAGTTGCGGCAAAGGTTCTTCAACAGCCTAATTGCATCGAGGCAGTCATTTCCAAGAAAGGGAATAAAATTCTCGTTAGTACAGAAAGGGAATTTCTTGTAGAGGTGATTGGAGAAACAAAAGTATGTGTGGCGATCCATCAAGGAGAATGTCCATGTGACGATGATGATGACTGGGCTGAAGAATTAGATGATAGTGAACTAGAAGAAATTAATCCTGACTTCCTAGTTGCAAATGAAAATGAGTAAAGGGATCGAAAAGAATTTTTGAATACCGGCCATATCGGGAAGACGCCCTCTTCCCGATATTTTTCTTAAATTGCTATAATTTAAGAACTGAAGAGTGTTTCTTTGATATGTTATACTAGTCAGGATAGAGTTTTTGAACGGAAAGGAAATTGGTACATATGCATCAATATACGCCGATGATTCAACAATATTTACGAGTAAAGGCAGAATATCTAGATGCCTTTTTATTTTTTCGCCTAGGCGATTTCTATGAAATGTTTTTTGAAGATGCGCTAAAGGCTTCGCAGGAACTGGAAATTACGTTAACTAGCCGGGAAGGTGGTTCTGAAGACCGCATACCAATGTGTGGAGTTCCATATCATGCAGCTGCAGGTTATATTGAACAACTCGTCCAAAAAGGCTATAAAGTAGCAATTTGTGAGCAAACTGAAGATCCAAGGCAAGCGAAAGGGGTTGTAAAGCGGGAAGTTGTCCAGCTGATTACCCCCGGCACTGTCATGGAAGGAAAAGGTTTGCAAGAAAAAGAGAATAACTATATTGTCTCGATTTCCATGTACACTGGATCTTCATTTGGAATTGCTTATAATGACTTATCTACTGGGGAGAGCAGAGCGTCAATCATCAATGGTTCATCTGATCTACTGCTAAATGAAGTTTCCACCATCGGTGCTAAAGAAGTGGTAGTTGATTCTAATTTTGATCAAATTCTTTTGAAAACAATTAAAGATCGTTGCAATGCTATTATTTCAATTGAAGATAAGGTAGAAAATAATAAAGAGTTTAGTGAAATACTTTCAGAACTTGTTACTGACGAATTACAATCTCCGGCGCTCAGGCTCCTTCATTATTTAAAGAAGACACAAAAACGAAGCCTAGACCATTTACAGCCATTTTCTGTATATGAAACAAACCATTTTATGAAAATAGATTATTATTCTAAAAGAAATCTCGAATTAACAGAATCAATCCGCGGGAAAGGCAGCAAAGGTACGTTATTATGGCTGCTGGATGAAACGGCGACTGCCATGGGTGGGAGAATGCTAAAACAATGGATCGATCGCCCCTTAATTAGCGAATCAGATATTACTAAACGACTGGAACTTGTTGAAACGATGATTCAACATTATTTTGAGCGGCAAGATCTTCGCGAACTATTAAAAGGAGTCTATGATCTCGAACGGCTTGCGGGTCGAGTCGCATTTGGCAATGCAAATGCGAGGGACTTTATTCAACTTAAAAACTCGCTACTGCAGATCCCTGCCATTATCCAACTGATTCAGCAACTAAATCAAAATGACGCTGACGAACTTGCGGGAGAACTTGATCCGTGTGACGATTTAACTAATCTTCTTGAACAGTCAATCATGGACAACCCTCCTTTAACAGTGAAAGAAGGAGGCATCATTAAAGACGGTTTTCATAAAGAATTAGATACGTACCGAGATGCAAGCAGGAACGGAAAGAATTGGATTGCAGAGCTAGAGCGTGAAGAAAGACAGCGAACAGGTATTAAATCACTCAAAGTAGGATATAATCGCGTGTTTGGCTACTATATAGAGGTTACTCGCGCAAATGTCCACCTTCTAGAGGAAGGACGTTATGAACGAAAGCAAACGTTAACGAATGCAGAACGCTATATCACCCCTGAATTGAAAGAAAAAGAGGCACTTATCCTTCAGGCTGATGAAAAATGTGTTGATCTGGAATATTCATTATTTATGGAAATTCGCGAATCAGTGAAAACGTTCATTCCAAGACTTCAAAAAGCCGCAAAAATAATCAGTGAGCTGGATGTATATCAAAGTTTTGCGACGGTGAGTGAAGCCCGTCACTATGTAAGGCCAACATTTAATAAGAAAAGAGAAATCAAACTGACAGATGGCAGACATCCGGTCGTTGAAAAGGTGATGGGTTCACAAGAATATGTTCCTAATGATTGCATAATGGATAGTGAAAAGGAAGTCCAACTCATAACTGGTCCAAATATGTCAGGAAAAAGCACATATATGAGGCAAATCGCACTAACCGCCATTATGGCACAAATTGGCTGTTTTGTGCCGGCAGTTTCGGCAGAAATACCAATATTCGATCAAGTGTTTACTAGAATTGGTGCAGCTGATGATTTAATCGCTGGCCAAAGTACATTTATGGTTGAGATGCTCGAAGCGAAAAATGCGATTACAAATGCAACCAAGGATAGTTTAATTTTATTTGATGAAATTGGCCGCGGCACATCGACATACGACGGGATGGCACTCGCGCAGGCAATTATTGAATATATACACGATAGGATTGGTGCGAAAACCCTGTTTTCAACCCATTATCATGAATTAACAGCGCTGGAAGAAAAGCTGGAGCGTTTAAATAACATCCATGTAAGTGCAATTGAACAGCAAGGGAAACTAGTTTTTCTCCATAAAGTAAAAGCAGGACCCGCTGATAAAAGTTACGGGATTCATGTAGCAGAACTTGCAGAGCTGCCAAAGGAACTCATTGATCGTGCAGCTGATATTCTTACCGAACTTGAAAGTGAGAATAAAAATAAAACAAAAACAAAAGAAACTGATCAAAGTAGTCAGCATTTAAACGAACAGCTTGCTTTCTTTGGCGAACCAGCAGCCACTAAAAAGGAGCTTGGCCCGGAATATAAAGTGATAGAGGAGATTCGCACCGCAAAATTACTTGAAATGAATCCGTTACAAGCGATGAATTTCCTATATGAGATCCAAAAGAAGTTAAATTAGTAATAAGGGAGCGGGGCAAATGCATGAAATCATTGAACTAAATGATGCACTTTCCAATAAAATAGCTGCGGGTGAAGTTGTCGAACGCCCTGCCTCTGTAGTAAAGGAATTAGTAGAAAATGCGATTGATGCCGAGAGCACTGTTGTCGAGATCGATGTAGAAGAAGCAGGACTCGGTCTGATACGTGTCATAGATAATGGTAAGGGTATCGGTGAGGATGACGCGATCAGGGCGTTTAAACGCCATGCTACAAGCAAGATTAAAGATGAGAATGATTTATTCCGCATAAGAACATTAGGTTTTCGTGGCGAGGCTCTTCCGAGTATCGCATCTGTATCACATCTTGAGATTGTGTCCGCTAAGTCTGGTGCAGATGGAACGAAAGTAATTCTTGAAGGCGGGAAGGTCATCACCCAAGAAAAAGCAGGTGGCAGAAAAGGAACAGATATAAGTGTTTCGAACTTATTTTTTAATACACCTGCACGATTGAAATATTTGAAAACCATTCATACTGAAATTGGCCATATTTCAGATATTATCAATCGGCTCGCTCTTGCTCATCCAGATGTATCAATTCGACTCCGTCACAATGAACGGGTTTTACTCCATACAAATGGCAATGGTGATGTAAGGCAAGTGCTAGCAGCCATTTATGGAGTAAATATAGCTAAAAATATGATTCCCATTCAATCGCAGTCTCTTGATTATTCAATATCCGGATATATTACCCTTCCTGAAGTAACTCGTGCATCACGGAATTATATATCAACGATGATTAACGGTCGCTTCATCAGGAACTACTCACTCGTTAAGGCCATACTTGAGGGATATCATACCTTATTGCCAATTGGCCGTTATCCAATTGTGCTTTTAGCGATTGAGATGGATCCCTTACTTGTTGATGTGAATGTCCATCCGGCAAAAATGGAAGTACGATTAAGTAAGGAATTAGAATTGAATAATCAAATATCCGCCTTAATTAAGACGGCATTTAAAAAAAGGGAATTAATACCTCATGGTGTTGCCCCTGTTAAAAGAAGAGAGTTTGTATCGGAACAAACAACATTAAGCCTCGAAAATCAATCTAATAATAAACCAAAAACTAACGAGGTACGTAACAGAACTAGTAATTTTAGCTACCAAAAGGAACAGCTTTTGCCTTCAGAAGAAATGAAAAAATTATATGAACCGGAAGAAAAGCAGATCGTGGTTGATGATGAGATACCGGTGGAAAATACAATCGCGGAATCAACAGCTGTTATTCATCAACAACTGGATGACGAGCAATCACCTAAAACGGACAAAAGGGTCCCTGCTTTATATCCGATCGGTCAAATGCATGGCACATATATATTCGCTCAAAATGAACGGGGATTATATATGATCGATCAGCATGCAGCACAAGAACGAATTAAATATGAATATTATCGGGAGAAAGTAGGTCAAGTGGAAAATGAGCTTCAAGAACTACTCGTACCATTGACGCTTGAATTTTCCCCTGATGAGTTTTTAAAAATTGAAGAAAGCAAACAACAGTTAGAACAAGTGGGAATTTTCCTTGAGGATTTTGGTATGAATAGCTATATTGTTCGGTCTCATCCACAATGGTTCCCAGTGGGACAGGAAAAAGAAACCATTGAAGAAATGATTGAACAGCTGCTTTCAATGAAACGGATTGACATCAAAAAACTGCTAGAAGAAGCAGCGATCATGATGAGTTGTAAAGCCTCAATCAAAGCAAATCAATATTTGAGAAACGATGAAATTCAGGCATTACTTAATGAACTGAGAAACACCGAAGATCCATTTACCTGCCCACACGGACGACCAATCATAATCCACTTCTCAACAAACGAAATGGAAAAAATGTTCAAAAGAATAATGTGACAAGTGCCTGTCACCACCCGCTTTTTGTTGGATTTTGTCGAACGTGAAAGTGGTGACAGGCAAGAATGAAAAGTCATGAAACTTTCTTATTTGGATTGGTCATATTGTTTTTGTTTGCGGTAAGATATTAGTAGTATGAATTCTTCCTATCTATAATTTTTAGGAGCGGATAAAGTTGACTGTTTTATTAATTATCGCTGCGGTATTCACAATTATTGTTGCTCTTGTGGGCACACTTCTTGTCGGAAAAGATATAAACTCAAAAATGCAACAATATGAAGCTGAAGGGGATACACTAGAGAATGAACTTGCTAGATCCCATGAATATGAATCAAGCTCTTTGCGTGTTAATATAAAATCCCTTTCATGGATATATGTAGCCCTGGGCATTGTTGTATTTTTAGTTTGCCTTGGCATTTTCTTTTACTAAAACACCTGAAAACTCAGGTGTTTTTTACATATATTCATATAAACCATAACTTTATTATGTAAACAGTCATTCGTATTGAGTATATATTGATTCCAATTTTGTTATAATTATGAGGGGAACGAGTAATCGGAAAATAGCTGAAACAGCTATCACCATTTAGAAAACGAAAGCAGTGAAATTACGATGGATAATAAGCAAAAGTTAATTGTCTTAGTAGGACCTACAGCAGTAGGAAAAACAAAACTAAGCATTGCGATAGCGAAAGCATTCAATGGAGAAATTATTAGTGGGGATTCAACGCAAATTTATAAAGGAATGGACATCGGTACTGCTAAAATCATGCCCAATGAAATGGAAGGGATTCCACACCATCTGATTGATATTAAAGAGCCTGAAGAGTCTTTTTCAGTTGCGGAATTTCAAAGCTTGGTCCGAGAAAAAATTTCCGAGATTAATAATCGCGGTGCTATCCCTATTATCGTAGGAGGAACAGGTCTTTACATACAAGCTGTTTTATATGATTACCAGTTTTCGGAAGGACCCGGTGACACAGAATTCAGAGCAGAACTTGAAAAACAGGCGATGGAGGGGGAAAGTAAAGCTCTATATGAACAACTGGAAAAAATTGATCCGGAAAGCGCGAAGAAAATTCATCCAAATAATTATAGAAGAGTGATTCGTGCATTAGAGGTTTATCGCAGTACAGGTAAAACAATGACCGAGTTACAACAAAACCAAATGAAATCAATGTTATATAACACAGCTCTAATAGGCCTTTCAATGGATAGAGAAAAATTATATAATCGAATTAATAAACGGGTCGACTTGATGATGGAGGAAGGCCTCCTAAAGGAAGTCGAAGATCTATATGAAAGAGACATTAAAAATGTTCAATCAGTAAAAGCAATTGGATATAAAGAGCTTTATGATTATTTGGACGGTCATACTACATTTGAAGGTGCCGTCGATAAATTAAAACAAAACACAAGAAATTATGCGAAGAGACAGCTTACTTGGTTTCGCAATAAAATGGATGTTACTTGGTTTGATATGATGGAAGAAAGGGAACACTTGAAAAAAACAGCTAAGATTATTGATTTCATTGCAGGAAAGCTAGAAATAAAATCGAATACATAAGTATAGAGATAAAAGAGGAGGCCAATTATATGAAACAACCTATTAATATTCAAGATCAATTCCTAAACCAACTTCGCAAGGAATCGGTACCAGTTACCGTATTTCTTTTGAACGGTTTCCAATTGCGGGGCCATGTAAAAGGATTCGATAATTTTACAGTTTTGTTTGAGTCCGAAGGGAAACAACAATTAGTATTCAAACACGCAATTTCTACATTCTCCCCTCAGCGAAACGTTCAAATCAATTATGAAGAATAGTCATACCAACGTAAAAAACACGCATATATCTTCTTATGCGTGTTTTTTCTTATATCGCTCCTTCACACAGTATGTAATCTTGTTGCTCTCATATGAATATAATGTACAAAGCTGAAGTGTTCGGCAATCATAAAACAAAAAGGGTGGAACCAAATTCATTTCTGGGCGTATACTGTTTTTGAATGTGAGGTGATGGGCATGAGTGAGCCATTCCGAATGAAGAACAATGGGCAAATCAGCATTATGTTGAACGTTAATAAAAGAGAAAAAGTAAAACAGCTGCCAAACAAAGGGATGTCATCAAAGCCATTATCACATGAACATACAGTCTTGAATGAAATAGAAGCTGAAATGAACGCCCTTGTCGGTTTGGATGAAATCAAAAAAATGATGAAAGAAGTATATGCCTGGATTTATATTAATAAAAAACGTGAAGCAGCAGGGTTAAAAGCTGGTCAACAAGTCCTCCATATGATGTTTAAAGGAAACCCCGGTACAGGAAAAACTACCGTTGCACGCCTAATCGGCAAGCTATTTCAAAGAATGGATGTTTTACCAAAAGGTCATCTCATTGAAGCGGAACGAGCAGATCTCGTGGGAGAATATATCGGTCATACTGCTCAAAAAACTCGTGATCTTATTAAAAAAGCGGCTGGTGGAATTTTATTTGTTGATGAAGCCTATTCACTTGGGCGCGGTGGGGAAAAAGATTTCGGTAAGGAAGCAATTGATACTTTAGTTAAACATATGGAAGATAAACAAAATGATTTCATTTTAATTTTAGCCGGATATTCAAGGGAAATGGAGTATTTCTTAAGTTTAAACCCTGGTCTACATTCCCGTTTTCCCCTCGTTTTTCATTTCCCAGATTATACGGTGAATGAATTAATGGAAATTGGCAAACGCATGCTCAATGAAAAAGAATACGGATTGAGTAAGGATGCGGAAACTAAATTAAAAAATCATCTTTTATATGTAAAAGCAATTAACGCTGACACCTTTTCAAATGGACGCTATGTTCGTAATATAATAGAAAAAGCGATTCGATCCCAGGCGATGAGGCTCTTGTGTGAACCAAATCTAGAAAGAACAATATTATCGTCACTTCTAAGTGAAGATTTTATCTTTTCTGAAGTGGAATGAATTAAGATCATATAGCGGCTGTTCCTAAAGAGGGTCATTCTTTACTTTATGGACAGTCCATTTTCTTATATAATTTTGATAGATTCGTTTTCATAATCGCTTTCTGTTATGATGGGGCTAGAGTAATTAGATGGAAAGAAGGGGATTTTTTGCAAGCGCAAAATAAAGAAAAAGCCATTCTTGTCGGTTGCCAATTGAATGTAAGCGACCGTCATTTTCAGTACTCAATGGAAGAACTCGAGTCATTGGTCACGACTGCACATGGTGAAGTAGTATCAACGCTTTCCCAAAAACAAGAACGATTACATCCATCTACATACATAGGCAAAGGTAAAGTTGAAGAACTGCAAATGCTCGAAGAAGAGCTAGAGCCGGAATTAATTATTTTTAACGATGAATTATCTCCAAGTCAGCTTCGAAATCTCCAAGAAAAATTAACTGCAAGAGTATTGGATCGTACACAGCTTATTCTTGATATTTTTGCCCAGCGAGCTAGATCAAAGGAAGGAAAACTGCAAGTGGAATTAGCTCAACTCCAATATTTATTACCTCGATTGGCAGGACAAGGAATTTCACTTTCAAGGCTTGGTGGGGGAATTGGAACTAGAGGACCCGGTGAAACAAAACTTGAGTCAGATCGCCGTCATATTCGTCGCCGGATCGATGAAATAAAAAAGCAACTTCATGTTGTGGTAGAGCATAGGGAGAGATACAGGGAAAGACGGAAACGCAATAAAGCTTTTCAAATTGCCATAGTTGGTTATACAAATGCGGGAAAATCCACGTTATTTAACAGACTATCCATAGCAGAATCGTTCGAAGAGGATCAACTTTTCGCAACGTTAGATCCGATGACTAGAAAACTGGTATTACCAAGTGGCTATGCCGCCATTATTACTGATACCGTTGGATTTATTCAAGATTTGCCAACTGCGCTGATCGCTGCATTCCGCTCAACTTTAGAGGAAGTAAGGGAAGCGGATCTATTACTCCATGTAGTAGATAGTTCAAATCCTGATTATGAAAACCATGAAAAAACGGTTCAACAACTATTGAACGATTTGGATATGGATCATTTGCCTCAGCTTACTGTCTATAATAAAGCAGATGAAATGCATGGAGATTTTGTTCCAAGCTCAGGAGAAATATTGATCATGAGTGCATTTCAGGAAGAGGATAGAAACGAACTAAAGAAAAAAATCGAAGATATGGCTGTTTCTAATATGAATTTCTACAATGTTGTTGTTCCATCTAATGAAGGACGCCTACTATCCGTATTAAAGAATGATACGATTTTACGAGAACTCATATTTAGAGAAGAAGATCAAGCCTATCAATGTAAAGGATATGTCCAGGCAGATCATCCTGTCTCGGGAGCATTAAAATTATATGGTATTTAAAGGAGTACAGCATCATGTATCAAACATTAATGAATAGTCATACTTTAGGCCCGATCATCGAAGAGGTGGAGGAACAAATTTCCTCTGTACACCGAGAAATCGACCGAATGATTGAAATGAACCAATATCGTGTTTTAAAAAGCTTTCAAGAGCATCGGGTAAGTGATACTTATTTTACACCGTCCACAGGTTATGGCTATGACGATATTGGAAGAGATGCCCTTGAGAAAATATATGCAGATGTATTTGGGGCAGAAGCAGGGCTAGTTCGCCCACAGATCATCTCGGGAACGCATGCTATCTCCATCGCGTTATTTGGCGTCTTACGTCCTGGTGATAAACTTTTATATATTACGGGAAAACCGTATGATACTCTTGAAGAAATAGTTGGGCTTCGAGGTGTTGACAACGGTTCATTGAAAGATTTCGGGATCGGTTATGCCTGTGTAGATTTAACGGAAAATGGGGAAATAGATTTTAAAGCGGTACAACAATCGATGAAGTCGAATACGAAGATGATCGGAATTCAACGCTCAAAAGGCTATGCTGAAAGACCTTCTTTTACCATTGAGGAAATTAAAGAGATGATTCGCTTTGTAAAAGAAATTAACCCGGAAGTTGTTGTTTTTGTTGATAATTGCTATGGGGAGTTTGTCGAAGAATATGAGCCATGCCATGTCGGCGCAGACTTAATGGCAGGCTCGCTTATAAAAAACCCGGGTGGTGGTATTGTAAAAACAGGTGGGTACATAGTAGGTACAAAAAAATGGGTTGAAGCTTGTTCCTATCGAATGACTTCACCAGGCATTGGTGCTGAAGCAGGAGCGTCCTTATACAGTTTATTGGAAATGTATCAAGGCTTCTTCTTAGCCCCCCATATTACAGGACAAGCCTTAAAAGGCGCCGTTTTTACATCTGCCATACTCGAACGTATAGGATTGAACACTTCTCCGAAATGGGATGCAAAGCGGACGGATTTAATTCAGTCGGTCCAATTTACTAATGAACAGATGATGATTGAATTTTGTCAGGCTATTCAGGCTGCATCACCTGTTGATTCTTATGTGACCCCATACCCAAGCTATATGCCCGGCTATGAAGATGATGTCATTATGGCAGCAGGTGCATTTATCCAAGGATCAAGCATTGAATTATCAGCAGATGGCCCGATCAGACCTCCATATACTGCATATGTTCAGGGAGGATTAACTTATGCACATGTAAAAATTGCCATTGTCACTGCTCTTAATCGATTGATAGAAAAAGGTTTAATTACAATTCAATAAGTGAATATGTATAAAAGACAGCTTTTTTTGCTGTCTTTTTTTGAAAAAGTTTTGTAAAATTTTAGAGTACATTTTTCATCATGAGATTAAACTTTATTTTGTAGGAGGACATTGGGAAAATGGGGATGTTTACGAAGGAAAGTATTGCACAGCTAGCCGAAGAACAGAACGTCAAGTTTGTGCGGCTGCAGTTTACGGATATTTTAGGAACGGTGAAAAATGTCGAGATTCCGATCAGTCAATTAGGAAAAGCATTAGATAATAAGATGATGTTTGATGGCTCTTCGATTGAAGGTTTTGTTCGGATTGAAGAATCGGATATGTATCTTTATCCAGACCTAGATACATGGGTAATATTTCCATGGACTGCTGAAAAAGGAAAAGTTGCAAGATTAATATGTGATGTTTATAACTCCGATTTACAGCCGTTTGCAGGAGACCCAAGAAGTAATTTAAAGAGAGTATTGAAGGAAATGGAAGGATATGGTTTTACGAACTTTAATCTTGGTCCTGAACCTGAATTCTTTTTATTTAAATTAGATGATAACGGCGATCCGACCCTTGAATTGAATGACAACGGCGGTTATTTTGACCTTGCTCCAACGGATCTTGGTGAAAATTGCCGCCGTGATATAGTGCTTGAACTAGAAGAAATGGGATTTGAAATTGAAGCTTCACATCACGAGGAAGCTCCAGGACAGCATGAAATTGACTTTAAATATGAGGATGCAATAAAAGCATGCGACCAAATCCAAACGTTCAAGCTAGTCGTGAAGACCATCGCCCGAAAGCACGGGCTTCACGCAACATTCATGCCAAAGCCATTATTCGGGGTAGCGGGTTCAGGAATGCATTTTAATATGTCTTTATTTAGAAATGGTGAAAATGCATTTTTTGATGAATATGGCGAGATCAAGATGAGTGAAACAGCTTTTCAATTTTTAGCAGGTATTATTAAACATGCTCCAGGATTTACGGCGATCACGAATCCGACAGTCAATTCTTATAAACGACTAGTTCCTGGTTACGAGGCACCATGCTATATTGCTTGGTCTGCACAAAATAGAAGTCCACTCGTAAGGATTCCTTCTTCACGCGGGTTGAGTACTCGAATTGAAGTGCGCAGTGTCGATCCAACAGCAAATCCATATTTGGCCATGGCCGTGTTATTAAAAGCAGGACTAAGCGGGATAGAAGATCAATTGACTCCACCGCACTCAGTGGACAAAAATATTTATATTATGAACAAGAATGAAAGAATGGCGGAGGGAGTCATTGATCTTCCTTCCAATCTTTATGAAGCCCTAGAACAATTAAAGGTAGACGAAGTTATTAAAGAGGGCCTTGGAAAGCATATTTTTGAAAACTTTATTGAAGCAAAAGAAATTGAGTGGGATATGTTTCGGACGCAAGTACATCCGTGGGAAAGGGAGCAGTATATGAGAATGTATTAATAAGTAAAAGCCTTGGTGCTACTGGTATCAGGGCTTTTATGTTTTGTGGGTGAAATAACAATTAATCATTATTTCGAAATACACCCACGAAACACCCACAAATTATCTTAAAATGTTTTTAGTATACTCTTCAAATTTGTTCATCGTATTTTGATCAATTTTCTTAGAAATATGAGCATAAACATCCGCAGTAATTTGTATAGAACCATGCCCTAAACGTTCCTGGATGTATTTCATATCTGCTCCAGCCTCCAACTGGAGAACTGCATGAGTGTGTCTTGTGGAGTGAATCGGTAGGGAAGGAAGACCAGCTTTTTTCAAGATTCTAGAAAATGCATTAAAAAGACTAGACTTTGGCATAAAGTTCCCATCATTTCTACATAAAACTAAATTAAGGTCATGATGATAAACCTCATTCAATGCTAGTTTATTTTGATTTTGATATTTCTTGTGAAAGTGAAGATCATTAGTAAGTGATTGACTCATTGTGATAATTCGTTTAGAATGAAATGTTTTTGTGTCTCCAAATAGCTCAGACATATCTCTAGGCTGAAAATCTAGTGACTTATTAATATTGATGGTACGTTCTTTTAAATCGATATCTGGCCACTGAAGTGCAGCTGCTTCACCCTTACGCATACCCGTTTCAATTAATATTTTAAAGAAGATCCAATAAATATAATCGTATTTATACGCTTCCTGGAGAAATAATGGGATGTTATTTGAGTCAATAAACTTTATTTCTCTATCTTTATCTTTACCTTTTATAGATACTCCCTTGCATGGGTTATCCTCTACCTTTTTAATAATGACAGCTTTCTCAAATGCGTTATACATTGTGCCGTGTATAATTTCAACAGTTCTCCTGCTGTAACCTTGATCTGAAAGATGGTTTAAAAATTTTTGATACATAATAGGCATAACTTCCTGTAGTAATATATTTTTAAAATAGGGAAGTATATGATTATTAATATTCCTTTCATGCAACTCAAACGTATTTTTGCGTATAGTTCCTCGCTTATATTCAGTAAGCCATGTGTTCAAGTACTCTTTTAACGTGATGGGAGACTGTTCTATACCAGCTAATAGCCTTTTTTCCATCCCTTGTGCAGCATAACGCGCTTCAGATTTAGATGTAAATCCACGTTTTGACTTTTCCTTATGTTTTTGGGTAATAGGATCTTTGTATTTTATTCGATATTCCCAATTCTTTTTACCATGTTGCCTATAACTGATTCCCATAGTTCTAAACCTCCCTATTTTATATATCAGTACAGCAAACAATGAAAATGGCTTTTACGCCAATTTATGTAATTTTGTGTATTCTTCAAATTTATTCATTGCGTTCTTTTCAATCTCTTTTGAAATTTATAAATATAATATCAGTTTTATCTTGCATAACCTAAACATTCATTAAAGTGCTACGATAAAAAAGTCCCACCCTATCCCATTGTGATTTGGGCTTCTTATTTTGTTCTAAACATTCCAAGACTAAATTTTTTTCCATCCTTGGGGACTCTAGATTGCCATCGCCATTATTTAATTTTTAAATGTAGCAATGATTTACCCACCATTTACTAATCCTCTGTATTTGGAACAGAAATTAAATTAGGTGATGAAACCTATTTTTTTAGAAGTCCATTATCATAGAAGGTTGAGGTAGAGCCACACATTGGACAAAAACGGGCGTTGTAATCCAAAATTTCTCCGCAGCCTCCATCATGTTCATGCCATTTAATGGTTAACTTATTATAATCATCATCGCTAATATTAAAACCTGTACATTTATTAATTAGATATGTCCCACAATAAATACAGTATTTAAAGTCCGGTTTTTCCACGTTATTATTACAATTTGGACACTTTTTAACTGTGATAGGAATCCCCTCGGTATTATTTTGACCCAACCCGTTCATCTTTTCTATAAAGTCGGAGAATTGTATCCGTATAGGATGATCTTCAGAATAATGGATGTTAAATTCTTTTTTACCTTTTGTTAAAAATTTTTTTACTTGTTTTGATGCGGAAGGGGTAAGATCGCATAAATTGGATATAGCTTTTTCATCAAACACATTTAGTGCCCTTAATACAGGCGGCGGTGCAAGGAGTTCCCTCGTAAATGCATTTGCTTCACTTTCCACAATATAACTTTCTGTTTCAGAAAGACTTTTACCATTTGAAAGGGAACAATTTGTTTGGTGTAGATGTTCTAGCATATAATGACCTAATTCATGTGCAAGTGTCCAGTTAATCTTTTTTTTCGATACAACATTTTCATTATAGGCAATAACATATTTTTTTCGATTACTTAAATATCGTATCACACCATCTCTAGAGCCATTCGTATCACTGATTTCTTTTTCTGTAAGATTGGTTATTTTTTTCATTTGGTTGTAAGTAAGTAATTTAATGTCGGAAATGGAATCTATAATGGAACTTACTTTGACTGGTAATTCCGTTACACGATGTTGAATTAATACATCCCTTGCCATTTTTTGTGCTAGATTATAATTTGGTTTAGTCCTCTTCATCATCAAACAACTCCTCAAATGTTGCTTCAAGGATTTTTATTGCCTTTTTTCTTTGTTCTGGTGTCAATTTACGTCCGTATCTGTTAAGTGTTCTGTAATCCTCATCATCTTCTTGCGTTGTCATATCTGTTTTTAAAGGATAATCAGTCCTTCCCATTAGGTAATCAGTATCTACGTTGAAAACCATTGCAATCTTATTAATTGTATCTAAAGGTGGAACCTTTGTTCCATTTTCATAGGCAGTATAGGTAACTCTTGCTACCCCAATAAGATCAGCAACATACTTTTGTGTCCACTTTTTATTTTTATTTTTTCGTTCATCACGGAGTTTTTTTAATCGGAGAGAAAATTTACTCACACTTATCACTCTACTTTCTCCTATATTACTTTATATTATAAAGGTTTCCTAGAGTAACGTCATCAATTGTTCCTAACAGTATAATTTAGTATTCAATATGTATTGACATGTTCCCTAGGGTAACGTATAATAAATTACAATAAATGTTCCCAAGGGGAACAAGTGGGGCGGGTATTCAGTGAGAATGGCTAAAGCTGTTTTGTGATAAGAGAGGATTAACTCAAAAAGAAGGTTGCTCATTTGTCCTACATTTCAAGAAGCCATTATACAAAAATTGAGCAAGGTATAAAATTGCCATCTGTTCCCGCTGCTAAAGAAATAGCCCAAACTCTGAAGATTGATTAAGTAATTTTTTAAATGAATGTGGTTCTTTATAGGAACCAAATAAAACCTTGGATGGTGATGATAGTGATTAAAATTCAGGTTGATGAAAGTGAAATCAGGCAAATGTACCAAGATGCAATTGAGAGCAGGCTAGAAAAACTTGATAAAGAAATGGTGTATTGGGATTCCAGCGAATTAAAGAAACGTACCTGTATGAGTTGGAACACCATCCAGAACACATTCTTTTTTGATGACGATTTTCCAAAAATCAAGGTTGGTGGTAAGTGGTACTTTCCTGCGGAAAAAGTAAAGCGATTTCTTGAAGAATGGCTAATTAATAGGAGGTAATGCTTGGGAGGTTACTAGAATGAAAAGTATCTTTAGGATTAGCAAAAATAACAATTTTATAGTTTTGGATAAAACGGAATTGAATGATAGGAATTTGTCCTAGAAAGCGAAAGGTATATTGGCCTTTAACCTATTGGGAATCATCAAAAATGATTAGAAAGGGAAGGAAGGAGATCAATTTGAATACAAAACAAAGGATGAATTTTTACCAAAATAATCGACAGTCTAGATTGTTACGATTAGTTTCCGAAATGAAAAAAAAGGGAATCGCCATTGATTTTGCAAGCCATCCTTATTTTTTAAAAAGTAACAAATGATTCGCCAAAAATGGTGAGTGCAAGGGAGGGAGTAAAGGATGAAGATGCTAGTTAGTGAATCACTAAGTAGTGACCTGGTTTTCGTAGAAGGAAATAAAGTCTTTACTGACAGCTTGACAATTGCGGAAGTTTTTCAAAAAGGTCATGACAAGGTACTGCGGGACATTCGTAATTTAAAATGCTCGGTTAAATTTCGACAAGTCAATTATGGAGAGTCCTCATATAAAAATCGGCAAGGGAGGGTCATGCCAAGTTTCATCATGACATTTGACGGTTTTGCTATGCTAGCCATGGGTTACACCGGGGAAAAGGCCATGCAATTTAAAGAAATGTACATTGAGGAATTTAATCGGACGCGTCACATGTTGGAAAGTCATAACGTAACACTTATATCACATGAACAAAAGATAATCCAAAATGCCGTGCACAAAGTTATTCATACTAACTTTCCATTACTACATGATACTGCAAGAAGGAAATATTTCTCAAAAATTTATTCCGACTTAAAAAAACAATTTGATGTCAATTCCTACCGTGATATCCGAAGGCATGATTTTGAGGACGCTCTTGAGTTTATAAGAAATTGGGATTCACCAAAATTGGAGATTCGGTCACGAAGCAATTATGTCCAGTGAAACGCTGTATAAAAATTTGTTGAAGGTGTAAAAAAAGGAATGTATACATGCTGTGGTTGTTTATTTTGATTGAACCGGTTTTAATACATTTCATAACTAATGCATGCGTAACCAATTATTCATTCATTACCGGGGTTAGGGTAATTTAAGAAATTAGGATGCATATACAGAAAATACGAATCGCCAAAATTGGAGAGTGGGAACGAATGAATGGCAATGTTAAGAAATTCAAAAGTAAGGGGTATGAATCTATTAACAGAAATATGCTACATGATGTGGATAGTCTAAGTTTACAGGCCATTGGGCTCCTTAGCAATTTAACGTCCATGCCTGACAGCTGGACAATCTACAAAACGGAACTTTATAAGAGATATGCCAAAAATGGTCGTACATCCGTGCAAAATGCCTGGAATGAATTGGTGAAGAACAATTACGTTGTTCAACTTAGAAGAAGGGTTGGAAAAAAATTTGAATACGTTTACTATCACTCACAGGAAAAATTCACCCATAAGGACATTAAGGATATTGAAAAAAAAGAGAGTTGTTTAGTTTGGGATGGAAAGAAATCTTCTAATGTTGAATTTCAACATTCCAAAAAAAGTTCGGCTTCTAATGTTGATTTTGGACTTCCCAAAATGGACTTCCCAAAATCAACATATAATAAATTAAGTAATAAAGAGATTAAGTATAAAGATAAAGATAAAGATCTAGATACAATAGATACTGTTGATGCTCTGCAAAATAATTATGATTTCCCTGATTCTTTATCAACGGAAAAGAAAGAGGAATTAAAAGAAAAATACATGGAGCAGGCGTTTTACGATAACCAATTGCGAATTCCCAAAAGATTGGCCGGCATGCTTCAAGTGTTCTCTGGATCACCGGAACAGGCAAAAAAATACTATGAGACAATCCTCCTTGCAAAACATAACTCTGAAAAAGAAATGGACTGTGTTATCTGGTTGGAACATGAGCCAGCGCTTGAACATAAAATCATTCAAGCTTTTAGCCGAGCTGTTAGAAAGATTGAGAAAGAGCGAAATGTGGAGAATAGATTTGGTTATATTTACACAGCCGTATTTGAGTTGTTGACGAAGGAGCTGCGGGATCGGAAACAAAACTATCAAAACGAAAATACAGGTGTTCTTTATAATTGGTTGGACGATGACGATAAACAAAAAATGTAACTCAATGCAGTTAAGAAATATAGATAGACCTTGAAATAGATCATTAAAGTTTTAAAGGGAGGGAAAGAAACGATATGCAGCTTGCTTTTGAACTGATCTCTGAAAATATCCTGTTTGATTACGATGCGAAACAGATGGAAGAACAAGAAATTGAGACCGTAATTGAATATGTGTTAGGAGAATGGATCAGAAAGTATTTCCGAATGAAACTAATGGCAGAAACAACAAAGATTCCGTCAATTACAAGCAGTTATTCAGACATGCCTTTTCATTCCAGTGGTTTTCATAGCTCAACAGAGTCCACTGCCTTAAAGACCCTAACTGCCGAAGAATGGCTTCACTATTTTCATGAAAGGTTAATCAAATTACCTGAAATGCATCAAGAAATCATAGAAAAAAAGTATTTGCAGAGAGGGTATGATGGAAAATATCCACCGGATGATTTGGTTTATCAAGAAATGCATATGGGACGAACTCTGTATTATCAAAAGAAAAAGGAATCTTTGTATTGGTTTGGGTTGGCTTTATTAAGTGGACAAAAGAGGGAAGATTGTTACTAAAAATTAAAGTACTATGATCCACTTTTATTCTTGTATTAAAGGGGTCATCAAATGGGAAGGAAAGGAGTTCAGTCTTTTTAAGCGGCTGGACTCTTTTGTTAACGAAATTTAGAGGAGAAAGGGAATGTAAACTCACTTATTAACAAGTGTACCTTTTGAGTACACTCAAAATGAACAATTTGAAATCTCAATATAATAGGCTATATTATGCTCAATTAGAGTTGTTCATTAAATATTGTTTGAGAATTTAATTATTTTCATAATCTTATAAGTTAACATTATAGAAAATGGTTCCAAGATATAATTAAATATTATTGGGTAATCGGAAAATAGTGTGGAAGAGGGTTAAAAGGTACCCTCTTCCATAGCCTTGATCAATGTGAAAAAATCAGCACCGTTTGATTTAGTGGCATCTAGGGTTATCAAACTATTGAATATTATCGTATCTTTATTTATCAACTTACATTATTGTAAGGTTTTATCTATTTTTCGTTTGATAGTATACTATTGAGCTAATAAAACCATTTTCTATTATATAAAAAATAATGCAAAATATAATAAATAGATTTTATATACTTTAGTGAAATACACATCTAAGTTTCCAAATCTTTAGTTAGGGATTGACATGAAAATTGGAGAAGAATATGATGAAGGAAAACATATCGTAAAAACACGATATGAAAATAAACGAAAGGAGTTCAACTTTTGATTAATGAGGAAATCTTTCGCTTCTTAAAAGCTTTGGCTAGTGAAAAGAGACAGGAAATCATATTTTTATTTTTAAACAGAAATGAGGTAACCGTGAATGAGGTTTCTGAATTAGTTGGTATTGGTCAATCAACGGCTTCTGAGCAATTAGCAATTTTAAAAAAGGCAGGGCTCCTTTCTTCTCGGAAGGAAGGGAAGGAAGTTTTCTACTCAACAGATAGAAATAAAATCATGGAGTTATTACAGAGCTTAAATCAAATACTGACGGATTGTTGTAAGTGAACATGTAGGAATTCTATATGTTCATATTTATTCAATAATATATCGTTAAATAACGATATGATAAAGGAGAGTATAAAATGAAAAATCAATTTGATTGTATAGTTATTGGTGGGGGCCAGGCGGGATTAGCTTCTGGTTACTACTTGCAAAAAGAAAGCATAACATATTTGATTTTAGAAGCGGAAGAACAAGCTGTTGGTTCATGGCCTAAATACTATGACAGTTTAACCCTATTCTCTCCAGCTCGTTATTCATCACTTCCTGGTTTACAGATTTCTGGAGATTCGGATCGCTATCCATCTAAAGATGAAGTGATTTCCTATTTGAGTCAATATGCAGAGCATTTTGGATTGAACATTAGGACAAAACAAAAGGTAGTGGATATCCAGAAAAAAGGTGATTCATTTGTAATTAACACTGCTGATGGGAACGTTTATTTTTCAAAGTCAATCATTTCAGCTACTGGGGCGTTTAGTAACCCGAGAATTCCTCAAATAGAAGGAAGTGAATTGTTCAAAGGTAAAATATTTCACTCCAGCCAATATAAAAATGGAGAAGAGTTTAAAAAACAAAGAGTGATAGTTGTCGGGGCAGGAAACTCTGCAATACAAATTGCCTACGAGTTAGCAAAAGTTTCAAACCTTACACTCGCAACGAGAAAACCAATTAACTATGCTCCCCAACGAATATTAGGTAAGGACCTTCATTTCTGGCTTAAAGTAACGGGAGTTGACACACTTCCTTTCGGAAAGAAATTTGCCTTGAGTAGCTCTGTATTAGATACAGGAATCTATAAGGAAGCGATTTTAAATAATATGCCAGAAAGGAAAGACATGTTTATCCGTTTTACAGAAGAGGGGATTATATGGAAAGATGGGACAAATGAGAAAGTGGACTCAGTCATTTATGCAACTGGTTATCTTCTTAATGTGAGTTATTTAACATCCCTAAACGGAGCTGAAGAATTAAATAGCACCCCGTTACACAAAAGAGGAATAAGCATCACAACACCTGGATTATACTTTGTAGGTATTTCTGGGCAGCGCTCATTTTCTTCTGCTACCATTCGGGGGGGAGGAAGGGATGCAAAATATGTGGTGAAACACATTAAAGAACATATAATTTAAAAAGTCCTCTTAAAATGACCTTTTCCATGAAGTTTTTGTGTTGGCCGTCAAATAAAAGTTTGTGGCTCAATTTTTATAAAGATTTATTCCAAACCACAATTTATGAAAAGTTAAAATCACTATCAATTTTGATAACTAATTTTGTTCCAATCATAAAAATTAGTTGCATTTTGCAAGTGATTTGCATATAATGTGATTAAGAGGTGAAAATATTGGAAAATATTCGAGGAATGTTTCAAATAATGACACGTCGTTTTGGTTTACTTAATAAAAATTGCTGCAGTATAGGTGGATGCGAGATTTCCCTTATTCAAAGCCACATCCTTTATGAAATCGATAATCAAAATAAACCATCGATGCAGCAGATTGCAGAAACATTAGGAACTGATATTACTACTTTTAGCAGACAGGTACAATCGCTTGTAAAAATGAACTTAGTTAAGAAAACACCAGATCCTGTTGATAAAAGAATAAGTATTCTGTCTCTGACTACTGAAGGTAAGTATATTGCAGCAACCATAGATCAGCAAATGAATGCATTTTTAAGTGAGGTTTTTTCTCAAATGAATGAGTTTGAAAAAGAAACCGTCATCCGTTCCATTCAATTATTAAATAATGCCATGGCAAAGTCTAGCGCATGCTGCAAGCCACTGCAGGGGTGATTCCCCAGAATTAATACTTGCATTTTGCAAGTAAAAACGTTTTTAAAAGTAAACATTTTTTATTGTGTACAGAAGTAAAAAAATCCTATTTAAAAGAAATGAGGAGAGAACATGACTGCTTTGAATGATAATATCCAAGGATGCTGTAGCCCTAGAAAAAATGATTTAGAAAACAACAATGTAACAAATAAGGAAATAACTAAGCAACTGCCTGTTGTTATCATTGGAGCTGGACCGGTTGGTTTAGCAGCAGCTGCACACTTAGCAAGCAGAGGGCAATCGTTTATTTTATTGGAGGCAGGAATGGAAGTATGCGCCAATATCAAGAGTTGGGGACATATTCGGTTATTCTCACCATGGCGATACAATATAGATAAAGCTGCTATGAACTTATTAAATGCCAGTGGATGGATTCAGCCAGAATTAGAAAATTTACCGACTGGGCAGGAGCTAGTTGAACAATATTTGCAGCCACTTTCCAGGGTGCCAGAAATTCAACCTTTCGTTTACCTTAATACGAAAGTTTTATCGATTGGTAGAAAAGACGTGGATAAAATGAAAACTGCACATAGAGAAAATGTTCCATTTGTCATCCATGCTGAAAACAATGGGGAGTACAAAACATATGAAGCTAAGGCAGTAATTGATGCCACGGGTACATGGGGAAATCCCAACCCTGCTGTTTCAAGTGGTATTTGGCTAGCTGATGAGAAATCCCTCCAAGAAAAAATATATTATGGAATTCCCGATATTTTAGGGAAGGAACAAGAACGTTATGCAAATAAACGTATAGCTGTTGTTGGAGGCGGCCATTCAGCCATAAATACCTTATTAGATTTGGCTAAATTGAAAGATTCCTATCCTGAAACTGAAATATTATGGATTATGAGAAGACAGAGAGTTGAAGATGCATATGGCGGGGAGGAAAAGGATGCGCTTGAAGCTCGTGGCCTTCTCGGCAGTAGAATTAACAATATGGTAGATAACCGACAGGTCAAAGTAATTACACCATTTCGTATCCAATTAGTTAGGAAATCAGAAGAGGGTATTGAATTAATAGGCAACCAAAATGACAAGCAAATTAGACTGGATGGAATAGATGAAATGATTGTAAATACAGGAAGCCGTCCAGATTTTTCAATAATAATTGAACTTCGTACTTCTATTGACTCCGCTACCGAAAGTGTAAAAGCGTTAGCACCATTGATCGACCCAAACATTCATAGTTGCGGTACTGTTCGTCCTCACGGTGAAAAGGAATTAAGACAGCCAGAGAAGGATTTTTATATCGTGGGTGCAAAAAGTTATGGCCGAGCCCCAACCTTCTTAATGGCAACAGGATATGAGCAGGTTAGGTCTGTAGCCGCATATTTAAGTGGTGATTTGAATGCCGCTGAGAAAGTGGAATTAGATTTGCCAGAAACGGGTGTCTGTAGCGTCAATTTAAATAGTAAAAGCTCATGTGATGGACCTGCATCTGCTTGTTGCAATTATTAAACACCATCAAAAAAAGGGGAGCGCGTGCTTCCCTTAAAAATTTTTATTAAAAGGTGAGTGTAAAATGATCATTAACCATGGTGGATCGCTCAAAAAGGAATATTTCATTTCATATATGAAATTAATCATGAATGCTTTTGATTGTACAGTTGAGGAAGCTAAAGATAAAACCTTTGAACGGCTGTTTCGTTTTCAGGAAAATGAAATGGGTCAGCAAACGTATAGACAGTTTCTTTTAGCTTATAAAGAAATAAAGAACAATTTTAATTATTGTTGTGGAGGAAATTAAATGATAGGAGAAGCAATCATTCGTGGAGCCAGAGAGACAGACTTAGAAGCTATTATGGAAATTTATAACCAAGGGATAGAAGATCGGATAGCCACGTTAGAAACAGAGGTTAAAGATATATCATATATGACAGAATGGTTCGAGCAGCATCAGAACAGATATAGTATTGTGGTTGCAGAAGAAGGAAAAAAAATAATTGGATGGGCTTCTTTAAATCCATATAATAACCGTTGTGCTTATGATGGGGTTGCGGATATTTCAGTTTATATTTCCAGGGAATACAGAGGCAAAGGAGTGGGTGGTAAACTGCTTTCCACTCTCGAAACCAAAGCAAAAGAACATAATTTTCATAAGCTGGTTTTATTTACTTTTCCATTTAATGGTTTAGGACAAGGACTATATAAAAAAATGGGTTTTCGTGAAGTAGGCGTTTTTAAAAACCAAGGTATTTTAGATGGGGAATTTGTTGATGTCATGGCAATGGAAAAAAATCTATAACTTATTTCTTGTTAAAGTGCGGCTAATATCTAGCCGCCTCTGTTAAATGACAATAAAGGTGTTTAATTACAAATAAAGTCGTTTAATTTACAATAAAGTTATTTAAAAATGTCCGTTCTGTTATTCAACAAACGGGCCATTTACTGAAGAAGCAAGTTAGCTCATAAGAGAAATAATTTAAAATTCCACTTTACCCTGTTCTATGGTACAGGGTTTATAATTTATTTAGAGGTGAAAATAGTGATGTATCTTATTGGTGAACTTGCAGAAAAATGTGGGGTCAATAAAGAAACGATTCGGTACTACGAAAGAGTGGGGATAGTATCAGAGCCTTTCCGAACAGATTCAGGGTATAGGATGTATCCATCTGAAACGGTTGATCGTATTCGGTTTATTAAACGAATGCAAGAATTGGGGTTCTCTTTATCTGAAATTCATAAATTACTTGGGGTTGTTGATAAAGATGATGAAAGGTGTATGCATATGTATGATTTTGTCATTCAGAAGATAGATGAAGTACAAAAGAAGATTAAAGACTTAAAAAAAATAGAACATATGCTTATTAATTTAAAAGAGTGTTGTCCTGTTGAAAAATCTTTATTTGAATGCCCTATTATTGAAACTTTAATGAATGAGAGGAAGGTGGGAGAATGATGGAAAATTGTTGTAGTAATGTTAATGAAATAAAAACTGAAAGTGATGGTATTTGCTCATTATGTGAAAATAAGGGTAAAAAAGTACAGTTAATCACATTAAAATCATTACTTAAACCTTCTGCATTAGAGTCATTAGATGCTAAAGAAAATCACTATTTTTGTTCAACCAAAGACTGTAATGTAGTCTATTTTGCTTCTAATAATAAAAATTATATTATATCTGACATAAAGGTTCCAGTTCATCAAAAAGATGATTCGATTATAACACCGGTTTGTTATTGTTTTAATTGGACTAAAGAAAAAATAAAAGTATTTGTAGTAAATGGACTTACCCCGACCCCAGTAGATCATATTCGTAAAAACATAAAAGAAAACCGATGTGGTTGTGAAGTTAACAATCCCCAAGGTAGTTGTTGTTTAGGCAACATAACAACTTATATAAAAAAACTGACATAATCAAAAATAAATTAATGTTCAACATACGATCGGGCACGATTATAGAATAAATTTTAGATTTAAACGACTTTATTGTTATATTTTTAAGTGCAGTGGAGTAATCTACATCTAAAATTAAACAATTTTATTTTAACTCCATGCTGATTTTAACATGGGGTTAAGCTTGTTAGAGGTTTTAAAATTAAATAACTTTATTGTCTCTTATCAGCCTTTTTGTTCATTAATCATCATTAATTGAGAACTTTGAAATGAACATACTAAATGTAAAGATTTTGTAAATGAGAATAAAAGCATTTACTTATATAAGTAGATTGTTATATATTAATATTTGAAAAGCGGAGGTGAACAGAGGATGAAAATATCTATAGTTGAGATTGATAAAGCAGCAAACATTTTAAAATTATTGGGCGATAAAACACGATTAACCATGGTGGCAATTTTAAATAACCATGATTGTTGTGTATGTGAATTTGTGGAGATCTTTAAAATGAGCCAGCCCGCTATCAGCCAGCATATTCGAAAATTAAAAGATGCGGGTGTGGTAGGAGAAACCAGGAGAGGACAATGGATTATTTATTCGTTAAATAAAGACAGTGATTATTATCCGATCGTGCAAGACCTGCTGAATCACCTTCCAAGCCAAGATTACAGATTAAAAGAACTGGAAGAACAGGGTTTGAGAATTTCGTGTGACTAGATGGAGGATTTAAGTAATGACATCAATCATTTTAGCGTCAGTAATCTTTTTACTCACACTTACACTTGTTATATGGCAGCCAAAAGGACTATCCATTGGGTGGTCTGCATGTGGTGGAGCCATTTTAGCTCTTATAGTAGGTGTTGTAGATTTTAAAGATGTCATTGATGTGACATCAATTGTTTGGAATGCTACTTTGGCTTTCGTAGCCATCATTATTATTTCTCTCATCCTAGATGAGATTGGCTTTTTTGAATGGGCAGCCCTACATATGGCAAGGGCGGCAAAGGGTAACGGGGTAAAGATGTTCATCTATGTTTCCATTTTGGGAGCGATAGTCGCTGCATTCTTCGCGAATGATGGGGCAGCACTGATCTTAACGCCGATTGTCCTTGCCATGGTGAGAAACCTTAATTTTAATGAAAAAATGGTTTTTCCTTTTATCATTGCGAGTGGATTTATTGCGGATACAACATCACTGCCATTAGTTGTAAGTAACTTAGTTAATATCGTATCTGCTGACTTTTTTGGAATAGGTTTTGTAGAGTTTGCCTCAAGAATGATTATTCCGAATTTCTTTTCTTTAGCTGCTAGTATTATTGTCTTGTACTTATATTTTAGAAAAAGCATTCCAAAGAATTACGATTTATCACATTTGAAGGCACCAGCTGAAGCGATTCGTGACCATAAAATGTTTAAACTATCTTGGGCTGTTTTAGGAATTTTATTAATAGGCTATTTTGCAAGTGAATTTATTGGGGTTCCGGTTTCTTTTATTGCGGGGATAGTCGCTATATTCTTCTTAATCATGGCCCGTAGAAGCACAGCTGTTAATACGGGTACCGTTATCAAGGGAGCACCTTGGGCAATCGTTTTCTTCTCTATTGGAATGTATGTAGTGGTTTACGGTTTAAGAAATGTAGGTCTTACAAATGTTTTAGCTGATTTAATTCAGTTAACGGCAGACCAGGGACTATTTGCGGCAACAATCGGTATGGGATTCATCGCGGCAATTCTTTCTTCAGTAATGAACAATATGCCGACTGTGATGATTGACGCACTTGCTATTGCAGATACCAATACAAGTGGAAATATTCGTGAAGCACTCATTTATGCGAATGTCATAGGATCTGATTTAGGTCCAAAGATTACACCGATTGGTTCTCTCGCAACCCTGCTTTGGCTGCATGTATTGTCTCTTAAAGGAGTTAAAATCTCCTGGGGAACCTACTTTAAGACGGGAATTGTATTAACCATTCCAACCTTATTCATTACACTGGTTGGTCTATATATTTGGTTACTAATCATTCATTAATCTACTTTAAAAGGAGCAAATGAACATGTCTAAAAAAACAATTTACTTTTTATGTACTGGAAACTCTTGCCGAAGCCAGATGGCAGAAGGATGGGCAAAAAAGCATTTAGGTGATGAATGGGAAGTGAAAAGTGCTGGACTGGAAGCACACGGATTAAATCCGAATGCAGTGAAAACAATGAAAGAAGCAGGTATCGATATTTCAAATCAAACATCTGATGTGATAGATCCCGAAATATTAAATAATGCAGACTTGATCGTAACCCTTTGTGGTCATGCAGCAGACAATTGCCCAGTAACACCTCCACATATCAAACGTGTTCACTGGGGATTCGATGACCCTGCAAAAGCTGAGGGTACAGAAGAAGAAAAATGGGCGTTCTTCCAACGTGTTCGTGACGAAATTGGAGAAAGAATTGAACGTTTCGCGAAAACAGGAGAATAATAATTAAGGTAAAGAGCCGCGAGAAACTCTCTCGGCTTTTACTTTCACTAATGCATAAGTACATTCTTATATCATAATAAGGAGGATGAAAATATGTTAAAAGTTGAAATCTTTGATCCTGCTATGTGCTGTTCTACGGGGGTTTGTGGACCAATTGTTGATCCTGAATTAACTCGTGTAGCATCTGCTGTCTTTTCGCTTGGTAAAAAAGGATATGAAATTATTCGATACAACCTTGCAAATGATCCAGGAGCATTTGCAGGGAATAATGAGATAACTAAAATACTTAATGAAAAGGGTTCAGATGCCTTGCCTGTAACTCTCGTTAATAACGAAGTTAAAAAAGTTGGTGAATATCCTACAAATGATGAATTATCTGAATGGTTTGGAGTCAAGGCAGAAGATTTAAAAGAAAAGCCCAAGATACGTTTATCAATCGATTTAAAGCAATTGTAATACAAAGGAAGAAGGGATAGAATGTATCAACCTTTTAATCCGAAGGAAACAATTAAAACACCATTTTTATTCTTTACAGGTAAAGGCGGAGTAGGAAAAACTTCTACTGCTTGTGCAACAGCTGTTGCATTAGCTGATATTGGAAAAAAAGTATTACTTGTGAGTACAGACCCAGCATCAAATATACAGGACGTATTAGAAATCGAATTAACGAATGAACCAAAAGTGGTTTCAACCGTACCTAACCTTTTTGCATGTAATTTGAATCCAGAAGAAGCAGCAAAAAATTACCGAGAAAAGGTGATTGGACCTTATCGTGGTAAATTACCTGAGGCAGTGGTAGCCACAATGGAAGAGCAGTTGTCTGGAGCATGTACAGTTGAAATAGCTGCATTTGATGAATTTACAAGTTTGTTAGTAAATAACTCTACTGTAAATGAATATGATCATATCATTTTTGATACTGCTCCAACGGGTCATACATTAAGACTTTTACAGCTTCCAACAGCTTGGAGTGGCTTCTTAGAAGAAAATACACATGGTGCTTCATGTTTAGGTCCATTATCGGGTTTGGGAGATAAGAAAGATTTGTACTCGAAGACGGTTGAAATTCTATCTGACTCAACAAAGACAACATTATGCTTAGTATCAAGGCCTGAAGTTTCATCAATAAATGAGGCGAATCGAGCGTCACTTGAATTAAAGGGAATTGGAATAAGAAATCAAACACTTATAATAAATGGTTTATTACAATCTTTTATTTCAGATGATGAAGTCTCATCTGCTTTTTATCAACGTCAGCAAAATGCACTAAAAACCATTCCTGATGGGTTAAAACAAGTACCTATTTATTCTTTACCATTTGTGTCTTATTCCTTAACAGGTATTCAAAATCTTCGCTATCTTTTTAAAAACTATTCTTTATCACTATCACAAGGGGTAAGTGATCTAGATTCTAATTTATCCTTAAATGGACTTAATGAAGTGATAAATGATTTATCAACGACAAATAAAAGGATTATTTTTACGATGGGAAAAGGTGGAGTAGGAAAAACAACTGTTGCATCAGCTATTGCGGTTAGTCTTGTAGAAAAAGACCATAAGGTCCATTTAACGACAACAGATCCTGCCTCCCATTTACAATATATGTTTGAAAATAGAAAAATAAATGAAAGCTTAACCATAAGTTCTATTAATCCAATAGAGGAAGTTGAAAAATATAAAAAAGAAGTCCTTTTAAAAGCAAGTGAAAAACTTGATGAAGAAGGTATTGACTACTTACAAGAAGACTTAAATTCCCCTTGTACTGAAGAAATTGCCGTGTTTCGAGCATTTGCAGATATTGTTGCAAAATCAGAACAAGAAATTGTTGTTATTGATACAGCACCGACAGGACACACGTTGTTATTATTAGATTCAGCACAGAATTACCATAAAGAATTTACTCGTTCTAAAGGAGAAGTACCAGAAAGTATTAGCAAGTTACTCCCAAGGTTAAGAAATCCACGAGAAACAAGTGTCGTAATTGTAACATTAGCTGAGACAACACCTGTTTTAGAAGCTGAGAGACTACAAGAGGACTTAAAACGTGCAGATATTCAACCAGTATGGTGGGTAATCAATCAAAGTTTACTTGCTGCAAAAACTAAAGATCCGATTTTAATGGGTAGAGCTGCTTCCGAAAGAATATGGATCAAAAAGGTTTACGAGGAGTTAGCAGCTCGTTCTGCTATCATTCCTTGGATCAGCGAAGAAAAAATAGGATATGACGAAATTAAAGAGTATGTAAAATCATAACATATTATGGAGGATTATCATGGGGAAAGTTGTCATTTTAGGAACTGGACCAGCAGGGTTAACGGCAGCTATCTATTTAGCGAGAGCAAATATGAAACCTATTGTTATTGAAGGCGATCAACCAGGAGGACAGTTAACATTAACAACAGAGGTTGAAAACTTTCCAGGATTTATTGATGGCGTTATGGGACCAGAATTAATGGATAACATGCGAAAGCAAGCAGAGCGTTTTGGAGCTGAATTTAAAAGAGGATGGGTAACTGATGTTGATTTTTCTGCAAAACCTTATCGTTTACAAGTCAATGGTTTAGGTGAGATTGAAACCGAATCTTTAATCCTTTCAACAGGTGCATCAGCGAAACTGTTAAATATACCGGGGGAGAAAGAAAATATTGGTCGAGGTGTTAGTACATGTGCTACATGTGATGGATTTTTCTTTCGAGGTAAAAAGGTCATTATCGTTGGCGGCGGAGATTCTGCAATGGAAGAAGCAAATTTCTTAACTAAGTTTGCAAGTGAAGTGATTATTGTTCATAGAAGAAATGAGCTTCGTGCTTCAAAAATCATGCAGGATCGTTCTAGAGGGAATGAAAAAATATCCTGGGAACTAAATAAATCACCTCTAGAAGTAATTGCAGGTGAAAATGGAGTTACAGGACTAAAAGTAAAAGATAATGAAACAAAAGAAGAAAAAGTAATTCAAACTGATGGTATTTTCGTTGCAATCGGTCATACACCAAATACATCATTTTTAAATGGGCACATAAATACAGATGAAACAGGTTATATAAACGTTATACCTGGAACAACTGAAACTAATGTCCCTGGTGTTTTTGCTTGTGGTGATGTACAAGATAAAAAGTATCGTCAAGCTATCACAGCTGCGGGTACTGGATGTATGGCAGCTTTAGATGCCGAAAGATATTTAGAAGGAAATACAGTACATGATTGGAGTAAATCATTGTAAAGGGAGAAGTTAATATGTCAACAAAAAATTACCATGAATTATTGAAAGATCGTATTTATATTGGTGGTGCGGACGGTATCGAAGAAGTTATGGAAAATGAAAAAATAGATATTTTATTTGATTTAAGAGCAGAGGCACCGAAAGAAGATTATAAATATAATAGAGTGCATAGCCCAATTGTAGACGATGCAGTCCAAGAAGACGAATCTGTTAAAAAGTCAATTGATAGTGTAATAAATGCATATAACGAAGGAAAAAATGTGTATTTTCACTGCCAAGGTGGTAGTAATCGTACAGGTACAGTTGCAATTGGAACACTTTTAGCTTTGGGAAAAGCAAAGACAATCGAAGAAGCAGAACATATTGCAAAGACGGCGCGTCCTAAAATAAATGTAAAGCCTGAGATGAAAGAAACGTTAAAAAGAATCTTTCCAAATGCAAAATGATGTCTAGGAGGAGAAAAAATGAATATTACAGATAGGGCTAAACAACTGTTAGAAAATTTTTTAAACAAAAAAGGTGCAGAAGGAATTCGCCTTTCTTCTGTTCCAGGTTGTTGTGGACCGCAATTTACTATCTCTATAGATGAGCCACAAGAAACTGATACTGTGAAAACTATAAACGGAATTAAAGTGGCTATTGATTCACAAATTACTGGAACAGATGAATTAACTTTAGATAAAGAAGAAAATCAAGAAGGTGAAAGTTTGGTTTTATTAGGTGCTAGTAACTGTTGTTAAAAGTGGAACAGATATCAGCGTTATAAGTGCTGTGAAGCCATTTTAGTGTCCGAAAAGTATCCGAAAAGGTTATAAAACAACTGATTATGTGTGACTACGAAAATTAGAAACGTTGATTTATTTAGCTTTTAAGTGTCTGTTTTTGATTGTATGTAAGATTATTAAATGGGCGCCATGATGTAGCGCCCCCTGAAACCCTTGATATAAAAGCATTCTAAAGTATATGCTAACAAAATGGTAACATAGTATAAGAAATTTTAGAGGCTTCCCATTAGTTGACTAAACTAATGGGAAGCTTCTTTTTCATTTTTTTGCGTTATATGAGATAGATATTTTTCGTAATCTGGTACTGTTTGGCCGAGTCGGTAAATGATTTGTTCTAGTGCGACACCAGACTTGACAAGAAGAGAAAGTATGAGTGTGTTTTAAACTATCAGGCGTTAATTCTTAATGTAACTTAAACACATCGATAGTCAGAAGTCTTATAATCTGGTCTAGTACAGTTTTAATCAAAATAGGATAAACATATTTTTCTTGCATTTTGGATGATATCCATGTTGTAGTAATCTGCACCTTGTCGCTTAATAAGTTAATTTTGAGTGTCGTTTTTCTATTAATGACCTTTGATTTGTATGTGTGAAATAATAACAACTTATTGATTCCAAAATGTTGAAAATGGTTAGAATGACATGAAAATTATCAAAAAGTGTAGAATTATAAGTGGTAAAATTATACAATTGATGCAAGAGGTATGGGTTTGTAAAAAACTTTTCAGTATAACCTAAACGAACAGACACTAAACTTTATCTTGTCCATTTAAAAAGTCAATTTCTAGGGAAAAGTGCCTTTAGTAACAAAAGAATAGAGGGATAGAAGTGGAAGAAGGAAATAATAAATATAAGTTTCAAAAACTAACCCCAGATACTGATGTGGACTTAAAACTTTATGAGGATGCTATTGATTACATTTTTGATAATCCTGATGTTCGAAACGTTGCCATATCTGGAGCATACGGTGCTGGTAAAAGCAGTGTAATAGCATCGTATAAGAAAAAGCAAAAGCATAGTAAATTGCGATTTGTGCATATTTCACTGGCGCATTTCAAACAATCTGATAAAGAGGACGAAATTAAAATTAAAGAATCTGTATTAGAAGGGAAAATACTAAATCAACTTATCCACCAGATTCCATCGGAAAATATCCCTCAAACAAATTTTAAAGTAAAGAAAAAAATAGAAACTAAAAATATTGTAATCAGCACTGTTTTTACGATGCTATTTTTAATATCTATACTACATATTACCATGTTTGAATTGTGGAATGGGTATGTGGCTTCATTATCAATCTCTTGGGTAAAAAATCTGTTGGAAATTTCTACAAATAGATATGTGCTAATCATTAGTGGATTTCTGGTTGCTATCACATTCTACATATTTCTTTACTCATTGGTAAAAGCACAAAAGACCAAAAATATATTTAGGAAAGTCAGTTTCCAGGGCAACGAAATTGAGATTTTTGAGGAAAGCGAAGAATCCTATTTCGATAAATATTTAAATGAAGTTTTGTACTTATTTGAAAACGTTGAAGCTGATGTCATTGTGTTTGAAGATATGGATCGCTTCGATGCGAATAGAATTTTTGAACGTCTCCGAGAGATAAACACCATAGCAAACATCCAACTTGAAAAGGATAAAAAACATCCACTTCGATTCTTCTATCTTTTGAGGGATGATATTTTTGTATCAAAGGATCGCACAAAGTTTTTTGATTATATAGTACCTATTGTTCCTGTGGTCGATAGCTCAAATTCATATGATCAGTTCATAAAGCATTTTAAGGAAGGGGGTATTTATGAGCTGTTTGATAACAACTTTCTACAAGGTCTTTCATTATATATTGATGATATGAGAATTCTAAAAAACATATACAATGAGTTTGTAATTTATTATAACAGACTAAATACAACCGAACTTAATTGTAATAAAATGCTTGCTATGATAACCTATAAGAATTTGTTCCCGCGAGATTTTAGCGAATTGCAACTTAATCAAGGTATGGTATATACACTTTTTGCAAAAAAGGATGATTTTATTAAGACTGAAATTGAAAGGCTAAAAGAGGTAGCAGCCAATAGGAAAAAAGAAATTGAGTTTGCTAGAAAAGAGCATTTAACCTCCATCCAAGAATTAGATGATGTATATACTGCAAAGCGGTCACGAATACCAAACGGCTGGAACTATAATCAAGAACGACAGGAACTAGCGGAAGAGTATAATGAGAAATATCCTTTCCGTAAACAGGCAATCGAGAACAAGTTAAATAGCCGCCTTCCTTATTTAGAAGACGAATTATCTCGGCTTAAGAAGGAAATAATTTTAACTCAATGCAAACAACTTAATGAGATTATTACGAGAGAAAATATAGATTCTATTTTCAAAATAACAACAACAAATGAGATAGGCGTTGAAACTAACTTTTATGAGATTAAGGGTAGCGAATATTTTGCATTGCTGAAATACCTTATACGCAATGGATTTATAGATGAAACCTATGCTGACTACATGACTTATTTCTATGAGAGCAGTCTTAGTCGAGTAGATAAAACTTTTTTACGAAGTATTACCGACAAGAAAGCCAAAGAATTTACGTATCAACTAAAGGATCCAGCGTTGATAACTGATAGGCTGCGACCAGCGGATTTTGACCAAGAAGAAATCCTTAACTTCGATTTGCTTCAACACCTTTTGCGAACACCTACTAACCTGATTTTTCTTAATAGGTTTTTGCAACAACTAAGTAATAACAGAAACTATAAATTCATAGGGGGATTCTTTGATACTGAAAGGGAAATTTCTGCTTTTGTAAAGGGTCTTAATCAGCAATGGCCAGAAATGTTCTCCTCTGCAATAGAAGCTAATGCTTTGACCGACAAACAGATACGTCTATATTCGATATATACTCTTTACTACTCAGATGATGACGATCTTCAAGCTGTAAATATCGAGAATTGTCTTACGAATTATATCTCTAACAGTTCGGATTACTTATATATAGATGAACCCGATATCGATAAGCTGATACATGCTTTCATTCTATTAAATGTTTCTTTTGTAAGTTTTGACACGGCAAATGCAAACCTTTTGGAAGAAGTTTACAGAAATTCACTATACGAAATTAATTTTGAGAATTTAAGTTTTATTCTTAGAGAATTTTATCAAGTTGAGGACGAGAACGACATTTATCATAGGAACTATACATTGGTGCTCACTCAACCTGAATCACCCTTAGCCAAATATGTAAAAAACAACATTTGCAACTATATTGACGTCGTTCTGTCAAACAGTAAAGGTGTAATCAATGATGATGAAAAAGTCGCTCTACTTATTTTGAACAATGAAATAATAACTTGTGACCAGAAAAACGCCTATATGGAATTATTAAGTACTATCATTACATCTATTATTGATGTAAATGATAAAGAGTTGTGGAGTTCACTATTAAATAATCGTTTAGCTAAGTATTCAGAAGAGAATATCATTGAATATTTTGGAGATAGTCAATCGTTAGAACCTACATTAATATCATTCATAAATAGTGACGAATCTATGTTAAATTTTTTGGAAGTAAAAAACAATTATGGATCTGAAAAGGCAGAAAAATTCTTTGATGCTTCTATAGTTTCAAATAGCCTATCAAATCTCAAATATATAGAGATACTGACTTCACTGGATTTCTCATATAATCATTTCGATATTAGTGGCATATCAGATGAAAAATTGCGCATCCTTATCGATGAAGGTATTGTACCCATGAATCTGGATAATTTACTATTTATCCGAGAAAATTATTCAAACCAGGTCTTATACTTTATCGAAAAAAATACTAATGAATATGCAAATACAATTCATAGTGAAGTGTTTGTACTTGATGAGGTGGTCGAGATACTTTCATGGGATGTTTCCGATGATATAAAGATTAGGTTGCTTGGGTATACAAGCGAACGGTTATCTATTTTGAATAAAGGATATTCAACTGCTGTCAATGCAATGATTTTGAAAAATAACCTCGAACCTAATGATCTTTCCCACTTATATGATACTTTTGAAGATTGGGATGATGAAATTCAGCAAACAATACATGACTTGGCAATAAACAGGATAAAATTAATCATCTCAGACCCTAAGGATGTTTCTAATGAATTACGTAAAACATTATTTGCATCGAGTGGTTTGGATTTTAGCCTAAAAGTTGATGTATTGATATCTTTGCTGCCCAATCTGGAAGAAGAGATATGTAAAGAATATCTTGATTTATTAGACTTAGCTGAGTACAATAAAATCTTTAAATACCGCACTAGACCTAAGTTTGAGATTAATACAACAAATGAAAGACTATTAACTGCATTTAAAGAGAACAACTGGATTTTTGATTTTAAGGAGGATCAAAATAAAGAGGGATACTACAAAATAATACGACATAGACCGGCAACAATTTCTTTATCGCCAGATTTACTATAAAAACGTCACTCGGCTAAATGAATTTTATCATTCTTTCAGTTGGTATTAATAATGTAGTAGACCAATTACCGATTCTCTAATAGACGGGTTTACAATTCCATTTATTCAATGGAGAATATCTATGTGCCCATCCAAGACCACTGTTTGACAAAAGAAAGTATCGTTAAGTGCCAATACGGCAGATAACAGACCTTTGCAAGGGAAGAAAGATACATTTATTCTAGACTTTGTATACAGTGAGGAGGAAAGAAGCACTTCAACAGTTCTACGAAGTTACTACTTTGGATAGCGAAATCAATATTAACTTAATGATAAAGAATAAGTAAATTTTTAATGTTTGCTTCTTAACCCAAAGAGTGTTTCTAATAGCAATTCAAGTACACATTAAGATTGATAATGCTCATAATTTTGCTCATAACATTTTATACTTCTGTTTAACGATATTTTAAGTAAAAGCAGAAAACCCTATAATATCAAGGGGTTATTAAAATAATTTTCCGCGATTATAAGCTCTGATGAATGGGCGGCATGATGTAATTGATTATTACTATGCATAATATAAATATTGAATACTAATAAGGTGTTGAATAAATGTAATACAATGCCTTATTTTTTCTTCCCTTATACTTAAATAACTACGATGAACCATATCATTAATAGAGAAAATTGTTTTCTGTGAATCTTTATCGTACTTTTCCTGAACTTTTTGCGAACTTGAACCGTACAAAAATCTCTAAAAAACGTGTTATATTGTTAGTATCAAAGGATTAGGCGGACGTCAGTAGACAGTTTTGTTTTTCCTTTGAAGGACCTTTTCAATTTGGAAGGTCTTTTTTTATTGCAAATAAAAGGGAGGAGATTTTCCAGACTGGAAGACTATGTATGAAATGCACTCATAGACTTTTGTCACTTTTCACTTTATAAATGGAGGAGGAAGTTGATTGATGAACAATGAGGAAAGGTCGATACAAAACGAATCAACAGGGAAAAAGATTACAGCAAAGCCAATTAGTAAGAAAAAGCGTTCAAATGTTAAACCCGAGGGCTTTCAGGAGTTTGAAGCATTAGCAAAAGGAATTTTGGAAGGACAGGATCTTTCGTATTTTGAATGGCTCCATAAGAAGCATCAGGAGGTTGTTCTGCATTTTAACTTATCAAACAAAGATTTCATAGCAGAAATGGTGAAGAAGGTGGAATGATCTATGAATCAGGTGATTACAACCATTAGAAATATTACAGACGGAATTAAACCGGTGGCGCCTGTTTTGGCCGGTTTAATACTTGTGGTGATTGGTCTGTTGTGGACATTTGCTAGAGATCCGCAAAAGAAAGATATGTATTCAGGATGGATGGTCAATGTATTCATCGGATTTGCCATTGTTTATTTGGCAGCATCCCTTGTGACCTGGTTCTCTGGACGTGTGGTTGGATTTTAATAGAAGAGAACAATCGGGTTATTTGTTAAGGAAAGAAGAAAGTAGAAAGTAGGTGTGAAAATGAGGGAATTAATCATTCGGTTTGGCAAGGAAGGTGAATATCACCGGAAATTGGAAGAAGATCGGAATTACTTTTTATGTGAAGCAGATGAGGTTGTCCAGAAAATAAAAATACATCTCGAACAAGAGAAGCGAATGGTGAAACAGAAATCAATCGAATTATGGATGAACGGTCAAAAGCTGCTGGTAACTCAAATGAGTTTTGACAAAAGGCTGCCGCTCGAGAAGCAATTGGAGGAAGGTTTGCTCAAAGCTAATGGAGTACAGCGTAAGCACGTAAATATATTTAAGGATTATGCAAAAAAGGAACGTCTGCTGCTTTTAGATAGAGAGTTTAAGGCTTTTGCCATTCGATTTGATCAGGTTTTAGGGTATCCGGACATGAAACCATTTCCATTGGTTTTGGATCTTGACAAGTTGAAGAAGTTATTTGACGAAGTAAATGCTCATATAGCAACGGGATTTTATTTCGAATTGGAAGGGATCATTACTTCTATTGATTTAGCTTACCAAACCGTAGTCAACCAGATTCGGCAGAATAAACCTTCAGTTAAAGAAGAAGAGATTAATAAAGAAGTAGAGATGTGGTGTGAAGAGGAGGAATGTTTTTCAAGTTTTGTTCTGTATGCCGCTGCCAGTTTACAATCAGTATCAAAAAAACGAATTGATACGCTTTATCCGCGTTTCCGACCATATCAACAGTTGGAGACGTTTTTGTTTGAAGAATTAGCAAATAAAAAGGGATTTTCAGATGCACATGCATTGCAAGCTGGATTGTACAATACATTCTTAAATGAATACGATAAGATTTTGTTCCGTGGGTCCGTCCTAAAAACAGACGAGATGGTGGAATCGCTAGTATTGGCACCTGTCATTCAAAAATACTTGGATCAAGTACTGGGATTAATAAATAATAACCGAAAGGTGATTATGGATGCAGAACAGGGACAAGTTGCTATATCAGAACATTGAGAAAGCATTGGTGGACCTTAATGCAAAAGACAAAGGGCGGTACTTCCTATGTACATGTCCCGAATGCCAGCAGCAGGAAGCATTCATTTATAAAAACAACCCCAGTTTTATTCTATGTAATCGTCAAAACCAATGCGGTGAACGTATGATTTTACATTTTGAAGAGAAAGAGGGAGCTGAATCTTATAAAAAATTATCTGAGGAATATCCTAATCTAACGAATAAACAGTCCCTGGCCCTTGAATGGATGACACGATTCATGAATCATGTGCAAAATCATTTTGAAAGCCCTACCCTTGACAAGGGGTATAGAGGGCTTTCAAAAGAAACAACAGGGAGGTTTATAGCAGACTTAATAAATGAGGCCTACGTCCAAAAAATGTTTGATTCAGGAAAAGAGCTATTTCCCAAGAATTATTCAACAAATGATTGGATGTGCAAACGGAATTTAATCTTTCCAATCTACGGGGCCGATGGACATTTGGAACGTATATTATTACGATCCAGCATTGATCATCATATAGAACCAAAGGAGCTTCAGTTGATTGTGAATCCTTCAAAGGAAACGAGGGATTTTTTTGTGGACATTCCCGAGAAATCCAAAACCGTGGTCATAGGGGAAGCGATTTTAGATGCAGCATCATTCCGCGAGGTGGATCCTGATGTTGGAGTCTTGGCCTTGACAGGTGCGGCCAAGACAAGGAAGCTTTGCCAATTTATTTTGGAAAACAAAGCATTGTTCCAGCAAAAAAAATTCGTTCTTGCTTTAGATGACGATAAGGCTGGGGACAAGGCAACAAAGGATATTATTGATACGTTAGAGCAAACGCAGGCTGAATATCAAGTTTTTCCTTTTCCGTCTGGTGTTAAAGATTCTAATGCATATTTAAATTATGATAAAGAGCTTTTTACAGAAGCATTTAATGATGTGAAACGCTCCTTTAGTAGAGAAAGGAAATACCGTGATTCTTCATATTTAAATAAAGGAGTTGTTGAAATGGAAAGATAAATCGTAAAAAAGCAAGAGTAGAAAGGAAGGTGGAACAAGAATATGCAAGATAAGCAACCGTTAGAGCGACTATCGAGTCCGAAGGTACTGTTCTTACCTACCATCGGATTTTTAATTGTTTCTTTTTTCTTGGCGAATTTTATTTTGGCTTTTTTGCAAGCCTTTCTCCTTGCTGTTGAACAGTTCGCAAGAGACCCTGATAACCTTAGCTTTTCCATTCCAAGGGGAAGCTTTTTGCATTTTCAGGGAGATATTTTATGGTTTTATGCTGGATTCTATCTGGTTGTCGGAATTGGGCTGATTAAGTTTCTTTTTAATATGCGGCTGAACTATCAGTCTTTGAACAAAGGGCAGCATGGGACAAGCGAATTTGAAAAGGTTAATGGTCTGAAAAAGCAATATAAAATTATTCCTTCGGCAACAAAGGAATATGACGGTAATGGAGGAGTCATTATATCAGGACTTCAGGAAAAATATCGGCCTTATCGCTTATTGATTGACGAAGGGCCGAATCATACGATGGTCATTGGAATAACAAGGTCAGGGAAAGGGGAAACTTTTGTTTTCCCGATGCTGGATGTGTTAAGCCGAGCGAAAAATAAACCTTCCTTGGTCGTCAATGATCCTAAAAGTGAACTGGCTGCTGCCAGTTATGACACATTGGTTAAGCGTGGCTATGATGTGCATGTGTTCAATCTTATTCAGCAATCTATGGGCATGGGATTTAATCCTTTGCAATTGGTGGTTGACGCCTGGAAAAAAGGGAACTCAAGTTTAGCCCAACAATATGCAAACAGTGTGGCATATAGTCTTTATCAAGACCCAAATGCAAAAGATCCCTTTTGGTCCAATTCAGCAAAGTCTTTAGTGACTGCAATTATTTTGGCACTTACTGAAGATGCCGTTGCTACAGGTAAAGAAGAAAAAGTCAACATGTATTCTGTGGCAAATTTTCTTTCTACTAAAGGCAGTGACATTGATGGCGAAGGAAATAATATGCTGGACTTGTTTTTTAAATCAAGGGATGATAATAACCCGGCAAGGATGATGTATGCAACCAGTAACTTTGCTGCCGGTAATACAAGGGCCAGTATTTTCTCAACAGCGATGGATAAGTTGCAGATATTCACGCTGGAACCTAACGCGAAACTAACAAGCTACAACAGTATGAATTTAACCGATATAGGTTTTGGTGACAAGCCTGTTGCTGTGTTTATGGTGACACCCGACTTTGATGGGTCAAATCATGTGTTGGCTAGTATTTTTGTCAGCCAGTTGTATCGTGTGAATGCTGAAAAAGCGACGATGAGTCCATCTGGGAAAATGAAGCGTCATGTTCATTTTTTGCTGGATGAATTCGGAAACATGCCGACAGTTGAAGGGATGTCGGGAATGGTGACAGTTGGTGCGGGTCGTGGTTTTCGTTTTCATTTGATAATACAGGCATATTCACAGATAAAGTCACGATATGGTGAAGAAGCAGATACAATCATAGGAAACTGTTCAAACCAAATTTACATTCTTACGAAGGATGAGCAAACAGCCAGGCAGTTTAGTTCATTGATCGGTACAAAAACGATCACGGATGTCAGCCGGAATGGAAGATTACTGTCTTCCGACAAGTCTCATAGTGAATCAGTCAAGGAACGGCCTCTTATGATGCCGGATGAATTAATGCAATTAAAAGAAGGGCAATCAGTTGTTGTTAGAGCTAACAAACGCCAGGATAACAAGTTTCGTAAAATCGTTCCAAAACCGATTTTTAATAAAGACGTGACTTCACATAAGTTTCGGTGGGAATACTTGGCCGGTGATTTTGATAACAACTGGTCCTTATTAGAGCTGCCGATAATGTCTACGACATACCATAACTTGAATTTATCGGAAATTGTCTTTACTTCAAAGAATGAGCAGGAGCTATTTGTGTGCATGGTGGATGCCATGGGAAAGGATGCCTTCTCTGAGCTCAAAACTGATTTAAGGAAAGTGGTTATCTCGTGCGGTGTATCATTTGAATATGAAAACGGGATGGAAAGATGGTCCTTTTTGCATCTGTTGAGTTATATAACTTATGAAACACCCTTATCTGGTCCAATCATCTATAAAATATTTAAAAGCCTGAGACGGTATCTTCCCGATGATGTACTAAAAAAATGGGATAGGAAAATCAGGGAATTAAGAGAAAAGCAGGAGAAGCAAAGGTACAGACAGGAAGAAAGCATCGGGGAAACCAAGGAGCCTATGGAATTAGATGAAAAAGTGGCATTGAGGAAACAGGTGAAAGGAGCAGTATAACTCAGTATAACTCTATCTTAAAAATAGGAGGTGCAGGCGAAGTGAGAATGAAATTTCAAATATTGAAGGAAATAGCAGTTCTTAAAGAAGGAAAAAACGGCTGGAGGAAAGAATTGAATCTGGTAAGCTGGAATGGAAAAGAACCAAAATATGATATCCGTTGGTGGCCGCCGAACAAATCAGATATTGGGAAAGGGTTAACCTTAATGCCTGATGAATTATTTCAACTCGGCGAAGTGATTCCTATGTTATCAAGGGATCTTCATATCATTCATCAAATATGAACATTTTAGCCCGTTTATTGTAATTGGTGATAAAATGTGTTATAAAAAGGGTAAGAAGTACGTAAAGTAAAAGGGACCGCAAGTGCTGGTTACACTTACGGTCTTGTACAATAGTTGCCTCTCATAGAGTGGCAGGCTCGAGTAGTCAATTGAAATAGACCAACCCTAGAACTCGTCAGGTCTCAAGGGAGGTCTATTTCTTTTTGTCTTGAAACAGCATGGCAATTAAAGCGCCAAAAGCTATCATAAGTGATAAAGCTTCAAATACTGTCATATGCATCACCCCCCTTCACGGGGATGAGCCAGACCGCCCTTGAGAGAGCCAATTCTATTGTACTAGTAAAAGTATATCACAACACATTTCCCATAAGATGTTACTTTTTATTCATATTTCCAAAAGGTTCCTATTTTAGCTGTTAATTTTGATATAATTAAAAACAAAATTAACTTCGGGGGGATAGACGTGGTAAAACGAATCTTATTCCCTTTTGGTGCTGTATTGGTTATTCTGCTTGTAGTGGCAGGATGCGGTAAACCAGAAGAGGGTATGAATGAATTGTCATTAAAACAATTAGAAATGAAATTGGATAACCATGAGACATTTTTGTTATTGACGTTTGCTGCTGATGAAAATGCTGTTAGTAAAACTGATTATATTAAAGCATATGATGATTCATTGAAGCGAGGAGGATTAACCGGATACTACTTCAATTTTGAGGGTGAGAGCAAAGAAGCAGTTGATGAATTTGGAAAGAAGTATACTCATCCTAAGTCAAAAGGTTGGAACCCTATCACGGATGGACTTGGAATTGTTGATAAGGGTGGTGTTATTGACGAATATGGGACCCACCAAGCAGAAGGCTTGATTGAACAGCGTGCAAAGGATAATGATAGTTTTTTAGATAAAGATGAAATGAAGGATATTGATTCAGGTGTTAAGGAAATGTTAGAATACATCCAAGTAAATAATGTAGAACTCACTGACTAAAAACACGCTGATTAGGTCTTTAAAAGGGAAGGTGTTATCTGTGAGTGATGAACAGTTAATTGATCTATATAAAATTCTGGATTACTTGCTTCATGTTAGTGATGGTTGGTTATGGCAAGATCTTTTCCGAACAATCGGTGGAGGTCTTGTTTTTTTATTAAGTTGGTTGAATAACTTTATTGAAGGGATTATAGATAAAGTTATTACGTTAAATAACTTTTATTTATCAGGACCAATGAAGGAGTTTATAGATATCGCGCGTCCGATTATATGGGGCGTGTTTTTTATTGCGCTTTTTATACTGGGGTTCCAATTTATGTTAAATAAAATCGAAAAAAGAAATGAAATAATCTTAAACGTGATAATGTCCCTGTGTTTTATCGTGGTAATTCCGGACTTAATGGTAAATATGGGAAAAATTACAAACATCGGTGTAGAGGAATTAAACTCTGTAAAACAAAGTCTCGCTACTGAACTAGTAAAAAGTAATGTGGCTGATGTTCGATATTATGCTGAAAGTAACTTCAAGTTTTCGGGAAAAAAGAACGGAGATAATCAATTACCTCCACGCCCAGCTAGTAAAGTTGATAGTGAAGAAGGTACAACGGACTTTACTCATGCAAATAGATTAACAACAAATTCTTTACCATATATATCCTTTGCAGAGAAATTGGATGTAAGTAAGAAAGGAGAAGCTGCCCAATGGGGCGCAGATCTTAAAAAGAACAATAAGGATTCGTATAAAGTTATTACAAACAAATTAGTTGCAACTGGAAACGGTGATCAGTTCGAAGTAAAAGAAATGCGAGAGAATCAAGTCCCTCTTACGACCTTGGGTCAGGAAAGTTATTATCGCTACCATGTGAATTGGTTTGTTTTAATTTTTTCGTTGGCTGTTACCACGGTTGCTTTAGCAATTACGGTAATTAAGATCGGCCGTTCCATCTTTGATTTAGCTTTTCACCAAATATTTGGGATGTTTATTGCTGCAACTGACTTAACCGGCGGACAACGTACAAAGAAGGTCTTGGTCGAGATCATGAACACCTTTGCGATTATATTTATCATGACCATGCTGTTAAAATTGTTCATCCTGTATTCTTCTTGGGCAAACGGGCTGAAGGGGAACATTGGCGGTGTGGGTGTCCTTCTTTTGTTAATTGCCGGTGCATGGGCATTAATTGATGCACCGGATATTGTACAAAGGATGCTTGGCATTGATGCTGGTTTACGAAGTGGATATCAAGCCATGTTGGGGGCATATGCAGGAGCCAAATTAGCTGGTACGGGTACAAAGGCTGTTGGGAAAGGAATAGAGAAAGGTCTGGGACTTGCAGGGAAGGCTACGGCAGGTCTAGCAGGTGGAGCGAATCTTGTTAGGCGTACTGTAACAGGCATAGCAAGTAAAACACCGGAAGAAATGGTAGGCCGGTCAAGGGTCCCTGTCAAAACGATCCCTGGAACGGCGGAAAAAGGAGAAATTCCTAAGAATAATAGTGAAAAAATAAAGGCCAACGAAGATTCGCCAAAAATGGCGAATGAAGGTACAAGAGATAGAATATCTTCTTCTAGAAATGAACAGGTTGATTCGGCTTCACTTTTAGAGGCCGCAGAACCTATTGTTAACGGAACAATCCCCTCACAACCAACGGGGCATTCAAAAGAAGGAAATTTGAAAATCCAGTTGTCTGAGGGAGCAACTGTTGCCAATAAAGGCACAGAAGGACAGGTTCCAATTTCTACAGGAAACCTACCAAAAGGTCATTTTTCAAATACTAAAAGGCAACCAGTGGGAGTATTTTCACACGGGCGTGGAGTAGATCAAAGGCAAAGTCAACAAAATGTACCGTCTGGATATGCTCAAACGGCCTCCGGAATTTTAGTTCCCGGATCGGCAGTCAATAATTTGGATGGTTCACAATTAGCCAACACAAACGTCTCTATCTCTAACCAACCAAGGAAAAGTAGCAATCAAGACAATTACACGGGTGGAACTGTAGAAGTGTCATCAGGTGAGGGAGGAGGATATACCCCGTCAACTTCAGGAGGTCAGACAGTTTATCAAACATCTGGAGCACATAAGCAAAGTAAGTCGTATGGCCATAAAGATGCCAATCATACAAATACATTAGTTGGCGGGAACCGTCACTTCCAGCAGGCAAAGGAACAGATTGTACGCTCAGGAAATTCCGGCTTTAGTCTTGGTCAAAGCATACGAAGGTTAGGACGAGCTTCCGGAAACGCTACGGTTCAATCTATCAGGGCGGTTGTTCATCCGAAACAAACTTTACAAACAGGCATGGATAAAGCTAAAAATGCAACATATACCCGAGTAAAGAATATGAATGAGTCTATGAATTCAGTTGTTCACCAAATAAAGACACCACCTGGTAAGCGATTGATAAGGAAGGAGAATCATGACGAGTGAAGTATGAAATACCTACAGAAATCAGATCAAAGCCCAAACTTTTCGGATTGGAAATGAAAGAGCTAATCATTTTGTTGGTTAGCTTTTTTCTTGTATTTACTATGTTGTTTGATTTGGTCCATAGCGTATTTACGGTTCCATATTTTACTGTTAGTGGTGCTTTACTGTTGTGGATCGTCATACCGTCCAGAAACAATCCTGGCATGAAAAACTATATGTCCTTCTATCTGCTTTTTAAACATAACAGACAAACATATCACTCATTGGACAGCCAAAAACTCTTAAATGAAAATTGCTTCAAAAAGAGAGACACAGGGAGGATAGATAGACGCTATGGGTGAGTTGAAAAAAGAACAAGATGTTGTTACATCAATGGTTCATCCTGCTTATTCTAAAAAACAAAAGAGGAACAATGAGTGGCTGAAGCGTTTTAAGTTCAAGAGAAGTGAAAAAACACAAAAGAAACAAGTAAGGAAAGTAAAAGTAATGAGACAAACCCCTTCGATTCTGCCTTTTTTACAGATACACGAGGGCTACTTTCTGATGAAAAACGGTGTGATGGACATTTTGCAGATCACCACAAAGGATTTATACTCCATGAATGATGGAGATTTGCAATTTATGTTATTGTCCCAAGCTAGGCTTTTAAGAAGTTACTTTCCGGCTTTTAAAGAAGTTTCTTTGAACTTTCCTGCGAATACGGAAAAACAGAAAGCCTATTGGTTAAGAAAAAAAGAGAAAACGATTGATCCTTTGCGTTTGCAATTTATTGAGCGAAAATTATTTGAATTGGGTTACTTGGAGAAAGAGCGTACCAATCGAGAGTTCTTTCTTTTTTTATATGCCGAGACTCCTGAACAATTAAATGATCAAAAAAAACAATTGATTCGAGGAATGCAGCAGACCTTTCCTTTAGAAAAATTGTCCGTGGAAAAGAAAAAAGACGTTCTCTTTATATTGAACAATCAAAATTCCAAACTGTAGGTGATGATCTTGCAATTGATAAAAGGAAAAAAAGTAGAAACTGTAAAGACGAAGGAAGAGCAGCCAAAATTTGATCCTTCCTTCTTAGCCGCCATTCAGCCGATGGGTGGAATTAATTTCAAAGATAAGTACATTCAAAAGGGTGACGGGTATGAAACGTGTATTCATATTTGGGATTACCCTAGTGTGGCAAATGAATTATGGTTGGAAAAAATCATGGCCATGCGTGATGTAATCACGATCAAAGACGTAGCAACAATGGTTAAAGACGAAGCTGTCAGCTCTATCAACAAAAGTATGCTGGAACAACAGGTTCGTTTTCAAAGTTCAAAACATGATTCTGAACGGATTGATGCTCAAAACGGCTATAGAGAATTGGAAGGGCTCTATCAGGAAATTAGTCAGATGGGAGAGGTAGTGAAACTCATTCACCTTCGTCTGTTTGTACATGCTGGAACGCTCGTTGAAATGGAGCAAAGGGTTCAATCTGTGATAACGGAATTAAACTCCCTCGGTTTTAAAGGGCAAATATTTTTAAATGAATCCAGTTGGGAATGGCAATCGATCTTTTTGCCGTATGATCAACAGCAGAATTTACCTAATAAAAGGGAGGGTAAAGGGATTCCTGCTCTTTCCCTTGCAGCTGGATTACCTTTTCATTTTTCGGAACTAAATGATCCAAAAGGCAGTTACTTAGGTGCTACTTTCACAGGTGGAAATGTCCTCTTTGACCTGTTTCATAAAGACAAAAAGCGCCGTTTTTATAATGGGGTTGTAGTGGGGACGATGGGGGCGGGCAAATCTACAGCGCTAAAAAAATTGACAATGGACAATGCCTGCCGTGGAAATTTTATACGCGGTTTTGATGTAACAGGGGAATTTTCCACACTTGTTGATGCATTGAACGGCAAAAGCATCAGTTTGGATGGAAGCCATGGAGTGATCAATCCTTTACAAATTTATCGAGTAGAGGATGGCGAGGATTTTGATAAAAATGAAGAGTTAAGTTTTATGCAGCATTTATCGAAAGTAGCCACATTCTATAAGTTTTTAGCAAATAATCCAACTACCGAAGAGATAGAGGAATTTAAAAAAATTCTTCGTTCTTTCTATCAATATCTTGGTTTTACAGAAAAAATTCATACAACAGGAGTAACAGACTTGGAGCATGATGCGTATCCCATTTTCAGCGATTTCCTAGCATATGTAAGAAATGAATTGTATGAAGTTCCTGACAAGAAAATGATTCGGAGCGAACTATCCGTATCCCGTGCTAATCGATTAGAAAAAATCGAATTGGTGATAGATAACTTGGTTCATAGCTACTCCTATCTGTTTAACGGCCATACAACTCTAAAGGAATTCACGAATGAACAGGTGATTTTCTTTTCCATCCGGAACTTAACCCGGTTAGAGAAAAGCGTGTTTAATGCCCAAATGTATAATGCATTAACACTCATCTGGGACAATCTCATTCAAATTGGCGCCCCGCAAATGAAAGCTATTTATGAGGATGAGAGCTTTGATGAAGATGATGCCATCCGTTTTATGGTCATTATTGATGAAGCTTATCGGTTGGTCAATGCAGACAATATGTTGGCCGTAGGCTTTTTAACAGACTTTGCAAGAGAAGCCAGAAAATATTTTGGTGGACTGCTTCTTGCCAGTCAATCCATTCGGGACTTTGTTCCGAATCATTCGGATTCGGAAGTAGTGACAAAGATCCGTACCTTGTTTGAACTCACTCAATACAAATTCATCATGCAGCAGGATTCAAATACATTAGATGCATTAAGAACCATTTTTGAAGGTCAAATGAGTGAATCAGAAATTGCTCAAGTTCCTCAGTTTCAGCAAGGAGATTGCCTGCTTTCGATTACTAGTGTAGGAAATTTATTGTTTAGTGTGGAAGCCTCGGAAGGAGAATTGGCAATCTATCGGGGAGGAATGTAGAAGTGGATAAAGCGATGAAAACAAAGTTCGCTATTATGCTTACCGTCGGTGTTGTGCTTATCTTCATTATTTTAACCAATCAAATTGGCAGCAAAAGAAACCCAGTATTTCAGGATTCATTTGCAGATACAGCTTTTCCCAATAATTCAATAATCAACGAGAAAGAGCTGGATACGGCCATTCAAAAAACGGAAAAAATGAAGGAAGAGGAAGATAGTGAAACTATCGAAGAACCTAATTTTGAATCGGAATATGCTTCAAAACATGGTGATGATGCTGTAGAAAAAGGAAAGGGAGTAGCGGAGAAAATAGTAACTTTATGGTTGGAAGAAAACACCGACAAGTCGAAATGGAAAACATATTCCAGTTCGTCTTTTTTTAATGAAATACAAAAAGAACGATTACCTCCTGGTGATGGAGTTTCCCGAAAGGTGGTTGAACTGGAAATGCATGCGGCTTCGCCAGGGAGTAAAGAAGAGATGAGATTTGGAGTAGTTGCAACTTGGAATGTGATCTATAACGACAGTATTATTGGCAAACAATCACAATTATTCTATGTGGCGGTGGTGCCTTATAAAAATAGTTGGGTCGTCAATAAACTGGTAGAACCATCTGAAGAGAACCATCAATCTACCAAACAATGAAACAAGAAAGGGGGCGGAGATGGCACCTCAAGACTTTTATAAAGTCAGAGAATCAGCCAAAGAAAATATGGATAGTATTTTGCGACACATTGGTCAAGCTCTGAAAACAAAGATGGCCTTATGGATTGGAGGGATTTTAGGACTTTCAGGATTTGCTTTTATTGTCGTTTTGTTAGTCCTGTTCCTTCTTATTGTAGGGATAGCAGCCGGCTCATCAAATAATGAATCCTCACCAGCAGGTGGAGGGTTTTCTTGTTCCCAAACAGGAGAGGTTGATATAGGGAAATGGGATATCGTTTTTAAAGGAGCCGGGAAATTATCTGGAAGCCATGAAACCCTCATTTCTTTGTCAGCTGAAAAAGGAATTGATCCAGTTTTATTTGCGGCGGTTGCATTACACGAAACAGGATTTGGAACATCCAATGCTATGGTGAAAAAAAATAATCCTGGAGGATTAATGGATCCGACAACAGGCAGTTCAAGGCTGTATCATTATGCTTCAATTGAAGAAGGATTAGGGGCAATGGCTAACACTTTATATAACCGGATTATACGAGATGGATTAAATACAATAGATAAATTAGGGAGTGTCTATGCACCAATCGGTGCGGCAAATGATCCGACTGGCCTTAATAAACATTGGGTTCCCAATGTAACGTCCATAGCAAAAAAGCTTGGTGGCTTTACTATGAATTGTGAAGATGTCGGAGAAGTTGAAGTTACTGGTGATAAAGCATGGCCGGTCCCTCATACAAAGAATATTACCTCGGGTTTTGGACCTCGATGGGGTGATTTACACAATGGTATTGATATAGCAGGCGGTAATGATTCTGGAAAAGCAATTATCGCATTTATGGATGGGAAAGTGGTTGTCTCAACTTTTGGGAAGCGTGGTAGTGGGTATGGAGGGTACGGCAATGTAGTTGTTATTGATCATGGGAATGGGATGAGGACACTTTACGGTCACATGCTGGAAAAAGGCATACCTGAGGGAACAGAAGTGGAGGTTGGACAGGTGGTTGGAAAGATAGGAAACACTGGTGAATCAAGAGGAGAACATCTGCATTTTGAAATTAGAATTAACAATAAACAAGTGGATCCGATACCATATTTAAAAGAACTACTAGGGAAGAAATAGTGTTAAAAAGGAGTGTTAATTTCTTTGAAAATAAAAATGAAACGGGGTCTTGAAAACAAAGTTTATACCATTATGTTACTTGTGATATGCATTTGTTTTATCACTTTTTTTACGTCAAAATTCTGGATGTACGATGATCATTCCATCATGCAATCTCCTTTCCATACAGAAATAAACGGGTTGGAACAGACAATCTTAAGACTAAATAAGTGGGAATATAACCCTAGAAAAGAACTCATGGAAGTTTCAATAACAACAAAACATACTGGATCAGATCTGGTGAAACCGACGTTTTCTTTTGCTGCAAAAGAGAAAGAATCCTTGATCGATTATCCTGTCAAAGTTGTTTACGCAGATGATGCAAATATCATTGTTCATATTAAGAAAGTCCCCAAAAATTACCGAATCTTTGGATTATTTGTGAAAGAAAAAAGAGATCAGGCGATTGTAGAGAATGAAATGAAAGCCATTTTAATGGAGTCGTCAGGGACCTTGGACCAAGACGATGATGAAATAGCATATAAGGAACCAAAGCCAAAAAAATTAGTTATTATTGGTGACTACCGTAAGATCAAAACAAACAAAAACTTAAAAACAAAAGAGCCTATTGATTACCAAAAAGAACTAATCAATCGGGAAATCAAGCAAGTGGAGAAGAAATTATCTGCGTTAGAGGAAAAACAAATGCCGTTGCAGCAAAAGCTCATTTCTTCTATCGAAAAAGAAATTAAAGCTCTTGAAATAGATATGGAATATCAAACGGAAGAAGAAAAACAAGAGTCTATGACGCGAATCACCTCTAAAAAGGAAGCCATTGAAAATGCAAAAAAAGACCAGGAGGAACATCAACAGGATGTTGAAAAATTAAAAGAGAAACGTGAAAAGTTGTATGGGAAATTAGAATCCCTTCGTCCAGGATGAGGAAATAAAACAGAGTCAAATGAGAAACAAATCGATCAATTGGAATCAAACAAATATAGATAAAAAAGATGCCAAAATAAAGTACAATCGTTACCTGAAAAAGTGAAAACTGGACAACAAAAATCCGAGGATAAGAAGTTGGATTAACTTGATAATCATTTGTTTTTGGTCTGTTTACTTGTCGGACAAATGTGTGGTTTTTAACAATATCTGTAATATCATAAGCAATTTTGAATTTCCGATGATACAAAACCACGTGAAAATGTCGGACAAACGTATGATTTTACTTCTTTCTGCGATATCACGGAAAAGTTAGGCTCTGCCTAACCTATCACCATTGGTGATAGCACTTTTCCCTTATGCTCTTTCTTTCATTCAACATGCTCTCAAATAGGCTGTTTTCAAAGGAACATGCGTTATGTCCGCATGTTCCTTCCGTTTCCTGATGCCGTTTATTTTATTCTTCTGACACAATACTGAGCTATAAATAAAATTGTTCATCTCTGCAAACGGGCATCAACTGCTCACTATTCAAATGAAGTTTGGAGGAAGATAAAGTGGATGTATTTCTAAGAAATATAGATGTGGTTGCAGTGAAAAAGATTGATGATTTGGCAAAGAAAAAGAAGTTGTCTAGGAATGAATATTTGAAATTACACATTGAAAAACTGGCTCATACGGATGTGCTTCTGGAAGAACGGAACAGGTTTGAAGAGACATTAAAAATGGTTAGCAGGGTGTTGGAAAGAAATGTTCATATGATGAAAGAAAATAATAAAGAGATACAACGGATGAAATCCATCTTTATGTTGATGATGGAAGTGAATGAGGAAGAAGTCAATGAATATATGAAAGTTTTTGTTGCGGATCAAGGTGAAGTTGTATGACCAAACTAAAAAAGAGTTACCGTTTAACAAGTGATACCATTCAAAAAATTGAGCAACTTTCCGTTGAAGAAAATACCTCTCAAGCAAATGCGATTGAAATAATGGTTAAGCAATTTTTTGAGAATCGGGAAAAGGAACGGGTTGCATTGTTAGAAGCAATTGAAAAATTAGTTGATCAAAAACTGATTGAGAATCTTTTAGATATGCAGGAAGACTTAAAAAGAATAAAGGTGACTGGTAATGTGATCGATCGAAATGTGCAAATGCAATTGGAATTTTGGAACCATTATTTTATTGTAAATGAATTTAAAGAATTGGCCACCACGGAAAAATATAAGACGGAAGAACTGAAAGAAGCTGAAGCGGTAGTGAAAAATCGAATAGCCCATAACCGGCAGCGGAAATTAGATTGGAAAAGCAAAAGGAAAAAAGATAATGACCAAACTAAGTAGGTGTTTTTTATGACTCCCGGAGTCGTTTTAAAGAGTAAATTTGTTATGCCTGGATCTGCGGAATATAAAAAGTATGTTGATTATATTGATCGTGATACGAAACAGTTAAATGATTTTCGTGTCTTTCATTCGTATATGGATTACATGGAAGATGATGAAAAGCAAGGCTCTCTTTTTACAAATGAAGCTGATCAATTGGATGAAAATACGAAGCTGAAATTAAAGGATGCTTTTACAAAAGCAGAACAAAATGGCTCTCCATTGTGGCAAGATGTAATCAGTTTTGATAATGCCTGGCTTGAAAAAAAGGGAATATTCATCTCGAAAACAGGGGAACTAGATGACGCAAAAATAAAGAATGTAGTTCGTGAAGCAATGCATGTGATGCTTGATGCTGAACAAATGAATGAGACGGCTGTTTGGTCAGCAGCCATTCATTATAATACAGATAATATCCATGTTCATGTTGCAACTGTAGAGCCTTTTCCTTCCCGAGAAAAGAAAAAACTTTTTAATAAAGAAAGTAACCAGTGGGAAGAGCAATACCGGGCCAAACGGAAGCAGGGAACACTGGATAAAATGAGATCCAAAGTAGCTAATATGATATTGGATCGAAGCGAAAGCCGTAATCGAATCAATGAAATCATTCGCGGGGCTGTGCATGATAAAAAAGAAAACACTGTTGACTTGGCAAACTTCCGAAAAACAAAACGGTTGTTTCAAAAAGCGTTGTTAAAGCTGCCAGAAGATAAACGCCAATGGAACTACGGTTATCAGACGATCAATGATGCAAGGTCTTATATTGATGAAATTGTAGATGTATATTTAAAGTCTTATCATAAAAAAGACATGGAGGAATTAGGAAAGCGGTTGGATGATGAAGTCGAGTTAATGAAAGAGTTGTACGGAGAAGGTAGCAATTACCAAAATTACAAACAGACAAAATCAGATGATTTACGTAAGCGAATGGGTAATGCAGTTCTTACAGAAATGAAAGCATACGTAAAAAAAGAAGAGTTCTTCCAAAATCAAAAGAAATCATATCAAAGATATTATAGGAAAAAGTGGCAATCGAAATGTAACTTAGATCGTGCCATTCGAAACTTACAGTTTCATATGCGAAAGTCTTATCATGAATATCAAAAGGATCGAAACTATGAAGAATTTGATCGGACGCTGGATGGGCATGAGCGTTAAAAACTTTTTTCATTAGGTAAGCTATTGAAATGAGAATCGAAACTTCGTTGGTATATGATAGAACATATTGCGTACTTCATCCGTACGTTAAAAACAAGTATGATTGATAAAATATTAGTGTGGGTAGCCCGTTCCACACTCTTCCGATTTTTAAGGACTTCTTAATAATAGGTGTCCTTTTTTCTTTTTTACTTTTCAAGGAATGTTGTGATTTATTATGACCAATAAAAACACAAGAGCACATATAGAGGTCAGATATGATAAAAAAGGTCACTTGAGATTAGGAGGGTGGCATGAAGATGGCTGACATAGAACGAACGTCTTACCTTTGAGAAGATAGATAAACTGGAAATGATTTAATTGGATTTTGAGCCATTAAACGGAAAAGATTGTAAGGCATTAATAAATATTACGGTAAGCCATCTGTACAATCTAAACAATTAAAAAACGAAATCGGGATGGAACAATAGGAGCTTCTTATTAAACGGAGGCTCTTTTTTTATGTTTTTTTCAAACTGGAAGGAGTGGAAATTAAAATGACAAAAACGAAAAGGAGTAACTACAAGCGCAAAACATGGGAAGATAAACTGAAAGAAATTGAGAATTTAACTAGCAATATGGAAAAAAGAATTATGGAATATTTTCAAAGCCCTGAAAGCATCAAAGAATACTTGAGTTTTATGGCTAAGTTCCATAATTATTCATCCAATAACTGTACATTAATTGAAAGCCAGTTTATGGGAGCTCAAGCGGTAGGCAGTTATAAATTTTGGAAAGACAAAGGATTTTCTGTGAAAAAAGGTGAGAAAGGGATCAAGGTGCTAGTGCCTAAAAGGACGACATATTTTGAACGGAGTGATAAAGAGGTAAAGCTTAAATTTGCAACCAGAGAGGAAAAAGAGAAAATCGAAAAAAAAGAAATACCTACATATACACGCACTTCCTTTGATATTGGACATGTATTCGATGTGTCTCAGACTAATGCGACCTCAAAGGATTTACCTGATATTTTTCCTAACCGTTGGCTGGAGGATTCTGTTGAAAACTATGGTCCGATTTATCAAGCACTTGAAAAAATGGCTGAAAAGCACGGAATCAAAATTGTGGAACCGCATAGGGAACTGGGGGCTGCTAAAGGTGTTAGTTATACGTTACAGAAAGAAGTTGCATTAAATCCCCGAAACAGTAAACTACAGAATGTGAAAACACTTGCTCATGAGCTAGCACATGCCGTGCTGCACACAGAGGAAACACACAATCAATATTCCTCCCAAGAAAAGGAATTCCAGGCAGAAATGGTTGCTTATACGGTGTCCAGTTATTTTGGACTGGATACGAGTGAATATTCGTTGCCGTATTTACATCATTGGACATCGGGAAAGGAACTGAAAGAACAAGAAAGGTTATTAAAAGAAGTGCGGCAAACAGCCCATGATTTTATTTCTGTCATTGAAGAGGAATTGGCGAAGCAATGGGACAAAGAGAAGGCACATGATCACAAAAAAGAAGATCCCTTTGAGGAAGCACTGATAATTCAAGAGAATTATGATATGACCTCAAATGGAGTTGAGTGGGAAAATGAAAGGTTTTTGACTTACTTAAAATCTGTTGATGAAGAAGCTTATGAAAAGTTTATCTACAATAAAAAAATGCATGAAAGAGAGGTGGAGAATAACGAGGCAGATATTCTTTTGATTAAATATGGGCATTTATCAATTTCGGAAGAATGCTATGTTTCGATGAATGAATTAAAGGATTTCGTAGAAGAAAAAGGGATAGATATAGAGGACGAACTGAGCAGAGCAAATTACCTAAGTGAATTCAATCAGCAATTCAAAGAGCGGTATGCAGCCGTTGATACGAAATTATTAGAACGTCCTAGCATCTTGATACAGTACTCCGAAGCTGTACATGAATTGAAACCCAATATGATTATGCCTTTTGTTGAAGGGAATTTAAAGATGGAAAAGTTAGAAGAAAAATATCAAGGAGAGGTAGGTTATTTTAAGACTCGTTATCACCTATTGTTCCCTAAAGCTTTGCATAATGAAGAAAAAAAGGTCTTTATTGTCAATATGGATAGATTAGATATTGGTGATGGACTTTATGTAAATCCTCATCATCAGGTAGGACAGGAAAATAATCTAGATCCTAGACTCTTAGAAGTTCTTAATAAAGAGGTAATAAGTAAATTAACAAATGAAAAAAAGTTAAAGATTTTATTTAAAGGTAATCAAAGAAAAGAAGTTCAAGAATTAGAACCTTGAAAGTAAAAAAATCATCGTAGCTAAACTTCTAGTCAAGTTATTAAAATCCTTTTTTTAAAAACATATTTGAGAAACGAAGATCTGAAAAACGCTATTAACAAGTTAAATATGCCTAAAGAAGAATAATCATGTAGAAACACTAAGTTTTTATGTAGGTGTAAAAGGACATGAAAGTCTAAACTGATTTTATATTATTCCATATTGATTTACCAGGACATACGACTTTTTAGTTTAGACTTTCTTGTCTTTAATAATGGACAAGAAAGTCTAAACTACTTATATTTGAGACAAGAAAGTCTAAACTCATCAAATTTCTGATTATTCAAATTTCAACCAAAGAAAGGAGTTATACATGTACAAACCATTAATTACCGATGGAAGTAAAAAGTTCGGAAATAATAGATGGCTGTCATATAGCTCCAAGTTAAAACGTGATGTCTATTTTTTTAGTGATTTAGAGTATGAGCATTGGTTACTGGTTGAATCGAATCCTAAAGTTGTAGAGTTTTGTGAGCAAGCCTTACTAATGAATTCGTTTATAAATGGCAAATTATAAACATCTATAATTGATATGTGGGTAAAATATGATAACGGTACTGAAGAGTTTATAGAAATTAAATATTCTTTAGATCTTTCCAGAGAAAAAGTAAAAAGCCAGATTGCGGTCAAAAAAAATGGTGTAATGAACATGGATTCCAACACCAAGTAAGAACAGGAAACATATTCGAGCAAATAAATTGTTGCTTTCCAATTTAAAATTACTAATAAAGGGAAACAAACAACAAAAACAACATATCGAGATTGATAGGTATCAAATTTTGAAAATACTCAGGCAGCAATATCCTAAAAAAATGCTAATAAGTTCCCTTATTAAAATAACTAATATACCACAGAATAGATTATTATTATCCCTAGGTAAAATGATACTCCAAGGTGAAGTTTATTCTGACATATCTCTAAAACATTATGGAAAAAATACAGAGGTGTGGATAGATGTATAGAAAATTTTTTGAAGGTTTAGAAATTGAGGAGCGTTATTTGGACGTAGTAAATTGGCCCCAAGTAATAGTTGAAAGGCTGGATGATGAAGAAAAAAATATTTTCTTATCCAGAAAATTAGCTATCGATTTATTTATGAATACCAATACAAAAATTTCGGTAATAGAACAAAAAACTAGGCTGTATAGAAGTGAAATCTATAGATTCGTTCGTCGGTGCTTAGAAAAGGATGATTTTGATCAAATAAGAGGATATAAGATCACAGCTTATGTGTAAAAATCTTTAATAAAGAAAGGCAAAATGGGGATGTATGTCCACATGCTTTAGCTTTTATCTTATGGAAAATGGAATGTGAAGGTATTGATAACTTTTGGGAAATCGAAAATAAAAATAAAATCTCAAATAATATTAACTTTGTAAGAATGAAGGAACAATTTAGTATCTTTCTTCGTGGATCCTTTATGACACATGTAGAAGAAATATTAAACCCCGTTGGGAGAAATTATGCATTTGATTTCATGGAATGTAATATTGCCAGCATAAGTTACATTCTAAACAGAATTATTTCACATTTATTAATCGAACGTTTTATTAAATGGTTGGAAGTAGTTCAAAATCCTAAGAAATTTAAACAAATATATCCCGATGACAACATACCAATTTATATTGTTATGATTCCAAAAAGCTATAGTGAAGGAATAAAATTTTATTTATTTAAAAACCGAATTGGCAACATGAAAAATATCGTAAAAAACATCAGTAATGTAAAGAGTTGTCCCTTCAATAGAACAAAAAATTATCGTCCGTATAGATCTCCCTTGCGTATAGCATTGGATAATATGTGAGCAAGTATTAAAACTGAAGTCCATATTATGAAAGAAGATTAATTGATGGAAGATGAAAAATTATCATAATAACTGTTAGGAGTGATGATGTTATGATGATAGCACCATCCGTTTTAGCAGCCGATTTTGGGCAACTAAGTCGTGAATTAGAAGAGGTAAAAAATGCTGGGGCTGACCTAATACATATCGATATAATGGACGGACAGTTTGTACCAAACATTAGTTTTGGTGTACCTGTTATGGGGGCTATAAATAATTACTCTGATTTACCCAAAGATGTACATCTTTTGATTTACAAACCAGAAAATTTTATAAAAACTTTTATCGAATTAGGAGCAGATTATGTAACCATCCATCCGGAGTCTACCAATCAGTTAGAATATTGTTTGGAATTAATAAAGACTAATGGTGTTAAGGCAGGAATAGCCTTAAATCCAGAAACCGATTTAGATGTAGTACTGCCCTATTTACATCAAATCGATTTATTGCTATTTATGACTATAAAACCTGGATTCGGGGGGTCAGAAATTTATTGATAGTGTAGTAGCTAAAATAATTAAAGCGAATAGTTACAGGGAATTTCACGGATTAACTAATTTACTGTTTGAAGTCGATGGGGAATTAACGAAGATACTGCGAAAATTTGTCGAGAAAATAATATCGATATATTAGTTTCCGGTACTACGATCTTCCATTCAAAAGATAAAAAGAGAACAATCCAAAGCCTTAGAAATGCATAAAAATATAAAATATAAGAATCTACAAAAAATGAAACAGGTCGTTCTTCAACTGACCCCTTTTTGAGAAAAAATTGATTAAACCACTGAGCTAACGGTTGCGTTTTTACAATTAGAGGTGACGCTTTTTTTTACTAAAGGCAGTTTAGTTTAAAAGATATTATTTGAAAATAAGAAGGTATGTGAAGAAGGTATTTGAAGAAGTATTGAAGAATTGTTTATCCAGTAATACCCTTGAAAGGAAGGTGATTTTATATTAATAGAACTATTTTTTTATATGGAGATATTGGTGATAATTTTAATTTGACATCAATTCCATTTATCGAAGCAGCAGGTGGTGACAATGCAAAAATTGCTGTTTTAGGATTAGGTGGAGACCAGTGGAATTCCTATTTTAAAAGAGTGTATAAAGACCGTTGGGAAAGTTTAGGTGTAAAAGAAGTAATATCAATTATACCGAATAAGAAAATGAAAATAGAGAAAGAAAAAATGGAACGAATAAATGAATGTTCTGGATTGCTAATATGCGGTGGAGATACAAGAGCGTATCAAAAAGTTTATGTTAATTCGTCAGTAGCAAAATTCATTAGAGAATTTTATCTCAGAGGAAAAGTTTTTGCTGGTGTTTCAGCTGGGGCACTCATTTCCACTAACCCGTGTACTATTTGGGGAAGTAAGGTTTCAAAACAATCCAATGAATTTGTGGTAAGAAGCCATTTTAATAATGAAGAATTATTAATAGATAAAGGGATCGGGGTACTTCGAAATTGTATAGTGGAACCACACTTTAGTGAATATGGTGGTTTCCCACGATTAATTGAAGCATTAGAACAAACTAATGAAAAGCAAGGTTTAGGAATAGATGAACCAATTTGTTTAGAAATTATAAATGAAAAAGATATAAAAGTTCACGGTAGAGGGAGAGTTTATTTTATAAGTAGATATAAGACCCTTGAATTTAAAGTGAAAGTATATGAACCAGGAGACTCATTTTCACTTGAGTAAAGGTAATAAGGAGAGGAACTTGATTAAACTTACAGGAAAAGTTGTTAGTGGTTTAGGAAACTATTCATATTGGATTGAAAAATATCAAAGTATTTACTATGAAAAGACTGGGATGATTTTGTTTCCTGGTACGTTAAATGTAGAATTAGATGAACCCTATAATCTTCCTTCCAATGCTATACGATTAGAAAAAGAGGAATATGGTGGTACGGTATCTGTAAGTATACTACCTTGTAAAATTTTTGGTAGGAAATCCTTTATTTTGAGGACTGATGGTAATGCAAAGGGAATGGGGGATCATCCAAAAACAATTATTGAAATCGCAACGGATATAAAACTTCGTGATAAATTCAATTTAAAAGATGGAGATTTAGTTAATGTGGTTGTTATTTAGAAGACAGTATATTGTTCAATTAACGGGTACGTTGTCCAATAAGTGAGACGTTTTTTTACTAACGTAAGCAGGATAGTGTAATAAGGAATTTTATTACAGATGGCGAACGGAACACTAAAAGAAGAAGGTGCTTTTTAAATAGGTAAGCGATTCTTCAATATGAAGGTTGCTTTTTTCTACTAAAATAATTGTGAAATATTACACTTAAACGCTATCGGGGGCTTTAGTAAGATAATTAGATTGCCAATATGTTGTCTTTTTACTAACTTGGTTGTGTAGTTGAAGAATGGAACAAAAGATGATTATACACTTAATATTGATGAATCGTCTTTTTTGGGGATTGGAATGAATGTAACATTTTGAATACTTCGTTACTTGTGGAATACAAGAAAGGAGGAATCATTTGGGAATTTTGTTTGCTCTTTTGACTGGTGTTACAACGGCATTTTTCAATATTTTCATCAAAAAAGGGATGGATCAATCGCAAGGGAAAAGTATTGGATTTGTCATTACGATTTTTGTCAATGTCGTTATACATAGTCTGATTTTCATCGTAGTTATTATGCTGAACGGATTTACTTTTCAATTCAATTGGACAGCAACGGTTTGGTTTATGGTAGGAGGGATCTTTAGTACAATTATTGGAAGATACGCATTACTATCCGCTATTCAATCGATTCATCCCTCACGTGCATCTGCTCTTAAAAACATTACACCAGTATTTACTGTATTGTACGCTTTGTTGATTTTACAAGAAGATTTTAGTTTGTTATCTATCATTGGTCTCCTTATCTTATTCGTTGTCATTTTTATGCAAGGTGTATTTTCTTTCAGACAATCTCGCCTTGCCTTACATAAAGATAAATACGATAAGTCCGAATGGAGGGGGTACTTAATGGGGGTTATTGCAGCATTTATTTTCGGACTTGGCCAAGGTGTAAGAAAACAGGGCTTATTAATTAGCAGTGAACCAATCTATGGTGCATTAATCGGTTTGCTTATTGCTTTTATTGTAATCGTTTTATATCAAGGCTTTAAAGGTTCGTTAAAAACAATCATTTTAGAGAATTACCGTATAATAAATATCAATTTTATACTTGCAAGTGTATTCCTGAGTTTTGGTCCCGTCTTTTTTTTCATAGCTGCATCACTGATACAAGTGAGTTATGTTAGTGTAATAGCAGCAGTGGAACCTTTAATTACCATCTTATTGTCTATATTTTTTTTGAAAGGCAGAGAGAAACTAACACCATCGGTCTGGATAGGAGCCTTTCTTATTCTTGTAGGTATAACGTTTATTTCCTTAGATAATTAGAATTTACTCAATCACAAATTCAAAAGGCATAAATGCCAAGTAAAAGTCGGATGGATGAGATCAAGTCAAACATACTGCAAAAATTAGATATAAATACTACATTTTTGATTAAATGATCTTAAGTGTAACTTCTTATCTAACTAACGCTCTTTTTGTTGAAAATATTATACGAACTGGGCAGCATTCCTGTAATAACTGAAAATGAGGTTTGAACGAAAAAAGGCCTCTTGATAAGATGAATGTGTCCTCAGCTGGCCAGCTAAAAAGGACAAAACCATCTATTTGGAGGCCTCACAATGAATTATAACCAAAATCATAAAATCTCTCAAATTACTTCTGAAACCTTAATTGTCGGAGTAGACATCGCCAAGCACAATCATGTTGCAAGAGCGCAAGATTTTAGAGGATTGGAACTGGGTAAAACGTGTTTCTTTGAAAATACGAAAGCAGGATTTCATTCGTTTCTAGATTGGATTAACCAACTAGTTAAAGGGTTTAAGCTAAATCAAGTAATTGTAGGCATGGAGCCAACCGGTCACTACTGGTTAAATCTAGCTCATCTTCTAAAAGAGAATAATATTAAGTTCGTATCTGTTAATCCATTACATGTTAAACGAAGTAAAGAATTAGATGATAATTCACCTACAAAGAATGACGTGAAAGATGCAAAAGTCATCGCACAGTTAGTCAAAGACGGAAGATACGCCGAACCAACAATTCCACAAGGGATTTACGCAGAACTCCGAGTGGCAAAAAAACTCCGCGATCTTCTCAATGTTGACTTACAAATCGTTCAGGGACAAGTTCATAACTGGCTTGATCGTTACTTTCCTGAATTTTTGACAGTGTTCAAAAGTTGGGAAGGCAAGGCAGCTATTCATTTTCTAAAGTTAGAATCCTTGCCACATGAACTTGTAAAGTATACGGATGAAGAGCTCTTACTTTACTTAAGACAAGTGGTAAAACGCAGTATAGGCTTAAAGAAGATACGAGCACTTAAAGAAGCAGCCAATCGTTCGATTGGTATTCGACAAGGGTCAGCTATGGCGAAATTAGAGTTGAGAGCTTTACTAGAGAAGTATGAATTTATTCAATTAAAATTCGAAGAATTAGATCAGCAATTAGATCAGTTATTAGAACATATCCCAGGTGTAACACAGATGCTAGAGGTGTCAGGGATCGGTCGAGATACAGTAGCAGGTTTTTTTGCAGAGGTCGGCGACCTCAGAGACTATAAACATCCACGCCAAATCGTAAAATTAGCGGGTTTAAGTTTAAAAGAAAACACATCCGGAAAGCACAAAGGTCAGACCAAGATTACCAAACGGGGACGAAAGAAGTTGAGGGCCCTCTTATTCCGAGCAGCCATGATACTGGTGGCAAAGAACAAAGCTTTTAAAGCTCTTCATATCTATTACACAACACGGTCTCACAATCCTTTAAAGAAAATGCAATCTCTGATTGCCTTGTGTAACAAGCTTATTCGAATTCTGTTTTCAATAGGTAAAAAACAATTTACGTTTCAAGAAGACAAGATGTTAAAGGACATCCCTCATATGGCAACATTTGAGGAGCATCAAACAGTTGCATAAGTTCAACGAATTAAAGGTTTCACAGTCACTTCATTAGTCACTATCTTTTACAAGGGAAGCACGGATTAGTCGGCAAAGCAACTAACGTGAGGGCTTAGATCCTGTGGGGCAGCATGACCGACATCCACCTCATGGAAAGGTTGAACGAAGGAATGTAGGAGCATCGACTCTGTGAGGCATGGGAGGGTTGACCTCCATGAGACATGTGGACATCCAAAAGTGCGATCATAAGTATGTTTACCAATTTATTCCTGTAATTGGCTAGTTTAGTATACACTTTTTTCGGTAAACCCCTATCCTTGAGGAGTAATGCTGATCTTACGTAGATACTGGTTAATGATATGGTAATGAAATCTTATGAATTCAAGAGTAATCGTGAGATTGTGATTAGTTTATTGAGGGAGTTTAGTTGAACAACAATAGTTCTTTTTTGAAGATATATCTATAAGGAAGACGACTTATGTTTGTAAAAAATAATTTTAAAATTTTCTTATAATATCAATTGGGGTAAAATTAGAAATATCAAGTATGCCTATATATTGTTGATCTTACTGTAAACGAAAAACTTACCTGGAGATTTTAGAAATTAAATAATTTTGGTGAAATGCACTGTAAAAATTGAAATGAGGGATGTTAAGTGGGGATTAATTTTCATAGTGAGAAAAATCGCATTACTTATACAACTCGGAACGCTGACAACTCGTGGATTAAAGCTATTAAAGACCTTGTACCTATAGAGAGTAATTTTAAAGCTTTGGATATTGGATGTGGTGGAGGAATTTATTCCAAATCCCTATCAGATATGGGAGTAGCTTCTGTTACCGGTGTGGATTTTTCCGAAGCAATTCTTGATGGTGCAAGAGAAAATTGTAAAGCATATAATAACATATCTTTTAAACACGGAAACGCTTTTGATACTGGCTTAGAAAGTAAAAGTTTTAATTTATTACTTGAAAGAGCATTGATACATCATATTGTTGAATTAAAACATTGTTTTAAAGAAGCATATAGATTGTTAAAGGACAACGGATTTTATATTGTTCAAGACCGTACGCCTGATGATTGTTTATTGGAAGGTAATGATAGTCATATAAGAGGATATTTCTTTGAACTCTTTCCAAGATTAATTGAAAAAGAAACTAAACGTCGTCACAATAGTCAATTTGTACTCGAAACCCTTAAGGAAGTTGGATTCAGAGAAATCGAAGAAGTTAAGTTATGGGAAACAAGAAAAGTGTATGAAAATAAGAAGCAATTGCTAAGTGACTTAAGTGAAAGAACAGGAAGAAGTATTTTACACGAATTGAACGATAAAGAATTAAAATTATTAATTAATCATATAGATGACTCAATTTCAATAGATAATAACATAGTTGAAAAAGATAGATGGACAATTTGGAAAGCAGTTAAATAATCGGTTAACTTAATTTAGATTGTGAAAAAATTTCACGAGTTTCTTTAGTTGAACAGTCTAAATAAAGAAAGACCTTAAATATACAGCAAATTATAATTTACTGATATTCAAGGTCTTTATAAAGTTTGTACAAACTTTCCTTTCGTTTATATACATAAGTAGAATCAATTCTCATCTATTAATCGAACATTTTATTAAGTGGTTGGAGGTAGTAGTACAAAATCCTAAGAAATTTACCTATTGACAACATACCGAGGAGGTATTCAACGTGGCAGATATTAAATACATAGAAAAATTTGATTATAGAATACCACTAGTTTAGACTTTCATGTCTCAAAAACAGTGTACTGAAGGGGGTTTAGACTTTCTTGTCCTAATAGTTTAGACTTTCATGTCTTTGAACAAAAAGACAACAACAGGAGGATAAAGATTTCCTTTTTTATTTGGCACTAAATTCAAATTTAGAGAACAATAAACAATGAGAACAAGGGTTTGGTAAAATTACTTTATAGAAACAAAATTTGGAATTGGAGGAATTTTAATGCAGAGGTTAAAGATAATTCAATAGTAGATGAAGTTGCATCTGTTGAGTTTGCTGCAATATTTGAGATCGGAAGACTTATCTTAAACAATGACAAGTAAAGATGGTACCGATGTCTAACAATATTAGACGCAAGAAAGTCAAATTTTATAATTATAAAGGGGAAAAAGATGAAACAATATAGAAACCCCCATCATCATTTGTACCGATTAGAAGAAATAGACATAATTGATGATGATAACAAAAATGTTAAAAAAGGTTATGTGTTTGTAGATCATCAAGGGGAAATTCTTGATAGAAAAAAAGCATTAGAATATATTGAATTTCTTCAAGAAGCATATTCAAATACTAGTATCGATGAATTTATTACAGAAAGCAATAAACAACAATTTTTGTATAATGCTGTAGCGTCAAAATTGTACTCCAGTTCATTAAAGTTTGAAAAAGTGGATGAAAATTGCTACAAAGTAAATCGACCAGATTATAAAAAGAATACTTTCAATAAATCAAAAAGAGATTGGTCATTCCGTTGTTCCCTTTGTAACAAAAAAGTATCGAGTAAATATGATGAAAGCTACTATTTAGTAAGTAGTCCTTTCGATCAGTATTTTGATATGCCAACAGAGAGAACTTGTTCTATACCTTGTGCAGATGTTGTTTATAAAGATAATCTAAAAAGATGGATTAAGGAACGGGAACTTAGTGACTACGTAATAATTAACTTTTAATGAAATTTAATAACACCTTTTAAACTTCCTTATTGCTTAAAAAATCGTGGAATAAAACCTTATTACTAAAGTGGTGAGTTTATTGGAAGGCTACATATATGTATTAACGAATGAATCTATGCCAAACTTACTTAAGATTGGCAAAACAACTCGGGATACTTTTACACGTATCACAGAATTATCTAATTCTACAGGAGTTCCTACCCCTTTTGTTTTAGCTTTTCAACAGTATTTTAAGGATTGCCATACTGCAGAATCGGTAATCCATAAGACGTTAGAATTAAAAGGAGAAAGATTGAACAATAATCGTGAATTTTTCAATTCTTCCCTAGAATCAGTTATACAATTAATATTGGAATTAAAATTTAAAGAAAATGATAATCTTGTAGATAGAACTACTAATGGACTTACGGAATATAAAGGGAAAGAATTGCTATCTCAAGGAATCGCACAATATCTTGGAATAGGTGAAACGATACAAGATTACGAGGAAGCTCTCAAAACCTTAAAATTAGCAAGTAATTATGGTAATCAAAATGCCAATCGGTGGCTATCAATGCTCTATTACAAAGGTGATGGTACAAAGAAAAATGAGCGGATGACTTTTGATTATCTTAAAAAAGGAATGAATGCCGGTGATGTAGGAAGTACAGCTTTATTGGCCCTCTTATCCTTACATTCAAAAAAATATGCGAATAAAGAGAACTGTAAAAAATATTGGAAATTGTTTTTGAATGGACTACAAACTGAAGAAATTACTGATGAACTTTTGATTTACCTATATGAATTGATATGTTTGGAGGTAAATGAATACGGTCAGATTTCTTTGCAAACGAAAAATGTTATAAAGGAGAAAAATATTAATTTAATAGATTACATCAAAACTAGAATTTTACGAACGAAAGACAGTGAATTAAATAAATGCAATTACCCTATTTTATTTCAAGAAGTCTTTGTCGATGACTTAGACGACATAAGGTATATTGAAATCAAAGTTGAGAATTTTACTCAGTTTAATAATGAAAAATTCTATAGAAATAAAAGTGATGAACTTTCCAATCAGGAATTACAAACCATAAATATTGATGAATTACAAGAATTAATGGTGAATGGAATAACCGAGGAATATTACTGTTTTAAATATATACAGAGTAACAGTAAAAGATATGTTAAAAAAAGTGACATTGCGGATTATCTTAGTAGGCATAATTATGTGGAAGTATACAAAACTTCCGATATTAAATATCTTGAATATATTTTAAATACCCTGTTATCCGAACCTATTCTCTCAGTTTAATATTCATTTCTTAAATACCCCAAACAATTGATAGTATAGGAGAAAAACATGGCACTCTTAAGTTGGAATGAAATTAGAGCAAGAGCTATAAAATTTTCAAAAGAATGGGAAAATGTCGTAACGTCGAATCACGATAGGGAGGTAAACTTTATTGGCAGTAAATATAACGTTTGCTTTATTACAAGGTCAATTGGTCCATATAAGTGAGCGAATATCGAAGGATAAGAAATATTATTGCCCTTCTTGTATGGAATCGGTTATTGCAAAGAAAGGAAATATTAATGCGCATCATTTTGCTCATAATGCTAATAGCTCTTGCTTAACTAATGAAGAAACTATGTTGCATTATTTTTCCAAACACTACCTGGCATCTGCTAAAGATGAAAATATTGCCTTGCAATTTCCGGTGTCATTTTTTAATACTATTAATGGTATAGCTACTGCTATAAGATAACTTTGGTTTAGGAGAAGAAATACCAAGATATCTTCCTTTTGTCTTATACGAAGATAATCCATATGATTTCCATTTTACATTGTTAAAAAACAAAATTATGGATTTTTCTTATAAAATAATGGATGGAGTAAAAAATTTAAATACTTAAAATATAGATTTTGAAGAAATGCTCTTAAAGGCATCCGATTGTTTCATTAATTCGTAACGGGAAAAAGTGAATCCTGATACTAAATTAAATAGAGGTACAACTGAAAAATTCTAGAAGGGCTACTGCAAACATTTTAGAAATTTTGTTTAGGAGGCTACCCGTTCATAAATGTAATAATAATAAGTGTATTAATTTTTTTTATCAATTTATCCCTAGAATAAAGAAGTATCGGTCCTCGTTAAACTATATTAGGAAAGACCGGAAACTTTTAAATTCTGCGAGAATTTTTTTACATATGGTAGAAGAACTTTTTAAATTTCTACCCCACCAAAAACAAAAATCTTCTCTTCACTTTTATACACTTCTAAATTCTTCTTATAGCACGTCTAAATATTGATGGATAAAAGTACTACTTGCTTTCGAAAGCTGATGTTGACGAAGATAAACAATACCTATTTTGCGCGAGGGAATTTGCTCGACTAGTTTTAACTCCACCAACGCTCCGTTATCAAGCTCCTTTGTCACAAACTGTTTTGTGACAAAGGATATTCCAAGACCTACTTTGGCAAACTCAATCAGCAAATCAACACTAGCCAATTCAATTTCAGGAATTATTTCGAGTCCTTCTTCTGCAACAAAATTTTCTATAAATTGGCGGGAACTGCTCTTTTTTGTGAATAAAATGATTGGATGCTTAATGAGTTCGGATAAATGCAAGGCCTTTTCCGCCAAATGGCTGTACCTTGGACCAGCGACAAAGCAGTCCTGCACCGTCGTTGCTTCCCGAACTACGAGCTGATTATCATCGACTGGAAGTCTTACAATACCGAAATCAATCCTTCCTTCTTTGACGTACCTGATGATTTCGGAAGTTGTCCCATGTATCAAGTCAAGGCGTATTCCGGGATAATCGGAAAAGAACGTTCCTAAATGTGGTAACAGATAATATTTACATAATGAATCGCTGCTGCCGATACGCAATTCACCTCGAACAAGGCCGTTGATGTCGGCCATATGGCGTTCAGCTGAATCGAGAAAATTGAAAGCTTGTTCAACACTCCTAAACAACACTGTTCCTTCATCAGTCAGCCTAACCCCCCTTGCTTCTCGATGAAACAGTTTTATTGAAAGTTGCTCTTCCAACTGTTTTATTGCATAGCTGACACTCGGTTGAGTAATATAAAGCCGCTCTGCAGCACGAGAAAGATTTTGTTCCCTTGCCGTCCAATAAAACACACGGTATAACTCCAAATTCGCAACCATACATAACCTCCATCTATATCTAATATATAAAATATTTATTTGTTCAATAGATATAGCGTTATTATAATGGATTAAAATTGAAAAAACACCGTTTCACAACCATGAAATTTTTCATCATCAACGCATTTTCCGTTGATTTGAAAAGGTAAGCATGGATGCGTGTATGAGAAACAGGAACTAAAGGAGGAATACTGATCGTGCCCTTAGTTAATAAAACGATTGAGAATTTAGCAATTAATACAATTCGTACACTGACCATTGACGCTGTTGAAAATGTAAATGCAGGCCATCCGGGAATGCCGATGGGGGCAGCTCCCATGGGTTACGTGCTTTGGACTAAAGTTATGAAGCACAGCCCTTCAAATCCTTTATGGTTTGACCGGGACCGTTTTGTGTTGTCGGCCGGACATGGCTCCATGTTGTTGTACAGTCTGTTACACCTGTGCGGATACGGTTTAACATTGGATGATTTAAAGGAATTCCGTCAATTGGGCAGTAAAACACCGGGCCATCCGGAATTTGGCCATACTGTTGGCGTTGAGGCAACTACCGGCCCTCTCGGTCAAGGGATCGGTATGGCCGTCGGCATGGCCATGGCTGAAGCGCATCTTGCCGCAACCTATAACAAAGACGATATTACGCTGGTAGATCATTATACTTTTGCACTCTGCGGCGACGGCGACATGATGGAAGGTGTTTCGTATGAGGCTGCTTCGCTAGCAGGGCATTTAAAGCTAGGCAAGCTAATTGTATTGTACGATTCCAATGATATTTCACTTGACGGTGAACTAAGTCTATCATTCTCTGAGAAAGTAAGAGACCGCTATGAATCCTTCGGATGGCATACGGTGCTTGTTAAGGATGGCAACGATATTGCAGCAATTCAAAGCGCATTGGAACAAGCGAAGAAAGAACAAACACGCCCGACTTTAATTGAAGTGAAATCGATTATTGGTTACGGCAGCCCAAACAAATCCGGTCTGGTTGCTGCTAGCGCCTCTCACGGATCACCGCTAGGAGAAAACGAAACCAAGCTGACCAAACAAGCCTACGGATGGCCGGAAGATAAGCATTTCTGGGTGCCGGAAGAAGTAAAGGCGCACTTTGCTTCTGTGAAGGAGCAAGGAGGAAAGCAAGAACAACAATGGAACGAGCAGTTGGCTGCGTACAAGAGTAAATATCCCGAATTGGGTCTTCAATTCGAGCAAGCGAAGAAAGGTGAATTGCCTCAAGGATGGGATACGGATATTCCTAAGTACGCTCCAACTGACAGGGCGATTGCTACCCGTTTGGCTTCCGGCAAAGCATTAAATGCCATTGCTAAAAAGCTGCCATTCCTATTCGGGGGTTCAGCCGACCTGGAGGGCTCGACTTTGACGCATATGGACGGATTTGAGAAATTCGATGATAAAGATTATAGTGGCCGCAACATTTATTTTGGCGTTAGGGAATTCGCGATGGGCTGCGCTATAAACGGCATGATGCTGCATGGTGGCTTACGTTCGTATGGAGGAACGTTCTTCGTTTTCTCTGATTATTTGCGAGCTTCGATACGTCTCGCGGCAATCATGAAGGTACCGGTCGTTTACGTGCTAACACATGACAGCATCGGAATCGGGGAAGACGGACCGACTCATGAGCCGATTGAACAATTGCCTGCCTTGCGGATTATTCCAGGAGTCACCACAATTCGTCCGGCTGATGCGAACGAAACTTCGGAAGCATGGCGTTATGCGGTTGAGCAGCAGGGGGGCCCCGTAGCGCTGGTGTTAACCCGCCAAAACATACCGATACTTGAAGGCACTGCTGAAAAATCGGGTGAAGGCGTCCGAAAAGGAGCGTATGTACTATCCGATGCCGCAAACGGTCAGCCGCAGGTACAGCTGATAGCCACCGGGTCGGAAGTGCAATTGGCCATTGAAGCTAAGAAGAAACTGGCAGAAGAAAGTATTGCCACCCGCGTCATCAGCATGCCAAGTTGGGAGTTGTTTGAGCAGCAACCACAATCGTACAAAGATTCGGTCATCCTACCTGATGTCAAAGCACGTCTTGCAGTCGAAATGGCCTATCCGTTAGGATGGGAGCGCTATGTCGGTGATAAAGGCACCATTCTCGGTATCAATAAATTCGGCGCATCAGGTAAGGGTGATGCGGTCATCAAGGAATATGGATTTACATCAGAAAATATAGTGGCACACGTTAAGCGTATGCTGAGTTAATGTTAAATAAAGAAGAAAGCGCTGATTATACGTCGGATACAATCAGCGCTGAGGGTTAACCTATAACTATCTCATTGTCATGTCTGTTCTATAAAAATGATCTTCAGCAATCGGGTCGTTTAATAGAATAAAATATTGATTTATCAGTGATGTAAAAATTAATAAAGACAATTGTTTTGGGAAGGAAGATTAGATAGGAAGGAGAAGCCAAAACAGTGATGAATATTCGTATCCCACCTAATAAACGTGGAGATATAATAATTGAAAGAAAAATACGATATGATTCCATTGTAATAGAAAGCAGCTGGAGTTGTTAGGCGTACATAATCAAAATGTAGTACTTTTCCATATCATTCAAGAATCCTTTACTATAATAGCAAACCAGACAAAATTAACTATTCCTAGAGGTAGTTACAAAATCGCATATTACTGGAAAGATCGTCCATATAATTTATACATCTGGAGAGATAATAAAGGGAAGTATATAGGTTCCTATTTTAATATTGTAAAAAATACATATATGACCGACAAGTTGGTATCCTTTGAGGATTTGATTTTTGATATTATGATTCTTCCAAATGGAGACTTCTTTATTTTAGATCTAGATGAGTTACCTGGGGAATTGGATCAATTTGAGAATGGATCTGTCCTACAAACTCTAAACTCATTAACGGGTTCAATTGATGTTCTTCTTTCTCAAATTATTTCAGAGACTAAAAATATCTATAAACACGAAGAACTTCTCCCTTGGTTGAACAACAAATAACATTTATGAAAGTCTGTTTTAAAAATTTGAGATTCAACAATTGTATGCTATTGCTAATTTTTAAAAAAGATATAGACTTATTTTTACATTTTACAACCAAGTTGCTGAAAAACGCAGTTATGGTATTTTGCTTGCAGAAGTAATATATCGTTTTAGCTTTTTTTTGCAACAACTCCATACAATGATGGTAATGATGAATTTGCACCTATTGTCAGTGGTTCGTCCATATGAATAATAGAAAATCCAATATCTAATAATTTATTTATATATTGCGATATCGGGCGATGATAAGCTCCTAAAGTTGATCGAAGTGTACCTGAACCTTTTGATTTCCAATGTTGAGAAGAATAAGATGAAACATTTCTTGAGCCATCTTCAAGTGCATAGCTAAATGGCGATTGAAAACACGGATGCATGATTACGTAGACAAAGATTCCTCCAGGAACTAACACACGATATGCCGATTTAAATACAGATTGAAAATCAGGGACATCCATCAACATTAGATTTGAAACTACTACATCAAAGGAATTATCGGATATTTGTTTAAGTTTCATAGCGTCACCACATATCCACTCTATTGTTGATGATTTATTACGCGCCAATCTAATAATTTTTCACTAACATCGATTCCAGTAACCTTTGCTCCAAGTTTGCTTAATCGGAAACTAAGTTCTCCTTGACCGCAACCAATATCACAAATTTTCATTTTTGAGGGATCAGCAAATTCATATAGTTGTTCTAAAACGAATTGATAAGAAGTTTCAATTATTCCTGTTTTTTTCTCTACATTACTATTAACAACATCGTTGTATTGTTTGGTCCACTGGTCATAATTAGACAATCACCTTCACCTCCAAAATAAATATATGTCCATATTCTATATTTAATTAAAAAACCTTCTCTGCCAGAAGTGGATTGAAATAGATATATTAGAAAGTATCTTAATTTACAAAGATAAGATGTTTATAAAAAGATTTACCGAAATGTATCAACAATTAGGTTTTTCTTATTGAACAAAAGGGGAGCTGCTTTGTTCAATAAGGAATTTCATCAAAGTATCAGAATATAACAATATAAAAGGATCTATTTGGAGGTTAATATGAATCAAACAAATGATGTGAAAGTAATTTTCTTTGATGCTGGTGGTGTTCTTTTTGATACTGCCTTTAAAGGAGATGACAGAATAAGATATATTTTGATGGAAAGAGGTTATCAAAAATCTAAAATCGATTCGGCTATTTTAAAGGCTAAACAAGTTCCTCTACCTTTTATCACAAATTGGAATGAAGAAGAACAATACTTTAAGAGTTATTATGGAACCATTGCAGAAGAACTTGGAGAAATTGAGCTGACAAATGAATTGTTATATACAACTCATTTTGCCAGTCATTGTGAGATTTTTCCAGAAGTAAAAGGTGTACTTGAGGAATTAAAAAATAAGTACATATTGGCGGTTATATCAAATGCTATGCCAAGTATGGACTGGATATTTGATAGATTAGGAATTCGTAAATATTTTGATGCTATCATTCTCTCAGCATTTGTAAAAGGAGAAAAACCAGGTGAAGCCATTTATAATATCGCTTTAAATAAAACAAAAGCACAAAAAGAAGAGAGTGTTTTTATCGATGATAAAATGGAAAATATTGAAGGCGCTGAACTAGTTGGAATAAAAGGACTTCACTTGGATAGAAAAACGCAAGATTTAAAAGAATTGCTCGGTGATTATCAGTTAATTAAAGATTCACCAATAAATTCTAATATAAGAATTACGAACTAATTGATTTATCTTTGAATATTAGAGGTCTAGCTGTGATTATGGCTAGCTTTTTTTATATACTAAAATCTTTCTCAATATATTACAAGGCCCTCTATAAACTGTCGTGCATTAGATGCAATCATGACCACTAATAGAATTTCTTATGAAACTTGGAAAACAAACCCCGTTTAATTACTAGGAGGACTGGGTTCGTAAAATATACGCGTTACAGTTACTTTGTGAATTTCAAAGTTATTTAAAAAGATAAGGGGTGCCAAAAGTGGATATAAATTTAGAAAATCTTCTAAAGACAAATAAAATCCGTATAGATGGAGGAATCCAACTAGAAGGAGAAGTAAGTGTTGATGGGTCAAAAAATGCAGTCCTTCCAATGATTGCAGCTGCTTGCTTAACAAAAGAGGGGCAAACTACTCTTGAAAATGTACCAGCTATTTCAGATGTGGATGCCATGATAGGTATTATGGATGAGATAGGAGTTAAATATCAACGAGATGGTACCACACTACGCATTGAAGGAAATGGTATTGCTGCAGGTTATGTTTCAAATTTATTTGCACCTAAGCTTCGTCAATCTATTGTTTTCCTAGGAGCACTTGTCACAAGTCTAGGGGAAGCTAAAATTGCTTTGCCAGGAGGGGATAAAATAGGAGGAAATAGACCAATTGATTTTCACATCCAGGCACTTAAAGCCTTAGGTGTGGAAGTTAAACAAACTGATGGTTTTGTCCATGCAAAAGCTAAGCGATTGCCATTAAAAGGTGGACACATTATTTTCCCAAACCCAAGCATAGGTGCTACAGTAACAGCGGTTCTTGCAGCTGTGTTAGCAGATGGAGAGACGATTATAGAAAATACGCCTATTGAACCAGAAATTTTAGGGTTTTTGAATATGTTAAAAAGAATGGGGGCAAAAATTCAAGGGGATGGAACAAGTACAATAATTATAAATGGAGTACGAGAGTTAAAGGGCGTTACAGCCCAAACTATTCCAGATAGGATTGAAGCAGGGACATTACTTATCGCATTGGGTTTAACGGGTGGAACGGGAACAATTAAAGGTGTTATTCCTATCCATCATGAAAAGCTCCTTACCTTATGCCGTAATATTGGTATGAAGATATCTTTTTATAATCAAAACTGTCTGCGATTAGAAAAATCAGACCGATTACTACCTTTTCAAACAATTACAGGTCCGTTTCCCGATATTCCGAGTGATTTACAACCTCTTATTACTAGTTTGGCAACAAAGTGTAAAGGAATCTCGATGATTACCGATGTAGTATATAATGATAGATTTAATCATGTATCTGAATTAAAAAAGCTCGGAGCAGAAGTCCACATTGATGGAAGGTCCATTCAGGTTTTAGGTGGTAAAACGTTAAAAGCTAATACCCTTTATGGAAAAGATTTACGTGCAACTACCAGTCTTATATGTGCAGCTCTGAATGCACAGGGAACATCCTTCATACACGGAATGGAGCATGTACACCGTGGCCATGGAGGTCTATTAGAAAAGCTACAAAAATTAGGCGCTCAAGTTTCATATATATAACTTAATTAAATACTCTTTTCATCAAACAATTCACGATAATGTCATTAAGATGCCAATTAATAGATCGATGCTCAATTAACTCAATGACATCTTTATGATTTGTGTTTTGCTAAAGGTTGACACGCAAAAAAGCAATAAGAAAAATCTATACTAGAATAGCTGTATTAACCGGCTGAGTTAGATCGAAAAAAATAAAACCAGTCCGAAAACTAAAATCAGATGAATTCGTAAATTTGGGTACTAGATCCCAATAATTCTATGATGTTGAATGGGATGCAAATGACGATGTGATTTACGAGAAGCGCTTTTAATGCGCTTTTAATTGCTTTTAAAGATTTTAGTAGTGGGGCAGACAGAGCACCATAACGAGAAATGCCCATAGGAGGTCGGTCAACGGTAAATTGGACGAACTCAATAAAAAAGTATCGGGGACAGCATTTATGATCATGCAGTATTTTGCCACGGTCTTTAATAATAATAAGGGAGCGATTGGTTAATTTTAATTAAAATAATATATTACATTTTTAGTTTAATTTCTTATTCGTTAAGGGGATTCTCGAACAAGAAAAAGGGTTTTGAAATATAAAAAAGAATTATAGTAAGTATTGGCTATAGTTATTTATCTACAATGAATTGTTTAGTTGGTAAAGACATCGAATTGGACAATAAATTGAATTGGTGGGGTTAAAAGATGAATGAACAGTCAAAACATTTAATTGCCGTTTCAGCACTTGTTAAGAATGAGAGTGGACATTGCTTAATGGTTCGTACACATTTCAGATCTGACAGTTGGGAAATGCCAGGAGGATTTGTTGAAACTGGCGAGCCATTAGATATTGCTGTATGTCGAGAGTTTCTTGAAGAAACAGGGGTTGTTATTCGCCCCTTAGGAATAACAGGAGTTTACTACAATGAAAAGATTCATATTTTGTCTGTGGTTTTTAATGCGGAATATGTTAGTGGTGAAATAAGAATTCAACCTGAAGAGATCCTAGAGGCTAAATATATAGACTTGGATAATACTAATATTGATGAATATATAAAACGACCCAATGTAAAATCACGCACGCTCGATGCACTAAATGCAGTAAACCCCGTTCCATACGAGACATGGAATTTGAATCCTCCCAATTACAAGTTGTTGTCAAGGATAGACGGACATAGGAATACTAAAAATGTTTTTTTACTTACAGGAAAGCCTAGAATAGGCAAGTCAACCATGATAAAAAATCTCATTAATGATATTGGAACAGATATTTGCGGTGGATTCTATACGGAAGAAATAACCGATTCAAATGATCGAGTAGGTTTCAGATGTGTGTCCATTAATGGGGAAAGTCTAGAAATAGCAAATGTGGAGAGTCCTAGCAAAACTCGAATTGGAAGGTACGGAATTGATATAGAAAAGTTCGAAAATTTTGCTATTAAAGTATTACAAGACGCCTTGTCTTCCAAAAAAATAATTGTAATTGATGAAATTGGATTCATGCAGATGCTATCTAATTCCTTTAAAGAAATAGTTCAGGAAACTGTTTCCAATAAAAAGAAGATAGTTCTTGGGACAATTCCTTTAGACAGTCATCCTGAAATAGACAAAATTAAATATTTGGAAGAAGCAAGGATCATAAATGTAAATGAATTCAATCGTGATAGTATATCAGAATCTTTGGTAGTGGATATTTGGAAAGTTTTAGAGTTAAAATCCCAAGTAGTTGCCGACATCGTATAGTCCACCTCATGATCACATTCGGATTTTATGAGATACGATTATTTAAGATAACAAGGATGGTTCAAGCAGGATTAGTCCCTGAAGTAAAATAGCAGTTTACTTGAATAGGCAAAATCTATCAAATATTAGAAGATAGTTTAATAAATATATAAATTTGCAGCATAAGGAGGTCAAAAACTTGTCATTTCCAACGCATATCGTTGCCGCAGGTGGCTTTGTAGAAGATGGTGAAGGAAATATTCTTTTAGTAAAAACTCGTGATGGTGGTTGGGTTTATCCAGGTGGACAAGTGGAAGTTGGAGAAAACCTGATGGATGCTTTGGTGCGTGAAGTCAAAGAGGAAAGCGGAATTGACACTAAGGTTAGCTACTTAGTTGGTATCTATTCGAATACAGGGATTTTTAAATGGTATGATGGTGTGACTGATGTTCCAACGCAAGTTATCTTCGATTTTGTATGTAAACCTGTTGGTGGGGAGTTAGCTGTTTCTGAGGAAACAACCGAAAGTCGTTGGGTGGCGAAAGACAAAGTTCTGGATTTCATAGAACATCCAGCTATCCGAACTCGCTATCAGGCTTATTTGGATTTTAATGGAGAAATAAATTACAAGGAGTATGTAACCAAGCCCGAGTTCCAATTAAAACACGAAACATATATATCTAAGTAGATTATTTCTAGTTACTGAACAATACGAAATGAAAGTTGATTTTAAAGTTATTGTTTGTACAAACTTTCTTGTCGTATTTGTCCAAAGACTAATGTCCTTGGACATATTAACCTAAAGATATACACACTGGATAACTAGGAGGGGGAAAAGTGGGGTACATCTCTGAAATACGAAAGATCATCGGTAGTAGAGCAATTATAAGTGTAGGGGCAACGATACTTGTCATAAATGAGAAAAGGGAAATCCTTTTTCAACATCGTTCTGATACATTAGATTGGGGTTTACCTGGCGGTTCAATGGAACTAAGTGAGACTTTAGAAGAAGTTGCTTCTCGAGAACTGAAAGAAGAAACAGGTCTTGTAGCGAACCAGTTTGAGCTAATAGGTGTTTTTTCTGGTCCACGTTATTATTTCAAGTATCCAAATGGAGATGAAACATATAGTGTAATTAACTTATTTCGTGCGAAAAATGTAAGCGGAACATTAGAAATGAATGATGGGGAGAGTTTTAACCTTAAGTATTTCAATAAAGATAATCTTCCAGATAAGATTGAAAAAAGAGCAAATGAACTAATAGAAAATTTGGGAGATAAATTGTGGAATTTAGATAGCTCTTTCGTAGCTAATTATTAGGGCAACAGGCTTTAGTTTAATAAGATGAATTAAGGAACAAATCTCGGTCCTTAATTTATTTTTTCGATTATCAAAGATGTAGCAATGCCCTTTGTTGAAATTATTGTACTAACGGAACAATTTAGTTGAACAAACAGGAATAATTATTCATAAAGTCGAGAGTTACTAGTGTAATGAAAAATTAGGGGGGAAAATATGTCTTATAATCCAAAAAAAATTAGTTTGGAAGAAGCTCGTTTATCTGGAATAGATGTTAATTTTGAAATTATGAATAATGGTGAAAAACGATTTAGGTTAGTTAGTTCTGATGGCAGTTCATATTGTCGTACGGTTGGCTCAGCAATTGGTGCATGGCAAAATAGCCATTATCACAAAGCTGTTTCTGAGTTTTATGTTGTTCAGACAGGTTGGATTGTTTATGCAGAGATTGGTTTGAATGGAGAAATTGATTTTCGCTTTCTACAGGAAGGGGAAAGCGTAAGTGTAACCCCATTTGTTCATCACAATATTTACATGGCTTCCAATTCAATAACCCATACTATCAAATATGGTGGTGGGAGTGATGGAATTGATTGGTTTCCATCGGAAGAATTAGATAATATCACAAAAAAACTTACGGAAAATGACTTGCTTGAGATAAATAAAAACTAAGACAAATGATCTTAAACAAAAGGGGGTGTTAATCGGAGAAGGATTAACGCTTTTTTGTTTAAGTTACAGGTCTAACAAGGCGGTATAGCGAAAGAAGGAATATTGTAATGGTTTAAAGAAATAAACAAGTATAATAATTTCAAAACAGGGAGTGTATTATGAAGGATTATGATCTTGGTAACGAAGAGTTTAGTGTTCATTTTTATGAATGGGGAAAAAATAACAAACCAATAATAGTCTGTTTACACGGACTTGGAAATAGTGGTGCAGCCTTTTTTGAGTTGGCTGAATATCTAGAAGATAATTATCATGTACTATCTTTTGATAATCCAGGCCACGGAAGGACATCTTCTTTTGTAAATGAAGACGACTATCTCTTTTCAAACATTGCACAATGGTATGACAATGTATTTCAACAAGTATTAAAAGAACCTTTCTACATTTTAGGTCATTCTTGGGGGGCAGATATTGCATTACATTATGCTAAAAAGTATCCTGAAAAAATTAAAGGGGTTATTTTACTTGACGGTGGTTATACATTTCCTGATTTCCAAGAGGATATGACCTTTTCAAAAGTATATGATGGTTGGAACTATTATATGAATCATTCCTCGGTTTTCGACAATTGGGCAGATATTATAAAAGAGTATCAACAATACACAAATCATTGGAATAAAAAAATAGAAGAAATGGTTTCGACACTTTTTATTAAAGATGAAAAATATGAACTAATTAGTTCAAAGTTTACTGTTCTATCCATTATTAAAGCCTTTTTTAAAGAAAGTTTTACAACAGCATATCCTTACATAAAATCATCATTGATCCTAATCCACGCGACTCTTCCAAAAGAATTAATTAACGCTAGAAAGGCTGGAATAACCAGATTAAAACAGAACATAAAAGATGTCACAATTGTTTCAATGATAAAAACTAATCATTTGGTTCATTGGGACGACCCTCATAAAGTAGCTAATGAAATTCACAACTGGATAACAAAATAATTTTTGAACTATCGGAAGGGCGTTTGTTGAAGAATGAAATAGCTTCGTTTGAAATCTGAATTTAGGTAGACGTTAAAATTAATAAATCTTATAGGTGAACCTAACATAGCAGCATATCAAAAAATTTAAAAGTGAATTCAAAAGGAGTAGAGTTTTAAAAAAATTTTCCCATAACAGTGTGAGAGCCTGTAAAAAGTTGGGAGCTAACAATTGGCATTCCCTTGATCCAAAGTTATCCAATATTAAGCTAATCCATTCTACTTTTGAATAATGGGTTTATGAAAAATAATTACTATTAATAAAAAAACATAGGAAGTGTGAAAATATGTTGGATACTACGTGTTTGTTCTGCAAAAATAAATATACAATTAATCACTCTGATTCACAATATTATAAAATCAAAAAAGGGGAAAATAAATACTATATATGTAAAAGTTGCAATAATTCATTTCAACGGGAAGCGATTAATAAAACCGGAATAAGTCCAGATCAAATTGATGATTATGATAAGTTTTTCCGGTATAAATAAAACTCTCTTTTTAAATGTTTCACGTTAATGTCAATTTTCTTAATTGGTCTTATTTAAGGGCTAGTACAAGAGAGTTCAACTAATTATTTCCTGGAGGGTACTATGGAAAACGTATTAGGAAAGGTTACATGCTTTATTACTAGAAAAAAAGATGAAAATCTAGAACTTCTTTTGATTAAGCACCCAAATGCAGGTATTCAAGTACCAGCAGGTACAGTCGAAATAAATGAGGACTTTTATCAAGCTGCTATTAGAGAAGCTATTGAAGAAACTGGTCTTAAAGAATTTGTTTCATGTAACAGCATTGGAAAGCAAGAACAAAATTTGGTAGGGAAATACATCATTTATGAAAAGGCAAAATTATATTCAAGACCAGATATGACAAGTTTCCAATGGGCAGAAATAAGAAGAGGTATTACTGTTTTTCACGAACGAAGCCAAGGGGAATTTGTGCAAATCTCTTATAAAGAAGGAGATAAACATCCAGAACCCAATTACATAACATATCAGATAACCGGCTGGACTAAAAAATTGAATTTAGCATCAAAAGTAACAAGACAATTTTATCATCATCAATCAAACAGTCAGCTTGATAAATGGGAAATAAAGACAGATAACCACACCTTTAAATTATATTGGTCTCCATTAGACAACTTACCACAGATTGTTTCTCCTCAAAATGATTGGCTTGATTACTTATTAAATCAAATGAACAATTTGTAATATATTCTAGGCAAACGATTATTAAAGTAACCGGGGAATTTCCGTAATAATCAAGAATGCTTTTTCACTACGAACGGGTCAGTTTGGTAAAAGAAGGACATAAAGCCTTTTTACCGAATTAAATTAGGTAAAAAGGAATTAGGTGAAAATTATGAGTGAGATAGTTAACTATTATAATCAATTTGATGAATGGGGAAGGCTTGAACGTGAACCAATTGAATTCCAAGTAAATTGGCACTATATAAAGAAATATATGCCTTAAACAGGGAATATCCTTGACAATGGAGCTGGACCAGGAAAATATTCAATGGAACTTGCTAAAGATGGCTATAAGGTAACATTAACGGATTTAACGCCAAGATTAGTTGAAATTGCTAGGGATAAAGCAGAGGAACTTAATTAAGAAGAACAATTTGAAGGGTTTTATGTAGCAGATGCCAGAGAACTTAATATGATCAAAGATGAACAGTTTGACTCAAGCTTAATGCTTGGTCCCATGTACCATCTACAAAAAGATAATTTGTGAAGATTTCTTTCTATCACTTCTATTTTCGTCCCATGATCAGCGCGGCTTGCTTTAAAATATCGACTTCCATTTCTAGCTGCTTATTTCTCTTTCTTAAATCAATCAATTCTTGTTCTTCTGGGCTTCGATTATCTTTCTCTTGAAAAGATCCAGACTGTTGAAATTGAGCAATCCATCTGTCTAATGCAGAAGGGGTTAATTCATATTCGCTTACAATGGATTGACGGCTTTTTCCACTTTCATATAAAGCCACCACTTGTTTTTTAAACTCCGTTGAAAAGGTACGTCTTTTTTAGGCATTGTAGATTCTCCTCACTAGTTGTTTATTATTCTACTCGCCTTTATTTTTATTGTCTAACTTAGTGTAGCCTATCCAAATCGCTCTTTTTTGTTGAAGAGAGACTTAGAAAAAATCTAAACTATAAAGAATGCTTATAAATATATGTCGGAGGGGCATTTAATGTTCATTGTAAATGTAGAAGGTGCAATTCATCGAAATAACAAATGGCTTTTAATCCTTAGAAGTGAAAAAGAGGAACACGCAGGCGGTTCTCTTTCTCTTGTTGGTGGGAAGTGTGAAATTGAAGGAAATTCTTCGGATATTTTAGAAAGAACTTTGCAAAGAGAAATATTTGAAGAAGTGGGAATCGAAGTAACAGATCTTAGATATGTAAATAGTTCATCTTTTGTTACTGATTCAGGGCTTAATGTTATTGACATAGTTTTTATATGTCATCATAAATCGGGTGAGCCTTTTGCTAAAAGCACGGAAGAAGTTGATGATGTCATATGGATGACAACACAAGAGATATTATCCCACAATGGATTACCCACATATTTAAAGGAAAATATAAAACTTGCTGAGACGCTATTATAAGATATGAATCTTCTTTATCCAACTGGCAAGTTGCTGCAATAATGGCTTTTTCCTTATTGAAGAAAGGGAGTTTAGTTTAGAAAAGAATTCAAAGACCTCTTAAAGAATATAAGAAGAGTAATTAGTTTAAGGGGGTGTTGTTTTTGAAGTTTATCGAATTTGGAATACGCAACACTTGGTTGGTTAGGACAGAAACAGAGTTAGAAGATGGAATGGATTATGACGAGAAAGGAATAGTAGGACCAATTAATTTTCACTCTTTGTATTTAAGGATTTGGATTGGTGAAACTGTTTTAATATTTGATTTGAAGGAAGGATTTAAGCGGATTAAAAAAAGCGAAAAAAATTTAAAGTTATTATAGGTGTAAGCTCTAAAGTGAACTGAAGTAGTAGTTTTGTTCAATAAGAACAGGGAAATCTCTTTATCTTATTAAAAACCTTTAGGAAAAGGAGGACATTAATTGGAAGAGTATTATTGGGATACCAAGCTGGAATACCTCAAAAGAACGAGAGATTTATATTATAATGATGACTATTTAGAGTTTTTAGTGAAATACGTTTGGAAGCTATCTAAACCTATCCATATTATCGATTTTGGTTGCGGATTTGGATATTTAGGGCTTAAGTTATTACCCCTATTACCAACTGGGTCGAAATATACAGGAGTAGATAAAGGACAACAACTTATTAATAAGGGGATAGAGCTTTTTCAAAATCTCAAATATGAAGCTGAATTCTTTGAAACTGACGCAAACGAGATAGAATTAGAGTGTAAGTATGATATTGCAGTTTGCCACGCTTTTCTTTTACATATGTCAGACCCCAAAAGAATGCTTCAAAAAATGATCAGTTCTATTGTAAACAATGGAAAAATAATTTGTTTTGAACCTCACTGGATTTCAAATATGTCATCATACTGCATTGATGGGTATGACCAAACACATATTATGAAACTTGGCATTCTTCAAAATCTATTTGAAAATGATGAAAAAAAGAATGGAAAAGATGGAAATATAGGGGCTAAAATACCATTATATCTAGCAGAATTGGGTGTGAAGAACATTGAGTGCAGAATTAGTGACAAGGTAAATTTCCTCAATCCCTATATGGATCAAATAGATAAGCAAAAGTTGTATTTTTCTTTAAAAGAGGAAGGTTTAGGGGAAAAACCATCAAATAAAGAAGCGTTTATTGAAGGTTTAAAAAACAGTGGGGTCACTTTGGAGGATGCACAGGCTCAGTATGAAGCTGAGCTACTGTTTTCAAAAGTATTTAACATTGATTCCTCTTTAGTATACGCTCCTAGTATGAAAATTACTTTTGGAGAAATAAAAAATTGCAATCAATCTTAAATTCTGAACTTATTATTCAATAAGGTGGTGTTTCTTTGGAAGAATTAAAATCAATAGAAATTCACCCTAATGTGTGGGACCTTTTATCCTTTGCCACCTCAGAAAAAAATATTAAAAAAGAATATAAAGCATATATGGAATTGCCAACTAGAAAACTATATGCCTATAAAGTTGATGGTGAGATTGTAGGTTGTATTGGAATTAAATTTTTAGTTAACAAGCGTTGTGAGATAAAGCATATTGCAGTAATGCCAAGTCATAGAAAAGAAAATATAGGAAGTAAAATGATTAATTTTATATTGGAAAAATATTCATTTGCTTCCATATTGGCGGAAACTGATAAAGGGCTGTATACTTTTATAAAAAATATGGATTCACAATAACAAGTTTAGGTGAAAAGTATCCTGGAGTTGAACGTTTTCAATGTATTCTCGGTAATAATTAGCAATGTCTTAATGAATTATCAGGTGTTAATCAAAGAAGGATTAACTCTTTTTTTGTTGGAGTTATTAAGCTCTAACGGGGCAGTATTCTTATTTAACTTATAACAAAAAATGTTGAGAATTGTAAAATAATATGATACAGTTTCAGTAATAATCTTTGAAAGGGTGACCAAAAGCCAATGATAAACTAATTCTATCTGCAATGGAAAAGTCAGTTAACGAATTTTCTGGGTAGGATTAGTGTGGCCACTTTTTTGTATTAGCAAAAAGAGTATTGCTTTTTTGTAAAGCAGTGAATCTCTTTGTTCGTGCCTGCCTCCTATCCCATGACAATCGGAAGGTGGCTTTTTAGCGTTTTCTAAAAGAATCGCTTGAAGCGAAGGAGGAATTATTTTGTTTAATGTATTTGAGGTTGCGGACTCTTTGGTAAATCATATCAAATCTAAATGTCCAGACGACATTGCCCTTATCGGTTATTACGGATCGCGCGCACAGGGAACGGCAACTATTCGTTCTGATTTGGACTTTTTCTTCATTCCTGCGACGACTGCTGGTTTCCGCCAAAGTATTCAGTTCGTGGTGAATAATATTAGCTTTGATTTTTGGCCCATTAGTTGGGAGCGAGCGGAAAGAATAGCTGCATTCGAAGAACTTAATGTATCAATCATAGCTGATTGCAAATTATTATATGTTCGTTCTGAAGGCGACCGAAATCGCTTTTTCAAGCTACGCCAAAAGATCACCGATATGACTCATCAAGGAATGGAGTTGATAAATAAAGCTGAATCGCAATTGCGCGATGCGTATATTCATTTATATAACATGAGTCAGTTCGGAGATTCAATGGATATTACCATCTACCGTCATGAAGCCCAAGAGATACTGATAAATGTTCTTTATAGTATCTCTTTGATTAATCGAACATACTTTACAAAAGGGTGGGGCAAAAACACGGAACAAATCATGAATTTTCCATTAAAACCTGAAAATCTTGAACAACTGATGGAAAAAATTACGCGATCTTCTTCGTGCGTCGAAATCCGCGTAGCATGTGAACAGCTAACAAAAAACACGGTTGATTTACTATTGCAACAAAAAGAAGCATATTCCGATGGACCATCCTACCCTGTTCGAATGAAAGGTTTTTATGAAGAGATAAAAGGCATATTGGATAAAGTTCTAACGGCTAGTGAAATGAACGACTACAACTCTGCCTACTTTTGGGCTATCGGTGTGCAAAGTGAAATATCCCGGTTTCTTTATTTCGCTGAAAAAGGACATTGGCCCACCTCATTAGACTCAAGTTTAGATTATCAAAATGTTTACAAGAAATTAGGTTTTCCTGATTTAATCGCAATCCTTGATGCCCGGGATCTATCTCACCTTTTTGAAGCAGTAAAAAGACTTGATTCTTTGTTTGTAAATCACCTCAGAAATCAAGGAGTTGAAATTATTCTATTTAAAAATACTGAAGAATTTAATGAGTTCCTAAAGACTTTTAAATAAATAGGTATATTGGTACTAACGAGACAAGATAGTAGAATTAATTAACTGAGATCCATCAATTATTTGATGGATCTCACCATTAACATTAATGGCTCTATTTATAATATTCGACTGGGGAGACACTCGTATGCGGGATTTTCCTCATTACACAGAACTAATGGGATTAGCTTTAAATAGGGTTGATTTAAGAAAAAACTTCAATCATCTTTTTACATCTCGTGAACTTGGAATACCAAACCTTGAATTCTTCACTAAAATGCTTGGAGATTTAAATCTAAAACCCGAAGAATGCATAATGGTGGGGAATGATTGCGAAATGGATATTATACCTGCAAAGGCTGTTGGTTTACATACGATATTATTTACAGAAGAAAATAATAAAGCAATTTTTAATTATGCCGATTACTTAATTAGTTCGATGATAAAATAAGTGAAGTTATTAAGAATTTTGGCGGTGTTAATAAAACAAATCTGTTTTAATTTTACTTTGAATAATCCTGATATTGTGAAAAGATACACTTAAGCTTAAACGGGTGCTTTACTTCAAGAAAGAGTAATGCCTTTTTTCTATTTGACTAGAGGGACAGTTTAGCTTAAATCTGTTTTACTAAAGGAAATTATCTTAAGCTTATAGAAAAAAGAATTTTAAATGTTTCGTCTGGAGCGTCGTTCAATTTATCATCTGGTGGAAGTTGCTATTCCACATCGAAATCTGGACTAGAAACGTTTACGAAAAGTATTGGGATAGAGAAAAGTAATGTTAAGATAATGGCCATTAGACCTTGAATGGTTGATACATATATGCACAGAAATACTGAAAATAAAAAAACCTTAAAAACATCTGAGTACGCAGCTGATCGAATAATTACATTTTTATTTGAAAGATTTGAACACGGGAAAGCAGTAAAAGCTTGGTAATATACGCCCCAATTATCTATTCCAGACCATGTGACAAATCAAAAATACCGGAAAATGCAATCAAAGGGCAATCCATCCATTTTCAATTTTCATTTGATGACGGTAAAACTTGGGTGGATCCAAAACCCATTACCAGGGCTCATGATGATTCAATTACGGATGTTACCCAAATAATGGAGTGCCACCATCGTTATTGTATTTTCTTAGTTAATCTTTGCGTTTCTATGCACTTGGACTGGAATTGCTAAAGTGAATAATAGTGATAAATAATATTTGTAGGGTGGATAATTCGATGATAGGAATAAGTATAGCAACGAAGTGGGAATATGAAGCGACATTGGAATACTTTGGCATAAAAGATAACGAACGTGTCGGTTATCCTTATGGCGAGTATTTCTTAAGGATATTTAATGATGCTGAACTTGTTTTTTATAGTACCGGAGTAAGAAAAGTAAATGGTGTTGGTGGTAATCAGTATATGATTTCTAAATTTAATTTAACTAAGATAATCGTTGCTGGAACATGTGCTGGAATAGATGATAAGTTCAATAATTTGGATATTTTTGTGCCCGATAAAGCCGTTCAATATGATTGCACAGTAAAAGAAATAGAGCCTTTTATTAAACAATCCTTCACAGTCGATATTGATCTATCAAAATATGGAAATGATTTTTATACCGGAACAATTGGCACCGCTGATAAAGCAGTAGTTATGTGGAAGGACTATTTAGAACTTAAAGAAAACGAAATAACAATAGCCGATACAGAATCGGGTGCAATTGCTTATATCTGTAAGAAGAATGATGTTGAGTGCATTATTATAAAAGGAATATCTGATTTTCCAACAGATGAAAGTGATTCTGATAAATTCGAATCGAACATTGAACAAATTAATGTTTATTTAGAAAACACCCCCAAAGTTATGAACAAAATATATGGCGATTATTTAAATAGATTTATTTAAATGAATTTAAAGTTAGATAGATTGTGATTGGTGATGAAACTTCTCTTTTATTGAACTATCGCGGCAGATTAACGGAACAAGAAGGAGATCCTAAGTTCTTTGTGGAAAAGCTTTATATAAAGTTTTTTTGGAGGAAATGATGGGTATCAATATTATCGGTAAAAAGTTGAATATTGATGGAGTAAATTTATACTATGAATACTCGGAAAGTTTAGCTAGTAATCCGACCATTGTATTTGAATCGGGGTTCGGTTGGAATCTAAATAATTGGCTTCCGATTAAGGATGAAGTATCAACATTTGCAAATTTATTTATGTATGACAGAGACGGTATCGGAAAGAGTGACAGAAGTGAAAAGCCAAAACATAGTTTGCAAATTGTTGAAAACCTTAGATGCTTGCTGAAAAAGGCAAATATAAAAGCTCCTTATATCTTAGTAGGACATTCATTTGGAGGAATAATTATCAGATTGTATGCAGGTAAGTATCCAGAAGAAGTAGCTGGAGTTATACTCATAGATTCTTCCCACGAAGATCAAAATATAAAAATGGTTCCTTTTTGGGATAAAGAATTACAAGAAGACTATTTTAAAGGGTTTTCACTTGAAAGTTCACTTAGTACATTTGAGGAAAGCTTAGAACAAGTAAGATCTGTAAATTCACTTGGGACCATCCCATTAACCGTTTTAACAGGTGGTTCACAACCACATCATACACCCGAATCTTGGGTTTACTGGACAACATTTCAAAAAGAGTTGGTTAATATGTCTTTAAATAGCAAACATATTATTGTGGAAAATGCTGGCCACGCTATTCATATTGATAATCCGAATGCAGTTGTAGAGGCTATTAGAGAAATGGTTATGAAAATAAAATAAGGATAGGTGAGATTTCTTGTAATATGGGAATCTCCTTATTTATGTAACAGGTGCTTTACTTCAAGTTAAGATTCTTTATTTTTTAACGAAAGGACAGATTAGATTAACAATTTTTAATAAAGGCATATAGGAGTACAGTCGAATTGGTATTCATTAGTTGAATACTTTAGGAGGGGTCCATAATGGAGGATTGTTTAATTTGTAATCGGATTAAAATGATAAAGGAAAGCACCAATAAATACTTTGTAAAGGAACTCGAAACAGGATATGTTGTCATTGGGGACCATCAATATTTCAAAGGTTATACGCTCTTTCTTTGTAAGGAGCATCGGAATGAACTACACGAATTGGATAGGGGCTTTAAAGAAAAGTTTCTTGTAGAAATGAGTAAAGTATCCGAAGCAGTGCATAAAGCTTTTATGCCCATTAAATTAAATTATGAGCTCTTAGGCAATGGCGACCCTCATATACATTGGCACATTTTTCCTAGAAGCGAACAAGAGGCAAATCCGACCCACCCAGTCTGGTGGACACCCAAAGAGCAAATGTATGCAGAAAATGTGAAACCAAATGATGAAGAACTAGAAACATTAAAATCACTTTTATTAAGTGAGTTGGATAAACTTATATAACAGAAAAATGACAAACCCCTACTTGATTAGCAGATTTAGCTTATTAATCTATCTTAAATAAAGAATAGAAAAGAAACAATTTAAAAGGAGAAAAAATGGATTACATAAAACATTTAAGAAGTATGGTTGGTAACGAAAAAGTGATAATGGTGGTGGCAGGTGCATTTGTATTTGATAAAGAAAATCGTGTGCTTATGCAAAAACGTACTGATAATGGACAATGGGGATTTCCAGGCGGGTTTATGGAATTAGGTGAAAGCGTTCAGGATACTGCTAAGAGAGAAGTTTACGAGGAAACGGGGCTTCTCTTAGATGAACTTGAATTATTTGGGATTTATTCTGGTCCTCAATATGACAAGACATTTTCTAATGGAGACCAAGTAGCATTGGTGCAAATTTCATTTATTTGTAAACGGTACAGTGGGGAGTTAGTTGAAAGTAACGAGGAGTCTATACAGAATAACTTCTTTCCGCTTGAAGAACTTCCAGAAAATATATTTACCGATCATAAAATGTTGGTTGATGATTTATTATCTAAAAAAGCACTTCCGATTATTGGTTAAAAATTAAACGGCTTTTTGCAGGAGGTAAGAATGGAATATTTTAAACAATTACGCTCATTTGTTGGACACAGTCCGCTTATATTACCAGGGTCATTAGTTATTGTATTGAATGAAAAGAGACAGATACTTTTACAGAACATAACTGATGGTACGTGGGGCTTACCTGGAGGCCTTATGGAAATAGAAGAATCTTTGGAAGATGCGGCTAGAAGAGAAGTCTTTGAAGAAACAGGGTTAAAAATAGATACATTAGAATTAGTTAATGTTTTTTCCGGGCCGTGATTACTTTCAGAAACTTTCCAATGGCGATGAATCATATTTTATTTCTTCCTTGTATATGACAGATGATATTTCAGGGGAAATTATACTCGAAGAATCTGAATCCAAGGAACTTAAATTTTTCAACATAAATAATATTCCTGAACCAATGAATCAGATTTATAGAGACTGTATTAATGCTTATATTGTTAAATACACAATCCCGCAATAAATAATGTTTGAAAATATTAAACTGTCAATGATGTAAGTGGAAAATAGAATTTAACGAGGCAAGTTAGCTAAGAATGGAATTTATTTTACCATGTAGAAATAAGTATAATCGTATTTCAAATTAGTACAGAAAGTAGGTAGCTCATTGGATATTTCGATCTTACTTATTGATAGTATGTTGGAAAAGTTTATATCTGAAAAAAAGTGGGTCTATCAAGCGATTGATCAATTATCAGAAGAAGACATTGTATGGCATCCAACTCTGGAGAGTAACAGCATAGCAAATCTAATATCCCATATAAGGGGAACAGTACATCAACGACTTGAAACAGTATTTTTTAATGTAGCAGATGAAAGAGATAGAGATAAAGAGTTTGAGCGAGGACTTCATTTATCAAAAAAAGAAGCTCTTACACTTGCTAATGAATCATTTGATGTAATCATTCAGATTTTAGAAGATGTTAGATTAAAACCCCAATTGTTAGTGTCGCAACCTCATCTGAATATGCCTCCACTTACTTTTAGTGCCAATAGCAACGAATCAACATTACTTGATATGATGGTACAAATGGTGCGAGAAGTACATAACCATACAGGGCAAATTATGTACATAGCAAAAATGAGGAAGGGACAGTTAGAGTGGGTTTATTAAGTTTAGTATGTTTAAAGAACCTTTTGAAACAGAACGCTATTTCTTGAACTAACAATTGCGTTGATTCAGGAAGGATTAACGCTTTTTTTGTTGAAGTTATTAATGATCGTGGCAGTTTAATTTAAGTAGGGGGGCATATCGTGCAAGGATATAATGTTTTAATGATTTATAACAAAGATATGAATCAATTGCTAATGTGCAAACGATTGAGGGATCCCTATAAAGGATTAAGTAATTTAGTAGGAGGGAAAATCGAGGTTGGGGAATCTGGTATAGAATCTGCTTACAGGGAACTCTTTGAGGAAACTAGTATATCTAAAGAGGATGTTAATCTCCATCACTTAATGGACTTTAAATATTATTTGCAAAATTGTTATGTTGAAGTTTATGTTGGCAGATTAAAGCGAGAGGTAAGGGTTTCGGTAGATGAAAATGTTTTATATTGGTCTAATTTGAATAAAGACTTTTTTGATATGTCTCTTTATGCTGGTGAAGGAAACATTGGCCATATGGTAGAGCAAGTAAATATGGTCAAAGATAGTTTATTATCTGATAAAAACATCTTGGCTGAAAAATAAGTTTTCTTAGCAGTAAACCTTATTGTTCATACAGGGTGGTTTGGTGAAAAAGGAATTGGAAAAATACGATAAAATTGAAAAAACTTAGGGGGACCAATGAGTAATTCTGTAAATCATAAACTGTGGACTATTTGTATGATTCAAAAGGAAGATAAGATTTTACTACTTGATAGACAACACGATAATTTTAAAGGATTTATTCCACCAGGTGGCAAAGTTGAATTTCCTGAAAGTATAGTAGAAGGTGCAATTAGAGAAGTAAAAGAAGAAACTGGATTGGAGGTAAGTAACCTGATTTTTAAAGGTCTTTATGAATATGTAAATCCAGTTGCTAGGGATCGATACATGATTTTTAATTACATTACAAAGGATTTTAAAGGAGAACTAATTGAAGATGCACCAGAAGGAAAGGCTGTTTGGGTAAATATAAAGGAAGCATATAACATTCCGATGCAGGAATCTATTCGAAGAAGATTCCCTTTATTCTTTGAAGATGGGACATTCGAAATACAAGTTGAATGGAATCATGCAGAAAATAAAGAGGGAAAAGTTACAATAAAGAATACATAAATGAAAATGTTGTTCTATTATCGTTTGTTATTTCTAGAATGATAATGGTTTTAAATGCGGAAATATTGTGTAAATTACTTTTGATGGAAGGTGTGTATGAATGAAAATATTAATAATACAACCAAAACTTGAAAAACATATTGAACAACTCGAAGATGAACTAAATAAAAACCCTGATGTTGATATAGTCATTTTTCCAGAGGGGTATTTAAATGAAAATGTTAAAAAAGCCTGTAATATAGCTAAAAGATATAATACTGTTTTAATCGGAGGTCACAGAAGGCTACAAGAAAATCCAAAAGACAGAGTTTTATTAATTAATCGCATGGGTGAGGTAATTTTAGATAGGGTAAAGTATAGTAAAACATCTTTTGTAGTAGTAGAGGGTTTGAAAATTGGTCACATTCTTTGTGATGAGTTAATAGTCCAAGGCATTAAGGGTAAAGAATATAATCACGTTGACTTAATTGTACATCCAATTGGTGTAGGGATGTTTAGCAATGAACAGTTCGAAGAATGGATTAAAGAAGCAACAATTGTCGCAATCAAATATAAAACAATGGTTATTGGGACTAGCCACGCTGATGGTTCATTTGGAGATACAGGTGTTTCTATACCTATTGCTTATTGTATTGACAAAGATGGTTCAGTTGTTTTTATATCGCAGAATGATGTCCGATCTCGCATTTTAATTTTTGAAACAAAAAAAGTGACAGTTCTAAGCGATTCTTTAAGATTGGAATAGATATAGTTTGATAAGAGTTGGCAATATAAAAAGTGCTTGTAAAAAAAATGCACTTAAACGGAGCAGGTCTTAAAAAAGAGAAATGCAATTTGTTATGTAATGTAAGAATTTAGTGAAAAAATCCCCTCTTTAATTTAATCATGATATAAAACGAATATACGTTCCTCATCGAAACATTTAATGGATGACACTTATTGAAAGGTATGTGGTAAATTTGAATTCGTTAAAGGGAAAAATTGCAGTTGTTGCTGGTGGAACTCGTGGGGCTGGTCGTGGTATTGCTGTTAAATTAGGTGAAGCGGGAGCCGTTGTTTATGTGACTGGAAGAACCACTATTAGTAATCAGTCACCTATGAGACGTAAAGAAACAATTGAAGAAACAGCGGATTTAGTAACTAAAGCAGGTGGAGTTGGGATTCCTATAAAAGTAGATCATACTGTTGAATCAGAGGTTGTAAGTTTATTTAAACAAATCAAAAAAGAACAAGGGCGATTAGACATACTTGTCAATGATATTTGGGGTGGGGATCCCCTTACTGAATGGGGAAAACCAATTGGAGAACATGACTTGGATAAAGGTCTTCAAATGCAAAAACAGGCTGTTCAATCACATATTATTACAGCTCATTATAGTATTCCTTTATTTAAAGAAAATAAAGGTGGTCTTATCATTGAAATTACAGATGGTATTGATTACAAACCTCGAGGTAACTTCTATTATAGTCTAGCAAAAATATCTAATATACATATGGCTCAAGCAATGGCACAGGATCTAAAAGACTACAATATAATTTCAATTGCAGTTACCCCAGGGTTTTTAAGATCAGAGGCAATGCTTGAGCACTTTGGTGTTACGGAAGAAAATTGGAAAGAAGGAGCTCAAGTCGATCCGCATTTTATTGCTTCTGAATCACCTTATTACATTGGGGAAGCAATAAAATGTCTCGCCTTGGACCCTACCCTTGCAGATAAAACTGGTGAGATTTTTAGTACGTGGAAACTTTCCGAGATTTATGGGTTTAAAGATATTGACGGATCACAGCCACATTGGGGAAATTACTTCCAAAATAATGTAGAAAATTAAATTGAATTTGTAACTCTTGTTGAGCTAACAGAGGGGGCTAGCCTGACTTCAATGAAATAACAAAAGCAGAAATAGAGTTAGTTGGAGTTTTTAAATTAGAAAATACCGAAAAACGATATCTTGCTTCTCAAGCGATAACTAACAAGAACGAAGAAAAGTCCATGACCGTCACGATATCATACAACTAATCAATATATAAGAAAAAAGGAATTAGACATTTAATTACAAGTTAAGGTGAAATTATAATGTATGCAGATTTACACATTCATTCACACTATTCCGATAGTACACGTTCTCCTGAGGACATTGTTAAGAAGGCAAGAGAGCTCGGCATTGACTTATTATGTGTAAGCGACCATAACACAACGGCAGCTTATAACGAGCTTATACCTTTGTGTAAAGCGAACCAAATTAAATTAATTCGAGGAGCAGAAATCTCTACCTCTTTTGAAGATAAAGAATTTCATGTCCTCGCTTATGGCTTCAATTTTGAAAATAAAGAGATAATTGATATTTGCAAACAATGCGAGACGGTTTATGCTGATATTGATTTAGAATTAATAAAAAAGATAAGTGTTGACTACAAGGAAATAAATATAGAAGATTTTAATTCTTACAATCGAAGTCTAAAAAACGGTGGTTGGAAAGGTATTGACTACCTAAAGAGCAAAAACTTAGTTATTGATGTTCCTAGTTATTTTAAGCTCATCAGTGATTATAATATTAAACCAAAAAATTCATTTCCATCAATAGAATATGTAATAAATGTAATACATAATGCAAATGGTAAAGCAGTTATTGCCCATATCGGAGAAACGATGAGGAATAATCTTTTTGAAATAGAACCTCGTTTAAAAAAACTTAAAAACATGGGCGCAGATGGCTTTGAATGTTATTACACAACTCATACAGAAGAAACAACAAATGTTCTTATAGACTTTTGTCAAAAAAATAATATGTTAATAACCATAGGCAATGATGACCATGGTGGATTTAACAATAGGTCAAATATCATATATGAAATGGGGGCAATTAAGGTTGATTTTAGTAAGTTGAATTTGAAAGATATTGAGATTTTGGGTTAACTTTAATAACCATAAATGGTAGCACAAAACAGGCTTTTTTCATTATAATAAGCTTAACAAGAAAAATTGAAAAAACGGTTCCTAAACGTTGTAAAGGAACCGTTTTTTCAATGGTCTAATTTGCTTAACGTTGTAAATCAGCGGAATTTCCTGACGACCTCATTACTTAGAGGGTTTCGTCAGAAAACGTATAGGATGCAGGATGAAAATATTTTTTTAACAGCTTAATAATAATTTATACAATTGTGATTATGGTAGATTCTATTTAGGGGTGGTAATATGTTTGGGTATATTCCGGAATTTAAAGATTATTATATTAAACTTTTAAACTTAGCCGATTTCGATTCAAATTCAAGTGGCGGTAAAGTGGATTTTAAGTATCATATACATAATAGTGAAGAATTAAAAATCTTAAGGGAGAAATATGATCTAGAAAAAATCGCTGGTAACGGTAATGAACTATCACAAATACTAAATCTTATGTATTGGGTAAGCGAGAAGCTGCAGCATGGAAATGTAATGCCACCACTTCCTTGTAATGCATTACATATATTAAACTTAATTGATAGTGAAACAATTAATGTTAATTGCTATGCCATTGCAACCGTCCTAAATGAAGTTTTTCTTAGTATGGGCTTTCGTTCCCGGCGTGTTCATTGTCGCCCTTACGATGCTTATGATATGGACAGCCACGTTGTAACCATAGTCTACTCTGAAACGTTAAGGAAATGGCTGTATTTAGATGCCTCTTGGGGTATATATGTTAAAAACAGTCACGGTGATTTATTAAGTATTGATGAGTTTCGACATTATCTAGCAAATAATCTTGAGGTTAGAATAAACGGCAATGAGGAAGTTTCAAGCGAATTTTATATTGGATATATGGCAAAAAATCTTTTTTGGTTCATGTCTCCATTGGAAAGTAAATTCAATTACGAAGTGGTTCAAAAAGAAAAGGAATACGCTCTCTTATTGCCAAAGTTCTATGAGCCGTTGGAATTAAGGAATGAATCCTCTGGTCACTATAAAGTCCAAGTAATTAGAAATCAAGATTATTATTGGGGTATTCACGAGTAGGGATTGAAATAAATATTAGTTCCTTTTTAAATACAGTAATATGGGATGTTGACAAAGAACTTTATGGGTATATTTAAGCAATTAATATTTGAAATAGATAAGGTGCTGATTTCTATTGAGTGGATACGACTGGAATAATTGTCCCATAGAAATAAAAATGCAGATTGTAAACATAAGGGATTTTTTACATCACTCCTTGCTTGAGCGAAGAATTAATTGGAATTTATCTTCATGGCTCTATGTGTTTAGGTAGCTTTCAACCTTCCCATAGTGATTTAGATATAATTGTAATTACGAAAAAAACACTAAATGCTCCTCAACGGTTACATTTAATGAATGGATTGTTGGAATTGCATAAAAAGCCATCACCTATCGAATTAAGTATTTTGTGTTTTTCAGACCTTAGTCCATGGAGACATCCAACCCCTTAGGAGTTTCACTTTAGTGAGTACTGGTGGCCAAAATTTGAGGTTATAGCTAGGGAAAATGACTTGACATTCTGGGAATTTAATGAGGTATATACGGACGGAGATATAGCATGTCACGTAACTTTAATTAACCAAAGCGGTATTTGTATATACGGTAGAGCCATAAGTGAGATATTTCCTTCAGTACCCGAAAAAGATTTCTGGGACTCAATTTTTTGGGGAGTAGATTATTTCAGCAAATTAGATGGTGAGCCTCTCATTCCGGGGATTCTTACACTTCTTAGGATTTGGTCTTACAAAGAAAACAAAGCAATATATTCAAAAGCACAGGCAGGTGAATGGGCAATTGGATTAGTCCCCTCACAATACCGTTACATCGTTGAAAATGCTGTAGATGTTTAAACAGTAATGCTAAGATCAAGGGCTTTGCAGCCTCTGATCTGGATGATTTAAGGCACTATGTTATTAAACAAATCAAAGAACCGGCATTGAACTAACTGGTTCTATTCATAAATAAGCTACAAAGCTTATGTTATTCCAGAAAGAATCTGTTTAGCTTGGGAAGAGAAATGAAAACAGAGGGAGAAACAACCAATGAATAATAATATGGATGAAAAATTATTTCAATTTTATCTTGAACTTAAAAGTCCCGAAGCTGGTGTATGGAATACCTCTCCTCAATGTATACACACGGAATTAATAACGAGAGATTATATGAGAAAATCCTTTGTGGTTACAGAAGGAATGGAAGTTTGTAATGTGGGAGTTGGTACAGGTGACTGGGATGATTACCTGGGTTATTGGTTAAGAGATAAGGGGAAATTAACAAGCATTGAAATCGACAATGAAATATGTGAAATATTTGCATATAGACAAGTTAGGGAAGAACACCCAAATCCTTCTAAAGCTATTTGTAAAAGCATTTTCGATACTGATCTACCTGAAGAAAAGTTTGATATTGTTACACTTATTGGCTCAGCTATTAATGAAATAGGTGAATTCCAAAAATGTCTAGATGCCTGTTTTAGCTTATTAAAACAGGGTGGGTACCTTATGTTTATGGCAAACTTAAAATACTCCCCTTTTGAGATGATAGAGGATTACATAAGAAAAACGGATCGTCACTTAGAAACAAAGGATATTTACGATGATTTTCCTGAATATCCGTTTTATATTTGTAAAATTAAAAAGTGATCAACTCTAGAGTGCATTTCTTTAAAAGAGAATGGCACCCTAGCTTAGTGATGTTATAAACGCATGAAAAATAAAAATATAAACCCCGTTATAAACATAAAGGTGTGGATTTTATGGAGAGACTAACTACAGCACAAATTGAGAATATCATAAAAGATAAGATTAATAGTCGTGAAATAATTGATGATTCGAAATTTGGTGTATTTGGTGCATTGGACAATGAAAGGCAGGATCTTAAGAAAAAGCAATGAAGTAAGTACTAGTCTTAATAAATATTACTTGAAAAGAAAACAAAAGGAGTATAAAAAATGTACCTTTCAGAAGTGTGTATAAAAAATTTCCGTAAATTCGGAGAACCAGGGCTTTATTTAACCCTAAATAAAGGATTTAATTTGTTTGTAGGAGAAAATGATTCTGGGAAGACGACGATAATTGACGCAATTAAACTAGTCCTAGGCACCCAAAGTAATGATTTTAGTAAGATTGAGACTGATGATTTTCATATTCCAAATAAAAATTCTCCTGAAAAAGAAAGGGCTAAAACTCTAGAAATTTCTTGTATCTTACGGGATATCTCATTAGATGAAGCAAAACATCTATTAGAATGGTTATCGTTTGAAAAAGCAAACGGACAGACAGTGTACGTACTTCATATTACTTATTTTGCTAAAAGAGATGGTAAAAAAGTGTTTTATGACGTAAAGGCTGGTATTGGGGATGGGGGGAAGTTATTAAACAGCGAAGCAAGAAATAGAATAAGGGCTACTTATCTAAAGCCTTTAAGAGATGCTAATACTGAATTAGCGCCTAGAAAAAATTCAAGGCTTTCAAATATTCTAAACAGTCATTCTGCATTTGAAAATGAGGATAGTCATTTTTTACTTGAAACCTTTAAAGAAGCGAATAAAAAAATTGATTCTTATTTTAAGGGAAAAGATTTAAATAATGAAGATTTACCAGACCAGCTTGGGAAAAATCTTTTAGAAGAAATTAATACATATCTTAATAAGTTTTCGAACAAAAATAACGTTTTAGAATCAAGTTTTCGAGTCTCAGACTTAAAATTAAGAAACATACTTGAACGGCTTACATTGGAATTTGAAAGCTCAAAACCAGGGCTAGGTTCACATAACATCTTATTTATTGCAGCTGAACTTTTATTGTTGAAAAGGGAAGAATTTGATGGTCTAAAGTTAGCCTTAATTGAAGAGATTGAGGCTCATTTGCATACCCAAGCTCAAATTAGACTCATCGAGTATTTACAGGAAGAAGCTGAGAACTCAAAAATCCAACTTATATTAAGTAGTCATAGCACTGCTTTATCTTCAAAAATAAAATTGGAAAATTTGTTCATATGTAACAATAACAATATTTTTTCAATGAGGTCCGACGAGACCGAGTTACTAAAAGGGGATTACTTATTTTTAGAACGGTTTCTAGATGCTACGAAGGCGGACATGTTTTTTGCACAGGGAATAATTATGGTAGAAGGTGATGCAGAAAATTTAATTTTACCGTCCTTAAGTAAAGTTATTGGGAAACCATTTTCACAATACGGTGTAACGGTACTAAATGTGGGGAGTACGGCATTTTTAAGATATTCGAGGATTTTTAGACGGAAGAATAGTGAAAATGGTTTATTTAATATTCCTGTAGCTTGCGTGACAGATTTGGATATAGATACTGATGAATATATAAGTAATGAAGGATTAAGCGAAGCTTACAATGAGAAACGACAGGAGAAAAAAGCTAGTATTGTTGAAAGATTAGATGGACAAGTTGTCCAAACCTATGTTTCACCTTATTGGACGCTAGAACATGATATTGCTTTAAGTGAACTTCGGCCACTGCTATTGAAGGCAATTTTGCAAGCGAAGAAAATCCAAAATAGTGATAAGCATGGACTAACCGATAAGAAAAATGAAGTAGTTGAAACTGAAATAAAAATCTTAAATGCTTCTTGGAAGGAAAGGAACTATACTGATTTTCAAATAGCTTATGATATTTATAAAAATATAGTAACCAAAGAAAGCAATAAAATATCGAAGGCAATTATAGGTCAGTGCTTTGCCACTTTAATTGAAGAGTATAAAGACAAGGAAGAATTAAAAGAGATAATCTTAAGGGATAAGAAATTAAAGTATTTAGTTGAAGCTATCAATTATGCGACTTCCCAAGGAGGTCATAAAAATGATTGAAATTACAAATGAAGATATAGATTCAATCGAAAAGATATTGCTGCCTTATGGAAGTAAATTTGATGATGATCATAGGAAGGTTATTAAAAATTTAAAAACGGTTGATATAAAAGCATGTCCTGGAAGTGGAAAAACGACGACCCTGATTGCAAAGCTATTAATTCTTGAAAAGAAACTTCCGTTAAAAAATAATCAAGGGATATGTGTGTTAACGCATACGAATGTTGGAGTAAATGAAATTAAAGAAAGAAGTAGTAATCAAGAGGAGAGTAAGCTTTTCCAATATCCCAATCACGTATCAACTATACAGGTATTCGTTAATAAGTACTTAGCAATCCCATCTTATAAACATTTTTACAACGACAATGTTTATAGTATTGATCAAGAGACATATAGTGAAAGCTTTAATAGAGCCTTTTTAAAAATTCCATGGAAATACCGAACGAATATTAACCGAAAATATAAAACTGATGATCTGTGTAATAAGTTGAATTTTGGTTTAGAAGACGATGAATTTATTTATATAGGAAATAAGAAATTAAGTGATGTATATAATGAGACTTCAGATACTTTTAACTATTTAAAAGGGCTTAAGAATGATCTATTTAATAAAGGGATCCTTTCATATCATGATGCATATGTATTGGCTTTTAAAATATTAAAAGAATTCCATGAAATACGGAATTTAATTTCTGCTAGATTTAGGTATTTATTTATGGACGAAATGCAAGATACCTCCAGTGTCCAGATGGAATTATTAAACCGTGTCTTCGATAAAGAACAAGTGAGTATTCAATGTATTGGAGATGAGAATCAAGCAATATTCGAAAACTCAAGTGGTGAATTAAGCTGGAGGCCAAAGAATGCTCTTTCTTTGGCTAAAAGTAAACGATTTTCAACATCGATTGCAGAATGCGTCGATAAAGTATGTATTAAACCACAAAATATAGAAGGAAACCAGAATATAAACAATATACCACCTATAATACTTGTATTTAATGATTCAACTATTAACAAAGTGTTACCGACATTCTCAAAAATAATTATTGATAACAACCTACATAACAATGATCGAAAGATTTTTAAGGCAATTGGCAGGGTTGCTAAAGTTCACAATGAAGGGTACATTACGATTCCAAGCTATTTCCCGTCTTATATTAAAAGTGGGAATGAGAAAATTAAAAGAAGTTACAAATCTTTAGGAGGATATTTACAGGCAATTTCACAGTTTGAAGATCTTAATGTGAGTGGTTGCCGCAAACTAATAATAAATTGTTTGTTGCATACAATGAGAATTGAGAATATTAGAATTGAAGGTAAATGGTACTCAGAAAGAAAGCTTGTAGAGAAGCTAGAGGAAAAAAATAAAGTTGTGGTAGTTAATTTAAATAGACATATAGCAAGATGGGTATTAAAGATTCAAAATGCTGAAGCCATCAGTGGTGAAATATCTACATTTATTATGGAAAAATTTATACCCTTTTTTAAGGGGAATAAGCAAATAAGTAATGATCTGAAAGAATTTTGCAACAAAGAAGCAGATGAACCTAGTGAAAATTCAGTTGTAACAAATCAGTTAAATACAGTTACCTATCAAGATGCAAATAACAATGATGAAATAAAAGTTAACCTAGATACAGTTCATAATGTAAAGGGAGAAACACATACAGCAACGCTATATCTAGAGACATATTTTAAGCAATATGACCTAATGAGAATAATGCAATATTTAAAGAAAAAACATATTACTCCAAAAGGTAAAGAGCTGCCAGAAGCTTTAAGTATATCTTATGTTGGGTTTACTCGACCTACTGATCTTCTTTGTTTGGCTATGAGGCACGAAACCATCGATGGAAATGAGGAAGATCTTAAAAAGGCGGGGTGGCAAATAAGATATCTATTAGATTGAGGAATTGAAAGGTGGATCAAGGAACTGTTGAGTGGCAATGAAGTTTACTTCATTTAAAGTGACCGATTCTTTAGTTATCAATAAGATCCATGGTGCATCGTATATGGAAGGTATGGCTACAACCAACTTTATCCAGTAGTGGCCGCATAGCGTACCCCATCATTGTAATAGTTTTACAGATTAAATAATTATTAGAATTGATGCGTGTCGAATGTTTTTTTGACACCCTAATAACGGTTCAAACCGTTGATACATCAATATTTATAGAGGGAGGTTTTTGTTTGATTCATTATCGAAAGAATTTGGAATTGCATCCGACAACATCAGTCAGAGAGGCATCGCCGCAAGTACGGGTAACTCGCGTCCGATGGTTATGAAGGTGATTGAGAGGGCTAATAAGACAGCTTTAAAGGTAAGCGTTTTTTGCTTCAAAAAAACAATTTTAATCATTACACATTTAAGTTACTAATTGAATCAATTTCATAATTTAACACCTTAGAGTCCCAAGGCTTTTGAGACGTAAAAAAAGGAGTACCTCCCCAAAATGTAGGACATAATTAAACATCTTTATTGTAACTGGTTAATAGGCAAGACCCCGCAGGGCGTAAGCCAGGAGGCTTGCCACTCACCCGCGGAAAGCGAAGTGTATTTAGACTGCGGGTGCCACTTGGTAATAATAGTCACTAATAAATTTTAAAAAGGATTTTGAGAATTCCGTTAATCTTTGGTTTTTCAAAAAAGTAATTATGAAATTGATTCAATTGAAAAGATAATAAATAGTTGCTTTAGCGCTTAAGTAAAGGGTTTAGAAGAAATCGATAAAATAATTCGTGCCGGATTCGTGCCTGATTAGATTGAAAAGGAATGGAAAGAAATGATAAGCAAAAACGGATAAACGTTGATATATCAATGTTTTTGATACAATAAAAAAAGCATTGAAAACACTCATTAATTAAGTTCGAAATGGAAGGTAGAATATTATAACATAGGAAAAACCTTTATATAGTATAATGACCTGTCCGAGAACAAAAACCAGGTTGCCGTGCTTCTGAATTCCAGTGGGTTGAATACTATCGTAGATGTATCCCGGCATATTACAAGGGCTTTTCGGAATATGTGGATATTTCGCACATAACGGATAACTGCGTTTATGAGATGATTCTACTAATGTTCGGGTACAGACTTGTGGAGTGGCATATGAACGCAGGGTCGGGAAATAAACTCCAAAAAACAGATGATGAAAGAATGCTGCACATACATACCCTGCAAAAAGTCTATGAGATGCGGAATGAACACTGATTGATAAATTGTTTCACTTATTACTGAAATCCGCGCTTTGGCAGCGAAGCAAAGCACCTTTTTGGATTGAGGAGCATATTTCAAAGGGGATGCTTGAACCTCACTTGAATCCCGATTGGGACGTAGCCAGCCGTAATTGTTCAACTACCGGGTAACTTAGTATGACAAGAATAATCATTAATCACTATCGTGATCTTCTGCAAACGGATGGCGTTTGCGGGAGATCATAAACCTAATTCCTCGCTAATAATAAGAAGGGATTACGCTTTTTTGGGTTTCAATATCTTTAACGTTTTTAAATTCCCAATTCCTGACGATATCCATTGGTAAATGCATTGGTGATAAGTGGGTAAATCAAGGGTGCACCCGCTGGTAAAAAACCCGACAGAAGTGAACGAATTCTTATGACCGAGATTAGCTCGAATTTGATTAGTCAAAAGTAATGAAGGTTACGGAAGTTTTATTACTAGGCTGTAGAAACCAAACATTTCTGTACAATCAATAAATAGTGGGGAAAAACACCCACCTAGATTATTCCATGTTAAATGGCTTTGTTAACCTGTAGCAAACACCATAAAAACACCCACAGTACACCCACAAAACACCCACAAACATTTGAAAAACTATAAAATGAATTGAAAAAGTTATTTGAAAAACCGGCTTAATAACAACAGTTTGATAAGATATGAAACGTTTTTCACCCTATAAAACATGTTCCGAACTCAAGTTCATCCTTGGGAGAGGGAGCAATACATGACAATGTATTAATGGTTAAAACCGTTGGGGCTATTATGTTCCAGCGGTTTTAAATTTTAGTTAATAAGAGGGTTGTTGGTCAAAAAATTGACCATTTTTTGACCAACAAATTTCACTAACCTATTAGAAATCGTTTATAACTGTGAGCAGGAAGAATGGTGGGCAAGTAAAAACTATACTTTAAAAACAGGTTTTGAAGGCGAATCACTTACTGTTTACAGGTCAATTTGGATTGGGAAAACGCAGAAGGTTAATACACATTTCGAACAAAAGCTGAAATAGAAAAGGAGAGCACAAGAGGTGCTCCCCTAGATACTAACGACGGTGTTCTACAAGGTCAATTGCACCTAAAACAACGTGGGCTAAACCGAATCCAAAAACTGTGTTTGCAACCATTTTATTAGTACCTCGTTTTTGTTTTAAAACGTATCCGGTAGCTGTAACTGCAGAACCTAATACAGTTGGGATTAAGCCTTCACGAATATTCAATTCAATATCCCCCCGCATCGAAGTTAGTAGGTGTATTAACACCAAATATTACTATTACCTAATGCAGCAATATGTATGCAATAAGAAATTATTCAGCTATACAGAAGGGAGGCGCTTCGATGGAAACTTTTTCGATTAGTTGTCGAAGTTTTTTAGGCTAAGTGTATTTAGTATGTTAATATAGAAAAGCAATAAATACATACAGCGTACTAAAAGAGAAAGTAGGCAAGATTATGAAGTTACTTCTGTCTGGACTGCAATGGATGATTTTCATGATTGCAGGCGCAATTGCGGCACCTATTGCAATAGCTGACTTATATCAGTTATCACCGGTTGAAACGGCCGAGTTTATTCAAAGAACAATCTTTATTTTGGGATTGGCGGGTTTTTTACAAGGCCTAATTGGTCATAAGCTTCCCATTCATGAGGGCCCGGCAGGCCTATGGTGGGGGATTTTTGCCATTTATGCAAGTTTGGTTGGCGTATTATACAGCTCCAATATTGCGGCTCTGCAGACACTTAGTGGTGGGATGATTGTGAGCGGCGTTTTTTTTATTTTGTTATCAGCTTTTAAGTTGATTGATAAGATTGCAAAGTTATTTACACCGACGATTACTTTTGTTTACTTAATTTTATTGATCTTTCAGCTAAGTGGTTCTTTTATCAAAGGAATGCTTGGGATATCGTCTGGGAACAGCGAAATTAAGCTTATAATATTCATTCTTAGTGTGGTTGTAATCTGTTTAACATTTTGGTTAGGGAAACACAAAGTTTCATTTTTACAACGGTATTCAGTTATGATCAGTATTATATTTGGCTGGCTTCTCTTCATCGTTGTTCATCAAGCCCATCCTATTCAGAAAGCTGAATACATATTTAGACTCCCGCAAAGTTTTCCTTTTGGATTTCCAACGTTTGACACAGGAACGATGATTACTGCGGTATTATTGACGTTATTATTAATCACGAATGTCATTGTCTCCATTAGGCTGATGGAGTCAGTGGTAAGGCCTGATAAAGATAGGAATCGATATTTGCGTGCAAGTTTTGCTTCAGGTATAAATCATTTATTAAGCGGATATTTCGGCGCTATCGGATCAGTCCCCATTTCCGGAGCCTCAGGATTTGTAGAACAAACTGGCATGAAGAAACGCCTTCCTTTTTTGATAGGCTGTTGTTTAGTGATTGGTGTTTCATTGTTTCCCATTCTTATGAATGTGATAGCAGCGATTCCAGCACCTATTGGATATGCGGTTACATTTGTCATATTTGTGAGTATGTTTGGATTGGCATTGAAAGAGTTGAAAACTGTTGATAACGAAGAACGAGCTTTCACAGTAGGGGGAATATCCCTTATGGCAGGCATTGGGTTAATGTTTATTCCTGCGGAAGCAACAACAAGTTTGCCTCCAGCCCTTCAAGTAATAGTAAATAATGGCTTAATTTGTGGTAGTGTCATCGCCATTATTATCGAACAAGGCTTAATTATGAGGAAAAAGGTTAGGGTCAAATAAACATTAGATGATCATGCGGGTTTTCCAAATATCGCGGACATTAAATAACATTGTTAAAAAATAGCCAAGGATCTATAACCTTGGCTATTTTTGTTTATAAATCAGCTAGTTGTATTTCTGTTCTACTGTAGATCATTATTTACCCCCTTAAGCATCGATTGAACTTTATAAATAGCCATTATGGTCATTGATTTATCTCTAATCGCATAGTGAAATCGAAAATTTGTCTCCTATTTTTGTAAAATGATGGTAAATTCGAATACAATAAATATTAGGCGTACTGGTTTTAGTTAAATAATATCTATTAAAAGGTGTTGATAGCTGTATGAATCAGAAGATAGAAATTAGGGTAATCAAGCCGGAGGAAACATATCCGATTCGGCACTTAGTTCTGAGACCGAACCAGATGCTGAAAAACTGTGTGTACCCCGGAGATCAAGATGTCTCTACATTCCACTTAGGTGCGTTTTACGAAGGGAAACTTGTAGGAATAGCATCCTATTATCTTGAAGGAAATCAGGAATTCAAAGAAGAAACCCAATATCGTTTAAGGGGCATGGCTACTTTGACTGAGTACCGTGGTATGGAGGCAGGAAAACAGCTGATCAGAGAAGCGGAAAAAATCATGAAGAATCGTGGCGCGGAGTTGTGGTGGTGTAATGCCCGATCGAGCGCGAGCGGTTTTTATGAGAAGCTTGGCTTATCTGTCCATGGCGAAGTTTTTGACATCGATCCAATCGGTCCGCATAAGATGATGGTGCGAAATCTATAGAAAAATCTGCATAAATCTAGGTGGCGATAATATTGTTTAAAAGCAAAAAGCTTTACATCTATGCCGGATTCATATGGTGCTTTCTTTTTGCGTTAATGAGTTTTTATTGGGCAAGCGGAGGGATGATAGGGACAAAATCATTAGGTGGTTCGATATATCAGCATGCATTGGAAAGAGAGGAAGCATTTATTACAGTTGTCTGGATAACCGGTTTTGTTAAGTTGGGTGGCGGTTTGGTGTTATTGTTGCTTCTAAGAGATTGGTCTAAAATAATAAATCGAATATTATATTTTCTATCTTTTATAGGTGGGGTTTTTTTATTTTTATACGGTATGGCAAACTTCATCACTATTCTTCTTTCGTCCTTTGGTCTGCTATCCCTGCAGATTAACAATTTTGCACTTAGTTGGAGACTCTTTTTTTGGGAGCCGTTTTGGATGCTTGGGGGATTTTTATTTATACTTTCTGCATTAATGTACAAAAAGGATAATACTAGACCAAATTCGTATGATATTTAATGGGAGGGATTTATCCATATATTGATAAGGCAGTTCCTTATATACTAAGTCTTACACTTAACCACAAAGGGAAGTCATTGACTTCTCCCAGGTTTTTTTTGAGGTAATAAGATCGGAGGCTTGTATAAAGAATACAAGGAATATTCTTAGAAGTCTTAAAGTGCTAGAAGGAGATTTTCCCAAATTTAATACTGAAGATGTACCAGAAACTCCACATGAGCTATTTCTTGATTGGCTAATTGGTGCCATCGAAAAAGGAGTCCATGAGCCTCACGCTATGACTCTTTCTACGATTGATTGGAATGGATATCCTGATGCACGTATACTGATATTAAAAGATGTAGATCAATTTGGCTGGTACTTTGCATCAAGTTCTGAGAGCAAAAAAGGACAGCAATTAAAAATCCAGTCAAATGTAGCTCTAACGTTTTACTGGTCTTTGATTGGAAGACAAGTCCGTATACGTGGAACCGTGGCTGAAATGGGCATTGAATCGAGCGCAAATGATTTTTTATCAAGAAGTGAGATTGCGCGCGCAGGAGCATTTATAGGAAAACAAAGCACTACACTTTCAAGTCGCAAAGATCTGGATGAAGAATTGGCTAAGCAGGAGGAAAAAATAAAAAAGGAGCCCACTCTAGTTTATCCTAGTTGGATGTTATATCGGATAAAAGCGGAGAAGGTCGAATTTTGGCAAGGGGACAAGGAGCGCAAGCACACGAGACTGCAATATCGAATAAATGGGGATAAATGGCTTCGTGAACTTTTGTGGCCATAAAATAAAAAAATTGTGAGGGAACAGATGATGGATGCACAGTTCAAAGCATTAATGGTGAATAAAACTGAAAATCATTTTTCGTTAACTGTCAATGATATTACGATTAACGAACTGCCTGATGCCGATGTTTTAATAAAGGTTGCATACTCCAGCATTAACTATAAAGATAGCTTGGCTTGTATTCCAAATGGGAAAATAGTAACATCCTATCCTCTAATACCTGGAATTGATTTAGCAGGGGTCGTGGTTTCTTCACAAGATCCGCGTTACCAAAAGGGGGATGAGGTTATTGCAACAAGTTATGAAATCGGGGTTTCCCATCATGGCGGATATAGTGAATATGCCCGTATCCCTGGGGATTGGCTTGTTCCATTACCTGAAAATTTAAATCTAAAAGAAGCAATGGTACTTGGAACCGCAGGCTTTACAGCGGCTCTTTCAATACAGCGTTTAGAAGATAATGGATTAACCCCAAATAGCGGCAAAGTTCTTGTTACTGGAGCCACTGGGGGAGTAGGCAGTTTAGCGATTTCAATGCTAGCAAGAAAAGGATACGATGTTGTTGCCAGCACCGGAAAAATTTCGGAGGATGATTTTATAAAGAAAATTGGCGCTAAAAATATTATCACAAGAGAAGAGGTAAATAGCGGGAACATTAGACTAATTGATAGTCAAGTGTGGGCTGGTGCGATCGATCCCGTTGGAGGATCTACCCTTGCTTCAATTTTAAGTAAACTAAATTACAATGGCTCTGTTGCGGTTAGCGGACTAACTGGTGGTGTAGAGGTACCAACATCTGTACTTCCATTTATTCTTCGGGGGATTAATTTGCTCGGGATAGATTCCGTCCATTGTCCAATGGAAATCAGAAAAACGATATGGAATAGATTGGCAAACGACTTAAAACCAGACCATCTATTTGATTCAATTCAAAAGGAAATCACACTTGAAGAAATACCAATAACACTCCCATCCCTCCTAAAAGGACAAGCTAGAGGGAGAATAATTGTAAAACTATAATTTTAGTGTGACCATCTAAAAATTTGTGATATCAACTGTTAAAAAAGCCAACTATATAAATCTGGCTATTTTATACCGCAACAATCTCTAACAATCGTCCCCGTTGCATTACTTCCTACTTCCGGATAATAAAAAAACTTTATCCTCTACTTCCGCAAGTACTTCGGTCTTTGCTCGATCAAAACAGCAAATGTTGAAGTTTCCTTTCATAATGGCGTTGAAGAGCGACTCACCCAAATGGGTATGAGGGAGTTGAGACATTTATGAGACAAGACTATACAAGTGTGAAAAATATCTATATCGTCTGCGGGAAAACAGATATGCGTAAAGGCATTGATGGGCTAGCTACTTTGATTCAAGATGCTTTCGAACTTGATCCGTACAGTGTTTCGATTTTCTTGTTTGCTGGATGGAGTAAAGATCGTTATAAATGTTTATACTTCGATGGGGATGGCTTCGCCATGCTTTATAAGCGTTTAGATAACGGCAAGCTCCAATGGCCCAAAAACGAAAAGGAAGTAAGGATCTTTCACAACAGGAGCTTCGCTGGCTACTGGAAGGATTATCGATTCAGCAAGCAAAAGCCATTCAACCGTCGCCGAAAGGTGCATTTTAAATTTATGTTCACCTTTCTTCCATCAGCTGAACTCGTTATAATAAAAGGAACGAGACCGAACGGAAAGTGGTGAATGATACCACCCGTTACACTCTTTCAGAGTTCCTTATCGCGCTCAAGATCCGTGTTGGATACGTTCACGCAAGATTTTAAGGGAACAAAAGTTTAAATAATTATCCCCAAGCAAACGACGACGAATGCGTAAGAAATATTCCAAGCCAATTGTAGAGGAATTCTTTCGTTGGATAGATACGTCTCATTTTTTGGGAAAAGTGCTCTAGCGAAAGCAGTGGAGTATACATTAAACCGAGCGGAAGGGTTACGTGCATTTTTATCTGATGGCCGGATTGAAATCGGCAATAATCCAGGTGAAAATGCCATCCAACCGAAGGTAATTGGAAGAAAAAATTGGATGCATTCCGTTAGTGAGGCTGGAGCAGGAGCAAATGCGATTTGTTTAAGTCTCGCAGAGACAGCAAAAAATAAAGGCATCGATATCTACGAATATTAAAAGAAGCTGCTTACAGATTTGCCGAATCTCGATATCTATCAACATCCAGAAATCTTAGTTCAGTATCTTCCTTGCTCAAAGACCATTCAAGTAACATATAGCAAACCATTATAAAGCCGTCTATGCGATTTGAAAAATCGTCCAAGACGGCTTTTTGTCGTGCATGCTGAAAAGGTACGCGTTTTTATATTTCGGGCTTACATCATGATAGAGCAATTGCTAAGCCACTAAAGGATACAGGGCCTACAACAGCAGCTTCTGTCCCACTGGTCAAATTTTGAGCAGTTACTTGATAAACATGGGTACCTTGTCCAACATTAAAATCTATTGCTTGGAAGGTTTCTACATAGTTTACTTCTGATGTAGGATCGGATTCTACTCCTACTTGGGTATTGAAGATTTGTCTTCCGTCGCGGAAGATCCTAAACAAAATTTGGGATGTTCCAGTAACCCCATGCACTCCTACTGTCGCAATTAATTCTACACGATTTCTAGTTGCGCCACTGGGAATCCTTATTCGAATATTTGCCAATGAAAGCCTTAATGGTGAACGAGGAATCGTAATTGGTCTATTTAGATTCACCCTACTAATGGGTTGTGCTGCTCGGTAATCAATTATCTGAACCACTATAGTCACCTCCTTAACTTAATACTTTAAAGTATGCAGTTTAGAAGGAAGAGCTTGGACAATTGAATCATTTTTAATAGATTTCATTGAAAAAAGGCTAATATAATAAAGTAAGCCCGAAATAAAAATAAGCGCACCTTTTATGCGTTGTTTGATTGGGGGCTTACAGAATACCAACATAAATATGCTCCTACAGTGGCTGTATCCCTTGCTAAAGTTTATATAAAGCCTGATGGCGAAAATGTCGGCTATATTCCCTTTGGCATATATGACAATGATCTATTGGTCGGTTTCATCATGCATGCGTATGAGAAACATACAACCAATATGTAATGGATAAACGGATTTATCAGTGATGAAAATTATCAAGGAAGAGGATATAGAAGAGCAGCCTTATCAGAAATGATTCATTGGATTGAAAATAAATTTATTGTATGCAAAGAAATTCGTCATACAGTATTTGAAGATAACCAAGTCGCTAAGGAATTGTATAAAGGTTTAGGCTTTCTTCCTACAAAGCAATTTTTTGGAGAGGAAGAGGTTTGGCGGCTTTCGATAAGATGTTAATTTAAGTGATTACAATGAAGTTGGAAAAAATTAAAAACGAAAAGGGGGAAAATTGTATGCAAGCAGATCTCAAAGGAGAAAACCTTGGCAGAATGCATTATACGCCATTTAAAACTCGCATTTATGCCTTTTTATTAGATTATCTTGTTATCGCTATTTATTGTATTTTCGTTGCCGGTACCATTTCTTTCGTATTTAAATCATTTCTAACCCCATTGTTTTCAGGTTCTCCAGTTATAGCTGAGCTGACAGGCTTTTTATTGCTGACACTTCCCGTTTCGCTCTATTTTATATTGTTTGAGAGCTCTAAATGGCAAGGAACATGGGGAAAGAAGAAGATGTCCATCCGTGTTTTGGACCGCGCTAGTAAACGGATTGGACTCGGTCGATCAACTGTTCAGACTGCGATCAAGTTTCTCCCTTGGGAGGTTGCTCATTTCGGTATGTGGAGATTAATCCATCCCACTGTCTTTTCTGAGATTACTATTATGGTAATCTTATATGTAGCCATGTTTACAGTATTAATATACCTATTAAGTCCACTGTCCAATAAAAAAAGGAGAACTATTTATGACTGGATTGCAGGGACGAAAGTTGTTAGTTAAATTAGTTTTCTGAAATCGTATTACAAATGAGAGTAGAAAGAAACCATCCATTAAAATTACGAAATGCAATATAGAATGGATGGTTCCAGACTTGATAGTTTTATCTGGTGATTGGTATTAGCTGTTTAAGATTCATGGTTTTTGATGATGTTTAGCCTCATTAAACATTTAAGTGTTATCTCTTTCGCTTTTGATCCGCTACTGTTAATATTTGTAGAAAATACCCACGTATCCTTTTTTGTTTCAACATATCCGACATACCAACCTAGTTCTAGATCTGAGAGTCTCGTACCTGTTTTCCCATGAATTGTATAGTCGTCATATTCCTCATTGATTATGATTCTTTTCACAGTCTTCATGTTTTGCTGTTTAAAGGAGAGATTTTCTTTCACAAGCTTTTCAATAAATCCTGTTTGTTCTTGAGCTGATATTTTCAAGCTACTGTTTAACCAAAATGTATCAATTCCGCCAGATATATTGTTATTTCCGTAATTAATTTTATTAAGATTAAGTTGCATTTGCTCAATTCCAATATCCCTGGCCATATTTTGATAAAACCAAATAGCTGACTGTCTCATTGCTGAAGCTAACGAATGATCTGTATTCCATCCATCAAATTCTCTAACAATGCCATCCCATCTTTTGACTTCGTATTCATCAGTGACGGCCTTCGTTTCAAGGCCAATTAATGCATTTGGGACTTTAAAAGTAGACTCTGGAGTGAATCGCTCTTTGCTCCTATTTTGGTTATAGATGTAGACTTTGTCTGTTTTAAGGTTTTTAATGACCGTTGTCCCTTCAAAGCCTGTAAATAAATCCTGAACAGGGAGATCTTTTACTTTCGATGTTTTAGCATTTGTTTGAATACTGAAGATTGATCCCATTACCACAAACACAATCAGCAAAGCTAATACCTTTAATCTTTTCATGTTACGTCCTCCTAATTTTTATTTGCAATTTCTATTAAAGTATAATTATAGGTTAATAAATTTTAAATCCCGTTTTTCTTGTACTGTACCCGTACAGAATAGGAGGCTAAATAGAAATGATGATGAAATACGAAGAAATTATGAGAGGGATTGATCAACGAATAGCAGAAGGGAAATTGAAGCCTGGAAGTAAATTACCCTCCATACGATCCTTATCTCAAGAGCTTTCTTGTAGTAGAAATACTGTCATAAAGGCGTATGATCAATTGGAAAAGAAGCATTTAATATATGCTGTGCCAAAGAGTGGATATTATATCGTGGATAATAATCTTTCACGTAAAGGGAATCCAAAGGCGAATAAAAAGATTGATTTCTTGTCTGCTGGTCCAGATAAACAAGCGATGCCTTTTCGTGATTATCAGCATTGTATTAATCAGGCTATTGATCTTTATAAAGAAGATATGTTTTCATACTCTGAGATTCAAGGTTTGTATTCATTACGTGTTCAATTATCCAAGCAATTGCAAGATCTCCAAGTCTTCACTCCACCGGAAAGAATATGTGTGGTAACCGGCTCGCAACAGGCACTTCATCTTTTAGCATCTCTTCCTTTTCCAAATGGCAAGACCAATATTTGTTTGGAACAGCCAACACATAGTGGCTTCATTGAATCAATTCAACACCAAAAAGCGGTGGCTTTTGGTATTGAAAGAAATAGTAGAGGAATCGATTTGCAATACTTAGAGGATATATTTAAGCATCACGATATCAAGTGTTTCTACACCGTTTCTAGGTTCCATAATCCAACAGGACATAGCTACACAAATGTTGAAAAGAAAAAGATTGTAGAATTAGCCCAAAAGTATGACGTTTATATTATTGAAGATGATTACATGGGTGATTTGGATACCAATCTAAAGCAGGATCCGATGTATGCCTACAACCCTTCAGGAAGAGTCATTTATACGAAAAGCTTTTCCAAAGTCATGCTGCCAGGATTAAGACTGGGTCTAGCAGTAATCCCTGAACCAATGATAAAGTCATTTTTACAGGCTAAGTATGCGGCAGATTTACATACGCCAGTGCTTACACAAGGTGCACTTGAAATTTATTTGAAAAGTGGAATGTTTCACGCACATATTCAAAAAATGAGGACTATGTACACTAATAAGGGAATGGTTTTACAGGAAGCTTTCAAAACATATTTGCGGCCTTCTTCCTATTCGTGTTCATTATCTGGATTCTATTCCACTATTGAATTACCGAAACAGTTAAAAGCTACAAAACTTATTGAACGATTGAAGCTGGAGGATGTATACGTCGACCGTACGAATCATATGTATTTGCCAGATTATAAAAAAGAAAATATCATTAGATTAAGTGTTTCACAGGTGGAAGTCGAGTCAATCAATATTGGTGTGAAAAAGATTGCTGAAGGAATTTCAAGGCTTCTTAAGGAAAGAAGGTAGCCGGATCAGGTAAATAGACAATTTTTTTAAAATGTTAGTGTACTAGTAGAATAAAATGGAGGGATCAGTTTGCAAACAATGTTTCTCTATAATTGGAAGGTAAGAGAAGATTGGTATCGATGGTGTGAGGAAATTAATGAGGACGAGCTACTTCTCGTCAGAACTGGTGGCGTAGGAGGGATTTTGCATACGCTTTTTCACATTATTGATGTTGAGTGGAGCTGGATTCGTATTCTTCAAGGAAAACCGGATTTCGAGGAGAGTTTTGACGGATACAAGAGCTTAAACCAAGTTCGGGCTCTAGACGATAAATTTCATGAAGAAGTTGAGGAATTTGTCCGTAATTGGGATGATGATATGGAGTTGAATGTAATAGAGGAGACAATGCCTGATGGACGTATTGTAATCGACACCTGGGGTGAGGTAATGAGACATGTAATCGCCCATGAAATTCACCATATCGGGCAATTATCTGTATGGGCGCGGGAGATAGGGAAAAAGCCTGTATCTGCTAATCTAATTGGCAGAGGACTTGTTCCTATTTCTAAGACCGACAAATAAAAACTTATCCTGTGAATTGAAATTCCTTTAATAGTCCCGCTTTTTGATAAGGAAAAAACAAATTGTGCAAAAGTAAAAACCAGATAGACCTATACTTTGGTCTATCTGGTCTATCTACCTACCTGAAAGACCGTGAATATCCCGAGATTAAGATGCCTCTAAATTCAAATTTCTTGTTGACAGATAAGATGGTTTTTTTATATCATTATGAATGAATGGTTCATTCATTCATAATGAAAATGGAGATGATCTTAAAGTGAAGAACATAAATAATCCAAAGTGGACAGTGCAAGGAAAGTATGTCGTGATTACCGGGGCCACAAGCGGCATCGGGCTTGCCGCGGCCAAACAGCTCGCGATTCGAGGTGCAAACTTGGGAATTGTCGCACGAAATCATGCTAAAGCGAAACAAGTAGCGGATCAAATCAGGGCATTAACCATGGGAAAAACTACAGTTGACATTTTCCTGGCCGATTTAGCCTCACAGAAGTCCATACGTCAGGTGGCTGCAGACATTCTGGCCAGATGCCCGAAAGTGGATGTACTAATTAACAATGCTGGAGCCATGTTTCAAAAACGGCAACTGACTGTTGACGGTTTGGAGATGACCTGGGCAGTCAACCATTTAGCGCCTTTTCTGCTTACGGCGTTACTTCTTGACCGAATGAAGGAAAACGTTTGTGGCCGTGTGATTACAACGGCATCTCACGGCCACAAATTGGCTAAGAAGGGAATCAATTTTGAGGATCTCAATGCGGAGAACCATTATAGCTTCCCAGGAAAGGCCATGGGTGGCCCTACATTTCGCTACGGAGAATCCAAATTAGCAAATATCTTATTTACTGCAGAGTTGGCTAAACGGCTGGATGGTACTGGGGTCACAGCTCACTGCTTCGACCCTGGATTGGTATCCACAAACTTTAACAGTAACAATAAAGGATTGTTAGTCCGCTTGACTATGGCTGCGATGAAGATGTTCTCCCATAGTCCCGAAAAAGGTGCAGAAACTTTGGTCTGGCTGGCGGACTCAGATGAGATTACTGGTCATAATGGACTTTATTACACTAATATGGAAATTACCACCCCATCTATACCTGCTCAGAATAAGGAAGCAGCGAAGCGATTGTGGGAGGTTAGTGAGAAACAACTCTTAAACCAGCAGTAGATAAGGCGTGTTGACAGTCTATAAAATTTAAATTATTATATCAAGTAATGACTGAATCATTCATTCATTAGGTTTTTCCTACGAGATAAAGATTTAATAGCAAAGAAGAGATTGGAACTATAGAAGCATGCCTAATTTAGCATAAAATTGGAGAGTGAGCAGACTTTGACTCGAGTAAATAAACATCAACCAGATTATATTCACGATGAACGTAGGGAACAGATTAAAAGAGCAGCCTTAAAAGTATTTGCTCTTCGAGGAATCTCCGGAACGAAAATGAGCATGATTGCTGCAGAAGCAAATATTAGCCAAGGACTTTCCTATCGTTATTTTAACTCTAAGGAAGAGCTTTTCTCTATACTCGTGCAGGAAGCGGTGGAAGAAGCTCAAGCGGAGATAAGGAACGTTCATAGCCTGCCCGGAACACCCATTGAACAAATAAGAACTTTTACAAAAAATATGCTTGATGAGAGTAATAAACATTTCTTCATGTTGCTTCAGCAAGCGCAAACATCAGATGAAGTGCCGGAAAAGGCCAAAGAGATTATCGAACAATATTCCCCGGAGAAAACCATTGAACAGCTGATTCCCATTTTTATCAAAGGGCAGCAAATGGGCGAGTTCTGTCTGGGTGATCCCTATAAGTTGTTATTCCTTTATTTTTCCGTCATTACTGGCCTTATGTTGCAAGATGTACAAACTGACGAAGGTTATTGGCTGGAAGAGATCAATTTATTAATAAAAATTTTAACAAAATGAGATACCTTACATGAAGAGTGCTTCCTGGCCTACTCATCATTTATTAATTTAAAAATACAAGTTCAAATCACAGCAAAGATCTACGCCTGTTGTGTTTTGAACTTTTTTGTGCTTCACCCAATTTCCGAATGATTTGTATCATATTTTTTTTCGTCTAATGTAATGAAAAAGAGTATTAGTGAAAATAAAAACGATAATATATTCATATATTATATTTCCACGATACTTTAATACACTTTGGCAATGGTACTAATATGGGGCAAAAGACCTCTTTTGTAAGCGCTTCCTGCAATTTGTTGTAGACTCTTTTTGGTAGTGTTACAATTCTAAATATAGTGTATTTTGTGAATTTGGGAGTGGGAGCAATGGATCCTATTTTAAATGTGAAAGGGTTAAGTACGAGTTTTACCTCAGATGATGGAGAAATTCCTGTGGTCAAAAATATTAATTTTATGGTTAATAAAAAAGAAATATTAGGCATTGTCGGGGAATCAGGCTGTGGTAAAAGCATCACTTCACTTTCTATTATGAGGCTTATTTCAACACCGCCGGGAAAGATTGAGGGGGAAATCTTCTTCAATGGTGAGAATCTGGCCATCCTCCCCGAAAGCAGGATGTGTGATATTCGCGGCAATGATATTGCCATGATATTTCAAGAACCAATGACCAGCCTTAACCCCGTATTTACTATTGGAGATCAATTGATCGAGGCCATTAGGATCCATAAAAGCGTGTCGAAGAAAAAAGCCTTGGAACAGGCAATTTTTATGCTCGAACAAGTTGGACTTCCACGTGCAAACCAACTGGTGAAGGAATATCCGCATCAGCTTTCTGGAGGAATGCGGCAAAGAGTCATGATTGCGATGGCAATGGTATGTGAACCTAGGCTGCTCATCGCGGATGAACCTACTACAGCGCTTGACGTCACAATCCAAGCGCAAATATTGGAACTGATGAAAAAGTTGAATCGTAATACAGATACAGCAATTATGCTGATAACTCATGATCTCGGTGTAGTGGCTGAAATGTGCAAGCGGGTTCTCGTCATGTATTCAGGAAAGATTGTTGAAGAAGCATCGGCGGAATTATTATTTAAAGAACCTAAACATCCTTATACAGTCGGTCTCCTACAATCTGTTCCTGACCTGCACGAAAAGAAAGAGCGGCTTTACTCCATTCCTGGAAATGTTCCTAAACCCGGATTAATCAAAACAGGCTGTGAATTTGCTCCAAGATGTCCTCATGCCTTCCAGCGCTGTATAGATGAAACTCCTGAATTAATCGCAATTGCCGGCGGACAAAAGGTCAGATGCTGGCTCTATGAGGAGGAGAAGAAGGAGGAAGTCTTAAATGAGCGAGTATTTACTTGAGATTAAAAGCTTAAAAAAGACTTTTCCGATTAGAAAAGGAATATTAGGAAGGAAAATAGGTGAGGTCACCGCAATTAATGATGTGTCGTTTTTCATTAAAAAAGGCGAAACCTTAGGTCTCGTTGGTGAAAGTGGCTGCGGAAAATCCACAACAGGCAGGACGCTGCTCAGATTGCAGGAACCAGATGAAGGAGAAATCTTTTTTGAAGGACAAAATATCACACACTTATCCCCTAGTAAAATGAGACATATGCGCAAGGAAATGCAAATGGTATTCCAGGATCCATTTGCTTCTTTGAATCCCAGACATACAGTTGAAAGAATACTAGAAGAACCGTTAATTGTTCATGGTGTAACCGATTCAGCAAAAAGAAAGAAGAGGGTGTACGAGCTCCTTGAAATTGTTGGATTGAGTGAATTCCACGCAAAGCGTTATCCACATCAGTTTAGTGGTGGACAGAGGCAGCGGATTGGAATAGCTCGTGCATTAGCATTAAATCCAAAGTTGATTGTGGCAGATGAACCCGTATCTGCGCTAGATGTGTCTGTACAGTCACAAATCTTGAATCTTCTTCAAGATTTGCAAAAACAATTACACTTGACTTATTTATTTATTGCTCACGATCTTGCTGTCGTTAGGCATATTACCAATCGGGTGGGAGTCATGTACCTTGGAAGCATCGTCGAACTATCGCCAAGTGAACAAATCTATGAAAATCCGAAACATCCATACACTCAAGCATTGCTTTCAGCAGTACCAATTCCAAAGATGGGTGAAAGAAAAGAAAGGATTATTCTTGAGGGGGATGTACCAAGCCCAGCGAACGTGCCAAAAGGTTGTCCCTTCCATACTCGATGTCCGAACGTGATGGATATTTGCCGTACAGTCCGCCCTGAATTTAAGGAAGTGGACAAAGATCATTATACAGCATGTCATCTTTACCACTGACAGTTTGTATATATGTAAAGAAAGAAAAAACGATGGTGGGGGGAAGAAGATTCAATGACAAAAAGGATGATTTATGCATTTGCAATAATGCTGGTTCTATCGATTGTGATGGTAGGTTGTAATTCAAATAAAACAGGAGGTTCCGGCGGCGGTATTTTAGTTTATGGACGAGGCGGTGATTCGGTCAAACTAGATCCCGCATCAATAACGGATGGAGAATCACTTATTGTCACAGAACAGATAACGGAAACACTTGTAGAATATGAAAAGGATAGTACGGTCGTTATTCCGCATCTTGCAAAAAAATGGGAGATTTCAGATGATGGGTTAACCTATACTTTTGAATTAGAAGAAGGGATCAAATTCCATGATGGGACTGATTTTAACGCTGAAGCGGTAGTGAAAAATTTTGAGCGATGGATGGTCGGCCCTGAGGAAAGCTTTCCTTACTTTAAATCACAATTTGGCGGTTATAAAGGTGAAGAGTCCGCAGTCATTAAAGAGGTAAAGGCATTAGATGATAATAAAGTGGAATTTACACTATTCCGCCCACAAGCTCCTTTCTTGAAAAATCTTGCTATGTCACCATTTGCCATATCTAGCCCTACGGCATTCGAAAAAGCTGGAGACAAATATTACAAGCATCCTGTTGGCACAGGACCTTTTAAATTTGATAGCTGGAAGCAAAAAGATGCGATAACGGTCGTGAAAAACGAAAAGTATTGGAAAAAAGGACTTCCGAAAGTTGATAAGGTTATCTTCAAAGTCATCGAAGACAATTCTGCACGCTTGAATGCTTTAATAAAGGGAGAAATTGATTTAATGGATGGATTAAATCCAAGTGATGTTGAGCGTGTGAAATCTGAAGGGAAATTGCAGATATTTGAACGACCTTCCATGAACGTTGGCTATCTTGGATTTAACGTCGAAAAAGAACCTTTTAATAATAAGAAAGTGCGGCAGGCATTGAGCCACGCAATCAATAAACAAGCGATCATCGATAATTTCTATGAAGGGACTGCGCAACCAGCTAAAAACCCAATTCCACCTACAATTAACGGTTATAACGATGATGTCCAAGATTATGAATATGATTTGGATAAAGCTAAACAACTTCTTGAAGAAGCTGGTTTTGGTGATGGCTTCAAAATGGATTTATGGGCAATGCCCGTACCACGTCCATACATGCCAAATGGCAAGAAAGTAGCAGAAGCGATTCAGGCAGACTTTGAAAAACTCGGTATAGAAGCCAAGATTGTATCAGTGGAGTGGGGACCATATCTCGAGAAAGTCCGAGACGGAGAAGCGCCAATGTTCATGCTTGGATGGACTGGGGATAATGGGGATGCAGACAATTTTTTATATGCTTTGCTTGATAAAGATAGTATTGGCTCCAACAACTATTCACGTTACGCAAGCGAGGAAGTCCATGATCTGCTAATAAAGGCACAGACGGAAACAGATGAAGATAAGCGAAATGAGTATTATAAAACAGTTCAGGAGCTCATCCATGAAGATGCTCCATGGGTACCATTGGCACACTCAGTGCCACAGCTCGCAGGAAAAAGCACAATAAAAGGGTTTGTTCCACATCCTACAGGTTCACAAAGTTTCGCTGACGTTACAGTCGAGTAAACAAAAGAATTTTCTATCATAGGAAAGGGATGGTGAACTGTGCCTTCCCTTTCTTTCTTACATATTTATTGGATGTGGGGAAGGGGTGACAGCGTGTTAGCTTACACGATAAGGCGTCTTGCATTGCTTGTTCCGGTTTTATTAGGAATGGTTTTCATTGTGTTTACAATTATTCATGCTATTCCAGGAGATCCAGCTCAATTAATCCTTGGACAACAGGCTACTGAATCTGCTGTAGCCGCTCTCAGAGAAAAAATGGGTCTCAATCATGCCTATCATGTTCAATTTTTAACTTATATTAAACAATTGCTTATGGGAGATCTCGGTATTTCAATGAGAACTCAGAATCCAATTTCAGAGGAAATTTGGCCATTCATGGCTGCGACGATTGAACTTGCCTTAGCTGCAATGCTTGTTGCTGTCATAGTGGGGGTAAATGCTGGCATTGTCTCTGCATGGTTTCAAAACTCATGGTTTGATTATGGGGCTATGCTTGTAGCCTTGATCGGCGTATCAATTCCAATTTTTTGGCTTGGGCTCATGGGTCAATATGTCTTTTCATTGCAGCTTGATTTACTTCCGACAACAGGAAGAGATAATATCCGAGACCCGGTTTCCGCAATCACTCATTTGTATTTGCTTGACACCCTTATCCAAGGTAGGTTTGATCAGTTCATTGAAGTAGTGAAGCATTTAGTACTTCCAGGGTTGGCACTAGCAACCATACCCATGGCGATCATTGCAAGAATAACCCGTTCAAGTATGCTAGAAGTAATGCGCTCGGACTATATTAGAACCGCACGAGCGAAAGGCTTAAGAATGTTTTGGGTCGTGTATAAACACAGTTTGAAAAATGCCTTTATTCCAATTTTAACAATGATCGGGCTTCAAACAGGACTTTTGTTGGGCGGGGCTATATTGACCGAAACCATTTTCGGATGGCCTGGTATTGGAAACTATATTTATAATGCAATCCAATTTAGAGATTATCCTGTTATTCAATCTGGGATTCTAGTCGTTGCCATGATATTTGTATTGATTAATTTGCTTGTAGATATTTTGTATGCTGCAATTGATCCTCGCATTAAATATTAACTGGAGGGGAAAGTATGGCAGAACCAACAACAAATATACCAGCTACCAAGCCAAGTTTTATCCCACATCAAGTAAAGGAAGAAAAAGTGCTTTCCCCCTGGATGGAAGCATGGCAAAGCTTCAGAAAAAATAAAGCGGCACTTTTTGGTCTAGGCTTGGTCATCTTTTTTATTTTGCTAGCTATTTTTGCTGATTTTTTGGCTCCATATGGTTTTAAGGAGCAAAACATGGCCAATAAACATTTGTCTCCATCTGCTGCACACTGGTTTGGAACTGATGAATTTGGAAGAGATATTTTAAGCAGAATTATTTATGGTGCTCGTATTTCATTAACCGTAGGATTTGGCGCTGTTGCGGGTTCAGTGGTTTTCGGATCTGGCCTAGGAATTTTGGCGGGATATTACGGAAAGTGGGTAGACGGGATAATTTCTAGATGTTTTGACATCTTGCTTGCATTCCCAAGTATATTATTGGCGATTGCAATCGTTGCGATGCTTGGGCCATCGTTAAGAAATGCATTAATTGCCATTGCGATTATTAATGTTCCGACATTCGGTCGCCTCGTTCGCTCTCGCGTTTTAAGCGTGAAGGAAGAGGAGTATATCGTTGCGGCTAGAGCAATTGGCATGAAGGACAATCGGATACTGATACACCATGTTTTGCCGAATAGTATGGCACCGATCATTGTACAGGGATCATTAGCGATTGCTACTGCTATAATCGAAGCTGCAGCATTGGGTTTTCTTGGTCTCGGTGCCCAGCCTCCTTCACCTGAATGGGGAAAAATGCTTGCTGATTCAAAAGACTTCATTATTAATGCACCTTGGACAGTATTTTTTCCAGGTATCGCCATTGTACTGACTGTTTTAGGTTTTAATCTGATTGGAGACGGTTTAAGAGATGCGCTAGATCCAAGGATGAAAAACTAAATGAAAGCTTTAATCGTGTTGTTCGAATGTTTAAAGAGAGATTTTAAGGGGAAGACCTTGACAATAAGCGTCAAGGTTTTTACTTTGAACATTAAACTAACCTTATTGTAGAATAATTATAATAATTGTTCCCATAGAAAATATTAATTGACTATGGGAACTACCTCCAACTCTAGTATTTATTTTCAATAATCAAAACTTCATTAACCCAAATCAATTGATACTCTTTACTACTTATGATAAAATTTTATGTACTTTCAGGTGGTACATATTTCTATTGTATAGGGACAGTTTATACCTCTCAGGGAGATAAACTGTCCTTGATTTATTCCGAAGAAAAACAGCAGTATTGGGAAAAGGAGGAAGCATGAATGATTGATACAATCGATAATAATGCGTTATTGCGAAATGATGTAAAAAAACTTGGGAACATTTTAGGAGAAATATTAGTTCATCATGGTGGGATTGAACTATTTAATAAAGTTGAATCTATTAGAGAGATGACAAAGAGTATACGTAAAGAATATAACGAAGAAACGTATAAGAGGTTAAAGGAAGAAATCAATCTACTTAAACCGCCGACCCGCCAACAAGTTATTAGAGCATTTTCAATTTATTTCCATCTAATTAATATAGCTGAACAAAATCATAGGATTCGCCGGAGACGTCAGTATTTGCTCCAAGATCAAGGAAGTCAGTCTTTTTCACTTGAAAATGCAGTATCCAAAGTTAAAGACTATGATCTTTCCAACGAAATCATTCAGCAAGTATTAAATGAATTATCAATTGAATTAATTATTACAGCGCATCCTACTGAAGCAACAAAACGAACTGTGCTAGAAATACAAAAGAGAATTTCAACGATCCTTCAAAAGTTTGATAATCCAATGACTACACGTAAGGAACGGAAATTCCTTGAAGAAAGCTTGTTCAATGAAGTAACTGCTTTATGGCAAACGGATGAATTGCGTCATCGTAAACCAGAGGTATTAGATGAAGTTAGAAACGGTCTTTATTATTTTGATCAAACTTTATTTGATACATTACCATCCATTCACCAGGAATTAGAATTGCAATTACAGGAACATCTGCCAGATAACAATTGGGAAGTACCAAACTTCATTCATTTTGGCTCTTGGATTGGTGGAGATCGAGATGGGAATCCGAATGTGACGCCTGAAATCACATGGAAAACATTGCAAATGCAGCGAGAACTCGTATTAAAGAAATATGATGAGGCGATTGTTGATTTAATGAAACGGTTCAGTCATTCAACATACCGAATTACTATTAGTGAACAGTTTATCGAAACAGTCCAACGTGAAGAGCCAGTCTATTTAGAAGAAGAGGAAAAATGGCCAATTGAATCTGAAATCTACCGCCGGAAATTTGCGATCGTTCTTAAACGTCTTCGTGAAGTGGGTAAATCAGAGCTAGGATATCAACATGCCGAAGAATTATTAAATGATTTGATACAAATAAAAGAGTGTTCGGAAAAACATCAGCCTGCAAAGAAAAAGATGAAAGAAATCCGAACGCTAATTCGCCAAGTTCAGTTATTTGGCTTTCATTTAGCTACACTTGATATAAGAAACCACAGTGGAGAACATGAATCGGCAGTAAATGAAATATTACACGCTGTCAATGTGACTAAAAACTACTCAGAGCTTACTGAAGAAGAAAAACTGAATATACTTGGAAAAGTATTATCCGATCCTAGGCCTCTTCTCCTGTTTGAAGAAGCATATACAATAGAAACACAAAAAGTTTTAAAAGTTTTCAGAATGATTAAAAATGCTCATGCCGAGTTTGGTAAACGCTCCATTGAAGTATATTTAATTAGTATGACTCAATCAGCAAGTGATTTGCTTGAAGTTCTTCTTCTAGCAAAAGAGGCAGGGATTTATCGACTCCACTCAAATGGTAAAGTTGAAAGTGATTTACACGTAGCGCCATTACTGGAAACAATTGATGATTTAATCGCTGGTCCAAACATTATGAGAACATTATTCGAAATGGATGTTTACCGAAATCATCTTTCAGTTCGAGATAATCATCAGGAGATCATGCTCGGGTATTCTGATGGCAGCAAGGACGGCGGCACATTAACCGCTAATTGGAAACTTTTTAAAGCTCAACAAGAAATCCATAATATGGCGAGAGAATACAATATTCGCCTAAAGTTTTTCCATGGTCGCGGTGGTTCTTTAGGTCGTGGTGGCGGATCTTTAAACACAAGCATCCTTTCTCAGCCCGTGGAAACACTGGGCGATGGTGTGAAAATTACCGAACAAGGAGAAGTCCTCTCTTCTAGATATTTACTTGAGGATATCGCATATCGTAATCTGGAACAGGCAGCTTCCGCCTTGTTTGAGGCTTGTGTTAGAGTATCAGCTGCCCCGGAACAAGATCATTTCCGTAAAAAAGAATGGGAAACAGCAATGGAAAATATATCTACTGAGTCTTTGAAAAAATATCAATCCCTCGTTTTTGGAGATAAGGATTTCTTAACATATTTTAACCAAGCAACGCCATTAAAAGAATTAGGTGCATTAAATATTGGCTCACGTCCGATGAGCAGGAAGAACAGCCAACGTTTTGAAGATTTACGTGCGATTCCATGGGTATTTGCGTGGACACAATCAAGGCAAATGATCCCTGCTTGGTACGCAGCTGGAACAGGCTTGCAATTATTCATTGAGCAGGATCCGGGCAATTTGAAAATGCTGCAATCTATGTATAAAGAATGGCCATTCTTCCATTCGACGGTTAATAATCTTCAAATGGCATTGATGAAAGCTGATATGAAGACAGCAAAGGAATACTTGAATTTGGTAGAAGACCAAACGATCGCTGACCGTATTTATAAGGATATTTCGGATGAATACTATCGAACACGGGCAGCGCTTTTACAAATTTCAGGAAACGAAGAATTGTTGGCACATACGCCGAATATTCGCGAATCCGTCCATCGACGCAATCCATATGTAGATCCATTAAATTTCTTACAAGTGGATTTAATCCACCAATTAAGAGAAACCGAAAATCCTTCGGAAGAGCTAGTAACGGAAGTGTTGCTAACAATTAATGGGGTAGCGGCAGGTTTAGTCAATACGGGTTGATATTTCAACAAAAAATCTTAAAAAACCTTGAGGTGCATTATTTGCCTTCAAGGTTTTTTTGTTTTTTAAACGACTCTATTAGTTTTTTTAAAATTTCATTCATAGACTATTATTTTTATCATATGAATGAATAGTAATCACATTTTAATTAAGGAATGAAGCCCATGTTCAAAATTGCCGCCAGATCCTCCCTTTCAATTATAGCCGTCTTCTGCTTAATTTCCGTGATCGCATTTTCTAGCTTGAAGATCAACTTTTTCTCATTCATTGGTAATGAAGCAAATCGTACGGAATCTTATCTATATATCATGTCGCTTGAAAATCGCTCACTCCAATCAGTATTACCGGAACGAGCTGAGAAATCGCTAGGAAAGGTGGCTTTAGAGCTGCTGACAAATATTAATTTATCAGATATGAAAAGCTTCTTGATCAGTGAAATCCCAGGTTTAGACGCTACCAGTCCAAAGATTCTGATAGCTGGTGAAGGAACGGATTTTACAAATTTGCCTATAGAATCTCCGCCACCACCAGATTTCGGCCTAAATGAAGGTCCAAATGATAAAGAGGAAAAACCACAAGAGGTGAAAAAACCAGAAACAAACGACTACACCGCTTTTATTTATCATTCACATACACGCGAATCATTTTTACCACTATTACCGGGAGTGAATGATCCTGATTCCGCATCCAGTAAAGATAAAAATGTCACTCTGCTTGGTACTAGACTCGGTCAAAAACTAGAGGAAAATGGGATAAAGACATTGGTTGACACTACTGATATTCAGGACAAGCTCGTAAAAAGAAATATGAATTACTATCAGTCTTACGCAGTATCAAGAGAGATCGTTGTGGAAGCGATGAATCAAAATAAGAAACTTCAACTAATCTTTGATATCCACCGGGATTCACAAAGGAAGCACGTTACAACAACTACAATAAACGGCCTACCATATGCAAAACTCTACTTTGTTATTGGAAAAGGAAATTCAAATTACAGAAAAAACCTTCAGTTTGCCGAGAAACTTCATAATAGTTTGAAAAATAGATATCCAAGTTTATCCAGAGGTGTTTTTGAAAAGCCAAAGACCATAGGTACTAACGGAGTTTATAATCAGGATCTAGCTGAAAATGTTCTCGTAATCGAAATTGGCGGTGTAGATAATAACCTCGATGAACTGAATCGGTCGGTTGATGCTTTAGGAGAAGTAATCAGTGATTATTATTGGGGAGAGGCAGTAGAGGTAAATAAATAGCCTCTTCATAACGTAAACAGAGCCTTAATCAAGAAAACCACTCGTTAAGGCTCTAAGGATAACATATTAATGGATAACATTCCTGTAAAGACCTATTACTTTTCCTAGAATAGAAACTTCTCGCAATATAATAGGTTCCATATTAGCGTTTTCCGGTTGAAGACGGAAGAAATCTTTTTCTTTAAAGAATCTTTTTACAGTTGCCTCATTATCTTCAGTCATCGCAACGACAATCTCACCGTTATTTGCAAATTGCTGTTGACGGACAATTACGTAGTCGCCATTAAGAATTCCCGCTTCAATCATACTTTCACCAACGATTTCAAGCATAAATATATGTTCGTCTGCAGGTGCAAGCTGCTCAGGAAGAGGAAAGTATTCCTCGATATTTTCAATGGCGGAAATAGGTAATCCAGCGGTTACTTTACCAACCAATGGCACATTGACTGTTTTTTGGCGCGGAATATCATCTTCCTCAAGTTGTAAAATTTCAATTGCTCTCGGTTTAGTTGGATCTCGTCTAATTAAACCCTTGCTTTCCAGTCTTGCAAGGTGACCGTGTACAGTCGAACTGGAAGCTAGTCCAACAGCTTCGCCGATTTCACGCACGGAAGGGGGATAGCCCTTAGACTGAACTTCAAGCTTTATAAAATCAAGAATATCTTGTTGTCTTTTTGACAGTTTCATAACGTTTCACTCTCCCTTTTTTCATATTATCGATTAATTTCATTATAACATGGTATACGAACGCATACAAACATAAGTTCGAATTTTGATTGACAACAAACGGATGTTCGTAATATAATAAAATCATAAATAGGAACATACATTCGAAAGAGGGTTATTGTAATGATTTCATTATGGAGAAAATATTCTTTCAGTATATTATTTATTATTCTATCATTGGTAATGGGTCTTTATTTAATCTTTAATGTAAGTGAAGATGACTCTACGAATATAAAAATTACTGTTCAAGACGGGGATTCGCTTTGGACAATTTCTAATGCACATGCTGAGCGCTTTGGCATGTCTACCTCTGACCTAGTAAAATTAATCCAAAAAGAAAATCATCTATTCGGTACTACTATTAAAAGCGGAGATGAATTAGTCATTCCCGGCTCATATTTAAGAAATAATAATAAAGAATCTGAACTCGCTTTCGAAACAAACTAAGGATGTGACTTCAATTGAGGGCAATTATATACTGCAGGGTCAGCACGGATAAGGATACACAAGAGACCTCACTGACAAGGCAAAGGGAAGAACTCCATGCAGCAGCAGAAAAGTGGGGATTTGATGTCGACTCTATCATTTGCGATCAATCCAGTGGTTATGATCTTGATAGACCTGGTGTTCTAGATATGCTAGAAAAAATTAAAGCAAAAGAGATTGATGCGATTCTTATTCAGGATGAAACAAGGCTTGGTAGAGGGAATGCAAGAATCGCCTTGCTCCATTGCTTGATGAAAGAGGGTATTAAGCTATATTGCTATTCACAAAATGGAGAGCTTCAATTATCTGAAACCGATTCAATGGTATTAAGCATTGTAAGTATGGTTGAAGAACATCAACGAAGACTCCATAATTTAAAAATTAAACGTGGCATGAAAAGAGCTGTGGAACGAGGTTATCGCCCTGAAAAAAATTTAAAACAACGCGGTAATGTAGATGGACGAGAACGAAAGGATGTCCCTATTGAGGAAATTGTCCGTTTACGAAGTAACGGGCTTACTTTTGGTGAGATAGCTGCGACGATGAGAGGATTTGGCTATGATGTTTCAAAAGCCACTGTACATAGAAGATACAAGGAATATGAAAATAATATAGAAGTCATAGTTGATTAGCATCTTTAATGAAAGGACAGATTATTTGAGATCTGGCCTTTTTTTTTGTATTATGGCATAAAGTCCCGAACTCTAAGGGAATAAACCAAAGGAGTTTTTTAGATGCTGCCAAAAGAAAAACTTGCAAGAATCAACGAACTGGCTAAAAAGGCAAAGGAGCTTGGACTTACACAGGAAGAAGCAAAAGAACAATCAAGTCTTCGTGCGGAATATTTGCGAACCTTTCGTTCTTCTATGAAGCAAACAATTGAAAATGTAAGGATTTATGATTCAGAAGGTGAGGAAGTTACACCAGATAAAGTAAGGAAAATACAAACGAATAAAAAATTGCACTGAAAAAGTAAAAGCGGAAGTCGGTGCGGTCAGGGGTGGTGCTAAACGCGAAAATGGAATTTTCAGGCTATCGTTTTTTCAATCACTTCTCACTTCCTTTAAATAAAGTTGTTTATTCAACAAATTATCTTTATGATAGAAGAGATAAAATTCAAGAAAGAAAGGTTGTTGTTAATGTTTAATCAGGTCGATCAATTAGCGGTAAATACTATTAGAACCCTTTCCATCGATGCGATTGAAAAAGCCAAATCGGGGCATCCTGGATTGCCAATGGGGGCAGCTCCTATGGCATACGCTTTATGGACTCGATTCATGAACCATAATCCTAAAAATCCTGCATGGTTTAACCGTGACAGATTTGTCCTTTCTGCTGGGCATGGATCTATGCTTCTTTACAGCTTGCTTCATTTATCAGGATATGGAGTAGAAATGAATGATATTAAAAACTTCCGACAATGGGGAAGCAGAACACCAGGACATCCTGAGTATGGGTATACACCTGGAGTAGAAGCAACAACTGGACCACTTGGCCAAGGTATCGGAATGGCTGTTGGAATGGCCATGGCAGAGCGTCATTTGGCGGGAGTATATAATAAAGATGGTTATAATGTTATTGACCATTATACATATGCATTATGTGGTGATGGAGATTTAATGGAGGGTGTGGCCTCTGAAGCAGCTTCTTTAGCAGGGCATCTACAACTAGGTAAAATGATCATGTTATACGATTCTAATGATATAACACTTGACGGGGAATTGGATAAATCATTCTCAGAAAGTGTAGCGGAACGCTTTAAAGCATACGGCTGGCATTATGTTAGAGTTGAGGATGGAAATGATATGGAGGAAATCTCCAAAGCGATCGAAGCCGCAAAAGCTGAGACATCAAAACCGAGTTTAATCGAAGTGAAAACAGTCATCGGTTATGGCTCTCCAAATAAATCAGGTAAATCAGCCGTACATGGAGCTCCATTGGGCGAAGCAGAAATGAAGCTAACGAAAGATTATTATAAATGGACATATGAAGAAGATTTTTACGTACCATCTGAAGTTTATGAAGTATTTGAAAATACAACAATACAAAATGGTACACAAAAAGAATCAGAATGGGAAAGCCTCTTCTCAAAATATAAGCAAGATCATCCAGAGCTTGCAAATCAGCTTGAACAAGCAATTGCCGGCAATTTACCAGAAGGCTGGGATAAGGATATTCCTGTATATGAAGAAGGTAAAAGCCTTGCAACAAGAGCATCTAGTGGGGAAGCCATGAATGCAATTGCTAAAAATTTACCTTCTCTCATCGGAGGAGCTGCTGACTTAGCTGGTTCAAATAATACGATGATTAAAGGTGAAACGGATTACAATCATGACAATTATTCCGGGAAAAATATCTGGTTTGGTGTAAGGGAATTTGGCATGGGTGCAGCTATGAATGGTATTGCACTTCATGGAGGACTTAAAATATTTGGCGGAACTTTCTTCGTCTTCTCTGATTATTTACGTCCAGCTATTCGTCTTGCATCCTTAATGGAATTACCTGTTACTTATGTATTTACTCATGACAGCATTGCTGTTGGAGAAGATGGACCAACTCATGAGCCTGTAGAGCAGCTTGCTTCATTGCGTGCAATGCCTGGTCTTTCAATTATTAGACCCGCAGATGCTAATGAAACTACAGCAGCATGGCGCCTGGCTGTCGAGTCTAAGCATAAACCAACAGCCCTTATTTTAACACGACAAAACTTGCCTACATTACCAGCAACTGCTGAAAATGCACAGCAAGGTGTTGAAAAAGGTGCATACATTGTTTCACCTGCTAAAAATGATGCAGACGCCCTATTGCTTGCTACAGGTTCAGAAGTAAGTCTTGCAGTAGAAGCGCAAAAAGCGCTTGCAGAGAAAGACATTCATGTCTCAGTTGTGAGCATGCCATCATGGGATCGCTTTGAAGAGCAAACAAAAGAATACAAAGATTCTGTTCTTTCGCCAACTACGAAAAAGCGTTTAGCCATTGAAATGGGCTCCTCTTTTGGATGGGAAAGATATACTGGAGATGAAGGTGAAGTCTTAGCGATTGATCGCTTTGGGGCTTCCGCACCAGGTGGAAAAGTTATTGAAGAATATGGATTTACAGTTGATAATGTTGTAGCAAAAGTAGAAGCTTTAATACAAAAATAATAGTGACAAGAAGAGAGGAGTAAATTCCTCTCTTTTTTCTTTGAAAAAAAATGCAGGAAAAATGAATTATGTAAAGAAATATTAAATAAGAATGTTTTCTGACATATTTATATTAACAGAATATTAATTACAGAATTAGACAAAAATTTTAAGATACCTCGTCTATAATATTAGAAAGCCTGGCTGAGGAGTGATGTTTACCATGAGAATCTATTTCATTTATTTAATAGAGGATGAAATTGCCGAGTACTTTTATGGGCGTGAAAGTAAATTTATGGAATTGTTTTCTGCGAATGACCAAGGAGAACTGCAAAATATTGTTCAAAAACAAGTACAATATATCACCAGACCATTGCCATATTTAGATCTTCATAAACATCTTTCTCACTCAGTCCAGAAAAAAGAATTTTATATTAAAGGGAAGATCTATTGGACAGAAAGCGCAGATGGCCGTGAAGGGGCACAGTTAAGTATAGGAGAACGGAGTTTGCAGTTAAAAGCATGGGGCGGTTTAGCATGTGAAACACTATTTTTCGAAGTGCTACGAAAATTCGATGGTCGCTTTTTAGCAATGGACTTCGAAAATAATCGGTATGGATGGTTAAAACCCCTAAAAGAAAGAAAATTCGTATGAAATAATCGTCGATTATTGTATAATATACAAGGATTTAGTAAACTGAAGTGTAGACAACTTGAAGGAGGAAATACAAATGTGGCAAATATGGTTAACGGGCTTTCTAGCGCTATTAGCTGGAGTGGCGCTTGGATTTTTCATTGCCCGTAAATATATGATGAATTATCTAAAGAAAAATCCACCAATCAATGAACAAATGTTAAAAATGATGATGATGCAAATGGGAATGAAACCGTCCCAAAAGAAAATCAATCAAATGATGAGTGCGATGAACAAACAAATGAAGTAAAGAATCCTTATGTATCAAGAGTTGAGACAGCCATTTATATGGCTGCCTTTTCTTTTTATTATTGTATTTTTAAATAATTACTTTTCATTTAAAGATAGATAAACATAAAAAAATACGAAAACTTGAAATAGTATAGGGTATATTTAGGTTAGAAAGGGCATGTACTGATTTCCACTTTTATTAAAGAGGTGTCGTATATGTCAAAACAGGAGGAAGCTAATATTGAATTAGAAAACCTTAAAAAATTAAGTGATAAGCTGGAAAAAAGAAAAAATCTTGTTAAGCTAACTGGTGCAATCCTTGAATAGTTGAATAAGAATAACCCTTCCAAAAAGCAGGAGTTTAATGGTTATATAGCCAATTTTTATAATAGATTCAAAATACTTTTGGGAGAGTTTAAAATGAGAAAGTTTTTTGAGTACAATTGGCAGATAAGAGACGAATGGTTCGATTGGTGCAAGCAAATAACTACAGAGCAGTTAAATAAAAAACGTATTGGGGGTGTAGGAAGTATTTTATACACTCTTTTTCACATTACCGAAGTGGAATATAGCTGGGTGCGAGGAATTCAAGGAAAAGAAGATATAGTATTTAAATTCAGTGATTATGATACCCTTGAGAAGGTTAAATTGCTTTCAGATGAACTTAGAAATGAAATTACGAATTTTTTGAAAACGGAATTTTATACTTTAAAGGATGAGTTTGTAAGTGTGCCTTGGGATAAAGATAAGTATAAAAAAGATGAAATTTTAAAACATATTATCGCACACGAAATTCACCATATTGGTCAACTTTCAGTTTGGTCAAGGGAATTAAAATTAGCACCTGTCCAAGCCAATTTTATTGGAAGACAATTCAATTTTATTTAGCCGTCTTAAACTGTGAGCCGTAATTATATTAATTGGGAAAATCAGGGATAACCTTAGTAATATAACAGTAACTACTATTTCTGGTTAGGGGCATAACCTTTACAAACCAGACAACAGGGCATTTTTAAAAATAGTTCAGAAATTCCTGCGGAAATTAGATGCTTCTTCTTGAACACTGGTTCTAGAGTGAAATAAAAGCATTTTAGAATTATTAACGCTTGGATCTAAACCCAAGCGTTAATAGGTGTAGTATTAGTTTGTTATTCGGTATGCTATTTCAAGTGTTTGAACAATAAACTTACTTTAAAGATTATCTGTATTAATTCTTGGAGTTTCTGGTTCACCAGCCGCCGCTTCCCTAGCATTATCGTTATGTCGATCGTTTTTGTATCTATCTAATTTACTGTATCTTTCTACGTGCTTTGAAGTTTTCTTTTTGTCAGCCACCTTATCACCTCCTACGGATAATATGTCCAACTTTTACCTTGAAAGTAAAAATGGTTGAAGTAAATTAATATTTCTTAACGCTATCAACAAATCGATATTTGAAGGATTTATAGTGATGATAGCTCACTCGATTATTGAACTAAAGGGGAAGGCTAGTTCAATAAACAAAATTCCTTTTGTAATAATAAAAGCAAAATCTTAAATGGTTTTAGGAGATAAAATGTTTAAAAAAATTAAGGCTTGGGCGAAAAATTTAAAACGACAGATATTTATTCTTTATTATGCTTGTAAAGATCACCGAGTACCTTGGTATGCAAAAGTATTTGCTGCAAGTATTGTCGCTTATGCATTCAGTCCGATTGACCTCATACCAGATTTCATTCCTATTCTTGGCTATTTAGATGAGGTAATTCTTCTTCCGTTAGGGATAATGTTGGCATTGAAGATGATACGAAAAGATGTATTATCTGACTGTGAGGTAAAGGCAGAAGAACTAATGAGAAATGGTAAGCCGAAGAATTGGAAAGGCGCTTTAATAATAATATTGATTTGGGTCGTAATTACGGTATGGGCTATTATGAAAATTTATCCGCACTTCAGCTAATGTGTGCTTATGTTTAAGGGCAAGATTGTTGCGGCAGTCATTTTTCTTATTGTACTAACTGGTGCGATTGTTCAACAAGGCGATTATTAATTGATCGTCTTTTCTTATCCAAAAAACCCAAAATTATTTTCGGAATATTATGTTGGTATTGAAATATAGATATTGAATTAACGGGGCAGGTTTGTTGGATAAGAGACTTTCTTAAAGCAAGGAATCCTTGCTAGATTTTTCTTATATAAGTGAGATAATTTATTTAAGGAGAAGATGGTGATGAATATTGGTGAAAAGTTAAAGCTCAGAAGAAAAAAAACAGGTTTTACACAAGAGCAAGTCGCCGAAAAAATGCATATTACTAGACAAACATTATCCAATTGGGAAGTAGGGAAATATTTCCCTGATATTGATTCCATAATTACTTTAAGCCAAATTTATAATCTCTCCTTAGATGAATTGTTGTTAGGAAAAATCTATTTTAAAGGAGAGTCTGTAATGACTAAAAAATTATCTTTTAAAGAAACCATGTCTCTGTTAAAAACGCATTACCCAGATGCGATCAATGTTAAAGAACTTAATGGTGGTTTGGTTTCACAAACTTACCTATTTGAAGTAAAGGAACAACGTTTTATTTTTCAAGTAGGTAATAATCTTGAAAGCTATAAAAAACAAAGTTTCATTGATAGAAAGTTCAATGGAATATTACCTGTTCGTGAAGTATTGGAAGTTCACCAGACGGATGATGGGGTAGCTTATTCTATATCCAAATATATCGAAGGTGATAAATTGTTTGACCTTAATAGCCAACAATTACTCGATATTGTTCCTGCTGTTTTAAACACCTTAGAAACTTTGGAGTCAATTGATGTGCTTGATGATAAACAAGGATATGGTTATTTTGACAGTACAGGTAATGCTTCCTTTCCCACTTGGTTAGATTTTGTAGAGGGAGTTTACAATAACGACATTTATAATTGGGATTCATTAGAAGAGAAAGGATTGGATTCAGAAGTTGTAGAAAAAGCAATTAAAGAGTTAAAAACTCATGTAAAGAGTATCAATTTTAGCAGTAAAAATATTATCCACGGAGATTTGGGCTCATTTAATTTATTGGCAAAGGATAATTTAATCACAGGCATCATTGATTGGACTTTGGCAATGTATGGAGACCATTTATATGATAAAGCAAATTTCCTTTTCTGGAACGAAGAAAAGCTGCAACCACTCATTAAGGAAATAACAACTAAACATATTACAAATAATGAAACAAAAGAAAAAATTTATTGCTATATGCTTCGGATAGGATTAGAAGAAATATATAATACCGTAATACGTAACGAAGTAGGTTATGACATCGAATGGGTAGCCAATCGGTTGAATAAAATTATGGACGATTTTTTGTAAATCGTTGCCAAGATATTTAATTCCTATTTTGCTAACGTGTGCTTTCATTAAACAAGGTGATCGAGTTGGATCACCTTTTTCTTTTGGTAAATATCCGGCAGGGAGAACATTTTCAGCCTTAATAATAGTTGTTTCAATATTAGATATATTTATTTGGTTCGTTCTATCGAAACCAGTAAGGGCGATAAATGTAAAAATAGTTGAGAAGATCAATAAGAACCTTCTCATAATTTTTCAGTTTCCTATCCATTATTATTTTACCTTTTTTAGTATTAACGTTACTGAAGAACTATTCAGATTAAATGATCAATAAAAAATATGTGACTAACTTTTTAGGTTTGTTTCAATAGGGCAGGCATTTTTATTAAGGAAACAGAATAAATTAACTAGTTATCAATAAAAAGGGGGGCTTGTATGAAACTAATTTACCCACTAATTTTGTTTATGATTTTAGGAGGATGTTCTTCAACAACACTAATTGATGTAATTGAAGAGAATGGTTATGAAAATGTTGAAATTTTATTTCAAGATGATAATGAAAAAGTTGTAATATTTTTACACAGGAATTATTTAGGACAATCATTATTGAGCTTAAATACTTTTACTTTGAAAAATTCGCGGTATAAATATGAATCTAATGGAGAATACGCCCAAGGGATAGATTTATCGAGTAAGCATGTAATTTTAAGCGTTTCTTCGGTCGGAAATAGTTCTTTTAGTGCTCTATGGGGATGGGTTTTTAGCTACCCTGACGCTTCAATAGTAGAATATTCTTTTGAAGATCAAAATGGAAAGATTATATGCTCGTCAAGTGTCAATTTAACCAAAAATAATATTTTATATGAAAAGTTACCACAGAATGTCTATGAAAGGATTGACATTCTTCATTACAAAATAATGGATAATGAAGGTAAAGTGATAGTTGAAAAGTGAACCCCCACTAGAAAAGCTGGTTTCATGTAGAAGGAAAAATCGGAAAGATTGTAGAATGATGTTTTACTATACGAGGGGGAGAAAAAATGGAAGATATGATTATTGTTTTTAGTTATATAGGATTGTATTTAATGCCTATCTTGTGCGTTATATTTTGTTTGAATTTAGTATCTATCTTGAAAAAGATAAAGATTGAAGAAAAAACTACTGTTAATAAAGCATGGCTAACTTTATCTTTTACTCTTATTATGTGGAGTATAGCAATGATAGCATTCGCAAATGCTTATTAAGGTAAAGTGTGTGTGATTTACTCCAATAAGGATATAGAATTGTTTAGTTGAACTTCTAATTGGGCTAACGAAGCAGGTTAATGAAAATAGAACAACTTAAAACATCACCCGTTTTTTCTCCTTTATGGTATTGTTAAAAGTAACAAATATTGGGAGGACAAAGGATGGAGATATATTTTTATGGATTTTTTGGTTTAATTCTTCTGTTTCTTATCATTACGTATGCTGTTCGATTGGGAATTGACACTTCAAAGCAAGTTCAGAATTTAAGGTCTGAACTTAAAGAAATGAAAAAACAAATTAAAGATTTAGAAAAAAATAAATCATAGGTGTTTCTATAAAAAAATATAACGTTCTTTAGAAAAAAAGTTTCCACCATTCCAAGGTTATTATGGTTCTAACCTGGCATTTCTTCGGTTTTTTTTATGCGAAAAAACGGGCACGAAGCAATATCTATTCAGTAAATGTTTGTTTCGTTTGTTCCAAATCCAATCCAAGTCCCGGCATTGATCCAATTGGATTTCGCTTCTTTTCTTTATTTAACATGCCTCCAACCCCTTGTCAATACTGGATGATTGTGACTTTCAATGTTTTTAAGTTATTATTATCACTCCATAAATCCACAGGATTTTCCACTCTTTATTCGATTAGCTTCCTAACTGTAAACACCAACACTTTCCATTCTCTCACTTCTCTAAATGAAAAGACAACATAATTTTAATTTATTTATCGAAGGTTTAGAGGCTATTAACAAATTTGATGCTGAATATTTATGTACGGGACACGGCGTGATCTTAAAAGGAAATATAAATAGATTTATTTCGGACTTACTCGAATTTGAATAGTAAACTTATTCAACTAATGGGTGCGTTTCTACAATAAGTAGAGACGCTTTTTTACTAACGGGCAGTTTAGTTGAAGAAGGAATTTGTATTTTTTCCGGAATATAAATTATCAGATATATTTAGGGGAGTATAAATGGGTTTCTATTGGGGTAGCTTCATTTTTTGGTTTTTAATTGTTGCTTCATTCTAATTATTAATATTGGGTTTATAGAAAAAGTCTTGGAAAGTTGTTTATGGTAATGAAGTCAGGGAATGTATAGGATTTGCTATTGTCTTATAACTTCATGCAGCATAGTTTCCTAAGCCAATGAGAAACCTACTATCATCAAAATATAAAAGTGAGGGATTTCAAATCAGACAATATCTAAAGCGTCTTTCATTGCTTTCAAGTATGTTAGTGTTGACATCAGGGTTCTCTATCCCCCCGCATAAATCTATGCCTACAGAGCCTAATAATAGAGATGTCAATTCCTCGGAAGTTAATAAAGATGTTCTATACAAAAAAATTGAGGCATACAACGAACAGTTTAAAATTGAACCGATTGATGCAAAAGTCGATAGAGTATGGAAAGCAATACCGGGTTACAATGGGTTGCGGGTGAATATGAAAGCCAGTTATAAAAAAATGAAGATAAGTGGTGAATTTGATAAAAACAAGGTTATCTATAAAGAAATACCGCCTAGTGTCCATTTGGAAGATTTAGCTCCCGAACCGATTTATAGGGGTAATCCGCAAAAACCTATGGTGGCTTTTTTAATCAATGTCGCCTGGGGTAACGAATACATCCCAAAAATTCTCAAGGTTTTAAATGACCATCAAACTAAGGCAACATTTTTCTTTGATGGAAGTTGGGTTAAAAAGAACCCTGGTCTAGCTAAGACGATTAAGGATGCTGGTCATGAAATCGGCAACCATGCTTATAGTCATCCTAATCTCCAACAGCGTTCTGAGCCTGAAACTATGGAAGAATTGAAAAAGACCAATGATGTCATTAAGGGAACCCTTGGTCTAACACCAAAGTGGTTTGCCCCACCAAGTGGAAGTTTTAATCAGGTAACGATTCAAGTAGCTAACCGACTTGATATGAAAACGATTCTATGGACAGTCGATACGGTCGATTGGAGAAAGCCTGCAACATCGGAAATGGTTAGAAGGGTTGTGTCGAAGGTAGAAAATGGCTCAATGATTCTAATGCATCCTACAAAGCCTACGGCTGAAGGGATGGAGACCATGATAACGGATATTAAAGCAAAGGGATACAAACTCGGTACGGTTAGCGAACTTATGAGTGAAAAGCGCATAAATTAATCAGTTAGCTGGCAAACAGATATTGAAGAACCGTTCAAATAAGGGTGGGTCTAACTATATGAGTGGAAAAACCTTAAGCGAACAAGAGTGGGTTTACAATTATCTAAAAGGTAAGAAAAGCCCGGTACCTCTTGTTATAGGGACAAGAGGTACCTGGGGCATAAATGGTAAAAAGTCGATTATCTTAGTTGCCTTTACAATACCGGATATAATGGTTTTTAGAGAAATGCACAATGTTGTAAAAAATCCAATTAGAAAAATGAAATATAAGGATATCATTTACTTCGCTGTAAACATAGTTGACAAAAAACAAGTCGAGTACCTGATTGACTATTGGAAGGAAAACTGAGATAACCCAACTTTAAGATTAGGCTGCTAATTGGCGGCTTTTTTTTATTAAACTAACTGCGTTCGATTCTTCGTTAGGGAGGATGGCTATTCCTTATTGAAGTAACGGAGCAGAATAGTTCAAAAAGAAATTTAATGGAACTATTTATGAAAAATACAAGTCTGATTAGATAAGGAGGACTTGGATATGAAATTTCAAAAGTTTGTAATTAGTTTGATTGCAATATTTTTATTTATAGTTACAGGTTGTAATAATTCAAAACCGAATATTCCAGAAGAAAAGGCGAAGGTAAAGTTTTACCAAATGAAGAACTTTTCATCTGTTGAAGAGGATTCGTTGATCACATTTACAGACTAAAAAACCGTTAAAGATTTTATAAAGGCCTTTAACAATGCTAAAAAGGAACCTGGCATAGTGAATATGGCTAACCCTGAGTATAAAGTTGAACTTGAAGATGAATCATTTTTTCTTTGGTTAAGTGAAGAATATGGAACGATAATGAATTTAAATGATACTAATACTATCTATACATTTCAAAAAATTCAGCAAAATCTATTAACGAGTTATTAAACTAACGGGTGCTTTACTTCAATAAGGAGTAAAGCTTTTTGCTTATTCAAGTAACGGAGCAGGGTAGTGGAATAAAAATGTATTAATCCATTATTATGTGTATTATGTTAACTGCATAAATCAGTTGTACAGAGGTAATAAAGTTGTTTAATTTGCAATTATTTCGCGGTAATGAAATTAAATATCAAATAAAGGAAATATCTTCTTGACTGTCGAATAATAGTCTAGAACCATAATTAACTATTCCGATGAGGAGGATTCTTGTGCGTCCACGACCATCATCTATTGAAAATCCAGAGCATGCTAAGTATGTTAGTCTTGTGCCAGATGGAGATATTGAAGAAATACTTAGTAAGCAACGAACTAAGACCATTACCCTCTTGAGCAGCATATCAGAGGAGTCAGCAAGGAAGGCGTACGCACCAGGGAAATGGACTTTAAAAGAAGTGATTGGGCATATGGCCGACTCGGAACGTGTGATGTCGTATCGAATGCTTGCCATTGCACGAAATGAAAGTGCGCCACTCCCAGCAATGGATCAGGATCAATACGTTTCTGCGGCAAACTTCAACAAATTATCTTGGGAGCAGCTAATAGCTGGTTTAGACACGGTACGCTCCAACACGTTAAGTCTTATTTCAACTATTGATGATGCAGCATGGGATCGTAATGGAACTGTAATGAACAGCCCAGTTTCGATAGGTACCATTGCATATGGCATTGCCGGGCATGAGTTACACCATTTGAAAGTGATTAGTGATAAATACTTATAAGTCTTTTTCTACTGATTAAAAAACCTAATTTCTCATATAATGCTGAGAAATTAGGTTTTTTATATTGAAACTTCCTTAACGTTGTAAATCCGCATTTTCCTGACGATACTGTACAGAGATAATAAAGTTGTTTAATTTACAATAAAGTCATTAAAAAATAATAATATTGTTTAAAAATAATAATGTTGTTTAAAAATCCTTATGTCACTAACGGGCAGTTTAGTTGAATAAGGAATGATTTGAAACAATATACACTTTCTTCACGTCTAACAATTCAAGGAGGCGACTTTTTGAAGAAATTAGCTATCATTTTTATATCACTGTTCTTATTATTAGCGGCTTGCCAAGCAAATGATCCCGATGCAATTACACTGGTGGGTCAAGACAACGAACATCCTATACACCGTTCTGATAATGAAAATTTCACCTTACCCGAGGGTGAAGAATTAGCGGTAGACATTTCTGACATTGAAAAAATGAATATCGGTCCCGAAATGCCCAGACTTTTATATGCCGATAACAACATAGTGGTAATGCAGGGTACATTTGGTGTAGTCGTATATAATATGCAAGACTCGATAGTTACGAATCGGATTTCATATGAACAAATTAAGTCATATGACCTTCCAATGATATTGGCATCTGTTTCACAAGATGGTAAGACCATCTTTATTGGGAATGATGATATGTCTAATGAGTATATATATACTTATCAATACTATATTAGTACGAGAGTAATCAAAAAAACCACACAACAGCCATCAAACTTATTTAGTCCCATAACGATCGAGACACCTGGTTACAACGAGGAATACGATAAATATTTCGATTTACATTATCTTGCGGGTGACAAAATTGTAGAAATGGATAATTCGTTTATCTATCTACGCTCTAAAGACTGGAATATGAAAAACCTACAAATCGTTATTTGCCAGTATGAAGATGGAGAAAACAAAGTTTTTGATGTGTTCAAATGATATGTATAGCCATAGCCTTTGTTCACCAATCGGGGGCGTTGATCCAGGAAGGATTAACGCCTTTTTGTTGAACTTATTGAACTAAAGAAGCAGGTTAGTTGAATAAGGTAAAAGAAGGATAAACATCCTTTCTTGTTGAATTCACTAAAGGGAAAGGATTGTTTAATAAAATGTTATTCACATACTGAACTTCCGAGGTAACGAATGTTGAAAAAGGATTAGAAAGAACAAAGGGGGGTCAAAATGGGCAATGTAGATGTTTCAAATGATATTGATTTCAAGAATAATAAAAAATGTATTATATCACTGTTTCTTGGTATTCTTTCAATTATTACTTCTCTTGTGGCTTTAGGTCTAATACTTGGTATTATTGGACTAATTTATGGATTTTTAGGGTTAAAAGAAGTAAATCGTTCCAAACAAAAAGGAAAAGCTATAATAGGTATTATTTGTTGTATTCTTGGAGTTTTATTGACTGTTATGTTTTCCACTATGGCTGGCAATGCTTTTTTAAACTAAAGGGTGCGTTAATCGAAGAAGGATTAGCGCTCTTTTTGTTGAAGTTATTCAACTAACGGGCAGGTTAGCTCAAGAAGCTTTCATTATTTTTATTTATGGGAATAATAGGAGAAGCGTGTCTAGATATAGAAATACTTAATAGATGACAAAATTAAGGAGGATGGTATGAGCAAATTTAGTTTATTTAACAAGTTTATGGTACAAGAAGGCCAAAAAGAAAAAATGGTTGATATTCTGTTAGAAGCGGCAGAATCAATGAAGAATCTGGATGAATGTGAAATATATCTTGTGAATATTTCTGAGAATGAACCAAGTTCTGTTTATGTTTATGAAGTGTGGGCTAATGAAGATGCCCATCAAGCGTCTCTAAGTCTTGAAGCTACCCAAACATTAATAAGTCGTGCGAAACCAATTATTACTGGTATGGAAAAAATCATTACCTTAATAACTAAAGGTGGGAAGGGCATTTCATCTAATTAGAATTAAACTCCATAAATTAGAACTGGCTGTCATTGTGGCAGCTTTTTTTATTCAATGCAAAGATTGTGAACAAATGTACTTAAACAAACGGGTGCTTATGTTGAACAATGGGGTTGCTGCGGCAGCCATTTTCTTATTCGACTATCAAGTCAGGTAAACACAAGAAGGAATTAATTAATGGAATATTGAAATTTATTATGTTTTGAATTTATCTGACTTAAAGCGAGTATTTTAAATGACAAAGAAACCTTATGGGAAACACTGGAAAGGTATAAAAGGGTACAGGGTAATAGAAGGAAACGATGAATATAATCATTATTTTGGTGGACAAGATTGTGATTTGCCTGTTTGTAAATTATGCGCGGAGAAGATGCATCTAATATTTTGTTTTGATTTGAAAGATGTAAGGCTATCCGAAATAAAAGCTGAAGAACTAAATATTTTACCTTTGGTTTCTTGCTTGAACTGTTCAATGGTGTGGGAGCCCCAATATTTTCAGTTAAGTAATGGGGGTAAATTCATTCAAGTAATAAGTCAGGAAAATACAAAAGATTGGCTTCAAGATGAGGAAGATAGGCTACCTGTACGACTTCCAAAGGCAAATGTAAAGCTAATTGAAATGAAAGCCGAAGATACTCCAATTAATGAAGATAATTATGATACAGCATTTGATTTATTTGGTTCGGAATATTTATGCCGACTTTTGGGTGCTCCTTTCTATGATGAATTTCCTGAAGATTTAGAATGTCCAATTTGCAACCAAGAAATGAAATACATTGCCACAGCTACACAAGACCCTGGGGAACGGTCACTTATTTCGGTTGTGGATTTTCAATTAGGTGAGATGATTATTTTCTTTCATTTATGCAAAGATTGTTTAGTAATAAAATCTCATATATAAGGAACATAAAAAATATTAGGCATTTTAGTAGATTAATGTAAGGCTGTTTCTACAGCCTTTTAAAAGTAAGTTTGTGAAAAATTGTACTTAAGCAACCGAGGACGATTGCGAAAAAAGAGCGATCGCTTTTTTTACTAACGGGGCAGGTTTGTTAAAGAACAAGGTGGAATACATAAATGTTCCCTTATAATAGTACAAAACAAAGAGTGAGGAGAATTATTGTTAGTTGAAGACCGGAAAAAAGAATGGGAGGAGTTAATGATGTTTAATAAAAAATATCATAGAGCCTTTGGAGTATATGGAATCTATGTGGATGACGACAGACTTTTGGTTATAAATAAAAATGGAGGTCCTTATATAAATCGTTTTGATCTTCCTGGAGGAAGTTTAGAAGATGGCGAGACTTTAACAGAAGCAATGAAAAGAGAATTCCTTGAAGAAACAGGTCTGGAAATCGAAATTAAAGAAAATATTGGAGTTATTGATTTTAAACTCCCCTGGTTGTGGAGGGAGTTCACAGACGTACATCATATAGCAGTTTATTATTCTGTTAAGAAAATTGGCGGAGAAATAAGCGTTCCGGAACAATTTGATGGACAAGATTCACTTGGAGCATTATGGGTATCAGAGAAAGATGTAACTTTGGATAATGCGTCACCATTGGTTCTTAAAGCAATTGAATGGTTAAGAACGAAAGATTTAGGTATTGATGCAGAAACCTACGAAGATTGGATGGTCTTAAAATAAAATCGATTGTTATTAAGCTAACTGGCGGGATAGTTTAATAGAATTTAATTGTATATTTAGTATCCGTATACTTAGGAATGAGATATGATGGAATAAATAACCATCCAAAGCAGGTGAATTTCTTTGTCACAAAGTAAGTTCCTCAATAAAACTAAACTTTCTGAGAGAGCTGGTCTTCCTGAATCAACTGGAAGGAAATATATATCAGACTTTCAAAACTATTTTCCTGTTACTCAAAAAAACAATAGTATCTTCTTTAAAGTTGAATCCATACATACCCTTAAAGCAATAAAATTATTAAAGCAAAATGGTCTCTCGAATTCTAAAATCAGTGATTATTTCCAGGAGAATGGTGTTCCTGAAAATTCAAATGAATTTGAAGCCTTGGTAAATCAATATAGAATAAATATTAATGATGGAATACCTCATTCAAAAGAAATAATGACTCCCTTTTTAGAGATTTTATCTGACGGTAAGGAACACACCTCTAGCGAAATATTAAACCTTCTTGCAATTTATTTTAATCTTAATGAAGAGCAAAGATTAATTAGACACGAAAACAGTAAAGATTATAAATTTACGGCTCGGATTCGTGGGACTCGTCATCGTCTTAGGCAAATGGATTTTATTGAAGAAGTTGGACAGTCATCTTATTGTATAACTACATCTGGATTAAATTTTCTTAAAAAGAGCAATAACAAAAAACCGAAGGAAGTAAACTTAGAGGCAGAAGATGAAATTATTGATCCCATTGATTTATTAAAAGACACTAAAAAACAAATTGATAAAGAGCTGGCCCAATCCATAATTAAGAAAATAAAAAGTGCTCATTGGTCGAAATTAGAGAAAATAGTCCTCTCTTTATTGGAGAAGATGGGCTATGGAGAAGGAGAGCTAACAGTAAGTGGTGCTGATAAAGGGATAGACGGGAAAATTAAAGAAGATAAACTAGGATTAGATAAAATTTACGTTCAAGCAAAAAGATGGGAAGATTCCGTTGGAGCACCAGAGTTGCAGAGGTTCTCTGGAGCATTAGATGGTGAAGGAGTAAAAAAGGGAGTATTTATTACAACATCCTATTTTACTCAACCAGCAATTGAATATGTTAACCGTTTAGAGAGTAAAACAATAGTCCTTATAGATGGAGAGCGGCTAGCAGAGCTAATGATTGAATATGGTATTGGGGTAACAGAAAAAGAATATTTTATTTTAAAAAAAATTGACCATAGCTTCTTTAATGAAGAATAGGATATTAGCTGCCTTAGTTTGCAGCTTTTTTATTGAACTGACGGGCAGAATAGTTGAAGAAGAAAATGGGAGTTTTTATGTCGCATTAGACTCATTATGTGTAATAGAAAGAAAAGCGCAAAAAAATTACGCCTGTAACTTAAATAGTAAAAAAAAATTACTGTTCTGGGTGAAGGATATTGCAGGCACTTAACCAATTTCCAGAAGGATCTTTAAATCCAAAACCTCCAAATTCGCCTTGTAAATTTAAAGGACCAACTTCAACTTGTTTTCCTTCAAGCCACTCATATAATTCTTTTAAGGTAGGAGTATAAAAGTCAATTATGCTATGAACGATATTAGTATTTGTATTTCTGAATGATAATCCATTAATTTCTTCAGTTTCAACCAAGAAAATCGTTGGAACTCCTTTTGATTTCATAGTAAGCATAGCATTTTTTTTACCTTGAAAGTGGACTTCGGCACCCAGGATATCGATATAAAACTCTATAGATTCTTCTAAATTAGTAACTGGTATTTCCAGTGTAGCAATATGTGATATTAAATTAGTCATAGTAGCCTCCTGTGTTTTGTTTGCACATATATTTTTCTACACTCAATTAAGAAACCCCTCTTAAGTTTCATTAAGAATGGAAAATAATTTATCGCTAGTTCCATTTGATATATGAAGTTTGAAGTATGACAAATGGGTGGAAAAAATACGATTAATATCTAATACGCATTTCGACTATAATGTGTAGTAAAAGAGAAGGTGCTTATTCAACTAACGGGTGCGTTAATCCAAGAAGGATTAACGCTTTTTTTGTAGAAGTTATTAAACTAATGGGCAGTTGAAGAAGGAAATAACTTTTAGCCCAAAAATTATATAAGGAATTGGACTATGTAAAAAGGTGATGTTTATGAAAGAAGTTAATTCGAAAACGATTGATCCAGCCATACGGAAACTTCTCTCCTTTGCCACATCAGATGTTAAGGTTGACCAAGAATATGAAAGATATTTGAAATCATTAAACCGAAAATTATATAGTTTTGAACTTGAAGGGGTACTTGTTGGTTGTATAGGTATTGAGATTATTAATGTCAATGAGTGCGAGATTAAACATATTGCAGTATCTTCCGGTCAAAGAGGAAAAGGGATTGGTAGCAAAATGATTAATTATGTAATTGATAAATATCCATTGATTTCTTCTGAAACTGATAAAGATGCAGTTGATTTTTATCGAAATTATGGTTTCAAGATAACAAGTCTGAGTGAAAAGTATCCAGGTGTAGAACGATTTCTATGTAAATTTAGAAACCAATAACCTTATTGAACTAACGGGCAGAATAGTTTAAGAAGGTATAATTTAGTTGTTCTAAAAAAAATATTAAGGTAGTTTAATGGGGGTATTTAATGCAATTTTTGAATTCAATTATTAAAGAAACTACTCTCGAAACAGCACTTTCTAATTTCTATGACTTACCTGGACCCATAAGTTGTAAGTTCATACGAAGAAGTTTCAATGACCACTATATTGTTGCTGTTGGTTCTAAGCAATTTATTTTACGAGTGTATATTAATAATAAGAGTTATATTAGTTGTATTAACGATATACACTTTGAATTAGATTTTCTTGAATACTTATATTCATATAAGCAACCAGTAATACCACCTATAAAAAGCAAAAATAACCAAAACCTAACTTTTCTAAAATTCAATAATGAAACTCGATATTTGGCATTGTTTCCATATGCAAAGGGAAGCCCTATCAACGAAAACCTGAACATCAGTCAATCAATAAATTTAGGTGAGATTATAGCCAAGCTTCATTTTTATTCAAATAATTTTAAAAGCCAGTTTTCACGTTATTCCCTAGACGTTAGAAGACTTGTAGAGCAACCATTACATACTATAGAGGAATACAGTCGTTTGTTTAGTTTTGGAAATCTTTCTTTTTTTAGGGGTTATTCTAGGTTTCTAATAGACAGCATTAATAATATACCTATTGATGACGAGACTTATGGTATGGTTCACGGAGACCCAAATCCTTCTAATTTCTATTTTAGTAATGATGATGGTTTTTCTCTTTTTGATTTTGACCACTGTGCAATTGGATATAGAATTCACGACTTAGCAGTTATTAGATTAAGTTTTCCAGAAAAGGTATATAAAACAGTGTTAAGGGGTTATGAACAAATTAGAAGATTAAAAAATGCTGAAAGGGATTGTATTAAGAAATACTCAGATATTTTATTAATTAAAAAATTTAGTGATATTTATAATATGTTGGATATAACAGGTGCTGATGAAAGAAAAAAACAATTTATTACTCAAAATGCTTATAACACATTAAAAAATATTGTTACTTAATTAAGCGAACGGGTGCAAGAGTTAAAGAAGGGTTGCTGCAGAGACCTTTTCTTTTTGTGCTAACGGTGCAGTTTAGTTAAGAACGAATGCAAAAACATATTTAAAAATATAGAAAAGAAATATTTTAAGGGAGAGTTGCTTTTGAAGTTCATTGAGTTTGGAATAGGCAACACTTGGTTGGTTAGGACAGAAACAGAGTTAGAAGATGGAACGGAATATGAGGAGAAAGGAATAGTTGGACCAATTAAATTTCACTCTTTGTATTTAAGGATTTGGATTAACAAAACTGTTTTAATATTTGATTTGAAGGAAGGATTTAAACGGATTAAGAAAAAGCGTGAAGAATTTAAAGTTATTTTAGGTGTAACCAGTCTTTAAATTTCTTGTTGAACTAAAGGGCAGGTTAGTTGTACAAGAAAGAAACCTTTGGTTTGGAATTTTCGTAACTTTAAATTATACGTTGTAAACGGATTCAAAGGGCAGGGGGCATATCTTATGCAGAAAGATAAAAAAGAAAAGCGAGGAAAAAATCCTCTGATTGATTTTGCTGATTCCGTTAACCGTTCAATGGTTGGTGACCCAGGTGCATTAGTAAATGGTGGCTGTTTTACAAAAATTATTACATTAGCTATCATTGTTATTGGAATTTTTATCCTTTCCCGATGTTCTTATTAAGGTAAAGGGGGCTTTACTTTAGGATCGTTGAGCTGCTTGATGGCTCTTTTTTCATTTGAACTAAATGGTGCGAGATTTGAAGATTAGGGCAGTCATTGCGGCAGCTTTTACTTATTGTGCTAACGCTGCAGTTTTGTTGAAGAAGATACTGTATTATATTTAATAACTGACTATTTAGGAGGATTAATATGGGTACATTGTTTGCGTCAGATGGTATGTTTGTTCTTTTAACTTTTTTACCAATAATTTTTTATTTAGTTCTTATGGTTTTTGCTATTTATTTTGTAATTAAAGTAATTAATTTCATGAATGAAAAAACAAAATTAGACCGAGAAAAAAACGAAAAGTTAACTGAAATAATTAAGGTTCTCAATCAATAAAAAGAATTAAATAAATCTTAGGGATAAATATTGCAACAGTATATGCAATTTCAAACGATAAACCTCGACCTTTAGAAGAAATCTATCCTGAAATTGGATATAAAACTGTCGAAGAAGCTATAAAAGAATTTGAACACCATTTTAAACAAGATTTAAAACTTCCACTTAGAGTTCCGCCAGTTTCCTTCACTCATGTTTTTGGACGATTTAATGATGTGGAAGGTAATGACTCTTTTGAAATGGAGTACATAAATGAACAATCTTCAGAAAATCATTTCATGATCAATGTAAGACCTGTAAAGGATAAGTTCAAAATAAAGGATAGAGAAGTTGTAAAGGAGTATATGCTCTTGAACGGAAAAGATGCAACATTTATAAGTATAAGTGGTGCTAACCTATTAGTTTTTGAAAGAGATAATTTGCAATATAGGTTTAGTGTTGATAAAAGAATTTCTGATAAGATTACTCCAGAGATGTTAGTAGGGATAGCTAATTCAATTGACTATACAACTGAGATAAAAGATTAGGATATTCAATGATAGAGGTATGTTAAATCAGGAAGGATTAACACCCTTTTTCGTTGTTTAATTAAGGGGGGCGTTTCTTTAATAAGTGGAGACGCTTTTTTACTAACGGGGCAGTTTAGTACAAAGAGGTGTAATAAAAACTTTATCGAATATAGTTTCTAAGTTATCTATTCATGTAAAAATATCAGGATGAAAATGAGGAGTATTCTTGAAACGGACAAAGATAATTATAGCTATCATTTCTTTTTTAACTTGGATAACTGGGGTATTTTTTATTTTTACCTTTTTTGGTCAAAGTGAAAGACCAATATTCATATTAATTCTTGGTGCAGTTGTAATTGTTTTTCAAGGATTGGTATCAAAACATTTGAAGAGGTAAGAGAAATCTACTTAACTAACGCACAGTTTGGTGTAACAAGAAGGTCTTTTATTAATTAATGTAAAAATAGACTTAATATTTTAATTTGGAGGACAGAAAATATGAAACGAATGCCATTCGAACCACCAACAGAGCACTATGATGAACGAATTAAAGCCATAGATGAACAGATATGTTATTTAATTAAAAAACGAAAGGATCTTTCAAATAATAATCCTAGTTTTCCAACCAAACAACTTATTACTGCTTGGTCAAAAAAATATAATTTTTATGAGGATTTCTTAAACAGTGTATTTGCAGACTTCTTAAATGAAAATATTTATAAACCCGTTGTAGAACCAAAACGATTGCTAAAAAATATCCCAATATTAAAATCATTGCGCTCATCTGAACATCAAGAAAATGGATATATAAGAAGTAGCGGTGTAGGAAAAGCGTCCTCTGGCCCAGGATATATACCAAATTTTAAAGGTGAAACAATACACCTATTACGACTCAATTAAACAAATTAGTTTAGATAATGTGAAAAAGTGTACTTACACAAGCGGGTGCGTTTCTACAATAAGTGGAAACGCTTTTTAACTAACTAATGAAGGGCTTTAATTGAATAAACAAGAAAGACATCAATTTTGTTTTATGAGTGGTGATTTATAAGATACGATTAGTATGGTAAAAAACCGTTTTAATAGGCTCTTTCTAGTATGCAGTAATTTTCCTTTGACCACAATTTGACCACCATAGGTATATAACCAGATTTACTCTGGTTTCTATAAAGTAAGAAAAAGCCCGAAAAACCGGGATCTTGTTAAATCATCTTATTTCTCGTTTCTTCCTATTATATTAGAACATGAAAGAACGTAAGAAGTACGGTCTTAAAGGTGCACGTCGCGCGCCACAGCTCTCAAAACGTTAATCTGTCAATACTTCAAAGGCTCTTTTCACTTATGTGGAAAGGGTCTTTTTATGCACGAAAATAGCTTTTGACCACGGAAATTTTATTGACCACACACCACTTTTCATAGATCAATATTCCTTTGGAATTGTTCCGCTGTTTGCTCTTTCTTATGGCCGGTAACATGTGTATAGATGTTCATTGTCATTGTTTGTCGGAGTACCCGAGCCTCTCCTGTACTTAAGAGCTGCCGCAGCAACTCATTTCAATTCAACAAACCTGGGCCTTTAGTATTATAGTAACTAAACTGTAAACAGATTGTTACGTAAACAGCATTGTTAGAGGAGACTTCCATGTCTACAATTAATACTCGTTAGTTTTAAATGGGGGAGTTAGTATGAAGGAATTTATAGTTTGTTATACCTTAGAGGATGATATAAAACGTGAAAGAATAATGAAAGATGCTGATATTAATAAGGAACAAGTTATGCAAGAAATAGTAGAAAAGATTGAACAGCGCAAATACTTTCTTGTGAAAGGTGACCATGGGGATTATTGGATCGATCGTTCTTCAATCCGTTATATAGGAGTTCATGAAAAAGATGACTTAAAAATTAATCACATTAAACTATAATATCGACACAGGTGTTTTATCTTATATTAACTTTAATTATCTTTACATTGGAGAGAATATGAATGTCAGAAGAAATGTATCAATCTCGTGAGGAACGAAAAAAAGCGGAAAAAACAAGGGAAGGTCAACAAAAAAGCAGGAAATTCCCCTTCAAAGGGCCCTTGTTAAACAAAATCGTCATTGTCTGCTTGGTTCTTGGGCTTGTTTCAGCAGGGTTAGGGGCAATCACGTTTGCTTCAATGGTGAAGGGTACTCCCGATCTGGATGCCTCCAAACTGGTCGATCCGCTTTCTACAAAGTTTTATGATAAAGACGGAAACTTCATTTATGAATACGGGAAGGAAAAGCGGACAAAGATTTCGTATGACCAAATCCCAAAAGTATTGGAAGACGCATTTATTGCCACGGAGGATTCACGCTTTTATGACCATCATGGGATTGACATCAAAAGGACGGCCAAAGCTATTTTCGTGAACGTAACCGGAGATTTCGGATCACAGGGCGGCAGTACGATTACGCAGCAAGTAATCAAAAACTCTTTTTTAACTCCGCAAAAAACAGTGAAGCGGAAAGTTCAGGAATGGGACTTGGCGTATCAACTGGAACAAAAGCATTCCAAGCAAGAGATTCTAGTGATGTATTTGAACAAAATCTACCTCGGAAACCGATCGTATGGTGTGGCGGCAGCAGCCAAGAACTACTACGGACTTGAAGCAAATGAGCTAAAGAAAATGACCCTGGCGCATGCTGCCATGTTAGCCGGACTGCCGCAGGGCCCAAATAATTTCGACCCTTCCAAACCGGAAAACAAAGAAGCGGCCACAAACCGCCGTAATTTAGTCTTAAGCTTGATGCATCGGCACGGTTTTATTACAGAAAAACAGATGGAGAAAGCATCAAAAGTTCCCATAACGGAAGGTCTGGTGCCAAAAAGAGAGCAGCAGGGTATGCCATATGAAGCATTTTTGGATGCCGCTGTAAAAGAGATAAAGGGAAAGCTGAAGGATGTTGACGTCAGCACAGATGGTTTATCCATATATACAACCCTGGACCCTAAAGCGCAGGCTTATGCCGACAAAATAATGAACACGGGCGAAGTTATTGCCTATCCGAATGAGAACTTCCAAGGAGCTTTCGTCTTTTTAGATACAAAAACAGGTGAAGTAAGGGCGATTGGGAGCGGGAGAAATGACTATCAAGCCGACTTTTTAGGCTACAACTTGGCAGTTGATATTAATCGTCAGCCAGGTTCTACCTTTAAGCCGATTTTTGATTATGGTCCAGCGATTGAAAATTTAAAATGGTCCACGGGACATATGATCAATGACCAGGAGACCACCTATTCAACCGGCCAGCAGATTTCCAACTGGGATCATCAACATCACGGCACGCTAACCATCCGGAAGGCTCTGCAAAACTCATATAATATCCCAGCTCTTCTTACATTAAGAGAAGTTGGTCTGGATATAGCTAAGAGCTTTGCAGAACAGCTCGGCATTACTTTTAAAAATAACCAAGTATATGAATCCTATTCAATAGGAAGCAATACCGTCAGTCCTTTAGCTATGGCAGGAGCTTACAGTGCCTTTGGAAACGGCGGAATATACAATAAACCGCATTTTGTCCGAAAGGTTGTATTGGCAGATGGAACAACGGTAAATTTTGCCGAGCAACCGAAACGGGTCATGCAGGATTACACTGCATACATGGTGACGGATATGTTACGCTCAGTCGTAAATGACGGGACAGGAAAAGCAGCGAACGTCCCTGGATTGGATGTTGCCGGAAAAACGGGAACAACCAACTTTGACGCTCAGACCCGTGCGAAATATGGATATCCAAACAGCGCGATAAATGACAGCTGGTTCGCTGGATACACTCCACAATACACGATGGCTGTCTGGACCGGATACGCACAAAACGGCCATGGTAACTATGTGGCCGGAGATTTGTCGAAAATTGCCCATTTGATGTTTAAAGCGATGATGCAGTCATTTGGAACGGATTCATCGAATTTCCAGCAGCCAAGCAGCGTGTATGAGGTAAATGATGAACTTTATATAAAAGGTATCGCTTCTGCAGAAGTTCCACCAAAAAAAGAAAATGTAATAATTCATCCTAATAATGGCGGAAATAAAAAGGAAAAGAAACTAAAAAAAGAGGAAGAGAAGCATCGAAAAAGGGAAGAGGAAAAGAAATTAAAAAAAGAAGAAAAGAAACTGAAAAAAGAGCAAGAGAAGCGTCGAAAAAAGGAAGAGGAAAAGAAACAAAAGCATGGTTAAGATAGATATTATAGATAGTTAATCGGAAAATCTCGTTAATTCCAAAAAAATTAACAGATTAAATTCACATGGCCATTTTTTATGTGGAGGTAAAACCTTCCAATTGTTATGTTATTTGAGAATGTGACGAAATGTATTTAAATTAAACCAGCTAATAGTTTGTCAATATTTTTCATTAAAAACTTAAAATATCTCATGCTATACTAAAAAACAATTGAGTTGCTCCATTTACTTAAGGTTGTACGCCAAAGCAGAATTGAGTTATATAATGCCCGGATTCTTGGTCATAAAGCGGGTACTAAGACAGCGGGTGAGGAATTATTAGAATCCAGTTCTCTGAATATGAAAAGCCACAATCGGATAGACTACTTCCCCTGAAAAATTACAGAAGAATTTTTTAGCAATGTAAGCAGAACGCGCTGAACGTTTACAAGTTAAAAAAATGATCATTATACAAAGTGCTAAAAAATAGTTTTTTAAAGTTAGATTAACTACCTTCCAAAAAGTCGTTGCCAAAATGTTTCCTTCTTTTCTTCCTCCTGTTCTTTAGCTTTAAAATTTTAACTGTTGGCTCTCTTTTCTAGCTTGTAGCAGCTGCCTATCCAATGACTCCTTTATGTATTCGTGCTGCTTACCCTTTGAATGTTTAATGCTTCGATTAACTCATTTTGCTTATGTACAATGTCTTTCAGTTCAGGGATCCGGAGGGCTATACACTTTCATCCCGATTCACCGCCTTCTATAACACCATTTTAATGCTATAAAACTATGTAGGTAAATCATAAGTTGTTGGCAATTCCTGCACTTTTAGGACATGTAATGGGATGACAGATTCATTCGGCTAATTATGTTGTGACAATATAACAGAACTAAAGTTGTTTTTTTAGATATAGTTGTTTGATAGTGAGGATGACCATTATGAAATTTCGAATAAAAATATATAGTGCTGAAGGAAATGAACTTGAAATTGAAAATAAAATCATTGGTGATATTCTATTTGTATCTGAACAAGCAATTGAGCTTTTTATTAATGCAATTGCTAGCAGTCTACCACCAAATTTTAAATACAAAGTATTTTATGAAAAAGGAGCCGAGAAATGAAAAAAGAAATCCTAGCATATACCGGGATTTAATTTTCTTCCTTAAATTAGATGTTTAAATAGTTCCCGCATGATGGAAATATTCTCTTTCGATGTATCAATTGTCCATTCTATAATAGGATGGACTTCTTCATCTTCCACTTTTTCTAAGAAATAGCTATTTACACAAACGGTAATGTCTGGTTTATGTACTGTGCCCATAAACCAGACATTTTTAGCTCGGCGGACACTGAAACCCACGAAGGAAGAACTCGAACTAGCACTCCAGGGGTATGTAAATCCCCATCAACGTTTAATGCTTAAAACTATCCTAACTCACATTGATTTCCTTAATGAAGAAGAAAAGTGACGCTTCTTCAACTATCGCGCCCGATTATGGAACAACGACCACTTCTGATAGGAATATTTTAAAAACAGTGAGAAAAAAGGAACACATTACAGTGCCCCTCTACGCCTTTTAAAATGAGAACTTATAAAATTGATTCCAATCAGAAAATAAAGGATAACCCCATTACTCCTAATTTAATGCGCCATCATCTCATGGGCAATATCGTGTCCATCCATTTCTGATGGATAGTAGGTAGGCCAGTGTGTGACTTCATCTAATAAAGCTTTACGGTCGTCACCCCAATACAGGTGGTAGTGGCCTGCTTCATTCGGATAGATACTATGATCACTAAATTGAATATACTGAAGAAGTCCTTCAGTTTCTTCAGCTAGTTTAAATATGTATCTTACTCCTCTATTTCCCTTATCATATGTTAGAATTTCGTACCCATCATAGAGATACTCACCAGTATATTCTTCTCCATTTTTGAAAAACGTTACTGTACTCTCTTTAATCAAGATCCGGTCAACATCTGTTTGATATCCTTTATTATAATATTCTTTGTATTCTTCATCCGTCATGTCACCATCATGTTCTGCTTTGTGAGTAAATACCTCGTCAAGCGTACCATCTTGTAGGTATGGATAAACAGATTGCCAGTCTCCTTCCCAATCTGAGAGTGAACGATCCTTCACTTGACTGTCTTCAAAATAGCCGGCATATATTTTTTCTGTTTCTTCATCTTGTGCATGACTATGCTCATGGTCGTGATCATTTTCAACCGTACCTAGAATAGTTTTAAGTGTTTCTACATTTTTGTTCATGATGCTGAAGTAATCTTCATTGTTTTTAAGATCGTTCTCAGTAATATATTCTAAGTTGTGCAATATTACTGGCGTTGTTCCTGTTTCATTTTTAACTACATCTGCTACTTTTGAAACTGCGTTTTGATCATATATGATATAAGATAATTGATGTTCCTTAGCTGTTTCTATAATCTTTTGCAACTGTTTTTGAGATGGTTCATTTTCCGGACTTAATCCAGAAATGCTAAATTGCTTAAGACCATAACGATGCTCCCAGTATCCATAGGAGGCGTGTGAAACCAAGATTTCTTTATGTTCAGCAGCTTTAACAGTTTGTTGTAATTCTTTATCTATTTGTACTAATTTTTGTTTTATATCTTGAAAATTCTTTGCGAAATCATCTTTGGCAGAAGGCATTGCTTCCGTTAGTGCTTCCTTAATATTCTCAGCCATTTTTATTGCAAGGCTAGGCTCTAACCAAATATGTGGATCTTTGTCATGATCGTGATGTTCTTCCCCATCTTCTGTATGATCGTGGTCTTCGTGATCAGCTTCATCGTGGTCATGAGTCGCTTCATGCCCGTGGTCGTGATCCTCTAGCCCACTTAATAATTCGATTCCCGTTGAAGCTTCAACCATCGTTGCTTTTTCGTTTGCTAATGAACTTTTTGTTTTATCTATAAAAGGTTCAAGACCATTCCCGTTAAAAATGAATAGATCTGCATCTGCAATATCCATCATAGCCCTCATTGTTGGTTCAAATGTATGCGCATCTGCTCCAGCAGGATATACACTTTTCACTTCAACATGCTGTCCACCGATTTTCTTCGTAAAATCTTCAATCGGAAATATTGTTGTAAATATAGTTAACTTTTTATCTTCATTTTTGTTTACTGTTTGATTTGTTTTAACTGATGAATCCGTATTGCATCCACCTAAAAAAGCCGAAATGAGCAAAAATATGAATAAAAAGACAGATTTAATCTTCATTAAAAGTCTTCCTTTCTTTATTGAGCATCCACCTATTAAAAATAAAGATTCTTAACATTAAATAATAAAAGTTATAAACATTTTGGATTTATTAAACGGAATCATTACGATTTGCAAAGTGTATTAAGCGAAATTTGTGAAAGAAGGAAGAGGATCATATATTTTTTTCCAGTCTGTACACATTTCATCATCTGTTAGTAAGCATTTGTCCAGTTGATTTTCAATTAGATTTCTATCCAATTCCATCCCTATAAACACGAGCTCTGTCATTCGATCTCCGAAAGTTTCATCCCAATTATCCATTAATCCCGGTTCTTCTTGGAAAATGATCGCACGCTCATCTTCTGGATAGGCTGCAAGCCAGTATCCGGCAGCTTGAACAGTAATGGATGTACCAGCCTGTGATAGGAGGCCAGCCAATTCATTTCTAGTCGCAAGCCAGAAAAAACCCTTTGCACGGATCACTTCGACCGGCCAATCTTCTAGCCATTGATTGAATCTTTCAGGATGGAATGGTCTCTTTCTTCTATAAACAAATGAAGAAATACCATATTCTTCTGTTTCAGGAACGTGTTCTTCATTCAGTTCTTTAATCCAGCCAGCTCCTTGGCTTGCTTTTTCAAAATCAAAAGAATGTGTGTTTAATAGCTCGCTAAGAGGAACATTTCCAAATGATGTTTGGATTAATTTTGCTTCCGGGTTTAAAATTTGCAGTACTCTGGACAGTTCCTCAGCAGCCTCTTCTGCTATAAGATCCGTCTTATTTAACACAATGATATTTGCAAATTCAATTTGATCGATCAATAAATCAACAACTTCTCTTTCATCTGTCTCATTCATCCCGACATTACGATCTAGTAAACTTTCGCCAGATGAAAAATCTGTCCAGAAACGATTGGCATCAACAACTGTGACCATAGCATCCAATTTGCATTTACTTGTTAAATCTATTCCCAACTCCTCATCAAAATACGTAAAGGTTTGGGCGACCGGAATCGGCTCACTAATCCCAGTCGATTCAATCACGATATAATCAATGTTTCCAGATTCAACTAATTTTTTCACTTCAATCATTAAATCTTCGCGCAAGGTGCAACAAATACAGCCATTTTGCAGTTCCACTAGTTTTTCTTCCGTTCTTCGAAACCCACCGGAATGAATCAAATCCGCATCAATATTTATTTCACTCATATCATTAACAATGACCGCGATGCGAAGGCCATCTCTATTATGTAAAATATGATTGAGAAGAGTTGTTTTTCCAGCTCCTAAATATCCGCTTAATACGGTAACGGGTACTTTTTTCATAAATATCTCCTTTTCCAAATCGTAATCATTACGATTTGTATCGTATAATAAAAAAATGTAATTGGCAAGTGTTTATTTGTTTTCCTTTTTTTAATCTTGGTTGCCATCTGATAAAATTCCTTTTTCGCGTTTTTATTACCCAAGAGATTCCGCCTGTAAATACCTCGCTCTGTAATCTCTTAGTTAATTTCCTCCAATTCTAAGCAATTTCAAATCACCCTAGTTAATACTTTTAAATAAATATATAGAATAATAGCCCAATAGAATAAGTGCATGTTTCATAGAGAGTACTCGTCGCCACTTTTATCTGTCATTATCAGAAAGGAAGGAAAATATACTTCTACAGTGGCTTTTTAAATAGTGTGGTTTAAAGCTTTATAGTAAAACTCTAATATTTTGTTTTTTTTAGTTGAATTTTTATTGGAGGTGATTCCATTGCGTGTTTCTAATGTTGCTGTACGCAAGCGATTGGTTTTTGTATTAATCGGAGGGTTAGTGATTATGTTTCTAATGGGGACACAGTTAGGATATATTCAATTCTTTATTGGAGACTGGCTAACAGGGAAAGCGTTGGAATTAGCAAGCCGTGATATTCCTTTTGAGGGGAAAAGGGGTGAAATCATTGATCGGAATGGAATACCCCTTGTTAAAAATATGAGTGCTCCTACTGTCTATGTCATCCCGCGGCAAATTAAAGATCCTGCTAAAACAGCTAGAAAGCTCGAAACAATTCTTAATGGGAACAATGAGGATATTTATTTGCAAATCACCAAACCAGAGTCCATCGTTAGAATCTCAGCTGTATGGTCGGAAAATATCGGACGAGCAAGCTAGGAAGATTAAGAAATTGAATGAACGAGGACTATTTATTGGAGAAGACAGTAAACGTTATTACCCATTTGAAAATAACCTTTCCCATGTTCTTGGATTTGTCGGAGCTGATAATCAAGGATTAATGGGTTTGGAACTCTATTATGATAAACAACTAAGGGAGAGCAAGGAAGAGTATCTTTCTATTCTGATGCAAAGGGGAATAAAATCCCTTCTTTAAATGATGAATATGAACCTCCAAAAGAAAGCTTGAAAGAACTAGCAAATCCAAATTCTAAAAATTGATTATAGATTATATTGCAAATAATGCGTTGAAAGCAGTTGAATGGATATTAAGAGACTATGGAACAGGAAAAAATAAAAAAATTTTTGTTTAAATTTCTTAAGGATTGGATCCTAATAATAGCCAAATAAGGTGCAGAAATATAATAAACATAAAAAGTCGATCTTTAAAGGTGATCGACCATTTACGTTTAAAATTGCTATAAGATAAAAACCTTTAACATTAGAGCTACCTTTTTTAAATATTTCTATTTTATCCACCTGCGCCTTGATATTTATTAATACCTTTCATAAAGATTTTATATGCAAGCCAAAGGCTGAGAGGCCCGATTAAGGGAGAAATCCAAGCTGCCCAATTAGAGGTTATTCCGGTTGTTTTTGAGAGTAATAAGGTACTTGGAAAGTAATTTACAAAAGCTAGGGGTACAAGAAAGACGATTATGATTTGAACAAATGTACCATAAACTGAAATCGGGTATGAAATAAAATCTTTTAATCGAAAAAATAAACTAAATAAAAATCCGGTACGGACAACGATAAAAGACCATGCCCCAATAATTGAAAGGATTGCAGCTTGAATCATCGAACCACTAATAAGGATTAGGATAAAATATAAAGCTTTAATAATGGACCAATCAATGGATAATTGAAATAAGGACCATAACAGAATTGAACCAGAGATGAGGATATGAGCGATATAGCCAACATTGAACTTCATTGCTATAACATACATATATGGATTTGTTGGTTTGATTAAGATGGCATCGAATGTTCCTTGCCTCACCATTGATTCGAGTTCAGTCATTTGGATAAACGTAAAAGATGCTCCTAAAGAATAGGTGAACAAACCAATGCTGTATAACAGGGCAATCTCGGGCCAGGTCCAACCATCTATTGTCTGGAATTTATGAAGCAATAACCAGACTACCAAGTAGTTAGAACCATATCCAAGGATTTGTGCAATAATCCCCAACATAAATGCCCCACGGTATTCCATTCTTTCTTTCATTCGAAATTGGACAAATTTTAAAAAGACTCGTAGTGACATATAATACTCCTTTCATCCTCCTTGAACAATAAGGCGGTTGACCGCCTTCCACCATAGTAACCAAACGATACTTAATAGGATAACTATCCAAATGAAGCCAATTCCAATCGTTGATACGATATTTTCTGCTGGGATTCGGCCCATATAAATTGCTGCAGGGATGTATCCGATATATTGGAAGGGCAACGCCTGTGCTACCGCTTCCCATTTTGGCGGAAAGAACCAAATAGGCAGAAAGGAGCCCGAAAATACAGTCATTAAACCTATTAAAGTCCACTCTAGTGCAAAGGTAGTTAAAAACCAATAAGTGCAACTAGGTAGCCTAGTGCAAACGAAATTGTTAACGAAATCGAAATTGAAAGGAGAAAAGCTAGTAGATGATGCAGTGAATAAGGTTGTGTTATTCCAAAATAAATCCAGGTTATCAGTAAAGTAGGGATGACCGTAAATACAAACTGATAAAGTGAGTTACCTAAACGGTCTGCCAATAAGTAAAGTGGATAACGCAACGGTTTGATTAAATCAATAGCAATGCCGCCAGTCCGTAGTCGCTCATCAACTGTTCGGTAAACGTTGGTGAGCAGCAATGAGTAAATAAGTGTGTTAAGAATACTATAGGTAATCATGTCTTGTATGCCTATACCATCTATCGAGCCTTTGCCGATTACAGCCTTCCAGATTGCGACTTGGATAAAGATTGTGATAAAATTTCCCACCGTTCGAAGCCATACCTCGGAACGATAAGCGAGGTTTGTAGAAAAGGACTTTATACTAAAGGCTGCATAGGCTTTCATCGAACTGCCACCTGTTCACTTAATGATTTTGTAACATTCTGCAAATTGTTTGCGGTGTTAAGTGGATCTTCTAATTGTTTATAGAGGGTTCGGATTACTTCTTCGATATCTGCATCTTCTAATGATACATCTTCAACAGTATATTGATTTGATAGCGTCGCCAAAAGATCAAACACCGAAGCTGTCCCACGATCAAAGCTAAATTGCTTTCGTCTGCCTTCATCAAAGACTAAGTGGGTGCCTGGTAAATTAATTTGCCCAGGATTACTCTTAAATTCCACTGTTATTTTCCGTTGATTTCCTAGCTGCGATTTGAGATTTGTAACCGCTCCGTCGTATACCAAATGACCATTGTTTACAATGACCATTCGTGGACAAATTTCTTCAATATCTTTCAAGTCATGTGTAGTTAACATAATAGTTACTTTCTTCTCACGATTTACTGTACGCAGAAATTCACGAATGCTGTCCTTAGCCATGACATCAAGACCTATAGTTGGTTCATCCAAAAAGAGAATTTCAGGATCATGCAGCAAAGCCATCGCAATTTCAACTCTCATCCGTTGACCTAAACTTAACTGCCTTACTGGTTTGTTGATGAAATCTGCAATACGAAGCATGTCTACACAAAAATTTAAGTTATCTTTGAATTTACTTCCAGGAATTTTGTACACATACTTATGTAACTCGAATGAATCCATAACAGGAAGGTCCCACCAAAGCTGGCTTCTTTGGCCGAAAACAACCCCAATTTTATTTGCATTTTCCCTCCTTGATTTATGGGGAATGGTATTCATCAGTCGAACATGGCCCGAGGTAGGTACTAAAATACCTGTGAGCATTTTAATCATCGTTGATTTTCCGGCACCATTCGGACCAAGATAACCTACAGCTTCTCCTTTCTCAATTTTGAACGATACGTTATCCACGGCCCGAAGAACAGTATGCTCTCTAGTGACAAGGCTCTTGATTGAACCGAAAAATCCAGAAAATCTACGATATTGCCTAAACTCTTTGACCAAATCTTTTACTACTATTGCTGTCAATAATATTTCCTCCCTTTTCTCTATATAAGCTAATAGCTAAGTAATGAAATAAAAAAACATCAGTAAAATAGATTCAATGATTTTCTACTTTAGGAAATATACATCCCATAAGACAGTTTCGCTAAATATTTCCAAATGCCTTCTCTATTTGCTGAAAATTAATTTTTTTCAACTAATTCATTGTCGGATATTTGATTTAGTAGGAAGGAGAATTTCTTCAGAGCCCTTTTTCTTATTAGTATTAAAAGGATTGGTTAATATAAAAACAAGCCTCAGATTGAACGAAAGGGTCAAGATAGTTGAAGAATATTATGATAGAATATTTTTATGATAAATGATAAGAATCTTACGAAGATTGCTAAAAATAATTTGTAAGTAATTATTGTCGAGTAATTTCAATTAGAAAACAGTGGGGGAGAAAATGAAAATAGTAATTAAGGTTGCCTTAAGTATAAGTTTTATACTTTATTTGTTTGCATTAATGATTATATTATTTTTAGGCTCAAGAGGATTTCAATTATCAGACCTATCAATGCTGGAATACATAAGGTACTCTTCAAATTTCGTTCCATTTAAAACTATAAATACATATTTTAATGCAATATTTGATGGAAGTATGAATATGGATATACCTATAAAAAACCTTGGTGGTAATTTTATTTTATTTTTGCCAATGGGTATTTATCTACCGTTCTTCATAAAAAAAATAAACAACGTAAGTATATTTTCAATTTCAATGATTACTGTGCTTTTTGTTATTGAAGTTTTACAATTAGTTACAAGAAGAGGAAGTTTTGACATTGATGATTTAATCCTTAATATGCTTGGTGCTTTGATAGGATATGGAATTTGGAAAACAAAATTCGTTCAAAATAAATTACAAAACAGAACCACATTAACTATTTTCAACTAACGGGTGCGTTAGTTGAACAAGCAGAAGGCAGTAATCACTATCTTGATCTTCCGTAATCGGGCGCTTTTCTTGAATAGGAAGGCGTCTTTTTTCGTACTAAATTCTAGAAACTACTCATTTTAGGGATTGTCATTGTGAAGGTTTCTACCTAAACTATATGGTGCGATAATTCAAGAAGGATTATCGCTTATTTTTGTTGAAGTTATCGTACTAACAAGGTAGATTAGTTGAAGAAAAATGGAAGGGAATAATATGAAGTATATAACTAAGTATGGGTTTCTTTTGTTACCATAGTTCTGGATATTCAAAACTAATACATAGTGCCGGAAATGGAAGAGACTTGGCAAGCTTGTATGTACGTACTTCAATAGGCGGAAGTATGGACTCAGATGATTTCCAAATTATTACGGAAGGATATATTTTATCTAAGGTCATACTTGGTGCAATTATGTTTACAGTAGGACTTGTATCACTTTGTTTTTGTATATATAAACTTTTTAAAGAATTCAACTAAATAGTGCTTTCTATAATAAATGGGACGTTTTTTACTAACGGGCAGTTTAGTTGAAGAGTGTTGTTTAACTTATGTTCAACAATCGGGCCAGATTGTGGCAGATTAGGAAGGGAAAATAAAGAGACAGCAGTTGTTTCCTTGTATGAATTATTCAATGTAAAACAGAGAAGCCGTCTCTTTTTTGAGTATACGTGGAATAAACAAATAAGTTTGAAAAAAGGTGGGTATAATGGAAATCTATAATAAGTTGAATCGGTTTTGAATTACGAACAAATCTACTACAAAACAATTATACAGAAATATCCATTTAATGAATTTCACTATTATAAATCCTGAACACTCATTTTTTCAATCTCTCTATTCCTTTTTAGTTTATCGCGACAAGTATAATAAATGCCAAGTAGGATTGCTGTAGGAATGTTATAAAGGATAACGATATATATAGCCGCTAAAAGAGTAGCAACTTTAGGGATTTGAACAGCATTTAAAATGATTTTAAAACTTTGCTCGGTTAAGGTAGCCGGCATATAAAATGTAAGTCCTAAAACAGCTAAGATAGAAAAAAACAAAGTTATTGCTGGAAGAACTAAGCCTAGCCACTTATTATCTTTCTTTGAAAGAAAAATCTGCAGAAAAATGGCTCCAGTAATAAATACTGCAAGCAAAAGTATTGTAAAAATAATTCTCATAATTTTTTATCTCCCTTCATTTTTTTGAATTCTGAAATCAGAATCTTAGCTGTATCAAAGTCAAGCTTTTCGTTTATGACCATTCGTTTTATCAAGCCAATATACGGCTCATTGGAAGTATCCTCACTAATTTGAATTTTTTGAATCAACCTATCCAGCCTGAGGCGAACAGTTGGGTAAGTAACGCCGTACTGGTTTGCTACTTCTTTAAGAGAACCAGATGCTTGCAGGAATTTTTTTATGAACATAATATCTTCATCTTCCAGATTGACCATCCATTCTGGGATAATCTCAATTGTCATAATATCACCACCTTTAATAATATTAAACATACCGTTTAACTTTATTAAAAACAAATCATAAATTAATGTTTATAAAAAAATAAAGAAAATCGCTATTTAGCAATGCACGAGTATTACACCAAATAGCCAGCGAGAAATTAGTAAGGTAATTCAATCTTCCACAATCGGGCACGATTGATTAAAAAGCGTCTTGTTCTTACTAAACTAACGGGTCGATAATTCAAGAAGGATTATCGCTTATTTTTGTTGAAGTTATTGTACTAACGGGCAGGTTAGTGAAAGAAGGAATTATTTTCTATTATGGAAAATGGTACAATTTAGGTGAGAGGTGAGGTAAATGAGTCTTATTCTTTTTGCTTTCATTCACATACTAATAGGGTTAGCATTAATATACTTTTATCGTAAATTTCCAAAATCAATTACAACATTTGTGTTAGTTTTTTTTACTATGAGTTTTCTTTATTGGGGAGTCATTTTAACAAATTCCTTGTTGAAGTAACAGGGGAAAGAGTTAAAGATCTAGCTGGCATTTTTGGTGACTTCTTTGTTATTGAACTAAAGGGCAGTTTAGCTTAAGTACATTTTTTCACAAAGTTAAAAAGGAAAATTTTCCCAATTATTTATAACAGCTTAATGTTGATTCGGGAATATTGAACTTCGCTACCTGCTAATTGAATTCTACTATCTGGAGACCATTAAATTAAAATGTTTCCTTTCTTCTGACAGACTTATTAAATTTCGAAAATAATCAATTCAATCATCTTTTCGTATAGAAAAACTTATTAAGAAACATGCACTAGAAAAAATATAAATCATATATAGTAGATATCCCGTTTGAATGCTTGAGGAGGATATTATGAAACCTATGTTACCTAGTGAAAAATATTTCGGTAATTTAGAACTAGTTTATGCATTTTATGGGGCTATGCCTACAGGTGTTACTGTTTCAGAAACCGGTCGTATTTTTATTTGCTTTCCGAAATGGGGAGACGATGTTAAATTTACGGTGGGGGAAATTGTTGAGGATAAATTGCACCCTTATCCTAATTTACAAACCAATTTGGTTAACCCCGAGAATATCACAATGACTTTCATCAGTGTCCAAAGTGTAGTTGCTGATGGAAGGGGAACGCTTTGGATATTAGATACGGCGGCACCCAATTTTTCTGAACCTATTAAAGGGGGGGCAAAATTAGTCGCTGTTGATTTAGAAACCAATAGAATAAGAAAAGTATATACCTTTACAGAAGATGTTGTCCTGCCTACAACTTATCTGAATGATGTCCGTTTAGATTTTCGTGTTGGAAAAGCAGGTTATGCCTATATAACGGATTCTTCTTCAAGAGGACCAGGAGCTATTATCGTCGTAGATTTATCAAATGGAAACGCGTTTAGACGGTTAAATGGAACAAATTCAACTTCACCCGATCCCTATTTATTACCGAAAGTAGAAGGTCAAATTTTAATGAATCGAAACAAAGACGGTTCAACTTCTCCATTTAGATTGGCGTCTGATAGTCTTGCGATTTCTCCCGATGGAAAGATATTATTTTTTGCTCCACTAACCAGTCGGCATTTGTTCTCGATCTCAACAGAAGCCCTGAGAGACAGAACGATACCGGACATGGATTTATCTTATCATGTGGAGTATTGGGGAGAAAAAGGTGCGTCTGATGGAATGATCACCGATGCAAAGGGAACTGTTTATGCTGGAGATTATGAAAACAACAGTATACGTAAGATATTGCCAAATGGCATAATGGAGACTATCGCACATGATCCGAGAATTTTGTGGCCGGATACTTTTTCAATTGGTCCGGATCAATATTTATATGTAATTGTGAACCAATTACATAGACAGCCTAGATTTCATTATGGAAAAGACTTACGACAGAAACCTTATAGCTTACTTCGTATCAAAATTGATGAATTTCCTGCTCCGACCTTTTCATAATAAAAATAGTCAATTAATTGTTTTCATTATATAGTATAAAACAAACACGAATAAGCAAGAAGTATTAACTTTATTTACTTCTGCTAAATAAACTCAAAATGGTTTAATAGGAACAGTTCATCTGCTGAGTGTTAAACTGTTCCTGGAAATTTTTTATAATGTCGGTAAGTTCAATGCTGTATTGATATTATTTAAATCCAAACTGATCTGTTCGTTTGTATCCCAAGCATAGTACCATCCTTTTTCTGCCATATATGCGGATATTTGTTCATGCATATCAAGAGCTTCAACTAAATGGCGAGTGAGCATTTCTTTAATTTCCGGTGTTCCTGCCTCCGTAACTGCCATGGCATAATTTCTAATTCCACTTTTAGCTGAAATGAGTAGATCCATTGCAACGACTTGATCGGATAGTGCGTCCATGCCAGTTAAAGTTTCAATGATTGGATTCATGTTCATTCATCTCCTAATTTACTGCTTAGCGTTGGAAAGGATAGAAGCATATTCTTGTAATTGTCTCGTAGATACATCAATATCTTGCTGCATAATATCTTTTAATAGCTGATCTGTAACTAACGCTTTGATCGTTTTTGATTTAGTTAAACAAGTGGTCTTAAATGCAGCCATCTCATGGACCTCAAGAACTTCATGTAAGGCGTACTTCATTTTTTATACCTCCTTCCTCAAGGTTTCAACACGACTTTTATACAATCATCCATTTTTGTGTCAAAAATCTCATAGCCACGCTTTGCTTCACTAAGTGGAAGTACATGACTTACGACATCTCCTGGATTGATTTTTCCGGTCGAAACTAATTCAAACATATATGGCATATAATGAATCACAGGTGCTTGTCCAGTGCGTATATTGACGTTTCGGTTCATAATATCACCCATTGGGAATCCATTATATCTTCCACCATAAACGCCTGTGACCTGGATGTTTCCGCCTTTTCGAACTGCCTGTGAAGCGATGATAAACGCGCTAAACGCTCCCCCTTGAAGTTTCATTCCGCTAGCAAGGAACTCTATATCAGTCATTTTACCGTCCATACCAACTGCATCAATGACAACATCAGCGCCGCCATTCGTCATTTCTTTTAAATGCATTCCCACATTTTCAAAGTGTTCGAAATTTACAATTTCAACTTTGTTGGTACGTTTGGCGTGTTGCAAACGATAGTCTACATAATCTACGGCAATGACACGCTTTGCTCCTTTTAGCCAACAGAATTTTTGAGCAAAAAGACCAACTGGACCACAGCCAAGAACAATAACTGTATCTCCATCCTTTACGCCTGCATTGTCAACACTCCAAAAACCAGTAGTCATCGCATCGGCAATAACTGTTAACTTTTCATCTGGTTCTTCACAAGTCTCAGGAATTTTGAAATGAGTAAAGTTGGCAAATGGCACTCTTAAATATTCAGCTTGCCCACCTGGATAGCCCCCCGTCGTACCAGAATATCCGAAATAGGCACCCATATCACCATTATCATTAGAATTATCACATTGGCTTTCCAAATGGTTTTTACAAAAAAAGCATTCACCGCATGCTATATTAAAGGGAATAATTACTCGATCTCCCTTTTTTAGTTTAGTCACACCTGGACCAACTTCTTCGACGATTCCCATTGGTTCATGACCAATAACATAGTTTTCTTGCAGGTTAGGAATCATGCCATGAATTAAATGTAAATCAGACCCACATATAGCTGTACTCGTTACTTTAATAATCATGTCATCTGGTTTTTCAATCTTTGGATCTGGAACTTCTTTGACTACAACATTTTTAATACCTTGATACGTTACTGCCTTCATGCTATACAGCCTCCAGTGTTAGTGATCATCAGGTGTCCGGTCAAACATACCTTTTCTATTGGTCTCAACAGGGAATAGATTCATTTTGCCAATCATCAATGTATTGTTGGCAGAGAGTTGATCTAGTTTATACTGTTCACTTAGTTCGTATGGATGGAACCATTTTTTATTAATCATTAGTTCTGTAATTTCTTGATGCATGGCAATCCCTTGCATTAACTGGTTTCGTAAGAGGGTTCTTACATCAGGTGATGCAGACTCCGTTAATGCAACAGCAATATTGCGCACACCTTCTTTGGCACGAAGAAGTAAATCCATCGCAAATGTGGTATCTGCTAGCTCTGGTACGTGTAGCGCGTTTATAGGGTCTAAATAGTCCTGGTTCAATGATTTGCCTCCTTTTCAATTTATTATTGGTGTTGGCCGGTTTTGAGGAACTGAAGCTTCAAAAGGTGCGCGTTGATATATTGCCTGTAATTCTCCAAGCGCTAGCATGGATTGTTCAACATCTTTTTGCATTAATGCTCTCAAATCATGATCAAATACCAGTCCTTGCATTAGTTTTGATTTCGCTAAGCATAGGGTTTTAAAATTAATAACTTCATGTAGATCCAATGACTCATGATCGGCTAATTTTTGAATATCCATTTTGGTTCCCTCCTTTTTGACTAACTTTACAAATACAAAGGTATTATTCCAAATATACATTGAATCATTCTTTAATAGTTTTTTTAAGAGGTAGGAAAAACGCTGATTAAATGGCTGGATTAATCATAATGTAGCGAAAATTCATTCATAAGGAATCGCTAATAAATATTCGATAAATAGTATCCCAATTGCACAAGAAATAAAAAATAAAAATGGAAAAGTTGTTTGTGTAGATTTATTAGATTCTGCCTTAGATAAATTGAAACTAGATAGCGAAGAGTATGAAGTAGAAGAAGTAATTGAAACAAAAAAAGCAGATATAGGACATTACGAGATTACTAAAAATGAATATGATTTCATTGTTGCCGTATCAACTTTAGAACACGTTGAATCGGAAGATATTTTTGAAAGTGTGATTAGACAAATGGCATTAGGAACAAAAAATGAGGGCATAAACTGTATTATTGTTAATTCAGAAGTAGAAGAAATTGATATAGAATGCAACAAAAAATTAGACGTTATGATGGAGATTAATATTAAGACAGAAGATATGATAAATAAATAAAATGGAATATACGAAGGTTGGGCAGTTTTAAACCAACTGGTTAAGCCGTTAGAATATAAAATTGTTCGTGATGAAAAAGAATTATTATTAAATACAAATGCTATCACTTACGTTGTAAGAAAGAACGGTATTTAACTAAAGGATGCGATTCTTGAAGAATAACGAGGAATCGCTTTTTTCTTGTTCAAGTAACGGGCGGGATAGTTTAACAAGAATAACGAATTACTTAAGGGAATTTTATAAAATAATAAGGGGATACATACAATTCAACCAAGTGTAAAAATAATGAAATCTGATTTAGAAATAAGGTCTACTTTTAGCACTTTCAAACAACTTCGTCCACATTTAACAGAAGATAAATTTATAGGGAAAATTAGACGATTGCAAGATAATTATGGATTTAATTTAGTTGCAGTCATTGAAAATGATGAAGTTAAAGCTGCAGCTAGATATAGGATTACTGAATCTCTAGCTTGGGGGAATTATTTTTATGTAGATGATTTGATTACGGGTGAAACAAGTCGTCGAAAAGGATATGCGAAAATCCTATGGGATTGGCTAATAAGCCATGCAAAGGAAAATGATTGTGAACAATTTCGTTTAGATTCTGGTGTTCATAGACACGATGCACATAGATTTTACCTCAAAGGTGGATTAGATACTACTTGTCATCATTTTCAAATGTCTCTTTAACTAACAGGTGCGGGTGCATTAATCAAAGAAGGATTAACGCAAAAAGGTGAAAAATTCAGCCCAAGCATGTCAATGCTAATGGATGAGGTGAAAGTATGGACGGAGATAGAAAAAGTAGCCATGCGGTTTATGATATCAAGTACTATATCATATGGGTCATAAAATATAGATATAAAGTGCTTGGAGGCCAGGGGAATTACAATTTTGCGAGGCAGTGTAGGAAAAGACCACATACATTTACTGTTATCATATCCGCCGAGTATGGCACCAAGTAAAATTTTGCAGTATTTAAAGGGCGCTCTTCGAGATTATTACAGGATGAATTTTCCGAACTCAAGAAAAAGTTTGGGGGACGCAATTATAGGCAAGAGGATACTTTTGTGTAACGGTTGGGATTGTAACGAAAGAGATAATAAGAAACTATATTGCAAATCAGTTCAATGAAGGTAAAGATGAATTATTCCAGATTGAAGAATGAGTTCAGTCAAATTTTGAGTATGCTTCAGTTTATGGACATTGAGCGGGACTTCAGCCCGAAATACGACTTTAGTCGTCGACATTTATGTCAAAATCCACCTGCTTTAGTAGGTGGTCGTTTAACTTAGGGTGAAACAGATATTTTATTTGTTATTTTGGCTACACTTATTAACTATATCCAAGTAGTAGCGGTCCTTATTGGCTTGGAAAAAGCACAGCGTAAGCAAATGGCTATTATGAGCTTGGTACCTCCGATTATGATTGGATTTATCTCACTAAATGTACCAGCTGCATTGACCGTTGGTGGACTATTTATGATTGTGCAGGCACTGATTATAAAAAATATGTACATTAAATATAAAGGTTGTTTTAGTAAACTTTATTGCTCTTTAATTAGAATAAATTTGTATCATTGGTATGAGGTGTCTCTAATTGAAACAAAGTAGCAGGAAAGGTTTTACGAATTATTGGTGGTTTTCCTCTTGTGCGTACTAATTGAGGAATTATTCTTGTATTTAATTAAAAAACGCTGTTTCACTGTATAAACAACATCAATAACCTCTTTTAAGGGGTTGTTTTTTTGTGTATTTCGAACCAACTAAACAATAATGTGGGATCGGCTTGTTTAAAATAGTAATTTAAGTTTGCAGACTGCTTGATTTGAAGCATCGTACGATTTTAAGTAATTTTAATTCGAAAGCAAATGGGCCTGGAACTAGATTCCAGATTGACGCAACCATTGCAGATATTTATTTATTTAGTTAGTTCGCTTGATAAGTATGCAATTTTGTAGGTAGTTTTTCCGTCAGATTTGAGCAATTTTTGATAATAGTAAATTAATGAAAGTATAGATTGTTTAAATATGGTAGAATAGTAGGAAAAATGTCTTTAATTAAATAGATGTTTGGCGGGGGAAATAGAATAGATGACTACTAATGAACTGATCATATTCAAAAAAGATACAGATGCCCCTGGTTCTAACAGGGGTTTTGTTTATCAGTATCTAAAAACGTTGTTGCTTTGGTTGGATAATTATAAAAATAAGAAAGATATTACCATTTTTTGTGAAGTGGATGATGACATCAAAGAAATTAATTTGATGGAACAGACAGTTAAGTTCACCCAATTGAAATGTTATTCCACGGCATTGAATATAAATAGTGAGGAGATAAAAAAGTCTTTTTATAATTATTTTCTATTGCATCTAATTTATGAAGATTATGAAGGGGAATATGTTTTTGAAACTAATACTCATATTTCAAATCGAGATACCATTATCGAGAATTGGATGACTCATCAGGGGGCTTTACATACAAATAAAGAAATTCGAAATGTGTGTATAAAAAAGACAAAGGAAATTTTGCGTGAGGTATTTGTTGGTGAAAAGAAATCAATGGAAAGAGCTATCGAAAAAAAAATAACTACTCGCCAAGCAAAAGTTGAAAGTGCCTCAAAAGAAAGTGAAGAATTGCTTCAAGAAATTGAAAGGCTAGATAAAGAGCTTGAAGCTCTTTTGAATCTTGCAACGATCTTTGAAGGAAAAATTAATGACAATGAAATCATGCAAGATTTTACAAACCGGATAGCATGGGTATTTGAAAGTATAGATGCTGTTCAATCTATTGAAGTTTTAAAAGAGCTGGTGAACGAGGAATTAAAGAGCCTTTCTAAAGAAGAGAACAGAATTGATTTGCATTTTGGAAGATTACTTACGGAGATTAATTTTAAAGCTGTAAAAGAGAAAAGGGAACAAAGGTTTCTTGATAATAACTTGTTAGAAAAAATTCTTGGAGAAACAGATGATGTCATTCGCTCAGGTATTGATAAGGAAGTATTAAAAGGGTTTGACATATTAGGGCTAAAAATAGACCAAGGATTCTCAAGTGTTAATCAGAATATTTCTGATTCGGAAAATCGAATTAGGCAAGATATTGATTCTTTGGGTAACAGGCTTGAAAATCAATTTCAGTCATCCTCTAATGAGGCAGATTATCATTTGTTTGAGATGCCGATAGTTGAACCTGAAGAAGTAGAAAAATTTATTAAACAAGAAAATAATGAGGAACAAAGTAAGCTGGAGATGAAGTTTCATAAAATTGAAGGATTAGATGAGGAAATTAGAAATAATTTGCTTCAAACGGCAACCGAATTACGATGTAGGTACTTATTGTATCTGCAGAGGCTTACTTTTCAAAATTTTCATCGTGAGTACGATGAAATAAGAAAATTGGAAAAGAAAATAGAAGGAATATGTAATGATGCTGTAATAGAGCTACAATTAGACAGCGAGATTTCATCAGCAAGATTCTATCTTGCCTTCAAAAAAGATTTAACATTAGCTTTGAAAGAATTTAACGAACAGATGAAAATTAAGAAGTTCGTTGTGGACACTGAAGTTGTTTATGGACAAATGTTTCACATGGCAGCGAAGTGTTTCTTAAGATGGCATAGGGAAAGGTAAGGGAAGTATGGAGAAAAAGGAAAACTCGACAGAAGATTTTTTCGATATATTAATCAAAAATGATGTGATTATGGAAACGGCCCCTTTAGAAGAGCAACAGGAATACATTCAACCCGATAATGATTATGATTTTCATGCCTATAGAATTTTACTTTTAATTCGAATATGCGGCATTATTAATGAACCTTTTTTCAGCCATAATACGATTTATGGAAGGGGAAAATTTTCATTTTTCGATTTTCTAATTCGTTATCCTTTCTATTTAAAACGGATTATTGAAATTGAAAAGAAGCCTAAGCTATTAGACGGGTTAAAACTTAAATCATTTGAAACAGAGAGGGCGCTTTCGCCAATGATTAAATATATACGAGGACCTTGGGATCATCGATATGATTCTATTTTGAGTTATATGGTGAGTAAAAAGTTGATTAAAGTTGATTTCACTAATTTCAATAAAAGTAAAAAAGCCATGTGTCTAACTTTAACTGAACTCGGGATTCAAATCTCGGAACAAATAATCGAAGAAGAACCAGTTTGGGTAGATAGAATGGAAATCATCAATGCTATCTTTCCTAAAAATGCAACAAACGAACGTATTGATGGTTATATAAGAAAGCATTTTCCGTCACTAATGCTAGGAATTGAAGGTGAGTAATTTTGTTTATTGAAGCGATAAAGATAAGGATTTTAGCTAAGAGCGGTAATAAATATGGTCGTTACCTTAACTTTTTGGTGGATAACAAGATAAGTGAAGTAAATATGATTTTTGGTAAAAATACCTTGGGGAAGTCTACATTAATTGAAAGCATTGTATATGGGCTGAACGGTGAAGCCATATACGGGAAAAAGCAAAGAGAAATTATCAACTTTAAATTGTTATTAAGAAAATTTATGGATGAAAGAATTGAACACGCTGAGATTTACTTACAATTACAAAGTAATGGTAATCGAGTCGTTGTATTAAGGGATGCTATTGATAATAACGAGCCAGTTATTGTTTTTAAAAAAGTTTCATTAGAGGAACATGATACGGGGAAAACACTAGATGACCGCGCAAAAGGGAAAGATTTTTATAAAATTAACAAAGATAAAAATATAATTGGTAATCAAACATATCAAGAATTTTTATTTTCATTCTTAGAAATGAAACCAATTCGCAAGGTAAGTGAGGATTCAGAGGAAGAGGATGATACTAAAGAAGAACGATTGATTTTCTATATCCAAAACCTTTTGCCGCTCTTTGTTGTCCCGCAAGAAGCGTGGACAGATATCCAAGCGACAAACCCAAAGTATGAAATTGCAGATGTAAAGAAAACAGCGTTTGAATTTTTACTAGGCCTTTCTAATGCGGATGTTGCAAAGTATAGACATTCATTGGATTTTTACAATTCACAATTAAGACAAAAGGTGAATTCTTTAAAGGATTTGCAAGAAGTAGTGCAATTGCTGTCCCACGATAAATCAAAACAAGTAGATGTTGAGATTAGGGATAAGAAAAACGAAGTAATTGGCCTTCAAAAGAAAATATTAGAAATGGAAAAAGGGAATCGTGTAGTCGATAACGTCCTAACAGAAATTCGCACTAAATATCGTCATATGACCATGGTAGCCAAAAGGCATGAAGAATCATTAGAATTACTGGAAGCTGAAATATCCCAATATCAATATTACATAACCAAGATTGAATCAGATATAGAGAAAAATGATAAGCTTAAAACTGCCAAAAAACTAATCGGAATTTTGCCTATTGAAACTTGTCCAAGGTGTTTGAATGATGTCAATATTAAGGAAGAAGAAGAATTGTCTTCTGGTTGTTGCGATTTATGTGGTTCAGAGTTACAAAATGTTAATAATACCGTCCAAACGCTGCATTATCTGTTGGATGAGCTGAAAGATTTCAAAAGATTAATGGGGAAGAAGGAAGATGCAAAAAAAGAAATAGCGAATAAATTATTCTTAGCTCGTTTGGAACTAAAAGAGTTGAGGAAGACAATGGATAGTTATGAAGACCAACTAAAACCGCAAAGCATGGAGCAATATAATTACTTTTCAAGAGAAGTTGGCCGAATAGAAAATAAAATCAAGGAATTAGAGAAAGATAAAGAAGTGCTGAAAAAGTACGAAAATATCACAAAAGAAAAAGATAAAATAGCTTTAAAAATTAAAGAATTGAAAAAGAGTATTAAAGATGCTAAAGCAAGTGAAGATACAGATAAAGAAAAACTTGGAAGCTTTGAAGAGGAATTCAAAGATATTCTCTTTAAATTGGACTTCTTAAAAGATGGCTTTGACACGGATAAAGTCGATAATTTAGATAAGTCAATCAAGGATAAAGGAAAAAAGAACATTTCTGTCATCACTCGGATATACGAACAAATTAAAATCGATAGAGAAGATTATTATCCAAAAATAGAGGGGGTCAACCTATACAATATTACTTCAAGCAGCGGATTGATAAGAATTATTTTATCCTATTATTTAGCATTATTGAAGACATGTTTAATATTTGGGGATTCCACAAATCATCCATACTTTTTAGTATTGGATGAACCGAGACAGCAAAATTTGGACTTGGATACGTTCAATCAATTTTTAGATGAATTATATCAATTAAAAGAAGAATTTCCTAAACAATTACAAATAATTGTAGCTTCCTCAGAAGAAGGAAATATTAAAGATGAAGATATAAGATTATACTTAAACAAAATAAATAATAAATTAATCAAAGAGATTACTGATGCATAAATTAGTAAAAATAGCTAGATCTATGTCAATCCCTAGACACAAAAAAGTTAAGTACGCTTCAGAACGGTATCCATTCATGAGGGGGGCCTGTATCTAGCGTCCGCTTCCTGCAATTTCCTGTTTTTTGGTTCCAAAAACCAATTCATTGTCTGTAATTACTAATACAACTTCATAATGTCATAAACCACTTTTAAGCACTGGAATGGTAACAGTAAAGCGTTCTAAAGTAGTATAACCTACAATAGGCATATAAAAAAGGCGTATCTTCAAATAGAGGACTCCGCCTTTTAGCATTTAAGAGTAAATCATGGTCGCATAATTAAGTCCGACAGGTCTAACCAAGCGTGATTTCCTTGAATAAGGTGGTATCAAAAATTGTATTTGTGATTTGGCTATCTCTATTTTATAGAAAAGTGGACAAAAATGTAATATACTTAATATCGTATAGTACGCATGTTCCCTTTTTCCTGCTTTACATGGAAACGATAGAAAAGGATGATAATTAATGCTACCTTTCTTTACCAACCCATATCCAGACAAGCTGTTGTATTCAGCCATTGTAACCACTTTTATAGTGGCAGTCTTGATTGTAAAGCAAACGTTCTATGATACCGAGCGTGGAGATTGGTAGCCATTTTTCTATTTTGGTAGAAAAGTAAGGTTCTCATTATCCTATCGAAACCCTTTTCGATAATCATACGATTTATTCTTATTTGCAATGGTTAAGTGTTACAGATAAATCAGAGTGAAAAGAGAGAGGTGTACTATGAGTGATACCTTAGATAATAAAAATATAAAAAAGAATATCTTCCAATTAAAATTTCAAATGCAGGAAAACAATATTGTTCATAATTCCTATATGAGAGAAAAAAGAGTACTGGAATGTATATGCAATGGAGATCTGGAAGGAATTGAGAAATGCATAAATGAACCTATGGGCGGGCAGGTAGGAAAACTCTCCAGAGATCCGCTGCGTTCCAGAAAAAATGTTTTCATCTGTGCTATGGCAATTTATGCGAGAGCTGCAATAGATGGGGGGGTTATTTCGGATGATGCTTTTGCCGCAGGAGATTCCTGGGCCATGAAAATAGATGAAGCCAAAAGTATTGAAGAATTAGAACAAGATGCGATAGAAATGCCAATATTTTTTACACAAATGGTACACGAGCACCGGGAGGCGGTAAGGAAATCTGTGAATCAGGGAAATAAATTAATTGATCAGTGCAAAAAGTATATTTTTCAACATTTGCATGAAAAGTTAACAGTAAAGTTGATTGCAGAAAGTTTATTTGTTAATCCTGATTATCTGTCTCATTTATTTTCTCGCAGTGAAGGCATTACCATCAGTAATTATATTCAGAAAGAGAGGATACAGCAGGCAAAGAATCTCCTGATGTATACGCCGTATGATTGTAAATCGATTGCCAAAATGGATTCCGGTTTTTCTTGTGGATTAAGAACCTGTTAAGTAATAATAAAGTTGCTCCATTAAAGGAAAATTTTCCGGAATTTTACAAACGTGGCAGGTTAGTTGAAGAGTGTTGTTTAAGTTCAAAAAACTGGCCAGATTGTTGATCGACAATTTCGGTTTCTATTTTACAAGGGGGATTAAAAAGTTGACTGAACTTCGTGTTGAACCGATTAATACCCGAAAGAAAATGGGATTAGGTTCGAGCTCATTACTGCTAATTATAGTAGGGGTTTTGTTTTCTTCAACATTCAAAAAACACGGTTCTGTAGGGGATAATATATTACGATTTATAGGTGTGAATCCTTGGTCAAATGGTGATGAGGGTATACATTACACAGTATACTATGCGGCTGTTTTCTATATTTTAGCATTTATTGTTGGATATAAGTTTAAAAACGATTGGGGAGCAAAAACGGGAAAAATATTGTCTATCATTATGATAGCACTCGTTTTATTTTCTACACTTTTCATAATCGTTTAATACCGGTAACGGGTGGTGTTTTGTGAAAGATCATCGAATTGCTAATGCAGTTCTTTTTTTTGTTGTAATTTAGCTTAAAACAAGGCTTCCTCAGAAAAGTAACTTAGTCAACTTTGAGGAGACAGTACAAATGGAATGAGCGATAAATGTGAAAATAGTAGAACTGGATCAACAAAAATTAGGTCGCGTATTGATTCAAGCCTCAATTACTGCACTTTATCAAGATGAGGAAACTTTGAGGGATACAATGTTAAGTTTTGAGCCTGAATCAGAGAATAATATGGAATGGATCTTTGTGAAAGATTTATTCATCTTAACAACAGACGAAATAGCCGATAAATGGTTTGGGGGAAAAGACAATATTGGCTTTTATTTAAAAGAATAGTTCATTAGTGTCTATAAAAGACCAATAGGGCTAAAATTAACAAAAATTGAGTGGGAACTGTTCAACAATCAGGTGCGATTGTAATAAGCGTCTCTGTTCTTATTCAACTAACGGGTGCGTTAATCAAAGAAGGATTAGCTAAGCTCCCTCAGTTAGATTCAATTATCTTGCAGTATCATAGCTTCGCTTGTTATACGGGATTCTTGTCCCAACCAGCCTCAATCATGTTTCTACAAGTAGGGGGCGAACAGTTTAGCGGCCGGGATCTAGGTCCCACGGGTGCTTCCGTTTGGATTATTCGATATATGTGAAATAAGTTGAAAAACTTTATGGAATTGTTAAAGGGTGTTCGGAGATTAGTAGATAGAAAGGTGATTTTGAATTGTTTGAAGTATAGGACTTAGAGAAGATTATTAATCTATCTAGAGTTAGATAGAATGGGATTAAGAATCTTTATTTGCACACGTAGTCAAATAAAGATTGTTGGAATAAGTATCACAGTAGTGATTTAATAGAAAATTTTATTAGTAGTATAAGAATGAAAGTAAAAAAGTTATTTGTTTATACTTTTAGAATAACAGTTAAATGTAAGGTTTCTAAGAGTATTAGCAAATTTAAATGAATACATAAAGTTTTTTCAATATTTTTAATGTAATTTGGTAGAGTAATTCTCTGATTAGTAAGATTGAAGTAAAATCGAAGTAGGTATTTTATTATATAATAAGAAATAGAAGGGGGAAATTGGAATGATAATTACTGAGTTATATATAAATAATTTTAGGTCTTTTGGTAAAGATGAGCAGGTTGTTAAGATAGATGATTTAACTGCGTTAATAGGGGCAAATAGTTCAGGGAAAACAAGTCTGATTACAGCCCTATTAAGATTGTTTGGGCAGAAAAATATCGATAGAACGTTAGTGAAAACGGATTTCCATATTCCTAGTAATGCCGCTATTTCATTAATTAAAGAATTGAATCTTTCTATCGAAGCAAAAATAATATTCCCTGAATTAGAAAGTCAATCTCCAAGAGAAATAGAAACAATCCCTGAATTTATTAAACATTTAGTCATTGAGCAAACTGGTAAAGCTCCGTATTTAAGAATTCGTTTAAAAGGGAAATGGCTACAGGGTTCATCCCCTGAAGGTAATATTGAACAAGAATTATATTATATAAAAGTACCCTATGGGGATAATGAAGAAGATGAAGACTTAGTTAAAGTACCTATACATCATAAAAATTTAATTCAAATGATGTATGTACCAGCTATGCGAAATCCAACTAGTCAGCTCAAAAATGCTTCTGGAACACTATTGTGGAGAATTTTTGATGGGATTAAATGGCCAGAAAAACTGGATGAAGAAATTGAGGCTTTAACAGCCCCTATTGAAGATTTATTTATGGGTGTTGAAGGGATAAAGAACGTTCAAGAAATATTAAACGCTCAGTGGAATAAATATCACAAAGATCGTAGATATTCAAATAGCAATCTAAAATTTAACAGTAATACTTTAGATGATTTTTTGAAAAATGTGGAGATTTTATTTAATCCTAGCGTTGATGGTAACGCTATAAAAGTGGAAGAACTTGGTGATGGTTTAAAATCTTTATTCTATATAACCTTAGTTTCTGCTTTACTCGAAATTGAAAATAAACAAGATAAAAAAGATAAGCCGTTGTTAAACATATTAGCTATTGAAGAGCCAGAAAATCATATTTCACAACATTTATTAGGAAGGGTAGTTAGAAATTTAAAAGAAATAGCTCAAAAAGATAATGCACAAGTTATTTTATCATCACATAATTCATCAATAGTAGGCAAAATAGATCCGGATTATATAAGACATTTACAAATAGAAAATTCTGAGTCAATAGTGAATTCTATAACTCTTCCAGAAAAAAGTGAGGAAGCATACACTTATATTAAAGAAGCTGTTAAGGCGTATCCGGATTTATACTTCTCGAAATTAGTAGTATTAGGAGAAGGTGATAGTGAAGAAATAATATTACCTAAGTTACTAAATGCTTCGGATATATTTTTAGATGATTTTAATATTTCTATAGTACCTTTAGGCGGTAGACATGTTAATCACATGTGGAAACTATTAAATGATTTATCAATACCCTATGTTACACTGTTAGATTTAGATAGAGAGAGAAATGGTGGAGGGTGGGGAAGGATTAAGTATGTTTTAACCCAGCTTCATGCCAATGATAGAACTTCGGAAAATCTTCTGAAGGTTAAAAAGACTAGATCCGGTAAGAAAACCGATTATATTTATACTATGGATGAAATTGAACAGTTTCATAAAAGAGATGTTGAAAAAACAGCAAACATGGATATGTGGATAAACAAATTAGAAATAGAAGATGTGTTCTTTTCATATCCTTTAGATATTGATTTTTCTATGTTAAAAGAGTTCGAAGAAGAATATCATCAAACTATGAAACAAGGTCCTAGAGATATCGAGGATGAAAATTCTACACAATTTAATAAGAAGTTACAGAGTTCAATACATGCTACTTTAAAAAGTAGTACTGCCTTAGCAAAAACATATTCGGACGAAGAGAAAAAAATAATGATTTGGTATAATTCATTATTTTTAGGTAGAGGAAAACCTAGTACACATATTGCGGCACTTGCAGATATTGAGACTACAAAATTACTTGAAAAAGCTCCAGCAGAACTGATTAGACTTGCAAATAGAATTAGAGAAAAAATTGGACTATCAGAAGGAGGGTAATTTTAGATGAGTAATGAAGCAAATGAATGGATACCTTCTAAAGATATTGTATTAGAGGACGCGGCTTTATTAGCTATTAAATATCCTGAAAATATAGCGATAGCTGCTGGACCAGGAGCAGGAAAAACAGAATTATTAGCTCATAAAGCGGGGTATTTAATTGAAACAAATATATGTCCTTATCCTAAAAAGATTTTAGCAATTAGTTTCAAATCAGATGCAGCGAGAAATCTTCAAGAACGTGTTCAAAAAAGGTATGGAAAAGATGTGGTTAGAAGATTTGAGTCTAAAACATTTGATGCTTTTTCTAAGGGGTTGTTAGAACAGTTTTTAAATGCATTACCAAAGAAGTATAAACCGAATAAGGACTATGAAATAATCCTAAATGAAAGAAATATTGATGATATTGTAAAGGGATATATTAAAGAAACAAATGTTCATTATAATAATTGGCAATATGAATATAATTTTAATCAATTAATGAGAACATTAAAAAGTTCCAATTTACCATTAGTAAGTTTCGATAATGATTTGTATTCTTGGATTAATAATAGATTATGGAATGTTTTAATCAAAGGAAAAGGTAACCTTAAAAGTTCACTAACTTTCCCAATGATATCTATCTTAGTTGAATATCTATTAAGTCAAAATCCGTTAATAGTAAATGCGCTAAGAGCCACATACAGTCATGTATTTCTCGATGAGTTTCAAGATACTACGGATTTACAATATAACTTATTAAAAACGTTTTTTTTAGGATCAGATACGATATTGACAGCTGTTGGTGATAACAAACAACGAATAATGGGGTGGGCGGGGGCTTTACCTAATGCATTTGAAGTATTTACTTCAGAGTTTAATGCGCAGCAGTCTACACTTTTATGTAACTTTAGGTCAGCTCCTAAATTGGTGTATATACAAAATGTTTTTTCACAAACTTTAAATAATCAATCTGTAGAAGTACAAGCAGCGGGGAACTGGAATGAAGATGATGGAATATGTGAAGTGTGGAATTTTGAAAACCATGTTAGCGAAGCAAATATATTAGCTAGAAGTATCAGTGAATGGATTGAAGAAGAACAACTTACACCGAAGGATTTTTGTATTATTGTTAAACAACAAGAGGATATTTATGCATCAGCTATTATAACTGAATTATCCAAATTAAATATTCAGAGTCGAATTGAAAAGGATTATCAAGATCTATTATCAGAAGAAATAATTATACTTTTAATAAAAATTTTGGAGTTAACTTACAAAGAGAAATCTCCAGAATTATGGTTAAATGTAATTGAGGAAATTATCGAGATTAAGTACGGAGATTTGGATGTACAGAGTTTAAATTATATGTCTATTGAACAAGAATTAGTTAACTTGTTATCAATTATTAAAGTTTGTTTTGCTAATATAGATGAAAGTAACTTTAATGTTAATTTTGAAAGTATCTTAAGGAGAATAATAGATTATTTGGATGAAGATATTATCAAGTCTATTTATCCTAAATACAATCAAGGAAATTACTTAAATCTATTAATAGAAAAGATGATATCGAAATTAAATTATACAGATGGTATTTCCGTAAAAGAAATGGTTTGCGATTTTATCGGAGAATATAGTATTCCTATTATGACTATTCATAAAAGTAAAGGATTGGAGTATCATACTGTAATTTTTATTGGTGTAGAGGATAAGGCTTTTTGGAGTTTCTCTACTCAAAAAGAAGCTGATAAGAATGCGTTTTTTGTTGCATTATCGAGAGCTAAAGAACGAATAATATTCACAGTTAGCAATGAGAGAGAAATTTCAAGATATGGGAGAATAGAGAATACTAGACAAACTACTAGTAATATTTCAGAACTTTTACAGACACTTAACGATGCAGGAGTGCTAACAATAAATAAAAAAACGCAGTTAAAAGTCTATAAAATGTATGTTTTAGTATATATAGATTTTTAAGATGCAAATAATTTTTTTACAGGGGATAATATTAATGATTCTATATAAATTTCGTGAAGATAGTGAATTTACTGAGGCTATACTAAATGAAGATAAAGTATGGCTATCTAAACCTGAAAATTTAAATGATCCATTTGAATGCTCTATTGAAAAAATCTCTAAATATGCATTTAAAGAAAAAATAAATTTATTAAAAAAGCAGCAAATCGAAGCCTTTTGCTTTGGATTAGTTCTTCAATCTAGCAGTGGATTAATAAATAGAAAAGATGCAGATCGAATAACGAAGCGAATAGGGAAATGGAATTCAATTGAAAAAAAATATGAAGCTCTTATGAAATATTATGATTCTATAGGAGCTCAAAAGCCTACAAATCCAGAAGATATATATAACGATTTTTATGAGAAGATAAAAAATATCGGAATATTTAGTATGACTGAAAATGTGAATCAACAATTAATGTGGGCGCATTATGCAAATAGTCATAAAGGTTTAGCTATAGGTTTTGAGGTTTCGGAAAGCTCTAAATTAGCAGACCCTAGATTTTGTTTGAAAGTAAATTATATTGATGAGATAGCTAGTTTTATTGGACCACAATTAAAAACGGATCTTCTTATAGGTGCGCAATATAAATTACAAAAAGTTTCAATGGATGATCCAACATTTCAGGCGGTAGTTTCAACAAAAGTAACAGATTGGAATTATGAAGAGGAATGGAGGTATATTGAATTAACTTCTGGGAGCTATAAATGCCCATCAAAAATTAAAGAAATAGTATTTGGTTTAAGATGTACTGAAGATGTAAGGAAAAAATACATTCAATTAGGGAAAAAAAATAACGAAAATATTAATTTTTATGAGATGGTGAAAGTGGAAAACAAAAATGAATTAATGAAAAATTTAATTGAATTCGATTGAAAAATTCTACTATTTTAGTTGGAGAATTTTAATCGTAAACAGCTAACTTACCATTATAGATAATATTTATTTGTTATTACGAGAAGAGAATCGAATTAGACGTACATAATATTTAAAATACTATAATCTCAAGTCTATATTTATAACAGTCCTACGCATAATTAGTTAATAAGGTGATTCTACTACACTTCTAGATAATATTTTGCACCACCATCAGCACTCACCACACTGTGAAGGTGGAAGAACTGGAAAGAAAGGAAATAGTTATTAATAAGAGTGGCTAGAAAAGATATAGAAATAGACAAGGTTTTTAAACGTTAATACCGAAATACATAATAGTATGGAACAATATCTTTAGGATATGAATAAATGAAGAATTTTGCGGATCATGATTTACATCATTTTGAACAGATTAATGGAGTGATTCGTACACAATCATTATGTAATAATAAATAAGTAAAAGAAATAGCGAATAGGGAAAAGGGGATTGAAAATGGATGTAAGATACCCAATTGGGAAACTACAAGTTCCTGAAAAAGTAACATTAGAAAATATTCAAGAATGGCTAAAAGAAATCGAAACTTACACGATTCGATTAAGAGAAACTGTTGACTCATTAAGTGATGAGGAATTAAGCAGAACTTATCGTGAAGGTAGCTGGACAGTTCGTCAACTTGTTCATCACATTGCAGATTCTCAGTTGAACATGTATCAACGTTTGAAGCTAGCTTTAACAGATGAGAATCCAACAGTACCAGCTTTTGATGAAGAAAAGTGGGCTATTCAACCAGATACAAAGCTTCCTGTAGAAAGTTCTATTAAAATGTTAGAAGGTATAAATGAGCGCATTGTATCTTTAGGACATAGTTTATCTGAAGAGCAATTAGATCGAGCTTTTACTCACCAGATAAACGGTATAATAACAGTTGCAACAAAAGTTGCAAAATTAGCTTGGCACGAGAAGCATCACTTAGCCCATATAAAAATCGCATTATTAAAATAATACAATATGTATAAAAGTGGCTTATCGAACCTCGATAAGCCATTTTAAAAATTAAAATAAGGAATAATTACAGAAGTTTTATTCAACTAAAGGGCGTATTTCCAGAGTATGGATCAGCGCTTTTTTGCATGTAAGGTCGATTCTTGAATAACACTTTGTAGTTGATTTGGATATTTATATGAATAAGTAAAGATTGTGAAGGAATGTACTTAAAGTAACGGGGCAGGTTAGTTGAAAAGTGATGTTTAACTTGTGTTAAACAATCCATTGTAAAAACAAAAATAAAAAAATCGAGGTTAATTATGAGTATGTTTTTAAGATCTAATAGAATACGTACTAATATTAAAGTAGGCAAAAAGCAAATAGCATATTCGGTTTTATTTTCATTCATTTTTGGATTTGTATCAGGCCTTATTGCTAAAATACTTGATTCGACTTTAATTCCTAACGAACTTTCATTCTTAGGGTTAATCGGAAGTAAATTGGGGGTATGGATCTTTATTCTTGCTTTTGTAGCTGCCTATTCTTACACTCCCAAATTAGCCGCAACACGTGTTTTTGTATTCCTTGTTTCAATGCTATTTTCGTATTACATGTATACGATCCTAATTCTTAACCTTTTTCCATTAAAGTATATTGTTTTTTGGTCCTTGGCTGCATTACTATCAACAATCCCAGCCTACATAATGTGGTTTTCACGTACTGACCACTTAATTTCTAGTATTATTACAGCTTTACCAGTTTCTGCGATTGCATTTGAAGGATATAAATTCTATCTTTTCACGGTAGAGTATTATGAAAAATATGCGAATGTCGAAAATGTTCTTGTAAGTGATGGAGTATATTTTGAAATGCTTGGCATTGGAATATCTTACGCTTTAATGATAATTATCATTTTACTTTTTGTTCCAAAGAGAAAAAAACAAAGTTTGTATATTATTCCTTTTTCCGTAGTCATATTTTCTGCCTTAGTGGCAATAATGCTCTAATTGTTCTTATTCAACTAAAGGGTGCGTTAATTGAAGAAGGATTAACGCTTTTTTGTTGAAGTTATTAAGCTAACGGGCAGGTTAGTTAAATAATTGCAATAGGATTCTAAGTTCTATAAACTAATATTAGAATAGTTAAACAATTTTTATAATGGGGTGTGAATGTTGAAAAAGTATATGTGTGTAGGAATTTTAATTGGAGCTATCGTTTTAGCAGGATGTAGTGTAAATGAAGAATCAGAAAAAAAAGTAACGGAGGATATAACGAATGCACAAGAAGTAGAGGTTGGGGGTTTATCTGATACCAATAAAGAAAAAGTTGTTTCAGTAACTCCTTTAGAATTAACCCAAGAACAAAAAGAAGAGTATCACAAGCAATATGTTGAAATAGTAGAAAAAATAAATAGAGAGGAAGGTACAAATCAACTTGAAGTTGTACCTATTGACGAATTTAGAACAGAAGATTTGGTTGACCCAAAGAAATTTAGACAATTAGCAGTCGATAGGGCACATTGGGAATTTACCTCTACAGTCTTTGGTGGCGATCCTGTTGAATGATTGTAATAAGTTAAAAAGCCTTAATAAGATGAATTTACAATAACGAGTTTGTGAAACATTGTAAATAACCTAACGGATGCGATAATTCAAGAAGGATTATCGCTTATTTATGTTGAAGTTATTGTACTATCAGGGCAGGTTTATTTAATAAGGGGGAAATATTTTGGAAGTGAAAATTGAGTATTATGTTCTTGGTTTGTTAATAATTTCATTTATGTTTTTCTATATAGTTGTATCACTATTAGGGGGGACAAATGAGCCATATAGAGACCTGTTACTTACTATTACAGTGGGTCATTTTGTTATGTCAAAACTGATAACAATAAAAAAGAAAAAAGAGCAACAAGAAAAATAGATTATTGAAGTAACGGGGGAGAAGAGTTGAAGAAAAGCGTTTCTGAAGGGAGGTTATTTTATGTAAAAACGTTTATTTTTCATTCTACTTATTACCTTATTAGCAGGTTGTTCTTCCGCTTTAACGAACAAAATAATAACTGATGCAAATACGAAAAAAAATTAGAAACAGTAGTAATGAAAGACGGTATGATTACCACCATTTATGGAGTTGACAATATGGAATGGGAAGACAATCCCTACAAATATCAATTTAGAAACATTGTTATTGATCCATCTTATTATGAAAACGAAGAAATTCAAAGAGGGGATGTTGTATATCACAAACAGCCTGAAAAATATTATGAAGTTGTACCCGGAGAACCTTTTGAAGAGCCGGTCAACCGAGTAATTGCTTTACCGGGTAAATCCATCGAAATACGGCAAGGTCAGTTTTACGTTGATGGGAAAAAATTAGACACATTTTATGGTAATGGTCCTAATAATCCCCGAAGCGACGACTACGAAAGAGAATATAATTTTGAAAAAATAACTGTTCCTGAAGGTCATATTTTTGTTTCTGGCGATCTATGGTGGAGAAGTATTGATAGTAACCTATACGGACCATTACCAGTTAAACTTATCAAAGGTAAAGTGTTGGGGTATCGAGAAGAATATGATTGGGGTTATCATCAAAAAGCTAAGCCAATTAAATTTCTTCTGTAAAGGTGAACAGGACCTCACTAAAAAATAAAGCTGGAACTTATTCCATATATAAAGATAAAAGTTTAAGTTTTCATTAATAGAAAAAAGAATTTCTTAAGTATGTAAAAATGTACTTAAACTCTCGGAGTGTATTGATCCAAGAAGGATTAATGCACTTTTTTGTTGAACTGTGTATAAGGGGGCGATAATAATTGAAATGATTTCAAGAAAAATTTATGCAGCGTTTCTAACATCAGTTATTGGATTCTTTATTGTGCCATTCTTTTTCTATGAATTTTCAGGTGGATATGATTTAGCGGCTGGATTTGCAGTGAGTTTGTTTACGGTTCCAACACTTTTTATTGGCGGTGTTCTATCATCAATTGCTATAGAATATCACGATAAAAATCAGTCGATATGGTTCTCTTATTTAAAACATTTAGGGTGTTCATTTCTTTGTATATTGTTATTTTCAATTTTGTCATTGGATATTATATTAACGGGAATAATAGCTTTTTTATATGTAACAATTTTCTTTATTATAGACCTAATAACAAAGTATCGTGTAGTGAAAGGTGAGAACTAATTTGTTCTCAGAAATTCTTACTATATATAAAGAAAGAGGCTCCAAATTAAATGCATTGGCTAATAGAAGAGCTGATAAATTTTATAAATCAATTGGTTATAGAGATTCCGTCACATATTTTAAGAAACACTTAGTTTTTAAAAAGTTAGTTCTTCGCCTTTTTTAAAAAATAATAGTTATGTTTTATTAAACTAAGGGGTGCGTTAGTATAACAAGCAGAAAGCAGTAATCACTATCTTGATCTCCCGCAATCGGGCGCTTTTCTTGAGTAGGAAGGCGTCTTTTTTGTACTAGATTCTAGAAACTACTCATTTTAAGGATCGTCATTGTGAAGGTTTCTACCTAAACTATAGGGTGCGATAATTCAAGAAGGATTATCGCTAATTTTTGTTGAAGTTATTGTACTAACGGGACAGATTAGTTGAAGAAAAATGGAGGGGAAATAATTTGAAGTATATAACTAAGTATGGGTTTCTTTTGTTTACCATAGTCCTAATCTTATTTGGATATTCAAAACTAATACATAGTGCCGGAAATGGAAGAGACTTGGCAAGCCTGTATGTAAGTACATCAATGGGCGGAAGTATGGACTCAAATGATTTCCGAATTATTACAGAAGGATATATTTTATCCAACGTCATACTTGGTGCAATTATGTTTACAGTAGGTCTTGTATCACTTTGTTTTTGTATATATAAACTTTTTAAAGAATTCAACTAAAGGGTTCTTTACTTGAAGATCGTTGAGCTGCTTGACGGCTCTTTTTTCTTATTGAATTGAAGGGGCAGATGCGTTGAAGAACAATACGGGTATTGAGGGAGGAAATACATGCCTACCTAACGGGGCAGGTTAGTGAAACAACAAAAATATAAAAAGGAAGTGGGGGGAGAAAGTGGAAAAAAATTATCCAAAACATATTATTGCTGTATCTGCTTATATCACCAATGAAAATGGAGAAACATTATTAGTTAAGACACATTGGCGTTCTGATACATGGGAATCACCGGGAGGACATGTTGAGGAAGGCGAACCTTTAGATAAAGCCTTATATCGAGAGGTCTTAGAGGAAACAGGTATTGTTATTAAGCCAATCGGAATTACTGGAGTCTATTACAATTCTACAAGTCAACTTTTATCAGTTGTTTTTAAAGCGGAATGTGTAAGTGGTGAGTTAAACATACAACAAGAAGAAATAAAGGAAGCTAAATTTATAGCCTTGGATGAAAATAATATTGGAACGTACATTACTCGACCACATATGAAGTCACGAACTATTGATGCAATGAATTCTAAAAACTTCATTCCTTATGAAAGTTGGGAAGTAAACCCATATAATCTGTTGGGTAGATTAGACAATTAACGAAGTCAATTCTTGAAGTATCGGGAGCGTTTCTACAATAAGTAGAGACGCTTTTTTATTAACGTGGCAGGTTAGTAAAGTAGGAATAGGGTGCTGATATTGCATATTATCATTCAAAGGAAGATCTATATAATAAAGGTCTTCGAGATATTGAACACGCTATGGAAATTATGGAAAAAGCGCAAAACAATTATATATGGGATTATTTTAAAGATATTGAAGGTCTTAGAAAACATCGTTTGAGTACCTTGAAAAATGGTGTTAACGATATGAGGGAATCGAGTGAACGATACGTTCCCGTCACTTTGCCTTCCTTACCATTTAAGGATGGAGAATTTGATATTCTTCTTTCTGCACATTTTCTATTTATGTATGCTGACCGATTAGATTACCAATTTCATATATAAAAACACTAAATGAGTTATTGAGAGTTACTGAAGAGGACAATTCGTATTTTTCCTTTAGTTGATTTGGAAGGTAAACGATATGAACATTTAGATAAATTAATAAGTTAGCTTGCTGAAAATAGCTGCACAGTTGAAGAAGTAAAAGTGCCATATGAATTTCAGGCAAATGCTAACCCGATGTTAAAAATAAAAAAAGGGTAACAAAGAAAGGGGCAACGTTCAAAGTTGTCCCTTTCTTTTTAATAAACCTACTTCAAATAATGGGTGCGTTAATCAAAGCAGGATGATCACTCCCTTTTGTTGAACTTATTGTACTAACGGGCAGGTTAGTTTAACAAGGTAATGTATCCTTCTTGTAGATTAAGTCGTAAAAGACACTATTATGGGGAGAGAGTTTTATGGAACATCTATCACTTAAAGACCAAATTCTGTATCTTGAAAAACAATTAATGACATATGATTATAACGAATTAAACGAGCATCTCGCAGATGACTTTTTTGAATATGGAAGTTCTGGAAACATATTTGATAAGAATGCACAGCTTGATGCAGTTAGAGATGATAAAACTGTTACTAATTCTATAAAATATACAGTAACCGAATTTAATATAAAATTATTAGCTTCAGATGTTGTATTAGCAACGTATTGCTCATTAAGACATAATGACAGTAAATTGGTATTACGAAGTTCTGTTTGGAAAAATATTCAAGGAAAATGGCAAATGATATTCCACCAAGGAACACCTACCAAATAATTCTTTGCGTCGGTTAATCGTTTGTGAATAAATGTACTTAATGTAAACGGGTGCTTTAACAAAACAATGAGATCGTGCACTATGTCGGTCTTTTTTGACTTAAGGGCAGGTTAGCTCAAGAAGGATTTTGCCTTTAATCAACAGAATATATGTAATACTAACTTTAGGATGTTCAGTCAATGGAAAATTGAACCTACAACCAGGAATGCGGGTATTGGAAGTCGGAGCTGGCAATGGACAGATGGCTGTTACCCTAACAAAATATTGGGGCGTTTCCGTTGTAACTATAGAACCTTTGGAAGACCTAAACATCAATATCGACTGAGAAGAACAAAATTTTACTACGATCACATTTTTAGGTTTTTTTATTAATGGTCGATTTTGAAGATACCGGTTCGTTGTATTTATAAAGAGGTCAATTTTTGCTTCTAAAAAAGAAGGAGGAATCTTTATGCTGTTTATGTTGATTGTCAAAGCCTCGAAGAACTCGGAAGGCGGAAATCTCCCGAACCCGGAGCTCATGGAAGCCATGGATAAGTACAATGAGGAATTAGTTAAGGCAGGCGTCCGGGTTATGGCTAAAGGACTTCATCCAAGTTCAAATGGGATTCGTATTTCTTTTCCGAAACCAGGAGAAAAGCCGTTAGTTACAGAGGGCCCATTTATGGAAACGAAAGAATTGATTGCCGGGTTCATCCTGATTGATGTGAAGTCAAGGGAAGAAGCCATCGAGTGGGCAATGCGGATGCCGGACCCGCAAGGACATGGAGAAGGTCAGATTGAATTGCGTCAAGTATTTTAGGCACCGGAGCTGACCGAGGATCCACTTAAGCGAGAACTGAAGCTAATTTTTGGTTGCCGCTCTTGTTTCACACCCTACTTTATCAAGAGAATGGCTTTTTTGAACAAGTACACAATAAATTGGAAGAAAAGAATTATTTTTTTCATATGTTGCTTGCGGTTTATTCAAACGATGATATTCGGGTGAAGTATATCTTAGTAAACAAAGATGCTACAGAATCCGTACAAGAAGATGTAAAATCAATTTTCTATGAGGTAGTTGAAAAGAACAATTTAGATTCCAATTCATTTAATCTTAAAGTGGGTGAGAATAATGATGGACCAGATAGGTAATGAGGTTCTTATTTCACTAAAGGGTGCGTTAATCTAAGAAGAATAATCGCTCCTTTTTGCTGAACTTATTGTACTAACGGGAGTTTAGTGAAATATGAGTATGGTATCATAAATTCACAAATAATTTGGAAGGTAGGGATAAATTTGAAAAAATATATTGTATTTATAATTAGTTTTATATTGTTTTATACGGTATTTCAAATATTATCAGGTGTAATCTTAACTGCCTTTTATACTCCAGATTTTTCCGCAATAGAGGGACATCTTAGTCATGAGGTAGCGTTTGGTGAGATTCATTCAATACCATTACTTGTAACTTTGGTTGTTGCTACAATTTCCTATCTTCTCTCTCAAAAATTATATAAAAACCATAATGATTTGAATTAATTACAGGGGATTACTGGAGTAATTGATAATGCCCTTTTCTTATTCAAGTAATTTCTCGTAGGATGAATCCTGAAGATTGCTAGTCGATGTCAGCTAGACCAAGGAAGGCTAAATTTCAAAAGAAATCTTTAAAAAAATTTATACGTTCTTTATCTGTTAACAATAGAGCCATGTCTAAATTTCCTTAGGACCTGGCTCTATTTATTGATAAAATTCAAATTTTAATATCGCTTACACGCTGATATTGGTTAAGTAATAAGTCTAGCTCCATACTATATTGTAGAGAAATAGCGGATGTCAATCCGGTTTTGGCCGCAATTGCTATTAATTCTTGACGCTTTTTCTCGATCTCCGTAAGCAGGTTTTTGTTTGACACAGTCTAAAATCCCTTTCATAAAAAAATAGTAATATTTTTTGATATTAATGGAATTATACCAAACTTTTAGTGTTAATCAAAAATTAATCGACGTCAAAAACTGCCACAGAAGATTCACAAGCGTAATCGGCGTTTTAACCATGAATATTTGATAGAATGGAGGCAAATACATATAGGAGTTGTAATTAATGACAGGTGATATTAATTTATTTTTGGCTCTTGGTGCAGGATTTTTAAGCTTCATATCGCCATGTTGCCTACCTTTGTATCCAGCATTTTTATCATATATAACGGGTATGTCCGTCAGTGAGTTGAAAAATGATAAGGCTATGTTTAGACGGAGAAGCATGTTACACACTGCCTTTTTTCTGCTTGGTTTTTCGATAATTTTTATAGCACTTGGGTTCGGATCTTCCTTTGTAGGCAATTTTTTTGAAGAATATCAAAATTTAATTAGGCAGATTGGCTCAATCTTAATTGTTTTATTTGGATTGATGGTAGTAGGCATCATATCTCCAGACTTCTTAATGAAGGAACGAAGATTTGAATTTAAAAACCGTCCAGCTGGATTTATCGGTACATCTTTGGTTGGGATGGCATTTGCAGCAGGTTGGACCCCTTGTACAGGACCGATCCTGATGATGGTTTTAGCTCTTGCTGCAGCTAATCCGGGGTCTGGAGTAATCTATATGATTGCATATACACTTGGATTCGCTATTCCCTTTTTCATATTGTCATTCTTTATCGGGAGAATGGATTGGATTCGCAAACATAATATAAAAATAATGAAAATCGGTGGCGTCATCATGATTCTTATGGGAATCTTATTATTTTTTGATGGCATGACTTTAATTATTAGTATTTTTCAAACGTTCTTTGGCGATTTTACAGGTTTCTAGTGTTAAAAGCATAACTATATGCAATTTTAGGCTACAATTGTATATAATGTAGAGGGTGGATTCGCCACCCTTAATATATGAACGATAAAGGATGAATAAATTGACGATTTTATTTTCATCAATAGTTGCCTTTTGCATGAGTATTGCGGTCATTATTGTACGCATGAAAGCAGCAAAAAAGCCGGTTTCTGCTAGGAAAATCATCCTGCCTCCTATATTCATGAGTACTGGTGCGTTAATGTTTTTGCATCCTTATTTCAGAGTAACAGGAATGGAAATATTGGAAGCAACTGCAGTTGGCATGGTTTTTTCAATACTACTAATTAAAACTTCTAAATTTGAAGTGAGGGACAACGATATTTACTTAAAGAGATCTAAGGCATTTGCGTTTATATTAATTGGTTTATTGCTGATTAGAATTGTAGGAAAATCCATTCTAAGCCAGCAAATCGAAGTTGGCCAATTAAGTGGAATGTTTTGGCTATTAGCATTCGGAATGATTGTTCCATGGCGAGTTGCAATGTATGTACAATATAAAAAACTTGCCGGAAGACATAGCTAATATAAAAAGCAGCTCTCAAACATGAGGCTGCTTTTTTGTATGTTAGAAGGAGGAAATTCAGGTTCCAATCAAGAAACCGATAAAGGCAAAAAAAATACCAGCGAGATAACTTAAGCATGAATAAGTTAACATACTTTTCCATTTTCCTTCGATCATTAGTTGCACATTTTCAACCATGAATGTGGAATAAGTTGTAAACGATCCTAAGAACCCTATTCCAAAAAATGATGAGATGGCCGATGGGGTAGATGCCCCGATGATGACACCTAGTAGAAACGAGCCTATCAGATTAATAAAAAGCGTAGGAACCGGAAATGAATTCATCGTTAGTTTCAATTTTTTACTAAGGTAGTAACGAGCAGAAGCACCAAAAAAACCTCCAGCTGCCACTAAAAGAAACGTCATATGTTCACCACTTTCTTTCCTTTGCGACCAGCACCTTGGATGTAGCCAAAAGCAGCTAAAACGAGTCCGCCAAGAAAACTGATGATGATATATGAAAAGGCCATAAAATAATAGTGGTCTTGTAATAGTTTTACTACCTCAGTACTAAAGGTGGAAAAAGTTGTAAAAGACCCGATTAAACCCGTTCCAATGGCGGCAGAGATATAAGTGGGTATGTACGGTATACGTTTATTTAATCCTGTCAAAATACCTAAAAAATAAGAACCGATTAGGTTGACGAGGAGAGTATGGAAAGGAAACAGTTGATCAGCTGCCCCGAATGATAGTGTGCTAATAAAATATCTAAGTAAACTGCCAACAACCCCACCTAATCCCACGGCTAGTAGGTTCATTATCCTCACCAATTCCTTTTAAAAAATAAAAAGCAAACTCCTGATTTGTTCAGGAGTCGTTAAAATAAATGTTCATATGGCGAAACATCAATGTTTAATTGATCTAGCTTTTTCCGAAGAAACTTGTGATCACGTTTTGGTGTAGCCAAAATATAACCTCTTATTACTACATCCAAGTCTATTTTCCTCACTCTTTCTTTTAATGCAAGTTCACCAATTTTACCAGCTATTTTTTGCCGAGCAACATCGCGGAATAATTCGGGAACTGGACTGACAAGCTCATCAAGTAAAGATTCTTGATCTGGTGTCCATAGCCTTTGCGTTTTTTCTACATAATATTCTTCCCAATCCATATCTGATTTCCCATCTTGTTTCGGAAGCCTTTTTAAAAATTTACGAAACATAAAAAATCCGCCTATGGCAAATAAAGAGATGAGAACAATAACCCAAAAAAGAATAAACCATAAAAACCATCCGCCTAGCATTTCTTCACCTCTCTTACAAAACGTCACTATTCTTCTATTCATTATATCGAATTTAAAAAGTCGAAGACAAGGTTTTGCTTAATGAATAAACTTTTTGTTAATGAAGGGTGCCTTTATTCTCTCTGATTATCTATATAAGAGGTGAAAGGAGGTGAACAACATGGCTGAAGCATATTTAAAAGCTACGAAGTTAAAGCTCGTATTCGATTATGGAATGGATAAGCACAACAAGCCAGTATATAAAACGAAGACATTCAACAATATCCATCGAAATGCGAGCGCAGATCAGCTCTACCAGGCTTGCCAAGCAATCAGTACCCTAAAATCTGAGCCGCTTTGGGCAATCGAAAGAAACGATACGATCAATATTGATGAATGATCGGTAAATCTATTATCGAAAGTGAGGTGATTATATGAAATCTTTGGAACTTATTTTCCTAACCGGCGAAGGAAAGACAACAAGAATCGCGATCGATAACCCGACAGAACCGGTAGATGCAGAACAAGTAAAAACAGCGATGGAAGACATTATTGCCTCGGCAGCTTTCCTAGACAGTGATGGAAATCCATATGTAACGTCAAAAGGAGCAAGATTGCTAGAACGGAATATCACAGTATTTGAAATTAAGTAAATTAAACAAAGGCTCTGCTCATTATCCGAGCGAGCCTTTGTTTGCTAGAAAGGAGCTGGCTGTAAGTGGAGCAAATACTTCCGTTTATCAGCGATGTGGGGTTTCCAGTAATTGTAACCTTCTATTTATTATATAGAATTGAAACAAAGCTGGAAGCCGTCATTCAGTCGATACAAAGTTTGCCAGAGCGGATGCAGCGGCCATAACAATGATATTTGAAAGAGCCACCTGAATGAAAAAACAGGTGGCTCTTTTGACATACATGCAGATGGAAGTAAATCTGTTTGCTATAATAGTAGAAAAGTAATTAAGGGGTGTTTGGAGTGAAATTTATTCATACTGCTGACTGGCATCTTGGCAAACTGGTTCACGGTGTTTATATGACAAACGAGCAAAGGGCTGTTCTGAATCAGTTCGTTGATCTCGTGGCAGAAGAAAAGCCGGATGCAGTTATTATTGCTGGTGATTTATATGATCGCTCTGTACCACCTACAGAAGCTGTAGAACTTTTGGAAGATGTTTTATTTAAAATTAATGTCGAGTTAAAGACACCAATATTAGCCATATCTGGGAACCATGATAGTGCAGAACGTTTGTCATTCGGCTCTTCATGGTATCGGCACAGCCAACTATTCATCAATGGAAAAATTCAAGAGAGCTTTCGGCCCATCCATGTAAATGGCGTAAACTTTTATCTTGTGCCATTTGCGGAACCGGGTATTATTCGAGAGTGGTTTGACGATCACTCTATTCATTCACATGATGAGGCAATGAGGCGTGTTGTTTCTGAAATTGAGGAATCTCTTAATCCAAATGAACCGAATGTGTTAGTAGGCCATGCGTTTGTACTTGGAGGTATAACGAGCGATTCAGAACGAACACTTTCTGTAGGAGGAACTAGCTGTGTATCGGCTGATTGCTTCTCACCGTTTGCTTATACTGCACTTGGCCATTTACATAGTCCGGATGCCATTCGTCATGATACTGTCCGTTATGCAGGGTCTTTACTAAAATATTCATTTTCAGAGGCGCAACACCAGAAAAGCATATCTATCATTGAAATGAATGATAATGGAACATATAAAATGAGGAAACGCTCATTAACTCCAGTACTAGATATGAGGGAAATCAGCGGCTACATGGAAGAGCTGATGGATTCCGGGTTTTTTCAAAACCAGAAAGTAGATGATTATTTAAAAGTGACTTTGCTTGATGAAGGAGCCCTTATCGATCCAATCAACAAGTTGAGGAAAGTATATCCAAACATTTTACATTTGGAGAGAAAAATCGAACAAATTGATTTAAGAAAAAAGCAGTCATTTCGTTCTGATGGAATTGAAAGGAAGTCAGAACTTGATCTATTTAGTGATTTTTACCGTGAGATGACAACGAGTGAATTTTCCGAGGCAAAACGTCGTTTAATTGCACAAATGATTGACGATGTAAAAAAGGAGGAAATGCATGTATGAGGCCAATTAAATTAATGATGCAGGCATTCGGGCCTTATGCAGGTAAAGAAATGATTGATTTTTCACAGCTTGGCAATCGGACAATGTTTGTTATTTCAGGAAAAACAGGTTCAGGTAAAACGACTATTTTTGACGGAATCAGTTTTGCCATTTATGGCCGTGCCAGCGGCGATGATCGAATGGGAACAGATTTACGCAGCCAATTTGCAAGCGATGAATGGGTAACAGAAGTGTCACTTGAATTCACGCTGAGAGGAGAAAGATACTACATATGGAGATCACCGCAACAGGAAAAGAAAAAATCCCGTGGTGACGGATATACAACGATTAATGCTAAAGCAGAACTTTACATCGTGGATGAACAAGGGGAGCAAAGACTCCTCGCAGCCAATGTAAGAGAGACAGATGAAAAAATAAAAGAAATTATCCAGTTAGATGCCAATCAGTTTAGGCAAATCTTAATGATTCCTCAAGGGGATTTTCGAAAACTGCTAACATCAGACAGTAAAGAAAAAGAAGGCATATTGCAGAGGTTATTTCGTACTGAACAATATAAGCGAATCGAAGAAAAGTTAAAAGAGGATGCCAATGTATTGAAAAGGCAAGTGGAAGCGGGGACAGCTGAAAGAAGTCGTATATTAAGAAATATTGTGACATATGGAAATGAACAGATGATAGCTGCTTTAATGGAAGAGCCTTTGAATGATGCGCATATTTTATCATTAATAACTGATATCTTAAGAGAGATGTACAGTGATTTGGACGTTTTAGCCCAATCAATCGAGGAGCAAAAACAAAAAAGGGATGAAGCGAAGCGTCGAGTAGATGCCGCAGAAGATATATTAAAGCAAATGGTCGTACGCGACGAGCTTATGAACAGAAAAAAAGAATTGCAAGCAAAAGAAAATGATATCGAAACTTTGAAGACAAAAAGTGAAATGGCACAAAAGGCAAATAAACTCCAGCATCAAGAAAGTTTATGTCAAAGGTTAAAAAAAGAATTAGATCACGCTGAAATGCGATTAGATGCCGACTTAAAACAAAAGAAAATAATAGATGAGCAGCTTTTAAAAGCGAAAGATAAGCTTAGTTATGAAGAGAATCGTATGGACGTAAAGGAAAAGCTAAATAGCGAGCTTCTCCAGTTGAAAAACTTGCGGGAAGATGTTTATTCTTTTGCATCAAGGAAGTCAGGCCTTTTGAAAATTGAAAAAGAAGTTCTTTCGTATCGTGATAAAATAATAAATGAAAAAAAGGCTTTTGCCACAAAAAGCGAGCTGTCCAGAGAAAAAGAAAAGACGCTAAAGGAATTAAGGCAGCTTCAAATTAAGGTATATGAATTAGAAAAAACAATTACTACGATTGAAAATGCCTTATCTCACTTAACAATATTGGATCAAGCGACTAAAAAGTCAGCGGAGATTGAAAAACAGTTGCAGTTGAAAACGAATGAACTTGAAAAAGTAAAAAGAGTGTCAGAAGATGCTCGTGAAACTCTAAATACGATTGAGCAACATTGGCTGAAAGGACAAGCGGGCCACATAGCCGGTACACTTTCGGACGGGCATCCATGTCCCGTTTGCGGCTCTTCTAATCATCCTTTCCCTGCAGAACAATCAATAGACTATCCTACAGAAAATGATTTGAAATTAGCTAAATCCGCAGTCGATAAAGCGTATGTAGAGCTTTCCGAGATTGAAGGTGCTAGGCAGAAATTTAAGGCGGAAGCTGAATTCCTGCAAGGGAAAATTGACGAAACATTGGCAGGAACAGTTCATTATATTCCAGGCTTTAAAATGGAGATGAAAGAAGTTTATTTACAAAGTTATAAGAAGGATCTAGCGGAAAAAAAGCATTTATTAGAGGAATATGGTAAAGAAATCAAGCAAATTCCTGCATTGGAAATCGAAGTAAATGAAATGGAAAAAGAACTGGAGCGAGGGGAAAAAGAAATAGAAGATCTTGCTGAATTAGAAAGACAACGGTCAATTTCGTATTCCGAGGCAGCGGCTGAGGTGAATAATCTTAGTAGATTGATCCCAAATGATCTAAAGGATATAAAGAAATATGATGAAAAAGTCGCTGGCATTGATGCGGAAATAAAAAAGTTGAATAAAGATTTCGAAACTGCTAGAGAATTTTTCACAAAAACAAGCGAAGAACTTGCAGTAATAAATGGAAAGATTGATCATGTGAAAGCACAAGTTAATTCAGCTAATGAAGCTTTGACTATTGAGCGGGAGAAGTTTATTGAAATGCTGGAAGAAGAAGAATTTGCTTCTTATAAGCATTATCATGAATCAAAAAAAACGTCAGCAGAAATTAACATGATGGACGAGGCCATCAGAGCATACCGCGAAGAATATCGTTCTATTTCAGACAGATTGAAAGACTATGAGTCGCGCTTAAATATGATTGAAAAACCTAATATATCCAACTTGAAAGAACGATTGGATGAAACGGAAAAAATCTATGCTGCATTATTAGATCAGCATGCTAATATTTCCTTACACATAAAAAAGAATGAAGAAATAGTTACAATGGTAACGGAAATTAACAATCAAATTAAAAGGATGGAAGAGGATTATGAATTAATCGGGCACCTAGCGGATATTACAAGGGGGCAAAATACGTATCGTTTATCATTTGAGCGCTTTGTCCTTGCTTCATTTTTAGATGATATATTACACGCAGCAAATGTGCGTCTCATAAAAATGACGAGTGGACGATACCAGCTTTTAAGAAAAACTGACAGATCCAAAGGTAATGTTCAAAGTGGATTGGAATTACTTATTTTTGATCAGTATACTGGACAAGAACGGCACGTCAAAACATTGTCAGGTGGAGAAAGCTTTAAAGCAGCACTATCACTCGCACTTGGACTTGCAGATGTCGTACAGGAACATGCAGGTGGAGTTTCACTCGAAACGATGTTCATTGATGAAGGATTTGGCACACTCGATCCTGAGTCGATTGATCATGCTATTGAGGCGTTAATGGATATCCAAAGCAGTGGACGTCTTGTCGGTGTAATCTCCCACGTTCCCGAGCTTAAGGAAAGAATTGATGCAAGGCTTGAAGTAATCGCATATCAACATGGTAGTAAAACTGAATTTCGTTTTTTAGGTTAACATGATAAACAGTAATTGCGCAAAGTTCTAAAAGGCGGTGAATGAATTGGAGAAGACATATTATGTAGCCACACTTATTTTTGGTTGGTTTATTACAGTTAGTTTAGCGGTTTTCATGTATTTTGCCTTTAAGCTAGGCTACTCATTAATTGGAATCGTCATGACAATGATCGTTATTGCTTCCGCTGCCATGAATACATTATTTTTAAAAAAGTGGAAAAAAGCTGTTTAACAAAAAAAGCCTGTCCTCATTTTAAGGGACAGGCCTTTGCTTATTTTTGACCGTCTTTCTTTTTTTGATTTTTATGATGTACAAAGAAGGCGACTGCTGCTACTGTAAACATAAGGAACATAACGCCTGAAAGCATGACGGCAACCATTGTGATTCCTATTTCCATTACCTCATTTCACCAAAATGATAAAGTTGCTAATATATCATACCATAGCATTTATTTATGTGATTTACTGTGAACAAAAAGGAAAAAAAGAAAACGACCAGAAAAATTTGGCCGTTATATAAACTATGTTATTCATGATTATTTAATAAACTTACGAAGTAAACTTATTAACCCCTTCAAAATAATCGCTCCTGCAAACAACACAATCACAATAACAGCGATAATTTGTAGAACTGTAACGAGTACTCCGAGGATTGCGGCTGTGGCACCAATTAAGGTAAGGCGAAGCACTGCAAAGCCTGCTAAAATGCTAGCTAAATATAATAAAATTTTGTGGTCATTCATATTGACACCTCCTTGCCATTAATATATGTACAACCTAAAATGAAGGTGCGGGCTAGGAGTAATAGTCATTTGACAGAATGATATACTTGTTTTTATTCTTTTTTAACTATATGTTATGAAAAAAAGACTTTAAAAAATATGAATTATTTTATAGAGAGAATGGTGATAATTTGCAAAGCCTTAATGCTAAACCGCGTGAACGACTCTGGTCAAAATCATTCATCATGATTGTAATAGCAAATTTATTCGTCTTCATGAGTTTTCAAATGTTGATTCCTACTCTACCTCCGTATGTTAAGTCATTAGGAGCTTCGGGATTTGAAATTGGTCTCATTACTACTATGTTTTCTTTAGGTGCAGTCGTTATTAGGCCTTATATTGGATACCTGTTAGAATTTAGCGGACGTAGAAATCTAGTATTAATCGGTGCTGCAGCATTACTATTTATGACAATTCTTTATCCGCTTACGCAAGTAGTCTTCCTCCTCCTATTACTCCGCCTTTTCCATGGCATCATGTGGGGATGGTCGACAACCGTTAACGGGACTGCAGCAGTGGATGTAGTGCCCAATTCACGTATCGGAGAAGGTATGGGTTATTTTGGTCTTGCTATAACAATCGGAATGATTATTGCTCCAAGTCTCGGAATCTATATTTATCAACATTATAATTTTTCAATTATTATCGTCATCTCAGCTATATTGGGTGGAATTGCATTTTTACTATTGGCTCTCATTAAGTATGAAACACCTGAATCAGTAAAAAGTATTAGCCGTAGCGAATTGAAGTTTAACTTTCTAGGATCACTTATTGAAAAGTCTAGTTTATATCCTGCATTTGTTACTTTGATGGCAACTTTTGGTTACGGAACGATTGTAACATTCATAGTTATCTTTGCTGAAGAAAGACAAATAGAACAAATTTTTCTTTTTTATTTAATTAATGCCATCATGGCTACTTTAATCAGACCGATTACCGGAAAATGGTTTGATCGTAAAGGACCAAAAGGATTAGTTATTTTATGTGCATCCCTTACATTTATTGCAATGTGGATTTTATCGCTCTCTCTTTCGTGGGTTGGTATTGTTTTGGCAGGAATTTTATTCGGGGCTGGTTACGGATCATTAATTCCTGCACTTCAAGCTTGGGTACTAGCTAAAACTTCTAAAATGCGAAGAGGAGTAGCGAACGGAATGTTTTATTCGGCGATCGATCTTGGAATTGGACTAAGCGGCTTAGTTTTCGGGGTGCTCGCAAAATTTATTGATATTAGCCATTTATTTCAAATATCAAGCTTTTTCTTCCTCTTTGTTATTTATTTTACATTAACAGCAGATAAGGAAAACTTCATTGTTCTTAAAGAAAGTCAATCGCCTAACTAAAATAGCCTGAAATATGATTGTAAATGAATGAACATCGGTTTGTTATTGTGCTGACATCTTCCTCTGTTACGATAGAACTCGTTAGTTAATCTTAGCTAACGAAAAGGAGGATACGGATGAGAAAGACGATAACAACATTAGCAGCAGCAGTGACGCTTACGGGAATTTTTGCTGGTGGGGCATCGGCAGCTACATATGAAGTCCAAAAAGGCGATACATTATGGAGCATCTCCCAAAACCACGGTACAACAGTGGAGCAATTGAAAACGTGGAATGAATTATCTTCCGATCTTATTTTCCCCACAGAGCAATTGGAAATAGATGGTCAAAAAAATAAAGAACATTACACAGTAGCTCCTGGGGATACACTCTGGGATATTTCAAAAAAATATCGTGTTACTGTGAATGAATTAAAAGATTGGAACAATCTTAAATCAGATATTATTCACCCAGGTGATAGTCTCTATTTTCAAACGGTGGAACACAGCAAATCTGAGTCGATAAAAACCAATATAATTAATAAAAAAACAATTGCTGCTAAACCGGTACAGTCTAAAGCTAATGCAAAAACGTCAGATAATGAAATGACTGTAACTGCTACCGCCTATACCGCTTTTTGTAAAGGGTGCTCTGGAGTTACAGCTACAGGACAAGATCTTCGAGCGAACCCAGATCAGAAAGTAATAGCGGTGGACCCTAAAGTTATCCCACTTGGTTCCAAAGTCTATGTTGAAGGTTATGGGACAGCAGTGGCAGGCGATACTGGCGGAGCAATAAAAGGTAATAAAATAGATTTATTTATACCATCTACTTCTGATGCACTTGATTTTGGAGTGCAAACAGTAAAAATTAAAATTTTGAATTAATATAAAAAGCTATCCGAATAAAATTATTCGGATAGCTTAGACTGTAGGCAAACTCTGAAAAAACGAGTTGTTTACAGTCTTTTTTATTTTTATATTGGATAGAGCAGGTATTCCGAATCTTACCGCTCGCTTTCCGCGGGGCGAGCGCCAAGCCGCTTCGTCGCTACGCTCCTTTAGTGTCTAGCAGGTTCCGACGAAAAGGATCATGGAACTGAAACAACAGAAAAAAGAAACGATTGAACAAACGGTGGATCTCTCTAGGGATCGGATCGATTCCCAAGTGCAATCCTGAAAGCTTCAGTATCAAAATCGGATTAATAAACGCGGGATAGAAGGCTGAGGAAGATCCCTGATTCTCATGATAATGACGATCATCTCCCAGTGAAAAAGGTCACAGAATCGGATTGTGGATGATTATGATCAATTAAAAAAGTAACCTCAGTAAGCATTATAAGGTTGCCTTTATAGGATGCTGAATAAGTTCCTGAAAGTCGCATTTCACCTTATTTAACACGGCATCCTGAATAACTATGAATTGGCTAAAGCAAGTTAGTGCTCACTATAGCACAAAAGACTTTGCGGAAAAACAGAATTTCTTTAAGTCTATTTGGCATACGTATTTTTTTATTTATTGGCTTTTTTCCAGTAGATTGTTGCTTTTAAACAAAACCTGTTGAAGGTTGATTGGAGCGAAAGTGCGAGACTCCTGCGGGATCAGCGGGACAGGTGAGACCCCACAGGCGTTTACGCCGAGGAGGCTCACCGCCCGCCCCGCGGAAAGCGAGCAACTGTAGCGGAAATCAACCTTCCCCTTTACTTAGTTAAAAGCAACAAAGTTTGCGCAAACAGCCTGTTGATAATCATCTGTTTTTAAACTTCATTCCCCCAAAAAATAAATTGGGAAAAATACTTGACTACGGGTAAGAAAACGTCCGCCTGGAGCCGAAATTAACAGACCCATTTAACTAGCCGTTTTTCGACAATCTGAGCTATCCCAAAATATTATTTGGGATAGCTTCTTTGTTTTGAATAAATTGAAAAGGGGTAATCTGTTAAAAAGAGGAGGAATATATATGGACACGAGCGTTGTGGGTGTTTTTGAAAGTCAGCAAGAAGTCATCAATGAGATCAAAAAATATCAAGCTGAAGGAATCGATCCAAAAAAATTTTCCGTTTTAGCCAAAGATGATAGTAAGATTGAAATTCTCACTGAAGAAATGAATGTTGAAGAAAGAAATCCGGCAAACGAAGGTGCGTTTGGGATCTTGGGCGGATTTCTCGCAGGGATTGCCGGAGGCGTTGCCGTACCAGGGATGTCTACACCAATAGGCGGACCAATACTTGCCGCTGGTCCAATGGCTGGAGCTTTCCCGGGAGGAAGCAAAGATGAGTTGAAAATAATGTTTTCCTCCATTGGGATAGATGGACAAACAGCCGAAAATTATATTAATGAATTAGATGCAGGCAAAATCCTACTTTTTTTAGAAGGATAATTAAGCACCACAGCCATAAGCTGTGGTGCTTTTAAAATGTTTATCCTTTGTATTGCTTGCGAATTTGTTAGATCTTTTCCATAATGTATATAATTGTTTACCATGAAGTATTTAAAGTGTCTTAAAAAGGAGCAAAAACATGAAAATGATTGAGGAAAAGCTGCTACATTTTATGATGGAAAATATTACGAACATGACAGAGGAATGGTTCGATAAAGTATATACAAGTGGGATTGGTGTGTATGCACAGCCAAAAAACTCAGAAGCATTTGTGCAATTAAGAGCCATGAATGCAAAATTTAATAAGGCTGTGACTCAAAGTATGCTCGGAAGTGATATGGAGCTTGTGGAGTGGGCTGAGTCGATTGCTTCTAGCAGAACCCGATCCGCAACACCACTTTACGATGTAATTGTAAATTTTTCGACTTTTAGAAGTATTTATTACGCCAAAATTGAACAATTTATCGAGAGCCATGAAAATGAAGTGACTGGTAAAATGGTCATCGGGTGGGTTCGGATCATTAGCAGAAAATTTGATGAAGCTACTCAGCTTGTGACGCAAAAATACATTAATGATTACGAACATATATTTTCCTCTCAACAAGAAACAATTATCGCATTAGGAACTCCTGTTATCAAAGTGGACGAACAATTAGGTATAATTCCGCTTGTTGGGGAGATTGATACTTATAGGGCGTCTAAGCTGATTGAATCCAGCCTGAACAAGGCAAGTGAAATGGAACTGGAATACATTATCCTTGATTTGTCTGGTGTTCCAATCATCGATACGATGGTAGCCAATCAAATATTCCAGCTTGGTGAGTCTTTTAACCTTTTAGGGATTTCTATGATTATTACTGGAATGAGACCAGAAATAGCTCAGACAAGCATTAGTCTAGGATTAGACTTTTCTGAAATGAAGACATTTGCGCACCTATACCAAGCCATTAATTATATTCGAAATATGAAATTAGTTCGCAACATATAAAATGGCTTGCTGTTGGAAGGAGTAGACTAGGTGAAAAAAACAAGCAAAAAGAAGCATATTAAAACAAACAAGCAAACGACACGGAGCCGAATAGTTTTGCTTATGCTTTTTTTTCCTGTCTTGGTACTCATTTTCATTGGTATCTATTCGAATGAAAAACGAGATATACAAATGGATAATTCCAATAAAACACTCATACCAGAGGAATTCATCCCGATTTATAAAGCAGCTGAAAAGGAATATGGCGTCCCGTGGTATTTGTTAGCTGCCCATCATAGAGTTGAAACAATTTTTTCAACAATGGACCCCATGTTATCACCAGCAGGAGCTGAAGGACCTATGCAGTTCATGCCATGTACATTTGTTGGCTGGTCACACCCAACATGTGAAGGACTGGGAGAAGGGAAAATTCCTGATTCAGAAAAAATGGATCCCGCTGTCATAAAAAAATATAATGGCTATGGGGTTGATGCAAATGGTGACGGAATAGCTGATCCCTGGGATATTGAAGATGCCATATTTAGCGCAGCTAATTACTTAGCTAAAAATGGAGCTGCAGAAGGAGAAATAAGGAAGGCTGTATTTGCATACAACCATAGTGATCAATATGTAGAAGATGTTTTATATTTTGCTGATTTATATAAGCGGGAGTTTTACTCAAAGGCAAGTAATCTTTCAAGCAGTAAATAAAATAAACGGGAGCTTAGCTCCCGTTTATTTTTTAGCCATTTCTACGGCCTCTTGCCATAGAACCTAATATTAAACTTAAGACGAATACAAGAATTAATGAACCAATTAAGGCAGGAACAATGGCAAATCCGGCTATATGAGGGCCCCAGTCACCAAAGATTGCACCACCTAGCCATGCCCCAACGATACCAGCTATGATGTTACCAATAACACCGCCAGGGACATCTTTTCCTAAGATCAATCCTGCAAGCCATCCAATGACTCCACCCACGATAAGGTATAATAAAAAGCCCATGTCCTTCATCTCCTTTGAAGTATTTCTATTGTCTAGCTTGCTTATATTATTGCCTGATATGGGATAGGATAAACATTTTTTTCATATGAGGAAAAAATATAGAACATATATGGATGTTGAGGTTGGCCGTCTACTTTGCTTCAACATATTGGTATTCATCCAAGTCAACCTTTTTTGTTTTTCTTTAACTCATATATTTGGTATGATGATTGTTGGAGTTCCCGTGTTAACTTTACATAGGAGTTTATAAGTTTTTCTTATTGAAAACCATAACTTTCTAGTAATTTACTTATGAGACAAATTATTATAAGATAATATTGTCAGAAAGTCTGGTTAATTCAAATTACGTTTAAATTGAAAATTTACTTTAGAAGAGGGGGATTTGTATGGCACAATCAAAAAATGATATTTTTAGTGCTCGTTCTTCTTTTGATGCGAACGGCAAACGCTATCACTATTATCGTTTAGCAGCACTTGAAGAAGCTGGAGTAGCAAAAGTTTCACGCTTGCCATATTCAATCAAAGTATTACTGGAGTCTGTCCTTAGACAAATGGATGGAAGAGTAATAAAAAAAGAACATGTAGAAGATTTAGCAAAATGGGCTGAGGACGTAAATAACGGGGAAGTTCCTTTTAAGCCATCCCGCGTCATTCTTCAAGACTTTACTGGTGTTCCAGCAGTCGTTGACCTTGCTTCCCTAAGAAAAGCGATGGCCGATATTGGCGGAGATGCGGAAAAAATCAATCCGGAAATCCCTGTTGATTTAGTTATTGACCATTCTGTTCAGGTAGATACCTATGGTTCACCTGAAGCGCTACAAATAAATATGGATTTTGAATTTGAAAGAAATGCTGAGCGCTATCAATTTTTGAGCTGGGCGCAAAAGGCGTTTGATAACTATCGTGCAGTACCACCTGCAACTGGGATCGTTCACCAAGTAAACTTGGAGTATCTTGCAAATGTTGTACATTCCGTAGAAACTCCAACAGGTGATTATGAAGCTTACCCAGATACACTTGTCGGTACAGATTCCCATACAACCATGATTAATGGGATCGGTGTCCTAGGATGGGGAGTCGGAGGAATTGAAGCAGAAGCCGGAATGCTTGGTCAACCTTCATATTTTCCAATTCCAGAAGTTGTGGGAGTTAAATTAACAGGTGAATTGCCAAATGGTTCAACAGCAACGGATCTTGCACTTAAGGTAACTCAAGTTCTTCGTGCTCACGGCGTTGTTGGTAAATTTGTTGAATTTTATGGACCGGGAGTTGCGAGCCTGCCACTTGCTGACCGTGCGACTGTAGCTAATATGGCTCCGGAATATGGTGCTACTTGTGGGTTCTTCCCAGTAGATAATGAGACATTGAACTATTTACGTTTAACTGGGCGTCCAGAAGAACAAATTCACCTTGTTGAAACATATCTAAAAGAAAATGATATGTTCTTTACGGTTGATAAAGAAGATCCTGTTTATAAAGATATTATTGAAATTAATTTGTCAGAAATTGAAGCGAATCTTTCTGGACCGAAACGTCCACAAGATTTAATTCCACTTTCTCAAATGCAAAAAGCATTTAAAGAAGCATTGCAATCGCCAGTGGGGAACCAAGGATTTGGACTTGAGCCTGCAGAAATTACTAAAGAAGTAAAAGTGACTTTTGAAAATGGCGACGAAACAGTTATGAAAACAGGTGCTTTGGCTATTGCAGCTATTACGAGCTGTACGAATACTTCCAACCCTTATGTTATGCTTGGCGCTGGTTTACTAGCGAAGAAAGCGGTGGAAAAAGGTCTTCAAGTACCGAAATATGTAAAAACTTCTCTAGCGCCTGGATCTACAGTTGTTACGGGATATTTACGTGATGCAGGATTAATGCCATATTTATCACAATTAGGTTTCGATCTTGTTGGATATGGTTGTACAACTTGTATCGGTAACTCTGGACCGCTTAAAGATGAAATTGAAAAAGCGATTATGGAAAGCGATTTGCTTGTTACGTCTATCCTTTCAGGTAACCGAAACTTTGAAGGTCGTATCCATCCATTAGTAAGAGGAAACTATCTTGCATCTCCACCACTTGTAGTTGCTTATGCTCTTGCGGGTACAGTTGATGTGGATCTTAACAAAGAGCCGCTTGGAAAAGATAAAGATGGTAATGACGTGTTTATGAAAGATATTTGGCCTACACAAGAAGAAGTTGTTGAAGTAGTCCAAAAAACTGTTACTCCAGAATTATTCCGCAAAGAGTATGAACATGTTTTCGATGCGAATAAACGTTGGAACGAAATTAAAACGAGCAATGATCCATTGTATAAGTGGGACAATGATTCAACTTATATTCAAAATCCGCCGTTTTTCGAACAGCTTTCAAATGAAATTGATACAGTTAAGCCACTGACAGGATTACGTGTCGTAGGTAAATTCGGCGATTCTGTAACTACTGACCATATTTCACCAGCGGGTGCAATTGGTAAAGATACCCCTGCCGGCAAATATTTACTTGAAAAAGGCGTTCAACCACGTGAATTTAACTCATACGGTTCACGCCGTGGTAACCATGAGGTTATGATGCGTGGCACATTTGCGAATATTCGTATTCGAAATCAAGTGGCTCCTGGAACAGAAGGTGGTTTCTCCACTTACTGGCCAACTGGAGAAGTTAGCTCTATTTATGATACATGCATGCGTTATAAAGAAGATGGCACAGGCCTTGTTGTTCTTGCTGGAAAAGATTACGGAATGGGCTCATCACGTGACTGGGCAGCAAAAGGAACGAATCTTCTTGGCATCAAAACTGTCATCGCTGAAAGCTTTGAGCGTATTCACCGTTCTAACTTAGCCATGATGGGTGTTCTCCCGCTTCAATTCAAAAAAGGCGAGAATGCTGATGTGCTCGGTCTTACAGGCAAGGAAGTCATCAACGTTCATGTTGATGAAACAGTTAAACCTCGCGACATCATCAAAGTAACTGCTGTTGCTGAAGATGGAACTAAGAAAGAATTTGAAGTACTTGTTCGCTTCGATTCTGAGGTTGAAATTGACTACTACCGAAACGGTGGAATTCTACCGATGGTACTTCGCGGTAAATTAGCTGAATAAATAAAAGTATAAGCGCCTTGGCGCTGGATAATTATTGTACAAAACACTCTGTCACATTGTGGCAGGGTGTTTTTTGTTAATAAAAGTTAGAAAATTTGGTTTAATTACCGCTGATTAAGCCAATACTATAAGTAGGATGCTATATAAGGAGTGATAAAAATGCGCAGACCAGGGAAAAAGAATTTTTCTGATCTAATTCAGGAAAACAGGCAAGCATTGCTAAAAGACTTAAAAGCAATGGAAAGAATAGAAGATAAACTGGAAGAAAAGCATATGCGGAGAGCTTAATCATCATAATAAATCCTTTCATTCAGGAAACAATAAAAATGAAGGGAGGAGATATGATTGAGTAACCCAAAAAGACACCCAATTAACTTTACTCCGGACCATCTTGGAGAACAATCAGTTGTTAAAGATGCCAATAAAGGCAAGCAAATGGCTGATAAATCAGGACAGCATCCTCAAGTTATCCAAACCAAAGGAGAGTAAGAACACCAACGAATATCCAACATGAGAGAGGATGGTTATAGTGACCAAGCATACACCAAAACCCGATGATCGCAGTGATAATGTAGAGAAGCTCCAAGAAATGGTATATAATACAATCGAAAATATGGAAGAAGCAGAAGCTTCCATGCAGTTTTCCGATGGAGAACAAAAAGCTAAAATTGAACAGAAAAATGAGAGGCGACGTGAAAGCATCGAAGGTATGCGTGAAGAAATCAAAGACGAGGCAGCCTCCCAAGAAAATAAATATCAGTAATTGAAGAGCTGGCTGCTGCCGGCTCTTTTCCATAACATAAGTTGTTTTCTTTCTTCATCTTACTGGAAGATGTTAAGATTAACATATAAAGAAGTGTAAGGTGGAATATATAATATGTTAATTTCAGAAACGGATATTGAAGTTCGGTATGCGGAAACCGATCAGATGGGAATAGTATATCATGCTAATTATCTTGTCTGGATGGAAATTGGCAGAACTAAACTAATTGAAAAATTGGGATTCAAATATGCCGAGATGGAGAAAGACGGTATTTTAGCACCAGTTATTGACGTACATGCTAAATATCTTCAGCCTGTGAAATATGGAGAGAGTTCAAAAATAAAAACTTGGATAGAAGACTATGATGGTTTGCGTGTTACATATGGATATGAAATTTTAACTGGCACTGGCCAGTTAGCGGTTACTGGCTTTACAAAGCATGTTTGTGTTAAAGGTGATACCTTTCGACCTGTGTCTCTCCGGAAATTATACCCCGAATGGCATCAAGCATATGAAAATGCCAAAAAGCAGGTACTTGGGGAAAGGAATTAGTCAAAATGGCATTTGGAATTAAAAGAGCTGATTTAGTGCAATGGAAGCAATCGATTGATCATGGAGATATTGCTTTCATTACTCATTATTGGCTTGATAATCGCTTTCCGGGTATCAAAACGGTGACTAAAGTAGGGTGTAATGATATACAAAAACTTATCGACTGGGGAAAACAATACGGTCTCAAGAAAGAATGGATTCATCACAGAAAAGATGGCTACTCTCATTTTGATTTGTTAGGGGAGAAACAGCAAGAGATTTTAGAAAAAGAAGGTATGCTTAAGCAGCTGCAATCATTTTCTTCATTAAATCAGTAAAAAATAGGGGGAAACAATATGCAAATACAAATAACCGATAGGGCTGCGAAGTGGTTTCAAACGGAGATGCTGTTACAAGAAGGCGATTATATTCGTTTTTATGTACGATACGGTGGAGCCAGTCCAATACAAGCAGGGTTTTCTCTCGGAGTGTACAAAGAAGAGCCATTCGATATTGGCGTATTACACAAGCAAAATGGCATTAATTATTTTATCGAGGAAAGGGATTTATGGTATTTTAATGGGCATAACTTATTCGTTGATTATGATGATCAAAGTGATGGTCCCCTTTATGATTATAAAAAATAATTTAACAAAGAGCTGCACCAATTTCACGTCGGTGCAGCTCTGTTTGTTATCGTTTTGATTCAAAGAATTCTTGAATTTCTTTACTGCTATGTGTAGTTAATCCTTTTTCTTTTGCTTCATCAAGAGGATAAACCCGATATGTTCGAAACTGCTTGCTAGCAGTAAACGTAGGATGCAAGCTGGCTTTTTGAATGAAAGTGTTAGATTCTTCGTCTTTATATTCTTTTTTTACAGTTACTTCAACCATTCCACCGATATCTTTATAATCCCATAATTGGCCCGACAAAAAATTGCCAAGAGAGTAAACGACTAACCCCTTTTGTCCATCTGATTTTTCTATCCATTCCATCGGCTGAAGCACATGGGGGTGATGACCTAAAATGAGGTCCGCTCCCGCCTTAATAAATTCATGGGCTAGCTGCTTTTGCGTTTCATTTGGCTTGCGCTGATATTCATCCCCCCAATGTAAAGCCAAGATAATGAAATCGGCTTTCGTTTTCGCTTGTTGAATATCCGCTAGCACTTTATCCTTATCAAGCATATTTACAAGATAATCTTTTCCTTCTGGAATCGGAATTCCGTTTGTATGCGTTGCGTAAGGCAGCACCGCCATCCTAATCCCATTTATAGAAATGATGCGCATATTTTCTTTATCTTGCGGGCTTTTATATGTCCCCGCATAAGGTAAATGTTTCTTTTCATAGTATGAAATCGCACTCAAAATAGCTTTTTCACCTCTGTCAAGTGCATGGTTGTTTGCTGTCGTTACCATATCTACTCCAGCTTCCATTAATGCATCGACAATTTCATGAGGGCTATTAAACGAAGGGTAATTGGAAATTCCAATTTCGGTTCCACCAGGAACAGATTCTTGGTTTGCGATCAAAAAATCCGGTTTTTGAAGCATGGAACGGACTGGCTCAAACATCGGATTAAAATCATAGCCATTCTTTGTTTTAGCATCTTCGTATACCCAATCATGAATTAAAATATCGCCGATCCCTCCAATGACTACCTCCGACTCGTAATGTTTTGGCTCAATTAAAAGTTTTTTTTGATGGTACATAATAGGGGATACATTGGGAGTTGTCGATATTTTCTTTTGATGTGTGATTAATACTCCAATGCCAGCTAATAAAAGTAAAATAGCGATGATTGCAAAGCTTGGTTTGTTTGGTTTCATATGCTCTTCATTCTTTCCGTTTTTTGTTTTTAAAATCGTTACTATAAAATTTTACTACCTTTCCACCGACTTTCGACATGATTCCTTTGTCTTTACTTTGAGTATATATATTGTATATAGATTGTCAAGAAAATTCAGAATGGACAAATAAAGAAAATAAAAAGAAGCTCTTAGAAATCTAATAAGCTCCTTGTCAGCGTTTAAAAAGATTTTTATTCCAACTGCTTAAATCCACTTTACCTTTGGTTCAGTTTTATTCCGGATACGACTCAAGTTAGCTTTATGTCGAATAATAACGAACAAAACAAGAGAAGTAACAACAATAATTAGTGGTAGATCTTTTAAAAATAGACTATAGATTACTGCAAAAACTCCGGCTATCATTGACGATAAAGATACATACTTTGATATTTTCAAGCTTAAAAAGAACACAAGGACGACTAATAAAAATAGAAGAGGGGCGTAGCCTAAAAGAATGCCGCCCGATGTAGCTACAGCTTTTCCACCTCTAAATCCAGCAAATATCGGAAACATATGTCCTATAACCGCAATAATTCCAGGAAGCAGTTGATGCATTTCTAAACCGAAAATAACGGGAAGATATACCGCCAAAGTACCTTTTAAAATGTCTGCAAGTGTAACAGCAATACCAGCTTTTATCCCTAAAGTCCGAAAGGTATTCGTCCCACCTAAATTCCCACTTCCATGTTGTCTTATATCTTTTCCATAAAATAATTTTCCTACAATTAATCCAGAAGGGATGGATCCTAATAAATAAGCTGCTATGAGTATGAGTGCGTATTGCATATGCATTGCTCCTTTGTCTAATCTTGCCTTATTGTACCATGAAGAATCTGTAATTGAAAAAACAAATTCTCGATCAATTTAACGATTCGTAAACTCCATTGCTTGCAACATTTCAATTCCTGCATTACGATTATATTAATACTTTAAGGTTTTTGGGGAGGAATCTATTGTGCCAATTGAGAATCCAAGTCGTGAAGAAATAGGACAAATTTTGAAAAAAGCGAAGAGAATTGCAGTTGTAGGCTTAAGTGCTAATCCAGATCGAACTTCATACATGGTGTCGGAGGCTATGAAAAATGCAGGATATGAAATTATTCCGGTAAATCCGCTCGTTGACGAAGTATTTGGAATAAAGGCTGTAGCTTCATTAAAAGACATTAAAGGGCATGTTGATATTGTGAACGTATTCAGACGTTCGGAATTCTTGCCAGAAATCGCCAAAGAATTCTCAGAAATCGATTCAGATGTATTTTGGGCTCAGTTAGGGGTAGAAAACGAGGAAGCATATGACTTTTTAAAAGAAAAGGGCTATACAGTCATTATGGACCGTTGCATTAAGGTAGAGCATGCATTAACAAAATAAACGAGTCTGCAAGCGCAATGCTGCGCTTGCTTTTTTTGGCCCCAAAAAAATATAAAAGTGAATGGAATAATTAATGGCAATTTGCCAAATCTGGCATAACGGATATAAAATAAGACATACGTGCAATGTTTTGCTATGATAAAGTTACGAACAGTTGTTTGTTTGAAGGGCGAATCGGCCTTTAGTGAAAGGGGAATATGAGTGGCCAAAACTATAAATAACTTTGAATATAATGATGAATCAATCCAGGTGCTCGAAGGCCTTGAGGCAGTTAGAAAGCGGCCTGGTATGTATATCGGATCTACGGATTCACGGGGCTTGCATCATCTTGTCTACGAAATCGTCGACAATTCAGTAGATGAAGCTTTGGCAGGGCATGGCAATGAAATCATTGTGAAGCTCCATAAAGATAATAGTGTCAGCGTTGAAGATAAAGGTAGAGGAATGCCAACTGGAATGCACCAGACAGGTAGACCTACAGCGGAAGTAATCCTGACTGTTTTGCATGCAGGCGGTAAATTTGGCCAAGGGGGCTATAAAACGAGTGGTGGGCTACACGGAGTTGGCGCATCAGTCGTTAACGCGCTCTCCGAATGGTTAGTTGTGACAATTAAACGAGGTGGATTCGTCTATGAACAGAAGTTTCATCATGGCGGAAAACCAAAGACAACGCTAGAAAAAATTGGAACGACTAAACAAACGGGGACAACGATCCATTTTAAACCGGATCCGGCCATTTTTAGTGCTCTTGTTTACAATTATGAATCTCTAAGTGAAAGACTGCGTGAATCTGCATTTCTAATGAAGGGATTAAAAATTGAAATTATTGACTTGCGCCATGATGAGCGCGAAGTTTTTCATTATGAAAATGGAATAGAAGCTTTTGTGGAATATTTAAACGGTGAAAAGGATGTTCTCCATCCAGTTGCATCATTTGAAGGAGAGGCAAATGAAATTGAAGTAGAATTTGCCTTTCAATTTAATGATGGTTATTCAGAAAACATGTTGTCCTTTGTCAATAATGTGCGGACAAAGGATGGCGGAACACATGAAGTTGGTACTAGAACGGCAATGACGCGCATTTTCAATGAATACGCGCGTAAAACAGGGTTATTGAAGGAAAAAGATAAAAATCTTGAAGGATCTGATATTAGAGAGGGTCTTGCTGCGATTGTGTCGGTTAGGATACCCGAAAATTTACTCCAATTCGAAGGCCAAACAAAAGGCAAGCTTGGTACAGCTGAGGCAAGGTCCGCAGTTGATACAGTAATTTCAGAGCATTTAGCTTATTTTCTAGCGGAAAATCACGATGTCAGCTCCTTACTAGCCAAAAAAGCAGTAAAAGCTGCACAGGCTAGAGAAGCAGCACGGAAAGCACGAGAAGAGGCGAGAAGTGGGAAAAAACGGCGGAAAACGGATGCGCTTTTATCAGGAAAACTTACGCCAGCCCAATCTAGAAACCCTTTAAAAAATGAATTGTATCTAGTGGAAGGTGATTCTGCCGGTGGATCTGCTAAACAAGGACGCGATCGACGGTTCCAAGCCGTGCTTCCTCTTCGCGGAAAAGTTATAAATACCGAAAAGGCAAAACTTCAGGATATTTTCAAAAACGAAGAAATCAACACGATTATTCATACGATTGGTGCCGGCGTTGGAGCCGATTTCAATTTAGATGATGTAAACTATGAAAAAATTGTGATTATGACAGATGCTGATACAGACGGTGCCCATATCCAAGTCTTGCTTCTAACCTTCTTCTACCGTTATATGAAACCATTGCTTGAAGCAGGGAAAATTTATATTGCACTGCCCCCGCTTTATAAGGTGAGTAAAGGAAGCGGGAAAAAAGAAGTGATTGAATACGCTTGGACAGATGAAGAACTGGACGGAGTAACTAAAAAAGTCGGAAAAGGCTATATGCTTCAGCGCTATAAAGGTCTGGGTGAAATGAATGCCGACCAGCTCTGGGAAACAACAATGAATCCGGAAACGCGCACGTTAATTCGTGTACTCCTTGATGATGCGGCAAGAGCCGAAAAAAGAGTAACAACTTTAATGGGAGATAAAGTAGAGCCCCGCAGAAAATGGATTGAAAATAATGTTCAGTTTGGTATGGAAGAAGATCGCAATATATTAGAAAATGAAAACTTGACAACGCAAGGGGGAGATCAGTTCTCATGAGCATCGAAGAAAAATTTCAAGATCTGCCTTTAGAAGATGTAATTGGGGACCGTTTCGGCCGCTATAGTAAATATATTATTCAAGAACGGGCTTTACCTGATGCCAGAGATGGATTAAAGCCAGTTCAGCGACGAATCTTGTATGCTATGCATATGGAAGGCAATACAGCGGAAAAAGGTTTTAGAAAATCAGCAAAAACGGTTGGTAATGTAATTGGTAATTACCATCCTCACGGAGATACATCCGTATATGATGCGATGGTAAGAATGAGCCAACCTTGGAAAGTTCGGCAAATGCTCATTGAAATGCATGGAAACAATGGAAGCGTGGATGGAGATCCGGCTGCTGCGATGCGTTATACGGAAGCGCGTCTCTCACAAGTGGCTTCCGAGCTATTAAGGGACATTGATAAAAGAACGGTTGACTTTGTGCCAAACTTTGATGACACATCTTCTGAACCAATCGTACTTCCAGCTAGATTTCCTAACTTACTTGTGAATGGTTCTACCGGGATTTCTGCTGGATACGCTACCGATATCCCTCCGCACCACCTCGGCGAAGTGATTGATGCTGTAATTATGCGTATAGAAAAACCCCATTGCACAGTAGAAAATGCGATGACCGTATTAAAAGGACCAGACTTTCCTACAGGCGGTATTATTCAAGGCGTTGATGGAATAAGAAAAGCCTATGAAACTGGCAAAGGCAGAATTATCGTCAGGGGAAAAACGGAGATTGAAACAATGCGCGGCGGACGCCAGCAAATCGTCATTACTGAAATTCCTTATGATGTTAATAAAGCCAATCTCGTAAAAAAAATGGACGAATTCCGGCTTGATCGAAAACTAGAAGGTATGGCAGAAGTACGAGATGAAACTGACAGAACCGGTATGCGGATTGTTGTTGAATTAAAGAAAGAGGCCGACGCGGAAGGCGTTCTTAACTATTTATTTAAAAATAGTGATCTTCAGGTTACTTATAACTTTAATATGGTTGCAATTGAAAATCGCCGACCAAAACTTATGGGTCTGCTAAGCCTCCTTGACGCTTACATTGAGCATCAAAAAGAAGTTGTCACGAATCGTTCTAAATATGACCTTCACAGAGCAGAGGAAAGACACCATATCGTAGAAGGGTTAATGAAAGCTCTCTCCATCTTAGATGAAGTAATTGCAATCATTAGAGCTTCCAAAGATAAGCGGGATGCCAAAGACAACCTCATTACCACATATAGCTTTACTGAAAAACAAGCAGAAGCAATCGTATCTCTCCAGCTTTATAGGCTGACAAATACCGATATCACTGCATTGCAAACAGAAGCCGATGAGCTTTTAGATGAAATTAAAAAATTGACATCCATTCTTGAAAGTGAGAAAAATCTTCTCGGGGTAATCAAGAAAGAACTGAAAGAAATCAAGAAAAAATATGCAGATGCTCGGCGTACTGTGATTGAGGAAAAAATATCGGAAATAAAGATCAACCTGGAAGTTATGATTCCAAGCGAAGATGTAATTGCAACGGTAACAAAAGAAGGATACTTTAAACGAACAAGCATACGTTCCTACTCTGCTTCAAATGGGCAAGATTTGGCGATGAAAGAATCAGACCGACTTTTACTTTTGGCAGAAATAAATACAACCGATACTTTATTGTTATTTACAAGTAAAGGCAATTATTTATTCTTCCCTGTGCATGAACTACCCGATATTCGTTGGAAGGATCTTGGCCAACATGTTGCGTCTGTCATGCCGATTGCGCGGGATGAGGAAATTATTAAAGCTATACCAATAAAAGAATTTGTGCCCGATGTATTTTTGCTGTTTTTCACTAAAAATGGCATGGTGAAAAAAAGTGTATTGAATTTATATAAAGCACAGCGTTATTCTCGACCATTAGTAGGGATTAATTTGAAAAATGATGATGAAGTTGTAGATGTTCACCTCACGGACGGCAATAAAGATATATTTATTGCAACCCATTCTGGCTACGGTCTTTGGTATTCGGAGGATGAGATTGGTCCTGTAGGTATAAGAGCAGCAGGCGTTAAAGCCATAAATTTAAAAGAAGATGATTATGTAGTTAACGGTGAAGTCTTTTCTTCGGATGCTGAGGTTAGTGTATTCATTGCTACCCAGCGAGGTGCTGTCAAGAAGATGAAGCTTTCTGAGTTCGAAAAAGGAAGCAGAACAAATCGTGGAATCGTCATGTTGAGGGAACTAAAAAATAATGCTCATCGAATAATTGGAATGAAAATCGTTGATAAACGAACAGAATTGTCCTTAATTAGCGAAAAAGGACAAGAGGAACAGATTAACACTTCGGAATTGAGGTTCAATGATCGATATTCTAATGGTTCATTTGTAATGGACGAAGCTGTTAGCGGTAAGGCTAAAGAATTAGTTAGAAACTTGAAAATAAATGAAGACAACGAAGAAAAGTAATTGCTTTAATGGAAAGCCTTCAAGATTAGAAGGCTTTCTTTTTTTATTTCAAAAAAGTATAAATATACTATTGTATTTATTTTTATTCAACGTATAATAGGAAACATCAAAAAATATTCTGTTTGTTATGCAAATTCGTAGTATTTTTTATTCTCGGTAAAAAATCTACACTTAGATTATGCAATATAGGAGTGAAAAAAATGAAAGCAGGTATTGTTGGAGCGACTGGCTACGGAGGCGCAGAGTTGCTGCGAATTTTACATTCGCATCCGGAATTTCAAATTGGCGCCTTGTATACCTCGTCACAACAAGGGGAGGCCATACAGAATCATTATCCGCATTTGACAGAAAACTTTCCGCAAGTTTTGGAGGAAATCAATCCTGTTCAAATGGCCAAAGAAATGGATGTTATTTTTTTAGCTGTTCCTTCAGGTATTGCTTCAAAGCTGGCGCCGCAAATATTGGATGAAGGATGTGCGGTGGTTGATTTATCAGGTGACTTCCGGTTAAAGAATAGCGCTGACTATGAAGATTGGTATCATAAAAAGGCAGGGCCAGAGGAATGGATTGAAAAAGCGGTATACTCCCTCCCCGAACTTAATCGAGCGAGTATAAAAGGAGCAAGGTTTATCTCGAATCCAGGATGTTATCCAACTGCTACATTGCTTGGTTTAGCCCCCCTGATTAAAGAGGAACTCCTTGTGGAAGGTTCCATCATCGTAGATGCAAAGTCGGGTGTGTCCGGTGCTGGCCAGTCACCTAGTCTAAGCACCATTTATAGTGAACTCAATGAAAATTTAAAAATATATAAAGTAAACGAGCACCAACATATACCAGAAATTGAACAAATGCTTAAGATCATGGGCTATTCCTCACCAATCACATTCCAAACTCATCTTGTACCGATGACTAGAGGAATCATGGCAACCATTTACGGATCGATTAAAACAAACATAACGGAAAATGATTTATGGAACTTATATGCAGAATACTATCGTGATGAACCGTTTGTCAGGGTAAGGGGTAAAGGAAATTTTCCAGCAACTAAAGAGGTCGCCGCTTCCAACTACTGCGATATCGGAGTCGCGTTTGATGAACGGACAAAGAGAGCAACGATTGTATCTGTTATTGATAATTTAATGAAAGGTGCTGCGGGTCAAGCGATTCAAAATGCCAATATTATGTTTGGTTTTGATGAAACCACAGGGTTAAATTTTAGCCCTGTTTATCCATAGCAACATAAGAGGAGTGAAAAAAATGCAAACAAAAAGTAAACAGCAAATATTAAAAGTAGAAGAAGGAAGCATTGTAACACCGCTCGGCTTTTCAACAGCCGGTCTTCATACGAAGGTAAAGCGGAAACGCAATGATTTAGGAGTGGTTTATTGCGATGTGCCTGCTGATTCTGCAGCTGTCTATACATTGAATCAAATCATTGCAGCTCCTCTAAAGGTTACGAAGCAAAGTCTGGCAGAGGAAGGAAAGCTCCAAGCAGTTGTCATCAATAGTGGAAATGCAAATGCGTGCACAGGCGACCAAGGACTAATCGATGCTTATTTAATGAGAGATGCCGTTGCGGATTTATTTTCAATAAAAAACAACTATGTAGGAGTAGCTTCTACAGGAGTGATCGGTGAAAAAATGCCGATGGATAAAATTCTCCCTGGGATCGGCAAGCTTGTCCCACAGAAAAGCAGTCAAGCCGCCAATCAATTTAATGAAGCCATTTTAACGACGGATACATGTATGAAAACGACTTGCTTTGAAACGACTATTGATAGTAAAAAAATAACCATGGCAGGATCAGCCAAAGGTTCTGGCATGATTGCCCCGAATATGGCAACCATGCTTGGGTTTATTACAACAGACGCTCATATTCCTCACGAATATTTACAAGTGGCACTAAAAGAAGTGACGAATGAAACTTTTAATCGTATTACAGTTGATGGAGATACATCAACGAACGACATGGTGATTGTGATGGCAAGTGGATTAGCTTCCAATAATGCTCTATCTCCAGCACATGAGGACTGGGAAGCATTCATCCAGTTGTTGAAACAAGTTTGCCAAGACCTTGCAATGATGATTGCTCGCGATGGTGAAGGTGCTACTAAACTTATAGAAGTTAATGTGCAGGGGGCCGCCACAGATGAAGAAGCCGGGAAAGTGGCTAAAACAGTAGTAGGTTCTGATCTTGTGAAAACAATGGTGTTTGGTTCTGATCCGAACTGGGGGAGGGTCATGATGGCTATAGGAAGGAGTGGGATGACACTCGACCCTGAGACAATAGATATTACGATTGGCCCACATCCGCTTTTAGTGGGCAGTCAGCCTACAAATTACGTGGAAGAAAACCTTAGTTCTTATTTAAACAATGAGAAGGTAGAAATAAACATCCATTTAAATATCGGGGATGGATCTGGAAAAGCTTGGGGCTGCGATTTAACGTATGACTATGTCCGTATTAATGCCAGCTACAGAACATAAGGAGGGTTAAACACATGGATGGAATTGTTGTCATTAAATGTGGCGGCAGTATGATTGACTCCCTATCAAAGGATTTTTACGAAGGGATAAGGGAGATGCAAAACAATGGATATAAACCAATTATCGTCCATGGAGGCGGACCTGCAATTAATCAGCTCCTTGAGGACTTGAGTATTGAGTCAGAATTTGTGAACGGATTAAGAAAAACTACAGATGACGTAATGAATGTAGTAGAAATGGTCCTTTCTGGGACGATGACTAACAAACTAGTTAGACAGTTGCAGAAACACGGAATTACTTCTATTGGCATTACAGGTTCGGATGGCGGATTAATGTATGCAAAGGCAAAAGACTTAGAAAACTTAGGTTTAGTAGGTGAAATCACCCACGTGAATCAAGACTTGCTATTTAACTTAATTTCTATTGGATTAGTCCCAGTTATTTCGCCAATAGCCATGAGTTCCGATAGCGAAGATTATTATAATATTAATGCAGACACAGCTGCGGCTGCCGTAGCAGTTGCCGTAAAAGCAGAAAAGCTTTTATTCGTAACGGATGTACCGGGTGTTTTTAAAGACAGCAAAATTATTGAACAGGCAACGACGATTGAAATCATGTCTTTAATAGACGATGGAACCATTTCAGGTGGGATGATTCCAAAAGTAATGGCTGCCATCCATAGTTTAGAAGGTGGAATGAATGAGGTAATGATCGTCAGCGGTCAAACACATTTGCTTGATGGTTCAAAAATTAATGGGACAACGATCCAAAGAGAAATGGAGGCAGTGAAATAATGACCTGTTTATTTGAAAACTATGCAAGATGGGATATAGAGATTGAATCCGGAAGCGGTACCCATGTTATTGATTCTACCGGAAAAGCTTATCTTGATTTTACTTCTGGAATTGGCGTATGTAATCTAGGTCATTGCCACCCATCTGTCATTGAATCAGTTTCAAACCAGATGCAGAAATTATGGCATACATCAAATTTATTTAAAAGCTCCTTACAAGAACAAGTAGCCGAAAAACTAACAGAATTTTCAAATGGAAGCTCGGTTTTTTTCTGTAATAGCGGAGCAGAAGCGAATGAAGCGGCTATTAAACTAGCACGTAAATATACTGGGAAATCAAAAATTATTACTTTCCATCAATCATTTCACGGGCGCACACTTGGAACGATGGCTGCCACGGGTCAGGATAAAGTCAAACAAGGTTTCGGACCGATGCTTGAAACGTTTATCCATCTCCCATTCAATGATATTGAAGCTTTAACAAACGAAATAGACGATGAGACTGCAGCGGTGATGCTTGAAATTATTCAAGGTGAGGGCGGCGTTTTTCCAGCCGAAGAGTCCTTTTTATTAGAACTTGAAAATCTGTGCCAAAAACACGGGGCTTTATTAATTGTAGATGAAGTGCAAACTGGAATTGGCAGAACTGGCAAACCATTCGCCTATCAGCATTATGAAATTTCTCCTGATATTATTACATCTGCCAAAGGACTGGGAAATGGTTTCCCGACAGGCGCTATGATTGGCAAAGAACAACTAAAAACTGCGTTTAACCCTGGCAGCCATGGTTCCACATTTGGCGGAAATCCACTGGCAATGTCAGCGGCAAAGGCAACATTGGATACCGTCTTTGAGAAAGAATTTTTGAGTGAAGTGAATAATAAAGGAAATTATTTGTTTGAAAAGCTATCTGAACAGCTTTCTAGTTTAAAGAGCTTAGTAAGCATTCGTTACAAAGGTCTCATGTTTGGCCTAGAATTTTCCGAAGAAGTAGGACCCTTGCTTAGTTTATTAAGAGAAAATGGGTTGATCGTTCTTTCTGCCGGGCCCAATGTTATGAGACTACTTCCACCGTTAACAGTTACATATGAGGAAATGGATGTTGCAATTGAAAAAATCAGTACAACATTGCTTGAAAGTAAAAAGGCCACATGTTAATATTTTTTTAACTTCAATGTATAAAAATTCATAAATAAAAATAAAAATGCGGAATTGGAGAGGTGCATAATGGAAGGTACCTTAAAACTTGCTAATGGCTCAGTATATACCGGCCATTGGCACGGTCATATAAATGAATGTTCAGGTGAATTAATATTTTATACAGGAATGAGTAATTTCTTAGAATTTCTGACGGACCCAGTCGTTAAAGACAAAATCATTTTAGCGACATACCCTGGAGTTTTAAACTGTCAGATTGATGAGAATAAATTTGAAAGTAAGGATTTTCAACTGGCCGGGCTTATAACACAACAAGAATGGATTAATCCAGCAAATGCCGAATCAAAACTAATGACTACTTTCCAAAAAAATAATATTCCAGTTTTGACAGGAATGGATACGAGAACGATCATTAAGCAGCTGTTAAAAACAGGCGAAATGCCAGCATGTATGTCTACAAATCAATTAAACTATGTAAATATTTCAGATAAAAAAAATAAGAGCGAACATTTACAAAAACAAATCATTAATCCAACCGGAAAAAAGCATCTAGTTGTCATTGATTTTGGAGTAAAAAATTCATTAATACGCTGGCTTGTGCAATTTAATTACAAACTTACAATTGTTCCCGGAGAAACTACTGCCGCTACTATTAGAAAAATCAACCCTGATGGTCTTGTGTTTTCTGGTGGATCAGGTAATCCTTTGCACTGGAAAAGCTATTTCAACGAGTATAGCGAAGTAGCAAAAGCATATCCGACATTGGGATTTGGATTAGGTCATCAAATTCTTGCATCGGCTTTTGGGGCTAACATAGCGAAGATGAAATGGGGACATAGATGTTTTAAACATCCGGTCATTCATCATGCAACGAAGTTAGTATATATGACTAATCAAAATCATGGATATGCCATTGCCAAATATGGCCTTAAAGATAGTGGGTTTAAACCATCATTTACGGCTGTACAGGATGGGTCTATTGAAGGGCTAATTCATGAAAACTATCCGATTACTACGTACCAGTTTCATCCTGATGGAAAGAATACCAAACTTGAACTTTTAATTAATGACTCTTTTTCACATCAGTTGCAGCAATACAAAGGAGAAAATATTTATGCCTAAGAGAAATGACATAAAGAAAGTCTTGGTTATTGGATCGGGGCCGATTATTATCGGCCAGGCGGCGGAATTCGATTATGCGGGCACTCAAGGTTGCTTAGCTTTGAAAGAAGAAGGCATTGAAGTTGTCCTTGTTAACAATAATCCTGCAACGATTATGACAGATGAACAATTTGCCGATATTGTTTATTTTGAGCCTTTGACAACGGATAGTCTTACAGAAATTATCAAGAAAGAGCGACCAGATGGAATATTGGGGACGCTAGGCGGTCAAACTGGCCTCAATTTAACTGTGCAATTGTATGAGTTAGGTGTACTTGACCAGTATGGCGTACAAGTGCTTGGAACAACTGTTAACTCGATTATCCAAGGTGAAGATCGTGAAGCATTTAGGGCTTTAATGCATGAAATCAATGAGCCTGTGCCTGATAGCGAGATTATTCATTCAGTCGGTGAAGCTGTAGAATTTGCTAATAAAACAGGATACCCGGTTATTATCAGACCTGCCTACACACTCGGTGGTGGAGGTGGAGGAATCGTATCAACAGAAGAAGCGCTCGTATCTGTTGTAAAGAAAGGGTTGGAGGCAAGTCCGATCACCCAGTGCTTGATAGAAAAGAGTATAGCGGGCTTTAAAGAATTAGAATTTGAAATGATCCGCGATGATAACGATACTTGTATCGCCATTTGCAGTATGGAGAACTTTGATCCCGTCGGCGTCCATACTGGCGATTCAATCGTTGTTGCACCCCAACAAACGTTAACGGACAAAGAATATGAAACTCTTTATACATCTGCTGTTAAAATTATTCGCTCATTAAAAATTGTTGGCGGATGTAACATCCAATATGCTCAAGACCCGGATAGTAATCAATATTATTTAATTGAGGTAAATCCAAGATTAAGCCGTTCTTCTGCACTTGCCTCTAAAGCAACAGGCTACCCGATTGCGAGAATGGCCGCAAAATTAAGCCTTGGCTATCAGTTGCATGAATTAATCAATCCAGTAACTGGAATAACTGTTGCAAGTATAGAACCAGTTGTTGATTATACAGTAGTCAAGATGCCCCGTTGGCCATTTGATAAATTTCCAGATGCAGATCGTAAACTTGGCACACAAATGAAGGCAACGGGCGAAATAATGGCCATTGAACGCCATTTGCCTGCAGCTCTTCAAAAAGCTATTAGATCACTAGAGATTAATACATGCGGCCTAGAGTTACCGCAAATAGCCTCATACAGTGACGAGCAACTATGGCAGTCTGTTACATTACCTGATGATTTGCGTTTCTTTGCTATCCTTGAGTTGATTAGAAGAGGAATATCTATTCAAGACATTCATGAAGCTACAAAAATCCAATTGTTTTTCCTCGAAACTCTTGTTTTACTCATTGATTTAGAAGAACAAGCAAGGAAAGAAAAAATCGATAATGTTAGCCGAGATTTTTTACTAAAGCTTAAAACAAATGGTTTTTCTGATCAATGGTTAGCGAAAATATGGAAAACAGATTTGAAGAAAATAAGAGAAATATTAAAGGAAGAACAAATTAGTCCTGTTTATAATATGGTTGATTCATGTGCAGGAGAATTTCCGGCAACGGCTCCGTATTTTTACTCGACATGGAAAGGGCAAGGAGACTTTTTCCCTAAAAGTAAGAAGAAAAAAATGGCGATTATCGGTTCTGGTCCAGTAAGAATTGGTCAGGGAATTGAGTTTGATTATTGTACAGTTCATAGTGTTCTTGCTTTAAAAAAAGCGGGGTATGAAACGATTTTAATTAACAATAACCCCGGGACAGTCAGCACTGATTTTCAAGTTGCAGACCGCTTGTATTTTGAACCACTTCGAGCAGAAGATGTATTAAATGTATTGGAATATGAAAAACCAGAGGGTGTCATCGTTCAATTTGGCGGACAGACAGCCATTAACTTAGCAAAAGAGTTAGAGGAAAATGGGATTCCTTTACTCTCAATTAGTCAAGATCATATCGATGTGTTTGAAGATCGGGACCGTTTTTACTCGCTATTAAAAGAGTTAAATATCCCGCATATTCCTGGTATAACAGCTTCCTGTGAATCGGAGTTGAAAGAAAAAATCGCAGAAATCGGTTTTCCACTCTTATTAAGACCCTCATATGTAATTGGCGGTCAAGGAATGCTCATTATCGAAGATATAAAGGCTTTAGATAAAAGTTTGGATAAAATTACTTATCCAGTTCTAATTGACGCCTATTTTAAAGGAACTGAGATGGAAATAGATGTTCTTTCAGATGGAAAGAATATTTTCGTACCCGGGTTTTTTGAGCATATTGAGAAAGCGGGTGTACATTCAGGAGATAGCATGGCGGTTACCCCGCCGGTAACAGTTTCCCTGCACCATCAAAAAACTGCCTTTAATTACTCGGAAAAAATAACTCAAAACCTTGGTTTTAAAGGTATATTTAATGTCCAATTTGTGATTTATAACGATATTGTTTATGTATTGGAAGTAAATCCACGTGCATCAAGAACTGTTCCAATTATTAGTAAAATTACTGGAAACAATTTAATTGAAATGTGCGTAAACATCTTAACAGGAGTTTATGTTGACCTGAAGCCGAACACAAAACAATCGTATTACGCGATTAAGAATCCAATCTTTTCAACCGGGAAATTAGAAGGGATAGATCCTCTCTTAACACCTGATATGAAATCAACTGGGGAACTCATCGCGTTTGGCAGCAACTTTGATGAAGCATTAGCTAAAGCGGTGAAATGGAATGACAGAATTAACTTCAAACAAGATTTGGAAATATATGTTGACGTGTCTGAAAAAGATCTTCCAGCTTTAAAGAGTATTTTTGTGAGTAAAGGAATTTCAATTGCAAACGATCAATGGACATTTGCGGAATGGCTAAAGAATGGAAGTAGTTCCATCCTGTTTAGTAATGGTGATACCGAAGAATCAAAGCAAAAAAGAATGGCTGCATCAGCAGCACAATTTATAGTTATTACAGAAATGGAAACACTTGAAACATATATAGCTGCCCACAAACATGAAGTTGTTAAACCGTTATCGATGCAGGAGTGGCTAAAAGGTTCGACGGGAAAGGAAAAGGTGATTTGATGAATACAGTCATGAACAATCTTAAGGGAAGAAATTTGCTAACTTTATCAGAGTATACTACTGACGAAATCATGTACCTTCTTGATAAAGCGATTGAGTTAAAAAAAATGCAAAAAGAAGGAACGGTCCATCATTATTTACAAGGGAAAACGTTGGCGATGATTTTTGAGAAATCTTCTACAAGAACACGCGTTTCCTTTGAGGTAGGCATGCAGCAACTTGGTGGTCATGCTTTATTTCTAAGTAGAGCGGATATTCAACTTGGCAGAGGAGAAACTGTCCCAGATACGGCCAAAGTATTGTCACGTTATGTAGATGGAATTATGATTCGTGCACACGAGCATGAATCGGTTAAAGAGTTAGCAAATAATTCTGATGTACCGGTTATTAATGCTCTAACAGATGATTATCATCCATGTCAAGCACTGGCAGATTTACTAACCTTATATGAAGTGAAGGGAAGCCTTAAAGGCAAAAAGTTAGCCTATGTAGGGGATGGCAATAATGTAGCTCATTCATTAATGATTGGTTGTGCTAAAACAGGCGTGGATTGTACCGTTGCCGTTCCAATAGGCTATGAACCTAAACAGGAGATATTTGATCAGGCGAAGGAGTTTGCTAAGATGACTGGTGCAACAATTGAAGTAACACATGACCCACAAGCGGCAGTAGCAGAAGCTGATGCGGTTTATACAGATGTTTGGACAAGTATGGGCTGGGAAGACGAAACGGAAGTTAGACTAAAAGCTTTTGCACCATATCAAGTGAATGCCGAGCTCATGGCTTATGCTGACAAAGACGCTATATTCCTTCATTGTCTCCCGGCAAAACGCGGTGAAGAGGTAACGGCTGAGGTCATTGATGGACCACGGTCCCTTGTATTTGAAGAAGCTGAAAACCGCTTGCATGTGCAAAAAGCTTTATTGGTTGCATTGATGGCATAATCTTTCACCACTACTAGGCATGTGTCATACTATAAAGTAAACAATAAAAAGGGGAGCTGCTTGATGATAAAGCTGCAATCCAATCACTTTACTGTAATGGTCATTCCGCCTGCAACCTCCTATGGACCTGTCGATAGTCGAAAATATACATTATCAAATTCGAACTCACATTCAACACCAGTTTTAACCATTAGTACCGCTGATCATAAAGTAGCCAATAATGAAGATATGCTTACGGCTGAATGGATGCCAAAGCTTGGTGAATATGTGCTTTCCGTAAAAATTAATGTAGGCGGAGAAGAAATAACCGAGGATATTGCTGAACAGCGCTTTCAGACGATTCATTCCATGCTTCCAGAAATGCTTTCTCTCATTATAAAAAGTGATTATGCACTTTTTAAACATGTTCCGTGGCTTCTTGATGCATCTATTTATGTTCAAAATGATTCATGTTATCCTCGTTTATGTACACTGGAAAAACTGGGAACACCACGCAAATACTTGAATGGTTATTAATGATCATTTCATGATAGTGTACCGTTGAGAAGGATGTGTTCGACCCCGACCACCGGTATCTTTAAAATAAATTTAGAAGTTAGAAAGAATAGTTAAGCTCGCAAACCTTGGTACGAAAAGGTTTGCGAGCTTTTTTTGGTGAGAGTTTATTGAAATATCACCAATGATCTCATAACAAACAACACTATGTACTAAATACACATTACTATCTGATTTATCCTCGCACGAAATTGGTCCTGGTATACGTGAAGCTGTCACCACCCGTAATAAGGTAAGGTTAGGAAAAAAAGTAGGCACAGGTTCAGAAAGCGAGGTTGGTACGCGCGTTATGGGGCTTGTGAATGGTGGCGGTTATGCCGAATACGTTGTAATGCCGGCTGACAGAGCGATGGTGATTCCCGAACAGCTCTCATTTGAGGAAGCTGCTGCTATACCTGAAGTGTTTTTAACCGCCTATCAAACATTATTTTGGATAGGGCAATTACGTACAGATGAAACCGTACTGATCCATGCTGGTGGAAGTGGGGTCGGAACTGCAGGATTCAACTTGCGAAGCAAATCGGTCAAGCGAATGTCATAACGACAGCCGGATCGGAAGAGAAGCTTGATATTTGCCGGTCATTAGGGGCGGATGTTTGTATAAACTATAAGAAACAGAACTTTGATGAGAAAATATTAAATATCACCAAAAATCAAGCGGTTGATTTGATTCTTGATTTTATTGGTGCATCCTATTGGAGTAAGAATCTTTCGAGCATCAAAGTAGATGGACGTTGGGTGTTAATTGGTATTTTAGGAGGAGCAAATATAGAAAACGTTAATTTAATGGATTTAATGTCAAAACGTATTCAGCTGACTGGCACATTGCTTACACCAATAAGCGATGAATACAAGGCAGCACTGACAACTGAATTTTCCGCCAAAGCCCTAGATCTTTTTGACAATAACAAGCTTCGTCCGACTGTTGATCAAGTTTTTCCTTTTAATCAAATCCAACAAGCACATGAACATATGGAGAACAACAAAAACATCGGAAAAATTATTTTAAAGGTAGATTAATACGAATGAACACGGGTACAATGTCCGGTTTTTCAGTCTTTCTAGGAGTGGATTTGAACTAAAATTAACTAAGTGAGCTTTAGTGGAATCATAAACCTAGGCTGTTCCATAATCGGCACGATTGATGAATAAGCGTTAATCCTTCTTCATTAAGCGGGTGCATTAATCAAAGAAGGATTAACGCTTTTTTTGTTGAAGTTATTAAGCTAAAGGGGCAGTTTAGTTCAATAAAAGTGTAATTTAATGTTAGATTAAAAAGAATAGTATATCTTGTAAGTACAGTAAATAGGAGGCGTGTTATGAAGGATCAACGGAATATTGTATTGTTTATTGCTCAAAGTCTGGATGGGTATATTGCAACAAAAGGAGATTCATTAGATTGGTTATTTAAGATTGAGGGCGAAGGGGATAATGGATATACGGAATTTTTTGAAACGATTGACACAATCTTAATTGGCAAAAGAACATATGATTGGATAATGAAACAGGAAAAAGGTCAATTCCCATATAAAAATAAAGATTGTTACGTATTTTCTCGATCTCAATTAGAAGATACCAATGATGTTAAATTTGTAAATGAAGACATTGTTACCTTTACTAATAACTTAAAAAAAGAAGAAGGAAAAAATATTTGGATAGTTGGTGGTGGAGACTTATTACATACGTTTTTAAAAGAAAAGTTAGTGGATGAACTGGTTTTGACAATTGCTCCATCTATTATTGGAGATGGAATTCCTTTATTTAAAGTTGGCGATTATCAGCTAGACCTATATCTAAAAGGAACTAGAACATTTAATCAATTTGTTGAAATACATTACATTGTAAAAAAATGAACATAAATACTTTAAAACTATAAGGGGCGATGCTTAATATAGTTACCCAAATTTTGTTTGGATAACTATGTAGATTGTGAAGAATCGAACTTAAACTAACGGACAGTTTAGTTGAAGAGGAACTAATCCGAAAATTTAAAAAACAAAGACAGGCAGGAGTTAGATACGATGATAAAAGGTTTCGGAGGAATATTTTGGAGAACTAAGAATCTTGAAGTTATAAAAAAATGGTACAGTGAAGTGTTGAAGATTGAAATGAAAAATTGGAATGGGACACTGATTAAACCCCAATTAGGAAATGAGACTATCTTTTCTTTCTTTACCGAGAATGACAGTTATTTTCCAACAGAACAACAAGTGATGTTAAATTTCCAAGTACATAATATAAACGAGACGATTAAGCATTATTTGGATTAAAGATTCCTGAAGGTCGACTGGTCGAGCTATGGGAGGAATAACGGGTTGTAAATTATTCATATTTTGTTGAATAAACGGGTGCTTGAGCGAAACAAGATGTCGTAGTTGCGGCTCCTTTTTCTTGCTCCACTACCGGGCAAGTTAACTTATTAAAACTACAATGTTAAAATATAAAAATACATAATAGAGGTGCAAGTTATGGAATTAATAAATCTACGTCCATTTATTCCCTCAGGTGAAGATTATCACCTGGCACAAAGTTTTTTTGAAGATCTAGGTTTTGAAAAATTGTATTCCGACGAGGGATTAAGTATCTTTCGAATGGCGAAGCAAGAATTTTTCCTTCAAAACTTTCACAACGAAGAATTTCAGGGGAATTATATGGTTGAATTGCTTGTAGCAGATCTAGATGGTTGGTGGACGCATATTCAAAAAAGTCTTCTTGCCAAATATCCTATTAAGGTAAAGGAACCCACACTATATCCTTGGGGAAAACGTGAGATTCATTTAATTGATCCATCTGGTGTGTGTTGGCATATCTCAGAAACAAAATGAAACTGTATTAAAGGGGATTGGATAATAAATAAGAGGTTACAAACTGTTTCCCTATAGACAGCTTTTTCTTATATAACTGTCGAGGGCTATCTTTAGTTGAGTTGTTGTAATAACTCCTTTTTTGAAGATGGATTGTGAAGTAATGTACTGAAACTATAGGGTGCGTTTCTACAATAGTGGAGACGCTTTTTCTTATTAAGCTATCGGTAGGCTAGTGGAAAGAGGAATTACCTGGGTGTTGTTGAATATTAAATAACGAAAGATATTTACTGAAATAAGGAGGGTATTTTTTATAAAAAAACCTTACAAAAGATTTAGGAATATATATTTGAATTAGAGAGTAAAACGTTGAGATATATTTGTTTTTTTTATAAGGGAGTGAGGGGTTAAGTGTAAATAGTACAAAGGGAATAAATATTGCTTTTGCATTAATACTTATAATTTTTTTGTTGGGTTGTTCAAGAGAAATTTTGCTGGAGGATCAAATCGTGAAAATTCTTGAGAACAGCGAAAATAGGGATTATGAAAGTGTTATTGACTATGACATAAAAGGTAATTATATTGTGGTTGTTTATAAGAGTAAAGAAAATGAACATTTAAACATCGGATTTATAAAGATGAAAAATGGTGAATTAGATTGGGAGATAGGTATAGGTGGTCCGGAATTATCAGGTGGCGATAGTTTTATTTCTGACCCAATATTTGTAAATATTATTATTCCCAAGGAACCTGGTGTAAATAACGTGAAAGTATTTGGGGAATATGCAAAACAAGTAAGGTATTCAAATGAAATTAATTAATGGATTGCGTATACCGATAAATCAGCTTAGATGTTGATTATATAAAATAGTTAAAATCCTTATTCAACTAAAGGGGCAGGTTAGTTGAAGAAGAAAATGGGAGTTTTTATGTCGCATTAGACTCATTATGTGTAATAGAAAGAAAAGCGCAAAAAAATTACGCCTGTAACTTAAATAGTAAAAAAAAATTACTGTTCTGGGTGAAGGATATTGCAGGC
>NZ_JAGYPH010000001.1:0-997767 GCF_018343525.1 Lederbergia citrea | reverse complement strand
TAGTTGAAGAAGAAAATGGGAGTTTTTATGTCGCATTAGACTCATTATGTGTAATAGAAAGAAAAGCGCAAAAAAATTACGCCTGTAACTTAAATAGTAAAAAAAAATTACTGTTCTGGGTGAAGGATATTGCAGGCACTTAACCAATTTCCAGAAGGATCTTTAAATCCAAAACCTCCAAATTCGCCTTGTAAATTTAAAGGACCAACTTCAACTTGTTTTCCTTCAAGCCACTCATATAATTCTTTTAAGGTAGGAGTATAAAAGTCAATTATGCTATGAACGATATTAGTATTTGTATTTCTGAATGATAATCCATTAATTTCTTCAGTTTCAACCAAGAAAATCGTTGGAACTCCTTTTGATTTCATAGTAAGCATAGCATTTTTTTTACCTTGAAAGTGGACTTCGGCACCCAGGATATCGATATAAAACTCTATAGATTCTTCTAAATTAGTAACTGGTATTTCCAGTGTAGCAATATGTGATATTAAATTAGTCATAGTAGCCTCCTGTGTTTTGTTTGCACATATATTTTTCTACACTCAATTAAGAAAACCCTCTTAAGTTTCATTAAGAATGGAAAATAATTTATCGCTAATTCCATTTGATACATGAAGTTTGAAGTATGACAAATGGGTGGAAAAAATACGATTAATATCTAATACGCATTTCGACTATAATGTGTAGTAAAAGAGAAGGTGCTTATTCAACTAACGGGTGCGTTAGCACAATAACAAAAGATCAATTTTTGAAGCTCTTTTAAACTCTTCGATCTTCCACGATCGGGCGCATTTCTAGAGTAAGAATCTGCGCCTATTTAGGGTTGAGATCATTTAATGTGAGCATAGGAGTAATATGAAATAACTCCTGACAAATTGATTGGAGAGTAAAAATGCGAAGCTTTAAACGCCACTGCTTGTTTGTAATTCTTATCTTGCTGTTAACAGGGTGTGCGGGTGTAGAAAAAGATAAAACGTCCTCAAATATGAAAATTACCATTTAGCCATATAAAATGAGTGAAAAAGAAAGTCTGCTTATTAGCAATTCAGGAGTGGAACTTATTCAATTTTTTAAGCTGAATGGCACTTTAGCTGAAGATGATGATTTTCAAATCTCAGTGGAGGTATATGAACAAGGCAAGTTTAAAGAAGAATTGCTAAAGACTTGGGGGGGGGCCGAAAGAAATTATAAAAATAGCCTTATTTCCTTTGGAATAAGTGACTTTAATGATGAAAATCGTCCCTTAAAATTGATATCTGGCATACCATCCGGGCTTGCGACAACGAATTATTCAAATAACATGACGTCTTCTTCTTTTAGTAATTTAGTAGGCGAAAAGGTTACTTTAAAGAAAAACGAACCTGTTTATTTAGCAGCATGGCTAGGCACTACAAAAAACGGGCTGTGTTCTGTTGGAAGTGAAAATGGTGAACTACCTGTCGGCATTGAAGAGGCTGAGCTTGCATTTTTATACAGGGTTCTATGGACTGATAAAGAAAAGAATTAACATTAGCAGTGTAATCGGAATTGGAGAATAGAATGCTAAGACTGGTATTATATTAGGTTATTCTATTATCGGGCGCGATTGTGAAACAAAAAGTAAAAGGGATGAAACACATAGTCATGTATAATATGTATCACCCCTTATTTTTTATGACTTTTTACGATTTAGGTTTGAAAACATTTAAAACTTCTTTGTTTGTAATTAAACAACTTTTTTGGCACTCATAACAATGTTGTTTGAAAAAAAGTCGTTTACTCTGTTTTTAAATTTTATCTGATGTAATCAAAAAGACGACTACATATTCAAGAAAAACGCCCTAAAGCGGAACAAAAAAATGTAAGTTGCCTTATTTATTCCGCTTTAATATTAGTTTTCCAGCTTTTTTGTAGTTTGCGAATGTAAACGATTTGCCCAATGTGGTAGGCGTTATGCGTGGACAAATTTCCTAGAACTTCCCACCACTTTGCGGTCTCAGGGAAACCATTCACATCATTTTCTATCTTTTCTTTAGCCAGTAGGTCTTGCCATTGAAGCAGGACCGCTAAGAGGCACTTTTTTAAGTCAGCAAACGTTCTATTTTCCGGAATAATAAAGCTTTCATTATTGTCACTTATAGGCGCAACAGCATTCACATGAGATTTTTTGTATCTCTTTTGCCAAGTTTCATTCCAGTAAAGGAGATGTTGTACAATTTCTGCAATACTGTTGCTTTCATCATTGGGTTTCCAAAACGCTTCATCCTCTGATAAGTTTGCAACTGATTCTGAAAACGGAACGTACCAGCTTTGGTCGTTCGCATTTGCTAACAATTGATCTTCCAAAACGTCTTTAGCGTGAGACATAACCAGTCACACTCCTTCTAATTATAAATTTTCTATTTCGGCGCCTTTCTGAAATCTCCTGCATTATTCCGTTTAATTGCCCGATTGTTGAGCACAATCACCGGGATAATAATCTTATCTTATAGAAAACAATAATTTTTTTATATTTCTAAATGAATTCAAGCAACTGTATAATTTTATTTTTTAAGGAGGATTCTATGGAACCTATTCTTAAGCAATTTATGAACATACCCACTACCTGTATTTCAGATGTTTTGGATGGTTTAAATAATATGCATCCAACTATTAAGCCTCTAAAAGAAGAATAGACACTTGCTGGAAGAGCTTTAACTGTGAAGATTCCTGTTGGTGATAACTTAGCGATTCTAAGAGCAATCCGTGAAGCCAATCCCGGAGATATTATCGTAATTGATGCTAAAGGGGATCAATATCGAGCCATAGCTGGGGACTTTATTGTAGGGATGGCTCAAACACTTGGAGTTGGTGCAATAGTAGTTGACGGCGTGATTCGTGATATTGTTGGTATTAAGAAACTAAATTTCCCCGTTTTCGCCAAAGGGACTTCTGTAGCTTCTAGCGGAAAAGCTGGAATAGGTGAAATTAATGTTCCTATTTCTTGTGGAGGAACAGCTGTAAATCCCGGAGATATTATAGTTGGTGATGCAAATGGTGTTGTGGTAATACCACAATCTGAAGAACAAGATATCTTGAAAAAATCATTGGACAAAATGAGGAAAGATGAGATTAGAGAAGAAGCGGTCTCTGGTAACGTTGAGGCTATTAAGCAATACTTAGATAACATGCTTTCTAAATAGACATAAAACAGGAAAGGGCTTCCCATCCCTGTTTTATTTTATTTGATAACCCCATTCACTCATCTAAAGGAAATTCCAAACTAATAAATTGTACAAATCAATTTAGTTTTATTATTTTTGGGTATTATACATATAGCAAAATATTTATCTAATAAAGTAGGAATTAGATTGATTTGGACAATCATTGGTTTATTACTATTATTTTGGATACTCGGGCTTGTATTCCATATTGCCGGAGGCCTTATACACCTTCTACTCGTATTAGCTGTCGTAGTGTTCATTATCAAATTAGTTTCAGGTACGATGAAGAATAAAGCCTAAAACACCGCCATATTTCGAGAAATTCAGTCTCGGGTTAGGATTGATATAAGTCAAAGTGCCAGGCACATATCAATAAAAATTATAAACCAAAAGCGAAGTCCTCCTTAAAGGTGAATTTAGCTTTTGTTAGAGGAGCAGAGATTTGGCAGCTTAATTATTTAATGCCTGCCATTCTCTGTTTAACATACTCATTTCAAAATATCTCCAATGGTCATTCCAAACTTTCCTTGCTTCCCTAATGAAACATATTTCAGACTAAACATCCATTATTTGGTCAAAATCTTCTTTGCTGCTGTACTTTGGTTCTAGGTTTCTATAAATATAGTTATCGGAACTTAGAACCAAAAAAACGTCTACAATTACTACTAGGAGTCCAGCAAACATTTCGGAAATTTTGTCCACCATACATACAACTATCTAAACGGCAGATGCCGTTATTATATACTTGATAATAAAGTGTAGCGAAAAGATTAAAAGTTACAATCCTCAGGTAATTTGCCGAATGTAAGTAACATTTATATTCAAAGGAGAGTATAAGGGTGAAGATACAAATTGTATTATTTGAAGGATTTGGGGAACTTGTCGCTTTGGCACCTTTTGAGGTTTTAAAGCGGGGAATTGAGGCAGGTGCTCCATTCGAGGTTGAATTAGTCGCAAGTCGGTCTCAAAAAGAAGTCGTCGCATCCTTTGGCGTTCAAGTAACAGTCCATGATTTTTTACGTTTAGACAACAGTCCAGAATTGTTAATTATCCCTGGCGGTGGCTGGAACCATAAAGCCCAGCATGGGGCCAGACAAGAGGCTGAGAAGAGAGAGTTAACACAGATCATCTCGGCTATGCATGACGAAGGTACGATCGTATGCGGAGTTTGTACAGGTGGTATGTTGATGGCTGCTTCAGGTATTTTAAAAGACAAGAGCGTTGCTATGCATTATCTGGCGAAAGATGAACTTCCTAGGTATGGAGCTGATTACTTGGGATATCGAATTGTTGATGAAGGTAGTGTAATCACAGCTAGGAGAGTAACTTCAGGAATTGATCTAGAATTATGGATTATTGAGAGGTTTTCGGGAGCTGAGATAGCAGCTGCAGTTGAACATCGAATGGAATATGAGCGAAGAGGAGTCGTTTGGAGAAACCCCGCAAATTAAGAAATTCCGTTTTTGTATGCAATAAATATAATGTTTGGGTCAGTTAAAGTAATCATCGTGGGAGAGCGCTTGACTATCAGTCAAGAGGTCAGGGGTTCAAATCCGCTAGATGCGAATTATCCTCTCCACTTACGGATTAAACCAGGAGAAGTGATATTATAATTAAGGCTATTTACATTCTGTAACTACGATGTTTGATGCTAATGGTGATATTGTTCAATGATATATAGATATATGCGTATGCATTGAATCGAAAATGATATTCCTTGGATGGATGATTTATTTTTAGATATTGTTCATCCGGCAAGCAGCAGCAGTAAGTTTCCTCCAGGTGTGCAGAATTAGGGGGGGTAACTAGGAAACTATCTAGGTTAACTAGCTGCTGTTTATGGGCAATATAAGAATAATCTCTCTTTTAAAGCTTCTAAGACTCTTTCTGGCACTTCCCTGATCTTAATATCACCACCTAGGAAAAGTAGCCAATTTGTTATTTCTCTCAATTCTTCGGGCTTATTAACATTGATGAAAGTCTTTAGATTAGCTGTAGTTTGGTAAGGATTCGTATAGGAAATTGAAAATTTTAAAGGATGGTATTTTTTAAACTGGAGAATCGCTTTTGGACCAAGTTCAAGGAAAAGGTTGATTGCTTCTTCCTGCTTACTTAGTTTTTCTAAAATCTTTTTCTTACTTAATCTTTTTTTCGTCGTATAGGGCTCGACACTGGTAAGATCGTCGACAGAAAAAATCTTCTTTTTTTCTTCCTTTAAGTCAAAGCCTTCAATTAGCCATTGGCTTTTTTCTTGATAAAGGTGCAATAGATAAATGGGATAAGACCTTATTACCTTCTCTTCTTTGATGGAAATCAATAAATAGCTATCCAAAAGAAGGATTTGGATGAGTTTTTCTAACATGGGATGGGGGAGATCTGAAAGCTCAAGTAGGTCGGGATTATTGGGATTGGTCCCTGCAAAAAGTAAGATTTGATTTAAAAGCACAAGGTCATCCTGCTGGTTTTCTGAAATGAGTCCTAGTAATTTTTCAGCTAAAGATTGACGACTCTTCAGATAGGGAAGTTGTTGATTCCTTGTGGCCATAAATGCGATAAAAAGAGCTTTAACTTCATTATCAGTAAAGCGAACAACGGGCAGGACAGAGTTGTGCATGACAGAATAACCCCCATCCCTTCCAACTTCAGCGACAAGTGGCATCCCCAGTGCCTCTATTTCTCTGATATCTCTAATAGCTGTCGAACGCGAGATGTTAAATTCTTGCATGATTTCAGTAATTGTAAAGTGGGAGCGGTTATTAATATATCGCATGATCGTATTAATCCGTTCAACTTTTTTCATCGGCACTCCTAAACAGTATCATATTTTGACATGATTTAAGGCTATCATATACTTATCAAGTGAAGACGACAAGTCATTTGGTAAATTTTAAAAAAAGGAAGGTTTTGAATATGGCAGATTATATCCTTGAAGAAAAAGACGGCTTTACCGTGTTGGGTACTGGAACTGAGCTTGAGAGTGATTACACGGACTTTGCTGGCATAAACAAGGAAAAGTCAGACTTTTGGCAGGCTGTCAGAAAAGATGGAAGGCTTGACACTTTAATATCCATAGCTGCAAACGACTACCTTTTTATCGTAAACGAAGCAGTAAATAACAAGATGATGCATTATGCTGGTGTTATGACAGAGGCATCGGCACCGGAATTAGGAGAAACCAGAGTGATCCAATTTCCTAAGGGGGAATACCTAGTTGTTAAAGGGGAAGGGAATACGGTTGAAGAAATGAGTAATAAAGTGACAGGTATTGCTTTTGGTCAAGCCTTAGCAGAAGAAAATAAAGTTGCCTATGTTGGTGGGCCAAATGCAGAGGTTGTGATGGGGCAACGAGACGGCTTAGTTTATGGTGAAATGTGGATTCCTGTTGTTAGGAAATAAAGAGATAAAAGGTGGGATGGAAATGTCCTATATTGTTGATTTTAAAAATGTGTCTACGGTTGGTTTAGAATCTTCACCTGTAGTAGAAGCGCTTGCTGGTCTACGTGCTAATGAAGCCCGTTATTTTATGAACAAATACAAGCATGAATTTACGGTTGTACCAGCTAGCGAGTCCTGCGAGACACTTGATTATGTGAACCGAATTTTAAAAGAAGAACGTGATATTGAGTTTGCGGCCAAACCTTTAGAAACGTCACATTTTCAAGTAGAAAATATCAAAATGGCCTACGTTTTTTATGAGGATGGTCTTTCTGTCAACGTCATGTATACGGTTGATGACCCTAAGAAGCGGGCTGTTGGTTTTAAGCTTTCTGAGGGGATGGAGGTCCCAAAGGAGCTAGAAGGGAAGTTTAAGTTTGCTAGGCAGAAGTCGAAACTAGCTGGAACCATTCGGGGTTCGTATTTTGTAATTAAAGGAGAATATTAAAGTAAGGAAACTCGCCATTTTTTGTGTTTGGTCTTTCCTTTAAAGGCACATTTCTTGAGAAAGAAATGTGCCTTTATTATTGAATTGAGCCATTTAATTGGATAAGATTTCTTAACAAAAGGGATAAAAAATGAAAAATTGTATCATGTGGGAGTTCCGATGATGGATATAAACAAAGGTTTTGTCATTTAGTATATTAGTTATTCCTTTGCTTTCCAGTCACATAGCTTAACGAGGAGGTATTAGATTGAAGAAAGTTTTGGAATCCCTATTGTTAGTGGTAGCCGCTTTTCTAGTTGCCCTAAGTGGTTTGTCCTCAGGAACTTCAACTGGGTTTGCTGCAGAAAACAAAGACCAATGGACGTCGGTAGATGTAAAAGCGATGACTTTTAATCTGAGACACAAAAATAGCAATGATTCCGCGCCCCACACTTGGGATGAAAGGGTTCCTACGATTAGAAGACTGATCAACATGGAGAAACCTGATATCATTGGGGCACAAGAAGTGTTATATAGGCAATTACAAGATTTGAAAAATACATTACATAATTATAATTGGATTGGGAGTAATCGTGGAGAACACTCCGTGATCTTTTATAAAGAAAAAGATTACAGCGTGCTAGAGTATGACCGTTTTTGGTTATCTGACACACCGAAAGTAATTCGTTCAAAGACATGGGGAAACCATGTTCCAAGAATGGTTATTTGGGCAAAGTTTCTTGATAAAAAAAGCAACAAACCGTTCTATTTTGTGAATACACACTTTGATCATCAATCCGCTAATGCAAGACAAAAAAGTGCAGAATTAATTCTTAAAGTAACAAAAGAATTTGATCCAAATTTACCGGTAATTGTAACGGGCGACTTTAATGCTGGACCAGATAGTCTTCCACACCAAATATTAACAAGTGATGGAGAATTTAATGATTTATGGGAAAAAGCTGTGACAAGAATTAATGAAGACTTAGGAACATTTAATGGTTTTGAAGATCCTACTGGTAAAGGACCTGACAAGCGTATTGACTGGATTCTCGGGAAAGGAAACCTTACAACTAATGAAATTGAAATCATTAACTATCGAAAGAATTGCCAATTTCCAAGTGATCATTTCCCGGTGCTTGCTGACATATCCATAACTTACAACAAATAATGAGCCAAGACCATTGAAATAGATGAATGGTGATTGGCTTTTTGATTTAAGGGGGTATTTGAAATAGAACTACTCTAAAGTAATATTGGATTTTCTGTATTCGTGAGCATTTATACTGCAAGAATTGTGATCTTATTTATGAATTGGGCCAAATTGTGGAGCAATGCCTTTAATGATACGAATGCTCATAAGGTGTTGGATATTTACTAATCTTATGAAAAGGAATGTTGTAGAAGTTCTGCATTTAGGATTACTAAATGATATTCAATACAGCAAACATAAGGGCTGGTGCCATTTTGGCAATATGTGCGAAGCATGCCAATATCATTGTAATTCCAAGCCAGATAACAGACCATGCAACGGTACTCTAAACCAGTAACCGTTCTTGTTTCTTCTATATGTTATCTGCGGCAATCAATGTATTTGACGGCTTCCGCAAGTCAAAATTAAAGTTAGTGTTTAAATAGATTTAAGAGCACTCGGTAATGGGGGGATGTTTCAACTATTCCATTAAAGAGCGCTTATCTACAATAATGAAGTGACCCCATAAAGTTAGACACGGGATTTTTATTAGGCAGCTAATTGGCAGTGAACTCGGTATTGTACCGGGCTCATGATATTGTTAATTAATCAACACATGAATGATAATGTTCTAATGAAGATACACGATCTAATAAAAAATTAAATCGCATATAATTCATACGATTTAAGAAGATAACGTTCTATAAACTCAGCTAATCCATCATTTTCGTGGTGTCCTGTAACAAAATCAGCTGCTGCTTTAACCCTTTCGCTAGCGTTCCCCATTGCCACACCAATACCGACATGACGAAGCATCTCTATATCATTGGGTCCGTCTCCGATGGCTAAGACTTCATTAGGACTAATTTGAAATTCGGTAAGTAAGCCTTTTATAGCAGACCATTTGGAAATATTAGGAGCAACCATCTCAAACCCGTCAATCCAATCGATGACTTCTGCTTCGTTTTTAAATAAAGCGGATAATTCAGGACATGGTGCACCTGTTCGAACACTATATTTAAGAACATCTTTATAATTCGCCTGTCTTAAATCTCCAATATACCGTGGGGGAATTTGCCCAACTTTTGTCCAATAATCGATTTCTTCATTTGTTTCCTTACAATAAAGCCCATTTGCTGTATGGATAATAACATTACATGGAATTTCAGCGGTCAGATGGTGAAATCGTTCTTCGTTTAATGGGATGGTTTTCATTTGCAAAACTCTTCCTGTTTCTGGATCGTGAATAGCGGCACCATTCAAACAGATCATCGGAGTTCGTAATCCAATTTCTTTATGGTAGGGAGCGGTTACTTCATACTGTCGACCAGTGGCTAGAAAAACCAGTACTCCCTGATTCATTAGCTTATAAATGGCTTCCATATTTCTGCGGGAAATGTCGTTTGAGGCTTTAAGTAGTGTACCATCCATATCAATAAATATTGCACGCACATTCATTTATTCTACCTCCTCATTAGTTGCTAAACCAATCATAGCATCTGAATATTAAAGCCCAGTAAAGTCAGTATATAGATTAAGTAAAGTTATTTGGGAAGCAGTAGACGTTTATCTGCAAAATATAAATGTTATTCCATTAACGGGCGCTATCCTTGAACAAGGGTAAGCGCTCATTTTTTCATTTTAGGGCAAGATTGTTGAATAACAATTTTAATTGGGACGTGAAGATTAAGAATATATATACTTAAGCTAATGTGTTAGGATCGTGGAAGAAGTATATGACAAAAATGTGTATTGTGTCATATAAACACAGAGTTGCAGTGAACTTTTATTTAAGTTTACTTTTGCATTAGTTGAAATAATTACTGAGATAAATTATTACTTAGTTGTAAAATATAATTATCATTGTACTCGCAACCTCTTTCGTTTTTACTGCGTTAAAGTGGCTAGATTGGTGAAATTAGTCAAAAATGGTACATTGAGGACAAATCGAGTGCCTATTATTGGTTATTAGCACTAAACTCAACCTATGAAGGATTGGATTCTGTGAATTTGGCGCTGACTCGGTGCCACTTTAGGTTTCGAATATTCCTTGACGGGAATATTCCTATTAGAGTATAATCGAATTAACAGGATGGTAATACTAGTGATGATGTAGAAAATATTTTTCCGGCGACCATCATTTGACGAGGTGAGCGACATGTCAGGGAACATTCCGAGCGTAAACATAACGACGCTGAGCGCTTTGTCTGAACCAAATCGTATGAATATCGTCGAACTCTTGCGCCAAGGTCCCCTAACCGTGGGGGAAATCGCCGACCAGCTGAGATTGAGACAGCCCCAAACTTCAAAGCATTTAAAAGTGCTTAGCGACAACGGGATTGTGGAGGTGCAGGCTGAAGCTAACCGCCGAATCTACAAGCTCCGGCCCGAACCCTTCCAAGCGCTGGATTCTTGGATTCAGTCCTTCCAGCGTGTGATGCAAGAGAGATTCGACAATCTAGATGATTATTTGAAGGAATTGCAGAACAAGGAAAAATCATAAATTATTTCATGACCAAGGAGGATTTACAATGTCAAACAACGCAATGGTATCGAGAGTAGAGAACGATCGGGTACTTGTACTGGAGCGCGTTTTCGACGCGCCACGTGATCTTGTATTCAAGATGTTTAAAGAGCCTGAGCATCTGAAACGCTGGTGGGGGCCGAGGGGCTGGGAGATTCCTGTTTGCACCGTCGATTTCCGACCGGGAGGCGTTTGGCACTACTGTATGAAGTGTGTCGATCAGAATTTGGGTGAATTTTTTGGTATGGAAGCCTGGGGCAAAGGGGTTTATAAGGAGATTATCGAGCCGGAGAAGATCGTCTACACCGATTACTTTTCGGATGCCGATGGCAATTTGAATGACTCCATGCCGTCGACCGAGATGACATTGGAATTCATCGAATTGGGTGGAAAGACAAAGCTGATAAACCGTGCTGAATATGTGTCCGTAGAGGCCCTTAAGACCGTCATGGACATGGGTATGTTGCAGGGCATCACCGAAACTTGGGACCGTTTAAACGAGCTAGTGGAGTCGCTTAAGTAGATTTTCCGTAACGCGTTTTTTAGGCTTAGTAAGGTTTAAGCGCATTTGAATTTTAATATTTACTTTTTTAAGGAGTGTAAAAATCAATGATTAGTAAAGTCGGTCAAATCATGTTGTATGTTAATAACCAAGATGAAGCAAAGGAATTTTGGACAGAAAAAGTAGGGTTTAGTGTAATTTCGGAGGAAGACAATGGTCAAGGCATGAGATGGATTGAAATTGCTCCAACTAAAGAAGCTGAAACAAGCATTATTCTCCAAGATAAGGAATTTATTGCGAAAATGTCGCCTGAATTAAATCTTGGAACACCTTCTTTAATGTTCTCCTCTGAAGATTTAGATAATTTATATAGTGACTTATCAAACAAAAACGTTACTGTCGGAGAAATTGTAAATATGCCTCCAGGTAGAGTATTTAATTTTGCAGATAGTGAAAATAATTACTTTGCAGTAATGGAAATAAAATAATTTTTTGACTAATATAGGAGTGCGATGCTTGAATAAAGGCATCGCCTTTTGATTTTTTGTTTACGGAGTAAGTTGTGAAGATTTACACTTTAAAGCTACGGGGAGCGTTATTTCAAGAAGAATTAAGTAATTTTAGGGCTAAGCTCATATTTTGTTATTCCATGATAGGACGCTTTTTCGATATAAGGATAGCGTTTTTCTTTAAGATAGTAACATTTTATGGAATAAAACCTTTAAAGAAAATAGGATATCAATGTTAAAGTTTACTAGAGAAAGTGAAGGTTTGTACTTAACAATCGTCTTGAATAGTTGAAATAGATTGTTATTTTTATTAAAACTTAGGGAAGCATTTCTTCAATAAAGGCTGCCCCTTTTTTTTATCAATAGGCACAGTACTCATTTTAAGCCCAAGTCATACACTATGAAAAAGAACTTTCCCTTATTAATCCCATAAAAGAGGAGCGTTATGATGGAAAAACGAAGCGTGAATCAAGTAAGTGGAAATGTTCCTCAACCTATTCGAAGTGACGGAGCAGGAGGAATTGATTCCGGACCTCGTAATATTATGCGGGACCTTCAAAATCCGGATATGCTCGTACCACCTATTACTGATGCAGGCTTGATCCCTAATTTGAAATTTTCATTCTCAGATACTTCTATGAAATTAGATCACGGGGGCTGGTCCCGCGAGATCACGGTGAGGGAACTTCCTATCGCGACCACCCTTGCAGGAGTAAATATGTGTTTAACGGCTGGCGGTGTACGTGAACTTCACTGGCATAAACAAGCAGAATGGTCTTATTTGCTATTAGGACGGGCACGCATAACGTCTGTTGATCAAAAGGGACGAAATTTTATAGCCGACATCGGACCGGGAGACATTTGGTACTTCCCCCCTGGTATCCCACATTCAATTCAAGGGTTGGAACATTGTGAATTTCTGCTGGTCTTCGATGACGGAAACTTTTCCGATCTTTCCACCTTATCTATTTCGGATTGGTTTGCACATACTCCAATAGATGTTCTGTCAGCCAATTTTGGCGTGCCGGAAAGTGCTTTTAGCTCCATTCCTTCGGAACAGGTTTATATTTATCAGGGAGAGGTACCAGGATCACTGGAGAGTCAGGAAGTCCAGTCACCCTTTGGAGAAGTTCCTTTAACCTTCAAGCACGAGTTGTCTAAACAAACACCAATTAAAACACCTGGTGGTAGTGTACGAATTGTGGACTCTTCTAATTTTCCAATATCAAAAACAATCGCAGCAGCACTCGTTGAGATTGAACCGGGTGCAATGAGGGAGCTTCATTGGCATCCCAATAAAGACAAGTGGCAGTATTACCTTACAGGACAAGGGAGAATGACTGTATTTACAGGAAACGGTGCAGCTCGTACATTTGATTATAGAGCAGGTGATGTCGGATATGTACCCTTTGCCACTGGACACTATATTCAAAACATCGGTACCGAAACATTATGGTTTTTAGAGATGTTCAAAAGTAGCCGCTTTGAAGACGTGTCACTTAATCAATGGATGGCACTGACCCCTAAAGAATTAGTTAAGAGTAACTTAAATGTTGGTCCAGAATTGATCAATTCTCTACGTAAGGAGAAATGGCCTGTTGTTAAATATCCAGGGCTTTCCTAATATCCAATAAGCCGGTAGATAAAGTAGATTTAATTGACAATTTCATGAAATTCCTTTGGTTAACTACGAGTTTTTTAATCTATATGATATTTCAATTATTATTTTGGTTATTCTAGAATAGGGCGCTTTTCCGGAATGGAATTGTGCTCTTTTTATGTATCGGGCTATATTTCGGAATAAGAGAAGAAATGAAAGAATATTGGGAGAAAATCTTTAAAGCAATAAAGGAAAGGCTGTAATATTCCCCGAATTAAATACTTAAAATGAGGATTTAGGGAATGAATCTTTTTCTTGGTCTTTAATGAGTAGTTTAGTAACATAAGTATTATGAGAGATATAAGGTGAATTTAAAACCTTAGGGGGAAGACTGTATGGAAAATGAACAATTAAAAATTTTTGATGAATATAGAAATCAAATAGGCATTGCTACTCGTGAAGATGTACATAAACTTGGATATTGGCACGAAGCTTTTCACTGTTGGTTTATTTGTAAAGAAGAGGGAACTGATTATCTTTATTTACAACTCCGTAGTAATACAAAAAAAGACTACCCTAATCTTTTGGATATTACTGCTGCTGGACATTTACTGGCTAATGAAACGGTTCAAGATGGTGTAAGAGAGATTATAGAAGAGGTTGGGATTGATATTTCCTTTCAGGAATTAATACCTTTGGAAATAATAGACTACTGTGTAATAAAAGAAGATTTTATAGATAAGGAAATAGCAAACGTATTTTTGTATAAATGTGAAAAATCCTTTGAGGACTTTACTCTTCAAGAAGAAGAAGTTGCCGGGATTGTAAGAGCCGAATTTAACCATTTTGCAGAACTCTGGTTAGGTGAAAGAGAAACTATTAAGATAAGAGGATTAAAAATGAAAAAAGATGGAAATAAAATTTTAATTGCAGAGAATGTAGGAAGGAATAAATTTGCACCTCATCAAATCAAATATTATAAGACTGTTATTGAAAAAATTAAAGAAAAGATTTAATTGACTTAATCTTATTTCAACTACTGGGGCTATTTTTCAAGAAGGAGAATAGCTTTTTCTTATTGAAGTAAATGGCAGTTTAGTTGAATAAGGTAAAAGAAGGATAAACATCCTTTCTTGTTGAATTCACTAAAGGGACAGGATTGTTTAATAAAATGTTATTCACATACTGAACTTCCGAGGTAACGAATGTTGAAAAAGGATTAGAAAGAACAAAGGGGGGTCAAAATGGGCAATGTAGATGTATCAAATGATATTGATTTCAAGAATAATAAAAAATGTATTATATCACTGTTTCTTGGTATTCTTTCAATTATTACTTCTCTTGTGGCTTTAGGTCTAATACTTGGTATTATTGGACTAATTTATGGATTTTTAGGGTTAAAAGAAGTAAATCGTTCCAAACAAAAAGGAAAAGCTATAATAGGTATTATTTGTTGTATTCTTGGTGTTTTATTGACTGTTATGTTTTCCACTATGGCTGGCAATGCTTTTTTAAACTAAAGGGTGCGTTAATCGAAGAAGGATTAGCGCTCTTTTTGTTGAAGTTATTCAACTAACGGGCAGGTTTATTGAAGAATGTTTAAAAGAAAAATTGCAAAAATGGAGGGTGAAATGAATAAAGAATCTAGAGTAATTCTAAGTATAAGTTTTGTGCTTTATTTATCTGTATTAACAGTACTATTATTTTTTGGTATTAGTGGGAGTTATATCGAGACTGATCTGTCATTGACAGAATATATCAAATGGTACACGAATTTAGCCCCATTTAAAACGATAACTACATATATTACAGCTATTTTCGATGGTTCGATGAATATGGATATACCAATTAAAAACCTGATTGGAAATGCTCTGATGTTTTTGCCAATGGGTATCTATCTTCCATACTTCATAAGAAAAGTAAACAAAGTAATTGTATTTTCATTTACAATGGTTATATTGTTACTCATTATTGAAGTTGCACAATTAGTTACAAGAACAGGATGGTTTGATGTTGATGACATTATTCTTAGAATGCTTGGGGCTTTGATTGGTTTTTTAATATGGAAGATGAATTCTATTCAAAAATTAATGAATGGTACATCAGTTCAAGATGAAGGTTTGTGAAGAATTGTTCTTAAGCTAAAGGGTGCTTTACTTTAAGATCGTCGAGCTGCTTATGGTCCTTTTTTCTTTTGAACTAAAGGGGAGGATAGTTGAAGAGGGGGATTGAATTTAGTCGTATGGATTTATGGCCTTGGATATGTGCTCTTTATATTGAAAATAGCTATCGTGGTATGTCTTTAGGCAAAGAGCTACTTTTACGTGCTAAAGCTGATGCCGAAAAAGCAGGATTCAATAAAGTTTTCCTTTGTACTGACCACATTGGATACTATGAAAAATATGGATTCACCTATATTGGTGACGGATACCATCCTTTGGGAAGTAGTTCAAGAATTTATGAGAGCAATAACGAAAATAATTATTCATCATATTAGCGACTTTTTATTTAACAAGCGGGCCATTTAGTAGAAGATGAACATTATCAACGGTCTAAGGAAGCACATTAAATGAGCTACAAAAAACATATTAAAAATGAAGTGAAAAAAGCTGCTGAAGCCGATTTTTCTGAAGTAATTACACAATTATTAAACCAACAGTCTTATCAAAAGTAAGGATAGCAAAATCAATTACTTCAACAGTTAAATGAATTTAGTAATCATACTTACCAACAGCTTCGACAAACTGATCAACAACTTTAACAGTCTATTCAGCAAGCAGTTCAAATTCTTAATCGGGGCTAACAAGCTGTAAGTTCTAATCAAGTATTAAATCAAGTTAACCAAGCTATAAGGCAAGCTGAGCAACAACTTAATCAAGTGAGCAAGCAGGCACAGAGTATCAGCAATACCAACAAATGCTACAAAATCGAATCAACATTCTTCTCAAGATTTTCATGGATAATTGCTGAATAATTGATAGATTACAATCCACTTTACCGAATTCTTTCGGAAATTAAGCATTTGACGATTTGAAACTCATTAGATACAAAATATAGTAAATAAAAAAGAAGATGAACACTACATTTTGTAGGGATTCATCTTCTTTTTTGTTTGAAGGGGTATTTGTCAACAACCCCTTAAGCTGTTTATTTTTGTGTGAAACATCTTAAATCTTAATATCAATCTTCGCATTTTTCTTTAACTCATCAACCTGCTGAGCGAGTTTTTCCTGCTGTTTTTGCTGTTGAAGAGATTGTTCGATTTGCGGTTTTACTTCTTCAAGCTTTGGAACTTTTTGTCCAGTACTCTTTCCTTGTTCCGCATATTGGTCATACGTTTTTTGAATTTCTTCATCGGTTATTTCATCAGCCGGCACTTCTTTCTCAACGTACTGTTTAAGTTTAATATCGTCAGCTATTAGAGTTTCAAGTGTTTTCATATCCATACCGGATTTTTTAAGAGCGGCTTCGAATTCTTTTTCTGTTTTAAACTGTTTTTTCGTTTCGTTTAGCTGCTTATTAATATCTGCCTCCGAAACTTTATAGCCTTTTTTATCTGCCTGTTGAAGAAGAAGAGTTTGTCCGACTAAGCTATCTATTGTTTGGTTTTTCACTTGCTCTGCAGCTTCTTTGGAAGTCGGATCTTGCCCCATTTGCTGCATTTGTCCTTGTATAGATGCTAAGGTGCTGTTATAGTCGCTTCCTAAGATTTCTTTATCATTCACTGTGGCAACAATTTTCTTTTCATCTACTTGCTGCGTTTCCAATTTCTTTTGTATTGCTTCCATTTGCTTTTGCTGTTCCTTCTGCTGATCGGTTTCCGCTGTTTTTGCTTTATCATCATTTTTAGCTTCTTTACTTTCTTCATTTCCTCCGCATGCTGCTAATACAATGGCCATTAGACAGGTTATTATTGTAAACATCATTTTTTTCATAATCGATCTCCTTCCTTATTTTAGAAGTATAATTCCCCCCCAAAAAAATCATCTAGTGGCATTATAAAGTAAAGCCTGCGAAAAAGAATCATTATGCGCTCATTTTTAATATTTATAATAGGATTGAAACATTTTATAATATTAATGGATGCCTACAAAAAAGCAAATTCGAAAAAGGTTAAGTAATTTAAAACTTCTTAAAGGGGATTCCTTGCATTTATGAAAGGAAATTATCATATTATCACTGCTAAAAGGGTTTGTGAAACAGAAAATGATGAGCATAGAAGAGGATTTACAGTCTCTTTTTTAACGACCAATTCGATACAATAGGATTGAAACATCTTTAGATATAGAGATATTCCACAATCAGACGCGACTGTTGAATAAACCCTTAAATTTAAAGGGCTTATTGTTATATTTTTAAGTGCGACAAAAATTTTGCTTAAAAATCAAACAATTAATTATAACCCAGTCCTAAAAGCAGAACGGGGTTATATGTGCTCGAGGTTCTAAAATTTAACAACATAATTGTAAAGGGGTTTGAGATATGACATTTTCAACAATTATCGTGATGTTAATAGTAGGAATAGCAATGTTATCTATTGGCTTTGCAACTAAAAAAAGATGGTTAAAATTTCTATCAATCATTCCACTTGCTGTTTCAATTTGGCAAATTGCAATTCTGTTTTTAATGGGCTTATAGCAAAGAATCAATTTAAAAGTTAGTAGACACGATAATAAAATCAATACAATGTTTTACTAATACGTACCTAAACACAGGGATCATGATCTTCTACCAAAACAATGTAACTATAGATGTGATGGGAAGAGTAAGTGCAGTTCAAGTTGTATTAAATCTAGTGATTGGTGTTACTGTATGGGCGAAAATGTCCTACAAACGAGTCAAAGGAAATTTCGAACGGGTGTTTTAGTTGAAGAGGAAAAAAGTGCTTTTTTGATTTAAATCATATCCTAGTTATTCCATTATAGGGCGGGCGCTTTATAGGAATGCGACTGCTAGTTTATCGGCACCTTTTTAGGCACTCTAAGTAGGCTGGCATACGGCTATACTTTGTTTAAGAACACTCTAATCAGATTACAAAAAAATGGCTGGGTTTATGAATTTTACTAAAAAAGAGCAAGATGAAGTTACTATGTTCACAGATGATGGAGTCACATCTTGCTCAAAAAAACTTTTCTCATTAGAGCTAGGCCAATATACAAGTTAAAGGTCAAGTCTAATTTTAGTTATTTAAGAAAAGGGCGGTTTTGCAGAATAGAGAAACATTTTAATGCTGAGAAATCTGCATCAATGTACTTCATTTAAGAGATATATTAAAAGTTATTAAATATTGATTGATTCAATTCAAATTTTTCTTCCGAAACATTTCTTTTTCATTTATAATTTAGAAGTCAATTTTTTTCTGAGGAGACAGCCCAATGAAAACTTCTGTGCCTTGCCCTCAATGTGAGGTTCCTATTACGCTTGATGATTTTGAAGCGTTCTCTACGCCGTTTACAATGAAATGCCCGCACTGCAGGGTAAAGCTAAAAGAAACGAGGGTCACCCCTTTCTTGCTACTGATCTGTGCGCTGATGATACCTCTGTTCATTTATTTATCGGAGCTGGTACAAAGTTTATTGTCAGGTTTCATTCCAGTTGTTGAAAAGATACCTCTGATCATTATTTTCTTTTGTGTCCTGTATCCTGTTTTTGCTCTATATGAGCGTTTTAACGGACTGGTTTTGTTTAATAAAGGAAATCTTCATTTGAAGCATTCGTACAACGAATTTTGGAAGTGATTTTTCGAACATTCGGACGAATATTATCACTTGAATGAAGAAAATCTAGAGGCCGCTTTTCCGGCCATCGAAAAACAGCTTTTAAAAATAAATCCTGCTCTGACTTTCGAATTCAGCGTCGATCTAATTGATGGAAAACGGGAATTCATTATTAGTGCCGATGGAAATCTCGATGCATTTGCGGCTGTGGAAAAACTTGCAATGGCCGCACCAGTAATGGAAAATTTCAAGGTTATTGCATTCCGGCAGAGAGAGGAGGCTTCTGACATTCAGATAGGTGACGTTTATTTAGAACCTGAAAATATGTTCTTTACCTATACTAGGCTCGATGGTTTATTAGATTTGGATATATATTTAAAGGACTCCGCCACTAACGATGATGACTGTCTTACCGCCGCTTTCATTCTGCTAGATGCAATAGTCGGTGAATATGACCTTGCTGTCAAAGTCGGCGACATTGAATTCCGACCATACGAAGAAAGTATATTTCTTAAGCCAATTTCCGAACTCCCTGATTTAATCGATCAAATCAGCAGTGAAAAACGTTCCCTTGTGTAGAGGGAACGTTTTCATGTTCCGAGACTTTCTTCTTTTTTCAGTAGTATTCCAGTAAATTCTCTAAGCTTTTTTTACTTATTTAATTTTTAGTAATCATATACTAATATCAACCTTAAGCAACCGGGCGCGATTGTTGAATAAGCGTTAATCCTTCTTCATTAAGCGGGTGCATTAATCGAGGATTAACGCTTTTTTTGTTGAAGTTATTAAGCTAAAGGGCAGGTTACTTTAGGAAGGATAGAGTAAATTAAATGGAGAATATTTATAGATAAAAAAGATATAGGACAAGACAAAATTTCGGAGTTGAGGTGGGTACTACTTCTTCCGTTGAAGAGCATTGAAAAATTTAATGGATGACGATATTTATCCTGGATAAGTATTAATTGTTTCCGAAATGTTTACCACACTGTTTAATCTGGTGAAGTACTGTGAGGAATTGTACAATGATATATTACAACTGTATATTAATTAGGATTCACAATACAATGACTAGAGATTGAAGAGAAAAGCCCCACAATAGTGAGAGCTTTAGTTGATGTAAAACTAATGTTCTTATTCATCGTATTCAGTATTATTTTCTTTAATTTCATCGTTGGTATATTTTATTGCTTTCGCGAAATCTGGTAATGGATTCACTATTGTCAGTTGTTTTCTTATATCAAAAAACTCATTGGAAAACACTTGCTTAATGGAGGTGCTGATTTTTTCTAAAGCTTCAACATATGGTGCGTGCAATTTAAGATTTAACTCAGCAAATTTTTCTCCAATTAGTTTTATGGTTTGCTTGAGGACTTCGGTGTCACGAACACTTAGTATTTTAACTTCAGCTTCATTTAATTTTGGGATAATGAAATCAAGTTCTTTCTGTAGATTATTAAAGTTTCTATCTGTAAAGGTTTTATTATGTGCAATTTTATTTCTCAGTTCTCTTATTCTTTTCATTCTTTCTTGGGCATTATCAATAATGGCATATTTCGAAATTTCCTTTTCCCACAATGATCTGGGCCTGTTACCTTTGATTATGTTCACTAATTCTTCTTTAGGTAATGAATCAACTTTTTGTACTTCAAACTTACTATCATAATTATCTACATCAATGTTTAACTTTTTATCAAAAAAAATACTCTCTAAATCATTTAAATCTAATGTTTCTAGTGCCCCCTCTAGAAGTTCTTTTTTATTGCCTTTTATTTCTTTACCCAATGAATCTTCTAGCTTTTCTGCCCAAGAGTCTTTATAAATTGGAATAAATATTGCAGTTATTAAAGATCGCATGCTTCGCTCATAAAATGCTAGCTTACCGTATAGCCTTTCTGAATAATAAGTTGAAAGTGAATCAATTATTGGGGTCATATTAAAATCGCTTTTCTTATTAACTTTTATAGTTCGAATTAGTTCAGAGAATGCGTGACCTGCCTGTTCTTTTCTAGAAGTATAACTAAGAACAATAGTAACTTTAAACACTGTTTTCTCTGGATCTAAGCTTTTATAACTGTAAGAACAGTTATAAACTAAATCTTTGAAAGTGAAAGTGAAATTATTAATTGTATTCTCGACATCTATAACTAATAGTCTTGGAGTATTTGAATCATTCGATTTAATTGGAGCTTCCGTTCTTTTTATAAAAGTATCTCTAAAAAATTTACTAGGATTTAATTGTACGTTACTAAAAAAATAATAAACATTTTCAAACTGTTTCATTTTTACACCTCACACAGTAAGCTCTATTATTAAACTAAACAATATTTCAGATAAAAGCAATAACCTTGATTCAGCTAAATAATTTTTCAGTTGAAGGGTTGTTATCTTACCTATATTGATATTTCCAAAATAATCAATAAGTAGCTTTGTTTGAAGCCCATAAGCTGAATTGGTGCTTTTCTCTAATAAGAGGGCGACTTTTTATACAACCAGATTCTGAGCTGAATATTTAAACGGATTTTTGGGTGTAGAAGAGATTGTGAATTAATCTACTTAAACTAACGGGTGCTTTACATCAAAAAGGAGTATAGTATTTTTTAAAAAAACAGTGCGGGAGAAAATGAAAAAGGTAATTAAGGTTGCTTTATATATAAGTTTTATACTTTTTAAAACTTTAAATACGTATTTTAATGCAATATTTGATGAAAGTATGAATATGGATATACCTATAAAAAGCATTCTTGGTAATTTTATTTTATTTTTGCCTCCAACTTACGATTTATAAAATGGTAAGCGTCAAATAATCCCCACCTTTTAAAAGAGTGGGGATTATTTGATGCTTACGAAAATGAATGGAAAGTATTTCTTAATAAGAAGGTATTAAAATTAATATAACGAATAAGTACTTGTGTCGAAAAAGAATGTAGCGAAGAAGGAGGGAGGGCTTTTGAGTCTGATTACCGTCAATGAGCTCAGCAAGATTTATCAAGTACGCAACAGAAAAAAGTCGCAGAAACATTCGGGGATTATAAATTCTTTTAAACAGTTTGTAAGCCTACATGGTAAATATCAATGTATTACAGCTGTCAATAACATTAGCTTTACTATCGATAGCGGTGATACAGTCGGTTTTCTTGGTCCCAATGGAGCCGGAAAATCAACCGTTGTAAAAATGTTATCTGGCATCCTTGTACCAACCTCAGGCAGTCTTGAAGTAAATGGATTAATTCCCCATCGTGATCGAATGAATCATGCCCTGAATATCGGGGTAGTCTTTGGCCAAAAAACGACGCTTTGGTGGGATTTACCTCTGAGTGATTCATTTGATCTTTTACAGGTGATATATGAAATAACTCCGCAAGAATATAGAACTACTATGAAATGGTTAGTAGATATTCTTGAACTCGAACCAATTTTAGATAGGCCAGTCCGGCAACTATCACTTGGTCAAAGGATAAGGGCAGAAATTGCGGCTGCTCTACTCCATCGACCGCCGGTACTTTTTCTTGATGAACCTACAATCGGTTTAGATATAGCTGTTAAGCAAAGAATTCGTGCAGCACTCCGGGAGCTGAATCAAGAATGGGGGGTAACGATACTCCTTACAACTCATGATCTTAGGGATATTGAAGAGATATGTCAAAAGTTAATTGTCATTGATAAAGGACAAATGATATACAACGGTTCCCTCGCTAATTTCCGAGAGCAATTCTGCGAAAATAGAGTCATTCGAGTAGCATTTAAAGATTTACATAGTGCTAATAAGTTAGCACAAGAGCTGCCCCCAGAAGTGATGCATATGGAACAAAATGGGATATGGGTATCGTTATATTATGATCATACAAAAACTTCAGCAGCCGATATTGCCAGTCACGTGATGAACAAATATACCCTAATGGATCTAGTTATTGAGGAACCTTCCATAGAGAAGACTGTTGCCGAACTTTACAGGGGTGAAGTGAGGTGATGGAACCTGGAATGAATCTAAGCAAACCAAATGAAAGATTTCGCCGGGCGAGTAGGTCATGGCCGTTATTATTACGAAAATATAAATATTTGAGTTTAGTAGCCTATCGTCGAGCCGTTACATACCGAAGCGCTTATTTATTAAGTCTTTTAGGAAATATTGTTCGGGTAATTGCTTTTGCTGCTCTTTGGAAGGCTGCCCTTTCCGGTGGACAAGGTATCGGTGATTTTAGTCATCAAAGTCTCTTAACCTACGTACTCATCGCTTTTATGCTTGACGGGCTCCTTAGCTTTCGTACAGAAAGCTTAATCGCTAATTCAGTACGCACTGGAGATGTTATTTCAGATTTGGTTAGGCCGCTAGATCATCAGTTACTTCACTTTTCCAGTGCAATTGGAACCGCAATCATAGAAGGCATTTGGTTGGTATTGATAACCGGGATATTGGGTTTTGCATGGTTAGGTATGATCTATCCTCAAGATTGGACGACCGTAATTATTTTTTTGATTAGCGTATTTCTAGCTTTAATCATCAAATATGATTTGGCTTATCTTACAGGTGTGGCTGCATTTTGGCTAACAGATATCCGAGGATTGATTGTCACCCGGGCTACCATTGTTGGAATGCTTGGAGGAGCGTATTTCCCTTTAGAGCTATTGCCAAATTCCATTCGAAGTGTTCTTAATGTGCTTCCATTCGTAGGAACTACAGCCATCCCTGCACGCATTTTCACTGGCCAAATTTCCGGGAATGCAATATGGACCTCACTCATTCATCAATTGATTTGGGCAATGGCTTTATGGTTTCTAGCCAGACTTGTCTGGAAAAGGGCTGTGAGGAGGCTGACTGTAAATGGTGGTTAATACTCGACAAATGTGGAGGCATATAAAACTTTATCCAAGGTTTTTAAAACAATCATTAAAGGCTCATATGGAATATGATATTGATTTTTTTATGGGTGTTTTTGCTTCCATATCCGGTCATTTGGCCGCTATCTTTTTTCTAACAGTCCTCTATCGAAATGTACCAGCTATTGTGGGGTGGACGAAATGGGAGGTAATGCTTTTATACGGACTTGCCATTTTGTCAAGATCTATTGCAAGCACTCTGTTTCAAGGGGTGTGGTCTATCAGCGGAAATATAGCGAGGGGAGAGATGGATAAACTGTTAGTTCGTCCGGTCTGGCCGCTATTTCATATTCTAGGTTCTGCCTTTGGGGTACAGGGAATCGGTCATTTCATTAGTGGTAGTGCTATGGTAATCATTGCTGGATTAAACTCTGGATTAACATGGAATGCATATAGCATCGGTTGGTTTGTACTAGCTATTATATCCGGTTGCGTGGTACTTATAAGTGCGCTTCTGCTTGCAGAATGTATATCATTTTGGACTGGGGGACAACAAACTAATTTACCTTATCTTGCCTATCAAATAGGGGAACTTGGTAGATATCCTTTAGAAGTATATCCTTTGCCGATTCGTTCTTTGGTAACATGGGTCATACCTTTCGCATTTGGGACATATTTTCCAACTGCAGCAATTTTACATAAACCAGGTGCACAACTGGCATTTTTATCTCCAGTTATGGCTATATTCGTTATGATTGTTGCGATTGCAGTTTGGAAAGTTGGGCTTCGCGGTTATACGGGAACCGGTTCATAAATATTATAAAACACTCAAAAGGAGGAATACTTATGTCTGAATCTGTATTGGACAAAATTACAACAATAGACGCCATTGATTGTAGATACCTTACAAATCTAATGAGAAAGGCTGGCTTCAATGATGCTACAGTAGTTGCTTTCAGCAGGGAGCTTGCAGGTGGAAAATCGCATGGAGGAGGCGATATCCATCGATTTAAACTAACTTATTCAGATCCACAATTAAGTTATGCTCCAGATTCCATTATTTTAAAAGAATCGAGAGAAGTTAGTAGCCAAGCATTAGATCCGGCATTTGCACGCAGGGAAGCAGATTGTTATCAGAATGACTTATTTGAAGATATAAAGGAAAATCTCTATATTCCCAAAACATATGGTCTTATGATTCGACCCGATTTAGGCCAATATTGGCTATGGATGGAGGATCTAGGAGAGAAAGCTTTTGACATCGATTGGACACCAGAAGCATTGGCGAAAATGATCCGGGATATATCGGAATTGCATCGTACATGGTGGGGAAGGGAAGATGAGCTTAAAAAAATGCCATTCCTTCGACACAGGGCACAAGCAATGTACGATGGGCTGTGGGTAGATCGGATCGCTAAAAATTGCCAATCCATTGAAGGGCATCCTTATGCAAATCAGATATCTAAGGTATTTACAGCAAAAAGACGGGAAATTTTAAAAAAGCTTAGCAGGGCTCAGGATTTGATCTATCCCAAGCTTGAGGCCTTGCCGCAGACCCTTCTACATCATGATATTTGGCCACCTAATCTAGGGCGTTATTCTGGAAAAACCGTATTAATCGACTGGTCTTATGTAGGTCAAGGAACGCCTGGTGCAGATTTAAGTCAAACCGCCGCTCTTTTATTTCAAATGTGGGATCCAAATTTAGATGATGAAGCACTTTTACAGGCACTATGGACTGGATTAAGGGTAGATTCGGGACTGCCCGTGGAATATGAAAGGATAGTTGCTGGATATGAGCTTGCATTTTGTCTACGACCGGCGCATGCCCTGGCTGGACCTGTGCTTGGTTCAATTCTTTCTGGAAAAAGTGGCATGGTCGGAGATTCTGGATTGGAAGGTAAACTGGCTTCAGCTGAAGCAATTTTGCAGAGGATTGAAAAAGGCATACAGCGATTGGATTGAAAATTTTTAATTTTTCGGTAATGCTACTATCGTAAGCAAAAAACCTAAAATATAAAAGAGAGACTCTATTTTGATCAAACTTTTACAAAATGGAGTTTTTATATTGTTATTGAATAGTGATTAATAAAGAGTTGAGTCCATTAATATCCAGAACTATACTTAATGAATTGTTGTTTGTACTCTTAAAATTTTCAACAAGATAAAATACGTTTAAAGGAAGCAGAATAAACATCGAGATTCAAAGTATTTTATTTTGAATAATCTTAGTTCAGAATAATGGGCAGCATGATGTAATAAATGCTTATAAATGGCGGCTTAACAACATTTATAAGCGCTAGTAATTTATAATGTTCATGTTTTGTTTAATGAGATTTTTAAAGATGCTTGTTCCCAATAAGTTACTGAACTTATTGGGAACAAGCATCTTTTTTAACGTTCTTTTTCATGTATGTGTATATGTCCAAAGCAGTATTAATATCCGAAAGCCCTAAGCGTTCTCAAATCTCTCTTATGTAGGCTTTAGCTTCAATTAACAAGGATGGTGAGTATGTCTAAGTCGATTTTTAAAGAGTTTGTAAAATTATGTACTTAAAGTAACTGTGCAAGGTGGTTTAACTTTCACTACCGCTTAAGGGTGCTAAAATAAATGTAGGCTCTTTCAATAGGAAACGAAGTTACTCTTCTTGCCTTTGCTATAGCCATTTTTTTGACCGGTGTTATTTCGTTCACTGCCTGATGGATATAGAAGTAAAAAGTCAGCGATGCACCCGACAATATGATATTAAGAGATGAATTCAGTATAATTTCAAGTTTGTATGCCTCTACTCCATATATCATTATCCATCCTGATAAACACACAATATATAAAACTTCATTCGCACAGTGTAGTAGCGTAATCAGTTGGAAAAGCTTGTATGTCTTCTTTTCAAAAAACAGCTCTTTTATTATTTTTCTATCATATCCCCTTGCCCCCATTAGATCTAATGCAAAGTATAAATAAACAGGTTTTTTGGCTGCAAGGCTTAGAGAATATATAATTAATAATGCTGTTGAAAAAAAAACATTATTCCATAATAATTGTAACGCAGACCCAGACAGAAAATACCACTAGTCCTGCAATTAAATTCATTATGATAAATATTCCCGTATAATTAAGCTTTCCAGTATCATTAAATCGGTACAAGCTATAAAGGATCCCCGGCAGGGTACAAAGAATCATAGTGGGATAGTCCCCTATAACCTCCCGACATAACTCCCAAAATGCCAAAGGAAAGATAAAAAACAGTACAAAATCTATTATCAGCAAAAAGGTTGGTCTCATAATTTTCACCGTACTTTCCTTAATGATTCAATATATATGGACCACCGTAAATAAAAAGAACAAAGCATATTATGGAAAACGTGAAAGCAAATAAGTCATTTTATATGGTAAAAATAAGGTATTGCGAATGATTCTACTTAAACTATAGAGTGTAAGAATTTAAGAAAGTAACGCTTATTATTTTTTTGGCAGTTGCAATTCTTTTTGGATTCTTGGGTGGAAGCAGTAATGATGCTCGAATACCGAATAATATGAAAGAGTTTATGCCTATAGGTATTATCGAGTTATGGCCATCACTTATCTTCGGTTTTTATGCTTTCGGAGGAATAGAAATTATGGGAATATTGGGAATAAAATCCAGTTTAGTCTTATTAGCGACTTACTTTCTTAATATCAGGAATTTGCACCTTATAAGCAAGTGTTTTAAAATTGCCGACTGTAAATCGCGACCCTTATAGAAGGAGATGTTTTTATAATGCTTGGATTTATGTTATTAAGTCTAAATAATATAAGATTTACAAAGTCAGTAATCAGGAGAAGTCTATTTCACAAAAATAAGAAATTCATATTCAATTAAGCCAGCCAATAGTTTGTTAACAGTATTCTGTTGGCTTTTTATTTCGCAATCAGACACTACTATTTATCTTTCTTATTGTACTAAAGCGCCAGGTTAGTTAAACAATTGTAATAGGATACTAAGTTGTATAAACTAATATTAGAATAGTTCAATAATTTTTATAATGAGGTGTGAATGTTGAAAAAGTATATATGTGTAGGAATTTTAATTGGAGCTATCGCTTTAGTAGGATGTAGTGTAAATAGAGAATCAGAAAAAAAAGTAACGGAGGATATAACTAATGGACAAGCAGTAGAGGTTGGGGCTGTATCTGATACCCATAAAGAAAAAGTTGTATTAGTAACTCCTTTGGAATTAACCCAAGAACAAAAAGAAGAGTATCACAAGCAATATGTTGAAATAGTAGAAAAGATAAATGCGGAGGAAGGTACAATTCAACTTGAAGTTGTACCTATTGACGAATTTAAAACAGAAGATTGGGTTGAACCAGAGAAATTTAGACAATTAGCAGTCGATAGGGCACATTCGGAATTTACCTCTAAAGTCTTTGGTGGCGACCCTGTTGAATGAGTGTAATAAGTTAAAAAGTCTTAATAAGATGAATTTACAATAAAGAGTTTGCGAAACATTGTACTTAAGCTAACGGGGGCGTTTCTACAATAAGTGGCGACGCTTTTTTACTAACGGGCAGGATAGTTTAAGAGTCTTCTTTAACTTGTGTTCAACAATCGGGCCATTTAAATAAGGAGAATATTTATGAAACAAGGCAGAATTATTATAATTACTGATTCACCAGGGACTGGTAAAAGTACAACAGCATCTATTGTTGCTAAAGAGTCTAATTTATCAAAGTCGGTACATATGCACACGGATGATTTTTATCACTATATTCAAAAGGGGGCAATACCTCCATTTTTACCGGAATCACAAGAACAAAACTTAATTGTTATTGAAGCCTTTTTGGAAGCTGCAAAACGTTTTGCACGTGGTGGGTACGATGTGATTATAGATGGAATTGTTGGTCCTTGGTTCTTAGAGCCCTGGTTAAAAGCCGTACAAGATAATTATGAAGTACATTACATTATCTTAAGAGCGACTAAAGAAGAAACAATGAAGCGAGCAATCAATCGTACCAAATTAGACGATGTTGCCAACAGTGAATTGGTGGAAAAAATGTGGGAGCAATTTAACAATTTGGGCATCTATGAATCCAATATTATTGACACAACAAATCAATCAACCGAACAAAGTGCTTCAACAATTAAAGTAGTGATTGAAAAAAAATCTTTGTTACTCACTATATGATGTGATACAAAAGTTAAACAAACGGGGGCGTTAATGGAAGAAGGATTAACGCTTTTTTTGTTGAAGTTATTGAGCGAACGGGGCAGTTTAGTGAAAGTAGAAAAAGGTAAATTCGTTTTGAAGAGGGGTGAATTAAATATGGAAGAGGATTCAAAAAAGAACGGTTTATATAATATTTATTGGATGAGAAACATCTTTTAGATACTGCTAAATTAACAACTAATGAAATCAATAATATTATTGATGAGATTATTTATAATGAAAAATTTAAGTTAAACAAAATTGAAAGGGTGTGAATTAGTTGAGGGTGGCAACCTTTAATGTATGGAATAACAATGATACTTGGGCAATGAGAAAAGAAGCAATTATTAATGAGATCATAAGAATAAATGCTGATGTTATAGCTCTTCAAGAGGTGCCTTGTCTTCAGGAAATTAAGTTTATTTCAAAACAAGTTGGTATAAATCATTACCATTTTATGCAATACCAAGGTGAAGAAGAAGGATTAGCTATTTTATCAAAGTATCCTTTAGAAAAAATAAGTATAACAAATGATGTTTTAAATCAATGTGCACAAAGAGTAATTGTTGATTTAGCCGGATTAAATATTGGTATTACAAATGTACACTTAAATTGGAAAAGTGTATCTACGAGAGAAACAGAAATAATGGAAGTGATAAATTGGATTTCCAAAAGCAATAGTTCTGACTATGAACTACTTTGTGGTGATTTTAATAGCATCCCTAATATATCTAGCATCTACAATTTCTTAGTGGGAGAGGTATCACTTAATAAGATTGATACAAGTTGGGTTGATCTAGGACAATCTCTAAAATCTCCAACGTTAGATTTTATAAACAACAGTTGGTTACATAATAGAGATAACTTGAATACTATAAGAGTTCCAGTTCGTTTTGATTGGATACTATTAAAGTCTTGCTATCCTAAGAAAGAACCCAAACTTTCTAAAATAGAAGTATTCGCAAATAAAACAACATCTTTGCATCAATTTCTTCCAAGTGACCATTATGGTGTGTATATTGATTTAAGTTTTTGAAGTGTGAATTTTCTAGATTGTAAAACTTACACTTAAAGTAACGGGTGCTTTAATTCAATAAATTAACTCATATATAGATAATATTGAATAACTAAGGGGGAATTTTTTTGAGGAACTTTGAAAAGGAATACCTTACATTAGCAATAGGGCAATTTAAACACTTTAAAGAACGTGCAGAAAAGGGAATACAGCAAATAACAGAAGACGAATTACACTGGAGGCCAAGTGAAGAGTCCAATAGCATTGCAATAATAATCAAGCATTTAAGTGGGAATATGCACTCACGTTGGGTAGATTTTCTAACTACTGATGGAGAAAAGTCTTATAGAAATAGAGACTTGGAATTCTTTGATGATAATGAATCCAAAGAACATCTAATGCAAATCTGGGAAGAAGGGTGGAAATTACTTTTTAATACAATCGAAAACCTTAAAGCAGAAGATCTAAATAAAACTGTTTTTTTAAGACAACAACCATTAAGTGTGCTTCAGGCAATTCAGACTGAAGTGGCTCATATAAGTTATCACTTAGGACAAATTCTTTATATTGGAAAACAAATAAAGGACAAAGATTGGACTATTTTAAGTATTCCTAAGAACAGTTCGAAAAATATTAAACAGAAGGTTTCTTCAGTCAGTGCAGACCTGAGATATTTATTTCCTTTTTTGGGCGAGGAAGACTTCCTTTTCCCGGCACTCTCATTGTGTCCCGGAACTAGAGCAGCCCACGAACAAAGGTGAGCAGCACTTGGGAACTCCGTTCCTACATCAGTAAAAGGAGAATGAATTCATTATGAATTCATCCCCTCAAATAGTTTGAAAATGCTTATAGTGATATTACTCCTCAATGACTAGCTAAACGTTTTTCAAAATCCGCCTTAAACAACAGAATAGCATCAATATTTACGGCAAAATCGTGGTCACTGATATTAAAATTAGTTATAAACTCGCCAGACCTCTCACGAACCATAATTGACGGAACGATATTGTCTCCAATAGCGTCCTGAGTTACACCACTTCCATAAATATACCAGTTAGTTTCAGTAGGCTTATTTGCTGCATTTTTAGATAAGTCATTTTTTATTATTTCGCATAAATTATCCATAAAATCTTCATTAAGATTAATGTTTTTTCCATATTCACCATCAACAGATATATCAGCATCCCCATACCAAATATTCCTGCTTGTTCGCTTTCCGTCATTTGAAGTGTAAGTTTCATCAAACAAAATCTTCATTTTCATTACCACCCCGTTAAAATACAATTTCTTCACACTATTATACACCAATTAGAAATTGTAAAATAGCTTGCTGTTAGTCTCATTAAACTTGTAAGAGTTAGGCAAGCTAACATCATAGTAGGGTCTTCCTAAAGTTGTGAGTAAGAGTGGTGTCTATACTCATATCATACTGGATGAGCCCAATTTTTTTAAAAGTCGAAAATTAACGATCTACAGGAATGCTATCGGGGGCTTTTGTGAAAGAAAACGGTTGTTCAGAAAATCACCGATATCCACCACAAGCAAGTACAACACTCGAAGAAAAAAGAATAAATTCAAACTAAAAACCGGACATACCAAGTTCACTAGTCCGGTTTTTATGAAAAAACTTAATGATTCTGATTCACCTCTGATCCAATAGGTGCTTCTTCCGGAAGCTTATACGAAGCGCTGGGAATTTTTCGTGGCTCATTATTAATGGCATCTGACGAATACACCAATATTCTAACGGTTCCACCGTAAACATTTGATCGAATCAATATAGGCTGGTTGTATTTGTTCGTAAAGCGGAAATCGGGTCCATACCAGCTAACAGTGGCGTCTCTTCCTGAGGGTACATAGCTAACTCGTTTACTATGGGAGTATCGTTCTGTAATAGTCAACCCCGCTTTATCTACTGCATTGTACAACGTTGAAGAAATTTGGCATATTCCACCACCAATGTCCTCCGACAATTCACCCTTAACGATAACCGGTGCCCGCTTATAGCCCTTTTCCCTCGTTCGTTTTCCGACCACTTTATTAAAGGAAAAAGTCTCACCAGGAAAAACAACGTGGTTATTGATTGCTTCACTTGCAAGTAAAATATTATGAGAACGCTCTCTGTTATTTGAATTAAAATAGGTAGCATATTGTCCAATTCGATTTACTCTTATATGTGAGAGCAGTTCGCTATCCACGTTTGGAAATATTGTATGCATGGGAGCTTCTACGTAAGAGGAGCCTTTATTGAAAAAATATGTATAAAACAAACGTGTGAACTCCTCATGGTCCAGTTTATACCCTACTTTTTCAGCAACAATATTCCCATTGTTATCCAGAGAAGCGTTTATTGGCGGTTTATAGATGGTCTTATCTAGTTTTTGAATAAATTCATTGTAGTTTTTTTGATCAATAAGCGGAATATCTATTAATGGGTTTGAAAAATAAACGCGATTAACATTTGCAATTGTTTTTCCTTCATGACTAACGACTAAATTGTCAGGAAGATTGTTTTGACTTCCTATCAATAATAATACTGACAACCAGATGAATTTCATAAGATAACCTACCTCCCAAAGTTAGTATGGGTAGTGGGATACCTTTTCATGTGTATATATACACTTAAACTCCCTAAGCTCAATAAGATGAATCCTTTGAAACTTATTGAAATTCAATACCATTATTAAAACCAGGAGGTGCAATTATGAAAATGAAAATGTTTTTAATACTTCTTGGGATATTATTTGTTTCTGCTTGTAGTCGAGAAATTCTTAATGAAGAACACAAAGTATATTTATCAAACAAAGGTTGGGAAATTAAAAAGTCTATCGAAGTTGAAAGCATTATATTAGATATTCCTAATGAAATGCTTAGTAATGATGGAGAGAGTGGTTTTACATTTTTGAGTGAGTATTTAGGAGAAGAAGTTACACAATATGTCTATGAGTTAAAAGAAGAAGATGTTGAAGGAAAACATTTGAAAGCAGTAATATTCGAAGCAGAAGAAAAAATTATTGGGGGTTATGGAATTCTTCCAAGTTGGACACCCGGTAGATTTAATTTGGACGATAAAGAACGTCTAATCAATGAACAAATGATTAAACAATAAAAGTCGATACTGGTTAGAAATTAAGTTCTTCCTCAACTAACGGTTGCGTTAATCGAAGAAGGATTATCGCTTTTGTGTTGAAGTTATTAAGCTAACGAACAGGTTAGTTTAACAAAGGATTAGCCACATTGTTTTTTGGAGATTAAATGCAAAGACTATGGAGGAGAAATTATTTTTCGGGGGGTTCCAATGTGTGATTTTATTGGTATTGGGATAGGATTGTTTTTTGTGTCAATAGGTAGACTATTTCTATATTTGAATACAAAAGGAGAGCAAAAGGCTTTAAAGTTGTTTTCTCTTTTTTCGTTTGAAAGTGGAGTAATACTTTTAGGCTTTTTAATAATTTTAATATCTTCCCTTTCATTGCTTGGCATAGGTACTGGAACGTGTAAAAGTATTTTTGACTAATGGATGTGTTTTTTTCTAAAAAGGTCAGATCGTTTAGTAATGCACTTAAAGGGGCTTTCCTTGAAGATCTGGCTGCTACAAATGCAGCCTTTTCTTATTGAACAATAAGGGAAGTTTACTTGAAGAAGGATTTGAAAGTGTTGGGGACGAAAATAACTATTATGATTAGAAAAAGGGTGGGTGAGTTTTACAATGATTATCAATATAGATTTAATATCAAGACTAATAAAGGAACAGTATCCAGAATGGTCTGATTTATATATCAAACCTGTAAAAAATGGTGGAAATGATAATAGAACATTTCATCTAGGCGATGATATGAGTGTAAGGTTACCTAGTGCAGCAGGCTATGCTCCACAAGTAGAAAAAGAACAAAAGTGGCTTCCGATTTTAGCTGAAAAACTCACATTACCAATTCCTGTTCCAATAGCAAAAGGAAATCCGAATGAAGAATATCCCTGGTCCTGGTCCATCAATAAGTGGCTTGAAGGAGAACCCCTATCTCATAACAATATTGAAAACCTTAATCAGATTGCAAAAGACTTGGGGTTATTTTTAAAAGAGTTACAAGCCATCGATACCAACGAAGGTCCCTTAGCTGGTAAGCATAATTTTTATAGAGGTGGGTCTTTATCTATTTACAATGATGAAACCCGAAATGCTATTGAGAACAACATAGAGGATTTTGATGGAGGTTTATTGAGTGAAATATGGCGGTTAGCTTTAGATTCTGAATGGGAATCAAAGTCTGTGTGGGTACACGGTGATATAGCACCAGGGAATTTGTTAGTTAAAGATGGAAAGCTCTGTGCAGTCATTGATTTTGGTATTTTGGGAGTAGGAGATCCCTCTTGTGATGCAGCAATAGCCTGGACTTTTTTTGATAATGCCAGTAGAAAAGTGTTCAAGAATGAAATAAATTTGGACGAGACTACCTGGAATAGAGCACGAGGATGGGCTCTATGGAAGGCATTGATAACATATGATGTTCAAAAAGATTCTGATAAAATGAAAGCTAAAGAAGCACTTAATACTATTTGGACAATAGTAGAAGATTACAAAAAGATTTAATGGAAAACGATATTTTTCAATAAACAGGTAATTACAAAGAGGTTAGTGAAATATTGTACTTACAATAACGGGCGCTTTAGCTTAAGAAGGACTAATCTAATTCTTATCACAATATGTACTTCTGATTATCCTAATCTGGCTTAGTGAATATATAATTTTCCTCTGAAGTTTTCCTAACATGTCAATGCTAAATTTAGAAAATGAAAGGATTTCATAATGAAAATAAATCAATTGATTGCGAACAATATTAACCGTTTAGATGCCGTCTTGCCGGAAGATCAATCGTTAGGAATTGCTGGTTTGTCTGGATCTGGTAAAACAACTTTTTGTCAAACTATAGGTGAAGAATCCAAGAAACGTCTCGTTTCCTTATTGCCAAAGGCTGAATATCAGTATTTATTTTCAAATATTATGGAAACCAATTTCAGTGCCATTAAGATGGAAGAGATGCCTTTAGTACTTTTTCTCGGAAGATCATCGATTTCTTCCAATCCACGTTCAACAATTGGCACACATACAGGCGTTTTTAAAGAGATTCGTGCGATGCTTGCTGAAAAATTTAATCTTTCTCCAGAAGTTTTTTCCTTTAATAATGAATTAGGCTGGTGTCCAGCTTGTAAAGGCCGTGGTACTAACAAAAATGTAGAATGTAAAAAGTGTGAGGGCAGGCGCTATAGTCCGGAAGTTGAGCAATATAAGATAGAGTTATTGGATCAACCACATAGTATTTCTGACATCAACAACTTAAACATTGAGACGATTCTTTCCCTTAAAGAAGAATTACATATTAGTGAAGCAAAACAACATGTTCTCAAAAATATTATTAATATGAATATTGGTTACTTAACATTAAATCGCATTATGGGTACATTGTCAGGTGGAGAATTAACAAGACTTTACTTGGCAGAATTCATGGCAGCAAGTGAAAATACCGTGATTATTATTGATGAAATCTCAGTGGGTCTTGATCACCAAACATTGTTGAAAATATTAGAACAGATTAAACAATTAGGCTATAAGAATCAAATTTGGCTTATTGATCATTCTGACACAGTGCTCGATACAACGGATGAGCAATTGTTCTTTGGACCTGGCAGTGGGAAATATGGCGGAAAAATTGTGGAAGAATCACCGCGTCCCAGGCCAATTCATTGGGAACGAAATCAGGCAATGCCAGCAGAATACTATCAATTTCATGATCTATATTGCCGTAATATTCAAATGGCTGAATTTCAGATTCCGAAAAATAGACTTGTAACCGTTACGGGTGAGTCTGGATGTGGTAAATCTACACTTGTCAATGAATGTATAGCCAAAGATTTTCTGAAACGATTTCCAAAAGATAAACTGGTTATGGTAGGTCAAGATCGAAACCAATCTATTACCAGTCGGTCAACCGTTGCAACTTTTCTTGATATCAAACAGAAACTCAACAAATACAGTGACGAAATTGATGATATTTTTCAGCGCTCGATTGAAGATATTATTGATGAACTTCCAAGTGAAGACATCGCTTATAAACGCTTGAACCTATTAATCAAACTTGGACTTGGTTATTTGACATTAGAAAGAAAAACACAAACATTATCAACTGGTGAATTTCAATGTGTTCATTTAGTTTCGGAGCTGTTTGCGAAATCAAGAAAACCACATACGCTGTTTATTTTTGACGAACCTTCAAAAGGTTTATCACAAAATATTTTAAACCAATTCATTGATAGTGTCAGGGACATTCTGCAAGATGAATCAGTTTCTATCATAATGATTGAACATAATGACTATATGCTGGAAAGTTCTGATTTTATCGTTGATTTTGGTAAAAGAAGGATTGCACCTGTCGAGTATCTTGAGGTTGTCAGTCATGATGACTATTTTCAATTAAAGAATAGGGAAGATACCGTGGCTCTAGCGCCTATTTCTTCCACGCTCCAGCAGCAAAAGGGTATTCACTACTTAGAAGAAAATCATATTGACTACTTTAAACATGCGGAAAACGTATATAAGGGGGGCATCTTAAAAAGCTTATCATCAATGGCCCGTCTGATTTATGGTGAATACGAATCAGATGCGATTGCACCCGTCATTGCTATCGATCTTGAAAGGCATTTGTATAGTCAATATAGTTTTCTCTATGAGATAGGTGGATTGATCAACCATATTGTGGCTGCCCATCCAACCAATAAAGATACAAGAAGCTTCGATTTCTATAATCAAGAAAATCATTGTCAATACTGTTCTGGTCGTCGGATGATTGAAAAATTTGATATAGATGTTGTTATTCAAGACAAAACCGTTCCATTCTGGGACGGCCTACTGCATCAAGACGTGATGGAGGTATTAAAATATTATCAATATCCGAAATTGCAATTTCTTTTTGATGAGATCAAGAATGAGCTCGGTCACGATATTAGTAAAAGCTATAATGAGATGACAGATGAAGAGAAGCATACCTTTTTATACGGGTATTGGGAAGAGTCATTCTACGATAAAGAAGGCAAGACACGGAGAACATGGGAAGGTTTTAATATAATCATTGGGCGTTATATGTCTATTTCAAAATCAATGATTAAAGAGCATATGAAAGCATCAAAAGAGATGATTACCTGTCCGATTTGTGAAGGAACCGTGCTAAGCCATCATAAAAAACTAACATTTGGAGACACGGATATTCGAGAGATTATTCATCAGCCTCTTGATCAAGTTATGAAAACAGTAGGCAAGTTACCGGAATTGGTAAAATTGAAATCTATTGTTGGCGGCGATATAACCTTGACGAAAGATGTCTCCCAGTTGCCTTGGGAAACACAAGTCGCACTGAAAATGCTTGAACTGGAACTAGCAAGCTTTGTTGGTTATGAAATGGTTTTACAAAATGTCCTGCCATTTTGGGGCAGTATAAGCAGCAATATTGAATCAATCAGCATGAATAATCGGATCACCATCTGTGATTTTGCCAATATCATTGAAACGAGAGAAACCATCATTGACAAGTATTTCACTAATGGAAAATACAAAAAACTAACGTATGTTTATGAAGCCTTTGGCTATAAAAAAATTGTCACCCAAATTAATAAGATTAAAAAAAGTCATCCATGTCCATTCTGTAAAGGAAAGAAGGTCATTACAGAAGATAATCTACATGATGGTGTATTTAAATTAACGATACCTTGTGTGAGTTGTAATGCAAGTGGTATCAATGATGAGGGACTTGAAGAAGTTGTCGAAGGCATAGAGATAGCAGCATGGCTTACTGGTAATGTTAGTGATGTTATTGATGAAAGCTTATATAATGAGGCTGTTGCTGATATACCAATTTTCAATCGTATTCGTGAGTTGAATAAACGAGATATGATGGCGGTTTATCAATGTCTTGAGAGGAATAATTAAATTGCCCTGGTTGAGAAAAAAAACTTTAAGTGAAATGAAAACATTTTGAAAATGAGTTAATGAAATTTCTCAATGATATAAAAAACGAAGAAAGCCCAAATTCTCAATTTTAATACCGAGAAATTGGGCTTCTTAATATTTTAAATTTTATTCTTCCTTTTACGCATTTTACAAATAATTCTAATTTGTCGGTAAACTCGAAATTTTGAGGTTTTCTTTTTAGAGCAGTTGGTTTAAAATGGGAGTTGTAATATAGAATTGATAGTCTAAATACAAAATGAAATTTAATCAAGCTAAGCCTCGCCGTAAATAAAGAAATTAAGGTGTTGATGTCATGTTGCAACCAAATCAAAAAAACACTCGACTCATACAAAGCTTTCATGAGTTGATGGCCTTACTACATATTCAAAATCCTCCGGAAGAGTGGGGGAAAAACTGGGAAAATGCAATAGCTTTATATAAAGGTGATCAGCAGCTGTATTTTTTAAGTAATCAATATATTTCAGAGGCCAATCCATATTTCAAGTTAAATGAAGAGAAATCAGCTGCTTTTTATCATGCTTTGGAGCTCATTAGAGGAAGGGAGGATTTGATCACTCTTGCGTGGCTTTGGAAATGCCTGCTTTATGAAGAAATTAGTCCTTCGGACGCTTATGACGTAGCAAGCTGGCCATTACCAGAGGTGGCAATGGGCGCTGTGGCACAGATGTTTCCGTTAATTGTTGCAGTTTCCAATCTGCCATGGTTGAGAGAGAACTATAAGATGCGTGGCCTAACGGAATCTATCCTTTTTGATACCTTATCCGATATCGGAATCATTATGGAAGAATCGAGAAAACGAACAGGTGTCTGGGGAATCGAAAATTTCCTTCTCGGTTGGTTATTAAATCATTTTCAGGGTAGGCTCTTCCGCATTGGCCGCCTGCAATTCATGCCTGAAAAATATGATCTGCGTATCAGCGTTTACCGTCACAAGAATACGAGAAAGGTGATTGCATTAGAGGAAGGAGGGAGATTAACTGATAATGCAGATTTTACAAAAGGGTGCCCTATAACCCCACTAGGTAAGGTTCTGCCGAAAACTGTAAAATTATCTTTAGCAGAATGGGAAGCAGTGTTAATACAGGGGGATACCATGCTGGATGTCCATATTCCACGCGGAGGTAAATTGGAATATGACCGGCTGGATGAATCTTATCGAAGCGCATTAGCAACATATCCTAAGCTGTTTCCTAAACAACAGTTTAAGGGTTTTATATGTCATACTTGGATGTTTGATCCACTTTTACAGAAGATTCTACCTGAGGATTCCAATTTGGTGAAATTCCAGCGCGATTTTTATTTGTACCGAATTGTTGATGATGATTCAGTATTTGAAACTGTATTTGTATCCAAGCCGGAAGATTTGCATACTTTACCGGAAGAGACTTCATTGCAGCGTGCAATCAAAGGGCATGTTTTGTCAGGTAAACAGATGCGTTCAGCTGCAGGATTTCTGTTATTTGACGATCTTTATAGTGGTCCAGCATATTACCAAAAAAAGCAAGGAGAAGTTCAATCGTTACTAAAATCATGGGAATAGAACATGGAAGGAGCTGATTGCATGAATTTGATAAGTATTCCTCTTGCAATACAAGTGGTAATAGATGATGCCGGATGGTGGACAGGCAGTTCTAGCGTCAGTGAGAACGGGCCGTGGAGATCAGATATAAATCGGAACCATCATCCATTGGATTATGCAGCGATCGCCGAACTTGGCAAACGGCTAGGCATGCGTCCGCAGGCTTCATTCATTTTATGTGAGTGGGACTTGACCGACCGCCTAAGAACACTGCCTGACGCAACATATTTGGGTGAACAATGGAGAAATCCATGGAAATCTTCTCCACTCTTAAAAGAGGCGGCAGCTATCATTCGAAACGAGAACCGTTTTATTGAAGTGGGCTTGCACGGTATCGGTCATGAATATTGGGGTAACGGGGGCGTTATGGAGAGGGCGGAATGGCATGACGTACACGGAAACATGAGACCAAGAGAAAGCGTAATAGCACACTTGGAGGCATTCGCTGCAATACTAAAAGAAAACGATCTCGGACCTTTTCCAGAATCATTCGTAGCCACCGCACATCAACACCATTATGGTGCAGGGGAAGAAGGGCTTGCATTCATTCTTGAGCAATTCGGCGTGAAGTATCATTCTCTTCCGTTTGAAGGAATGCCTAGGTCGAAGCAACCGGAATCGGAACTCTTCGGATTTGACGGATCTTTAATTGCGGTAAATCGCGGAATGGACCTATATTTATGGAATGTGCTCGATCCGGAAGTAAGCGGTAAAATAAACGGTCCGATTTGTGGCATGCACTGGCCAAATTTGCTCCATTCCAACCCCGAGCGAAACGGAGAAGTGGTCAGCCGTTGGGTTAAATTCCTAGAACCGTATCAACAACGATTCGACACGATGTTAGCTGCCAACACGGCAGAAGGATTCAGTCAAGTGGTTTATCAATCAGAGGTATCGTTGAAAGCGGATTCATCTGGCTGTTATCTTGATTTTTCAAAGATTTCCGGATATAAATCCAAACCACCCGGCCTACTAGATTATTTTACAATCAAAGTCAAAAATAATGTCAGTATCGTTTCCTCTTCAAATGAAATTGAGTTATTTGAAAATGCTCAATTATCTACTACGGAACACAAAACCTTAGTCGTTAAAAGGAAAAATGACGCAAATTCGGCGTACATTAGTTGGTCATTGGATGGCAATTGATGTTTTTTCGCTTCGTTGCCATAATGTTCGGGAATTTCCTGTTTATTATCATATAAATAATTCTAGAAGAAAAGGTTAGATGGAAGGGGGGATGTTTATGTTACAAGGAGAATTGATATGACTAACAACGATGAGTACGGAAGATTTGCCTTCGTACCGCGCCTGGAATGCTGAAAAGGCATTTGGTAGATTTTATAATGCTACGCCAATCCGATTTAATTTCCTAATCAAAATGCTCTAGAGAGCTCTGGCTAATATATTGATGAAATTCTAAAGCTAATAATTAGGAACTAGGATGATTCTTATAAAAAAATCCTAGGCGGATGAAAAAGACTATCGAGATTGAAAATAAGTTATAAATATGGTTGAAGACCGACAAATAATAATATTTAGTTGATCGGAAACAAAAAATGTTAAGTGAACAGCAAAATAACTTAATAGTTTTTTTCCAAGATATTTTAAAACCTATAAAAAATTAAATTTTGTCTCATTATCAAAAGTATACTTTTGATATGAGACAAAATTCGTTTTATTCATTTAACTTCTCATAATATATATTATGTAAACTAGAATAAAACATAATAGTAACAAGGGATCGCAACCTCAAGTTCCCATAAGATTCATTATAGTCCCCTACCTAGGCTCAAGTTGACTATAATATTCAAAGCTGGTTCTCGTAACTCTTAGGGTTCTTCTTATAATTCGGTATGTTCTCATAATAAATGGTTTCGAACATAATTTCTAGGGCTGGACTGAATAATTCCCAGGAGGTCTGATAATTATGAATTACATTCAAGCTACGGATGATTATCTTATGTATTTACAAGTTGAGAAAAACTATTCATCGAACACGTTAACGAGTTACGCGTTCGATGAATAGTTTTACAGTGATTTTATAACTGCTAACGACCGATCTTTGGATTTATATGAACTTACATCGTCTAGTGTGCGTCGTTTTGTGCAAGATCAGGTCATTAATCATAATATTAAGCCAAGGACGCTACAACGCCGTATTTCGTGTTTAAAATCATTTAGTAAATATTGTTTGAAAGAAAACTACGTGAAGTCTGGTTTCACAGCAGGAATCCAATCACCTAAAGTTGATAAGAAATTACCTATATATATGACATTACAGGAGCTTCACAAATTATTTACTTATTTAGAGCATGATCCGCGTCCGCAAAGAATTAGGAATGAATTAATGTTAAAACTACTCTCAACAGCAGGAATGCGACGTCAAGAATTAGTGGATTTAACATGGGAGCAAGTTAATTTAGAAAATCAAACGATTTAAGTTCGAGGAAAAGGGAAAAAAGAACGTCTCCTCCCCCTTCATCCCATTGTTTTACCGTTATTTCAAGACTATAAAGAAACATTTTTGTGAACCTTGCTCCATTAAAGCGCCCGATTGTTGAAGATCATAAGTACATGTCTTATTCAACAATTGCGCCCGTTTAAGGCAAAACAAAAGATTATAAAAAGACATAGTGTTGATTGCTTCAAATAGTAATTGAGAATAAATCAAAGCATTGTTCATCTTATGAAAGAGAATAGTAATTAGGCTTAGAGATACTTTCTTCAACTAACGATACACATCGTTTCATTTTGTTTTTCGATGTTTAAACTTCAAATTGTTTAAGATGATGGTCAAGGTGCTTGTATATTCCTTTACCCCATTGCTCAGAAGTAAGTTTTCCAAAAAAAGGATGCGGATGAGTTGTGCACTTCTCTGGTCCGTTATTTTGGAATGTGATAATTTTTTGTTTAAGCTTTTCTTTTTCTGTGTCAAATTCTCTATCATCTGCAATTAAAATGGTTGGAATAGTAGACATATTATGGGGCAATGTCTTGTCATTGTAAATGATTTGTTTTGCAAACCTCCCTACTATTATTCCTAACCAACTCCTTGGTGGAAAAGAATTTCCCATTGCAATGTCTTGGAAAGATGAACAATGCGCTAGCATTTGGGAAACATCCATTTTTCCCCATTGTGGTTGTGAATTTGGACTCAATTTGTCAATACGCTTTAAAATTTGTGCTGTATACATATGATCAAAAATATTTTTCATTAGTGCATATCCACTTTAATTATAATGAGTCTACCTTCTTAATTTATTTTTGTCCGATTGTTGAACACAAGTTAAACAACACTCTTCAACTATACTGCCCTTTCACAAGAAGAAAAGGGCGCTGCTGCAACCCTTCTTTAACTCTTGCATCCATTAACAGATATAAGATGCTCTAAATATCACTAGTTAAAAATATGTAAATTTGCTACTTTATTGTTAAATGCATCTTCAATCCTTTTAACATTCCAAGGATGAAGTTGTGAAGGCAAATCACTTCTTGCAAAAAAATCAACCTGTTCTATCTCATTATTTGGCTCCCATTGAAAAGAAAAAGCCACCCTTAATGATCGGGCAGATCGGGGTGGTTTCTTCTGCAAATAACTATGAATAGCTTTCTTGATTATATCAACTTTGATAGTAGACATAACATTGCTTTTCGGCAGTAACCGCATAAAGGTACTTCGTATACGCTAAACTTCGGATTTGCCAAACAAACCTTTTAGAATAGAATCTGCACATTCCTCTGGAGAATTTAAATGTGTGTTGACAGTATAATTGTATGGTATATCTTTTGCCATAATTTTGCTTTGCCAATCTGATAGATCCTCGGTTCTATCTCCACGTTCAATATTTCTTTGGCGGCAAATTTCCAAAGGGCAAAACACTTCAACAATATGTAAGGGATATCCAGCAAAAATGTCATTTACTTTTTCATAATGAGGTTCAATTTCAGGCCTTTCCAGCATTATTCCGTCAATAAGTACATTTTTACCATGATCAGAAAATAATTTGGCGCTATAATACATCATAATATTTGTTTCACTTATATACTTCCAATAATTTTCACGAAGATACTTATCACCTATCATTTGTTCAAAAAGATCAATTGCAAGAACATAAAAAAAGTCTTCCGATTTTAACTGAATAGCATCAACTATGGATGTTTTTCCAGAACTAGTTACACCGTTTAAAAATATGATTTTCCCTTTGTTCATCTTTTTAAAACCCCTCTTTATCCATTCAAATTTCAATTACTATATTCTTGATTATAAACCATTTTCTTCTTGTGCCATTCTGTCCGTTAGTTTAATAACTTCTACAAAAAAAGCGTTAATCCTTCTTTGATTAACGCCCCCGTTAGTACAATAAGAAAACGGGATCGCCTTAGCAATCCCGTTTTTTAACCATCAAGGTTAGACGGTTTCTCGTGGGAAGAAATATCTAAAAGGTAGCATTCAATCCCAGGAGTGATACAACAATGAAAACAACTTGATTGATATGATCATTCCCTGGCGGCAGTCCGCCAACCAAGTGCAAAGTCCAAAAGGTGGGATAATACCAGAGTGTAAGCCACGCCCATCTTTCTTTTCTTCTGTACGACGTAAGAGTTATCACGGTACTGAAAAACCCCATTCCTGTAGTTGCAACACCAAGAGCTCGAAGCAATCCTAAATCATATGGACCTGCAATCCTTGGATATGTGACAACTAATATTCCAAAGATCAGGATCCCAATTCCGTTAGACTCTTGCGTTGATTTATAGTTTTTATGGCAATACTTTAAGTGATTACATACTAGGAGGTAAATTCTTTGAGAAAAATGAAAAAAAACGATGTCGATGCTCTTAGTAAATTTGCAGCATGGTGTTGCCTTGAATCGTATCAAATCATAGTGGATGAAAAAGTGCTTGATGATATTCTTGAAAATTCCGACGAAAAATACATCAAAACATTATTATTAAAAGGTTTAAAATCTAAGAAAAAGTTATTATATTAGTGTTAATTTAAATGACCTTTACAGTTGGATTTTAAAGATTTATACATTCTAACCTTTCTTCCTTCACAATCGGGCCAGATTGTTTAACTTACTAAACAATTGTTCATCAAGGAAAACATGTCGGATAGAGCATGATATTCATCGTGCATTATAAAGAGCAAATACTTGTGCCTAAAAAATATCCCCCCAAGATTTTCGCTTTTTATGAAAGGATGCTCTGTAATTCAGAAAAGTTAAGTATGCTCAATTTAATAGAAAGAACCTCTATACGAACGCAGGTGTGATTTTACTGAACGAATTCTTTACTCTATTATGCGTGATCAATCCATCCAGCATAGTAACTGCAAACCATAACCCTGCTATGACCAATCCAAAAGCCAATAATCAATCCCGCGACGCCAACTAACTCTACCCTGCCAGTTACTACCCGGAGCCATTGGGGAAGCTGATGACCCAATATTTTCTGTATGCTGACACTTAAAAATAATGCAATCAGAATCTGTAGCCGACAAAAGGATAGCCATTATCTTGTTTCCCACAATAAATAAACTCCGGTATGTTTAGAGAAATATGTTTTTCAGGTTTGGTAACGCCTTTATTTCTTTTTCTGTATCCATGGCTCCGTCTTTTTCCTTTGAAAATCGAAATACGGCCTCATGATTGATCAGATAGGCACGACTCATCCAGCCTTCACCAAGTTGCACTATATGATTAATCTTCATGTTTTCAAAATTACTTACTATCATTTTCTTAAGAGTATTTAAATAAATTATTAAAAATTGAGGGAAGTGGTGTTTGGCTGTTGTAGAGAAAGTCGGTTCTTTCATGCAAGAGGTTCAACCTGCCAAGAGGACGGCCGTAAGAAAAACGATCTGAAGCACAGTTCGGGGAATCAGCTTAGGTACAGGCCTCCCCCCGATCGTTAATTTTTCTCTGGCCGCCCGCAAATTTGCGGGGAACATTGCCAACAGCAGCACCGCCAATCCTAAAGACGCCGCCTTGGAGGTGGCCTGAAACAGAATGCCGACAGCTCCGACAATTTCAAGCACTCCGGTAGCCGTCACGATCCAATCCGGTCTAGGAAAAGCCGGCGGAACCATACGGATTAAATCAGGGCGCCTTGTCCCCCAATGAGCGGATGCGGTAATCAGCAGCATGACGGTAACCGCCACTTGAAGCGAGGTATGCCAGCCTTCGAAATAGGATACTCCAATCAAGCCAATAGCCTTGAACAGCAGAAAAGCGGCGACAAGCACATAAAATGGTACCATCTCGATCCCTCCCTTTTAGAAACCTTTCGTTACCATAAGGTATAAAATGACGAGCGCCAGCAGCGTAGCAGCGGTTCCGAAGACGGCCCACGAGCGAGAAACATCCTGATATGCCTTGGAGATAGCGTCGCTTTCGATGCATTGCGCGCTGTATCGGATCATTTTAAGCTGCAGCGGAATAAGAATAACGGCCCAGATGATCCCGGTTACGGCTAATAATATGAGCGACAATATAAGCCAGTTAAACCCCGACATTGGCATTCCCGCGCGTACAGCCATTAAACTGCCAGAGACGATGATGAGGGCAAGACCCGGGATCGTAAATATATAATCGGCAGAGGATGTTTTTGACTGCACTATGGATTTCAACCGAATTTTTCGTCAAATCCGCCCTCATCTTACATAAGGCTGCCGTAATGATATTTCCAACGAATAATACGACTCCAATCAGATGCAATGTTAACCACAAGCTCATACTGATCATTCCTTCCGCTCCCTTTACCGGGATTTTAAGATACCGATAATAAACGACGAGAATTCTTGGGCCCTAAAAACAGCCGGAACAGATGGAATCGTGGATCGGACACGCAAAACGATTATCAGAAGAACGAACATTTCGGCTGTTTTGCCTGAATCGACCGATTCCGAAATAACTCCATGCCTTTGACCGGTCTCGATCCACTGTCTGGAATACAGAACGCTCATAATACCGCTTGAGCGCTTCTTCGATAACCGGCTGCTCCTCTTATCCAAGCAAATACATCAACACATTGTTCGTTACGTCCGCATCTACATAAGCCGAAATACTTTCAAATATTTTTTGATATGGCTCATCAAATGATCGGCGTCCTTGCTCCACTTCGTTCATAAAAAGTTCATTCGTCTCTTCCAGCCGTTCCTGTAGCACCCACACAAAAAGTTCGTCTTTGCTCTTCACATAGTGGAAACTAGCCCCCTTTGACAAGCCCGTTCTTTCCATGATGTCCTTCAGCGTAATCGAATCGCATCCTTTTTCCCGTATCAGCTCTTTACTCGTTTCAAGCAGAAGCCTTGTTGTTTCAATCTTCGTTCATCTTGCTTCAAAGTCAACCCTCCGGAGTGGTGGTATCAATATTTCGAATACACTGACTATTACATACGGACCGTTAGTTTGTAAATAGAGTTTATAATCTTCTAGTATTAGCTTCGTGCCTTCTAATCGTTCTTTACAGTGAGTCATAATAGAGTATAAATGAACCCCATAGATGGCATAACCATAAATTCCTATATTAGTACCACTTGAACCTAATACATCATTCATCATGAGAATTTCACCTTTCTGATCACTTGAAAAAATAGCTAGATGGTTAATGATTTCATCGTCATCAAAGTCATTTTTTAATATCTTGTTCACCCTGCTTTCTTAACCAATTCTTTGGCAACAAAATTTTTTAAAGGCAGAAACAATCATAACCCCGTCAAAATTTAGGACGGAGTTAAAAATATAGTTGTTTAATTTTTGATGGTAAATATTACTTTATACTAAAAAATATAGCAATAAAGTCGATAAGATATTCTGAGTTTTATTAAACAATCGCGCCCTTTTGTTTAGAGTTGCTTCTTAAGCACCCACATTTTTGTTACATCTCGATAACCCAATTTTAGATATAAAGGATGCCCTGTTTGACTAGAAGCAAGTACACTTTTGGCAGCGCCTTCCTGCTTGGCATCAATAAGCATTTTTCGGCAAAGTGCTTTGGCTATTCCTTTACCCCTATGAATTTTCGAAGTAAATACATCGCTCAAAAAACATACCGTTTTATCTAATAGTAAATAGCGTCCATATGATGCAGGATGCCCATTCACCTCACCAACATAAAAATGCAGATTTGGATCATCTAATTTTATTAGATCGATAGCAGCCTTATCAAAAAAATGATTGATACGTCGAGCCTCCTCCTCTGTTTTGACACGTTTGATGATCTTTTTTTCTGTTTCAATAGACCAGCTATCCAGATTTAACATCATAAGAAACTCTGTACTTTTGATGGTATATCCCTCCGCATCATAACTATACGGTTTTTCATCAGAAAACACTGTAAGCCAATAGTCTTCTTTGGTGTCTTGTTTATTTATGATTTCAATAACGTGAGCAGGATTTGAATTATAAACGAAAACTCGTCAGTTCTGCCGTCAACATTTGTACCAAGAGCAAGATGTTTTATAGAATCGTAATCATATAATTGGGTCGTAGGTTGGCGACTACAGTAAAACTCACCTTGGATAAAAAAATCAATTGCTCTTTTTAGCTCCGTTTTTTTCCACATAAAAAGTCCTCCATTTCACCTTGTTCAACAATATGGCCCGATTGTGGAATACAAGTTAAAAACCTCTCTTGAACTAAACTGTCCGTTAGCATAATGATTTTACCTGTTCTTCAGGATCGGTCTGCTATCGGGATGCCATCGCCGCGGTCAACACGTCTACCGAGTTACGTGGCTTTCCCGGTTCGTTGAGGACGGCGGCCCACTCGATGCAGCGGGGATAACCGAACGCCGCGACGCATTCCTGCAGACGGCACTTGATGGCTTAGCAACCGATGCCCGAGATGCCCGGTGAACGCCAAGGTCCTAGAGACGTCGGGCTTGGTGTCACGCATCCTTGGCCTTCGACCGCGATGTTTTAGCGTCCAAACGCCCAAGCAACCATCAGCGGGAACTCGCCTGCCCAAAACGGGTCGCCGTGATTCCCGACCCGCTCCGTCATCACGACGTCCGCGCTCGCATCGCGCAGTGCGGAGGCCCACCGGGTCGCGTTCTCGAGGAAGAACGGCTCCAGTGTGCCGGCGACGAGGTAGGCGCGCGGTAGCGGGCTTGGCATCATGGTTGGCGGTCGGTAGCCCCCGCCTGGCGACGCGGAGAAGACCGCACCGAAGATGTCAGGATGCCGAAGCCCCATGGCGAGTGAGAACTCTCCACTCGCCGACACGCCGCACACCGCAGTTCGCTCGGCGGGCAGCGCGACACCGAAGCGCGACCGCACCCATCGGCGGACGTCCTCGACGAAGAACCTCTCGTGTGCCGCGAACCGTTCCTGGTCGAACGGCGGTGAGTACTCATGGATGCGCACCATCTCATCCTCATTGGCCGTCCGGTAGACACCGACGATCATCGTGGGCGGTACGTCGGCGGCCTCGAGGTACCCGCCCCATTGCGAGATCAGCTGACCGTCACCGGCGAACACGACTGCCTCGGTCGGATCCGGCGGCACGTACACCGTGACCTGCCGTCCACCGTCGTACTCGAAGGTCTCGGTGACGAGCTCTCCCGCTATTTTTGAAATCACCAAATCTCCTTGTAAATTATCATTCATAATATTGTCCTACCTTTCAGAATTGATATATTTGTTTTACATATTCGTGAATCGAATAAACTATCCTGCTCCGTTAGTACAATAACTTCAACAAAAATAAGCGATAAACCTTCTTGAATTATCGCCCCCGTTAATACAACAAGAAAAGAACTTCTAATAGCTTGTTTAGTTGTAAGTATAGAATTATTCAAGTTCCGCTGAAGAAGGTGGCTCAAAGATTTGTATCCACTCTTTAAGTTTAGCTTCAGGTATTAAAAAAGTCCCATCTGGATTCTGTTTATTTCTAGTCTTTAGACGTTCAAACAATAACTCTTCAGATACATCAACAAAATGAATTTTAAATTCAGCTCCTAGGTCCTTTGCTCGAGAACGAAACTCGTCTCGTTGACTTCGAACCCAACATCCAAAATCGAGGATAACATCAATGTTTAGAACTAAAACTCTAGCTGCAAGGTCCCACATAAGAGATTCCACTGTATCATGTCTAGCATCGTGCTTAGCTTCATCTGATTCCGTCATGTTCTCCCCATAATCATGCCCGAATAAACGGATGTGCCATTCATCAGGAGTCAGACGCAGTGCTGAATATTTCTTTTCAAGTGCACGTGCAAGTGTAGTTTTACCACTGCACGGAAGACCAACCATTAAATGAAGGGTTGCTATATTGACCATCTCCAATCTTTCGAAAAGACAAACTTTTCTTTAAAGTTATATGCCCGAATTAAATAGCTCATCTAAACATCTTCTTAAATAAACCTGCCCGTTAGTTTAAGTACGATCACACACAAACACCATACTGTCATTACCATAAGTATTCAATTTTTCTTGATATTCTTCCTCCATTAAATGGCCCTTTAACGGAACAACTCTATGTAAACTTAACAGTTCCTTAATCTACCTTTGAATTCAAAGATTCTGTCCTTTTCACTATGCAACGTAATCGAAAGAAAAAAATAAGTTTTAACTCACCATGGAAAAATTACCTGTCATTGGAGCTGAATTTTTACCAATCCTATTAATGGAGGTGGTAACCATGACAAAACAAAATCCTATTGAGTATACTGGAAAGGTACTAGATCAACGAAATGACCTTACTGGACCTGACGATTCAGGCAAGGCATTATATCCAAAACGTCCCAAGCATGTATCTATCCAGGAGCCTAAACGAAAATAGATCAGACTCTGACCCCCCAAGCGGTGATGCATTTTCCAAATGGGGGTCAGCTTACTTAATCCTTTTTCAGCTAACCTGCATCGTTAGCACATGAAGAAAGCCGTCGAAATAAAATACTGGCTCTTCAACTTTAGCACCCGTTTGTTTAAGTACATTTTTACACAAACTAAAAAAATAAAAAGTAACAAAGAGCCGTACAATTTTAATTAATATTACTTATTTGATTTCCTCAGCCAACTCCAAAATAATTCCCTCTGGACCACGAGCGTAGCATAATTTATAACTTTCTTCATATTGCTGTATCTCACTAAAGATTTCCGTACCCTTCTTTTTCAATTTAGCAACAACAGCTTCAATATCTTCAACAGTAAATGCAATATGTCGGATACCCAGTGTATTTGCAAAGGTTTGCTGAATATCTTTTTCATCTGAAGGTGAATAAAATTTGATTAGCTCTATCCATGTCTGACCGTCTGGCGTTCCCAATCCTACACACGCTACTTTAGCGTCATTAAGCCCAACTGCATATCCCATCAACTCTCCTTCCATTTCCCATTCCCCTTTCACTTCAAGTCCAAAATCGAGAAAAAACTCTTTAGCGGCAGAGAGATCATTTACGATTACACCCACATGATCTATTTTTTGGATCTTCAAATTTCATACCTCCTAATTTTTTCTATCTGTATTCTGAATTTTCCTTCTTTCACTAAACTACTCCGTTAGTACAATAACTTCAACAAAAATAAGCGATAATGCTTCTAGAATTATCGCTACCCGTTAGTACAAAAGATTTTATTAAATTAACCCATCCACATCGCCCAAACAAAAAATGACCATATAGAAATCGGAAGTCCTATTAAGACAAACGCAATAAGGTATACTTTGTTAGTTTTTTTTAAAATAGATATTAAAATGAGGATAATTATATATAATCCAATACTAAGGAAAGTTACGATAGTTATAGCTGTTGTTAACTTAATTGTTGGAAACTGTTCATTAAAATAATAAGATATATCTTGACTAAAGATACCTAAAAAAGTTGCAACTATAAGACTGATGATTACACCGATTATTACAAAAACATTATGAATTATTACTTTCATATCTTCAATCCCTTTTTTGCAAGCATTATACAACTATCCTCCACCGTTAGTGAAAAAGCGTTCCTATTTATTACAGAGACGCCCGCGTTTCTTTTAGCTTATAGACCTGTCACATTATCAAAAGGCATCAGTTCATCGTTTAAGTAGAAAATTTCACAATGTGTAACATTTTAATTGATTTCATTCAACTGGAAAATTCCTGGAATATTCTTTTTCCTTCCTCTACTCGTTCAGTAAATCGTCCGCCCGTGTATTCTTTTATTACATTCCTCCAAAATAATTGTGCTCGTTCATTTTTTTCCATTTGGAAAACTACCCAATTGCCCTTGTGTAAGCGAAATATATCTTTAGCAACAGATTTACCCAGTCCAGATCTTCGATACTTTTTCATAATAAAAAATTCGGCAATTGAAAAATATGATATAGTTTCCGTTTTTATCCACTTAACTAAGACAAAACCTGCGTAATTTCCGTTGAATCTAACTAAATATGGGAAGTGATTATCTTCTGTCCAATAATTGTTTAAAGGATAATCATCAAATCTCCCATTTTCTCCAACATGTGCTTCAATAAACTCTGAAAAGTCATAAATGTAGAATTGCATTAGGTTTGTAAGTGTTTCTACATTATCCGAACTCGCTTTTATAATCTCGTAATTTATCATTAAAACCTTCCTTTTTCTAAACTAATGTATATAAATATGTTTCATATTAGTTCTAGATGCCTATTGAAATTTCCTTCTTCAACTAAGCTCCCGTTTGTGTAATTACGCTGTTTTGTAATGTTGTGTTGTTTTTGGAACTGCGGAAAATATTAAAAGCAATATAATGCATTATATGTATTCGATATAAAAATATTAAATACCTTTATTTGCTATAGTAATTAAAGAAATAAATAACATCACATTTCAGCTTTCTTCAGGTCAGTAAAATTGGTCAGCAAGAGTTTTTGATTATAAATCTTAAAATGTTTTTGACATTCAAAGAATGTATTTAATGAAGCCTTATTTTAGTCCGGTAAAATCAACTAAGCAACGTTTAAAATCGATTTCATCCACCATCTTCATTAGTTTAGTGAGAATCATCACAATATTATGGTTGAATTATAAAAAGTGATACCAGTTAACGGCATCACTATCGAATGTGAGAAAGAACTTCCTTTTTATTTAATATCATAGGACATTTTCATAAATAATCGCAGTGCCTTTCACCGTTAACAGATTTACGAGCTAAACGTTTTTCTTGTTCACATAGTTTTTAAAAACACGTAAACGAAATAATTCTCCTTGTATCAATACCAAAAATCATCCAGGATATACCATTCCATCTGAAACCAGCAACAGATCTTGGACCTACGAAAATGGGATAAAACCAAAATCCTTCACCATTGCTGAGCCATATAAAAGTATTACGAAACAGGCACAACCTTATTGCTCCTGGATCAACAGCAAATGGTGAAGCAACTGCTTGTTGAGGAATAAATGGTGGAGGAGGAGAAGTTGGAGCTTGTGGAATTTGTGATCCGGGTAGACCTGGAAAACCTGATGGTCCCGGAAACCCAGGTCCTGGTAAGCCCGGTAAACCTGATGGTCCCGGAAACCCAGGTCCTGGTAAGCCCGGTAAACCTGATGGTCCCGGAAACCCAGGTCCTGGTAAGCCCGGTAAACCTGATGGTCCCGGAAACGAGGGCACCGGTAAGCTTGGAAATTGACGCTCCAATTGCTGATCATCATTTATATAGGGGTATTCTGTCTGATTATACATTTAAAAGTTCACCACCTTATTTTAAATTAATCTCTAAAGTATTATTATATTGTAAGGTCTTTTGTGAAGCTTATTTACAGTCTAAACTACTGCCCATTTGCTTTCGAAAAATATTGTATTTGGCAATTTAAAAATGTTGTTTAGGCAGTATGTTTTTTGAATTGGCCGAAAAAATGCAAGAAATGAATAAAAACTTGCAGAGCTAATATGACATTACACTATATATTACACCTAGAGAGGAAATTGGAGCCCGTCTATATTATAAATGGGCATGACTTAGTCACAAACTCTAATTCTGCACCAAATTTAGTCATAAAAAAGCTGCCTAAATGAAAGCTCCATTCTTAACTAGCCTGTGGTCTATTTACACTTACCTTTGACTCGCAATAATAATTAACATGCTTAATAAAAATGAGAATATGTTAGATATGAATGCAGATGAAATGCCGTATAGGAATGGGGGATTGTATGATCCAAATATCGGGGGTCCTGTTTCAACAGAATGACAATTGGCAGCTTGGGAGTATTGAGAAAACAATTATTCAACAGATGCAGAATGCTCCCGTTTTTTATTCTTATTATTCCGAGAATGAATTATTATTTGAACTTAAAGTGCGAAAGAACATTATCCAAAGTGCAAAAGAAATGAACAAAAGTCAAGCAAAGTTTACAACCTTTGTAAATGCCCGTTGCAACCCCAGATACTGGCAATTAACTAAGGCAGGCGGATTCCTTTTAAGACCCGATGTTCCACCGGCTGATGCGATACTAGATATTTATCGTAACAGTTCACTCTATGGATTCGAATGTGCAACAGCTATTCCAATCATCTACTACCATGCCATATTGAATAGTATTGGTAGCAATTTATTTAATTCATTGTTTCTGAATCTATATCTATACAGTTGGCATACAGATACAGACGTAGCTATCATTACCTTTTATTCTAATTATTTTCTACCTGGAGATGTCATGTACGTTAATAATCCTGACTTTGATCGAAAAACACCACAGTTCAGAGGTATTAATGCTGTACTCCTTAATGATGGTAGATTGTTTGGACATGGATTTAATATAAGGACATCACAAGAAATGATTCAAATTCTTAATAAAAAAAGAAAAACGGACAGTCATCAATCAGCTTATATAACAAAATTGGTGACAAGGCCTTCTTTTAAGTATTTATTCAGAGTGGCAAACTGGCTTAGAAACGGTAGAGCATACAAAATGCAGCGTCCGATCGTGCACCATAGCAAAAATTCCATTTCATATGCGCACTATCTTTATTATTCAATGTAATATCTGGTCATTTCATAACCCCTGACATTTACCCATTTTTTTATAGACGGGCTCAAAACTAACCTCTGAGAGTACTATATAGAGAAATTCCTTACATGAAGGGAAGTGTGATCATGTATCCAAACCTTAACGCACCTCCGACTCTTGGTGCTAATGTTGCTCCAAATGTTGCTCCAAATGTCGCCCCAATGCCTACTTATACAGCTCCTGCTTATGATTATGGATGTCCATCTCCTGTTTATAGTTATGGCTGTCCTATTTACCGGAATGATTTTGTTCTAATTGTAGTATTGTTTATTTTACTTATCATTGTAGGTGCAAGTTGTTTTGGCTTTAGCAAATGTTAACTTCAATCGTTGGATGTGAAAAAAATTTAATTTTATATTTAATATAATAAACAATCTATTGAGCAAACCTTCAACAAAAAAAGCGTTAATCGAAGAAGGATTAACGCTTTTTTTGTTGAAGAAGAGATAAAAAGATTTATTCTTCTTGAACTTCATAGACACAGTAAACATTAGATAGACACAAAAGCGATCGACATAACGATAATGCTAGGGCAGCAGCGGCTGTTGAACCAGAAACTCCAAGAATTAATACAGATAATCTTTAACAGTATGTTAAAACACTTGAAATAGCATGCCGAATAACAAACTAATTGCCTATATCGCTTCGCCGAAGTACAGCGTGTGTCCTTGGTCATCCTCAATCACAAATTCCCTCGTGCTCCAGGGTGTCTCATGCAAATCTTTCACCAGCTTCACCCCATTGTCCTTTAATACCTTGGACAAGGCAGTTGCATCGTCAGTTTCCAGGTAGAGATGGAAGTGCTCATACTGGCGGATATAAGCGATGGACGGGTCCTGCATATCTACTTGCTTGAGGTGGAAGATCTGGTTGCCTGCACGAATGCCAGCATAGAAATTCTGATGGCGGAATGCGAGTTCCATACCCGCCTGCTTAGTGTAGAAGCGTATGGAACTTTCGAGGTCAGTGGTTCGTAATTGTGTAATGACGCCTGAAATTTTCATTGTTCTCCTCCTATTGAATCCAATTCTTTTAATTCTTTTTTAATTAAAACTTCGTCATTGCTATTAATAAATCCTGTGAAATTTAAGTTGCTAAAGTTTTATAGTTTTGCCGCCTTTAACAAAATAGCCTCACCTATAAATGATATAACTTGATTATCATTTATTTGAATACGAAATTTGTGTTTCACCTTTTCTGAAGTCCTAAGTATAAATTCGTTTAAGGTTGCTTTCTCTGTGTCTGTCAAATGCATGCGATCACACCAACTTTCAAACTCAAATAGTTTTTCAAAGCGATACAATTCTTGTATTTCAAACCCGTTTAATTCTAACAATTGGAGCCATTCCGTCTTTTTCCATGCTCGATAATGACTATAATCTCTCATTTTTTCAACAGTATTATAAAATTTATCGTATTCATCGTTCTCCGGAGCTACGTTATCGTTTAATAAGAATTGCCCGCCGTTTTTTAAAACACGATAAACTTCCTTTGTGAAATTTTCAATGTTCGGAAAGTGGTGAGTAGCAATTCGACAAGTAACAATATCATATGTTTCGTCGGGAAATGGCAGTTTCTCAGCATCAGCTTCAACAAAAACAACGTTAAGGTGTCCGTTTCCTTTTATAAAATTTTCAGCAGTAGATAACATTTCCTGTGTCAAATCGCTGGCCGTTACACTTTTTACAAAGGATGCAAAAGCGTTTGCCGTATGTCCACCTCCTGTAGCTACGTCAAGCACTTCTTCTTTTCCTGTAGCGCGTGCTATTTCTACCATTTTTTTTAAATCCTTTCCTTTACTGTGTCCTTTGCTTTTTACATAAGCATCAGCACTACGACCAAATTGCTTTTGAACTTCCTTTTTAATATCCATTCTGTCTCCCCCCTTAATTTCTCCGTTTAATTCAGTTGTAAGACAACGTTTTGCTAATTTATAAATGTAATCCCTTGGCCCTGAGTAGGGTGCCGAGCATACCGCAGAAATAGCCCAAGTTCATTTAAAAAGGATAATAATTCAAATATTCTTCATAACTTTACAGAATCCTCTCGATTTCTGTTTTTGTTCGTTTATGACCATGGACTTTTTTTAGACAGGGGAATAAGCCATTATGAATTAGAACTTGCACGAGCAAACCAATATAATATTTAACGCTTGGAGCTATACGGTGAAGATTTTAAAAAGGATGTCAATAAAATAAAAAAATCCTAGTAACAAAAAACATACTAGGATTTTTGGATTGGAATTCGGGTCAATCTTCAACCTTTTAAGCATTAATAAGGTTTGAAATTAATTCAGAACTTTCCCCTTCTTCTACACCAATCACTAGTAGTAAATCATTGAAAATAATAAAAAAACAACGGTCTTCTTTATAGAAGAAAACCGCTGTTTTTCGTCTAAACTAACTTGCTTTTAAGGCTGGGAGCTCATTCCCGTTAATTTCTGTTCGATGCTCAATAATGTGTTGAAGCATGAACATAATTTCGTTTTTATCCACTTCACCCAAGTCTTTATTAGAGATTTGGCTAATTCGCAAGTGAATTTTTTCTAACGATTGATAGGCTTTATTTTCATGATCTTTCACATAAGTTTTTATGACGTTTTCCAATTGAGCGATTAGGGATGTTTTGATTCCTTTATTCCCCTCTGCTTGTTTCACTAAAGTAATCGCATTTTCGATTGTGGCCGATGTAATGAACACTTCAAGGGTTTTTGTCTCCGAAACATTATGCACTTTATCAATCGCACGGTATTGAATTAAGTTTTTCCCATCTTTATTTACGGTTAGCACCTCTTCATATCGTTTCCAAGTGACACCGTTATCCAGGCTATACTCGATATGCGAAACTCCGGTGCCTGCATCAGTTGCTTCCAAGGCTACTGTAACATCATGAAGATAGGACCCATCTCTGAAGTCGGCCTCACGTAATATTGCATCCAGTTCAGGTGCCTTGTAGTCTTCCGATATTCTTCCGTCAGCTTCATAATGGATTGGTCCATTAAAGCTTTTCACGAAATTCACAGTGGCTTGTAAATCTTCAGGTCCTTGAATCGGATTTTTGCCATATTGGCGAATTTTGTATTTATCAGTGGCATGTTCATACATATAATTGTTGACAGTAAGCGAATAAGTCCCATCTTTATCAATTGGCGTCCCATCCGGAAGATAGATACTCACTACTTTATTTATCTTACTATCCCATGTATAGGAGAATCCGCCAATGGAGACGTCCGGACCATAGGATGAAATTTGAGCATTTAATATAGGTTCCAATGCTGATCCCGAAATGGTGACCGTAATCAGTGTGTTATTAAATGGCTGGATATTGAAAAGATCCTCCCATGTAATATCACCTTGGTCCAGAGCGTCACGTATTCCTCCACCGTTCATTAGCGCAAAATCAGACTTCATTTCATAATTCATTCCGTCGGCAATCAAGTTTCCTAGAGCATTGTCACCAATGAGGCCTTTGATTGGATATCCACCATTCATTGGAATGGCAGCAAAACCTACTACTTCTTTCAATATTGGTCCAACCATTTCATGATATTTGGCTAAAATAGCACTGACCTCAGGATCGGGAGTTACACCTTCTTGAATAACATCAACGATCTCCGCATGTTTTTCGACAATATCACCTGTAGCAGGATCAATTTTTAAATCAATGTCTGCAAAGGATTTTCCATATTCCCAAGCTTGAACTATAAGCTTGTTATCTACGACCGCATTGAGTTTGACATGGTTATGAGCAGCAATAATGACATCTACTTCACTATCTACACTCTTCGCTAAACGTGCAATTTGACCAGTTGCGGTTTCACCACTTTGATCTCCAGGAACGTGGGCTAAAACGACAATTGCTCTAATCCCTTGCGCTTTTAGCTCCTCTGTATATTTATTGACAGCTGCCGCTTCGTCTGTGAAACGGATATCCTGAATGCCAGAAGCCATCACCATATTGGGCGTTTCAACCGTGGCTACACCAATAAATCCAATTTTTACACCAGCCACTTCTTTAATGGCATAGGGATCAAATACGAGTTTTCCAGTATCTTTGTATTCCACATTAGCAGCAACAACGGGAAAATTCATCCCTTTGTATCCTTTTGTGCCATTCGGATGGTCTCCACCATGTACCATCCGAAGGAGCTCTTGCGTACCTTCATCAAATTCGTGGTTACCCACAGTCCCTACATCAAAGCCGATCGATTCCATAATTTCAACTGTAGGCTCATCTTGAAGCAATGCTGAAACTGGTGAGCTTCCGCCAATCATATCACCTGAATGGACGATCAGCGTGTTATCTGGATTAGTTGCTTTACGCGCCTTTAAGTAAGTGGCCAAATAATCAGCACGTCCATAATTCACATCATTCACAGTTCCTGTTACATCTATCTTCCCGTGTAAATCGTTCACAGAAAGTAATTTAACAGACACAGTGTCTTCTGCATGAGCACGAATGGAAAGACTCGAGAAGATAGGTAGAATTAATAAAGCAATAACTAGTAAATTTAAAAACCTCTTAGAAAATATTTTTCTCATTATTTCGCTCCTCTTTATATTATGATGACGACCCTATTATAATCTGAGAATTTATGTAGAAGGTTAATATAATGTAAATTTTTAATAAAACAGTCATTTCTCCCTAGTATATTGATTAACGCATAGTTTCTTAGTCTCATTACAGATTCAACCGAGAGGAACGGATATAAATTGCCGAACAATAATAATCTATCCACAAGACTTTGTTTTCTTTGACAATATGATAACCCTGTTTCACCGATAATTAACCAAATAAAATAAACCAGCGCGTACATTCCGCGCTGGTCTTTGGTCTCAGTCACTATAATATGTAAATATCTTAAAGTTTTCTCATAACATGATCATGATAAAAAATCCTCGATGCTAGAAACATCGAGGCGAAGATATAATCCCGATTCACTTTTAGGATGCCCCACATTTTGGCAGAATAATTGGGTGGATTATTTTTAAGGAAAGATTATTAATAATTAAAGACCTTTCGCAAGTAAACTAGAACCTTCTCATTTTCTGAACTAGGTTGAAATCCAAGTTTATTTCCAACTGAAGTCGTCACTTCCTCAAAAAGTGCACACATTTCAAAAAGTGACTCCCAATTTTCTGTATAGTCACCACCAGGATATGTGGCAACAAATTTCTTCCAGAGACTCTTTTCAAGATACCGCTCAAGCCACTTGCCATCTTTTCCGGTGTTGATGACAAAATCATGAGCACTTCCAATATGCCATTGAAGCATGAGTACAAGCATTTGACGTACGGGACCTTCCATCATTGATTTAGCGTATGGTAGTTCGTTGCGTTTCAATCCTTTCGCAACATTTGTTGCTACCCACCAAAATTCATTTTGACAGTCCGCAAACTCTTCTTCAGTAGGCTTCTTTGTAACATAATCGGAATCATTCGGTCTTGAAAGTTTCGGTAATAGGTTATCTTTATCTAGTAATATCACGCTCAAGCTGTCAAAACTCGATTGTTTTTCTATTTCCTCAACTCCAAGTAACGTCAAATCTATTCGGTTTCCGTCGGTAAATAACATGAGATAACTAAAACCTGGCCATTCCGAAGGAAACAGTGCCATTCCTTCTGGCATTTGCATAATGATCTGCTTACCGAACACGTCGACCCAGGAATGATCATCAGTGAATGATTCGACATCCTTTACGTAATAAACGATGTCATAATCCTGATATCGATCTTTTATTACATTCGAATTTACACGTGAACCATTCATCATTACTGCTCTAATCCGGTCATCTTTTTCAGCTATTGATACAATAAGTGTCAGCATTTCTTTTTCCGTTCGCATGCTCAAGCGCCTCCATTTTTAATTCTAGTAATCAAAACTATATTTTTTCTCATTGGCGGAGCACGAGCACCATCTGTTGGTTATAATTTGTTAAATCGCTTTTTCAAGATATTCTCCTATGAAACGTTTTTATTATTAATTATACATAAATAGGAACTCCTTAACTAGCAATTCACAAAATGATGTGTAGATTCTGATTTTTTCAGTTGCATGAACCTAACTAAAATTATCTTCTAATGCCTTTCTAATCATTCGGTAACTTCGATCAATGTCATATTTAATTAATTTTTTGTATGCGCTCGCTTTTTCTGCATCCCTAATATAATAAACAGCAATTTCTTGATATTTACTTCCATCTTTTTTGATCTTGCCTCTTTTAAGTATTCCATCCTCAAGCAGCTCATGTAATGCACGATAAATTTCGGGGTGCTGTGGCTCAAACCCCATTGGTTTAAATTCCTTTCTTAATTCATCCAACAATTTCATTCCGTACCATCTGCCATTTTCGATATTAGTGATTAGATATAACTTCAAGAATGCTCGTTGTTTAATAAGAAATCCTGTACTTTCTCGCTTTTTCGTGGAAATTTTAAACCCCTCCCCTTAATTATCTACTTACATATTGTGTTAATAACACTATACGACACAACACGAGGATATCCCTTCTCTCCTTATTTATTCTTAAAACTTATTACTTTCCCGTGGTGGTTTAAGGAGAATAAATCAAATCAGGGGCGAGGACAATTTTTTAAAAGCAATGTGTTTTTAGCACACAGTGTATTTAGTGCACAAAGAGCCAAAAATCTTCTTTGTTTTCATTTTAAAAACGTTTATATATGTAGGGCCGTGGAAAATGTGGATTTATAAAATGAAAATTAGCTGTTTATAATATTTTCCAAACTATTAATTGGCAATTCCATTATAGGGTATATTTCTTGCTCCAGAAACGCTCCCTATAATGGAATTCCTGTGGATCTTTTATTTTTTTATATAGAGTTTTTGTTACATTTCCTCTAAAACTTTTTTCAGTTGTTCACACATATTTGTCCAAGCGTATTTAGCTCCCTCGATGGCTCCCTCGCGTGCTTTTGTTTCTTCACTAAATCCAATTTGGTCGAAATGTAGATGGATAGTTCCATCTGAACCTTTTTTCAAAGTCCATGTAATAGTAGTGCTTTCCCCGGCACTTATCCAAGTGTAAGTAAGCTTATTAGGCTCATCCACTTCTAATACTTCACCATCTACAATTCCGTTCCACCATTCATTTGGCTCAGTACGGAATTGAAATTTATGTCCTACGATTGGTTTAAAGTCATTTTTCCATATCCATTTTTCAAGCATAACCGAATCTGTTAATGCGTTCCACACTTGTTCAATTGAACTTGTAAATTGAAAATCTAATGACACATCTGATTTCATTTTTTGTTCCTCCAATAAAAAATTTAATTTAACAATTCTTTCTTTCCAGAATCCTTCGTAAAAAGATACCCAATCTTGAATTTCTTTCAATGGAATGGCATTCAACCGATACCTTGTTTCTCTGCCAACTTTACGGTCAGCAACTAGATCAGCTTCTTTAAGGATTGCCAAATGTTTAGAAACAGCAGTACGACCCATTTGAAATTGAGCGGTTAATTCGTGAAGAGGCATCTCTTCTGCTTCTGCCAACAAACGAAGTAGTTTACGCCGAGTCGGATCGGCAACTGCGTCATAAACGTCTCTTGTTGGTCTAGTCCTGTTCAATATCACTCTCCCCCTGATCTGCAAAACGCAAAACGACACCGAATGGTGTCTTATTCGTTATTTAGAATACGACATCATTTGGTGTCCTGTCAAATTTTATTTTAATCATAAGCAAGCATTCTATTCATTTGTAAATCCGCATTTTCCTGAAGGTACCCCTATAAATGGTAACTTAATCACAAACAATGATTTGTCTAGAAAATGAACCTTTTTTGGCAACACAGCGATCGACAATTTCAAATCCCGCTTCATTGATCATGTCGTCAATGGTTTCAATCGTAATAATGACTACTTTTTTTGCAAACCGGCGGGCATGCTTTAAAATTGAAAGCTGCTGATCAGAGGTGGTATGAGAGTATATATTGTAAGGTAAATCGATAATGGCGACATCATAGTTTGTTGAAACATCTGAAATCGGTCCCAATGTTACTTCACCTACAAGACCGAAATGGGCAATGTTTTCTCTGGAACCAGTTGTGACAAGTGGATTAATATCGCGACCAACGATATCAATGCCCATCGAAAGAGCTTCAACTAGTACGGTTCCAATCCCACAGCATGGGTCTATTGCTTTTACACCATGTGGATTTGGCACGGCGATATTCGCCACAGCCCTTGCGACACGAGTGCTTAACGCAATTGAATAGCTGCGTGGCTTTTTTATATGTCTATACCATACCGCATCACTTTTTCGATATTTGCCGAAATACCAATGACCATTCAAAGTTAGGATCCCAAAATCATGGTCCGGCTGTTCAAAATCCGGTTCACCTTCAATTACCATACCGATTTCTCGTTCAATTCTCCTTCGGTCTGTTAACCTTAATTTTTTCGTTGTTTCTAGATCATTATCATTTATACAGGTAACTTTGAACGTTGAATCGTTCATGTTAATGTTTTCAACTTGTTTTAAAATTTCTTGTAAGCTTTCGCCTGAAAATATTACCTCAAGGCGTTCCTTCATAAACGGACTACGACTCGGATCAATGGCTATCGAACTTTCCAAAACATTGGTATGAGTATCAACTCCAAAAAAAGATCTCATCTCTAACTGGCATAATAATTGTTCATCCTCATGCCAAGCATATGTGTAAATGAACGATGGTGCTATACCACTCTGGTTTTCCAATTTATTCATCTGAATTCCCTCCAAAAGAAAAAGCGCTCCAACCATTGGTTGAAAAGCAGCTTCATTTCCAATCACATTAGATTTTCTGTTTACTACTCATTTTCTATCGCCTCTACTAGGTTAAATAAAAACTGATATATTAAGCAATAAGCTTCTCCGATCGATAATTCTTCGTGAAACCCATCGATGTAATTCAAAGCAATATTCATATCCCATATACCATCGTCATTAAAAAGGATATTAAATTTTACATCTTCACCGTGCAAATGATTAGCTAAATAGGATCTTAATGTTAATTCATATTTCTTCTTAAGTTTTAAACCGAACAAAACGCTGTAGACTTCGAAAACGTCGTCGGCTTCCAATGAAATAGCATCTACACCTATTATATCAAACCATTTAGATTCTACATAAATAAATTCGCTTTTATGAGCATTTAAGTATGCGATCGGTTGATGTAAAAAATGAGAATCTTCTTTAGCAATCAGATCTTCCGTCTCTTTATCACTGCGTTCTATATATGCATCTGAAAAACGAGAACCGGCATCCTTTACTTCTATTGTAATATTTTCATCTGAAATTAATCGATTCTTTTCCACATATTCCTTTTCCTCTTTAAATAAATCAATTTTCTTTTCTTGTAAATCTGGGTGTTTTTCCATTGTGTTTAATAATTCTAATATATAGTCTTGCATTTGCTTGTTTAACATTATTAATTCCTCCTAAGCTGGAAAACGTTACACATTTTCCTTAAATCCATTTTTATTATATCCTACATAGTTTATTAAGTCTTTATAGCTCCTTTATAGCTTCTATAGTTACTAAACAAAAAAGCCACATATGATATGCAGCTTTTTTTGTCGATTTTTATTTTATATAAATCAGCCTTTTTTATTCGAATATGTGATGGCTTTTTTACGGTTCCGTCCCTCAACTTTGTCGAATAGGTGTAAAAAATAGTTGCAAATGTATTTAGTCCTCTGGTTGAAGTTTCCTGTAGCTGCTACAAGCTCTAGCTTAGTTTTTTTAGAAATAATCGTATGGTCTTCCATATTAACTGCATCATCGAAAAGTTCGGGTGCATAAATCTGCTCTCCAGCGAGAATTCTGCGAATGGCGCTTGCTAATTCACTGCTTGGACTGTCTTTCAATAAATAGCCATTCACCTCTGCCATTAGAGCTCGCTGAACAAAGCCTTGTCGTGCAAAAGTGGTTAACATGATTATTTTGCATCCGTTTCCTTTTAGCTCTTCGGCAGCTTCCATTCCGCTTTTTTCAGGCATGTCAATATCCATGATACAAACATCTGGTTGATATTGATGTACGAGAGAAATTGCTTCTTTGCCATCACGGGCCATTCCAACTACTTCCATATCGTCTTCTATATTTAGCAGTGAAGCTAGGGCACTTAACAACATTGGTTGGTCCTCAGCAATGACAATGCGAATCAATTAAGCTCCTCCTTCTAATCTTTGTGAAGTAAAATTCAAAACTCCTTTGTCATGTTAATATCACAGACAAAGGAGCTTAAAAAGGACTAAAAAGCCTTTTATCGTGTATTAGTTAGAACCTACATTTTTATGTTAATTTAATTAAAATTTGAGCGTAGTTCACTACGTTTTTCAGATATAGTTTTTAGCTCTTTAAACCCGATAAAATTTTTGTTCTTCTCATCCCATAATCGAAAATGAAGTGAAGTCAAGCTTTTTTTAATTGTGATTGTTGGTACATCCTGTAGTCGAGGATTAGTATTATGCAGTTCTTCTAAATAGTAATTAGGTACTCTTGGACTTAGATGGTGAATATGATGAAATCCAATATTACCAGTAAGCCATTGAAGTACTTTAGGAAGCTTATAATAAGAACTTCCATCCATCGCAGCTTTCACATAGTCCCAATCATCCTGATTTTCAAAATATGAATCTTCAAATTGATGCTGGACATAAAAGAGCCAAATGCCTAATGAACCTGAGATAAAAAAGATAGGAAATTGTACTAATAAAAATGACTGCCATCCAATTGCCCAACATAGCAATCCTGATATCCCAACGATTAGCAGGTTGGTGAGATACGTGTTATTCCGCTCTTTTTTCCGGGCATCCTTTACATTAAAGCGGTTGGAAATAAGGAAAACATAGATAGGGCCCAGTCCGAACATAACAAATGGATTTCGATAGATGCGGTATGCCAATCTTTGCATTGGCGTTGCTTCTAAATATTCATCAATCGTCATAACCCAGACATCGCCAGTGCCTCGTTTGTCCAAATTACCGCTTGTAGCGTGATGTATAGAGTGGCTTCGTTTCCATTGTTCAAAAGGAAATAATGTCAAAACGCCAGTGATTGTCCCAAGAATCCGATTAGCCGTGCGATTTTTAAAGAATGAACCATGCGTACAATCATGGAAAATGATGAATATCCTAACTAAAAACCCTGCTGCTACAATGCAAAAAACTGCAGTGAGAATATAAGATATGGATAGACTTTGATAAGCAAGTATCCATAAAGCAATGAAAGGTACAAATGTATTGATTACCTGGCGGATACTATTTTTTGTATTCGATTTTTCATAGGGGGCAATTTCTTTTTTTATGGCCCGTGCATCTTGTTTTTTCATTTTGTAGTCTCCTTTGCTAACTTTCTAATCAATATGATATAGAAAAATCTTGCGCTTTTGTAGACATGCATGTCATGTATAAACCATGATAAATGTCATGGTTGCTAGAAAAATAATAAAATAATCCTCGTAAAAATAACAAAAACGCATCTACATAAGTAGATACGTTTTTGTTTATTGTTTTATATAGCTTTTGTTTTTTTGATTTGCTTACTTCTTAGTTGGCCGCAAGCCGCGTCAATGTCTGTCCCTTGTTCATGACGAACCCCGCAATGAATCCCTTTTTTCATTAATGTATCATAAAACTCGAGAATGGCCTTTTTCTCACTTCTTTGATATTGTCCATGCTCATCAACTGGATTATATGGAATTAAATTCACATAAGCGAGATGGCGCCTGCTTTGCAGCAACTTCGCAAGTTGTTGTGCTTCTTCCACATGATCATTAACATCTTTTAATAAAATATATTCAATCGTAATTCTTCGATTCGTTTTCTCAGTATAATAATCAACGGCTTCCATTAATTTGGCGATTGGATACGCTCGGTTGATTTTCATAATTTTTGTCCGTAATTCATCATTTGGTGCGTGTAAGGATAAAGCTAGATTGATTCGTAAGTTTTCATCAGCAAATTTGTACATTTTAGGTACGATTCCGCTAGTAGATACAGTAATATGTCTCGCACCAATTGCGAGTCCCTTCGGGTCATTGACAACACGAAGAAAGTCCATTAAGTTATCATAATTGTCAAATGGCTCTCCTATTCCCATTACAACAATATTACTTACCCGCTCACCTTCACCTTTTTCATCGAGGTGCTGCTGCACTTTCATGATTTGCTCGACAATTTCACCGCCATTTAAGTCACGGTTCTTTTTCAGTAATCCACTTGCACAAAAGCTGCAGCCGATATTACATCCTACTTGTGTCGTCACACAAACCGATAGACCATAATTAAAGCTCATTAATACAGTTTCAATTAGATTGCCGTCTTGCATTTTGAACAAAAACTTGATCGTTCCATCTGCAGACTCTTGCTTTACTGATTGTTCTAGAGACTGAATGATAAAGTGTTCTTCCAATATTGCCAAACATTCTTTATTTATATTTTTCATATCTGAAAAGTTTGTGACACGTTTTTTATATAACCAGTCCCAAATTTGGTCCGCACGAAACTTTTTCTGTCCCTGCTCCAATAGCCATTCCGTCAGTTGATCTTTCGTTAAACCATATATTGAATTTTTCATTATTTATGCCTCATTTCAAAGGATACAATTTATTTCTCAAGATTAGCCCTTTATAATAAAAAGGTACCTTATATATAATAAAGGAAAAGCAATAGAACAAGCAACTACCAAATTAAGTTGATAGTTATTTTCGGTGAGCCGGAGGTTTCTTTCATAGCCTTTTAGAGGTATAATAACAGTAAGAAAATCATAAATTAAAAAAACCGCTTCGATGTTAGTGCATCGAAACGGTCAAGCAACAGCAGATTCCCTTATGGGGTCGGCACCGTTTAGCAGATAAAACCGCCAGAGTGGGCAAACTCTCATAGGCGGTTTTAATCTTTTTTATGGAATGACAGTATAGCCACAACCAATCCTGCAAATGCAATCATAATGGTTAGAGCTTCTTGAACTGTCATACGGCATCACCTCCCTCCCTAAGGAAAATAAGGAGTGTGTGTGCCGACCGCCTAATGAGAAATCTATTCTATTGCTTTTTTTATTATATCATTCTCAGTATGGGAACGCACGTTTCCTTTTGGTTTTTTCATCACTATTTTTATACTATCATTAATTATGTTTATTTTTTGTCCTTTTCAAGGTATAATGATTGTAAGATAATCATAATTTAAAAAAGGCCGTTTCGATGCTCGAACATCGAAACGGCGATGCAACAGCAGATTCCCTTATAGGGGTCGGCATCGAACGGACTAAAACCGCCTGAGTGGCCAAACTCTCATAGGCGGTTTTAGTCTTTTTTATGGAATGACAGTATAGCAATTACCAATCCTGCAAATGCAATCATTGTGGTCAAAGCTTCATAAACTGTCATACGGCATCACCTCCCTCCTCAAGGAAAATGAGGAGTGTGTGCCGACCGCCTAATGAGAAATCTATTCTATTGCTTTTTTTATTATACCATTGCTAATACAAGAACGCATGTTTCTTTTTTTGTTTTTTTTTCATAATAATATCTAAATATTCCCTACTTATGAATAACAACATTTGTTCCGATTGAAACACGGGATGATAAATCTAGGACATCCTTATTGTGCATTCTAATACATCCATGTGACACATTCTTTCCAATCGATGAAGGATTGTTTGTACCGTGTATCCCGTAATGAGGCTTCGATAATCCCATCCAGAGGACACCAAATGGTCCCCCAGGATCAGATTGTTTATTTATTATTGTGTATGTTCCAGATGGTGTTGGAGTCAACATTTTCCCGACGGCAATCGGATACGCTTTAATTTTCTTGTTGCCATTATAAAGTGTTAATTGATGACGCAATGTTGATATATCAATCCATTTTGCCATAAGATCACCTCCAAATTACTTTATTGTATGGAGGGAATGGATAATTGTTATTGTCCTCACAATTCAAACTCCCACTCTTCCCTAAGGTTCAAGTAAAGGACAAGAAGCGTGTTTTCTATATCATAATCGTCTTTATCAGCTGTTTCCAAGCCGATTTTCGGAAGCATAATATCAGCTACGTTTTTGGTAAGTTGTTTTCTTTCTGGTAATGGTAATTGCATAAAACGCTGGCTGTATGTATTGACGAGATTCCAATCTTTTCTTTCTAAAGATTGTAGAGTCCAACTTTCAATAATAAAATCATCCTTCGAAATCTCTCTTCTCTCAATTTCCTTTTCAAGAGCGGAAGACTTATTATTCTTTTTCTCTTTTCGCTCATGAACAACAATGGTACCAGCAACAAAGTCTCCAACCCTTTTATGCTGTGAATGAAAAAATATCATCATCATACCTACGAAATAACCGGCTGGCAAAGAATCAATAATACGGAGAAGATTACGAATGAAGCTGGATAGCAATGTTATACTATGTCCATTATCCTGGATAACCCTTATTCCAATCATTTTCTTACCAATGGTTCTTCCTCCCGAAAAATACTCAAATGCAAAAAAGTATCCCCAATTAATAATAAACAGAACAATGATTGTAATACCTATCGTTAAAGACGTAACTTCTGTTAAAAACTGCGTAGTTGGCCTACCGATCAAGATGAAGAAAAGGACAATTAAGATCAAAGTATTCATGACAATTAAAATGAGTTGATCAATGATGTATGCCGCGGTTCTACTTCCTAAACCTGCAACCTGAAACTGAAGGGAGACGAATTCAGGCGTTTTAATTTCAGTACGTTCTTCGTACATATGTATTACCCCCTTTTCTCGTTGAATCATGATTAAGCTGTTTCTATTTATCTGATAAATTACTATAATAAGGAGGAGATAAAATATACTGCCCCAATAAAGAACAAGAGGGTGTCAAAATGAATGTAAAGCTATTTGTAAAGCAACATAGAGAAGAATGGAAACAGCTCGAACATTTAGTAACAAGCCTACATAAAAACAGAAACAACATTACAGGTACCGATATAAATCAATTTCATCGACTGTACCAAAAAGCTGCTCAGAATTTATCGTACAGCCAAACTTATTTTCCAAATGAAGAAGTAACCATTTACTTGAATGGCCTTGTTTCGAAAGCACATAACTTATTGTATAAAGACCAAATATCAAGCATGAAACAAATTCGTTACTTTTTCTCGACTAAATTTATCGGCTTATTATTAGAACAATGGAAATTTGTCTTTATTGCGATGATTCTTTTTACCGTTGGTGCGCTGGGAAGCTTTTTTTCAGTTCTCAATGATCCGCTTCATGTCTATTCCGTACTTCCCGCACATATTGCTCAAGGGGTGGATCCTGAACAACTTGGCAGCTCGGATGGAGCGGTTGACTCCTCTCCGATGTCAGCAAGCATCATGACGAATAATATCCAGGTAGCTATTTTAGCCTTTGCTGGTGGTATCACATTTGGACTACTAACCGTTTATTTATTAATTTATAATGGTATTATTATTGGCGCACTCGCTGCACTGTTTTGGCATCACGGCAAAACATATGATTTTTGGGCTTATATTGTCCCTCACGGAATGATTGAGCTTACAGCTATTTTTATAGCAGGCGGAGCAGGTTTATTAATGGGCTATAAGCTCTTTGTTCCGGGGCAATTCTCAAGATTATATCAATTGAAGCAGCAAGCGAAACGCTCAGTACAACTATTACTTGGAACGATGCCTTTATTTGTTATTGCTGGAATCATTGAAGGATTTATCACACCAGCTGCCATATCTTTGGAAGCAAAGTATACCGTTGCTTTTATAACTGTCATTGGCTTAATTTTATATGTAATTAGCGGAAAGCTCTTACTTTCTAAAAAACAACCTATAGGAGATTTCGATTCATCATATCGATATAATAAGAAACCGCTGCTGTAGCCAATTTTTCCTCACGGGCCTCTATCATTAGGAGGCCGTGTTTTTCCCATTTGCTTTTTTCTCGTTTCTTAAGAAGCATTTGTTGCTGGGCGATACTTTTCACCATTGCTTTTTGGACAGTAACAGGTTCCTCTTTCGTTCTCTTTAAGAGAGTCACATCTTCAATTCCAATCATTATAAACAAATGCCGTCTCCTTAGTCTCATTAAATACGTAAGTGCGCTCTCCTCATGGAGAAATGTTCCTACATCACTGAAAAATAAAAGCAGGCTTCGTTTCTTTTGCATTGTTTCTAAAAATGAGAGAATAGCCGCATAATTAGACTCTGCTGCATCCACTTTGAGATGATAGATTGATTGTAGAATCGTCTGTAAGTGTGCCATTCCTTTCGCTGGAGGGATAAAGACTTTTACCTCCTTTGAGAAAGCAAGGATGGAAACATAATCCCCTTTTTGCAGAGCCGCTGCAGAAACCGTTAACGCTGCCTCTAAGGACTTCTCTAGCCGATTCCCTTTTGAGAGCTCAGCTCCCATCATTCGTCCGCAATCAATTAAAATTGTAATATACTTCCCATGCTCTGGTTCGTATTCATTCGTCATCACTTCTTGTAGCTTAGCTGTTTGACGCCAATTGATTTTTCGGGGATCATCCCCTACGACATAGTTTCTTATTTGTGAAAAGTCGCCTATACCTGTACGGTGCTTCCGAATCCGGTCACCTTCATATAATAAATACCTTTGCGCGTTCTCTAAATATCGCTTCGTTTCTGTTAAGTCGGGGATTACTTTGACAGCGTCCTCTAAAAGAAAAGAGACTTGCTTTTCCCAAAGTCCGAAAAGACTTGTGTAGCGAAAATAAAGCTTCTTAATCTGATATTTTCCTCTTACAGATGCATGAGTATCATAAAATATCTCTATGATTGATTCCTTTTGTAATATCCCTTTTAAAGGGAAGGGTCTTTCAAATGACTGGGGAATCCCATCTATCATCCGATAGGAAAAAGTATGCTGGGATGTATTTCTTAACTCAATCGGCACGGTATATGTCATCCCTCTTTCCATCTCTTCCGGAAAAGTCCGTTTAATGAAAAGTTGATGTTTATTTGGGGAAAAGAGTAAATCAGTTAGACTTCCTACGATAATGACAATATTAATGGTAATCATGAATCCCCATGAGATTCCCCAGGCAGTGCCAACTAAACATCCAAGGGAAAAAAGGAGGACAACGAGCAGTAATCGTTTAGTTGGTAAAATTCCTTTATCTTGGAACAGGAATCGCCCCCACAAGCTCTTCAATGATTTGGTCAACGGTTGCTCCCTCCAATTCTACATGTGGGGATAGTTGAATTCGATGTCTTAAGGCAGGTTTGACGACCATTTTTATATCGTCGGGAGTAACGTAATCGCGACCAGATAAGTATGACCATGCCTGAGCTGCTTTTCCAATTGAAATCCCTGCTCTCGTACTCGCTCCAAAGCGAATGGATTCCGACTCCCTTGTCTTTCTAATTATTTGCATAATATAGTCTAAAACACTTTCTCCCATTGTAACTGTCTCAATTTCCTTCTTTATCGCTAAAAAAGTGTTCAAATTAAGTTCGGAAGTAACAAGACTTGCATCATAGCTATTTTCAATCACTTGTTTTAAAACATTTTTCTCTTCCTCAAAGGAAGGAAAATCAATATGAAGTTTAAATAGGAAGCGATCTTGTTGGGCTTCCGGCAATGGATAAGTTCCTTCAAATTCAATCGGATTTTGTGTGGCGACAACAAAAAACACATCTGGCAGTGGATATGTTTCTCCTTGAATAGTGACTTGCTTTTCTTCCATCGCCTCTAGTAGTGCTGCTTGTGTTTTGGCAGGTGTTCGGTTAATTTCATCGGCCAATAGAATATTAGTAAAAACAGGTCCCTTTAACGTTTGAAACGTACTATCCTTCATGTTGTAAATCGTACTGCCAGTAATATCGCTTGGGAGTAAATCGGGTGTAAATTGGATACGATTAAAATTTCCACCGAGAAGACCAGTGAGTGTTTTCACCATCTGTGTTTTTCCAGTTCCTGGGACTCCCTCTAACAACACATGTCCTCCAGCTAAAATAGCAGATAATAGGAGTTTGAGATTTAAGCTTTGACCTAAAATGCGTCGTTCATATTTCTCCAATAAGGACGTTAATTCCGTCTTCATTCTGCCTCTACCTCTTTCTGTAATCGATCTAGCTTTTTCGACCATATTATGTATTCCTGTTTACTTATTTTTTCTTTTTCTAATATCTTACTCAAATCGTTTAGAAAAGAAAGAATTTCAAATTTATGCATTTGGGTCAAATTCCGTTCTAAATGATCGGAAAGGTCCTCCCATCCCTTACTATAAGGAATGTGCCAACGCTCTTGTAAAAGGAGTTTGACATAATCTGCTTGTATAACTAATGAATCTTGATAGCGGCGACCCCTTAAGTACCAAGCAGCTAATGCTTTAATCCCCTCATCACTAAATCGAACCGTTTCCTCCCTAGGAATAAAAATCGGCCCGAATCGTTTTCCGGCGTACCAAAGCCAGAGAAGAGTTAACAGGATTCCTTGGAGCAGCAAAAATAAAAACCACTTCGGATATAACGTAACGATTGTTGCTGCATTTTGTCCTCCATGTGTATATTCATCAAACAAAAGATTACTCACATTCTCTTCATTAAATAGTGACAACACGAGAGGTAGATGGTCATTGTTTAATAATTTTCCGTTTGTCATCCACTCAGGAGAATTAGTAACAATTAAACTTCCTTTATCATAAGACCGTTTTAGCGCGATTGTACCGGCCTCGTCATACAGTAGAATTTCATCCTGTTTATTTGTTTGGAGACGCACTGATGAATTTACTTCTGCATGAAAACGATTCCCCTCTTGATTATAAACATTCGGATCTTCATCAATGGGAGAATCTATTTCTCCGTGCGTTGTCTTTAAATCAAACATACCGATAGGATTTTCTTTGAATAATATAATCGTATTTCCAGCTTTAATAAAATCTTTATAGGCATTCATTTCTTCACTATCAGGAATAAAAAAAGGTTCAATCATAACGAGTGTTTGATTACTTTCACCGTTTGGCAATAGCGTTGGAGATTGCGGCCACCTTTTAACCATGTCTTTTTCATTTTTTAAAAAAGTGAAAAGTGCCTTCACGCCTGTAGGAGAAGGAGAATCAGAAACATATTTCGGAAACTGTTTTGGCGCCTGTGAAGCTGAAAAATAACTAATGACCATAAATAAAATAAGCAAGGTTGTGATTCCAATCCAAGCTCGTCTATTTACCAATGGGTTTTGCAAGTTGCCTTCTCCTCCCTTCTCCTACCTATCTAGTAATTTGTCCGTTTCTCCTAACAACTTATTTGCTTCGCTTCGAAACTGTATGTATTGTTCTTTTTCAACCGTATGCTCACCGTAGGTAGCCTCATCAAAAAAATAAGCTAGATGATAAAATTGGTCGGCCCAAAGTTGATTTACTTTTCGCAACTCATCATAGTAGTCCCAATTCGTTTTCCAAATTCTTGCCTCGAGCCATTCTTTTTCATGGAAGTAAAAAAGCAAGGCTAAAAACATATGGCGGGTTGATAGCGTATACTCTCCTAATGCTTCCTGTCTATCGGCTTCGGAAAGATGTTTTTGAGAGGACCAATTCATTTCTTTCATTGAATGCAATGGCTTTTGGACGCGCATCATCCGATTTCGTTTACGAATACGAATAAGCAAAAACATAATCCACCCTAACAGTGCAATAACTACTATAATAAGTGTAATTAAAATCGGTGCCGCAGCTCCGCTTGCCGTTTCGATAGAAGGAAATAATTTTGCAAGCTGCTCTCCTAACCATTCTTTCGCTTTTTCCCACCAAATCAAGATTATACTTCTGTGATCATCGTAATAAATCTGATATTCTTTACCTTTTAAAATATCCTGAAGCTCATCCTTTGATTTGTTTGCATTTAACATGGTTGATCACCTTGGCGATTGAGTACTGTTATAGTCTTCAATCATTTCTTTTAAATCATCTGCATCATGTCTCACCTTTGAATCAAAGAACATAATGGCGTAGCCTACAGAAAAAATCAATGTTGTAAAGATAGTTGCGACATTCACAATTATTTGTAGGAGAACGCTGTTTCCTAATATCAAGCCAAAAGTTACTTCCATGGCAAAACTTATACAGCTAACGATTAAAAAGAACACAATATATAGACCCATCAAAATCCATGTTCGATTTCGTGTAAGCTTCCAACTTCTTGAGAGTCCAGGAAATTCTTCCTCGAACACAACCGAGCCAAAATAAAAGCTCCAACGAGTTAACAAGTACCCTATTCCAACAGCAAAGCCCAAGAATAGTAATATAGCAAAACCTATGCCCAAAATCGGATTTGCCAGGGATCCAAATATTCCTACAAGAGTAACAATGATGATTGGTCCAATAATTAGACCGAATACGATCAGTCCAAACAAAATGCTGCTGCCGAGTATCGGCCAAAAACGTGAAAAGGCTTGTTTAATGACTGAGCCAATCGTATATTCTTCGTTTTTCCTAATATGGTTTACAGCAAATAATACAGCAGCTTCTGCAACTGGAAACAAAATGACACTACAAAAACCAACCAGGATCAACCCTAAGTCAGCCCCCAAGCTGCCAGTATCTAATGTTGCGGTGTCATTAAAACCAGATACAATTTGCTCAAGCCAACCATTCCCACTGCCCACCTCTCTAACAAAACTTGTACCTGAAAGCAGCTGGATAATCGCTTGAACTAAGTAAACCGGTCCCATAAAAATCAGTAAAATCATAAAAAAGTCCTTAAAACGATTTTTACTTAAGCTAAATGTGTGATCGAGTATTTCCCCAAACCCTTTCGGCTTATTAAACTTTTGATCCAATTTAGTGTCCCCCTCTATATATTTAATAATGACTAATGAAGCTTATTTTATCATTATTATGATAATTTTTGAGTGTAAATGAAAAAATAAAAGGCGGTAGGACTATTTTGGAGGAGTTGACCCAAACAAGAAAAGCAGTTTGCCCATTTATTAGACAAACTGCTACTCTGTTTTATTCATCTCCGATAATTTTCACTTCTGTCTCCAAGTCGACACCGAACTTTTCCTTAACGGTTTCTTGGATGTGCCGGATTAATTGCAGATAATCTGTTGATGTTGCATTACCTAAATTAACAATAAACCCAGCATGTTTAGTAGACACTTCCGCACCACCTATTCTTACTCCCTGAAGGCCGCTATCTTGAATAAGTTTGCCCGCAAAGTTATTAGGTGGTCGTTTAAATACACTACCGCAAGATGGATATTCTAATGGCTGCTTCGATTCTCGAAGGAAGGTGTTCTCATCCATTTTCCCTTTTATTAAAGTTGGATCTCCTTTTTCCAGCAAAAACAATGCTTCTACAATGATGAATTTTTCTTTTGCAAACACACTGCTTCTATATCCAAATTGGAATTCCTTTTCTGACAGTGTAAGAAATTCTCCCGATTGGGTAATAACTTTCGCACTCGTCAGTACGTTCGATATTTCTCCACCGTAAGCGCCAGCGTTCATGATCAGTGCCCCGCCAACTGTTCCAGGTATTCCGCAAGCGAACTCCAAGCCAGACAATTGATGTTGTAAGGCGACCCTTGATACTTCAATGATATTTGCTCCACTACCAACCCTAATTTCATTACCCTTAACAGAGATTTCATTAAACTTCTCTAGACTCACGACAATCCCGCGTATTCCAGAGTCTCTTATTATTACATTCGTGCCTTTACCCAATACAGTTAACGGAATTTCGTTAACAAATGCATATCGAACAATTTCGCATAGTTGATTGACTTCTGAAGGATTTATAAAAACATCACCAATTCCTCCAGTTTTAATAAATGTATGTTTTGACAAAGGTTCCGAGATTTTTATGGATTCATCCGGAACTATGTTTTGTAAATCACTTACGATCTTTAATTTGTCCATCATTTTTATTCTGCCTCTTATAATTTGTTATTTTGAAAAAAAGTATATATTGATATTAAAATAACTATCTTGCAAAAGCAATCATCTTACATATTAATATTGAAAAACAAATTGGTCAAAGTTTTTAAGTGCTCAGCATTATGAAACAAATGACATATTTTATTTACCTCCATATATATATTATTCAAAAGTTAGACTTTTGTATTTAATCTTCTCGATTTATTCTCTTATAAATCGCCCTTTAGCTTGCGCAATATATTGTTTTTAGTATTGGTGTTAATTATCATGTATACTATACGTTAAAGACTTATAGAAAATGAACTCAGGGTGATGAATAAATGCCTATACCTACTAATCATTCAAAACCGAAACGAAAATCAGCAAAAGAAAGTGCATTCAATCAACTCCAACAATGGATTATAGATGGGACATTACTCCCCGGTGAAAAACTGAACGATACGGAACTTGCTGAAGCATTAGGTGTTAGCAGGACGCCTATCCGGGAATCATTGCAACTTCTTGAGATGCAAGGTTTTGTAAAAATGTTTCCGGGAAAAGCAACCCAAGTCACGGAAATTGAAAAGGAATCGATAACAGAACTCCTTCCACCACTAGCAGCATTGCAGGCATTATCTGCTGAGCTTGCCATCCCTCATCTAACGGATGATGTTTTCTCGTTATTAGAAAGTACAAATGAGCGATTTGCCGATGCAGTTAGGTCGAAGAATTATTTTTTCGCTCTGAAAATTGATGAAGAATTTCACCAAATCATTGTCGATACGGCGAATAATGCCTACATCCAGTCGATTCTTGCGTCCTTGCAGGCACATGTCCGAAGATTATTTTTCCACAACTCGATAATCTTAACAGAAAAGTCGATAGATGAGCATAATTTAATTATTAAATTAATGAAGGAACGTAACGCCACAAACGTTTCTAACATTATGCGGGAAAACTGGCTTCGAGCAATTGATGAGTTCCGTTCACTTAAATCTAAATAAAGATAAAAGCGGGTTTCCTTTCTGTACAAGGAAACCCGCTTCAGATTGTCGATAAATGGTATATTTCTCGGTAATTTTTCATTGATGATGGTCTCTGCTAGCCGGCCTGTTGATTTCCGCTCCGGGCACTCGCTTTCCGCGGGGAGGTCCGGGAGCCTCCGCGGCGCTTAGGCGCCTGCGGGGTCTCCCTAGACCTCTCGATCCCACGGGAGTCGAGTGCCCTCCGCTCCAATCAGCAGGGATGCGTATCAACATAAGTATTGCAACACACTTTTTCTAACCTACTAAGTGTGTTGCAATCTTTTTATTTTTTGACAGTCTGAAGTAAGGAGAGCCTATTCACTTGCATTCTTCAATTCGAGTAACTGGCAGTAGCGAAGCCCATGCGGCTCTTTTGAGTCTGCGAAGCTTCTAATAACTCCGTATCTTGAAAACGATGCACATAGTTTTTCCCCAAGGTAGTGAAATGAGGCACTTCTGTATGAAACCGAAAAACCAATGATAAGCGGTATTGGTTTGGAGAAGCGTCCGCTTGACTCCTGCGGGATCTGCGAGACAGCCGAGACACTAAAGGAGCGTAGCGACGAAGCGGCTCGGCGCTCGCCCCGCGGAAAGCGAGCGGTAAGCTTCGGAAAACCTGCCCTATCCAATTAAAAATAAAAAGACTGTAAACAACTCGTTTTTCTCGAGTTTGTCTACACAAAAGCGGGTTTCCTCTCTTTACAAGGAAACCCGCTTTTATTAAGCTTCAACTGTTGATGTTTTTAGAAAATAACTTAAGATCCCTGTTACTACAATGACAATTAATACTGGCAATAGCCACCCTAGTCCTTCGCCATATAGCGGTAAGGACCTTTCGTAAAATGAAACAATCGGTGCCATCCATCCGAAATAATCAATTTCAAAAAGTTTACAGAACGTTTTTAATCCATCTATTGTACTAATCATGAATGTGACTGCTGTCGCCGCAATATAGACAATACTTGAATGTTTAAACAATGGAGATAAGAATGTAAGGATCATTAAAACAATTGCTAGTGGATAAAGGAACATTAGTACGGGAATCGAGTACATAATGATGTTCGATAGTCCAAAATTCGCAATAGTGAATGATAATAATGAAAAGAATACAACAAACTTTTTGTAACTCACTTTAGGAAATAATGTGTGGAAGTATTCACCGCAAGCGGTAATCAATCCGATACTCGTTGTTAAACAAGCAAGTATAATAATAATTGTGAGCATAATTGTTCCGAGCGATCCGAAATAATAGGAGGATGCACTACTTAGGACAGGTCCACCGTTTTCGAAAATACCGAATGCTTCTGTACTCGTTGCTCCTAAATAAGCAATTCCGACATAGATAATACCGAGAAATGCAGTCGCAACAAGTCCTGATTTTACTGTTGCAGATAGAACTCCGCGTTTAGACGTTACACCCATAGCACGGATGGCATTGATAACAATAATCCCGAATACGAGCGAAGCGAGGGCATCCATCGTGTTATATCCTTCCGTAAATCCTTTCATGAAGGCACCACTTACATAATCTCCTTGTGGTGATTCGATCGTACCCATCGGTTTGACAATGACCATCACTAATAATACAGCGAGAAGAATAATAATTCCTGGTGAAAGAATCTTTCCAACCCGATCGACAATTTTAGCAGGATTCAATGAAAACCACATTGTAATGATGAAAAACAACAATGTAAAAATGATTAAGCCTGCTTGTCCATATCTTTCTCCTACAAACGGAGCGATACCTATATCATAAGCGACAGCCCCGGTACGTGGAGTGGCAAAAAATGGTCCAATGGTTAAATAAAGAAGCGAAGTGAACACGACTGCATATGTCGGATGGATGCGACTTGCTAGCTCCTGCAAGTTACGGCTGCCGGAAAAACCCATCGCTAAAATTCCAAGAAACGGCAGCCCAATTCCTGTAATTAAAAACCCTATCACTGCTGGCCAAATATTCGTTCCTGCATTTTGACCAAGAGTTGCTGGAAATATTAAATTCCCCGCTCCGAAAAATAAGGCAAACAACATAACTCCAATTACGAAATATGATGAAAATGAAAGTTTATTTTGCATAATATCTGTTCCCCCTAAGATGTAAAAACTATATCAAATGAAAATTTGTATGCAATATATCGCTGAAAATAATATTACTATTTTTTTATAATAAATTCAATATATTATTATAATTATTTAGACGATTTAGAAACAGTAAAATTAACCATTCAGCAGGATGTTTATTTTTTTAATAAAATTTTAATATTATACGACCTACCCAATCTGTCTTTATTCACGTCTAAAACCATTTTAAGTTTACCCTAAAATAAAGGTTGACCTTTATATGAAAATCCAAAAAAACCAATGAAAAATTGTGTTTTTGGATTTTAAGCTTTTTAAAAGGGAGGCTATATTATAGAATATTGTTGATTTTCGCTCCAGGCGGGCGCTTTCCGCGGGGCGGCCCGTGAGCTTCCTCGTCGCTTCGCTCCTGCGGGATCTCACGTGAACCGCTGATCCCGCAGGAGTCGCCGCCTTCCGCTACAATCAACGGAACCTGCTAAAATCAATATTCAAGTTTAACAGAGCCAAAAAGAAAAAGCCTCCAAAAGTGTGTTAACATTTTATCGACGAAAACAAAACAATAACACAAAAAAGGAGACTTTCTCATGAAAAATAATACCTCACTTCCCCAGGATTTCGGAGAAATTAAAACATCCACCCCCTCTCTATTCTCACCTGTACTCCTCGAGTGAAGAAAATTTCGTGAGTCCCAATGAGGAAACGTACAAATGATTAAGACATATTCGTAATGTCTTGGCTTGATAAGAAGGCAACGTTCGTTATGGACCGGGAATACGACAATGTGGCTGTCATGAAAAAGATTCTTAACCAGGGTGATCACTTTATTATTCGTTTTAAGAAAAACCGCTACATACTCTATCAAAATAAAAAGTTAACTGTACGTGATTTATCCCTGCGTAGGAAGGAGAAAATTAATTTTCATTCCGAAATCAAAGGGAAAGTTTATGATTTAAAAGTATCTCATATCCAGGTTGAAATCCCTTCCCTTAAAGGTGAGAAAATGATGATGATTGTCGTTTATGGCTAGGGCAAGGACCCAATGGTCCTGGTAACGAGTAAACAAGTCAAACAGAAGAATGATGTATTATCCATTTTAAAGGTCTACATTTTAAGATGGAGAATTGAAGAAATGTTGCGGCTTCAAAAGCAGGAAATTCGGATGTTTTTATACCGATTTTCAGCAGGAATGAAGGCAATATTGGAAAAGGATTCTGCGTGCATTCAGCATTTTAAGTACATAGAAAAGACGAGCGGTCCTAAGCAACTTGTGCTCCCGCTTTGAAGGGACAAATTGAATAAGAAAGGTTTTTGGTGATTCTGGTAAGATCTGTACAATTTTGAAACGCGTTGATTGGAGTGGCGGCTGGCGACTCCTGCGGGATGAGCGTGCGGCTTGAGACCCTGCAGGAGCGAAGCGACGAAGCGGCTCAAGACACGCCCCGCGGAAAGCGTCCAGCCAGAACGGAAATCAACACCCTCATCCGAACACACCAACCTTTTTCAAATAAATGTACCTGTACATTTATTTGGTGATGCCTAAAATAAGCTTCACTTCGATCAAGCAACGATTTTACTTCCGAAAAGATCTATCGCCCGAGAAATTTCTTTAGCACGGATGAAAATCGATAAACTTAAAAAATCCATCAATTGACATATTATTTCGAATGGTTTATATTTGTTTTAACTAAAAACGGAAGGGTGACCCTATTACATGTGGAACTAATCCTATTTTTTGAAAACATTCGAGTGAAGGTATATTGTTTAGCAGATTCAATGATCTGTTCTAATTCAACATGCCATCAAACGAATATTCTCAGAATAGGATGGTTACATATGGTTGGGTAAAAAGGGCGAAGTCTCTTTTTGTTGTGCACCTATGCCTCCTATTCTGAATATGAATAGGAGGCATTTTTTGTCTCCAAACACGTTGAACTGGAGATGATTGAATGATTTTATTGGAAGCGAAAAACCTTAAATATTATATAAAGGATCGATTATTAATCGATACGGAACACTTATATATTCAAAAACGCGATCGAATCGGCTTAGTGGGGCGAAATGGCAGTGGAAAAACCACCTTATTAGAAATTTTAGCTAATAAGAAAACACCTGAAAGTGGAACAGTCTCTGCTCAGGCTCGTTGTGAACTTTTGCCTCAACTAAAAAATACGAATACGACAAAAAGTGGTGGTGAGGTTACACAAGATTATATAAATCATGTACTTTCGAAAAAGCCTGGTATTTTACTAGCGGATGAACCGACGACCAACCTTGACACGAAGCACATAGAAAAACTTGAAAAACAGTTAAAAAGATGGCAAGGCGCTATCGTAATTGTTTCCCATGACCGAGCATTTCTAGACTCACTTTGTACAATCATTTGGGAACTAAATGAAGGAAAAGTGAAGGAGTATAAGGGCAATTATTCAGAATATGTCGCGCAAAAAGAATTGGAGCGGCGGCAACATGAAAATGCTTATGAGCAGTTCGAAAAAAAGAAAAAGCAGCTTGAAGAAGCACTTGTTCTAAAGGAGCAAAAGGCTGAACGAGCAATGAAATTACCGAAAAAAATAAGCCCATCTGAAGCTAGATTAAAAGGTGCCAAACCTTATTTTGCGAATAAACAAAAGAAACTTCGAAAAACTGCAAAAGCCATTGAAACAAGGTTGGAAAAACTGGATGAAGTTCAAAAATTAAAGGAAATGCCATCAATAAAGATGGATTTGCCGAATGAAGAAACATTCAAAGGTCGAGTTGTTTTACGTTTCAAAGATGTATCGGGATTAATTGGCGAACGAATTCTTTGGAACCTCACCAGCTTTGATGTAAGAGGTGGAGATAAAGTGGCCATTATAGGGGAAAATGGAAGCGGAAAAACCACCCTTTTGAAAAAAATTATTAATGGAGAAAATGGTGTTACCAAATCCCCTTCAATGAAAATCGGGTATTTTAGCCAGAACTTAGATGTGTTGAACGTAAATGATTCCATTCTCGAAAATGTTCACTCGACGTCTCATCAGGATGAAACCTTTATTCGTACGGTTCTCGCGAGATTGCATTTCTTTAGAGAGGATGTTTATAAAAAAATAGAGGTTTTAAGTGGCGGCGAACGTGTGAAAGTCGCATTTGCAAAGTTATTTGTTAGTAATATTAACACGCTCATATTAGATGAACCGACTAATTTCCTTGATATTGACGCTGTTGAAGCATTCGAATCTCTTCTTCAAGACTATGAAGGAACAGTCTTACTCGTTTCACATGATCGCCGCTTTATTCAAACGATTGCTAGCCGAATTCTCTCAATCGTTAATCAAGAAATTCATATGTTTGAAGGGACATTTGATGAATATAAACATTATGTACCTCAAAAAAAACGAGATACGAAAGAAGACGAGATACTCTTGTTGGAAACTAAAATATCCGAAGTGCTAAGTCGTCTTAGTATCGAACCTTCTGATGAACTAGAGATGGAATTCCAAAAACTTTTAGCTGAAAAGCGAAAAAGACAAGAGCAGTAATTATAAAATAGTTTTGAGGCCCCAGTTTCTACAAGATTTTACACAATGAGTTTTTTTTGAATAAAAAAACACGCATAAGATATTATCTATTAAGCTCTTTTAATTTTAATCCCTGTAGCAAATAAAACTATTCGAACAAATGAGTTTTATTTCTCTAAAAAAGATGTGCATTAATCAAATTTAATGGCACATCTTTTTGTATGCATATACTTATAAGCTTGTTATGGTATTAATAAAATTTTTCCTATGCTTTTTCGGCTTTCCAGTAATCTGTGTGCTTCGGAGCCATCCTTTAAAGAGAAAACAGTTGGTTTTTTCACTTTTATTTTACCTTCAGCAATCCAGTTAAACAATTGATGAGAGCGTGTTGTTCTTTCCGCGGAGGAAGTCAATACATTCCAAAGGTCTCCTCCAGTAAGAGTTTTAGACGTGTCCATAAGCATTCTTGGATTGACTGGAGATGGATCTCCACCTGCCATTCCATAAAACACAACCGCCCCACCGATTTTTGTGACTTCAAAACTATCAGCTAATGTAGAGCCAACTGAATCATAAACGACGTCGACTCCTCGACCTTCTGTTATTTCTTTTACTTTTTTACTCCATTGTTTTCCATATAGGAAGACATAGTCCGCTCCAGCTGAATAAGCAGCTTTAGCCTTTGATTCTGAAGATGTGAGACCAATTACTTGAGCGCCGAGTAGTTTACCAATCTGGATAAGTAATTGACCAACTCCACCAGCTGCTGCGTGGACAAGCATAGAGTTCCCTGCTTTTATTTTATAACTATCTTTTGTTAAATAGTGCGCTGTTAATCCTTGCAGTAAAACAGCAGAAGCAGTTTCATGGGAAATGTTATCTGGTAACAAAATGGCTTTTTCCTTAGGAACGGAGACCAAATCAGCATTGGCAAACGGCACATCTGCAAATGCAATACGATCCCCAACCTTATATTCGGTAATCCCGGTAGCTATTTTTTCGATAATTCCTGAACCTTCATAGCCCAATATGTAAGGTGGTTCACCAGCTAAATGATAATTTCCCTTCCTTCTGTATACATCAGCGAAGTTCAAACCAATAGCCTTCATTCTCACCAATATTTCATCTTCTTTAATCATAGGGTCAGATATCTCTTTATATTGCAATACTTCGGGTCCACCAAACGATTCAAAGATAAGAGCTTTCATCTTACTACCTCTTTTCTACTCACTATGTACAAAGAGCCCAAAAAATTACTTTTATAATAAATCTACTCTTCCACAATTGTCCCATAATTACTTTATTTTACTTGAGAAAATATAAAAAAGAGAGGCAGTTTTATCCTCTCTTTTCATTACTCTTCCTCATCCATCATTTCATCAAACGCAGCCAGCACTTTATCAAATTCCTCGTCACTGTCAATTGCTGCAAAATCGCCATCTTGATCTACCTTTAAAAAGAATACATCCATTTCTTCATCGTTTTCTTGCTGGATGTCTTCAACAAAGCTAACCGCTGCGTATTCCGTTCCCTCGAGCTCAACTGTCCCGATTATTTCAACTTCATTTTCCTGATCATTCTCATCGATGATCGTAAAAATTTCGCCTACTTCAATTTTTTCCATGGACTATTCTCCTCTCTAATATTGCTAATTATTATCTTTTCCCATTTAAGTGCAGTTTCATTCTTAAAAAAGTACTAAAATGAGTAAACTAATCAGGTATATACTATAATTAGTCCATCAGTTCTTAAAGGAGATTTTTAAATGAAACATAATGACTTGGAAGAAAGAATCATACAAAACTATCAAAATGATGAAAAGATGATGATTCTTGTTTTTGCCCAATGGTGTGTAAATCATGATCTAAACCCAGAGGAATTATATTTACAGGCTTATCCAAATCAAGAAAAAAACCTCGCTTTGAAAGAAGCCATTGAACTAACTGTCCCCAAAGATGAGGCTGGAGACATTTCTACCGAAACATTGCTTGGTGTTTTATTATTATTTGGCAACGATGATCTTGCTTTTGTGATAAATCAAGAAATTGGAAAGATGAAAAATCAAATAGTTGACAGTTAGGACCAGGATAATGGTCAATTGGAACCTAGGTCGATAAAGTTCAACTAGTTTTCGACCTAGGTTACTCCTATTTAAACCAGCCCTTTTTTCTAGACTGAGTGATTGCTTCAATCCGGTTTGTAACCTCAAGCTTATCGAGAATTTGTGAGATATAGTTTCGAACAGTCCCAGTTTTTATGCTTAATTGATCCGCAATTTCTTTTGTGTTTTTCCCATCAGCCACGAGTTCCAATACTGCCTTTTCCCTATCAGTAAGCGGATTTTCTTCACTATAAACATCATCCATCAGTTCTGGTGCATACAGGCGCCTTCCTTCCATCACACTGCGTATAGAGCTCGCCAGTTCTTCGCTTGGGCTGTCCTTCAATAAATACCCTTTTACACCAGCTTTTATTGCACGTTGGAAATAACCGGAACGTGCGAAGGTAGTTAAAATTATCACTTTACAATCCAACCCTTTTATTTCCTCCGCTGCCTCAAGCCCTGTTTTTTCCGGCATTTCAATGTCCATGATGCAAATATCTGGTTGGAATTGTTTAACAAGAGAAATCGCCTCTTCCCCATTGCTGGCTTTTCCAACCACTTCCATATCCTCTTCCAAATTGAGTAGTGAGCCTAATGCACCCAACATCATTCTCTGATCTTCTGCGATGACAATTCGAATCACGTATATGCTCCTCCTTATGCGTTTGGCTTAATGATACTGGGCAGTTTCATAATAATTGTGGATCCATTATTTGAAACAATATCAAGACTGCCATTTACAAATTCCAGACGTTCTTTTATTCCCAGTAATCCACTTCCGTTTAATATGTCATGACCTTCTGTTATACCGATTCCATTGTCTTTGACAATTATGGTTATTTCACTCATCGACTGCTCGATTTTGATTTCACATAAAGAAGCTTGACTATGTTTGACAACATTTGTTACCGCTTCTTTCAGACACATGCTTAAAATATTCTCCAAATAGAGGGAGACATTTGTCAACGGTAAATCATGTTCCACTGCGAAATCAATTTGTGCAGCTTTAAGTATTTGCTTAACTCGAACGATCTCTTCTTTTAAACGAATTCCGCGCATTTCCGAGACCATTTTCCTTACTTCATTCAATGCTGTTCTTGCAGTTTGCTGAACGTCTTTCAATTCATTGCGTGCTTGTTCTGGATCTTTGTATACTAATTTTCTTGCTAAGTCACTTTTTAGCCCAATGAGTGAGAGTTTCTGTCCTAATGTGTCATGTAAGTCGCGGGCAATCCTCTGACGCTCCTCTTGCTTAACAAGATTTGCGATTCTATCGTTTGCGTATTCAAGCTGCTGTTCGAGCTGCTCCTGCTTTTTACGATTATAAAGATTGAATGGAAGCAGAATTACACTTATCCAAATAATGATGACAAATGGCAACTGCGAAATAAATAATTCATCTTTAATGACAATATTATAATTAATTGATATCGTCGTGAAGACTAAGTGAATGATGTATAACGTTAAAAACGCAATCCGGTTTTTGATATTTCCATTATAGTAAGCAATATAAAAAGCAAAATAGATAAAGTGAAATAGAATGGTCATCGTAATCGAGATACCAATCAAGATCCCCGTCCATAAGTAGACAGGCCATCTTTTGGAAATAAAAGCAAAACGATATGTAATAAAAAATAGGATTGTAAGTACCAGCCCCACCACGATTTCTATTGTAGAAGAAGATTGAAATATAAAATAGAATGGTAAAATGGTTAGGATTGTCCATATGTATGGTGAAATACCTGAACTTTTCAAAAAAGCGAAGGACTTCTTTTTCATTTTAAAAACCTCTTTTACAAACAAAAATATAGCTCCTTTGTCATCATAACATAACAAAGGAGCTACAAGCTGAATTTCATTAAGTTATTCGATAGCATTTAACAACTTTGGCAGCTCGCTATAAATAGCAGCTATCTCGTCGATTTTCATTCGGACGAGCCCGCTTGATGAAGGCGCAACGAAGTCTATCGTATCAGGAACAATAGAATTTAGTTGTTTTCCCCATGGAATATTCTTTTTGCCACTGTATTCCTGGTACACTCCTTTTCCCACAAAACAAACAATCTTTGGCTTATATAAGGATATTTTTTCTATTAATTGCAGCTTTCCTGCACGATATTCCTCAGGTTCAATTTCTTGGGCATTCCTTGTAGGTCTAGCAACAATATTTGTCAGCCCGTATCCAATATCAAGCAGTTTGTAATCTTCTGTTGGTTCATATTTTCTCTCTGTAATTCCAGCTTTATACAAAATCGACCAAAATCGATTAGTGGGATTGGCAAAGTGGTGACCTGTTTTGCTCGATCGAATACTTGGATTAAAACCTACGAACAAAACATTTAGATTGTCTTTGATATGATCAGGAATAGGATTCATCGTATGCCTCTCATTTATTGCCTCTTAAGACCGGCAATGTACAACAGCGAAAAGATCCGCCTGATTTTATAATTTCGGAAAAATCTATTTCAATGACGTTATATCCTCGAGCTTTTAACTGACTGTTTACTTGCCTATTTACCGGTAAACTAAATACTTTTTTATTTCCGATTGAAAGTACATTCGTCCCAAGAGTAAATTGTTCTTCTTCCGTCACTTCAATTAAATTAAAGCGCGATTCCAGCATATCGATTGTTTCTTTATCGAAGGCATTGGGGAAAAACAAAGCTTCTTCTGGAGATAAAATATTAAAGACACAATCTAAATGTAAATATTTTTCATCAAAAGGAATGGTCTCGATCGTATATGTAGGCAAAACCTTTTTTAATTGGTTCACTGCTTGTTCGTTCGTCCTACTGCTCATACCAACATAAATAGTATTGCGGTCAACGATCACATCGCCACCCTCAATCGATCCTTTCGTTAAATCAAGGAATGGAACCTTTTGGGATTCAAGTCTCTCCTTTAACACATTTTCTTCTCCTTGCCTTATTTCACTCGCCATTTCAGCCACAAATAAAGTTCTCCCAATCGTAAAACCTATATCACGGGTAAAAACCTGTTCAGGATACTTTTGTAGTGGTGTAAGCAAGATTACATCAACCCCGTGGTTCCGCAGTGCTTCAGTAAATTCTCTATGCTCTATCAATGCACGTTCCGAATCAATATTCTCCTGTTTAAAATGCTTTTGTGTCTCATTAATCACATCGTGAATAGCCATATGCTCTGGTTCACATAAAATCACTTTATGTAGTTCATCATATTCACTGCCGCAAAATGTTGGCTTTTGTTGTTTTGAACTCATTGCCATTGTAATCCTCCCAAACTTTCTTTACCTTCAACATGTCCTGTTTATATGTTTTTTATTAATTGCTCATTATCAAATCTCATTTACCCTGTATTCTAAGCATAAAACATAGGAGGTTAAAGAATGCAAAAAAGAAGGAGCCCCATATCATGACATGGTGCGCCTTCTTTATTACTATCTATATCAAATTAGACAACGACTATTGGGATATTTCTTTCTTTAAATAATTGGCAGGAGGCATGGTCTAATTTTTTGTCCGTTATGACAAAGTCCACTTCGGAAAGCGGTGATATTTGTGAAAATGCACGTTTACCGATTTTGCTTGAATCTACCATTAAATAAACTTGGTCAGATCGTTCGATCATTCGCTTTTTCAGCATCGCCTGAAGTTCATTCGAATCACTTAGCCCATCATTGAAATCAAGACCTTTGCATGATAAAAACACTTTATTCACGTGATACATATTAATCGATTGTTCCGCAAGAGGTCCCACGTATGATAATGATCTCGGTGAAAGTCTTCCCCCCATGGAGATAATTTCGATTTTTTCTTTTTTACTTAGTTCCATGACCACTTTAATCGAATTTGTTATTACAGTAAGCGGAAGATTGGGCAGTTCTTTGGCCATGTACCAGGCAGTCGTACTTGCATCCAAAATGATTCTATCACCACTTTTCACCTGCTTTGCAGCTTCAACGGCAATCGCCTTTTTCTCTAATACATTCGTGATAACTCGCTCGGAAAAATGAATTTCAGAATCTTGTTCTCGCACGCTTACTGCTCCGCCATGACTGCGCTGAAGCTTCTGTTCTTTTTCTAGTTTTTCAAGATCTCTCCGAATTGTTTCTTCCGTCACCGAGAAAATATTACTCAACTCCGTAACACGGATGCTCGACCGTTCATTGACAAGCTCGATTATTTTTTGATGTCTTTCCGCTACAAGCATCGAAAACTCCCCTGACCTTTGTTTGTTTTTGTTTATCTGTTTTTCCATATTATAGCATAGTTTAATAGTCAGCTGAAAGAGCGACTAATCACTTCAGCCGCTCGATTCTGCTTTTATCGATTTAACATAACGTCTTCTTCATAGCTTTTAATTGCATCAAGCCATGTTTCCTTCACTGGTACTCCCATTTTATCGCAATAATAATCCCATACAGCACCGAATGGATATGTTTTAAATTCTTCTATTAACGCCAAACGTTCTGTAAAATTGCCATCTTCCTGTAGTTGCTTTAAATAATCATTTGGAGTAAGCATGGCATAGAGCAAGGCTTTGATCATATTACGTGTTCCAATCGTCCAGGCAGCAACACGATTAATACTTGCATCGAAAAAGTCTAGGCCAATCATTACTTGATCAAGTGCGTCATTTCTGACAATTTCTAGGGCAAGTTCACGAAGTTCATCATCCAAAGTAACCACATGATCACTATCCCAACGTACTGGGCGCGATACATGCAACGCTAGTTTATCACTATATAGTAGCATGGCGGAGATTTTATTGGATACCGTTTCAGTCGGATGGAAATGTCCCGTATCAAGTAGACATAGTTTATTATTTCTCAAAGCATAGCCGAGATAAAACTCATGAGACCCAACAACGTATGATTCTGAACCAATCCCAAATAATTTACTTTCAATTGCATCTATATTGTGTGATTCATTCACATCAGCAGCAAAAATTTGATCTAGCGATTCTTTCAACCTTTTTCTTGGTGTCAGTCGGTCACTTGGAACATCTTTATATCCATCCGGAATCCAGATATTCGTTAAACAAGGAGTCCCTAATTCACGGCCGAAATACTCACCAATCTTCCTACTGGCAATACAATGATTAATCCAAAATTCACGAATTTCTTCATCTGGATGCGATAAAGTTAAACCGTCCGCTGCTTTTTCATGGGAAAATAACGTTGGATTGAAGTCAAGTCCAAGCTTATTTTCTTTCGCCCACTTTACCCAATTTTCAAAATGTTTTGGTTCCAATTTATCTCTTTCTACTTTTTCTCCATTTGTTTCCGCATAGATAGCGTGAAGGTTCACACGATGCTTTCCTGGAATAAGTGAAAGGGCCTTTTCAAGGTCCGATCGCAGTTCCTCGGGAGTTGTTGCTTTTCCAGGATAATTCCCTGTAACATCAATCCCGCCAGATAATTCATGTTGATCTATCTCAAACCCAGAAATATCATCTCCTTGCCAACAATGGATGGAAATCGGAACCTTCTTTAAAATTTCTAAGGCATCATCTACATTAACTCCCCATTTTTCATACGCAGTTTTTGCTATTTCATAGCTCTCTTTGAGTGACATTTAACTGATCTCCTCTCTATTTTGTGAATATAACATTCTTTTAAACTGCCGGATTATATCTTCTTTACTATCAGGATAAGGATTGAAGCTTTTAATTTTAAAGGAATCTTTAATAAGCTGTCTTCCTGACTCTATATGTTCAAGTTCCTTATTTGCTATGAGTTGGACGATTAAATTGCCGATGGCTGTGGCTTCCGATGGACCTGCATAAACCGTTTTTCCACTTAAATTAGCTGTCAGCTGGTTTAAAAACTCATTATTCGCGCCGCCACCCACAATATGCACTCGATTAATTTGTTTGCTCGTCATTCTTTCTAAATCTTCAAGTGCAATGGCATAAATTATGGCTAAATTATTAAAGACGGCTGAAGCGAGTTCACCAGCTGATTCTGGTACGGATTGATTCGTTTCCCGACAATATTCTTGAATTTCCTCAATCATATTAACTGGATTTAAGAAACGATGATCATTAAAGTTAATGAACTGTTGAAACGGCTGGACCTGCTTTGCTTCTTCTACAAGCTGTTCGAAACTGAAATCCCCGTTCAGTTTCCTACGGACTTCTTGCAAAATCCACAGCCCCATGATATTTTTCAAAAAACGAAAAGTGCCGAATGCGCCCCATTCATTTGTGTAATTATCCGCAAGTGCATAAGAATCGATGAACGGCTTATGGTTTTCGATTCCTATGAGCGACCAAGTCCCACTGCTTAAATACGCCCAGTTCTCTCCATCTCCTGGAGTGCCTACAATTGCCGATGCCGTATCATGTGAAGCTACCGTAATGATTTTGCATTCTGGCAAATCATATTCAGGAAACCATTTATGTTTTAATAATCCTAGCTCCGTTCCGGGTTCTATCAGTGCTGCAAACTGCTCCTTTTTCACCGAAATTAGTTCTAATAGCTCTTCATCAAATGCCCGACTGTCAATATTTAGCAATTGTGTCGTTGATGCATTCGTTACTTCAGTCACAGCATTTCCGGTTAAACGGTAGCCGAGATAATCAGGGATCATCAGTATCTTATCTGTGTTTTGTAGTAATTCCTGATCTTCTTCAAAAAGCTGATAAATCGTATTAAAGGGTAAAAATTGAATGCCGGTTTTACGATATATTTCTTCCTTAGACATTAAATTCGTCAGTTTTTCGATTGTTTTGTCCGTACGGTGATCTCGATAAGTAACAACATCTTGCAAACGATCTCCATTTTGATCAAGTAATACATAATCTACTGCCCAAGTATCAATTCCAACTGTACACTCCTCAAAACCAAGTGACTTTGCTACAGATAGGCCTTGTAAAATTTCGTTCATTATATAATCGATATCCCAGTAATAAGTGCCGTCTTTCTTTTCAAAGCCATTCGAAAATCTGTGAATGTCTTTGATTGTCAATTTCCCATTTTTTATTTCCCCTGCAACTAATCTTCCGCTAGATGCCCCGATATCCACTGCGATATGGATCACTTATTCATACCTCCTTTATAGGACCGAGTACACATCATTTCTTTATCTTGTAAATGCAGCTGGTACACCGCCGTCTACTGTAATCATGGCACCTGTGGTTTTCTCTGCTTTAGATGAGGCGAAAAATGCAATGGACTCTGCAATGTCTTTTGGATAAATATTAACAAGCAATGATGTTCGCTTGCGGTAATGATCCTCTAATTGATCAGGTTCAATCCCATACGCCTCTGCACGTTCTTCACGCCATTTTGATCCCCAAATCGCCGATCCTTGTAATACCGCATCAGGAAGAACTGAGTTGACCCTTATTCCAAATTCTCCTCCTTCTGCAGCAATACAGCGGGCCAGATGGGTTTCAAGTGCTTTCGCTGAACTGTAAGCCGTTACATTCTTGCCGGCGTATAATGAATTCTTCGAGCCAACGAATACCATATTTCCGCCGATTCCTTGTTTTTTCATGAGGCTGAATGCTTCACGAGCGACAAGAAAGTATCCAGTTCCAAGCACATTCATATTTAAATTCCATTCTTCCAAGGTCGTTTCATCAAACGGGCTTGAAGTCGCAAGGCCCGCGTTATTAACGATAATATCTACGCCACCATATGTCAGTGTTGAATGGTTAAAAGCTGCTTTTACTTGAGCTTCGCTTGTAACTTCCATTTTCACTGCAATTGCCCGTCCCGCGCCAAATGTATTATTTATATGAGCTGCTACTTTTTCAGCACCTTCAAGGTTCAAGTCTGCTAGAACAACATGAGCACCCTCAGATACTAGTCGGCGTGCCGTTTCACTGCCAATGCCGCCTGCACCGCCTGTAATAAAGACTATTTTTCTAGAAAACTCTACTTCTGGTGGAGCAAGTGTTAATTTATATAGTTCCAGTGGCCAGTACTCCACGTTATATGATTCATTTTCAGTTAATGAAACAAAGTCACCAAGTGAAGTGGATCCTTTCATCACCGCAATGGCCCGATGATAAAGGGCACCGCTTACATTTGCCATTGCCAAGCTTTTCCCTGAGTTAATCATGCCAAGTCCCGGAATTAAAATGACCCGCGGGGCAGCTTCGAACATTTGGTCGCCTGAATGTTTATTGCGGTCAAAGTAAGCTTTATATTCTTCTTTAAAATCCTTAACACCTTCTATTATTTTTTCAATTAGGCTATCTATATCTCCGTTTTGTGGATCCCAATCAATATAAAGGGGCATTCGCTTCGTATGTACAAGATGATCCGGACAGGCTGCACCTACTTGAGACAATTTCATTGCTTTTTCACTGTTTACAAATTGCAAAACGTCATTAGAGTCATCATAAGAAAGTATCATTTTCTTATGATCACTGACCGCTCCGCGAACGACGGGCATCACACGGGCCAATATGCTTCGACGGTCTTTATCGGTAAGGGATGAATATTTTTGTCCACCGAATATTTTATCTTCTTGAATTCGCTCCTGTATATATATTTCCGTTTCATTAATAATGGCAATCGTTTTTTCATATGCTTCTTGCGAGGTTTCACCCCAAGTAACGAGACCGTGCTTTTCCATTAAAACAAGTTCAGCGTCGGGGTTATTTTTTACACCTTCAGCAATCATTTTAGAAAGTGTAAAACCTGGCCGTACATAAGGCACCCAGACAAATCGGTTTCCATAAATGTCCTCAGCTATCTCTTTTCCATTGTCTGCACAGCAAAGACTAATAATTGCATCGGGATGTGTATGATCGACATGTTTAAACGGCAAAAATGCATGAAGCAATGTTTCAATGGATGCCCGGGGATGATTGCTATCAATCATGCAGTGTGACAAATAAGCAACCATATCCTCATCATTCATTTCATCCTTCTCTATTAAAGGGCGAATATCTTTCATTCTTAAACCAGTGAAATTTGCAGCTTTCATCGTTGCAAGATCAGAACCGCTTCCTTTCACCCACATAACTTCAACATCACGGCCGCGAAAGTCTGTTTCAACGGTTTTCATCGACGTATTGCCGCCGCCCCAGTTACAAACAGAACGATCTGTTCCCAGTAAGTTTGAGCGATATACTAATTCTTCCACTCCAAGTGGTAATTGCGATGCTATTTCTTGATTCCATAAACATTTTACCATTTATCTCTCCTCCGTTATCTCTTTGTCTTTGTTTTTATTGTATATTACTTTTGTTTATTTTTGAATAACTTTATTTTCTTTTTTCAAATTTGTTTGTTAAGCATTAACTGAACGTGAAGTAAAAGGTACTTCTATGACAGCTCCATTGTTCTTTTGTGATTGAATTGCGGCTTCAATCACTTCTTGGGCTGCTAGTGCATCAGCACCGGACCCATCTATTTGGTTTGGGGGTACCCCTTCGCGAATTTGTGAAATGAAAGAATTGAGTCTGTTATGAAAGGTGTCATTAAACCCACCTGCTCCAGTCAAAATGGAATTTCGTACTACAGTGAGTTCACTGCTTTTATGGGGGTAAAGTGTTAGGTTCTCGTAAACGTTGTCAATCACAAACCTGCCTTTTTCTCCAGCTACTTCACAATATTCAATTGGATGTCTGTTATCCATATCGTAGCTTCCGGTTAAATGACCAACCGCACCAGAGGTAAATTCCAAATTAATAGAGGCCGTAGACCAAACGGTTCTTCCAGGTGCTTTTGTCATAAACGCCTGTACCCTTGAAATATCTCCGGCAAAATAACGAATTACATCGATTGAGTGAGGATGCAATGCCCGCATATGTATCCATTCACTTGTCTCATTTGGATTTCCAATTGTTAGTTTCATATTGACGAAAAGAAGTTTTCCTAGCTTTCCTTGTTGGATCCAATCTTTCGCTTTTGATGCTGCAGGGACATAGCGATGATTTAAATTACATGCTAATCTAACACCTTTTTCGTTAGCGAAATCAACTATTTCTCTTGCTTCTTGAATACTATTAGAAATTGGCTTTTCTACCAACACATCTTTTCCTGCTTCCATGGCGATCATTGTTGGCTCATAATGATGTGATCCATTTTCTATTCCACCAGTAGCAACGCTAACCATATCGATATCTTCTTGTTCGAGCATCAATTTTACGTCAGTGTATGACTTTACCCCAAATTCAGAAGCAACTGTGTTGGCTAACTCTTGATTAAGATCACAAATAGCAACTAGCTGCACATGCTCACTTTGTTGATAAAACCGGCAATGGATTTTCCCGATATGATTCACACCGACAACTGCTACTTTAATCAACTCCATCATCCTTTCAGATAAAAATAATCGGGGGATTAGTTTTCCCTCCCCCGAATAAAAAAGGCTACTTTACACTTTTCTCAATTGTCTTTTCTTTCGCTTGTAGACGTTGTGCATTGACAATAGATCCAATATACATAGAGTCATATGCTTCTTGAGAAGTTTTGAATGGACCCGTACCTTTGCCATGCCAATCAAGGTTCGTATAAATGGGGTTAACCCGTCCGGTTTCTTGTTCACGCTTGGCAATGTAACTTTCCATCCTTGCAGTGAGCAACTCTACGATTTCTGGTTCTTTTGTTGCAACATTATTTAATTCTAAAGGATCTGCAATTAAATTATAGAGTTCTATTTCCTCTTTAAAATGTAAATCCGGTTCAAGTGCGCGAATCAGTTTCCATTCAGGCGTACGCCATCCGTGCTTTCTCATCCATGTACATTCTGTAAGATATAGTTCAGATTCCTGCACAAAATCTTCATCATTCACTAAGCTAAGAAGGTTACGTCCATCAAACTTAATATCAGTCTCAATGCCAATAAGACTTAAAAGCGTTGGCATGATATCCTTTATTTGTGTAATATCAGAAATTCTTTTCCCTTGCGGCAGTTTTCCAGGATATTTTAGGATTAACGGTACGGCTAGTGTACATTCATATAATCCGTGATGATCATAATAACATTCATGTTCATTGAGCGTCTCGCCATGATCGGATGTCACAATTATTAAAGTTTCATCTTGAATACCGAGAGATTCTACGGTTGTAAAAATATTTTGGATACACGCATCCATATAGGCAATTGCGCCATCATATTGTGCATCAATATAGTTGGAATCTGTACATCCTTCTGGAATCCATGAACTGATATAATCAGCAAATGGTTTAAATTCAAACATCGCTTTTAAAGAATCGTTATTTGGATCGGTCTCATTTCCATCATAGAAAATCCGTTCAAACGGCTTTGGAGGCAAATAGGGAGAATGCGGATCCATATGCCTTAAAAATAAGAAGAACGGTTTGTCTTCTTCTGCCAATCTCTTTAATTCTGGAATGGCTCTTTCATTTAAATTATCCGCTTTTGGACTTCTGCCTGTTTCATCTGGATTCCATCCTTCGTAATCGATATATTTTTGAAATCCGCGTGATGATGGATTTCCTGGAAAGCCGATACATGTCGTATTATAGCCATTCTCATCAAATACCTCCGCAAGCGTTTTCACGTGGTCTCCAAGCGGACCTTTATGCCTTAATGCAACAACGTCTGTACCAAAACAATCCATTCCAGTCATCATCGAGGCATAGCCAGGTGTTGTCGGTATACTTGGACTAAAATGATTCTCAAACAAGACACCATCTTCAGCAAGCTTATCGATATGAGGAGTTGTTAATCGTTCATACCCATAGCCGCTCATATGATCTCTTCTTAAACTATCAATCCCTAAAAAAAGTATATTTGGCTTCTTTTTCATAACTAGATTACTCCTCTCTATGATATTGCTACTCTAGCTCCAAGGCTTTTTAAACAAGAATTAAGATATCCATAGCTCTCTGCAGCTATTATCGATACTTCCGCAAGTGAATGTTGATTTGCACCGATCACCTCTAGACAAACAGGACCGGAATAATTTCCGTCTACCATTACTTTACAATAGGCCAATAAATCAATATCTCCTCTACCACAAGCCTGATTTTTAATGTCTCCTGGTCCTGCACTGCGCCCCTTACAGTCACGTATATGAATATGTTTTACACTTGATAATACTTGGGCTAGTGCTTCTTCAGGATTTTCATTTCCTCGATAAATATGGCTAGGGTCCATATCAATTCCAAATGCAGGTGAGGTAATTTCCTTTATCGCCCTAAGCGTTGTTGGAGTATTATCAATGGCATTGCCAATGTGAGCCTTGGCGCATAATGTCACATCAAATGCTTCAGCCTTTTCGGATAATAATGTAAGTTTTTCAATCGATCGATTTAAATCCTCTTCCACACCTGATTTTCCGCCAGGTCCTACATTAATAACCGGAATACCTATTTCTGCTCCCGCTTCAAAAGCCTTCATTAATCTATTCTCATCTAATGAAGCAACTTCCATTGAAAGTATTTCTAATCCGTAATTGTTTACAATTGATTTAATTTCAGATGCTTGATCTTTCCAACGATCAAGATCTAAGTGCTCACACATCCCTTTGATCGCAGATATTTCCACACCATCATAACCACTTAAAGCAATATGCTTCACGGCTGTTGCAAAATCAAAATCACGGAATAATACTGAATTGACACCTAGTTTAATCATCTTACCCCTCCTGCATTTGATAATTCTTTAATCTCTTTTACATCTACAATCGTTCCAGTTTCCCAAGATTTAATGGCTGCTTCAATAATAAATTGAGCTTTCAGTGCATCATCACCAGAGCCATTCACTTCATCATAAGAAACACCAGCAACAAGTTGATCCACAAAAGAATTGATTCTACTTTTAAACGTTTCTTGAAACGAACGCATCCCTCCAAGATGACTGTGGGTTTCAGTCTCTATACCTTGACGCGGGTAATAAGTTAACTGTTCACAAGCATCCTCAAGAACAAAACGCCCTTTTGAACCGACCACTTCGCAAAGCTCCAAACCATAGCTAGGTCCCGCATCATAGCTTCCTACCAAATTGCCGATGGCACCGCTTTCAAATTCCAACAGCACTTGTGTGTTTGACCAAATTTTCCGATTCTCCCCCTTCATCATAAATGCCGCTACTCTTTTAACATCTCCACAGAAATAGCGAATAACATCAAAGGAATGAGGATGCAGAGCGCGCAAATGAAACCAAGGGGATGATTCTACCGGATTATTAATCCACATTCTCATATTGATCATATGCAATTCGCCAAGACGACCACTGGTAACCCAGTCTTTTGCCCGTTCCGCTGCCGGAGTAAAACGATGATTTAAGTTAATGGCATAAGGTACCTTCAACTTATTTGCGAGCTCAACCATTTGCTTGCCTTCTTCAATATCGTTAGAAATTGGCTTTTCTCCTAAGACTGGTATTCCCGCTTCTAACAATTGCATCGTTGGTTTGAAATGCTCACCTCCATTTTCTTCTCCTTTTGTGGCTACACTGACAAGATCTAACTGGATGCCGCTATTAATCATATCCTCCACACTATAAAAGGCAGTTCCTCCAAACTTTTCAGCAGCAGCATCAGCCTTTTCTTTTATGATGTCACAAACAGCGACAATTTCTGTGATCGGGTTCTCCTTGTACACAGACGCATGAATACTTCCAATATTTCCAACTCCGACAATACCCACCTTTAATGCCATGTCCATTCCTCCAAATTTTTATTCTTTTTATTGTTCAATGGGATAACCCATTGTGGTAAACAAAGCCAGTGCCTCCTGCGATGTATCAAGCCTACTATGCTGGACGATAATAGGAACATTGCAATCTACCTTTATTGCATACGGAATGCCCCTTGGAACTAAATTCCCTTGAAGATCTGCTATTTTATCAAGTCGAATATGATGCGTACGATTTGATCCACACTCCGCTTGGAATTGATCCATTGGCTCCTGGTCTTCAAAATAGAAAGTAAGCTTGACTACTGCATTTTCATTAGATAAATTTAGTACACACACGGCCTCGTGGCTAATCTGCTCTCCTAAACTCTTTGGCTGCAAAAATCCATCCGGAATAATCCATGTTTTCTTCCCAATCATTCTACATACCTCATTTCTTTTATCGTTGTAACCGTTTACCACACTCGCTTTTTTCAATCTTATCAAAATAGAAATCATAATACATTGCTCATACCGCCATATTCGTGGCGTATTGCGCCATGGGATTAGATGTTGGTCATAATTCAATCGCTTGTTCTAAGGAAATAAGATTCTCAATGATGGTGGAGAAACTCCTTTGTGAAGTAGATTTTTAGGGGATGGAAAGTTTAAAAATTACATGGTCTTAACCGGGTTTCCTAGATCAAGATTAAGAGTTTCCTCTAAAAAACATCAAAAAAAAAGCCGTATAGACCGACAGTATGTGAGGTTAAGAAAACATTTCTTGAATAATCCCATAAGGTTTTTATTTATAGAATTTCTATTTTATATCTTCCAGGAGAGCAGCCAATCTTTCTCTTAAAAAGCCGGCTGAAAAATGCGGGATCGTCATAGCCTACTTTTATGGCGACGTCAATCACCTTTTCATTTGATTTGATTAATAATTGTTTGGCTTTTTCAATTCTAATTTTATGAATCATTTCTATGACAGTTAGTCCTGTATCTTGTTTAAACAGCCTGTTTAAATGCCTGGTACTAATATTGAAAAGTTCACAAAGGGTTTGAGTTGAGATCTTTTGATCATAATGTCTCTCTAAGTATCCACAAATCCGTCTAACCAGTAATTTTCTTTCATCGTACTGGCTAGATATGTTTTTCATCAGCGTTTCTTTTTCGTTATAAATCCTTGAGAGCACGATCAGTAATTCGGCTAGTTTCAGCTTGATTAGTGAAGAAAACCCTATGAGAGCGCTCTCAAATTCTTTTATCATATATTCTAATAATGATTGAACATGAAACGAATAATCTCCTTGCAAATTTAAGCTATGGTGAAAGCGGTCGCTCATATCTAAGAATGGATGGATATAATAAAAATCCATTGATTGGGAAACTCCCAATTCCTTTAACCATGTATCATGTAAAATACTGGGCAGGAACAAACAATTAATAAGTTCTATTTTTTTCCCTGGTTCAATATGAAAGGTATGAAATTCTCCAGGATTGATAATAAAAATATGATTCGTAGAAATGGAATAAGCTTCATTTTCGAAAACATGCTGGGCTTCTCCATCAACGACATAGATTAATTCAATAAAATCGTGGCAATGCATAGGTGGTAGGTTATGTTCGTCATGAACAACTCGATTGATCCAAAAAGGAAATGTCTTTTCATTCATAAATTGACTACTATGCAATTTCATTGAACATTACCTCCTTCTTAATACTTGGGAGCAGGTACGAACGAACAAAGTTTTATTTCTTTGCTGTCATTTTGTAAACCTGAATATCTTTGTAATATTCCGACATATCTCCACTGATTTTTTAGTCTATCCTTTTACAAGCGTGGAATATGTACTTTAATTTATTTTTACTTTTGTTTCAACCCCTTTCCTATGATTTGTTTGCGTTTGAATAATTGGATTAAAGTATCATAATCTATTTATGTGCTATAAGCAATGGGTATTTAGAATGTTTTTAATTTATATTAAAATTCAAATAGTTAAATACTATTAATAAATATATTTGTGGGTCTTTAAATATTGCAATATCTCTTGAACAGATTCCTCGATTGTTAACTTACCAGTTTCAATAATAATTTCAGCTTTTTCAGGTACCTCGTAAGGAGCATCAATTCCAGTAAATTCTTTAATTTCTCCCTTGCGAGCTCTTTGATACAAACCTTTTGGATCACGTTGTTCACAAATAATCAAATCACACTTTACATACACCTCAATAAATTCCTTATCATTAAACCACTCACGGACCATTTGGCGATCATCTCGATAAGGTGAAATAAAAGAGGCTAAGGTAATTATTCCAGCATCAACAAAAAGTTTGGACACTTCTCCAATCCTGCGAATATTCTCTTTTCTGTCTTCAGGTGAAAAGCCTAAATTATTATTCAATCCATGGCGAATATTATCACCATCCAATACATACGTTCTTAACCCTTTTTCATATAGTTTTTTCTCGACCTCAACTGCTAATGTTGATTTGCCGGAACCTGAAAGCCCGGTAAGCCATAATACAGCACTCCTATGACCATTTAATTGTTGACGGTCTTTTTTTGTTATCTTAACATCATGCCATGTTAATTGATTAGCATTCATTTGCTCTTCTCTCCTTCACCATTTATCTATTATTACTCCCATAAAATTAAAAGGTATACTGTTCTCTAAATAGCCGATAAAGTTGTATCTATTTGGTCAATAGCCAATATCGTATGTCATAGGCATCAACCCTTAACTTTCTCTTTGCCTCATTCCTTTCACTAGCACATCGACAACTTCGGGTCGCGAAAATTCGACAGGTGGCCTTTCTCCTGCCTGTAACATTTGTCGAACCTTTGTGCCACTTAAATGGAGATGATCCTTTGAGTCATGAGGACACGTTTTCTCTGTAGCCATATTTCCGCATGCAGTGCAAAAGAAGCTATGCTCAAATTTTAAAATACTAATTCCTAATTCAGCTTCATATTTGCTTATTAACTCTTGGGCCTCATATGTGCCATAATAATCCCCAACCCCTGCGTGATCCCTTCCTACAATAAAGTGGGTACATCCATAATTCTTACGAACAATCGCATGAAAAATTGCTTCTCTTGGTCCCGCATATCTCATTGCGGCTGGATAGATAACGAGGCGGACCCGGTCCATTGGATAATATTTTTTTAGTAGAACCTGATAACTTTCCATTCGGATATGTGCAGGTATATCATCTTCTTTTGTTTCCCCCACTAGCGGATTAAGCAACAAACCATCGACCATTTCTAAAGCACATTTCTGGATATATTCATGGGCACGGTGAACGGGATTTCGGGTTTGAAAGCCCACGATTTTCTTCCATCCTAAATCTTGAAACATCTTTCGTGTTTCACGAGGGTCCATATAATATTCCGAAAACGAAGAGTGGTCTGGCCGCTTTAATAGGGTTATTGGTCCTGCAAGATTTACTTCGCCTTTCTCAAACACTTTATTTACTCCGGGGTGATTCCTATCTTGTGTTCCATATACGTGCTTCACCTCAATGCTTTTGTCAAATCCAAATTTCTCTAATAATGAAAGAGTTCCGTAAATTTTTCCGTCTTCTCCTTTTAAGGCAATGTCCTCACCGATTTCAAATTGATCTGCTTCTTCTTTTGACACGGATAAAGTGATTGGAATACTCCAGATGGTCCCGTTTGCCAAACGTAATTCATGAACCACACTTTGATAATCTTTTTGGCCCATAAAACCAATCAATGGGCTAAATGCGCCAATGCCGATTAATTCTAAATCGGATAAACTCCATTTTGATAGTGTAAGCGAAGGGAGTTGAATAGCTTCTTTCAATAATTTCTCGCACTCATTCTTAGCTGGTTCTCTATTAATTAATAGCCCACCATGTGGAGATTGAATTTCTTGTTTACGTGATTGTATTAATTGCAAAGTCGTCATCCTCCTCAAAAAATTAGGTCGCTTTTATTACTTTTTCCTTTAAAAGCTTACGCTGGGGATTTTCATTCCACTCTTCCCAGGTAAGTCCAAATTCTTCAAGCACCTTTTTAATCCGTCTTTTAAAAGGCAAACTTTCTTCTCTCAATACCGTCACCATTGGATCCTCTCTACCTTTCAACTTGGAATCCACCCAGTGGTCTAGCCTTGATTCTAGATTTCGGGCAATTTCTGGAAATTCGCTCGCTACATTATATAGTTCTTCGGGGTCATTTTTTAAATCATATAATTCATGAGGCGGACGAATAAATGGTCCAGAGTCAACCGTTCTAATAAACTTATAATCTTTTGTCCTGATTCCGCGGCTTGCTTGCCATGCACATTCACTTAAATATATTTGTTCATGATGTGAAGTTTTCTCGCCATGTATCAAAGGCAATAAGCTTATCCCATCTAAGTCGCTCGGGATATCTATTCCCAGCGCTTCAAAAATGGTCGGCAAAATGTCCGCGTGCTGGACCAATTCCGAGATTCGTTTTTGCTCAGGGATTTTGTTAGGCCATCTAATGATTAACGGAACATGGACTGTCTGATCATATAATCCACAATGATCCCAATAAATTTCATGTTCTGTTAAACTTTCTCCATGATCACCGAACAGTATTAACATCGTTTCTTCCTTAATCCCTTGCTTATCCAAATATTGATCCAAATCTTTTAATAGATCATCCAGATAGCGAATTTCAGCATCATAAAGTGAATTTAAATATTCAGCATCAGTTACTGACCCGAGTAAGTCGTAATGGTGGTACTTAAAAAAAGGATAGGCGCGGTGGTTATAGGCAGCTTCCATACTTTTATTATTTGGATCATATGGATCTTTGTTTTCATCATAAAATTCTGGTATATATTCTTTTGGTGGCAAGTATGGAGTGTGGGGATCCCAATAATGTAGAAATAAGAAAAAGTCTTCATCTTTATGATCTTTAATCCATGGTTTAGCAAGATCATTAATGGTCTGGCCGTCTATCCAACGAGTATTGCCTTTTGGATTGATATAATATTTATATCCCCGAGCAAACCATTCTTTTAAATGATATAGATTGTCTACAGCACCCGTTAAAAAACCTTTTTGCCTTAAAATTTCCGGCAAAAACGTTGTTTCCTTTGGTAGATAGCTTAAGTTCGCACCGTGCGCGACTACCCCAGTAGTCAAACCGACTTTACCTGTAAAGATACTTGTATGTGCAACCTCAGTTGGTATATCACTAGCAAAAGCGTTTTCAAATAATACGCCTTCTTTGGCAATTTGATCTAAATAAGGACTTGTCGCTTTTTGATATCCATAGCTGCCGAGACGATTTGCCCGAAGTGTATCAAGCGAAATCATGATTATTTTCATCCTTACGACTCCCTCCTAACTCAATTTCCGATAAGTAATTTTAAATATTATAGTTATTCTACAAAAAATAAAAACAAACTTCGTGGTCATTTAAGTCAAATTCATGGTTGATTCAGCCTTATCGCATGAATTGATTGGTTTACTAAAAAAAAAAGCATGTTTAAACCTTGAAGGTGGCTTTAAACAGGCTTTTGATATTTGTTTATATTAATTTTCTCGATATTTCTATCCTTTGATTTGTAAATGTGCAAGTTTATCCGGATTAGCAACCATATAAATGCGAGCAATTTGGTCAGCCTGAAATTCAATTGAAAGCACATAGGCAACGTAGCCATTTATAGATAAGACAACTCCCGGACAACCGTTTACAACTTTAAATTCTAGTCTATAATTTTCAGGAAGCTTTTTAAGAATACTGGAGAATAAAAATACGATCCGCTCGGACGTGTAGATCGGTTTAACTGCAGTTGTTACTTTACCTCCGCCATCAGCGATAAATATAGCATCTGTTTGTAATAATTCTAGCATTTTATCAATGTTTCCTTTTTGAAGTGCAAGTGTAAACTCCTCTACACTTTTCTTCATTGAATGGAAATCAAGTGTGGCAGTTTTCGGACGGTTGATCATGGCTTTTTTAGACCGATGATAGATTTGCCTACAGTTGGTGGACGATTTCTCAATGATAACTGCAATTTCATCATAACTGTACTGAAATACTTCCCGCAAAAGGAAGACAGCTCGTTCAACTTCTGATAACTGCTGCAAAAGCAAAAGATAAGCTGTTGAAATAGATTCCTTCATTAAATAAGCATGAGAAGGTTCGTTTGCCTCCTCGACAATTGGTTCGGGTAACCACTCTCCGACATAAACCTCACGCTTACTAGCTGCAGAACGCAATTTATCAATTGTGCTGTTCATCACAACCCTGCATAAATACGCTTTTTCATTTTCAATCACTTTTTCGTTACTTAAACTGCTAAATGTAAGGAATGCCTCGTGTATAATATCTTCTGCATCCATGACACTCCCTGTCATTCGATATGCGATAGAAAAGAGCAAAGGTTTATATGTTTGATATAACTGATCAATTTCCAAAACGGTTAACCTTCTTTCGCTAAGATCAAATCGTTCGTTTTTAGAATTTGTAGCCCTGCCCGCTTTCCGCTGGCAACAGCAGCATCTGCTAATAGTTCTTCGTGTCCGCACCAATCTCCTGCAATATATATGCCTTTCATTTGAGGTATGGCTGGGCCCGGATTCTCTTTTCGTTTCACATGCGGAAAATCATGGACTACTGTTATTTTTGGTAAAAATTGTTGTGCCACCACTTCTTTTCTCCAATCGGGATGTAGCAAATCCATAGCACTTTCTAATTGATTTTTCTCTGCGTTGGGATTAATGGTTTGCTCTCTCAGGTTGTGGTATTTTACCAGACTCACAACTAATGTGCCATCTTCACTCAGTTTTGCTGCTCTCGATTGATTAGTGAAAAACAAAGATTGATCCAGACCTATGGCAAATTGATGATTAGGATTAGGCAATTTTTTCACACCTAAATCCAAGCAGCTTGCGGTAACAGGAATTGCTTGTTCGTTCCATGTACGCAGCGAAGTATAGTCTGCACCCTTTATCATTTTCAATGCTTCTTTTGGAGGAGTAGCTACGATACACTCAGGGACGTTAAATAAATCCCCATCTGAGCATCGTATGCTTTGAGACTGGTCATGATGTTCAATTTCTATTACGTTTTTACTGCTGATAATTTCCACTCCAACCTCTATTGCCTGCTTCTTTAGCTTTTGAATAATCGTTTCCCAGCCTTCATCTACATATAAGACGCCACCTTTCAATGAACGTTTCACTTGCTTCAAAACTGGTTTTGCGAGCTGCAAAGTTGGAGCGCTGGTATAAGTGGTTAAGCGACATAGCGAATAAAAGATATGCCTTACCATCGGGTCACTTATTTCCGATTCCGCCCAGTCAGCCAAGCTGCCTTCTGGAATTGAATCAATATTTATCTTCATAAGCTTCAACATTAATTTGGAAAGTATTATTTTAGCTTTCCACGTTAAAAGCGAAGAAGACATAATGGATGAAATATCTGTAGGTATTAAATAGACTTCATTTTTCCAAATTCCATGAATTTGAACGGCTTTAGATGCATTTTCGCCTGAGAGTGATATTCCAAGATCGGTTAAGGTTTTCATTGCCTCTCCTTCGATATACAATCCATGGGCTCCTAAGTTCATAAGAACTCCATTTTTATTGTTCGTCATCGCTCTTCCGCCAAGGCGGTTTGATTTTTCTAAAACCACTATCTTTTTTCCTTCTCTTGCCAAAAAATTCGCAGCTGTCAATCCAGCAAGCCCACCACCGATAACCACAACATCATATTTATACAAAAAAATTCCCTCCTAATGTTTGTTCTGTAATCAAAACGAATTAGAAGGGGTTTTTGTGACATCATAGATAGAGATTTTCAAAAAAATTTTTTCGTAAAAAAATAAAATCTATCCTAAAGTTAGGAACTTTAGGATAGATTTTTCATTAGACCTATTCTACCTTTACTCTCCAACCAAACGGATCTTCCTTCGTTCCCGTCTGAATGCCTGTTAAAGAATCATACACTTTTTTCGAAATTGCACCGGTTTCACCATTATTAATTACCAGCTTTTCTCCTTGCCAAAACAATTCTCCAATAGGAGAAATGACTGCTGCAGTACCTGTTCCAAATGCTTCTTCCAACACACCTTCTTGATAAGCTCGGAAGATTTCATCAATGGAGATTTTTCTTTCCACTACAGGAATATCCCAATGGTTTAATAATTCGATGACTGATTTTCTTGTAATACCTTCTAAAATACTGCCATTTAACACCGGTGTAATGACTTCACCATTAATTTTAAAGAAGACGTTCATGCTGCCGACTTCTTCTATATATTTCTTTTCTTTTCCGTCTAGCCATAATACTTGGGAATATCCAGCGGCATCAGCCACTACTTGAGCTTTCAGGCTTCCAGCATAATTCCCTGCTGTTTTTGCATTTCCAGTTCCACCTGTCACAGCACGGACATATTCCTGTTCTACAGCAATCTTCACTGGATTGATGCCTTCTTTATAATAGGCACCAACTGGAGATAAAATAATCAAGAAACGATATGTGTCCGATGCTGCTACGCCAAGGTATGGTTCCGTTGCGAAAATAAACGGACGAATATATAAGGATGTCCCTTCGACATTTGGTACCCAGTCCTTATCAATGGAAATTAATTTTTTCAAACCGGCCAATGCCAATTCTTCATCAAATACAGGAATACATAATCGTTCATTGGAGCGATTTAATCTTTTCATATTTTGGTCTGGTCTAAACAGTAAGATTTCCTCGTCCTTTGTTCGATAAGCCTTTAATCCTTCAAACACCGTTTGTCCATAGTGAAAAACAATCGCTGCAGGATCGAGTGTAATGGGCTGATATGGAATAATTCGTGGATCATGCCAGCCTTGTCCCTTAGTGTAATCCATAACGAACATATGGTCAGTAAAATTTGTACCGAAGGATAGCTGGTCAAAAGCCGGTTTTTCTTTTTTATCTTTGGTCAACTCAACTTTAATGTCAAAATCTTTCAAAGTATATTCCCCTTGTCCATATTTTCATTTTTTTCATACTATAAGAATAAATCTTCTTGTCTGAAGATTCAACTACGGACTTGCCCATTTCCGTAAATCATAAATTTACTTGACGTTAATGCATGTAATCCCATTGGACCGCGGGCATGAAGTTTTTGCGTACTAATGCCGATTTCTGCACCATAGCCAAATTCAAATCCATCCGTAAATCGAGTTGATGCATTGTGATAAACAGCAGCTGCGTCAACATTATTTAAAAATATAGCAGCATGTTCCTCATTGCTTGTAATAATCGCTTCTGAGTGTTTCGTTCCGTATGTGTTGATATGCTGAATTGCTTCATAGAGGGTGGAAACAATTTTGATGGCGACAGTTAGTCCAAGGTATTCAATTGCCCAATCCTCTTCAGATGCAGCGCTGATGGATTTGAATTCATGAGTAACTGTTTCATCTCCGTAAATGTCAACACTATTTTCCTGTAGTTTTTCCACAAGCTGTTTTCCATGCTTCTCAAACCATTTCTCGTGGATAATAATTTTTTCGATTGCATTACAAACGGATGGGCGCTGTAATTTTGCGTTTAATACAATGTTTTCTGCCATGCTCTGATCAGCGGTCTCATCAATATACATATGACAATTCCCTGCTCCCGTTTCAATGACAGGAACTGTCGATTCACGGACGACCGTTTCAATTAAATTCTTTCCACCTCTTGGAATTAATACGTCCAAATACTCATTTAATTGAAAAAGTTCTTTTGCTGTTTCTCTTCTTGTATCTTCTATCAGTTGAACTGCATCAACCGGAACTTTACTTTTTGCAAGCGCGTTATGAATGGAGTGTACGAGTGCCATGTTGGAAAATTTAGCTGATGAGCTCCCTCTTAAAACGACGGCATTCCCTGTTTTTAGAGCCAAAGTCGCAGCATCAATGGTTACATTTGGTCTTGCTTCATAAATCATGCCGATTACACCGATCGGAACCCGACTTTTTTTAATAAACAAGCCGTTTTCTTTTTCGATCGTTTCAATTGTTTCGCCAATTGGATCTTTTAGTTCAATTAATAGGTTGATGGCATGGGCCATATCTTGAATACGCTTTTCATTAAGCATAATACGATCTAGAACCGCTTCCGATAGTCCTCTGCCTTTTCCCTCTTCAAGATCCTTTTGATTTTCTGTGAGAATAGACATTTGATCAATTATTAATTGTTCTGAAATCAATGCTAATGCTTCATTCTTTTCTTCAGTAGAAATACTTACCAACGAATAACTTGCTAATTTGGCTGCTTGTCCTTTTCTTTTTACTTCACTCATTTGATTTCCCCCCATTTAAACTTTTACCCATCGATTCCGATGAATGACTTCTATTGATGGAACGAAAGAATCTGATCTTAATTCTTCACTTCGATTTTCAATCGCCTTTTTTAAATCATCTGATGAATAGCTGACTTCCCCTTTTCCTAAAAGACCATTTGCACCAAATACTTCAACGACATCCCCCTTCTCGAATGTTCCTTTTACTTTGAAAACCCCTGCAGGTAATAAGCTTTTGCCATTATATAAAATGGCTTCCTCTGCACCTTGGTCAACAAATAGTTTCCCTGCCGATTCTGAATGAAAGGCAATCCACTGTCTGCTCGTATTGATAGAGCCGATTTCCGAATTGGATATATACGTTCCATCACCATTCCCTTTGAGGATTTGAAGTAATTTATCGGGCCCGTTTCCATGACCGATAAATACAGGGACACTCAAGGAAAGCGCCGTTTTTGCCGCTAATAATTTTGATTTCATCCCTCCGGTGCCCACCTTCGAGCCCGCGCTGTCAGCGCCTTCCAACATTTCATCTGTGATGTCTTCGAGCACATCAAGTTTTTTCGCCAATGGATTTACACGAGGATTAGAATCATAAAGACCATTAATATCTGTCAAAATAATGAGCTGGTCTGCATGAATGAATCCACTCACTAGAGCTGAGAGCATATCATTGTCCCCAAACGTCAATTCTTCTACCGAGACAGTGTCATTTTCATTAATGATTGGTAAAATTCCTCGTTCCAGGAGCTCCATAATTGTTGCGAATGCATTCCGATAACGGTCTCGATTTGAAAAATCATTTCGGGTAAGCAGTATTTGCGCAGGGATAATATTAAATTCACTAAATTTCTCAATATAAGATTCGATTAACAGACCTTGTCCAACGGCAGCTGCTGCTTGTCTTCCTTTAATTGTTACAGGTCTTGAAGGATAACCTAAACGCGCGAAACCGGCCGCCACAGCTCCAGATGAAACTAAAATTACTTCATGCTTTGCTTTTCGGAGGGCAGCTACCGCATGAATATGGTCATTTAATTTTTCCTGATCTATTTCACCTTTATCATTCGTCAACGAACTACTGCCAATTTTAACAACAATACGTTTTTTTCTCATTTATGATATCTCCCGATCAATTGTTATAATTAATGTAAATATAAAAAAAGCCCTATTCATCCTTAATATTAAGGACGAAAGAGCTCAAGCCTTCCGCGGTACCACCGTAATTGGATGTTAAATACATCCCGCTTTACCTCTTAACGCTGAGAATGCGCCCATGTTTTAGATGGGACTCAGAAGGCAGGTTCTGCAGCTTTCCTGTGGCGAAATCTTCCAGCTGATAAATCTCGCTCTCTGTCACATAAAGACCTGCATAATAATCCTTCGTTACCGTTCATTATTTTATAATATTATGACGATAATACAGGGAGATGTCAAGCTTTATAGCACTTATTCAGAAATATATTGTGCACAATATTCCGTAACCAATGTTTCTTCCTCTTCTTCTAACGCGAAGTCCAGTCCTTGATTCGTATTTTGTTCAATAAAGTTATACTGACTAATGCGGGCACCTTTCTCATCTATGGCAAAAATCACTCTTAAAGATAATCCATTTTCAGAAAACAAATCATCATCTTCTGGTATATCAACTTCGAGAAAAAATTCAAACCGCTCACCCGCTAATATTCCAGTAGGATCATTTAACTTTTCGACCGAATGACCTGTGATGTTCATATATCCACATACTTTCTTTCATTATTTTAATTTACGCCAATCTCTTCCTTATAAATAATACCACAAAGATGATAAATAGGACGACTAAGCATGCATAAACAATATTCGAATATACATCCATATAAGCAATCATGTCTTCCCAAGAAGAGCCAACAGCCGCTCCCACTTTGACCAGAACGATATTCCAAATAAATGTTCCAAGAGCGGTCAACAATAAAAAAATGCCGAAATTCATATGGGCCATTCCAGCAGGTATTGAAATTAAACTCCTGATCAGTGGGACAAATCGGCAGAAAAATACTGTCCAGACCCCGTATTTTGAAAACCATTGTTCAGTTTTATTTATATCTTCTTTAGTTAGTCGAAAAATATGTCCCCAGCGCTCAATTATTTTTTCAATTTTGTTCATATCAATCAAATGACCAATTCCGTACAATATGACAGCTCCAATGACCGACCCTAAAGTAGCGAACCAAACAACTCCCATAATAGAAAGATTTGTATTGGTCGTCATGAAACCACCAAAAATTAAAATCACTTCAGATGGGATAGGTGGAAATACATTTTCAAGCGCAATTAAAAAAAGGATACCCAAATAGCCAAACTCTTCCATCATCCCCGTAATCCAATTCTCCATCCCCTACACTCCTCAAAAAGATAAGCTCTCTTTAAATCATATATATATTATATGACATTTATAACCAAGCTCCATTGTCAATTGTAAGGCCAGAAGCTAAAATAGAACGTGACTTTTCCATTAACCGTACCTTTTTCCCTGATGATAACAAAGCAGAAATGCCCAAATTCCAGCTGAATTTGGACATTTTTCATTTTATTCTATTTCATAATAACTGCATACTACTTGTCCGACTGATTTGGCAGCGACGAGAAGGGCATCCTCATCAATATCAAATTTCGGATTGTGGTTGAAATAAGCTTTTTCAACGCCCTTTGGTTTGCAACCGATGTAGAAAAAACAGCCAGGGAACTTCTCAGCATAATACGAAAAATCTTCAGAACCTGAAAACATTGGGAATTCGATGACATCTTTAATATCAGGATCGTTCATTGACTCAAGACTTGCAACAACCGCCGCTGTAATTTCTGGATCATTATATAGTGGAGGATAATCGGAAGTGTATGTTAGGTCACACTTTACTCCAAATTCGGTCTCAATCCCACCGGCGATACGATGAACTTCTTTGTCAATCTTTTCTTGTGTATCACTGTTCATATAGCGTACATCACCTTCTAGTGTCACACTATCCTTAATAACATTAAAAGAGCCTTTTCCATCGAAAGAACCAATCGTAACAACACCAACATCGAAAGGATCTAATCTGCGGCTGATGATCGTTTGAACAGATGTAACGAAATGGGCACCCGCAACGATCGCATCATTCGCTAGATGTGGCGAAGACCCATGCCCACCGATACCTTGAATGATAAGTTTGAAATAGGTTCGGCCAGCCATTGCGTGGCCGCTGCGGTAGCCTACAACACCTACTGGATCCGTTGGGAATAAATGCACACCATATACAGCATCTAAGTCATCAAGCACCCCAGACTCCACGATGCTTTTTGCACCACCTGGTGGCGTCTCTTCAGCATGTTGGTGGATAATTTTGATTGTTCCTGGAATGTTTTCCTTGAGTTGGATGAGACAATCAGCAAGAATTAATAAGTATGCTGTATGACCATCATGTCCGCAAGCATGCATGACCCCTTCATTTTTCGATTTAAATGGTACATCTGTTTCTTCAACGATTGGCAAAGCATCAAAATCAGCCCTAAGACCGATTGTTTTTCCTGGTTGTCCACCTTTGATAGTTACGATAATTCCATATCCATTTCCTACATTTGTTTGAACTTCTACATCTTTACCTTTATAAAATTCTTCAATGTATAGAGATGTTTTTTCTTCATGAAAACTCAGTTCCGGATGTTCATGAAGATACCGACGAATTTCAATCATCTCATCTTTTCTTTCTTCCAGCATTTTCATTAATTGATCTTTCATATTCATCATCCTTTCAACGGCAGTAATATTTCATCATCTCGCACTTCTTCTTCGCGTTCTTCTGTTGGTTTTTTCCCTTTCGTCCCCGGAATCATAATCATGATCGATAGTAATGCAAGCACAGCGAAAATCACGTTCGTAATAAGACCTGCAGATGCTGCCACTCCTACGTTTCCAACTGTTGTAATCGAACTATAAACCGCAGTGGAAATCGCAACTCCAAAAGATCCTCCTAATGAACTCGCCATTTTGTATATCCCAGATGCCACTCCGATTTTTTCGTCAGGGGCATTAGATACCGCCGTATCCGTTGATGGTGTTGCATACATTCCAAGTCCAATGCCGAAAAGTACAAATCCAATAAACACGATTACGGTATACATAAATCCTGGTAAGAATGTGAAAGCCATGACCCCAATACCGATACCAGTTAAGATTGTGCCCCAGATCATTGGTTTCTTCGCTCCCGTTTTTTGTAAAATTTTCTCACCAACACGAATCATGGCAAGTACAGCTACCAAATACCCTAGTGATAACATACCCGATTGAAAAGCCGTAAAGCCTCTTCCTACTTGAACATACGTATTTGCTACAACAAGCGTCCCTGCTACAGCATTTAATAAAAAGTTTGAAATTGTCGCGCCTGTATACGGTCTATTTTTAAACAATGAAAAATCGATAAACTGATTTTCTTTCTTTGCTTCAACTTTAAAGAAAATAAATACGCCAACAATCGTTATTGCAATTAAACCTAATGTTATAGGGCTCACCCATCCAAAGTCCTTACCGCGTGTAATGAATAAATTTAAAGCGAGCATCGTTACAATGAATATAACTAAGCCGCTATAATCAAATTTGGTTGCCTTCGCTTCCTCCACTTTGCTTTCTGGTACATCTTTTATGAGAAACATGGCAAGTAAGGCGAAAACAATGGAAAAAACGAAGATCCATCTCCACCCCATATATGTTGCAATGGCACCTCCAGCAAAAGAACAGACACCAGAACCTCCCCAAGATCCGATGGACCAGTAGCTCAATGCCCGCAGTCGGTCAGCACCTTCAAAATAAGCTTTGATTAACGCAATTGTTGCAGGCATTATAGCTGCAGCTGAAAGTCCTTGAATAACTCGTCCTATGATAAGTAATGCTGCCCCATGAGCGAAAATAAGGCAAAGTGATCCGATGACACTTAAAATCAAACCGAAATATGTTAACTTCTTTCGTCCAATTTTATCAGCTAACCCTCCTGCAACAACAATAAACATGCCCGAGAATAAGGCTGTTAAACTAATCGCAACGTTTAGCGTCCCTAATGAAATACCTAAATCCTTCTGAACGGCTGGAACCACGTTTACCATTGCCTGAGCAAATAACCAAAACGTGATTACCCCAAAAACAATACCCGTTATCATTTTATTTGATCCTTGATAGCTTGTTTCCATGATTTACACCCCTATATTCGAATTCTTATATAAAAGTATTTGGAAATAAGCTTGCATTAATGCGAGCTTTTTAATGGCAATATTATCATTTGCTAAATATATTACGGTTCCATCTCAAGCCGCTTTAGTTTATTTGCAAGAGAGATTTTCTAATAAAACGTTAACGTTCTGGACATAGTATCCATAGTCAAATTTATACTTGTTTAGGGGTGTGGGCAAATGGATTTCTTTCAAAGCCAGGAGTCGCTCAATTCTTTTCAATGGATCTTAAGAGCAGTTGTTGCCTACTTGTTTTTGTTGTTTGTGGCAAAATTAATGGGACAACGATCCATATCGCAACTGAATTTTTTGGATTTTGTCATTGCTTTATCAATTGGAAACATTATTGCTCACCCATTATCAGATGAAAAGCTTGGGTTTAAAGGTTCGCTAATCAGTACAAGCGTATTAGCTAGTTTATACATAATAAGTGTTTTTGTAAGTTTAAAATCAAATCGAGTTAATAAATTTTTTGATACCCCACCTATGCCTTTAATTGAAAATGGCAACATTATTTACAAAAACTTAGCGAAGGCTAGAGTTTCCATAGACTTTATATTATCTGAATTAAGAAAAGAAAAAATTGAGGATCCGGAAAAGGTTGCACTTGCAATGTGGGAAGCTGGAGGCACTCTTTCTATCTTTCTCAAGCCACAATATCAAAATGTTACTCGGGAAGACATGAATCTTCCTTCCAAAGTATTTAGTATTCCTAGAACGGTTATTAAAGAGGGTAAAATTGACTCCAGTGAATTAAGGGAATCAGGAAATACTGAAAAATGGCTCCTGAAACAAATTCAACAAACATACAAAGCGGATATAAAAGATATTTTATTAGCCACTGTAGATAATAAAGGTCAGGTGAAAGTTTTTTTATATAAATATTGATAAAAATACATAGCATTAAACAGAATGTAACAGAATCGTTTTTCCGTTACATTCTGTTTATTTATCGTGAATTAGTTCACATTTTTTTCATAAACCAATTGAAAAATTCCCAGTCCGATACGTTCAACTAGGAATAATATGGGTAATATAAAGATAGAGGAGTGTGAACACATGTATAAAAACCATGAAAGGAAATTAATTTGGCTCGCTTTCGGTGTAGCAGCAATTATGCTTGTGTCCATATTAGGTAGAATCTTTGGTGGGTAAAAGGAGGAGAATGGCATTTGGTTAATGAAGATGCTTTATTTTATAGCCGAATATTAACAGAACTTACCCTCTCTTTTCATATAATTTACGCCACAATTGGGGTAGGAATTCCGCTTATGATTATGATTGCCCAATGGGTTGGAATTAAGAAAAATGACGAGCATTACATACTTTTGGCGAGAAGGTGGACAAGGGGCTTTGTTATCACAGTTGCGGTTGGAGTCGTGACAGGGACAGCAATCGGGTTGCAGCTGTCATTACTTTGGCCAAATTTCATGGAGCTGGCGGGAAACGTTATTGCATTACCGCTCTTCATGGAGACATTCGCGTTCTTTTTTGAAGCAATCTTTTTGGGTATTTATCTATATACATGGGATCGTTTTGAAAACCAACGAAAGCATCTATTGCTGCTTATTCCAGTAGCAATTGGCGCTTCTTTTTCAGCCGTGTTCATCACGATAGTAAATGCATTTATGAATGCTCCGCAAGGATTCGATATTGTTGATGGTCAGCTTATAAATATCAATCCAATCTTGGCCATGTTCAATCCTGCCATGCCGACGAAAGTTGCACATGTCGTTGTCACAGCCTATATGACATCCGCATTCGTACTTGCAGCGATTGCAGCATTCAGGCTAATAAAGGGTTCGAATCATGTTTATCATAAAAAAGCCTTATATTTAACAATGAAGCTTGGGCTTATTTTCTCTATCGCTACTGCAGTCATCGGTGATTTTTCAGGAAAATATTTAGCTGAATATCAACCCGAAAAATTAGCAGCTGCTGAATGGCATTTTGAAACCGAAGAAAATGCACCGCTTATTTTATATGGTGTATTGAAGAACGGCGAAATTAAATATGCGATTAAGCTTCCATTTGCACTAAGTGTTTTAGCACATAGTGATCCAACTGCTGAGGTAATCGGATTAGATCAGTTTCCAGAAGATGAAATCCCCCCACTATACATTCATTATTTATTCGACATCATGGTAACGATCGGGATGTGGATGGTTGTATTATCCTTTGTTTTCTGGATTGGGATAAAACGTGGGTGGCCATTCGTCCATACGAGATGGTTTAGATGGCTCATCGTGCTTGGTGGTCCTCTTTCCATTCTTGCTATTGAAGCAGGCTGGTGGCTGGCCGAAGTTGGAAGACAACCATGGGTGCTTCGCGGTTTAATGCGAACTGCCGATGCTGCGACATCAAGTAATCAAGTAGACTTAATGCTCGTTCTCTTCGCTGGATTATATATTATTTTAGCGATCGGGACGATTGTTGTTTTAAGCCGAATGTTCAGGAAAAATCCAGTAGAGCGTGAACTGGAAGACCGGGAAGCTGAAAAAGGCGGTGTTCAAACATGAACTTAGAAATACTCGGGATTTTAGTTCTTTGGACGTTTTTGTTTGGATATGTCATTGTCGCATCGATTGATTTTGGTGCCGGTTTTTTCAATGCATATAGCGCCTTTGTAGGTAAAAAACATATCTTGACGAATATTATCCAAAGATACTTGTCGCCTGTTTGGGAAGTTACAAATGTTTTTCTCGTTTTCTTTTTTGTTGGGATTGTTGGTTTTTTCCCGAAAACAGCTTTTTATTATGGTACGATTCTCCTTGTGCCTGCAAGTATAGCAATTATACTACTGGCCATTCGCGGTTCCTATTATGCCTTTGAAACATACGGCTCAAGAGGTCATAAAGGCTATGCTTTTATGTATGGATTATCTGGTTTATTTATCCCGGCCGCATTATCGATCGTACTCACAATATCCGAAGGTGGCTTTGTCTCTCTTGTTGATGGTCATCCTGTTCTCGATTATTGGGGCTTATTTTCAAGCCCACTGACATGGAGTATTGTAGTGTTAAGTATTGCTGCTGTTTTATATATTTCAGCTGTCTTTCTTACGTGGTACGCGAACAAAGCCGGAGATCCTAAGGCCACAGAGTTAATGAGAAAATATGCATTACTTTGGGCATTTCCAGCGATTGTTACTGCCGGAGGAATCATTGTTGAGCTTAGGTTCCATAATCCCGATCATTATGGGCGAATTCTAGATTTATGGTGGATGTTTGCTTTATCATTCTTCATGTTCATCGGTACCGTCTGGCTTATCTGGAATAAAAAGCATTATGGCCGTGCATTTGGTTTACTCGTGGCACAATTCGCCCTTGCTTTTTATGCATATGGCTTCTCTCACTACCCTTATCTTTTATATCCGCATTTAACGCTTTACGACAGTTTTACAAATCCAGCGATGGCAACGGCACTCATAATCGCATTTATCGCCGGATTTTGTTTGCTAATTCCATCTCTATATTTGCTGCTGAGACTGTTCTTATTTGATAAAAAATATGTGGAAGGAAAATCCGATTATCATCCATAGGGAGTGTAGTTAATGAGTAATTTTCTTATGTTTATCGCTCCATTCATTGTTCTATTTCTTTCAATCGGGGTTGCATTTTGGGCTGCGCTTAAAGATGGGCCAATGTCTAAAGAAAAATGAGACAAAAGATGTTCCTTACGTGAGGAACATCTTTTTTTGTTAAATATATTAGGTGAATGATTTCCCTTTTAACTTGTCCGTACAACAAAACAAGCGCTTTAGGATCAAGTCCTAACGCACGATTGACGATTAGCATCAGGTACTAATTACATGAACAGTAAAAACTATACTACAAAAACCCTTAATATTAAGTAGTTTTGGTAGTATAGTATTTCAAAATAATAAATTTAAATTAACTTCAATCCACTAAATAAAATCATTAATGCCATAATGGTTCTTAACGGCTTCGCCGGAAATTTGGATGATAATGTGCTCCCAAAAATTACCCCAGGTACTGATCCCAGCAAAATGTTAATCATCAATAAGTAATCAACATTACCAAACCCGGCGTGCATTATTCCAGCAGCGGTAACTAATAAAAAAGCATGAGCAATATCGGTTCCGACTAATTCTGAAGATCTTAACTTATAAAGATACAGCATAGCTAAGGCAAATAATGAACCTGATCCAATGGAAGTCAAGCCAACAATAAAACCTAATACTATTCCAATACCTATCGTTAATGCTCGCTTTTCTTCCAAAGACTTCATTTGAAATCGATTGAATTCAAATTTGTTTTTTAAAAACGTTTTAATTAGAGTCGTGAGTGCCACTAATATTAAAACATATCCTAATGCATGTTTAATTACTTGCTCTTGATTATGGAAGAAAGAATCGAAGATGTGGAGGACTCCTACTGCAAAAATAGCGCTTGGAATACTTCCAATTGCAAGATACTTAACTAACTTGAGGTTTATTGTTCTTTGTTTCCAATGTTGAACAGAACCGAAAAATTTCGTGATAGAATTAATAAGGAGATCTGTTCCTACAGCAACTGATGGGTTTATTCCTAATAAAACCAGTAGCGGGGTTAACAAGGCTGCCCCTCCGACCCCAGTTAGGCCAACCATAAAGCCAAGAAATCCCCCCATTAAAATCATTCCAATACTCATACGGCGCACACTCCAAATAGGCTTGATAAAATCAACTGATATCGTCAATTTATGAAATGGGTATACGCCTTGTTACTCAATATTTCTAATCACTTAAAACCATTTTTCGTAGACGGCAATACTATTTTTCTTCTTCCTCATTTAAAATTATTTTCTTACATCCGATATATAAACAGGAAAAAACATCTATATCGGGCTTAGCTTTTGCCAATCCTTTTATATAAGGCGTGACCAAATCTTTAAAATCCGCCCCTACCCCCTCTTCTTCCAAAATTCCATACACATACATTTTTTTTTCGTCAAATAATATTGCTACATTTCCAACAGCTTTATTTGCGGAATTTACAACATTTAATAGTTGATAATGTGGAGTGATTACCTCAGGTGAAAAATATATTTCCATTCAATTACTCCTTTACGTATACTCTAATTTTTCAAACAGTGTGTCACTTTCATCATTTGATGGCTCTTTTTTACCTACTCGAATGAATATTAGGCAAAGCAACCCAACAAACAGTGTTAAACCAGCAGTTGTTAAAAACATTCCTGTCCGCGACCAATCTATCAAAGAAGTAAAAACCGGGGGTCCGATGGCTACACCTAAAAATCGGACAGATCCATATAAAGATGTCACAAATCCTCTTCTTTCTGCAGGAACAGAACCTGTAATAAAGCTATTGATACATGGGAGCACAAGTCCTGTCCCGACACTGCTTATGACAAGTACTGCAAAAAAAGGAATTAATGATTTAAAGAAAATCAATGTCGCAAAAGAAACAGTCATTAAGAGCATTCCTACAATAATCATTGTTTTCATCAACTTCATCTTCTTGCCGATTTTACTTCCGGTAATATAGGATGTGACGGTCATGAATAAAAGGGGAACAGCTAAAATCCCTCCTTTTAAAACGCCGTCAATTTGATGATCCTTTTCAAGAATGTCCGAAATATAAAATAAAATTCCAAATAGAGTAAATAAACACGTAGCACCAGTTAAGTAAGCAACAAATAACCAACGTCCTTCTGTTTTAAATACTGAAATAAGACCTTTTATATATTTGCCAACAGGTTGTGGTTCTTTTTCATCTTTCTTCTCCTTAACAAAAAACATCGTTAATAGGATAGAAATGAGACAGAAAATAGGAAAAGCAAAAAAAGCTGCATACCAAACTATTAGTGCTAAAAGGGATCCGATGATTGGACTAACAACTTTCCCAAATCCATTTGATGCCTCAACTATTCCTAGTACCTTACTTTGCTCTCCGCCCTTAAATAAATCTCCCGCTAATGCCATGGCAATTGGTGCGGTACCTGCAGCACCAATCCCCTGCAAAACCCTTCCTGCGAGTATCCATGTATAAGTATTGGAAAACCACGCGGCAGCAGCACCCGCCAGGATCCCTCCTGTTCCATATAAAATGAGCGCGGGGATAATAATCGCTTTTCGCGAAAAGCGATCGGATAAATATCCTAAAATAGGAATGGCTATCGCAGCTGCTATTGAAAATACTGTAATAACCAAGCTGATTTTAAATTGGGATACATCCAGCTCTGCCTTCATTTTCGGCAAAACCGGAATTAACATAGAATTCCCCAACACAAGAATAAGCGGGATTGAACCGATTGCAAAAATCGTCAAGCCTTTATGTTTTGGCTTTGGCAAAAAAATGTCCCTCCCTTCAAAAAGTCTTCCATATTGTTTGAATATGGAGCACATTTTATACCAAGGGCAAACGCCTAATTTCTATTGTAAAAGCCCATTCTTTACACATTCGCCCATTTTTTGAATAGGCTATCCTAGAAAAAAGAGGAGGCGCTAGCCCTATGGAATTTTTAGAAATACCAGAAAGAACCTCAGGCAAAAGAACTTACGGTTTAACTTCGGTGATCGATTTAGGCACCCCTATTGAGGAATTAAGAAATATATTAAATGACTTTAGCCATATCATTGACATAGCTAAAATAGGAATTGGCACCGCTTATATAACGCCAAATTTCCAGAATAAGGTGAATTTATATAAGAAACATAACATTAAGGTTTATTGTGGCGGAACATTTTTTGAAAAATGCTATTACCAAAATAAAATTCCCGAATACGCGACGTATCTACACAAGTTAGGTATCGAATGGATTGAAGTTTCCAGTGGGACGCTAGATATTCCCATTGAAGAACGCCTTAATCTCATTCATCTACTAAAAAAAGATTTTCACGTGATCGCTGAGGTTGGATCTAAGGATGCCAGTAAAGAGATGACCATTTCTGAATGGAAGGAAGAAATCCAGTTATTATTGGATGCTGGGTGTAAATATGTCATTACTGAAGGGAGAGACTCAGGAACCTCTGGCATTTATGAAAAAAACGGAAAGATTAAATCTTGTTTGATTAGTGAATTACTCGAAGATATCGATAGCCAAAAAATCATTTTTGAAGCGCCCACTCCAAAACATCAAATGTATTTTATAAATGAAATTGGCCCGAATGTTAATTTGGGAAATGTGAAAATGAACGACGTTTTAGTTTTAGAGGCCCAAAGATGCGGGCTTAGATGTGAAACATTTTATCTGGAAGATCAAATATGCAAATTACCTTTATAAGACATCTTCCAACAGAATGGAATAAAAAAAAATGGTTACAAGGAAAAAAAGATATTGGACTATTACCGATTACAGAAGTTTTTCAAAAAGAAATTACTAAAAATCAAAAGCTCCTTATAAAACTATTGCCATTTGATGTGGTTTTGGCCAGTGGTCTAAAACGGACCCAGCAAACAGCACATGTTTATGGGTATGAGCCTGAAACTGAAGATTTATTAAATGAATTTGATTTTGGACCTTTTGAAGGACTTCCAAAACAAAAACTAATAGAACATTACGGAAAAAATTGGATTGAAAACCCAAAAGAATTAGTCTTAGGTGAAAGTATAAAAAGTTTAGAAGAACGAATTATTTTATTTTTAGAGCGATATAAAAGTTCCAAAAATATTTTAGTGTTTGGCCATGGTACCTGGATTAGAGCCGTACTTTCTTATCACCGCTACGGCCATATTAATAATCTGAATAAAATGATCGTCGAAAATAATGACTGCATTACATTATTTATCAATTCTGGAGGGCTAGATATTGACTGAAATCTTAACTTATGAAAATTGGGACGAACAGAAGGTTGCAGCCGTTTTGCATGATCAACCGGATTATATGGATATCTTAAAATGGGCTTTTCATGAATATAGAGAGGAAATTGTGTATGCTTGCAGTTTTGGAGCCGAGGGAATAGTTCTGATTGATTTAATTAGCAAGGTTAATAATGAAGCAAAAATAAACTTCCTCGATACCGGACTCCATTTTCAAGAGACATATGAATTGATTGAGGAAGTAAAGAATCGTTATCCCTCCTTGCAAATCAATATGGTTCAACCAAAAACATCTTTAGAAGAACAAACGAAATGGTATGGAGATAAATTATGGATTTACAATCCAAATCTTTGCTGCAACATAAGAAAGATAGCTCCTTTGAAGGAAGCATTAACAGATGTAAAAGCATGGATTTCAGGGCTAAGAAGGGACCAATCTCCTACTAGAAGGAATATCCAATATATTAATAAAGATAGCAAATTTCAAAAGATCAAGATTTGCCCGCTTATTCATTGGACATGGGATGATATTATGTCCTATATCGAGCTAAACAAACTGCCATATAATCCATTACACGAAAAAGGTTATCCAAGTATCGGATGTGCCCCGTGTACCCTGCCTGTTTCGGAGAACGAGGATCAACGCGCAGGCAGATGGGCGGGTCAGGCGAAAATAGAATGCGGGCTTCATCAAAAATAATATGCATATTAAAGATAAATTTGGGAGGTCGGGATTGTGAATGAAAGTATCCCACATGGAGGTAAATTGATTAATCGAATGAATATTATGGCTTCCGTCGATTTCTCGCTGAACTATGTTCAACTCGATGATTTAGAATTAAGTGATTTGGAGTTAATCGCAAATGGTAGCTATAGTCCGCTAGAAGGGTTTATGAGAAAGATCGATTATGACTCAGTTATACAAAATATGAGACTGTCAACCGGAATCCCTTGGTCCTTGCCAATCACAATGGCAGTTGACAAAGATAAAGCGATGGAACTTAAAGAGGGAGAAACGATCAATCTTATTCATAATGAAACGGTCTATGGTGTGATGGAAGTACAGGAAATATTTTTACCTGATAAACATATAGAAGCCGAAATGATTTATCAAACGACTGATCATGCTCATCCAGGCGTAAAAAAGCTGTTTGATAGACCCGAGTTTTATATAGCTGGACCCATTACGCTAATAAAAAGACCCGAAAAAGCTAAGTTTGCAGACTACTTTTTAGATCCGATTCAAACAAGGAAGAAGTTTAAGGAATTATGCTGGAATACAGTGGTCGGTTTCCAGACTCGTAATCCTGTTCATCGAGCTCATGAGTATATTCAAAAATCAGCGCTGGAAACGGTTGATGGTCTTTTCTTGAATCCCCTAGTCGGAAAGACGAAATCAGATGATATTCCGGGAGAAATTCGAATGGAAAGCTACCATGTGCTACTTGAAAATTATTATCCTCAAGACCGAGTATTTTTATCTGTTTTTCCGGCTGCCATGCGTTATGCCGGACCAAGAGAGGCAGTATTTCATGCAATCGTCCGAAAAAATTTTGGGTGTACTCACTTTATCGTTGGTAGAGACCATGCCGGGGTTGGCAATTATTATGGGACATACGATGCGCAAAAAATATTTAGTCAATTTACTGAGGAAGAACTAGGAATCAAACTACTCTTTTTTGAACACTGTTTTTACTGCAAAAAATGCGAAAACATGGCCTCGGAAAAAACTTGCCCACATGATTCCCAACATCATGTTATTTTATCCGGTACTAAAGTGAGACAAATGTTGAAAAACGGAGAACAACCACCTAAAGAATTCAGTCGTCCAGAAGTAGTCGACATTCTTATCCAAGGAATGAAAGAAGTGTATACAATAAATTAAAGGATGTAGGAAATATGAAAAAAAGCAGTAACGTCACCTGGCATAATACAACTGTTAAAAAAGAAGACCGCCATCTCCTGAATGGTCATAAAAGCTGTGTTCTTTGGTTTACAGGATTATCTGGGTCAGGAAAATCATCCTTAGCTAATGCAGTTGACCATACATTGTTTAGGCAGCGCTTCAGAAGCTATGTTTTAGATGGGGACAATGTACGACATGGGTTAAACAATGACTTAAGTTTTCGAGCGACTGATCGAAAGGAAAATATTCGTCGAGTTGGAGAAGTAGCGAAACTATTTGTGGATAGTGGCCATATTGTTTCTTCCGCATTTATTTCCCCATATCGCGAAGATCGGCAGTTAGTACGAAGTATGTTTGAAACGAGTGAATTTATTGAAATTTATCTACATTGTCCTCTTCATGTTTGTGAAGAACGAGATCCTAAAGGTTTATATAAGAAAGCACGAAAAGGAGAAATATCAGAATTTACAGGAGTAACCTCACCATACGAAATCCCTGACAATCCAGAGATCATCATTGAAACCGATAAAATGTCGATTGGGCAATCAGTGAAAAAAATTATATCTTATCTAAAGGACAACAAGATCCTTTATGAACTGTACCCTATAATGTGGACAGTTTAATAGTAAAAACATTGTTCATAAGTGACCTCTGGTGTGATGCCAGGGTCATTTTTGCTAATGGTGTCGCGCTATCTTCTTCTCCAATTTGGCGATAATATACTAACTTTTTGAAACTTGTATTCATAAATAAAATCAATAATATTCGCCGAGATAAATTGACAAATAATTGCATACACGACAATTTTATAATCTATAATAAAAGAAGTTAATAAAAAAATCACAAGGTTAATCCCCATCATCACTTTTCCTAGGCTCCATTTTTTATAAGAGGCAATCATCAATGCTGGAATCACCATTCCGCCACTTGAGGCACCAACCCGAATGAGCAATCCAACTCCAAGGCCAAATAGAATGCTTCCTCCGAAAATATCTATAAAAACATGTACATGTGGCAGAGGAACCTGTGAGGCCAGAATGCTAATTGTAGTAGATGTGATTGCAACAGAAAGAATGGTTCGAAAAGTCCAGGTGGATCCAAAATACTTTAATGCAAAAAGGAGAAAAAATGCATTTGCCAGCCATAATGAAAAACCTAGAGGTAAATCAAACCAATGATTCATCAGGAGTGCCAAGCCTGCTGCTCCACCGGAGGGTATGGAGTGCGGGAATAAAAATAACGACATCGACGTTCCTTGCAAGAAGGCCCCAAATAGTAAATATAAATAGGTTAATAGAAACTTTTTCATCCTTAAGTGTAATTATCCTTCAAACTAACTATGGTGCCCTCCATTTCATTACCCTCCTCTACATACCTTCCTTGTCCATTTTATGAGAAATGAAAAAAGAATATGTCGGGTGATATTTGAAATTGGAAAGTTCATATAGATTTGCTTGGCATTGCTTTCGTTCTTATGGTGTTAAGGACACCTGATCTTCTCCTTCGGTGCAAACACAATGAGTCTCTGCCCTAAATAGTTAGTCAGCGTATACAATCCTACCCCAATAAAAACGGCTATCTCATCTTTAGAAAGAATGTTATGTAAATAAAAACGTGGAGATACAAATTCTGCTGCCATATTGCTCAGTTTAAATGAAAAAAGGTAAGCGATAAGAATCACAGCTGTGAATCGAAGAACACTTGATTTTGTATCCACATTGCTTTGAAAAGTAAAGCTTCTGTTTAAGAAATAGCTGATTATCGCACCTGTAGCATTGCCGAAAAAGGTTGAAAACCAATACGACAGGCCTATTAAATTTAAAAGCAAAAACATCATGGAGAGACCAACCATTGTATTAACGATACCAACAAGCAAGAAACGAATAAATGTATTAGTTCGTTTCAGATAAATTACCCACATCAGCACTAAATGGTTCATTTTCATTTCCTCCGGTATTAATCAGATGGCGCGGAAACGGCAGATTAAACATATCTATATCTACAATATATTTCGGACGACGTTTGGACTCCTTATAGATTTTTCCAACATATTCCCCCACTAATCCTATTGCTATCAGTTGCAGCCCTCCAATTAGCCAGATAGAAGCAATTAATGAGGTCCAACCTGTTTCTGTGTGGCCAAAAGCTTTCAAAGCGAAAAAATACGCCCCCAAAAAAAGGCTAATAAAGAAGGACAAAAATCCACATAACATTACAAGGCGGATTGGTGTTACGGAAAAAGAAGTAATCCCTTCAAGCGAAAATGCAAGCATTTTTTTCAAAGGATACTTCGTTTCCCCTGCCATCCGCTCTTTACGGTCATAGTAAACACTTGTGGAATTGTAGCCTATAAGCGGTACAATTCCACGCAGAAATAGATTCACCTCTTCAAATTTCTCAAGCTCTGCGAGCGAACGCTTACTCATCAGGCGGAAGTCCGCATGATTATAAACGAGATCAACACCCAGCATTTTCATAAATGAATAGAATCCCTGCGCTGTGGCCCTTTTAAAGAAAGAATCACTATCCCGCTTTTGTCTTACTCCATAAACAATATCAAAACCTTCCCGGAATTTGAGCACAAATTCACGGATAACTGTAAGATCATCTTGAAGATCAGCATCAATCGTAACTACGCAGTCTGAGGCATTTCGTGCTGTAAATACTCCGGCAAGCAGTGCATTTTGATGTCCGACATTCCTAGAGAGTTTTAAACCACGGACTCTCTCCTCTTTTAAGCTTTCCTTGTAGATTAATTGCCATGTTGCATCCTTGCTACCATCATCAACGAAAAGAATTTTACTTTTAACCGAAACAAGTTTCTCTTTTTCCAACTCTCTAAGTAAATTGGTTAGCTGAGAAATTGTATCATGGAGCACTTCTTCTTCGTTGTAACAGGGAACTACGATGGTGAGTACTGGCTCATTCATGCTTTTACCTCCTAACCATTATAGTGCTTTATACAGATAGATTTTCCATATTGAGCTCTTTGATTCAAAAACATTTTCTAACTGGAGGTGATTTAAAGATGCATTATCAATCGGAACTGCTGAAAAAATGAACTTTCCGCCCATATCCTTAAATGCTTCGATGTTGAGTTCCAGATTTTTTAATCTCCGCTTTGTATTTTTCTTAAACATATAATGTTTTCCAAGTTCATCAGTAAAGATATAGCAGCGGCCGCCCCATTCATCAAAATAAGTCTGAATCGTTTTGTTTTTGGCAAGCTCATTTTCGATAATTCTTCTGAACTCATATTTATACTTTAATGGATAAAAATTATTGTATGTATCGAGGGTGTAGAATCCGTTGTACTGTGCAATAGCCGGATGAATTCCGATACTAGCAACCCTGTATTCCTCCTGATTTTTACCAATATATCCTTTAATGTCTTTGAATTGCTCTTCTGCGTAAAACTGCTTTACAGTTGGTTTGTTTTGAAAAAGTATTTCCTCATTAAAAAACGAAACTACGATCACCTGTGCCAAAGCCAGGATAGGTATTGCTTTTCTAAAAGAAGGTGTCTGCTCCCAAAGGATTTTTAAAGATAGCGCAAATAAAACATAAATGACAAGTGGCCGTAAAAAGTGGTAGCGGGCAAAATTAAACGTATCAAGAAAATGAAATCGCTCTGTCAATGGAAGCCACCCTTCATAAAACCAAAAGGCATACCATACTGACAAAGCAAAATTCAAAAAAAATAAAAAAACAAAAACTTTCTCTTTCCTCCATAGCCTTTTAGAAAAAATCATGTAAAAAACGATAAGCATAACAGGTAAAATAACCAATGTATGTATAGAGGCTGCATGGTGGTGTCCAAAGATGAAATTTTTAAAAGTAAGCTTAAGTGACCGCCAAACAGACAATCTTGCATGAAAGTACTCGTCCCTGCTGTTTGCCTCATTATCAAATAAAAATGAATAGACGAGCCGATATTCGACTACTAGGTATACAGCTGTCATATAAGCGATCGAGGACAGAAACCGCCAATTCCAGCCTTTACCCCTCGCTAAATCTATTAGCCAAAAAACTCCCATTGCTGTAAGGAAAAAGAAGAATCCTAAAACAATACTTGAATAGAGAGGAAGAAGAGTTAATACGAGATAATTTTGCCATGACCTTTCTCCTTTTCGAATATTCAAGAACGCCCAGAGGGCAAGTGGCATTCCAAGTGTACTAAGCATCCCTGACGGCCAAAATGGAGTGAAAGAGAAAGCAAGAGCGATACAAACATTAATCGCCATCCATTCTTCCTTTTGAAGAAAATGTTTTTTTAATAACAAGTACATACCAAAAAAAGCAACAATCCTTGTAATAGACTGACTAATTGCGTAGGCGACCATCGTTGGAAACATCGCATATAGCCAGACGATCAGGCTAAACTCCGTGCCAAAAGCATTTCTTGACAAATGTCCATTAATGATCTGAGGAATGACAGCATGGGTCGATCCTGCAATCTGGCCGCTTTCAGCCAAGACCTTATACCAAGATAGATTGGAATCCAAATTATCATGCACCCGAATATGAGCGTTTTCCCCTAATATAAAAAGCGGCGATAAAAACATCGCTATTGCAAGGAGAGCGAAGATGATAAGCATTCGCTCCCTTTTATACTTTTGGAATAGCAATTGTTACACCTCTAAATAATAAATTCCTATAATAAATTTAGGTTGTGCCTAAACAATGATTAATATCCCTCCTTTACCAATCACTCTCCACCTATCTTCCCAATCATAATTGTGCAATAATCCAAACATCTTTGGGCCTCCTGTATTTTTGTCCCACAAAGCCCTCAGGGATATGATCAAAGTTGGAAATAAAACGGGGATACTTCTGTTTTTGATATAAAACTAAAAAATCACCGTAATATAAATCACGGTGATTACCTAGGCGTGGATTAAATGTATGAGTAAAAAACCACTCAATAAGCGGTTTTTTCTATATAACATATCAAATACGGTAAATTTTTCGATAACCCCCCCAACTGTTTGCATTCATCTCGCCCCTTATTGAAGTGGGAGACTTCTGCTGAATAAAGTTAAAATGTGTTATATACATTCTCACATTCAGCGGCGGTTGGCTCGTAAAAACAATGCAATTTATGGCGCCCTACGAATGGTTGGTCATACCATGTAGCCGGACAGTCTCCTGTTGGCCTGAAATACCACAAACTGAATTTAGCCGGCCAAAGTCGATGGCCATTCACTGCTCTTCTAGCTAATGATTTTTCCTTCTCCCTTGCTGCCTGATAAAAATAGCCATGGGTAACTGCTTCAAATGCATGAGGCTGGTGAATCATTTGCGGGATAGTGCGGATGCCTTTAAAATCGGAACAATTCGCTCTGATCCGGTTGATTCCCACATTGCCTACCATTAGCATTCCCTGTTGACCTTCCCCTTCTGCCTCTGCTCTTAAGAGTCTAGCCAACATGTTAATATCCGCTTCTCTGGCTTTTACAACAGCCATACCTCCACCTCCATATATCATTACATCAATATCATATTGAACGATGATATGATTGTTGCAGGAGGTAAATCAAATGGTTAATAATTAAAGTTTGTGCGAGCTTTGGCAGCTACAGCTTCAGGTATCTTAACTGAAAGAGGTTCTTGATGTAAAGCTTGGAAAAAACTAATATCGCTCGTATCAAGCATGCCAATATTTATCCGCGGAATAAGCCTGATATGAATCGGCTGTTTAGATTCGGGATTAGTTGGTACGTCTAACATTAAATTAAAACTAGCAAATCCTTGTTCTGAGAGTGTTGCAAAAATTCCCTTTAAGCCTTGAGCGAAATCAAGCCAATCTTGCTTGGAAATGTCATGAAGTGAATAGGCGTTTCTAAAAATCCCGATAAAGTCGTTATGGCTTTTTGGTGCAAAGGCGTGTACCCAAGCTATATTTCCTTTCTCGCCAATCCACCTTTCCCCGATTTCCTTTTCTGTTTCATAAAGGGCTTTGAAGTACCCTTCCCCTTTTTCTAACTCAAACTCTTTTGTTTTCTCGTTTGTAAGGGCTTGGTAATTTGTTGGCGACTCGGAAACAATTACGTGTAAATGCGGGTGAAGGATACTCCCTCCTGAAAACGGAAGATAGTTCCAGTTTATTGATGCAAATCGGGCTTTTGGATCAATATTTTGAACTTTTTTAATATAAGTTTGCGCCGCCAAATAAGCATCTTTTATCATTTGTATAGTGAAATCTTCTAGTCGAACATAATGCTGGCCGGAGAAAACAACCACACCATTATGCTTGCTATAAGGAAAAAGATTGGGAAAAAGAATCGCGTCTCCCTGCATAATACGTCCTTCTTTAGCAATTTCTTTTGGGAAAATCGGCGTCATATCCAAAATGTTTTCGGGGCAAAACGGGCATTTCGCACCACCCGTTTGTTCTGCAGCTTCCGTATAATCTGGAGGCGTTGGCGCTAAACCTGGATCAAAAACAAGACGGGAAGACTCCCCTGTTAATGGATCAAAACGGACCTCCGTTTTTCTTTCAATCATAGTTCCTTTTCCATCGTAAAAAGTAAAGAACTCTTCTTCTTTTCTAAATTTAATCATCATACACTCTCCCCCTTATACTGAATATATCACTTTTGTCAGTAAATTTAAATTATTGTCGTACCTAGTCTTTTATAGAAAAGTTTTTCCCATGCAATCCACGGAAGAATGGTTTTTAAGAAAAAGGCAAGTTTCACTCCCTTACCAATTGGATACCTAAGTCTCCGAAATTCCTTTTCTGAACATAACTCGGCAATAAGTAAGGCAACGATTTGAGGATTTCCATATTTACCTTTCCCTCTTCCTAATTCATTTTCAATTGCCTGTAAATATGAAAAGTATGGAGATGTGTTTATTTGAGATTTTTCTGCAATCTTTTTCCCTTTAGACCAAATATTTGTTTGAAAAGAACCAGGTTCAACCAAGGCTACATCGATTCCATACGGTTTTACTTCTAATCTTAAGCATTCGGTCCATCCTTCGAATGCATACTTAGATGACACATATGGTGATAAACCTGGAAATCCTATTTTTCCCGAGATACTACTCATATTGATTATTTTTCCATGCTTTTGCTTTCTCATATATGGAAGAACTGCCTGCGTGACTGATATTGCACCAAAGAAATTTGTTTCGAATTGCTCCTTATATTCTTGTATGCTTACCTCCTCGCAAAACCCGCCTAGCGCATAGCCAGCATTATTAATCAAAATATCTACTGAAGAAAAGGCAGTTAACTGTGCTGAAAAGCTGTTAATAGATTCCGCACATGTTACGTCTAATTGCATATACGTAAAGTTGGTTTCAACACCGTGTTGTTTACATAATTCTATTATCGTCCTCTTGCTTTCTAGGTTCCTCATCGTCGCTATTACTGAAAAACCTCGCTTAGCCAGCTCTAATGTCGTTAATAACCCAAATCCACTTGATGCACCTGTTATAATAGCCGTTTTGTTTTTCACGTTATTTCCTCTCCTACGTGATATTTAGTTTAAGTGCAACAGGACAATGGTCACTGCCCATGATTTCACAATGAATCTGTGAATCTTGTAAAGTACTTGCCAACCGTTCTGATACAATAAAATAATCAATTCTCCAGCCAATATTTCTTTCACGCACTTTATTCATGTAAGACCACCACGTATATGCTCCTTCTTGATCTGGATAAAAATAACGGAATGAATCGATGAATCCTATATCAAGCATGGTCGAAAACTTACCTCTTTCTTCAACAGTAAATCCGGAGTTACCTTTATTTGATTTTGGATTTTTTAAATCGATTTCCCGATGGGCAACATTTAAATCTCCGCATAGTATTACTGGCTTTATTTCATCCAAGTTTTTTATGTAGGCGAGCATTTCATCTTCCCATGATAAACGGAATGCCAATCTAGCGAGATCCCTTTGCGCGTTAGGAGTATATACATTGATAAGGTAAAAATCTTCATATTCTAATGTGATGATTCTTCCTTCAGCTTCCTCGTCAGCATCCCCTACTCCATATTTCACTGACAATGGTTGATGTTTAGTGAAAATAGCGGTACCGGAATATCCTTTCTTAACTGCATAATTCCAGTATTGGTGGTAACCTTCCAAATCTAACTCGATTTGCCCTTCTTGTAATTTTGTTTCTTGAATGCAAAATATATCGGCATCAACTTCATTAAAGTATTCTAAAAATCCTTTACGAACACAAGCTCTTATTCCATTAACATTCCAAGATACCAGTTTCATAACAAACGATGTCCCCTTTATTGTAGAATCCTACTATCATAATGACACTTTTCTCACTACCAAACAAGTGATCGGGTTTGCTATACTAATAATAGCAGCAAGAATTGTTAACAAGAAAGGAATACATATTATGGATGGAAAGACACACTTTATAGTTGGAGGAATTGCAGGGGCTGGTGTTGCCAATTACATTGGTGCGGATTTGTCCACAGCCGTTTCACTTACACTTCTAGGTGGATGTGTAGGCTTAGTGCCTGATTTGGATGTAAATGGGACTTTGGCCAAAAGAGTTACAATGAATAAAAATTGGCTGGTTTTCTTATTGGGCCTGCTGGGGATAATGGTGATCATTTATAGTGTTTGGGGCAGTTCAACCAATTTCCCATGGCTTGGAATAATTGTCGGGGCCGGATTACTTACCCTACCATCAATCATCGTTAAACAAAAAATGATGTTATTATTAACAGGTCTAGCCATCGGTGCTGCCGGCATTTCGTTACAAAGTACATGGCTCATTATGTTAGGTGTTTATATTAGCATCGCTTCCCGTCTCCCCCACCGCTCATTAACCCATTCACTCATTGGTTTAGGTTATTTTAGCGGATTTGGATATTTTTTAGAACAAGACATAAAAATCGACGGAGTCATGTTCGTATGTAGTATTGGTTATTTAAGCCATCTCATTTTAGATATGAAATGGATCCCGAAAAACCGAAGAGGCGTTAAGTTTTTTCAACCATTTTCTAAACTCGAACTATAATAAAAGGCTGTCGAATAACCTTCGATGGCCTTTTATTTTATCCTCATTCTTTAATAAATCACCACGTAAATTTAATATAATATTATTACATGGCTCTTCAACATGTCTGTTGATTTGCGCTCCAGGCGCTTCGCTTTCCGCGGGCGTGCCGGGGAGCCTCCTCGGCGCGGGGCGCCTGTGGGGTCTCCCCTGCCCCGTACTCCCGCAGGAGTCTTCGCGCCTTCCGCTCCAATCAACAGGCGGATTCAATAAAGACCTTCATCTCAACAATAAGTGGTGAAATCAATGTTTAGGCCAAAAGAGTTTAGCCAAAGTGAATATGAGTTTGTATCTATAGACGAATTAGTTCCGGATTTACAACCTTCTACGTTTAATCGATAAATATATTGATTTTTCTTTTCTATTTGAAAAAGTTCGCCCATTTTATGGCGATGACAATGGACGCCCTACTGTTCCCCTGCTTTTTTTTAAAATGATGTTTATTGGTTATCTTTACGAATTCTATTCATTTCTGATAAAAAAATCTTTAGAATAATCGCTCACAAACGTTACCATCCTACTACCGGTTTATTTCCGAAATGGAAATTTGAATAGGACAAATCCCGAGATCTAAATGTATGCCCTAATAAAAAGGAATTAGTCTACAGTACAACAAACCGTGAGGGTTACAGCAAATACAAATCGGATTCAAAGAAATGTGAAAACTGCCCTCTTCTTTCTCAATGTACACGTTCAAAATATAAGGTAAAGGTAGTGACACGTCATGTTTGGTAGGAGCATAAGGAAAAGATCGAGACACACTTATTCAGGCTGGAAATAGTGTGTTGCAATTCTTTAGGTTGATTTCCCTCTGGTCTGGTGATTGGAGCGGAGGGCACTCTACTCCTGCGGGATTGAGAGGTCACGGGAGACCCCGAAGGCGCCAAAGCGCCGAGGAGGCTCCCGGACCTCCCCGCGGAAAGAGAGTGCCCGGAGCGGAAATCAACAGGCCACGTAGCAGGGATCATCCATTAATAAAAAATTGCCGAGAAAAATACAATTTCTCGACAGCCTCTTATGCTTACTTAATTATTATGATCCAATCCTTTATCAATGATCTTTCCAGATTGGGCATCTACTTTAACCTCGATTTCAGTATTGCCAGTTTTTATATCAATTTCATAGTAGCCATTATCCGGCTCCAAATCGACTTCCATTACCTTTCCTGGAGTATCATCAATCGCCGTCGCAATAGCTTGTACTTCAGATATTCTGAAGTTCTGTTTCATTGCGAGACTATCATTGTCTTGATCCCCGTCATCATCGGTTATTTCTTTTTCCATCTTAATGACCTCACCAGATCTAGCATCTATTCTTAAATCGATATCTAAAAAGCTGCCTTCTTGTTCAATCTCTACATCATAAATAAAGCGTCCTTGCGCATCTTTTTTCAAATCAATACTATCAACAATTCCACTTCCTGCCCTAGCAGCAATATCTTTAGCCACTTCAATCTTAATCAAATCTCCATTTTTATCTATATTTTGGTTTGTATGAGCACCTGCACCAATTGCTCCTCCAAAAAATACTAAGCCTGCTCCTAAAATACTCATTAATGTGTTATTCATCTTAAATGTCCTCCCGTTTGTTTCTTTATCTTACTTATATCTTATATTGAAATTATGAGGACACTTAGATAACAAGATGAGAATTTGATGAGAGTCTCGTATGTTGCATTCTTCAATCTGATTTTCAATCATTTTTTCTCAGCAAAATATTACATTTTTAAAAGAACTCTTTTTCCTTTTCTCTATACATACTTGTATAGTTTCATTATAATTAAAGAATCTATTACAACTCATTTACTTGAGGAGGTCTATTATGTCTGAAGGTCCTAAGAAAATTTCGTTACAAGAAGCAGTCCAACAACGCCTAGCTGAAAAAAAAGCAGCACAAAATTCAAAAGCAAATTTAAAAGGTAGCACTGCTACAAAAAAGCTTTCAAGTCAACAAACGAAAAAAGCGAGTAACACGCGAAGAAAAATGGGTACTTAACTTAAATGAAAGTTCTAAACAATAACAGCTGATGGATATAATTATCCATCAGCTGTTTTCGTGAAAACTGTAAACAGAACCCCTTACCTATTACAAAATCCTTTTTTATTTTTCGCCCTTATGATTAATTACTAACCCATCAACATGCCTTTTTTCCATTTGGCGTTCTACCTTTCGATTTTCTTTAGTTTCAAAAATAATATTAAAATCATAGTCATCTGGATATAGCTCTTTTGCCGAAATATATAGCTTCAAACGCTTATGATTATAGGTTCGTTTCTCATTTTGCACTTGAACAATATAGTTCCCCATCGAATCAGGCCCTTTATAGATGATTCCAAATTCCCCTGTAGCAAGAATACGGACATTATCACCTTGAAAAAAGTTTTCGACGTTTTCTTTGTCTAATCTTTTTTCTTGTGTTTTATTACGTGCAAATCGATTTATCGAAATTTGCTTCTCAAGTTCTTTCTTTATATATAAATCTGTCACATCCAATGCATATTCTTTTTCTTCTTTATACGTGATTCTATGTGCATCTTCAATAATCTTCGGATGCATCCCTAGTTTTAGAGCGATTCCAAAAGCTTGACTATCTCCTCCTTTTCCGATGATCAACCGGTATGTTGGCTTTAATGATTCAATATCGAATTCCATCGAACCATTGATAAAGCCATCTTGTTGGTCTGCAAAATCTTTGATTTCACTATAATGGGTAGTCGCCAACATACTTGTTCCTTTTTGGGAAAATTGCTTTAGCAATGCAGTTGCTAATCCCATCCCTTCTCCAGGATCTGTTCCCGATCCTAACTCATCCAATAAGATAAGGCTGTGATCATTAGCCTCCTTCAAAATATCGATAATATTTTTAATATGCGAGCTAAAAGTACTCAAATTTTGCTCTATACTCTGACCGTCCCCAATATCTAACAACACTTTTTGAAAAATACTTACGTGACTCCCTTCAGCGACAGGGATATGAAAACCGGACTGAATCATTAATGTTAATAATCCAACCGTCTTAAGCGTTACAGTTTTTCCTCCAGTATTGGGGCCGGTTATCACTAAGGCTTGATAATCTCTTCCTAATTCTACAGTAAGTGGAACAGCCTGTTTACCTAACAAAGGGTGTCTAGCTTCCTTTAAATAAATATGATGTGAATCATTCATTTCAACACTTCTTCCATTTATTTCACGCGAATATTTGGCCTTAGCAAATAAAACATCATAATGGACCATCGTTTCAACGGCTAAACGTATTTGTAATTGATTTTCTTCCACTAAACCAGTTAAATATGTCAAGATCCTTTCAACTTCCATCTCCTCATATGCTTTTAACGAATTAATTTCATCATGGAAGGATGATATAACTGTTGGTTCAATATATAAAGTTGCACCGGATGCAGATGTATCTAAAACGGTACCTGGAATTTTCCCTTTATGTTCTTTTTTAACAGGAATGACGTATCTTCCATTTCGTTCACTTACAATCGCTTCTTGAATGTAAGTTTTATACTTATTAGACCTTACAATTTGATTGACCTTTTCCTTTAACCGTTCATCCAAAATAGTGATTTGTTTTCGGAGCTTTAATAATTCTTTACTCGCGTAATCATCTACTTGACTATTTCGGATACTCTTTTCTATTTCCTCCAAAAGATGAGGAAGTTCTTCTATGTTGTACACATAGGCAGTAACACGAGGAGCCAAAAATTCTTTATCCTTCATGAATTTTTTCAATTTTTTACAACAAGTTAAAAAATCAATAAGCTTCATGAATTGATCTGGTCTTAAAGTGAGCCCTTTATTTAACTGCTGCAATATTTGTTCAATCCCATTTAATCCTGAGATCGGGATGCTAGAGCTTTTTTTAATAATTTCCACAGACTCTGTAACCTCATCTAACCATGCACGTATTTGCTTCATATTCGTTGACGGAATGATATCCTTAATTTGTTCTTTTCCTAAATCAGTTAAAGCAAATTCAGAAACCTTTTCTTTAATACGATTAAATTCTAATATTTCGTAAGTGTTTTGATTCAACGTTCTTTCCTCCTTTAAATGTAAAAAGCCGCAATGAACAATGTTCATTGCGGCTAAAGAATTATGAAGACAAAGTAAACTTTATCTTCTCGTCCCTACACGTCCATCCAATATGAATGGAAATAAAAAAGCTATGCCAAATTGACACAGCTACGTAGAGTCGTTTATTCTATGTGCTATGAATTGTCCTTAACTATCATCCTTTTTTAGGTAACTCAAATAAACGTTTCCGTTAGCATTTTTTTGCCCGGAACGTAAATAAAAAAGAATGACCGTATGAAATTACGGATTAGTTAAGAACGACACCATACATAAAATAATCTCCTTTATTAACAAATTAAGTTAATACCTCCCTTTAATGTACGATATATACTATTGTTTTGTCAATTGGTATTATCGGAATATTTTTTCTGTAACCGTTTTTCTAAAATTTTTTTTTAAAATGACTTTTTGAATTTTAAGTTCACATTGACTGTTAAGACCCTATTTCCTATACTTGAATAGCTAAAAATAATGAAATAAGGTGTTTAATATGGATTTTGAAATACGTTTTTTATCTTTTTATGTTATACAGGTAGATGGAAAAGATGAGGAAGCAAGTAAACAACATAAACATTTCCAAACATTAGATACAGATGAATACGATCAACATGCAATCAAGGACTTTTTAGATGGAGAGTTGACAAAAATTGTAAAGCGGAAAGTGGAACGCCATCCTAAATCAGAAGCCGCCCCCACAAAGCTTGGACATTTCATCGTTGAGCCTGGCCATGAGCTCGATTCGAATCCAAACTACAACTTGTTTAATCGATTAAGGAATGCTGAATCTAAAGCTGATTTTAAAGAAGGAAGCGAAGCATTGGTTCAATCTTATTTAGATACGAGTGCCGTGCGCGGCGGTGCCTTTCTCGTCGCCTCTGCCCGCCCCGCGAAATATTTTGATGATAAGTTTGTGTTTATTATGAAATGCGACTTCGAACCGAAAGTTGCCTCCATCGCGGATGAATCAACACTTATTCGAAATGTTGAAATGGCAATAACAACAAAAAATATGAAATCCATTCAATATCCGTATATGCCTGAAGAAGGAATGATTGAAGAAAGCGAATTGAAAATTCATCAATCCTCTCACGCAAGGTATTTTGAGGATTTCTTAAAATTTGTAGAATACGGCGAGTCAATGCCCGAAATTTTAAGGACCCAAGTAAAATCAATGGTCGAAGAGCATTTTCATGAAGTGTTAGCGGATAACAGCGAAGAGCTACAACAATTTGAGCAAGATATGGAAATTTGGGAAACTAGTCCCCAGCGGGAAATTCGTGAAAGATTATCAACTGAACAAGTCGTTGAAGCAGCTGCACAAATCGTTGAGCTTGCCCCTGAAACTGAGTTGAAAATGACAGTTGGTGAAACATTTATTAAAGGATACCTTGCCGATTTTGGCGAAAGCATTCATTTGGCGAAAGTAAATGATAGGTATGTATTACTTGTCGAAGCTGATTCTATTACCTTTGAAAAAGGTGTATCTCCGATTGAGTTTCATAGACCGGATGATTTGCATAAGATTATTGAGAGAATCCGGTTAAAACAGTAATTATGAGTAAGGAGCCTCAACTTCCATTTAAAATGCTGCTTGAATATTGATAAAAGTGTATAAGAATTCCCTCTGCCTTTTCTGGTAGAGGTTTTTGTGCTTAAATTCCATTGTTTATTCCTTGTTCTATGTCCATTAAACTATGATTTAAGGCTATTTTTTGGATTTGTCTAAATTCGGAATGATTGTCTATTTTATGGTCGGGTGATGTTCCATATATTATAATAAAGGACGGATAAAGAATTATTTTACACATCCTGAGTTAAGGGGAGGAGTGATTACTTGGACACGATTACCCATACATTATTTGGCATTGGAATCTACAAAGCTGTCAATAAAGAAAATATGAGTAAAAAAGAAAAACAAGCTCTTTTATTTACTTCTATCGGAGCAAGCCAAATTCCTGACATTGATGTGATTTCCCAGCTTTGGGACACGACCGGGCAATATCAAATGTGGCATCGAGGAATTACTCACTCTATCTTCCTTGTTCCCGTTTGGGCAGTTTTATTTTCTTTATTAAACTCGCTTTTTTTCCGTCTCAAAAACTGGCATTTCTTTTGGATTGCATTTCTTGCTGTATTTATTCACATAACAAGTGATGTGTTTAATGCGTGGGGAACTGGATATCTTGAACCTTTTTCTAACGTAAGACTGACATTTGGTACCGTTTCTATTATTGATTTTGTTATTTGGTTTCTTTTCTTAATTGCTTTTATTATCTCTAAAACGGCAAAAAGAATAAAGGAATATCGTCTTTTCCGTTTCACCTGGGCATTGATTGCACTTCATGTTCTCGTCCAATCTGTCCAAGGTTATATTCTTTACGAGCAACATAAACCCCATTATGAACAAGTGGCTTTATCAGCTAGCTTTGTTCCCTGGAATTTCTCCATTATTGGTAAAAATGGAGACACAGTAGATATTATACAAGATTCGCTCTTAACGAAAGGACGATTGATTTACCAACTACAATCGGCTAGTGATAATGATTTAGAAGAATTATTTAAGCAAAACCCAAAAGCCAGAACATTAAATGAATGGTCTCCTTTTGTTGTGGTCGTAAATAATGATCAACAGTTTGGGATTTACGATCCAAGATTTTATCGAAAAGGGCAATCATTCCTGTTTGAATACATCGAAAAAACTCAAAAATAGACCAATATAAAACCGTTATTTTTATCGTATTTGAATCTATCAATAAACAGAAAAACTGTAAGTAAGATAAATGCAAGAAACTGCGTTTATCTTACTTACATCATTTAGTTTTTATCAATTCATTAAAAAGTCTTATCTCAATCCTGAATCATTAAACCCACTTAGTTTTTATTACAACCAAATTTCTAAACAATTTGGGCTTTAATAATAACCGCAGCCACCACCGACAAAGCTTGCACCGATGATAACAAGCAGGATGAATAAGACTACCAATAAGGCAAAGCCGCCGCCACCAAATCCTACAGCACCATCCATTTAATTCCCTCCTTACTTTTTCAAGGTTATCTTATGTAATGGGAATCTTTTTGTGTGGGCTATAATTCTAATTTATCCTCGCCTCAAAGCCCCCCCCAGCAGCAGCCAGTCAGCGAACTGATTTAAGCACTAAATTATGACCGATTATCGTTAGAAATCAGCCGATTAGCTAAAAGTGGAGCAGACATCATGATTAAATATAACTGGCTTGAGCAACCACCAGGAACACTAGATTGAACGGAATTAGCAAAAAACAAGGAATAAAATTATTTATTGAAAAAGGCGTTGTCTAAAAGTCCCTAAAAGCTCATGAAGACAGGATTGCTTTTTTTCTCCCCTCCCAATCTCCATGAAAGCTAACATTTCTGGACATCTCCTTATTCAAAATAATTATTCATCTCCATAAGATTTTTTCTATTCTCTGAAGACTTTTTTGGATGTCCAAATGAGGGATTGGCAAATACGGTTGCAATTCCGCCCATGCATGCTCATGTTCAATCTCGCCTGATGTACCAAAGAAAATCTGCATACCATAATCTGATATTTCCTGAAGGCACCACCGGTATATGTAAAATTCAAAGGTTTCCAGGTGAAATTTAGCCTCGGGACGGATCTCTTTATATGTTGAAATAAATTTCCCGAAAAATTCATTTTCCGAAAAAGCCATTAAATCTCGTTCAATCGGTCCGATAGCAATCTCACCAAAGTCAATCAAATACAGATCGCCCTGCAAATCACGCATAATATTTGCATAATTAGGATCGCCGTGAGTAATAGTCCAATCCAAAGAAGCTGCTTGCAATTTTTTTTGCATAGTCTTCATTTTTATTAATGTGGCTTGAACATCATCTTTTTCTTTTATCAATAATTCTGAGGCTTGCTGCTGATAATTAGTTCTAGACTGATTCCCATTTTCCGCCGAATGTATTAGATTTAAAATGTTATTTTCAAACGGATTATCAAAAGTTTCTCTACGTAGATGTTCGAATTTCTTATAATTTATGCTATGAAAATCAGCCATCATAGTCGCAATTCGTTTTGAATCCTCTAGCGTTAACATAGTTTCATATATTGACGCCCCTTGAATAAACGGAAAAAGTGAGATTTGATATTGACCGAAATTCGCTGACACATTACCTTTATTCGTTTGAATCGGTGCTAGAACGTATTTTTTTTCATAATCATCATGTAATTGTTGAATGATTGATAATGCTTCTTCAAGATGTGATTGAGTTTTTAACGCCTTTACAAAATAACCGCTTTCATTAATGTCTTTTATATAGTAACAATACCCTTCTTCGCCTTTCGGTATAAATTGTATTTCGCTGACCAAATCGATTTGGAATCTATCATTAATAAATTCTAAAAGTTTAGCAGTATCTATTTTACTATTATCAAATTTCATAAAGTTGTTCTCCTTATACAAAAAGCTTATGGGCCACATGAGGTCCATAAGCTTTTCTTATTTCCATTCAAATGGTGTTTCTTGGTATACATAGTAATTAAGCCAATTTGAAAAAAGTAAGTGGCTATGTGACCGCCACGTTTTGAGCGGTGTCTTCGTATAATCATTGTCGGGAAAGTAATTTTCCGGCAGCTGAATATTAATCCCTTTATTTAGGTCTCGCTGGAATTCTTCTGCCAATGTTGTAGTATCATACTCGAGATGTCCGGTAATCATAATATTCTTTTCATCTTTTGAAAGAATAATAAATGGCCCGACATCCCCATTTGAAAGAAGAATAAGTTCAGGATGCTGTTCGATCTCATTCGCTCGGACACCTGTGTGACGGGAAACTGGAGCAAGAAAAACATCGTCAAATCCACGAACAAGTTTTATCGTTGGATCCGTAATATCATGCTTAAATACCCCAAAACATTTTGAAGGCAGGTCAAATTTATCAATTGCATAATGGTGATATAAAGCTGCCTGGGCTCCCCAACAAATATGCATGACAGAAGTTACGTGATCTTTTGTCCAATTCATAATTTCTTTTAACTCATTCCAATAGTTCACTTCTTGAAATGGCAAATGCTCTATCGGCGCACCTGTAATGATCATACCGTCAAAATAATTGTTTTTGACCGTCGAAAAAGTTGTATAAAACTGGTCTAGATGTGACTTGCTTACGTTTTTCGATTCATGCGTTTCCATATGCAAAAACGAAATATTTACTTGCAGCGGGGTATTCCCGAGAAGCCGAAGCAGTTGAACCTCTGTCTTTTGTTTTTCCGGCATCAAATTTAATATTAAAATATTCAATGGGCGGATGTCTTGTTTGTTGGCACGCTCTTCGTCCATCACGAATATTTTTTCTTTTTCCAAAACCTCTCTCGCCGGCATCTCTTTTGGTATATTAATTGGCAACCATAACCCCTCCTGGTGTACAAAAAACTAATTAAAACTATTATAAAGATGTTTGATTATTTCAGCAACGGTGAAATAGGAAATAACTACTCACTATCACATTTACTTATCTTCATAAAAGATAATTCGATTTCCGAAAGGGTCCCCAATTGTTATCTCTTTCGTATTCCATGGAGTATCTTCAAGGCCGGGCCGTGCATATTTATATTTTTTAGAAAGCAGCCTTGTATGTAATTCTTCAATATTTTTAACGGAGATTCTAATTCCGGAGCCAGGGCTGCTATCTCCATGGTGTTCTGACAGATGGATAACGCACTGATCATACGATATTTGCATGTATAAAGGTAAATCTTCCTCAAAACGGTGTTCCCAATCTACTGCAAATTCTAAAAACTCTTGATAAAATTCTCTTGCTTTCTGCTCATCAAAAATTCTTAGGATTGGAATCGTACCGTTCATTGAGATAGTAGGTGAACTCATTTAATTCTCTCCTTTAATTTTATGGTAATTCAATCATAATTTATCAAGAGTTTTTTTGCGAGTGCTTTGTATTAATAAACAGGTATGCTTTATCTGCACACCTGTTCGAAAAATGAATTATTTATCCAAACCTTCTAAAAACGACAGATCGATCATCCCATCGATATTATTACTTGGGATGTATTCCGCTTCTTTACTAATATCAGCCATTTCTTGTATCACTTGTTCATTTACATCTGTTGTTACTTGTAATCTTTTAAAAGCAGCTGCTGTTTCTTCTTTATTTATTTCTTTTCCTGTTAAATCTTTAATATGCTTAATAACCAAGTCCTGCGCTTCTTCAGGGTTTTCTTGAATGAATGCTACTGCTTTTTTATGTGCTTTTAAATAAGACGTAACAAGCTCTTTATTTCCCAAAAACTCTGCTCTTGCAGCTACAACTGTATTGGTTGAATCTTTCCCCCATGCAAACTGATCCCAGTCAAGTAAAAGTTTACCGTTAGCCTGCGTTTCAAGTATATTGCCCCAAGGCTCTTGTGTTGCCGCAGCATCTACTGATTTTTGAACGAAAAGCGTAGCAGTATCAGCAGGTGCAGCAGCGAATAGCTCTACTGTTCCCCCATTTGTTGTTGCGTTTAGCTTAACATCCTTAAGCGCTTTTCTTAACATCACATCTTGTGTGCTTCCAATTACAGGAATAGCCACTCGTTTACCATCTAAATCTTCTAGCTTCTCGATATTGCTGCCTTCACTTGCTACAAGGACCGCTCCTCCATTAACCGCACCGGAAATAATGTGGAATTTAGGATTTTTCACGTAAAAGTTGAGAAGAGGACCCGGACCGACTGTTCCTACGTCGATCGCTTTAGTCGTCATAGCTTCCATAAATAGTCCACCGTTATTGACTGTTTTTGTTTCAATTTTCACATTTTCTCCGAACTCTTCCTTAAAATAATCTTTTTCAAGCGCAACAATAGTAGCAATATGTGTTAAATTCGGAAAGTAGCCGATTTTTACTGTTTGGCTACCAGATTTTTTCCCCTTCTCATTTCCAGCTTGTGAACAGGCACTTAATAGTCCAATCATTAAGATAATAGCAAATGCCGATGTGATTATTTTTTTATACACGGTTCTCTCTCCCTTTTCTAAGATTGGTTAACTCCCCATTTTGTTTGGACAGAGCGTTCCAAACGCATGAATATAATATTATCCATAATCGTCCCAATCACTGCGATAATGATCATGACTGAAATTACAAGATCCATCTGTCCGAGCGATCGTCCGGTTTCCAGCAATTGTCCTAGGCCCCCACCTGCACCTAGCAATTCCCCTGCCATTAAGGCCCTCCAAGAAAAAGCCCATGCTATTCGAAGGCCAGAGAGCAGTTGTGGAACAGAGGCGGGAATAATTACTGTCCGTATAAAATGAAAGCCGCTTGATCCATATGTTTTCGCTACACGCTGATAAAGTTTCGGCACATTTGTAAAACCGCTTGTCGCACTAATCGTCATCGTCCAAGTTGCTCCAATCGTTACTATAAATAAAATGGCGAAATCATTCAGTCCAAACCAGATAATGGCAAGTGGAAACCAGACAATGCTCGGAATCGATTGAAGTGCTGTGACTAAAAATCCGAGAGTGTCCTCAACCAATTTATATCGCCAAATCAAATAACCCATGATAAGGCCTAAGAAAATAGCAATGGAAAATCCGATTAAAATTCTGCTAAAACTTTTAGCAATCGCCGTGGCAATTTGCCCATTAATTAACCCATTAAAAAGCGTTTCAAAAACTTGTGTAAGGCTCGGAAACATAAAAGCTGGCAGACCGGAAAATCTAGATGTGACTTCCCATATCACCGCTATCATCGCGATGAAGATGATCCGTCTTAAAGCTGTAGTCATCACCCATTTCCTCCTTTAACACTTTTTCGATTTCATCTTGCAGTATCGCTAAGATTCTTTGTTCAGTATGAAGTGTGACACTATCAGGCATCACGCCATCTTTTGTTGCAGGAACGGGAATAACCTCTTTGATTTTTCCTGGTCGAGTTGCAAATACAATAACTCTTTCGGATAACAAAACTGCTTCACGAATATTATGAGTAACGAAAAATATTGTTACTTTCGTTTTTCTCCAAATGTCGAGAAGTTCTTTATGAAGTACCATCCTTGTTTGTTCATCCAAAGCGGAAAATGGTTCGTCCATTAATAAAATATCCGGCTCCATTACAAGTGCCCGGGCGATAGCAACTCTTTGCTTCATACCGCCTGATAGCTGATGTGGATAAGAGTCAACGTAACGGCTAAGATGAACCATCTTAAGAATATCAAGCGCTTTAGCCTTCGCCTCTTCTTTCGGCATTTTTTTGAGTAACAGGCCATAAGTAACGTTTTCCATTACAGTGAGCCATGGAAATAATCCCGCTTCTTGAAAAACAACAACCCGATCAGGTCCAGGCTTCGTCACTTTCTTTCCAGTGATTTGGATGTTCCCGCGATCTGCTTTTTCCAATCCCGCGATTAAATATAGAAGGGTCGATTTACCGCAGCCTGAGGGGCCAACAATCGATACAAAGCTCCCCTTCTCAATCTCAATATTGATATTATCAAGAACCTTCGTCTTATTATTTTTATCATCTATAAAACTCTTTTCTATTCCGTCAATTGAAAGATACATATTTTCACCTCTAGTAAACCAAGTTGTTTAATAGGAAATACACTCCATCTATCATGATTAATCCTATGAATTTTGTCAACAATATTTTTTAAAAAAATAAACAGCAAGTAAATTCGCTGTTTATTCAAATTGAAATAGATCACTCGATAAATAACGCTCACCTGTATCTGGCGCAATACACACAACCGTCTGATTAGATGAAAGACGTTTTGCTACTTGGATTGCCGCGAAAACGGAAGCTCCTCCTGATGGGCCTAACAAGATGCCTTCCTGTTTTGCTAATTTGCGCACAGTATCATATGCCTCATGATCCTCGATTTTAAAAATTTCATCGTATACGGATGTGTTTAAAATGGACGGAATAAAGCCTGGACTAGTGCCTACTAATTTATGCTTACCAGGTTCTCCTCCCGATAAAACTGGCGAGCCAGCAGGCTCAACAACATGGACTGTAATCGAATCATTATATTCTTTTAGCGTTTCCCCTGTGCCGGTAATTGTCCCGCCTGTCCCTGAAGTTCCAACAAATGCAGCCAAGTTTTTTCCATTTGTCTCCATTGCTTCAATAATTTCTTGGGCAGTAGTTACGCGGTGAATATCAGGATTTGCTTCATTTTCGAATTGCATCGGTATATAACTATTTGGGATTTTGGCGGCAATCTCTTCTGCTTTTTTAATGGCTCCTGGCATTTTTTCATCACTAGGCGTAAGAACCACTTCGGCACCATATGCTTTTAATATATTAATTCGTTCCGCCGTAGCCGAGTCTGGCATCACAATAATGGACTTATAGCCCCGTGCAGCAGAATTCATCGCAATTCCAATACCTGTATTCCCTGATGTTGGTTCAATGATCGTAGCGCCCGCTTTAAGTAAGCCGGATTTTTCTGCTTCCAGTATCATATTATAAGCAGCGCGATCTTTCACACTTCTGCTAGGATTAAAATATTCGAGCTTTACATATATTTCAGCTCCATTCGGATCAGGGAGCTTGTTTAACTTTACCAATGGGGTGTTTCCGATTAATTGTGCAATATTTCCAACAACTCTCATGTTGTTCATCCTTTCTGTAACATGCTCGCAATAAAATGATTATACCAAACTTAAATCATATTATACACACCTTATAAATCGGATTAATCTCTATTGTAGTATTCCATTGTCTCTGCTTGATTAATTATGATATATATTAAACAACGAAACTATGTAAACCAGAGGAGGCGTATAATGAAAAAATGGCAGCTTCTGACAGCGATCACATTTTTAATACTAACTGGGACCGCATGCAGTACCGGAACCACTATATCATCAGCTAAACCACAACAAAGCAAACAAATACAAAAAGAAACTGATCCGTTTACAAAACTGGCAGAAGAAACAAATAAGGAGCTAAAGCTTGTACCTTTAGAGCTTACAGGCTATGCAGATATCATTGGCGCCACCCTTTTACAGCCAGTACACCAATCCTTCGCTGTCAATCATGAGTTCACCGTCTCCGGAAAAATTGATAAGCACGAACAGCTTTTGGGTAACTTTGTATGGATTAAAATGAAGCAAGTGGATACTAATGAACCAAATGATACATTTGAGTACTATGTACCCATTGAAGATGGAAGTTTTGAACAAGTCATTCATTTTTTTAACGGAGCTGGCAATTATTCCATAACGATTCTTTTACCTAGCACGGAACAGGAAAATTTCTTTTCGGAATTGGCTAATTTTGAAGTTATAAATGTAAATGAGACGATTGAGCGGGACATTACATATACACCAAACGGCCACGATTCAGGGCTTGTGATTCATGAACCCAGTTCTGGAATGCTTGAAGCAAATGAACTTATCCCTATATCTGGTGAAATTAAGAAATCAGCAGAAAATCAAACGGTCATGCTCCAATTAAAAAAAGAAAATGATTCTTGGCAACATGTTTTACCTGTTACAGATGGAATTTTTTCGTATAACCTCCCATTATTTTTTGGTGAAGGCATTCATGAAGTGCAAATTTATGTACCAGATAAGGAATTGGAGAATCGTTATCAATATGGTAGCTCATTCTTAGTAAACAATGTTTCTACTAAAAGGATGGAACCAATTGAATTTCACCGCGGATATGAGGAACGGGGAATTCAGCTTGAATCGCCAAAGTATGGAGGAGATCAAGCGAATCTGACGTACAAAATTAGTGGGAAAATAAACCCCAATGCACCATCAGCGAAAGAGATGACACATATGTATATAAAAACTACGAAAGGACAAGATGAAGCGCTTGATATTATTCCCATTCAAAACTTTGCGTTTGATGATGAAATCTATTTGCGATTTGGGCCTGGGGATTATGAAATGACCATTAACATTCCGGAAATTAATCAGGAAAATACAGCGTATTTTAGTTTTCATTCTGTAGCATCATTAACGGTCACGAACACCGCAAACGAAGATAAGCGGGACCTGCTGCCTTCAAGAGGCATTCAATCGGAGGCGCCGGAAATCATCGCCTTGGCAAATGAAATTACAAAGGATAAAAAAACAAATCGAGATAAAGCTAAAGCAATTTACGATTATACAGCCAAAAACATTGCCTATGATGTAAAGAAATTTAAAAACAATGATTTTAAATGGGATGATGGCGCGCTAAAGACGATCCAATCGAAAATGGGTGTCTGCCAAGACTATGCGTATTTATCTACAGCCCTTTTGCGTGCTAGCGGGATTGAAGCAAGACTCATTGGAGGTAAAGCAGGAACAGGTGCCTTTAAAGAAAACCACGCATGGGTCGAAGCCAATATTGATGGTGACTGGTTAGTGATGGACCCGACTTGGGGTGCAGGCTTTGTAGATGATGACAAGTTTGTGGCAAAATACACAGATAAATATTTTGATCCAAATGAAAAAGAGTTCAATGAGACACATATACGCGAGAAACCCGAGTATTAAATAAAAATGAAGCCGCCATTTTCCTGCTGGAACCATGACGGCTTCATTTTTGTACTCTTTGTCAACCACTCTCTTTTACCAACTGGCTATGAAAAAGACCTGCATAAAATCCTTTATTTTCTAAAAGGGATTGATGATTTCCTTGTTCAATGATGCTGCCATTGTCTAAAACGAGGATTTGATCAGCCTTCTGAATGGTGTTAAGCCGATGTGCAATGACGAAGCTTGTTCTCCCCTTCATCAACCGATACAAAGCTTCTTGGATTTTCATTTCAGTAATTGTATCAATATTACTCGTTGCTTCATCCAAGATTAATAATGAAGGATTTGACAGCATTGCCCTTGCGATGGATAATAATTGTTTTTGGCCTTGGCTGATGCCGCTTCCATCTTGTCTTAAGACTGTATCATATTGGTTTGGTAGTTTCATAATAAATGAATGTGCATTGGCCATTTTAGCAGCCTTTTCTACTTCTTCATCTGTCGCTTCTAATTTTCCGTAACGAATATTCTCTCTAATCGTCCCTTGGAATAAATAAGAATCCTGTAAAACAAAGCCCATTTTACTTCGGAGGTTGTTTCGTTTTATTTGTCTTACATCAATACCATCTATGAGGATTTCACCAGATTTGGTCTCATAAAAACGGGCTAGTAAATTGATAATAGTTGTTTTACCAGCACCAGTAGGACCAACAAGGGCAACCGTTTCTCCTGGTAAGGCACGAAAGTTCACATCGTTGATTGTTTGCTGATCATCACCATATGAAAAAGAAACATTACGGAATTCTACTTCCCCTCTTACGCGATCCAAAGTCATGCTGGACTTTATATCCCTTTCTTCATCCTCATCCAAAATTTCGAAGACCCTTTCCGCACCTGCAACTGCTGAAAGTAACGTGTTAAATTGGTTTGCGAGGTCATTCAAAGGGCGCGTGAACTGGCGAGAGTATTCAGTAAAAACAATAATCATTCCAATTGTTACGTGGCCTTTAAGGGCTAGTATCCCTCCAGCTCCTGCAATAATAGCGAAACTTAAATTATTTAACATGTTCATCAGCTTTGGAATAAAACCCGAGTAAGTTTGTGCCCAGTAGCCGGCTTTTCTTAATCGTTCATTTTTTTCCATGAAATCTGCAATCATCTTCTCTTCTTGAGAAAAGGTTTTGACAATTGTTTGCCCTGAAATTGTTTCTTGAATAAATCCATTCAGGTCACCTAAATATCGCTGCTGTTCCTTAAATAGCCGACCCGTTCGATTTGTAATCCACTTCATACCAAAGTACATTAGCGGAATTACTGACATGGTTATAAGGGTTAAGATTGGACTGAGAATCAGCATCACAGTGATTGTTCCGGTAAGCAATAAGAAGCTTGAAAACACTTGAATAATTGAACTGTTTAGCGTCTGGCTCACATTATCAATATCGTTTGTTAATCTGCTCATCAGTTCACCATGTTGCCTTTTGTCAAAAAATTTAATTGGTAGTTGATGGAGATGATGGAACAACTTCGTTCTCATAGTAAATACTGTTTTCTGGCCAATTCCAATCATCCAGTAGTTTTGAAGAAAACTAGACAACGAGAAACATAAAAAAGCAGCCGCAATTATAATCAAAATTAATCCAAGTGTATTTCCACTATTATTGGCAATATACTCATCTACTGTTCTCCCTATTAAGTAGGGGCCAAGCAGTCCTAATCCCGAACTAATTAACACTGTGAACAAAACGAGTAGCAGCTGGCCTCTGTAAACATCCAAGTACTTCCATATTTTTAAAAGTGTTATTCTCCAGTTTTTTGTTTTTGACAATTGTTTATTGGACATCCGCTAGTCCCTCCTTTGCAAATTGGGATTTGTAAATATCCTGATATAATGCAGAGGAGATCATCAAATTGTTATGGCTACCTCTTGCGATAATTTTCCCATCATCCAACAATAATATTTGGTCTGCCTTCATTGCGGTCGTAACTTTTTGAGTAATGATAAAGGTAGTACAATCATATTTCTCCAATGCTGATAGTAGTCTAGCTTCAGTTTTCAAATCAAGTGCACTTGTGCTGTCATCCAAAAAAAGCAGCTTCGGCTTTCGAATAAGCGCTCTCGCAATGGATAGCCGTTGCTTTTGCCCACCCGATAAATTGACTCCCTTTTGGCCAATTTTTGTATCATATTTATTTGGGAGCTTAAGAATCGTTTCGTGGATTTGTGCATCTTTTGCACTTTCGATTATTTCCTCCATTGAAGCGTCCTCTTTACCCCATGCAATATTGTTTGTCACTGATCCTGTAAATAGAATAGATTCTTGGGGAACAAATCCAATTTGCTTACGCAATGTTTCAAGTGTCATCTTTCTTATATCAATTCCATCAATCTTAATCGTTCCATTTGTTACATCATACAGCCTCGGAATAAGTTGAAATAAAGCAGATTTCCCTGATCCGGTAGACCCCATCACAGCGACTGTTTGCCCCGATTCCGCTACAAAGGATAAATTAGATAAAACGGGCTTATTAGTCCCAGGATATGTAAAACTTACACGGTTAAAATCTACTGTGCCCTCTAAGATGGTTTTGTCAGATGAACTTTCTGCTGTATTTGTAAGATCAACATCCGTAGCCAATACTTCAGATATACGTTGGGATGATGCTCGCCCCCTTGAGAATGCCATCGTAATCCATGTTAGGATGGACAGTGCTGAAGTAATCCGAAAACCATAGTTTACAATCGCAACTACCTCTCCTACATTCATACCTTTTTGGTTCACTTCAATCGCACCGAACCAAAGAATTAATAATATGCCAATATTCATCACGAACAAAAGTATAGGACCAATCAATTCGACAAGACGCAAAGCTTTCACTGTCTCGTCACGCAATTCTTGGTTTGCTTTATTAAAACGTTTTTCTTCAAATTTCTTTCTAATGAAGGCTTTGATTAATCGCATCCCTGTCAAATTTTCTTGCATTACATTATTTACTTTATCTAATTTATCTTGGACAAATCGAAATAATTTCCCGCTCCTTTGCATCATCCAGATGAGTAAAACGACTAGTATGGGTATCGGAAATACCAAAAAGAGAGCAAGCTTGACATTGACAAATAATGCCATTGTTGCGCCACCAATGATTAGCAAAGGAGCGCGCAAGGCAACACGCAAGCTCATAAAAACAGTGTTTTGCACTTGCGTTACGTCATTAGTTAACCGGGTAATGAGTGATGATGTTTGGAAATGAGCTAAATTATTAAAAGAAAATGACTGTACTTTTTTAAACAACGCAGCCCTCACATCAAAACTGAAACTTTGGCTCACGTGTGATGAGAAAAACGAATTGATTATACCTGCGATGAATCCGAGCATGGACATACCGACCATGATTCCTCCCCAATACATCACAGCATTAAGATCTTCCTTCAAGATTCCTTCGTCAATTATTTTTGCCATGAACAGTGGATGCCAAAGCTCTACAACTAATTCAGTAAGCATGAGCATCCATGCTACAGCCATCGCTAAACGATATGGTTTTAAATATGATAATACTTTTACCATGCGCCATCCTCCGTGCCGAGAGCAATATCCATCCCATATATTTTATACTGACTTTTCTTAATTTTATATTATATCAAAATGTCACACATATGTAAAAACGATTACAAGGTTTTGACGTCGACAATAAAGCATGTTTTCCCTCTTCATCAACGAATTAAAAAGCCGTAAATCGCGGGTAAAAATAAGGCATATTAGACACAATACAATGGAACTTATTATTAAAGGGGAATATTTATTGATGAAGAAAAACTCATTGTTTTTCGTATCACTTTTTTTCATTTTAATCATCTTATTTTCGTCTGCGCATGTGCATGTAGAAAGTAAGGAGAAAGAGATTTATATCAAGATTGATTTGTGGTCAAATGAACTACTCGTCTTAGAAAATAATAAAGTAATCAAAAAATATTCCATTGCCCCTGGAACCGAATTATCCCCTACACCTATCGGTACCTTTATGGTGACGAAAAAATCAAAGTCATGGGGAGGTGGATTTGGTTCAAGATGGCTAGGTTTAAACGTTCCTTGGGGTATGTATGGAATTCATGGTACGAATAAACCTAGTTTTATAGGTCGTAATGTAAGTAGCGGATGTATCCGTATGCGTAATCAAGACGTTGAACAATTGTTTGAAATCATCCCAAAAGGAACGATGGTACATATAGATGGACCCATAACTGGTATAGGCAAAGGAGAGTATAAAAACTTATCTGTCGGATCAAAAGGAAATTTAGTGCAGCTTGTTCAAGAGAGGTTAAAAGGGATGGGGTTGTATAATGGGCCAGTCGATGGGATTTACGATTTTCAGACAGAAAATGCAGTAAAGAAGTTTCAAAAGGCTAATGATTTTCCTATCAACGGTGTAGTCACTGTACATGAATATAGGCAATTAGGGTTATTGGAGTAACATGGCATATCGGGAAAAGGACGGGAGGAAAACCATGGTCTATCGTCGGGTACTTAAATACATATTTGTCTTGATTTTTATCTCATTTTTTATTTTTATCTGCCCTCCTAATTTCCTAGCGAAAGATTCAAAACAGGAAGCCTTTTTAAAATTTGAAAAGCAGATTTATTATTTAATCGATTCTAGTATGGAACCCTTAAATCAATTAAGCGATGACCAAGATGAGGAAAGCCTATATCATGCGGTTATAGCAACAAAACAAAAATTTGCAGATAATTCCTTAGTTCTCACTAAACTTCTGGTGCCATCCGTTCTACCAAATGATATAAAGACCTCCTTGGAACATACAAAGGAAGAAATCTTGACAGGTTTTAAAGCATTAGAGGAAAGCATGGACTACTTTGCACAATATATTGTAAATCGAGAGCCCATTTTATACGAGAAATTCATCGAGAAACGTGACAAAGGTTTTCTATATATTGATGGCGGATTAACGTCATTAGCTACGGTAAGATTGCAGTTAGATGCACCAAAGATTAGGTCAATTCCTAATGCATGGAAAGTAGGGAGAAGACAATTTTATCAGTTAGAAAAGAACTTCCTGCAAAATGATAAGGCAGTTCCAATAAAAAGTGAACATAGGTAGCAAATAGCTGCTCACACTGTAAGCAGCTTCTACTTTCCATTATAAAAATAAAAGAGTGATTTAGAAAAGTAATATCTAGTACTTTCTTGGTTTGGAGAAGCGTCCGCTCGACTCCTGCGGGATCTGCGAGACAGCCGAGACCCTGCAGGAGCGCAGCGACGAAGCGGCTCGGCGCTCGCCCCGCGGAAAGCGAGCGGTAAGCTTCGAGAAACCCGCTCTATCCAATATAAAAATAAAGACTGGAAACAACTCGTTTTTTCTGAGTTTGTCTACAGTCTGAGCTGCTCACACTGTAAGCAGCTGATTTTATTTTAAAATATTGCTACCTGGAATAGCGTCAATTCCTGTTCTTTGCAAAAGCTGTGAAACAGTCACAAATTCATAGCCTTCTTTTTCAAGGGCAGGAAGAATGATACTTAAAGCTTTAACCGTTTGTGATCGATCTCCTCCAGCATCATGGAATAACACCACATCTCCTGGTTGATGACCTGATAATACTTTTGACACAATTTTATTTACACCTGGCCTCTTCCAATCCTCTGTATCTTGGTGCCACGACCACATGATCACCCTATAGCCTTCATGTACAGATGTATTGATTATTTGATCATTATAATATCCGCCAACTGGTCGGTAAAAAGCTGGCTTAGTACCAGTAATTTTATAAAGTATATCGTCCGTCTGTCTTAACTCCTTCTTCAACGCTTCTCCTTTTTTAATTGGATTATAGTGGGTAAATGAGTGATTGGCTATTTCATGGCCTTCTTTCACTTGTCTTTTAATAATATTTGGAAACTTTTTTGCATGCTCACCAATTACAAAGAAGGTAGCCTTTGCATTATATTTGGCAAGTATATCTAAAATTTGTGGAGTAAATGTAGAATGAGGGCCATCATCAAAAGTCAAAGCAATCAATTTTTCTTCCGTTACAACATCCCATACTACGTCTCCACTTTCTTCATAATAAGCTCTCCCTTTATTTTCCCCGGCATGGGTATGAGATGCGATAGAAAAAAGCAAAATGAAAACACTGGCGACCTTAATACCTATATGATTCATACACCATGTCTCCTTTTATCCCCCTGCCCCGAAAGGCAGGGAATGTTTTACTCAAGATTGTTGCTGATTTTGTCCTGCGTTTTGTCCTGAATTCTGACCTGCATTCTGGGACCTCATGGTAGCCCCAGGTGCAATTTCCTTAGAAAATTCTGTGATTGTATTAACAGCTAATGCTGGTATGGTTGGAAGGGCATTTGTATTTGTTTTGCTCAATATATTTTGAATTGGACGCATATATTTTCCGTTTTTATATTTTTGAAGTCCGTATACCGCCGCACTCAAGCCGAGTGTTGCCAGTAGAGAAACCCAAATTTTATTCGAACCATTGTTTCTTGTACTTCTAAACATCTGATTTGTTTTCATTGGTTGCGCTCCTTTGATCTGCATTGTCCAAACGTCTTAGGACAATTATATTGTTTGCCGAGCTCAACCTGCTTATACTTTCCGGGCATTAACAATGATTCTCAGGATTCTTTAAAACTGGTTTTTCACTCGCGGATGATTTATCATATTATGATGATTGATTGATACTACATCAAGAATTGGAGCATACATATGGGTCAAAATCGAGAACAATGGTCATCAAAATTAGGATTTATTCTTGCAGCAGCGGGATCAGCAATTGGATTAGGAGCGATATGGAAATTCCCTTATATTGCAGGGACGACGGGCGGAGGAGCTTTCTTTCTTATCTTTCTGCTTTTCACAATACTCATTGGACTTCCAGTTCTTCTTGCTGAGTTTACGATTGGGCGAGGATCACAGTCGGATGCTGTTTCCGCCTATCGCTTTTTCGCACCAGGAACAGCTTGGCCTTGGCTAGGGAGAATTGGGATGGTTACTAGCTTCATCCTTTTGTCATTTTACAGTGTTGTTGGAGGATGGATTATTGTTTATCTATTCCATGCGATAACTGGCAAGCTTTATGGACTATCGGAAGAAGATTATGGACAACTTTTTACCACATCCATTTCACATCCCTTCATTTCGGTAGGTGCGCAATTTCTTTTCATGATTATAACGATTTGGATTGTGGCACAAGGAATTCAAAAAGGAATTGAACGAGCGAATCAGATTATGATGCCCGCTCTCTTCATTTCGTTTATTATTTTAATCATCAGGTCTCTAACACTGGAAGGTGCCTCTGAAGGTGTGGCCTTTCTTCTTTTGCCGGATTTTTCCGCTTTGAATTCTAAGACCATTCTATTCGCTTTAGGACAATCTTTCTTTGCTCTAAGTGTTGGAAATTCCGTTATGGTTACTTATAGTTCCTATTTAGCAAAAACAGAAAGTTTACCGAAATCGGCATCAGTGATTGTAATTATGAATATTTTTATTTCTCTTCTTGCCGGCCTAGCTATTTTTCCCGCTGTGTTTTCTTTAGGGATGGAGCCAGCAGAAGGTCCAGGACTTTTATTTGTAGTTTTACCTGCTGTATTTAATCAAATGCCCTTTGGCATGGTTTTTCTAAGTATATTTCTGTTACTATTTCTATTTGCCACCTTGACTTCAGCGTTTTCGATGCTTGAAATTCTTGTGGCGGTTACCGCAAAAGATGATTTAAATAAAAGGAAAAAGGTAACCTGGGTGATCGGAATCCTTATTTTTCTGGCCGGTGTACCTTCAGCACTTTCTTTTGGTATCATGGATAAAATAAAACTATTTGATAAATCGATTTTCGATTTTGCTGATTTCTTAGTTTCCAATGTGTTACTTCCTCTCGGTGCATTGGCTATTTCACTGTTTGCCGCCTATATTATTCCTAAAAGCAAACAGTATCATGAAATTACTACTAGTACAGGACATGGCAAGCTCATTTTTTCAATCTGGTATTTTTTGATTCGTTACATTGCACCGGCAGCAATTATTATTGTTTTTATGGATGTAATCGGAGTATTGCCGTGGTTTTTCAATTTTTTTAAATAACATATATATGGGGGAAAATCATTTATGGAAAAAGAATTGCAAATTGCCACCTTTGCGGGTGGCTGCTTCTGGTGTATGGTTAAGCCCTTTGATCAATGGGAAGGTATTCATGGTGTCGTGTCAGGCTATTCGGGAGGACATGTTGAAAACCCGACATATGCTGATGTGAAATCGGGTGAATCAGGACATTATGAGGTCGTTCAAATTACATATGATCCGAAGATTTTCTCGTATGAACAATTATTGGAGATTTTTTGGCAGCAAATTGACCCAACCGATGCTGGAGGGCAATTTCAAGACAGAGGCGACTCTTACCGCGCGGCCATATTTTACCATAACGAAGAACAGAAGATTCAAGCCGAGAAGTCAAAAGCTGCCCTTGCAGCAAGCGGGAAATTCAAAAAACCAATTGTAACAGAAATCATCCCGGCAAAAACCTTTTATCGAGCTGAAGACTATCATCAAGATTTCTATAAGAAAAATAAAGCTGAGTATTTGGAAGATCGGCAGAAATCCGGGCGTGATGAATTTATTAATCAATATTGGGATTAGCCAAAAAGATTCGACTAGGTCATTCGGTCGAATCTTTTTATGTTTACAGCTCTGTATTAGACATCGGCTAGTTATCAACTTATAATAGCGATTGTAATCATTTTGAGAGGGAGTAAATCAATTGAAAAAAACACATATCACTTTTGCATTTATTAGCATATTTTGTTTGCTTTTGGTCGGATGCTCAGGGGGAAATAGTAAAACGCCGATTAATGAAGCCCATAATCCAAACCAGCTCATCTACGCATCAGAATCTGAATACGAAAACTTAAATCCAATTCTTGAAGAAACGAATCTCGATGCACTTATTTTCCGTGGATTATTCAGATTTGATGAAAACAATGAACCAAAGCCGGATATTGCAGAGTCATATACACGTTCTAATAACGGTTTAACATATACAATCAAGCTTAAAAAAGGAATTACATTTCATGATGGAAAACCACTGACAGCAGATGATGCCGCTTTTACGATAAACGCCATCCTTGATGATCATAACGCCTCGTTTTTAAAAGCCGACTTTAATGAAATTAAGTCAGTTGAAAATAAAAGTGACGAGGAACTCATTATCACTTTGAAAGAACCGTTTACTCCCTTATTAGACAAACTAACTGTTCCGATCTTGCCTAAGCATGCATTCGAGGGGCAAGACATGAGAACGGCCCCTTTTAATCAAAAACCTATTGGTGCTGGCCCTTACAAGTTCGAAAAATGGGATAAAGGAAATAGTTTAACGCTTAAGGCATATGATCACTTTTTCGGCACCGCTCCTTCTATTGAAACAGTCATATTTAAATTTATTCCGGATAGCAATGTCCGTGCGTTACAGCTGCAATCTGGCGAAGTCGATATCGCTTTATTGGATCCTGTTCAGGCTGAAAAGTTAAAGGAACTGGACAATTTGCAAATATATGATATCCCGACTGCTGATTATCGTGCAATTTTATATAATCTAAAAAAAGATTTATGGAAAGATGTAAATGTAAGAAAAGCATTTAATTATGCAATCAATCGTTCGCAATTAGTTTCGGGCTTATTAAAAGGATATGGAAAAGAAGCATATTCACCACTGCAAGTAAATGAATTCCATAATGAAAATATCGAGAAATATGAATACAACCCGAAAAAAGCAGAACAACTATTAGACGTTGCTGGATGGAAAAAGGAAGAGGATGGTTTCCGTTATAAAAATGGCGAAAAGCTCGCCTTTACGATTACATCACCGGTTTCGGATACTGTTCGGGTAAATATGGCTAATTATGCTGCTGAAGAATTCAAAAAAATTGGTGCTGATGTTTCGGTGGATGCGCTTGATTGGAGTGTTATTTCTATCGAAGACTCAGATGCCTTCATGATAGGTTGGGGAAGTCCGTATGATGCCGATCATCATACTTATATTCTCTTTCATGCAGATCAATCAAGCTTAACGAGTACTGGCTATAATTTTGGCAGCTATTCGAACGCTAAAGTAGACAAGCTTCTGGAGCAAGGTCGAACAATCACTGATTCAACGAAGCGAAAAGCAATTTATCAAGACTTTCAAGAACAGTTAGCCAATGACCCGGCTTATAATTTTATGGCCTATGTAAACGCCATTTATGGTCTTAATAAAAATATAACCGGCATATCAGAGCGGACATTAGGACATCACGGATCCGGGTTCCTCTGGAATGTCGAGGAGTGGAAGTGGAATGATCGTTAAATGGGCAGCGAAAAGGATTGGCATGAGTATTGCCGTCCTTTTTCTTGTTAGTTTGCTTGGATTCTCTATCATGCATTTAGCCCCTGGAGACCCCGCCACAGCATTTTATGGAGGAAACGTACAAACACTTACAACTTTTGAAAAAGAGAGAATTAACCAAGCTTTTGGGCTGAATCGTTCCGTTTCCACCCAATATATATCTTGGTTAAGGGAGGCATTAGTCGGTAATTTCGGGTTTTCCTCTCGAGAAGGAAGGCCCGTGTTGGATATCGTCATGGAGAGAGTGCCGAACACCCTTATCCTCTTTTCCGTTTCAATGGTTTTCATTATTATCTTTTCGATTGCACTCGGTATGAAAGCAGGCATGAACGAGGGCTCTATTTTAGATAAAGGCCTTTCTATCGCAAGTATTGCATCTTCCTCTCTTCCCGCCTTTTGGATCGGAATCCTTCTTATTTGGATTTTCTCCGTTCAACTTGGTATCCTTCCCTCATCCGGAACAGCAGATATAAGCGGAAAAAGTGGATTTCTTGATAAATGTCGCCATTTAATTTTACCAGCATTCGTTCTCATTGTTACACATGTCGGCATTTATGCACGCTTTTTACAAGAAAATATTAAGGAAGAAATAAAAAAATACTATTGTATCGTGGCAAAGGCAAACGGTGTGAGCCAAAAAGAATTAAATAAAGGAATCTTACGCAATGCCTCCCTTCCCTATTTAAATTATTTAGGTATGACCATTCCTTCTTTTTTTGGCGGATCGATTATTATCGAATCATTATTTGCATGGTCAGGTTTAGGGCAGTTATCTGTAAAAGCGACAATGACAAAAGATTTCCCACTTTTAATGGGATGTATATTGATTACGGGAATAATCGTCGTAGCAACAATGTTGATCATCGATCTATTAACTTTTCTGCTTAACCCAAAATTAAGACAGGAGGAGATGGGCCGATGATTGTAAAAAACAAAAGAATGACCGCTATGTTCTTTTGGGGTGGATTATTTGCAATTATTTTAGTTAGTACCGTATTTGCACCCCTTTTCTCGACGCATAATCCGAACGAAATAGATTTGACTGCTGTTTACGCATCTCCCGGAAAAGAACATTGGCTTGGGACGGACAACCTTGGGAGAGATGTTTATTCTCGGATTTTATACGGAGGCAGAGTGACGTTAGCTGTAGCTGCGCTGGCAGGCTCTCTCTCCCTTTTGTTCGGTATTATTTATGGCGGCATTAGCGGCTACTTTGGCAAATGGATCGACTCTGTCATGATGAGGTTCTTGGAAGCTATGAACGCAATCCCTTCACTCATTATCATTTTGGCTTTTCAAGCAGTTTTGCACGGTGGAATTATTAGTATGGCTTTATTAATTGGACTAACAAATTGGCTCGTCACGGCTAGAATTATTAGGTCACAATTCCTCAACTTGAAAAGCAAAGAATTTGTAACAATGGCAAAAATGTTCGGAACACCTATATGGAAAATAATCACAGTCCATTTATTACGCAATAGCATCCCAGCTATTTTCGTCGTCACTCTTTTTAACTTTGCCGGTGCCATATTTATTGAAGTATCATTAAGCTTCCTTGGAATCGGCGTCCCCCCTTCTGTTCCATCCTGGGGAAATATGCTTTATCATGCACAAAATGATATTCTAATCGGCGCTTGGTGGATTGCGCTTTTTCCAGGAATCATGATCTTTATTTCAATCCTATCGATCAATTTTCTTGGAGAATATTTTAAATAAACAGCATTCGATAAGAAGGTGGTTTTTGAATGGGTGAAAAACTTTTGCAAGTTAACAAGCTTACTGTTGATATTAAGGGGGAAAAAGCCGTAGATGAGGCTAGTTTTTCCGTTAATAAAGGGGAAATCACTTGTATTATTGGTCAAAGCGGAAGCGGAAAGAGCATGTCTATTAATGCATTGCTCGGGATACTTCCCCCAACCGCTACATCAATGGGGGAGGCTTATTTTTCGGGAATGAATTTATTGGCTATGAGTGAGAAAAAATTGCAACAAGTAAGAGGTACAAAAATTTTCACTATTTTTCAGGATGCAGCGAACAGCTTTAATCCATCCATAAAAATGAAGCACCAACTTTATCAATTGACCGGAAAAAAGCTTGGACATTCATTTCCTGTGTTTAGGAAAAAAATTCATGAAATATTGCGAGACCTTCAGTTCACAGAACCACAGGCAATCACTGAGCACTACCCTTTTCAACTTTCGGGCGGAATGCTTCAAAGATGTATGGTTGCTTGCGCCCTATATACTGAACCTATACTGTTAATCGCAGATGAACCAACCTCTGCACTTGATATGATTTTACAAAAAGAGTTAATAGAGATGCTGATTAACATGAATCAAAATACAAGAACGTCTATCTTGCTAGTAACCCATGATCTTGGAGTAGCGGCGGAAGCGGCCGATGAACTTATCGTTATGCTAGAAGGTAAAGTCATTGAAACTGGTAACACACTAACTATATTTGATCACCCAAATCATCCCTATACGAAAAAATTACTTGAAGGCAGATTGTTAACATGCTAAGGAGAGAACGATATGCTTCTGAAAGTGGATAACGTTCATAAGAGCTATCGCCATACATCTAGCTGGCTCACGTCCAACCACCAGTCCCAACATGTTTTAAAAAATATTACGTTTGAAATTGCAGATAAAGAAATCGTCGGCTTAGTCGGTGAAAGCGGAAGTGGTAAAAGCACGCTTGCCAGAATATTGATGCAGCTAGAACGAGCAGATAGCGGCTGTTTGTTTTTTATGAAAAAAGAAATAGAACTAACCAAAAAATTAGCGGATAAAAAGTTTTATCAAAATTGCCAAATTGTTTTTCAAAACCATTTATCTGCCCTTAACCCTTCTTGGAAGGTACTCAATATTTTATTAGAACCATTATTGAATCTTAATCTTTTTGAGAAAAAAGCGCATTTAGATCAAATCAGCTATATGCTTAATAAATTTCATTTAAACAATGATTTGCTCGAACGCTACCCTCATCAATTAAGTGGGGGCGAAAGGCAAAGAGTTAACTTATTAAGATCCATTCTTTTACAGCCCAAACTACTCATTTGTGATGAAGTTGTATCCAACTTGGATGTCATTGTACAAAAAGATATCATTGATTTATTAAAGAAAATCAATCAGGAAATGAATATGGCTATTTTATTTATTTCACATGATTTACATGCCGTTCAATATTTTTGTGATCGCCTGTTAGTTATGAAAAATGGAGAAATTATTGATCAACAAGCAAGAAATGATGACAATTCATTCAGCTTTTCTCACCCATATTCACAAAAACTCTTTTCTTCAATCATGATTGCAGATCCAGCTAATCGACAGAAAAAATAGCGGAAATTCTCAACAGAGAATTCCGCTATTGTTCCTATTCCGTATAGCTCAAGCACCTTTGTTCTCATGAGGTAGTATAGTCAATACTATCTGGGTCAATTCTTTTCAATGGCCTTTGTGCTGGCCCTTCAATTACTTCTCCTTCATAAGAAAATCTTGAACCATGGCATGGGCAATCCCATGTACGATCACCGCTATTCCAGTTAATCTCACACCCCATATGGGTACAGGTCGTATCGACCACGAACAGTTGGCCTGCTTCCGTTTTAAACGCGCCAGCTCGTCCGCCCTTGATCGTGACAACCGCACCTTCCCCCTCTTTAATATCCTTTAATTCCTTGTCCGGTCGATCAAATTTTCCGCTAATGAGATTTGCTGCAACGTTGATATTTTCTTTTACGACCTTTTTAATGCTTGGATCTGTAACAAAACGTGAAGGAGAAAACAAATCCGTATATCGGTTGTCCTTGCCAATAATTAAGTCCGTTATTAGTAAGGAAGCAAGTATACTCGTGCTCATCCCCCATTTTTTATATCCCGTGGCAACGAATACATTATCATTGCCCTCAGATATCCTTCCGATATAAGGAACTTTATCTGGTGTGACCAAATCTTGAGCTGACCAGCGGTAGATAATCTCCTTTGCCCCAAAATTTTCTACAGCAAATTTTTCTAAAGCTTCATAATGCTTGATTTCCGGTTCACCTTGCCCCGTTTTATGTCCATCTCCGCTAATGAGTAGAGCTTCATTCCCATTAATCGTAACTGATCTAATGGAACGGGTTGGCTTTTCTGCATTAATATACATTCCTCCAGGAAACGGTTTATCCGTTTTAACAGCAAGCACATATGATCTTTTTGGAAATAATCTTGCGAAATAACCCCGACCATCATGAAAAGGGAAATGGGAAGCTGAAACGACATATTTTGCTTTCACTTTTACTCCGTTTCTAAAATGGACAACTGCTGGATTTCCATTTTCCATTTGGGTCGCAACTGATTGCTCGTAAATTACTCCGCCATTTTCTTTAATAAAATCAATCAGCTTAGATAAATATTGGAGAGGATGAAATTGTGCCTGGTTTTTCATAACGACAGCACCGACTGCATTGATACTTAGAGGAATTTCTTCTGTAAAACCGCCGTCAATCCCTAGTCGCTCGTAGGCATCCGCTTCTTTCTTAAGATCCTTGACATGGTCTTTTGAACTGGCATAAACATACGCGTCTTCTTTACCGTAGCCACACTCAATTCCATGTAAGTTAATACATTCTTCGATAAATCTTCGTGCGTTTTCGTTAGCTTCAAAATATTGCTTGGCACTTTCTTCGCCAAAATGACTGATCAATTCATCATATATTAAACCGTGCTGGGCTGTAATTTTGGCAGTTGTATGTCCAGTAGTGCCATTCAGTACAGAACTTGCTTCAAAAACAGCCACTTTGAAACCTTCTTTAACAAGGTTAAAGGCAGTCGAAATTCCAGTAATACCACCACCAATGATTGCCACTTCTACGTCGATGTCTTTATCAAGGGTTGGAAACGTTTCAAGTTTGGTTGACTCAATCCAAAATGAAGCGGGTGCATGGGGAAGTATTTCCTCTCCGGTATTCTTTGTATTCATAACTTGTCCTCCCTTATAGTTTCTCTACTACTTGATATCCCCCATTTGCACTATTTTCATGTATAAAAAGAAAAACAACTCCCGTTTTTTAAGGAGTTGTTTGTTTTAAAAACTTTATATTAACTAATTACTGGTAAAACTCGTGTTTCTTTCTCCATCTCTGATTTGCAGATTGGGCAAACTGTTTTTTCATCTGTAGAAAAGGCATCCCTCATCCAACATGAACAATCTTCATTTGTGCATGACCAAACTACTGTTTCTTCTTCAGGGATAGGCTCCTGAGGTCCCCTTCTATAAGCCATGGCAAGATCCCCCTTCTTATTAATATTTCTATTATACGCTATCATGGATCATAAACCAAATCGGTTTGTCAGTAAAATAGAAATAAGCTGGTGGAAATTGCCCTTACTATTAAGCTGATTTAGTTGACGGATAAGTCGTTTTATTTGTCTTCAATAATTGCGTTCTCATTGCAAGGATGATGGACAACACGATTGTACAAGCCAAAAATGAAAAAAACATCGTTATTCCGTTCGCTACAAACGAATATACAATTGGTGTTTTGCCGGCTTCTTTAGCATAACTTCCAAAAAATACAACACCTGAAATGAAATGCCAAAAATACCTACCTAAACTTCCAATAAAGATTCCGATTGTTAAAGCCATTATTAAACCATTCCTATTTCCTTCAGCAGCCATTTTTTGGACACTCGGGGCTAACATTCCAGCTAAACCGATGAAACTAAAAGCAATCGGATAATCGATGATTGCTTGTATTGGAGTTAAGATCCAAGCGTCTCCAGTAGCAAACTGTAAAAGCGACCATAATAAACCCGAAAATAATGCTGCCTTTACTCCCCATCTAAACGCAACAATAAAAACAGGAACCATGGCAAACGATATCGAAATAGATGGCCCAAACTTTATTGACGGCAGTAAATCCAACACCAATGCCATAGCAGCAAAAATCGCCGCTTCAATCATCGCCTGCAAAGAAATTTTCCCCATAAAAAAACCCCCTATGATTTGTTTTTCCGTACGTATCCATAGGGGAATAGAAACAGTGTTATACACCATTTCTTATTCTGCCACATCCCTGCGCTAGTATTATCTAACAGGTTCAAAGGGTCTGGATTTTTTCATCCACTCTCAGCAACTTGCTCCCCCTGTGGTACGCCGATTCAATTATACTCAAACCCCATTATAATGCAGATTAATAATAAAGCAAGCAAAGGATGGATTTAAGTTTACCGATTTTCATCCGTGCTAAAGAAATTTCGCGGGCGATAAATTTTTTCGGAAGTAAAATCGTTGCTTGATTAAAGTGAAGCTTATTTTAGACATCACCAAATAAATGTACAGTTTGGTACATTTTTTGAAAAAGGTTGGTGTGTTCGGATGAGGGTGTTGATTTCCGTTCTGGCTGGGCGCTTTCCGCGGGGCGTGTCTTGAGCCGCTTCGTCGCTTCGCTCCTGCAGGGTCTCAAGCCGCACGCTCATCCCGCAGGAGTCGCCAGCCGCCACTCCAATCAATGCGTTTCAAAATAGTACAGATCGTACCAGAATCACCAAAAACCTTTCTTATTCAATTTGTCCCTTCAAAGCTGGAGCACAAGTTGCTTAGACCGCTCGGCTTTTCTATGTACTTAAAATGCTGAATGCCCGCAGAATCCTTTTCCAATATTGCCTTCATTCCTGATGAATATCGGTATAAAAACATCCGAATTTATCATCGGCTTTAATGCCCCTTGCCCTCCTAATAACGGTATGGAAAAAGACATTTTGCTTCTCCGTTTTAAATGACATGAAGATAGTCATCATGGATATAAATAATAGCATCCTGTTTAATCTATTTAAGGTACGAACACAAATGGATTCTAATTGAAATCACCCTGGTCAAGAATCTTTTTATTGACAGCCACATTGTTGTATGGATCGTCTTCATGAAATGCTTCTAAATGGGTAAATAACCGTTTAACTGTCTGAATAGTATCGAAGGGTTCTTCAAGTGTTTTGGCAATGTCGGATTTGATAATGGATTTTCCCTTCGCTATTCCAAACAGCATATCCATTAAAAAATCCTTGTTGGGTTTTTGCATTCCGTAGCTTAATTTTGAAGAAAAGTTAATAATTGCCCTTTTCGTCGATAAAATTCCAACACACTTTTGGAGGCTTTTTCCTTTTGGCTCTGTTAAACTGAATATTGATTTTAGCAGGTTCCGTTGATTGTAGCGGAAGGCGGTGACTCCTGCGGGATGAGCGGTCCACGTGAGATCCCGCAGGAGCGAAGCGACGAGGAAGCTCACGGGCCGCCCCGCGGAAAGCGTCCGCCTAGAGCGAAAATCAACAATATTCTATAAAATAGCCTACCTTTTAAAAAGCTTAAAATCCAAAAAACCGATTTTTCATTGGTTTTTTTGGATTTTCATATAAAGGTCAAGCTTTATTTTAGGGTAAACTTAAAAAGGATGGAATAATTAGATAACTTCCATTCTTAAATAAGAGGAATCTAAAAGAAAAACATGTTATAATACTTTAGATAATGTACTATTGGAGGAATGGATACACCTTGATTACAGTAAATAATGTTGGTCTCCGCTACGGCGACCGTAAATTGTTTGATGATATAAATATTAAATTTACACCTGGGAATTGCTACGGCCTAATTGGCGCAAATGGAGCAGGGAAATCCACATTTCTGAAAATTTTATCAGGAGAAATCGAAGCGCAAACAGGAACTGTCTCGATGACACCTGGTGAGCGCCTAGCCGTTTTGAAACAAGATCACTTCCAATATGAAGAGGAAGAAGTTTTAAAAACAGTGGTGATGGGCCATTCACGTTTATATGAAATCATGCAGGAAAAAGATGCGATTTATATGAAAGCTGATTTTTCCGAGGAAGATGGCATGAGGGCCGCCGAGCTCGAAGGCGAGTTTGCTGAATTAAACGGTTGGGAAGCTGAGTCAGAAGCAGCAATTTTACTGAAAGGCCTTGGGATTAGCGAGGATCTTCATACTAAAAAAATGGCTGAGCTTTCGGGTTCCGAGAAAGTGAAAGTACTATTAGCTCAAGCCTTGTTTGGTAAACCTGACATTCTCCTTCTTGACGAGCCGACAAACCATCTTGATATAAAAGCCATTCAGTGGCTCGAAGAGTTTTTAATTAACTTTGAAAACACAGTCATTGTTGTTTCCCATGACCGTCACTTTTTAAATAAAGTATGTACGCATATTGCAGACTTAGACTTTGGTAAAATCCAAGTTTATGTTGGAAACTATGATTTCTGGTATGAATCGAGCCAACTTGCACAGCGTATGGCGCAGGACGCTAACAAAAAGAAAGAGGAAAAAATTAAAGAACTGCAAGCTTTTATCGCGAGATTCAGTGCGAATGCTTCAAAGTCTAAACAAGCAACATCCCGTAAGAAGCTACTCGACAAGATTACACTTGATGACATTCAGCCTTCATCTCGTCGTTATCCATTCGTAGGCTTTACCCCAGAACGAGAAATTGGGAACGACTTGCTTAGAGTAGACGGTCTTTCAAAAACAATCGATGGCGTAAAAGTACTTGATAATATTAGCTTTGTCATGAATAAAGGCGACAAAATAGCACTTGTTGGAAAAAATGAAATAGCCAAAACCACTTTATTTAAAATTCTTACAGGTGAAATCGAGCCTGATGAAGGAACATTTAAATGGGGCATTACAACATCACAGGCGTATTTTCCAAAAGACAACTCGGAATTCTTTGAAGGCTGTGACTTGAACTTAGTTGATTGGCTTCGTCAGTTTTCACCTCAAGATGACAGCGAAAGCTTCTTACGCGGTTTCCTAGGAAGAATGTTGTTTTCTGGAGAGGAAGTATTGAAAAAGGCCTCTGTCCTGTCCGGTGGTGAAAAAGTAAGATGCATGCTTTCGAAAATGATGCTAAGTGGGGCAAATGTGCTATTACTTGATGAGCCAACAAACCATCTTGACTTGGAATCCATTACAGCATTGAATGATGGGATGATTAATTTTAAAGGGTCCGTCCTTTTCGCTTCTCATGACCATCAATTTATCCAAACCATTGCTAATCGAATCATTGATTTAACACCAAAAGGCATAATCGATAAGCAAATGACATATGATGAGTACTTGGAAAATGAGCAGCTTCAAAAACAACTACAAGAAATGTATTCATAACCAACAACCCTTGAGACTTATCCTCAAGGGTTTTTCTTATTCATTAAGTAGGTATTGAGATTTTTTTATGATGTTTTGCAGTTTTTTAGCATTCCTATTATACATCTCTTTGGCTTCAGCCGAATCTGTTTGAAGTGCATAAGATTCAAAATCAGCCTGGCATTTCTTTAATGCTGTCAAAAGACTTTGCCTCGGTTTTGATTGTGGTAATTTGATTTTATCGTCAAATATATCTACAGTCAGTTTCCCATAAGTATCTATTTGCCCTACGAATACGTTATCGATTGCAACATTTAATTTTTGTAATTCGACATCAAGCCATGCCCGAGTAAAACCACTTGCCGCTAATGCCGAATCCACGATTTCACCTTCAAGGATAACGGTTTGCGGGACTTTTTCAGGAGCAACATCCATTTGTAGATCCGCAGGAGTTAGAGGCTGTTTCTCTTTTTTCAGCAAGACATTCAAATCTCCGTTTGATTCTAATACCGCAAATTCTACGTCTGCTACTTGAAATGCATTTTTCTTTCTAAGTAATTCTAGCAATTCATCAACAGAGTATTTTTCTTTAGTTAATGTTTCTTCTTGAATTTTTCCGTCCTTTATTACGACCGTAGATTTTCCTTCGATGATATTACGGGCTTTTTTGCTTTTAATTGCAAGCATACCCGCAAAAAATGGAATCGCAGTCCAGACAAGTAAACTGTATATACCATGAAAGAAATTCGTTTCCAATCCTGTAGATACTTCCGCTGCGATACTGCCGATTGTAATACCGGCGATATATTCAAAAAAAGATAAATGCGACAATTGTTTTTTTCCAAGCCATTTTGTAAGTAAAAATAAAATAAAGACAAGAATGGAAGATCTAATAATAATATTTAGCCATTGTGGTATGTCCATCTTGCTTGCCTCCTCTCAAGATTTTCTATATTGCAGTTCTTCTGCTTTCATAAATTCAATCCTTTGCTGTAACTCATCAATAATGTCAATCGTTTCTATCATGCAATCATGAAAAATAGCCTTTGCTTTCTCGTCTGTACTCACTTGTGCATAACGGCTTAATTCCGCTTGGATTGCTTTCATATTTGCAAGGGTTCCTTGTACATTTGCGAAAACTGTCACAATGAATCATCCCCATCTATTTATTAGTGAAGGATAGAGTATATTGCAACTCCATCCCTCAATATGTTTATTGTTGGTTATATTGTGGTTCTTCTTGCATGATTTCCTGTACACGTGGGGACAGTGAATCAATTACTGCCTGAGTTTGTTGGGCAGCCGTTTGAAACATTTGTTTTGCTTGTTGATTATCCGTATCAAGAGCGAATCCTTCCAAGCTTGCCTGAGCTGTTTTCAAACCCGTAAGAGTTTGTTGTACTTTAGTAATAACTGTCATACGATAACCTCCCAAATCTCTATTTGTTCTAGGGAACGTTTCTAGCATGTGAAATAAAAGCAACAAATATTAGAGGAAAAATAAACAAAAAAATAACCCGCATTAAAATGCGGGTCGATTTTAGTCAAGCTTAATGTATCGATATAAATGACTGACTATTACTTTCAATAAAGCATAAGCCGGTACTGCTAGGATTAATCCGACAAGGCCTCCAAACTGACCTGCGATTAATAATACAAATATGATCGTAAGTGGATGCATATTTAACTTTTTTCCCATGACAAAGGGAGAAAGAAGATTGCTTTCCGCTTGCTGTACAATAACCACTACGATAATAACTAGCAATGCTTGAAACGGAGACGTAAACAATCCGACAATTAAAGCCGGAAAAGTCCCAATCCATGGTCCGATAAAAGGAATGACATTGGTAACCATCGCAATGAGACCGAGAACAAGCGCATAATCAAGTCCAATGATTAAATAACCGATAAAGGCGAACAATCCGACACAGAAGCTAATTATTAATTGTCCTTGAATGTATGAACTTAACGCTTCATCCATATCTTCCAATACACTTTCTGCTTCTCCCTGATGTTTTTTTGGCAATATTTTCATCAAATTTGTCGGAGCATTCTTTCCATCCTTTAACATAAAAAACAATACAAATGGAATCAATGCCAGCACCATTACCATACTAGCAATTACACCGACAGTGCCTGCAATTTTGGTACCGGCACCCAGGAGAATATTCTTCGCATTCTGTTCAAATGCAGCTGTCATTTTCTCAAATGATAAATAGTCATTTTCCTGAACCTTCATAAACCAATCTTTTTCTGTTAACGATAAGGTCCACTGCTGAAGATGTTTCGTATATTTAGGTATATTTTCCTGTAATAGATTAAATTGCTTCTGCAGCTCTGGCCCGATTAATAAAACGGCACCTGTAGCACCACCCGCAATGGCAACAAAGACAATGATAATGGCCAAAGTCCGTGGCATTTTTTTTGAAAGTAGTGTCACTATCGGTCTTAATAAATAATAAAGGACTCCAGCTAAAACAATTGGTGGAAATAAAGTATTTACGATAATGACAAGTGGTGTAAATATAAAGCTAATTTTCGTTCCTAAAAAAATAATTAAAAAGATCATAATGATCGCTGTGAAAACTTTAAACCATTTTTCCTTTAACATAGTTCTCCTCTTTTCTATCTATACAATTACATCTTATTATCGCATTTTTTTATGGAATTACAATGCATTGCTACTATTAAAAATATTAGCTTATTTACTGCCTATCCGATATAATTTAATTAGCTTTACGAAATAATTAAAGGAGGATCACCTTATGCAAACGATGGAAAAACGATTAACACGGGCTGAAGTTCCCGAAGAATTAACTTGGGATTTAACTGATTTATTTCAAACTAGAGACGAGTGGGAAAAGGCGCTTCATGATATTGAAGGCGAGCTACCGAAAATAACGAAATTTAAGGGTAAGCTGGGTGAAGGTGCCAAAACATTGACAACTTGTTTAACTGAAATGGAAAATTTGCAAAAACAGATTATTCGTATTGCTACATATTCAAGTTTACGCCAGTCTGCCGACGGAACGGATCCCGCCAACCAAGCGGATTCTTCGAAGGTTGCTGCGATGATGGCAAAAGTAAATGCGGAATTATCATTTATTCATTCTGAAATTTTGGACTTGCCGGATGGCATGGTTGATACATACTTAAACGAAGAAAAGGGCTTGGAAAAGTTTTCGAAATATTTAGCTGATATACTTGAAGCAAAACCGTATAAGCTCTCTCCCGACACGGAAGAAGCGCTTGCCTCACTTGGCGAAGTATTGGGAGCACCTTATAATATTTATCAGTTAAGTAAATCCTCTGATATGCAATTTGATTCCATTCAAGATGATAATGGCAATGAGCTTCCTATGTCATTTGCTCTTTTTGAAGACCGATATGAACTTGCACCAAATACAAACACTCGCCGTCAAGCATACGAATCATTTGTCGATACGTTAAAACAATATAAAAACACCTATGCAGCAACATATGCGACAGAAGTAAAAAAACAAGTGGCATTATCTCGTCTACGCAAATATGAATCCGTGACACATATGCTGCTTCAACCGCAACAAGTGACACTTGAGATGTACAATAACCAGCTTGATATTATCCAGAAGGAACTTGCACCACATATGCGCAGATTTGCAAAGCTGAAAAAAGAAGTGCTTGGTCTCGATGTAATGCGCTTTTGCGATTTAAAAGCACCACTTGATCCTGCATTCAATCCATCAACGACCTATGAAGAAGCTTCTGAAACGATCCTTGAAGCGTTAGAAGTCATGGGTGAAGAATACCATGTAGCTATGAAAAAAGCGTTGACGGAACGTTGGGTAGACCTCGCTGACAATGTTGGTAAATCAACAGGAGCATTTTGTTCGAGCCCTTATGGCGTTCACCCATATATTTTAGTTACTTGGACGGATACAATGAGAGGCGCCTTTATTCTTGCTCATGAACTAGGTCATGCAGGACATTTTTATATGGCAGGCCGGAATCAAGAGCTTGTTAATACACGACCATCCATGTATTGCATTGAGGCGCCGTCAACAATCAATGAATTAATTCTAGGGGAACATATTTTATCAAAAGCCGAAGACGACCCGAGAATGAAACGTTGGGTTATTCTGCAAATGCTTGGAACGTATTACCATAACTTTGTAACACATTTGTTGGAAGCGGAATTCCAGAGAAGAGTGTATACTCTTGCTGAAAACGGAACGCCACTTACTGCCAGTGTGTTCTGTGAGCAAAAGGCAAACGTCCTGAAAGATTTCTGGGGAGATACAGTTGAAATTGATGAAGGTGCAAGTCTCACATGGATGCGCCAGCCGCATTACTATATGGGATTGTATCCATATACTTATTCAGCAGGATTAACCGTAGCAACAGCTGCTGCACAAATGATTAAAGAGGAAGGTCAGCCTGCCGTCGATCGCTGGTTGGATATGCTGAAAGCAGGAGGCACATTAAAGCCGCTAGATTTAATCAAACTTTCAGGTGTAGACATGTCAAAACCTGATGCTATAAAAAAAGCGGTAGACTACGTTGGTTCACTTATTGATGATTTAGTTGAAAGCTATCAATAAAAAGCGTGTAAATAATAAAAAATAGCTGGTACCCTATTTAGTGGATACCAGCTATTTTTTAATTTACCGCCATTTCCCCTTCAAGTAATTGAAGTCTTTCCTTTACTTCTTCCTCTGAAAGGTTATGTTCTTTAATATATAAATTTCTCGGATGAACACGACATTCATCAGTGCAGCTTCTCATGTATTTATGTTCATTTTCTTCCGAGCTCAGAATTTGTTTATTACATTCGGGGTTCGCACAGTTTATATATCGCTCACAAGGAGTGCCGTCAAAATAATCCCGGCCAACGATTGTATGTTCCTTTTGGTTTACCGGAACAGCAATTCTTTCGTCAAATACATAGCATTGCCCGTCCCATAGTTCACCTTGGACTTCAGGGTCTTTTCCGTAAGTGACAATTCCCCCGTGTAGCTGTGACACATCATCAAAGCCTTCTTCCAACAGCCAGCCAGAAAATTTCTCACAACGGATACCGCCTGTACAATAAGTTAAAATTTTCTTTCCTTCTAATATTTGTTTATTTTCACGCACCCAATCCGGAAGATCTCGGAATGTTTTAATGTCTGGACGAATGGCTCCCCTGAAATGACCAAGATCAAATTCATAGTCATTACGTGCATCCAGAACTACAGTGTCTTCATCTTGCATCGCTTCGAAAAATTCCTTTGGACTTAAATATTTCCCAGTTACCTCATGGGGATTTATATCATCTTCCAAGCGCAAAGTTACTAATTCAGCACGAGGACGGACGTGCATTTTTTTAAATGCATGTTTATCTGACTCATCAATTTTGAAGACCATGCTTTCAAAGCGTGGATCACTTTTCATTTCGTTCATGTATGCTTCTGTTTGATCCCACGTACCAGAAACAGTTCCATTAATACCTTCTTCTGCAACTAGTATGCGTCCTTTTAGCCCGAGTTCCTTGCAAAATTTCAAATGTTTGTTTGCAAATACTTCTGGCTCTTCAATTGTTACATATTGGTAATACAACAAAACTCTATACTTCTGATTTTCTGACATGCAAAATACCACCTATCAACTTATATTTGCAAGATATAAACGTGTTTAGGGGGATATGGTTTCGGACATTTGTACAGCCCGAATATATACACTTTACTCTTACAACAAGGTATTTTACATGCAAAATGAGATAAAATCAAGACTGTACTTTTTTCCGGTCATGTGCTTCACACCGCTTGTATCCACCGAATTCGTTTTCGAGTATCTCACCTAATTGAAAGACAGCGTCTTCATTCCCATTCTGACTAATTAGCTGCACACCAATGGGCATCCCTTCGCTATCATTCCCCACTGGCATAGTCAGGGCTGGCAAACCCCATGTATTGGCATAAGCAACATAAGGCATATACATTTTAAAAGTCTTTTTGATTGAAAAAAGTTCTCTATATAAGTCTCCATGATTAGGAGCTGTCCGATGATAAACGGGTAAAATTAATATTCGTTTTTTCAAGTATTCACGGAGGAACTGATCCCCAGCCAATATCGTTCTCTCTATTTCCTGCACCCTCTTAGCACTTGGTTTAAAAAGTCGTGTACCAATAAGCGCCCAAGATAAATAATAATGATAGTCTGATTTCCCGGTTAATTTTTCTTTTAAAAATTCTTTTGCCGGGTTCAAGCTTCGATGCATTAATGCTGCCTCTGCCGTTGTTTTACCTCCGTCAATCGACATCGCTTCCTGCCAGATAACAGCGCTCTCTTGAAAATAAGGAGGAATATGCTCTTCAATTTGTAGCGAGCGTCTTAACTTCTCCCTAATTTTATTCATCAAAATGGCTGTTTCATGAGTTAATGGATAACTGGTTTTCGGCAAAATTTCTATCTTAAATTCTTCTAAATTGGCTTGCGGAGCTGCTTCTTTTGCAATAATATTGTAAATTAGTTTTGTGTCAGCAATTGTTTTCGATATGGGACCTATTCCAAACATTCGTTCTTGAAGAGGATGCTCAACTGCCGGAAAGCTTCCATGCTGTGACACTTTTCCTTTACCTGATTTAAAACCAATGACTCCATTAAAATGGCTTGGAAAGCGGATTGAACCGCCAATATCTGAGCCGATACCCGCAGCAGCCCCTCCAACAGCAATTAACGCCGCTTCCCCTCCGCTTGACCCTCCGGCGGTCTTATCGATGTTCCATGGATTATTCGTTCTTCCATACAATTTATTATCGCTTTCTTGGCAAAAGCAAAGCCCTGGCGTATTCGTTTTACCTAAAATAATCGCACCTTCAGCTCTTAACTTTGCGACCACTTCTGCATCATGTTGTGCAATAGTATCTCGCCGATGCATCAGGCCTCCAGTCGTTTTCATGCCGCTAACATCGAATGCTTCTTTCATACTAAATGGCACGCCAATTAATGTTCCTTTTGCAGTTCCTTCTTGAATCTTTATATCCGCAGCTTCTGCTTCCTCAAGGGCCAGCGAAAAACGATTCTCGACTAAGCAATTAATTCTAGGGTTAACATACTGAATATGTTCAATATATGCCTTTGTTGCTTCCACAGATGAAAGTTTTCCGGCACCTATTTCCTTAGCCATCTGAGATGCATCCATATCCAAAATTGTTTGCAATTTCACCTTATCTTGATTTTGCATTGTTTGCATAGTGCATCCTCTCTTCTTCACATATTTAATCATTCATATTCGCCTTTTTTAGTGAAAATTCCTTCAATATAATAGAGAGAATGTAGTTTTTATTAATTCCCAACCGTTCTTACTTTTTAGTAAAAAGTTAAAATGTTTTTCAGTTTACATAAAGTTTACTATAATTAATTTTAGAAACTTGACTTGAAAGGATGATGAAATGGACAGTCCTCAACAAATTGTGGAAAAAATGAAACATAGAAGACTGACGAAAAAGGCAATTTTTTGGCGGGTCTTGTTAGTCACTATAGGCGCAACCCTTATGGCAACCTCCCTCGAGCTATTTTTAGTCCCCAACCATATTTTAGACGGCGGCATTACAGGAATTTCGATTATCCTTGCCCATTTGACTGGCTGGAGACTTGGAATTATCATATTCCTCTTAAATCTTCCGTTTATTTATATCGGCTATAAGCAAATTGGGAAAACGTTCGCCTTTACAACTTTGTACGGAATTTTCGTTCTTTCTGTTGCATCCATACTCCTTCATGATGTCATGGTAGTAACAGACGACTTATTGCTTGATACCGTTTTTGGTGGGATCATTCTTGGTGTGGGAGTCGGCATTGTTATTAGGTATGGGGGGTCACTTGACGGGACAGAAGTGTTATCTATTCTGCTTAATAATAAGCTTCCTTTTTCTGTCGGAGAAATTATTATGTTTTTTAATTTTTTCATTTTTGCGACTGCTGGCTTCGTATTCAGCTGGGAGCGTGCCATGTATTCGATTATCACGTACTTCGTCGCTTATAAGGTAATAGATATTGTCATAGAAGGTTTAGACGAATCAAAGTCTGCCTGGATCATTAGTGATCATGCTGAAGAGATTGGGGATGCGATTTTAGCCCGGCTTGGACGAGGTGTCACTTATTTAAAAGGCGAAGGAGCATATACTGGTGATGACAAACGAGTTATCTTTTGTGTCATTACTCGACTTGAAGAAGCAAAGTTAAAATCCATTATTGATGAATTGGATTCAAGCGCCTTCCTCGCCGTAGCAAACATTTCTGAAGTACATGGAGGGAGATTTAGAAAGAAACATATTCATTAACATAGAAAGCCACGATCCAAAAAAACCCGTTCTTTTTCCTATAACGGGTTTTTTTCTAGTTAAATATTTAATTCACTTACTCTTTCATCGCTCGGCAACAGCCAAGTAAATACCCCCAAGACTGGTAACCAGCTACACACAATCATGACAAATTTAATACTATACAAATCGGCAAGAGTCCCAAATAATACAGCCCCTATTGCTCCCATGCCAAATGCGAGACCTACAATCAAACCGGAGACCATCCCAATTTTCTTTGGTACAAGCTCCTGTGCATAGACGACTGTAACACTGAAGCTAGAAGTAATGATAAAACCAATTAAGAAAAAGATCGGAATAACCCAGAATAGTGAAACATACGGCAATAAGATCGTTAATGGGGCTGCACCCGCCATGGACAGAAAAATAATATTTCTTCTTCCAAATCGATCTGCAAGCGGTCCTCCAAAAAAGGTGCCAAGTACGCCAGCTATCATAAAAATGAAGATATATAATTGCGACTGTTTGATAGACAGGCCATAATCATTAATTAAATAAAATTGATAAAAATTGCCTATCCCCGCTGAATACCATGAGCGTGCGAAAACAAGGAAAACTAATAAAGTGATCGCGGCCTTAATTTTCGGATGAATGGGTGATCCACTTTCACTATTCTTCTTTCTACTTTGTTTAAATATTTCTGTTTCTAGCTGTAATTTATACCATTTCGATACAAATAGAAGTAGAATGATGCCCATTAATGCGACCATTGTAAAGCCCAGTGCCCCCTTTTGTCCAAATCGGACAAATATAAAAGCTGTAAATAAAGGGGCCAACGATTGTCCGAAGTTTCCACCAACCTGATAAATTGACTGAGCCAATCCCCTTCTCGTCCCTGCAGCCATATACGCAACCCTTGATCCTTCCGGATGAAACACCGCCGAACCGATCCCGATGAAAAAAACCGAGGCAAGGATAACGTAAAAATTTGGTGATAATCCAAAGCCAATTAAACCAAGCATGCTCATAAACATACCTAATGGCAAAAGGAAAGGAGTTGGTTTCTTGTCAGCAAAATAGCCGAACACTGGCTGCATGACCGAAGATGTCATATTAACTACAAAAGCAATCCAACCAATTTGGGCATAGGATAAATTTAAAGTTTTTACAAAGATAGGATTCATAGCTGGGACAACTGCCTGGATGGCATCATTAAATAAATGACCGCCACTTATGGCAAATAAAACACCATACACTGTTGCCAATTGCTGTGTCGGTTTACTTGCTTTTGCTGTATCCATATGTACATCTCTCTTTCCGGACTTCTACAGTCGTATCCGACTTTTGATCGTCAATTTCTAATAAAACATATGGTTTATGATTTAACATGATTAAAAGTCCGTAAAATACTTGCAGGTCATCATCACAATGATCACAAAAAAATGAGTCCCCATCATTCCAAAATGCTGCCATTGAAGAGTTTTTTAGTTTGGAGTGGTCACATTGCCTGTTGAGCTGGTTAAATAAAGAAAAATATTTCTGAACGGCTGCCTCTTTATTGTGAAATGTAAAAGATTCGATAATATCTTTTTCCCAACCTTCAAAAAACCACCATGGCTCATTCTCACTTTTAGTCATAACGATTTCCCAGATGTCTTTCATAGTAATTCCCCCGTACAACGAATTTACATATTGTTCTTTAAACAATAATACTTGTATATTTTGATAATAAAAAGGACACCTCTAACAGTAAGGGAGGTGTATTTATTTATGGCAAAAATTGGTGTTGAACAAGCGTTGACAAACGTACAACAAGCTTTACAAGAAAAAGGTCATGAGGTTATTCCCCTTCATAATGAATCAGATGTACAAAACTGTGATTGCTGTGTTGTATCGGGAATCGATAATAACGTGATGGGTATGCAAACAGTATCTATGCAAGGATCAGTCATTGAAGCAAGTGGCATGTCAGCTGAAGAAGTTTGTCAAGCCGTTGAGAACAAATTAAGATAGACAAATTTAAATAGCAAAGAGGTTGTTCCATGAGTTAGGCACTTATGGGACAACCTCAAGATTTTCAAATATCCCTTTATAAAACACCTTAACAAACAGATCTAAATCATCTATTAAAAAAATTTCATAAGCGTTGTGGGATGTTATGGGAACCCAGCTAATGACCGCTTTAATATTTACTAATTTCTCTAATAGATAAAGGTCATCATCATTTCGAATAATCACTACTTTAGGATATGAAGCGTGTTTATAACCTTCTATAAGAATAAGGTCCATAGAAAAGTTTTTATAAACATGAATGATTTCTTCTAAATCCCAAGAATTTTTATTGGCTTCTATATGTAGTGATCCATTCCCTTCCACGCTAGTAATTTGTGCACCTGCATCCCTATGCTTATCAGTATCTTTGTTCAATACGGTCTTTTCAGGTACTCCGCCATGCCCGTGATGCTTGATCGTCCCTATGCGCAAGCCATTTTTTGTTCCATTAAAAATCATTTTTTTCATTAATGTTGTCTTGCCACTATTTTGAAAGCCTACAATTTGGAAAGCTTTGCTTCCTGCCATGGTTTCTCACTTCCCTGCTGGTCGTCCAGTAACAAAATATCGACTTGATCAGCCTGTTGAAACCCTCTTGTACCTCCTGGAAGCACTATTAAACACTCGGCCCATGCGAGAGAAGTTACAACCCCAGATTTATCTAGTCCTACAGGTTCTGCGTATATTTTTCCATCCTTATATATTAGTTGGCTTCGGACAAATCTACTAAAAGGATTTGGTTTTGGAAAATCAATGTTTAGCGTCCCTTGTAAACAACGTAGAAAAGGCCGTTCTGAACGAAGCCAGTACCTTATAATTGGGCGTACGAATAATTCAAATCCAATATAACAGGCAGATGGGTTTCCAGAAAGGCCAAATAATAGCTTTCCGTCTTTTTCCCCACAACTTGTCACACTGCCTGGACGCATGGCAATTTTATTAAATAAAAGGTTTGCCCCAATACGCTTGTAAATCTCGGGGAGAAAATCATAATCTCCGACAGATACGCCTCCAGTTGTAATCACAACATCGCATTCGGCCATTGCAGTTTCAATTGCATTTTGAAGAGCTTCCAAATCATCAGCAAAAGAGCCATATCGCTTATAAAGCCCTCCAGCCCTAATGATCTGTGATTCGATCATAAACCCGTTGCTGTTGCGAATTTTACCAGGAACCAGTTCATCTTCTGGCTGCAATAATTCACTTCCCGTCGCAATTACTCCAATAACCGGGCGCTTGCCAACCGTTACTTTACTATAGCCAAATGTTGCAAGTAATGCTTTTATGCCGGGATTGATTAGTACACCTTGATTGATGAGTGGGCTTCCTTTAATAGTATCTTCGCCGCGAAAAGAGATGTTTTCACCAGGCGTCAAGGAACGTTTAATTTTAATAAAGGTTCCATCATCACTTTTTTCCTCTTGGACAAGTTCAAGCATAATCACGCAGTCGGCACCAATCGGAATTTGCGCACCCGTCATGATCCTAACTGCCTCCATATGACCCACATTTTTATTACTCACCTGACCTGCACCAATTTCATCAATGACTCTTATATTAAGTGGGTTATCGCGAGATGCTTGTACAGTATCTTCCGCTCTTAATGCAAATCCATCATACGGCGAGCGGTCAAATGGGGGAACATCATGATCCGCTACAAGCGGTTCGGCCAAATACCGCCCATCACAATCATCGATTGAAATTAACTCTTTCTCGCCACGTATTTTATATCCCATCACTTGTTCAATTGCTTCTTTCACCCAAATAGGTTTTCTTCTTTCCACCACTCCTGGATGCCCCCTTCATTGTCTAGCGCAAGCTCCAGCATTAGCAAGCCTCGCGGATTTATACATCCCGAACACGGTGCTTGCGCTTTACATTATCCACCAATATAGGACATTTCAATTTTATTTTTATTTAGTGATGTTGTCGCCCCTTCAACACGTTCGTCTGAATAGCGATCCTTTCGGTTTTGCCAAATATCCGCTATTTGTGTATGAACCTGTTTGTCATCGTCACAGTTTCTTAAAAGTGATCGTAAATCATGCCCTTTTCCTGCAAACAGGCATGTGTAAAATTTTCCATCTGCAGAGATACGAGCTCTCGTACAAGTGGAGCAAAATGATTCAGAAACAGACGTAATAAAACCAATTTCAGCTTCGGAGTCTTTGTATTTATATCTTTTGGCCACTTCGCCGAAATAATCGGGATCCACCGGCTCTAAAGTAAAATTCTTAGACAGCATTTCAAATATATCTTTTTTGGATACAACCTGATCCCAGTTCCAACCATTTGAATTTCCAACATCCATAAATTCAATAAAACGAAGGGTAACACCCATTTTCCTAAAATGCTCTGCCATTGGAATAATCTCCGTATCATTGACTCCTTTTTGGACAACCATATTAACTTTTATAGAAAAACCTGTTTTGAGTGCCGCCTCAATTCCTTTTAATACAATTTCAGACTTAACTCCGCGGCCATTCATTTTTTGAAATATATCATTATTTAGTGCGTCTAAACTAATGTTTAAGCGACGTAAACCGGCATTATATAAATCTTGTGCGTATTTCACAAGTAAAACACCGTTAGTAGTCAAGCCGATATCTTCTATCCCCTTAATTTGTAATAAACGCCCAATTAACTTTGCGACATCTTTGCGCATAAGGGGTTCTCCGCCAGTTATTCTTAATTTTTTAACACCTAGTTCGCTAAAGATGCCAGCAACTCGTTCTATTTCTTCAAATGATAATATCTCATTTTTATTTAAAAATTTGAAATCGGGACCGAATATTTCTGCCGGCATGCAATATTGACAGCGAAAATTACATTTGTCGGTTACAGATATTCTAAGATCATGTAGCGGTCGTTGAAGTTTGTCTTTTATCATGTTCTACTGATCACTCCCATGTGAAAAGTCCAACCATCTAAGAATAATTGTATCATTTTTCTGATTCCATCACTATTGAAAGGTTTTTAATTTAAGTTTGCTGATATATAGGTTAAATTTGGGTATATGAAATGAATAAGAAATAAAATGAAACTTTTTTACGTTTCATTCGTTCTATTATGTTATGAGGAGTGATAAATGATGAAAAAAGGTTTAGGGGCAATACTTGGAATCGTAGTGGTAATAGCAATAATATTGATTCCTTTAATGGGAAGCTACAACGGTTTTGTGAATGCAGAAGAAGATGTAAACCAAACCTATGCACAAATTGAAAATCAACTTCAAAGAAGGATGGATTTAATACCGAATCTTGTAAACACGGTAAAAGGTTATGCTAAGCATGAGGAAAAAGTTATGGAAGATATTGCAAGTGCAAGATCCAGCCTTGTTGGCGCCAAGGGGCCAGAGGAACAGGCTAATGCTGATGCTGCGTTGTCGAGTGCTTTAAGCAGATTACTTGTCATTTCAGAGAATTACCCAGATTTGAAGGCTGACAAGCAATTTACGCAGCTTACAGATGAATTGTCTGGTACCGAAAATAGAATCGCTGTTGCCAGGATGGATTATAATAATCAAGTGACTGTTTTTAATAAGAAAGTGAAACAGTTTCCGGGAAGGATTGTCGCCTCAATTTTCGGTTTTGATCAAAAAGAGTATTTCAAAGCTGACGCAGCTGCAAAAGAAGCGCCTAAAGTCGACTTTGAGGGGAATGGGGATTAATGAAAAAAGCGCTTCTCAATTTTTCTTTGATTGCGTTCATTGTTTCATTTATGATTGGCACCCAGGCACATGCAGCAAGTGTGCCTGCTCCAGTCGGTGATATTTATGTGCAAGACTTTGCTAATATTATGACTGCAGAGCAAAAAAAAGAGTTAGTTGAGCTTGGTACGTTTCTTGATGATCAAACAAAAGCACAAATCGCAGTTTTGACTGTAAATGACTTGGAAAATATACCTGTTGAAGAATACGCTCTCCAAGCATTTCGCCAGTATAAACTTGGAGGCGCAAAAAAAAATAATGGAGTACTCTTGGTACTCGCTTTACAAGATCGGAAAATCAGGATTGAAGTAGGATACGGACTGGAAGGCGCATTGCCCGATAGTAAAGTAGGCAGAATTTTAGATAGCTACGCTTTACCATATTTAGATGAAGGAAAGCTTGATCTTGCCATTACTAATACGTATAAACAGCTTTTTAATGAAGTTTCCGATGAATATAAACTGGATAAACGAGCTGAAGCTCAAGGATATGAATATGGTTCTAACGAAGGACCATCGCTATTTTCTGTTATTATCTTTACTTTGATTATCCTTGGAATCGTCTTTCTCGACTTTAGATTTTTCGGCGGTGCATTAACCTTAATGCTGCTTAGAATTTTAAGTGCAGCTTCTCGTGGCGGCGGTAGAGGCGGCAGAGGCGGAGGAGGCGGTTTTGGGGGCCCCCGCGGTGGGGGTGGTGGTTCAGCTGGTGGAGGCGGTGCCAGTAGAGGCTGGTAATCGGAAAAGCGGAAGCGCCTAGTGCTTCCGCTTTTTTTATTATATAGATTTTGAAAGTAATCTTTTTAATAAAGGAAATAATATATCGGGCAATAAGTCCACTGATGGAACGATAATACTGAATGGTCCATATATGTTTTCAAAAACTTTTCTTTGCCCTTCTTCCACGCCATTTGTAGAGAGAAAAATATTGAATACTTCAATGCCTCTTTTTCGGGCATCCAGTACAGCTTCGTGCGTATCCACGATGCCATTTTGGCTATACCCGTATGCGGCAGGTTCACCATCAGAAAAAACTAATAAAAACTTTTGTTTTTCGTATCTTTCAAGCAATCTTTGACTAATAATCCTGATTGCAAACCCATCCCTATTGTCCTCTTCCGGTTCAAGCTGCATGATTTCCGGACCCGCTTTAGATGTTAAAGACGCGGGAAAACCGATAACACGTTTAAAATAATTCGGCTGGTAGTCCGTATTGGCCTCATTGGCATCCTCCCAGAAACCTGTAACTTCATGAGGAACACCGACTGATTTCAACGCTTCATGAAACAAGACGATTCCGCGTTTAGTTTCTTCCATTTTATCCTGCATTGAAGCAGAACAATCTACAAGCAAACTAAATGCAGCATCAATTTCTTTAGACTCTTCATTTTTCTTATAAAAAAGCCTTGGCTGTTCATCCGTAAAGAATTTTACGAGCTTTTTATCAAGAATGCCAAAATGCAAACCGGACCGTGGCCTGATTTTTTTATGCTCCAATGTCAGGTCAATTGTTTTCTTAAGTTTTTTTTGATAAAGAAGGATGCTATTTTTATAATGACTGTATTGATTTCTTTGTTCGGCGTTTGGCTCATTATTCGTTAAAAAAATAGCTTCCGCATTTTTATTTTCTTTTCCATAGGGAGCGATTCCCTCTCCGCTATCATTTTCCTTTTGCTCAATTACATCTAATTCTGAGAAATCCTTTTTTGTACTTTTTCTGGCCGATCCTTGAACAATTGCAAGCGCCTGATCTCCTGGTTCACCTTCCCTTGCTTCATCAGCCAAGATGTCAGTTTGTGTGCCTTGATCTAAATCAAATTGAAGAAAGGTATTACCCGGACTGCTTGTTTCCCGATGCCACGTCTTCATTTCTTCATCAAAGACCGTTTCGTCCCCATCGGAATTTTCGTCTGCAACATCAGCATTATTGAGAGGATCTTTCCTTAATAAATCATTGTAATCCAATCCTTCCTCCATCCCAATTTCTGATGTAGGAAGGTGGAAATATTCGTTCAGCATATCACGCTTCATATAATTCTCTATTAAAAGTATAATTGCCCTGCAATTAGTAGTTATTTCATTTGTAGTGGCAGCCTCAAAGAAATTCTCTACCTTTGATCGAAATAAAGGTAAAATTCGATCTATATCTTCATTAAATCGCGGCAAATGGAAAAATGGCATTTGCGTATTCATGATTTTATAAACAAGATTAAATAATGCATCAATAAATAGGCTCTTTTCTAAATTAACCTTCATTTGTGAATCAAAATAATTTAAATAAGTCTCACGTCTAATCCGAAACTCTTTACCCATACCCGGCCTAATCTTTTTGCAACGCTCTTCAATGCGTAGGTCTTCAGCAAGGGTGAAAAGTTGGATTGCAAAGCGTGGAATTTTAGTGCTTTCACACCATTTTATATATCGGCTTACGGCTTGATAATCCGTAAATGAATGATTACCTAACGCTCTTAAAAAGACATCGCTCTTCATTCCGAATTCCATCACTTGATCCGAACGATGATTCCAAAAATGACTGACATATATTTTTTTCTCACTTTTACTTAAATAGGAATGAACACGAAAATCCGCCTCGTATTCGGGATTTCTGGCAAGAGTCTTGGACAGATCCGATAATTCCATCAATAGCATTGAATCAATGATTTCATCGTTAAAATTGATGAATCGGTACATGCTGATCCTCCTCCTTATACAAACAGGGTTGCCGCAATATTCATAATTGCTGCCTTCTCCCTCTCCTCTTCAAGTTTGTCTGCTATACCACGTTGAATTGCACGGAGAGGAGGTAAATAAGCGGCGAGATCGCATGTATCAATCAATGCACGTATAGAAGCTGCTTCCTCTGGAATCTGTCCATTACGAACTTGAATAATCAAATCCTCGGATAAAAGGACGAATTTATCAATCAATGATTGATCTTGTAATCCACTTTCCTTCATAAGGACGCCTTTTAAAACATCACCTTGTATATACGGTACATCAAGGACTATAAATCTATTTTTTAATGCTTCGTTTAACGGTACAGTTCCAACATATCCTTCATTGATTGCTGCAACTACGCCAAAACTTTTCTTTGCCCTTGCCACGTCTCCAGTAAATGGATTAAAAACCATTCTACGATAATCAAGAACACTATTTAAAATCGGCAATGTTTCAGGTTTTGCCATGTTTATTTCGTCAATATATAAAAGATGGCCCATATTCATCGCCTTAATTACCGGCCCTGGTACAAATTCAATTTTATTTAGACCGCTTTCTTGTCCAATTGTTTTAAATCCAAGCAAAGCCTCTGCATCCATATCAACAGAACAATTAACACTATGCATCGGTTGCTTAAAAATATTGGATAATGTTTCGGCAAGCTTTGTTTTCCCTGAACCTGTAGGACCTTTTAATAAGACATTCTTTCCTAGTGATAATGCAATCACTGCATCTAATAATAAATGCTCATCTGCTGCTTCAAATCCACCATTAGAAATCATATCTTCATCTATATTGGAAAATGTTAAATGTCGTTCGCGAATGATTTTTTCTATATCGTTTGGTAACTCGATTGTTTTCATAATAGGTAATCCTTTCTTTCGTGGTGAAAGTTATTTTATGCTCTCATCTATTTTAACAAAAAATAAGCTAAAATAAAAAAATAAAAAAGCTTGCAAATAGCAAGCTTTCAGCCTTTATACAAACTCGAAAAAACAAGTTGTCTTAGTATGTTTATTTTTATATTGGATAGATTAGGTTTTCCGAATCTTACCGCTCGCTTTCCGCGGGGCGAGCGGACGCTTCTCCAAACCAACAATGTGCTACATTTTACTATTCTATTTACTCATTCATTTTTGTAATGGAAGTAACCAAAAAGACTCTAAAATTCAATATATGATTTTAGAGTCTTTTTTTATGAATTAGGTTTTTTTCTTTTTATTTTAATCAATTAATATAAATATTCTTTTTAGATTTACTGTAAAATTTCACTATTTTTAGCTTCTATTTTGTACCGTTCTTTCGACTTTTCTTTAAAATAATCGCTTTATTGAAATTTTGTCTGTTCTGCATGTTCATCTAAATGGATACTTACAGAATAAGTTTTAATTTAGGCTCTATTAAGCTCGAATGTAGATTTTTAGCAAGCTCCGTTGATTGGAGCGGAAGGCGGCGACTCCTGAGGAATTAGCGTGACAGGTGAGATCCCGCAGGAGCGCAGCGACGAGGAAGCTCACCGCACGCCCCCCGGAAAGCGTCCGCCTGAAGCGGAAATCAACAGACACGTTTCAAAGATGCACAAGCAAAAAAAGGGCCCTAAAAATTATACTTATAGGACACCCTCTGCGAGCAGCAAGCCTTACAATTCTTTTGTATTCAGTTCAACAACATCAGTTAAATCCTGGCCTAAAAAGATGGTTTGATTTTCTTGTTGGTAATAATATAAGCCTCGTCCTACTTTAATAATGTTCTCATCTGCTTTTTCGATCGTTTTCATGAAGGTAGTCATATTAGCAATGCGAAATCCTGTTCGATCTTCAATTTTTTTCTGTAATTCTGATCCTCGAATGGGAGAATTATGTTCCTTCATGATGGCAATCGCCGATTCTCTCATTTTTGTTGTTTTACTCCGTCTTGATGGACGCCCTTTTCTTGTTTTTGATTGATCGGCAAGCGCATCTTCAGTTGGCCCTTCAATAAAGGAGTTTGTAGATTCTAAATAATGAACTTGCTCTGAAGTATCTGTAGCTTTCTCTCTTTCATCTAACTCTCTCAGTCTATTAAAAATATACCCTCTTTCCTTTTGCAATTCTTTCAGTAGTCGCTCTTCCGCATCATTCATTTGTTCCAATCTCATTTTCAGCGCCATTCTTTCATTAAACATTCATTTTCCCTCCGAACTTTATAGTTTTTTTAATAAAAGTAATATTACATATATATTAATCTATGTTTGTGAAATTAGTAAAGTAAATATAATGGTAATATTCATACAACTCCAATGATTTTGTCGAATACTTAGATAAATTGTAAAATAATATCAGAATCAATCAAAAAGTATTGGTTGAATATTCTAGAGTAGACTATTAAAATAGTGTTTGTAAGCGTCTTCATCCGCCTGATAGATTCTCTCTGGAAAAATTATTACTATTTTAGGAGGAATTCAATGAGCCAAGTTACGCTGAATGTTAACGACAAAATACAAAGTTTTCTTCAAGGAACTAAAAAGCTATTTATTAACGGAGAGTTTGTTGAGAGTGTTTCTGGAAAAACATTTGACACTCCAAATCCGGCCACTGGAGAAACCCTCGCTACTTTATATGAAGCATGTGAGGAGGATATTGACCGTGCAGTGAAAGCAGCACGAAAAGCGTTTGATGAAGGAAAATGGGCAAAAATGAGTGCTTCCTCTAGAGGGAGGCTTATGTATAAGCTTGCTGACTTAATGGAAGAAAATAAAGAAGTATTGGCACAATTGGAAACGCTGGATAACGGGAAGCCAATTCGTGAAACGATGAATGCAGACATTCCATTAGCCATTGAACATATGAGATATTACGCAGGCTGGACAACGAAAATTACTGGACAAACCATTCCAGTTGCCGGGCCGTTTTTCAACTATACACGCCACGAAGCAGTTGGGGTCGTAGGACAGATTATCCCATGGAATTTCCCATTATTAATGGCAATGTGGAAATTGGGGGCAGCTCTAGCCACTGGCTGTACAACCGTTTTAAAACCAGCTGAGCAAACACCACTTTCTGCCTTATTGCTAGCGGAGCTTATCCAGGAAGCTGGATTCCCGCCCGGAGTAGTTAATATTGTTCCTGGTTTTGGAGAATCTGCTGGACAAGCGCTTGTCGATCATCCGGAAGTGGATAAAATCGCCTTCACAGGTTCTACAGAAGTTGGGAAATTAATTATGCAGAGAGCATCCAGTAACCTTAAGCGTGTAACGCTTGAGCTTGGTGGTAAATCTCCTAACATTATTTTACCTGATGCCGATTTAACTAAAGCAATACCTGGAGCATTGAACGGTGTCATGTTTAACCAAGGTCAAGTATGCTGTGCTGGTTCCCGTGTCTTTATTCAAAAGAAACATTTTGATAATGTTGTCGCTGATATGACTTCACATGCCAAAGGTATCAAACAAGGGGCAGGCCTCGAACAAGATACACAAATGGGACCACTTGTTTCGTCAGAGCAGCAAAACCGTGTGTTGAGCTATATAGAAAAAGGCATTGATGAAGGGGCAGAGCTTCTAACCGGGGGTCAAAAGCCGCGCGATGAAGGATATTTTGTTGAACCGACGATATTTGCGGATGTCAATGACGAAATGAGCATTGCTAAAGAAGAAATCTTCGGTCCTGTTATTGCCGCATTGCCGTATGATGATTTAGATGAAGTTGTCAATCGGGCTAATAACAGTGACTATGGCCTTGCTGCTGGATTATGGACTCGTGATGTAGCCAACGCCCACTACATCGCCAACCGACTCCGTGCTGGAACAGTATGGGTTAACTGCTATAATGTGTTTGATGCTGCGTCACCGTTTGGCGGATATAAGCAATCAGGGCTTGGCCGTGAAATGGGATCTTACGCCTTGGACAATTATACGGAAGTAAAAAGCATTTGGATTTCTATGAAGTAATTATTTATGAAAAAATGCAGCATTCCTAAAATGGAATCGCTGCATTTTTTCATAAAAATTAAAAGATAATGCTTTCCTTTTTTATTCAAAGAATGTAGAATAGTTGAATATAGAGAATAATTCAATTTCACGAGGAGGGTTTTGCTAGCAATGAAAATCATGAGTAATGAACAGCTTGTTGCAGCCTATCGAGACGCGAAAAAGAATGATCATGGTATTGAAGTAGTTAGATTGTTAAAATCGGAGATCAGAAAACGCGGCTTATTAAATCCGTGAAGTCTCAAAACTTCTCTATTAAACTTACTTAATGAAGCCCACTGAAGTTAGCCGGGCGCTGGAGTTAGACGACCATACAAGCGTGCACATTATGATGCACGCTTTTTTTATCGGTTAATTCTTTTCAATTAAGGGGCTATTTTCAGGCGTAAGCTCATGATTAGGCGCGATCGTTTATTTTTTTTCATACCTAGGCGCGGCCGGGTCACAATCAGGTTTTTTTGATTTTGTTGATTCCGCTAGTTTAGTTAAGTAATAACATTCTTCGCGAAACATATGGTCCGCCATTAAAGCCGGAAACGTTCCGAGTACTTGTTCAGAAATGTCGAGCTCTAAAATCTCCGTTAAGAACATTTGAAATGCTTCTATTTCTAATTTAGCTTCCTTGTTCATACGGCCTAACGCAGGAAATTGATAAACCTCTGTTCGTAAATAACCAGCAAGTTCGACTGCCTTTAAATATAAATGTTCAAAATGATGGGTGAACTTTTCACTTCTCTTTCTTAACATTTTTTCGGTAGCATCCAACTGATCTTCAATTGCACCCGCATGCCCTGAAGCATCTAGTAACCATAGTAAATGATGGTGAAGTTCGTGTGTGAGTGGTGGCGCTTCTCCTCTTTGAAAATAACTTAGGATACGTTCGTATTCCTCAAGTTCGTTTACCATGTGGTTAATAAACGTCGGTGAAAGATGAATTTTAACTTTTTTAAAGATCAGTCTTTCCAGTAATGAAAGCTTAAAACTTTTTAGTTCTTTGACTAATAGTTCAGCCCTCTGAGTCACTTTTGCAGCACTTTGCAAATTATTTAAATTTCTTGCTTCAGTCAACAAATGATCAAATTCTGTTTTTAATCTTTTTGCTGTTGCTATGGCTTTTGTTTCAGATGGACTTAAGGAATCAAGGATAAACCTTGAATGGTCTCCCAGCACTTGAAGCCAAAATTCATGTTCAAATTTTGCCTCTTTTAATGTTAATGCCAAATTGGTTGCCTCCTTTTACGTTCCTTCATATCAGCATATTCGACCTACCTCCTCATTCATGAATAAAAAAAGATGTGTTGCACTTGGATGTTGATTTCCGCTCCAGGCGGACGCTTTCCGCGGGCGGTCGGTGAGCTTTTCCCGCAGGAGTTGCCGCCTTCCACTCCAATCAACGGAACCTGCTTAAATCCATATTTAATCTTTAGAGCCTAAAGAAAAAAGAAATAATACCCTAAACCCTAAGGGGGTTATTACTTTTGCTTTATACTCACTTTCAAATAAAAGGTTGCTATGTTAAAAAGTCAACAATCAATGTTTTTTAGTACATATATGGAGATTTATGATTTAAAAGTTTCCATAGGATAATATTTTGCGTAAAGTTAACCGATCTGGTTGACTTTTCATTTGTTTAAAATATAGATTTTATTGGTTTGGAGAAGCGTCCGCTCGACTCCTGCGGGATCTGCGAGACAGCCGAGAGACTAAAGGAGCGCAGCGACGCAGCGGCTCGGCGCTCGCCCCGCGGAAAGTGAGTGGTAAGCTTCGGAAAACTCGCTCTATCCATTATAAAAATAAAAAAACTGTAGACAACTCGTTTTTTCGAGTTTGTCTACAGTCTTGAGCTATCACTATTATGATCGCTGTATAATAAATGATATTATCCTTGAAGAAGTAGATCTTCTGGATTTTCTAGCAATTGTTTTACTGTTACAAGGAAGCCAACAGCTTCTTTTCCATCGATTACACGGTGGTCATATGATAAAGCAACATACATCATCGGACGATTTTCCATACGTTCTGCATCAATGGCAACAGGTCGTGTTTGAATTGTATGCATTCCGAGAATTCCAACTTGTGTTCCATTTAAGATCGGAGTGGATAATAATGATCCAAATACTCCACCATTCGTTATTGTAAATGTTCCGCCTTGCAGGTCGCTAAGAGCTAATTTGTTGTCACGAGCTTTTAATGCAACACCAAGAATATCAGATTCGATTTCTGCGAAGTTTTTGCGATCACAATCACGGATGACTGGAACAACAAGGCCTTCATCTGTTGAAACAGCTACTCCGATATCATAGAACTTTTTCAGAACTAGCTCATCACCTTGTAATTCTGAGTTAACGGAAGGATACTTTTTCAAAGCAGCTACCACTGCTTTGGTAAAGAATGACATAAATCCGAGACGAACATCATTCTGCTCAAAGAATTTATCTTTTTTCCGTTTCCGCAAATCCATTACTGCTGTCATATCAATTTCATTGAAAGTTGTCAGCATAGCCGCGTTTTGTTGTACTTCAACCAATCTTTTTGCAATCGTTTGGCGACGGCGAGACATACGTACGCGTTCTACTGGCTTCCCAGACTCTTGATTTGCAGCAGGAGTTGCTGCTTTAGGTGCCGGAGCAGCTTGTGCAGGTGCCTGCTGAGGCTGATTGGAAAATGACGAGACATCTTGTTTACGTACTCGACCAAGCGGATCAACAGTTGGAACTTCACTTAAATCGATTCCTTTTTCCCTCGCCAGCTTACGCGCGGCAGGTGAAGCGATAGTACGTTCTTTCTTTTCAGAATCAGCTTGTTCAGGACTCGGCTCAGCTTTTACTATATCAGCGGCTTTCTCTTCCTTTGCAGGTTCAACAGCAGGTTCAGAAGTACTCCCAGCAGAAGCGCCACCCGCTTCAACAATCGCAATAACTTCGCCAACCTGAACTGTGTCACCTTCAGCTGCTTTCAATTCTTTTACTACGCCGGCCTCTTCCGAGATGACCTCAACGTTTACTTTATCTGTTTCAAGTTCAACAATATATTCTCCCTTTTCCACAAAATCGCCCGGCTTTTTTAGCCATTGTGCGATGGAGCCTTCAGTAATTGATTCTGCTAATTCAGGCACTTTAATTTCAGCCACTTTTAAATCCTCCTCTAATATATCCGATCCATTTTTCAGTTATAGCTATTTGCAACAGTTGCTTGTAAAAAGGTATTATTTTATAAATGCTTCTTGAATGATGCGATTTTGCTCTTTTCTGTGAACAGTTGGATCACCTTCAGAAGGGCTTGAGCGTCTGCGACGGCCTGTATACTTCACTTCTACTCCGGCAGGAGCCAATTCTCTCAAATATGGATCAACATGCATCCATCCGCCCATGTTTTTCGGTTCTTCTTGCACCCAAACTAGTTCTTTTACGTTTGAATAACGTGCTAATATATTTTCAATCTCTTTTTTCGGGAATGGATACAATTCTTCCACTCGTAAAATGTGAATCCAATCTAAATTGTCTTCATTCTTCAAATGCTCTTCTAAGTCAATAGCGACCTTCCCACTACAAAGCAAGATGCGTTCCACAGCCTTATGATTTTCCCCAAGACCAGCTTGTTCTAGTACCGGTTGGAAGCTGCCTTCTGTAAGGTCTTTCACTTCCGCTGCAGCAAGTGGATGGCGAAGCAAACTTTTTGGTGTCATAATGACAAGTGGTTTAACCCCTTCTTTTTCCAGCGTAGCAGCTTGTCTTCTCAATATATGGAAGTACTGGGAAGCAGTTGATAAGTTTGCAACCGTCCAGTTGTTCTCAGCCGCACTTTGAAGGAATCTTTCCATACGTCCACTAGAGTGCTCAGGCCCTTGACCTTCATATCCATGTGGAAGAAGCATAACAAGTCCTGATTTTTGACCCCATTTCGCCCTGCCCGAAGAAATAAATTGATCAAAGAAAACTTGTGCCATATTGGCAAAATCACCGAATTGCGCTTCCCAAATGACAAGTGTTTCGGGTGCGAACACGTTATAGCCATATTCAAAGCCAACAACTGCAGCTTCTGTCAATGGGCTGTTATATACGACAAATGAAGAATTGACGCCTGAAATATTATGCATCGGAATGTATTCTTCACCCGTTGTTTCATCATGTAACACAAGATTTCTTTGGGCAAAAGTTCCACGCTGGGAATCCTGACCGGTAAAACGAATTGGTGTACCATCCTTCAATATGGAACCAAAAGCAAGCGATTCTGCATGCGCCCATTCAATTTTACCTTCATTTTCAAAGATGTTTTCCCTTCGTTTTAAGATTCGACTTAGCTTTTGAAAAACATTAAAACCTTCAGGCCACTTCAAAAGTTCACTATTAATCGCTTTTAATTCAGCTTCAGGTACATTCGTGTTCAATTTCTGCAAACGATTCATTACATATTCAGGCGGGTTCATTGCGGTATCTAGGTCTTTTTCTTTTCCAGATACTGCATCATATGCTGTTTGTAATCTTGCTTGGATCGCTTCATCAATCTCAGCAACGGCTTCTTTTGTAATTACACCTTTTTCAATTAAGCGTTCGGCATAAATTTCCTTTACTGTTGGATGATTTTTCACAATCTTATACATTAATGGATTTGTAACCATAGGCTCATCCATTTCATTATGACCGAATCTTCTGTAGCCAATTAAATCAATCACAAAGTCTTTGTGGAATTTCTGACGATAGTTATAAGCGAGAACCGCCGCGGCAATTACGGCTTCTGGATCATCTGCATTCACGTGTACGATAGGAATTTCAAATCCTTTAGCAACATCGGAAGCATATTTTGTTGATCTGGAATCCGAGCTCTCTGTCGTAAATCCAATCATGTTATTTGCAATAATATGGATAGTGCCACCAGTATTATAGCCATTCAATCGACCCATATTTAAAGTTTCCTGGACGATTCCTTCACCTGGAAATGCAGCATCCCCGTGAACAGAAATAGCAACACAATTAGCCATGTCTTGGTCAGGATACCCAGGTTTGTTCCGATTTTCCTGAGCCGCACGAGTGTAGCCGTCAACAATTGGTCCGATGACTTCAAGGTGGCTTGGGTTATTAGCAAGCGTAATTCTTGTGTTTGCCGTACTGCCCCGCTTTAACCGACGATCTGCACCAAGATGGTATTTCACGTCCCCTGTCCATCCGTATGTAATACCAATAGAGCCCTCTGAAGGAATCAAATCTTTATTCGGAGCATGCTGAAACTCGGAAAAGATTAATTTATATGGTTTCTCTAATACATGCGCGAGGACATTCAAACGGCCACGGTGAGCCATACCGATATTTACGGTTCTGGTCCCTGTTTTCACTGTAGAACTAATTATTTGATCCATGAGAGGAACAAGTGTGTCCAGACCTTCAATCGAGAATCTCTTTTGGCCTACAAAAGTACGGTGAATAAATGTCTCAAAGCCCTCAACTTCCGAAAGGCGAGTCAATAAACTCATTCTTTGTTCTTTTGTCAAAGATGGATAAAAGCTTTCTGATTCAATTTGTTGTTGAAGCCAATTTTTTTCTTCCAAATCATGAACTTGATGATATTCAAAAGCTAGTTTTTTTGTATACACCTTTTTTAAATGGTTAATGGCTTCGAGACCATCTTTTAAATTTGAAGGTGCGTTTGGCGAAATAAACGAGGCAGGAATTTGCCTTAAATCCTCCTCAGTTAAGTTATATTCGGCTAGTTCAATTCTTCTAATTTCTTTTTGCTTATCATTTAGGGGATTAATATCCGCAGCCAAGTGTCCATAAGTACGAATATTGTCAGCAATTTTTACTGCTGCGACAATCTTGCTATACATATCCGGATTTGCTGGCATCTGGAAAGAAACATCTGCTTGCCCCTTTGTATTTTCTTCTTCGCCCGCAGGAGATGGCGCACCCCATTGATCAAATAGTTCTTTTAACTCCGGATCTACACTATTAGGATCAACAAGATATTGTTCATATACTTCAATTACATATCCAAGGTTAGGCCCGGAAAAGTTTTGCCATGGTGTTCCTTGATATGAAGCTTCTTTACTCATTTGTGATACGCCTCCACCATTTCAACCATAATATTTTTGATTTACAGTAACAAGAAAAATATGTATTTCATAAACGTTTCAAAAAACGCTTACAGCCATTTTATCACTGTAAAGCACCAAGATAAAGAGTAAACATCCATTTCCAAATTGATTTTAGCAGTTTTTGTCGAATGCAAAGTCAATCGGAAAATTCCATATATAATCTTACTACTATTAACTAAAAAAACCAATGGTTTTGCATTTATTGTTTAAGTAACATAAAAAAAACTGAATAACCAATGACTCCCACCTATCTAATATCCCGCATATACATATTATGAAATGGTAAAGATGGGAGGATTAAAGATGATTCCATGGGGAATGTTTCCTTTTAACGATCAAATAAAAAAAATGACCGAACAAATGAACAATGGTGATGTTCATTCCTATGTACAAGAAATGATGAAAAAACTTGTCCCTTCTCCAATGGAAACAACCCAAAATCCATTCAATACCGAGAGGACCCAAAGTCAACCGTCGTCGCAAACTGATTTTCAAGTCAATGTTTTTGAAACCTTTGACGATGTATTTGTCAGGATTTCGTTGCCTGCTGATGTTTCTCTAGAAAATATGAAGATCTTTCACACTTCGAATCAAGCCATTGTGGAAAATATGCAAGAAAAAGGAAGCCGAAAAGTGATTACTCTTCCCTGCTTAGTCAAAAAAAAAGGAGCTACCGCTCAAGTAAAGGATGGTATTTTAGAAATTAAAATTCCTAAAAGTGATGATTTTCAATTCACAGAAATCTCTATATCTGAAAAATATTAAGAATACTCTTTTGGCAAAAGTTTCTGAAATTTCTCCTTCATCGCTTCAGCAAGTTCTGGGATCAATAATACATTCGTAATATTACTATATTCATTTCGGGCATGGAAGAATAAACGATGAATCTCTGCAATTGTAATATCTGGATGGGGCCGTGACTGTAACTCAAGCATAGTTCCCGCTTCTACAACGCCACCCTCAAGAACCTTAGCAAAAAAACCCGTTTTCCCCGTCCGGATTACTTCATTAAACATCCCCTTCGCTTGGTTAAAGCGATCAATTGTTGAACAAGGAATTCGTCCTTGAGTGATTTGGACGAGCACATCACCCATTTTGTAAATATCACCTACACAAACTTCGCTTTCTAACATATTTGTTACTGTAGCGTTTTCACCAAATGCAGGGATCGTTAATTGTTTGCCAAAAGTAGCATCCCACCATGAGTAATGCTCAAATGGGTAAAAACAAACTGCACGGTCTTCCCCTCCATGATTATTCAAATCAGCGACTCCATCATTATCAAATCCTTGTTTATGAAGGAGAACTGATTGAACAGACTTTTTCCTAATTCCAGATTTGAAAGTTTGGCCGTATTGATTGCTTATTAATTGGGGTCTTCCGACATTTATTGCTTTAATAATCATTAATATCCCTCATTTCTTATTCACTTCAGTGAGGATAAAAAAATTAATACAGTGAATATTAAGCTTACTATGTTTGAAAGGAAATAGCCATGGAACTGAATGAACATGACTCACGATTAAAATCAGGCAGCGATGTAAGAAAAAACAAATGGGCAATCGTATCCATTGCCTCCATTCCTCTTATCATGACACTAGGAAATTCCATGCTTATCCCAATTTTGCCTTTAATGGAAAAGAAACTAGATATCACAAAGCTTCAATCCAGCTATATTATTACTGTTTATTCCGTTGTCGCCATCCTCCTTATTCCCATTGCAGGCTTTCTTTCGGATAAGTTTGGAAGAAAAATGGTTATGATTCCCTCCTTAATCATCACAGGAATCGGAGGAGCTGTCGCTGGCTGGGCGTCATGGCAAATGGAGGCAGCATTCATGTGGATCATTATTGGCCGAGTCCTTCAGGGAATTGGTGCAGCTGGAGCATTTCCAATCGTCCTGCCCCTTGTTGGAGATTTGTTTAAAAGTGAAAAAGATGTTAGTAGCTCCTTAGGAATAATCGAAACATCTAACACTTTTGGAAAGGTTTTAAGCCCTGTTCTTGGTTCGGTTTTAGCTGGTTTCATATGGTTTCTTCCGTTTTTCGCCATTCCTATATTTAGTCTTATTTCATTACTATTAATCATATTCCTTGTAAAAAAGCCGAAGGATGATAAACACGAGCTCAGCTTTGGAAGATTTGTCAAAAATACAAAAGAAATTTTTACGGAGCATTGGAAGTGGCTTATCGCAGTTTTTATTATCGGGGCAATTTTAATGTTTATTTTGTTTGGGTTACTTTTTTATTTATCTTCTATCCTTGAAGATAAATATCATTACGATGGGGTAAAAAAGGGCTTCTTATTAGCAATTCCTCTCGCCGCATTGTGTATCGCTTCATTCACTGCCGGAAAAATAATTAAAGACAGTTTAATAAAAATGAAATGGATTACTTTTTCAGGAACTGTATTAGCCGGAGCGGCTGTAGCTGCAACGATGATTTCAGATCAGTTTATTTATTTGATTATCGTATTTTTATTTTGTGGGATCGGAATAGGCGCTGCGCTTCCGTGCTTAGATGCCATATTGACGCAGAGTATTGAAAAGGAAATGCGGGGAACGATTACGTCTATATTTAGTTCCATGCGATTTGCAGGAGTTGCTGCCGGCCCACCAATAATCGCTTTGTTAATGAAAGGGAAAATTACAGATATGATATTTCTTCTAACTGGACTCAGTATTATCGCTGCCCTCCTTGCATTTAAAGCGATAAAACCGGAAGATGATCCTAAAGCAATTGATATGAAGCCGATCGTGGAATGATTTTTCTATAGATTTTACAAATACGTGTGAAAGTGTACGATAATCCCACCAAAATGAAATAAATAAACAAAAAAGTGACCCGATCATCTAAATCGAGTCATTTTTTGTGACCAAAGAAATTATGACAAAAACGAAAAATGATATTATGACGGGTAGAACTACAGTATGCATGCCGAAAGCGTTCGGTATAAACAAATGAAAATAAATATACGATCCCATGCCTGCAACCATTGAACTTATGGCTCCGTATTTATTACCTTTACGCCAATATAACCCGAGTACAATCGGCCAGATAAATACTGCTTCAAGCCCTCCAAAAGAAAATAAATTCAACCAAATGAGCAATTCAGGAGGATGAATGGCTAACAGAAACACGGCTACACCAATTAAGGCAGTCGTCCAAAAACTAACCATCTTTATTTTTGTAATCTCTGCCCTTGGGTTCACGTACCCCACATACAAGTCTTTTACAATGGCAGAAGCAACGAGTAAAAGTAGGGAATCCACTGTTGACATGATGGCTGCCATCGGAGCTGCCAGGACAATTCCTGCTGCCCATGGTGGCAAGATTGAAAGTGCCAAAGTGGGCATTACAGTATCTGGAACAGTAATGCCCGGAATGATCGCCCTAGCGAAAACCCCTGCTAAATGCATACCGAGCATGATAATTCCAATCACTACTGTACCAATGATGATGGCTCTATGCATGGCTCGGGCATTTTTATAAGACATAGCCCTGACTGAGACTTGCGGAAGCCCGACGACACCTACACCGACGAGAATCCAAAAAGAAGAAATGTATAATGGTGTTAAGCTTCGATCAGAACCGTATGGGCTTAATAAATCGGGATTCTCAGCTTTTAGTTCAGCCATAATATTCTCCACACCACCACCGGCGATAATCGCTGCAACAACAAGGATGATTGTTCCCGCGAGCATGATTATTCCTTGTATGCTGTCCGTAATGGCTACAGCACGAAACCCACCAATGATTACGTAGACCATAACCGAAATTGCAAAAATGAATAAAGAAGTTGTATAGGAAACACCGACGACTGATTCTATCAGCCTTGCTCCCCCTACCCATTGCGCAGTCATCGCGGAAAAAAGGAAAATAATGATACTGACAGCTGACAGAACGCTTACCCAATGAGAGTTATACCTACTCTTCAAAAAATCGGTCAAAGTGACTGCCTGATATTTTCTTGCCATAATAGCAAATTTCTTTCCGAGCACCATCAAAATAAAATAACCTGTGACAACCTGTATCATTGCCAGTAAAACCCACGCAAGCCCGTAATGATAGGCAGCTCCTGGACCTCCTAGAAAACTGCTTGCACTTCCATAAGTAGCAATCATCGTCATCGCCAAAACAAATCCACCTAATTGCCTACTTCCAAGGAAATACTCCTGTAAAAATGACTCTGATGACTTCACATATTTAGCTGCATAAATTCCAGCAATGAAAATTACTACAAGAAAAAACAAAAGAGGAAGGATTACTTGAAAGTTCAATGAGAATCACCTTCCTCAAAGTCAAACGGAATGTCTTTGAATAAAAATTTTACAGCTGCTGAAACCAGGATAAGCATAACTACAAAACCGACCACACAGCTATAAAAAAACCATGCCGGCAATCCGAATAGATAGGTGTACTCATCTACAGGACGTTTCCCCAACCCATAAGCAAACCCATACCACCAAAGAAAATGAATGGTAGCCAAGCTTAGTCCGATCCACGCTTCCTTATGCGCTATTTTAAAACGCCAATCAACATCTTTTACGTTCATTTAAGTACTTCTCCTTTTTCCCTTCCACTAATCCCTCATATTATATAGAAATGAAAGATATCTCACAAATAAAAAAGTGTGCAGAATTTTTCATTCGCACACTTACTTCATATTTAGGTTTAACTTATCTTGTTATTTTTTAAAGATAATGGATATTACTTCGTCCATCGTCATATCACTTTCTACCTCATATGTGCCAGGTCGTAATGCTTTCGACAAACCTTTCTTTTCAACTTTATTAAAAAACTCCTTGGCATTATCAATGATTTTTGCCTTCTCAAGGGCCCTACCAACATCAATGCTTGTCATACCAGAAGACACAGACAGCATTGTACGGTATATCACCGTTTCTTTTATAACTTCTTTCGTTTTCTTTTCAACGGTTTCAACGGCAGCAAGTTGATTTTTCCACTCTTCTTCTGTCAAGATGACATAGCCTTCTGAAGTTAGCAAACTTTTCATCTCTTCTTCCGATGGTTTTTCTTCCACAATCTGAGTGCTCGTTGCTTCACTCGGACCAAAGAAATATACTGCGCCACACGTACTTGCTGCGATAATAAGTCCTCCGGCAAAGCTGCGGATAGATTTAGATGTCATTGGCAACTTTGCTCCTTTCTTCCTTTGTTTTTATGTAAGGGGCAAGCAAGTGTTCTATCTCATTCTTGGTCAGCTGATTTTTCGCTGCAATGCTTTCAAATGAGTAACCACGCTTATGTAAGTCGAGCGCATCTCTTAATAAAATTCGTCGCTTTGAAGAACCCGCCAAAATACCAGCTTCTTGTGCTGTAATTTCAGCATCTATCTCAACGTTTCGAATTTTTTGTTGTAACTCATATACCTCATCCATTAATGAAAAAGAAAGCTGATCCATTTGTTGCTCTATTTTTGAAGATGATTGCTTTGATTTAATAAACGACAAAATGAGCAGCAAAATTGCTGCACCGAACAAAATGGCTAATGTCCATTCCATTATTCTATTATCCTCCCTTAATTGAATCTATTATTCTCCCATTAGTTATTATACATAATTTGAATTAAAATTCGATTTTTAACAACAAAACACCACAATAGTCACGTGCTTATGACAAAAAAAGGAGGTAGCTACTACGCATAGATAGGACTTTTCGTGTAAATGAAACATTATTTATTTTTAGAATTGGTTTCTTTAATGAGGACAAAATAACGACCAACATGAAACATTTAATTAATTCCCCGAATGAATATGTTAATGGAAGGTGATATTGTGCCATACGTATTAAAAGTATTAATATTTTTGATAACTTCTTTTGTCTTATTGAAAATTCTAGGAAAACGCGCATTTTCGGAAATGACTGTCATCGAATCCGTGGTTATGATTTCGTTAGGAACACTTTTAGTTAATCCTCTTAAATCAGAAAACTCTTGGCTAGTTGGCTACGGCGGATTATTGTTAATTATAGGATCATTAATTCTTTCCTATCTGCAAATTTATTTCCCCTGTTCAAAACGATGGATTATAGGTCAGCCGATATTAATTATCGAAGACGGTAAAATAATTCCTAAGAATTTAAAACGTGCTCGTATGACTGAAGATGATTTGAAGATGCAATTACGTATGCAGAAAATAGCTGATATTACAAAAGTAAAACATGCTACTTTTGAGGTAAGCGGATATATGGGTGTAGAATTATATCCGGAACATGCCCAAGTAACAAAAAAGGAATTTGACTCATTAAAACAAGCCATCGACCTAATAGCAAAAAAATTGGATATCGAGCCACAAACATTGCCAAGCTCCAATAAAACCAATAAAAATCTATTTCAACAAATTGAAAAAATACATCAAAACGAGACCCAAAACAATAAACAATAATTTTCAAACCTAAAGAGGTTCTGATTACTGGGCGGAAGTTTTATAAAAAATTATAGACCATCAACGATCTTTGCAAATTCCTCAATAGTAGTGGAATACTTAACATAGATGCGCGGTAAAAGATAGCGTTCGTTTTTAGTGCCTTTCTCATAAAATGGCTCTGGTATTGTCGTTAGTCCGAACTGATAGGATTTCTTCGTTTCTGCTATAACTTTGTCATTGTATTTTCCGTACGGATATGCTAGAGCAATAACTGGTTTTCCCGTGATTTGTTGAATTTTATCGCTGGATTCTTTTAGTTCATATTCGTAATTTTTGATTTTCGTTAAATCAGGATGTGTGGCAGTATGAGACTGGATTGAGATTAATCCGGAAATAGCCAACATTTTTAAATCTGATTTTGACAATCGGTTTGAGCGCCCGATAAAGTCAGAAATCACAAAAAAGGTGCCTGACGGATGAAATTGATCGGTTTTCAATTTTTGAAAGGTAGTAAATACATTAAGATTGTTCTTGTATCCGTCATCAAACGTAATGAAGATAGGTTTGTTAACCTTATCAATATCTTGCCAACGCTCAAAAGTTAATAATGTGTAGCCATGATCCCTTAAATAAATCATTTGCTCCTCGAAATTCTTCGGAGTTACATATAACTCTTTAGAACCATGACCAGTAAACTCATCGATTGAATGATAAATTAAAATTGGTACTTTTCGCTCCGCAAATGCTTGTGATGGGACAATTAAGATAAGAAGACAAAGAAATAACAGTGCATACTTTTTCATTAATAGTACCTCACTTTTTATACTTTTTATTTCTTCCCCACTTATTGTTCCTTAACATTTTGTTTCTATTATGATTGCTCATATCAATATTAGAGAATAATTTTATCCACTGGATTCGCACTCAAATTTATTTTAATATAACTTTTCTTTACGGACTCTTCCCTACTGTTTATTCAACGATTCCAACACTTTTGAAGAGTAAAAATACAAAGTAAACCATTGCAAGATTGATCACAATTTACTATACTACTATTGTTAATTAAATATTCCCATTCACCGATGGGGTAGAGGCTGCGGTTTATAAGAGTAGAGCGGGCGAGATTCAATGAAATTTATGACTCCGTTTGAAAGGATAAGCTGCCGAAGTTTGGATAGATTCATTGTATATCCATGCTGGTGATGTATTCGAAAAGGAACATTACTGTCACGTGATTTTAACGTGGAGGGCTATCTTCGGAAGGATTAAACGGACTTAAAAAACAGCCGTCGATCTTTTTCGACTGGCTGTTTTTATTTATTTGATCATAAATCTTCCATCATAGAAAAGGAGAGAAGAATATTGGCGAATACACCAACGACAACAAACCAAACTCAATTAAAAAGAAAGCTTAAAGCACGCCACCTAATGATGATTTCTCTTGGGGGATCAATTGGCACAGGAATATTTTTAGCAAGTGGCGGGGCGATTCATACCGCCGGACCAGGAGGAACATTACTCGCCTATGCAGCTGTCGGTATTATGGTTTACTTCTTAATGACAAGTCTTGCAGAGATGGCAGCCTACATGCCGGTTGCCGGTTCCTTCAAAGTGTATGCCACGAAATTCGTTGATCCAGCATTTGGTTTTGCAATTGGCTGGAATTACTGGTATAACTGGGCGATTACGATTGCCGCTGAACTTGCTGCAGTTGTACTAATAATGAAATTTTGGTTTCCAGAAAGTCCTTCCTTTATTTGGAGTGGAATTGCACTCTTGATTATGTTTGGCTTTAACTACCTGTCTGTCAAAGGGTTTGGAGAAGCAGAGTTCTGGTTTTCTCTAATTAAAGTCGTTACGGTCATTATCTTTATTATTATTGGATTTTTAATGATTTTCGGTATTATGGGAGGGGAATTTATCGGCTTTACAAACTTCACTATTGAGGATGCACCATTCAACGGTGGGTTCTTCGCGATTCTTGGAGTTTTCATGGCAGCAGGCTTCTCATTCCAAGGGACCGAATTACTTGGGGTAGCCGCTGGAGAGACAAAAAATCCTGAAAAAACAATCCCAAAAGCGATCAACTCTGTATTTTGGCGAATTCTTCTTTTTTACATTTTATCAATTTTCGTTATTGGGTTGATTCTTCCATATACGGATGAACGTTTATTAAGTGATGCGGTTTCCGTAAGCCCGTTCACGCTCGTTTTTGAACGTGCAGGATTTGCCTTTGCTGCATCAGTAATGAACGCAATCATTTTAACTGCAGTATTATCTGCTGGTAACTCTGGAATGTACGCATCCACTCGTATGCTTTGGGATTTAGCACGCGACGGAAAAGCACCAAAATTCTTAGGAAAATTAGATAAAAGAGGAGTACCAGTTAATGCCTTGATCGTAACAACTTTAGTTGGTTCCCTTGCATTCCTATCAACTTTCTTCGGAGATGGTGTAGTCTATATATGGTTGTTAAACGCTTCAGGAATGGCTGGATTTGTTACATGGCTCGGCATTGCAATTAGTCATTACCGTTTCCGCAAAGCCTATATCGCTCAAGGTGGAGATATAAACGATCTTCCATACCGTGCAAAATGGTTTCCATTCGGTCCCTTATTTGCGTTGATCCTATGTACTTTCATTATTTTAGGTCAAAATTTTCAAGCCTTTATAGGCGGCGAAATTGATTGGCATAGTGTATTTGTTTCCTATATCGGCTTACCTCTATTCTTAATCGTTTGGCTGTTCTATAAAGTAAAATACAAAACAAAATTAATCCCATTGAAAGATTGTAATTTTGAAAATAATCAACTTTAACCGAAGCCGCTGAATGAAAAAGTTTATTCAGCGGCTTGCTTTATTACATACCGATGAAACAAAAAAGCGTGTTATCTTTCTTTTGAAGAACTGATTGGATTATTCTTTTTTGGAAACACTACTTTTGACCAAATTAAAGAATTACAAAGGAGGACGAGTATGATGGCTAAAGACAAAAGAAGTCCTAGCGGAAATAATAGAGGGACGAATAAAGGAAAAAAAGCTACTAGTGTAACCCCGCAAGGTTACGGGGATACGGAATTCGCACAAGAGCCAAAAACCAAACTTGAAAACGCAGCCAAAAAGAAAAACACTAAATAAAGCTATCGGTAATTGAAGGTGGATTAGTTTTACAACCACAATCAAATGTTTATTTTTTATTCTTTTTAAGGTATGGTATTATTAAGGAAATCATAAAATAAAAGACCGCCTCGATGCTGTAACATCGAAGCGGAAATGCAATAGCAGATTCCCTTTAAGGGGTCGGCACTCATTGGGAAAATAATCCACTCGAGCTCTCCATACTCAAGGGTGGGTTATTTTTTATGGTTAAATGACAGGACAGCAATGATTAAGCTTGCAAACGCAATTGCAAACATTAATGCCTGATAGACTGTCAATAGCATCACCCCCTTTCAATCGGGGATGTGCCAACCACTCTTGAGCAATCTTTCTATTGCTTTTTTATTATACCATTAAATACAAATAGAACAAATGTTCCTTTTGGAGTATTTTTCAAAGAATACTTAATTATTTGGATATGTTTTTTTCAAAAACGATACAGATTGCTTAATCAACTCTATTAAAACATCGACATTAATATCTGCAACTTTATTGATGTACACACAGGCTTTCCCTGATGTATGTTTGCCAAAGTCCTTCAATAATTCCTCTCGTTTTGTGTCACCTGTCGCAAAATACAAACTGATTTTGGCTTTTCGAGGTGAAAAACCAACTAGTGGTGCATCCCCTTCGTGACCGGATTCATATTTATAATGATATGAACCAAATCCAATAATACTTGGTCCCCACATCTTTGCTTCATAACCAGTAGATTCAGTAAAAATATCTAATAACTTGTATGCATCCTCACGTTTCTTGGGGCTATCGACACTTTCAATAAACTCGATAACACTACTGTCCGTTTCTTTTGTTTTAAGTTCGTACATATTAGAATCCCTCCCTTTTTTCTAAAACACCCTAAATTTTATTTTGAGTTTAGATTCTCTAATATAGGAAAAAGCTCTTCTAAATGCTGAATTTCAAATGTTGGAATAACTTCATTCCGTTCTTTGTCCTCACGGTTAATCCATACAGATTTTATTCCGGCCTGATTAGCACCAAGAATGTCGGTCATGAGGTTATCGCCTACCATGATCACTTCATCTTTCTGGAGGGACATAAGCGATAACGCGTGTTCAAAAATGGAGGGATCAGGTTTTCCTTTTCCAAATCCTCCAGAAATAACAACTTGGTCAAAGTAAGGAGTAAGCTCTGGCGTTATCGTCAGCTTAGTATTCTGTAGGTCTGGGGAACCGTTTGTTAAAAGTAAAAGTCGATAATTCTCTTTTAGTGTATCTAAAACATTAAATGTTTCATCGTACACAAATGGTAGTTTCCTCCGTTCCTCTGGGAATCGTTCGGCTAATTCATATCCAAAATCAGTATCATCTACCCCCATAGTTTTTAAACCCGTTGTCCATGCATCTTTACGATATGTCGGGACGATTTCTTTCATTTTTCTAAACTGATCATGATCATCTAAAAAATTCCCCCATAATCCTTCAAATGGATTAATCCCTATCATTTGTGTAAAGGAGTAGGTTTCATATGTAGAGTATAGGTTTCTTGCCGCTTCACGTACTGCTTCTTCAAGCTCATGATAGTCTATGCCATATCGCTCTTCCGCAACTTTACACGTGGCTACAAAGGCTTCCTTTACGCTTTTTTGGTCCCAAAGAAGTGTGTCATCTAAATCGAAAAAAATTGCTTTTATCATCTTAATCCTCGCTTTTTTATGTATTTACATGTTAGTTTACCATTACTCAACATTGAAAGAATATTATTATATGAAATTTCATAAAAAAGACTTGTTTATAGTTCATGCTTTCATCTGTCTTTTTTTGGGTTATACCTTTTGATTAGTTAGGTAAAATGTTATATTATGTAAAAGTGTTTTCCGATGATTAACATTTCAAAACCAAGGAGTGGTGCTAATGGCTGTTGATGTTTATCTTAATTTTAATGGAAACTGTCGTGAAGCAGTAGAGTTTTACGCCCAAGTATTTGGGAAAGAAAAACCTAAAATAATGACTTTTGGAGAAACGCCTCCTAATCCTGAATTTCCTCTTCCGGAGGAAGCAAAAAATTTAGTCATGCACACACGGCTTAATATTAGTGGAAGTAATGTTATGTTCTCTGATACGTTTCCTGGAATGCCATTTGTCGTAGGTAATAACATAAGTCTTGCATTTGTCAGTGATGATTTGGATGAAGTTAAATCAACATTTAATAAGCTTAAAGAAGGCGGCACTGTAGGCATGGAACTTCAAGAAACTTTTTGGAGTAAATGCTATGGCCAAGTTACAGATAAGTTTGGAATTGAATGGCAATTTAACTTTGAAGATGGTGATATGGCTTTCTAATTTTAAAAAATAAAGGATAGGGTATTTTTCTTTTAAAGAAAAATACCCTATCCTTTTTGTGTATACCATTTACTTTTGTCCATTTACATATATTAATTTCATTCGCGTTCTTCCAACTCTGATATTTCTACAATGGATCTTTCTTCAAGAGGACCTCGTAAATGAACGGTTGCCATTTTCCCATCCTCATTTACTTGATCTATCCATACAGAAACGCCCTTATATTTAACTTCTATATCTGCTGATGAGGAAAGAATTTGCTTTACTCGATTAACATCCATTACATTCACTCCCTGTTATTTGTCATGATATTTTTTGACAGAAAGTGAATTTTATACCGGAAAATCAATTCTTATTTAAACCAGCCCTTTTTCTTAAACCAAATGAACATTCCCGATCCAATTAAAAACATTAGAGCTAAAGCTTCAAAATAACCGTATTTCCACTTTAACTCGGGCATGTTTTCAAAATTCATGCCATATATGCCTGCGATTAATGTAAGCGGCATAAAAATAGTAGTGATGACTGTGAGAACCTTCATTACACGATTTGCTTGGTGTGAATTTAAGGAAATATAGCTGTCTCTTATGTCCGTTGTCAATTCCCGATTTTCCTCGATCATTTCAGTAAGTTTTAATAAGTGGTCGTGAATATCAGAAAAATACGCTTTCTTCTTTTGAATTTCAGTAAACCTTTGAGAATTGAGAAGCCGATAGGCAAGATCTCTCATAGGCGACACTACATGTCTTAAAGAAAGAAGATGATTTCTCGTTTCAAATAATTCATCAAGAAGTGATCCCATTGATTTTTTATTGGAATTTTCATCAATTTCATTTAAGGTATCCTCAATTTTTTCCACGAGAGGGAAGTAATTATCCACAATATTATCGAGAATATGATACAAAATCTGGATTGGTTCCCATTGTTTTAAATTTGACGAAAGTTCGAGTTGTTTCCATACCTTGTCTACTTCTTCAGTAACCCCTTGGTGGAAAGTAACTATATAATTTTCCCCTAAAAAAAGATTTACTTCTTCTCTTAAATGGGTGGTCGGATTAATTGACTGGGTTACAAAAAATATATGATCTTCATAGTAATCTAATTTGGGCCTTTGTAATGTATTTGTGCAATCCTCTATCGCTAACGGATGAAAGCTTAATGGTTTTTTTAATAATTCAATTTCTTCGTGATTCGGTCGGTCAAAATCTATCCAGTACCATAAATATTCTCCAGAAACTAATTTTTCTATCTCAAGATCTTTAATCAACTCATACGCTTTATTGACAGCAATGGTTTTAATCATTATAGCTCCTATACGTCCATTTGAAATTTATGTTATATATTCATTTCTATAGTTTTACCCCTAAACCATAAGGTCCACACTTTTCTCTTTAATAATAGTTGTTCCCACTCTGTTCCCTATTCCAGAATATTCAATTTTATTATATAATTCTAACAAAGCGCCTATGACGAAAGGATGAGTTCAGTGGAAGATAAGGAGTTTATTACACATAAAAAACCGGAAGATAAATTCGGAGCAACGATTACTTATGGAGACAGAAATAATATTGATTTTCCTGACGATGCTATTGTTTCTATCACCCTTGGTGAACGTTTTTCAGTTTGGAAAACAATTGTAAACGGGATTGTAAGTCAATTTGTTATGAAACAAATGAAAAAGTCAAAAGGATTACTTTATGCTGAGATGAAAGGTCATATCAAGGAGGGGTATGGACTTACAATGACTGTATGGGAAAAGAAATCGATGGCTAATTTCCGAAATAAAGGGGCTCATAAATTTGCTATGAAGTTTTTTAGTTGGGTATTTTATAGTGGAAAGTCTCACGCATACTTCTTAACATACAAAGCAAATGGTGATATTCCGACGTCCGAAGAAGCGCAAGAATTAGTTAAAAAGTATGGGAAATTTTATGATGGAGGAAAATTAATACGTAAAGCAAAAAGTCCTACAAAGAATAATGCTGCAACGAATTAGGATTTATTCATCTTCTAAAATATAATACGAATAAAAACAAGATGACATAAGGAAAGTATGCCATCCTGATATCTTAATCTCTATAAACAACCTATTATTCCGATGCTTGAATTTCAGCTAACATCCATTATTCCTCCTCATCTGTACAATCATTATTTCATTATATCCTTGACCTACTTCTTTAGATATATCAACTTCTAAAATGTATGGTATGAGTACAACTCCCTTATGAATAACTATATTTTAAGGCTTATTATAAAGGAGTATAGTATGATGAAGAAAATAGGAAAAGATGAGTTTATTTCGGGATATGTTCCCCATCACAATCATGGTTCTGTTGATTACACATCTGTTAACGCAGGACATGTTCATCAATGCCTCGATGTAACTTCCCCTGCGATTCCAACTGAGGATGGAAGCCATGTTCACTATACAGAAGGCTATGTCCTCTTTGAAGATGGTCATACACACCATTATAAGGCATATTCAGGTCCCGCAATCCCAATCGGAAATGGAATGCATGTGCATTATTATGATTTCTTTACAACAGAGGATAATGGACATCGTCATCATGTTAAAGGTGTAGATCAGCCCGCACCAGGTTCAAAATAAGATTAAGCAGAATAATATTTTACAACGAGGTGGGACAAATAGATGTCAGCTCCCTTTATTGGTATGAACTCCAATCAAAGAGATTACTATCTTGAAGCCATCACTGCTACCTTAGAAAAAGGAATGGCTGCAAAAGAAGTCGTTTGTTCAATAACTACCGGTTTTCGCAAGGTTCCTTCAATACGAACCGCACCTGGACTTAATCCCTACCATGCTTCTGTAGCTGATATCGGCTATGATTTTGATTCGGTGCATGGGACGATAAACCGATTACGTAAAAGTGAACATATTCCTCTCGCAAAGGAAATGCTTGTGTTTGACCTTGATACATTGCGTATTAGTGCAAAGCAATTAAGTCCAAATTTTGAGCTAGCTGTAACAGGGGCAAATCCCGATGTATTTTATTTGATTCAGCTAAGTAGGAATTTAAACCGACAAATGGCACAATTGATTAATGAGGCAATCCGGCTCGGGCAAGCCCTTCTTGGATCTGAATGGGAGAGCATCCTAAAACGGATCGAGAATATTCAAGCGATTCCCCGTCTTTAACTGAGGAAGTAAAGGAGGTAAGGAAAAAGATGCTTGACACGCGGCCTATGAGTATGAGTGTAGAGGAAAAACGGCGATTATTAGATTGGTGGAAAACAATGGAGTCTGCAAAACTAATAGTACAACGGTTAGTTTCACAAGTGAGTGAACTTCGGTTACACCCGGAATCAAGCCATGCTGACGGAATGATCCTTTTTTACCGGGCTATCTCTGAAATATCTTATGGTTATGCAGGTGTAAGAGGAGGTGTCCGCCGGGAATTTACTAGTGAATATAGCGAGGGTCTACAAATCAATATGGTTATGTGTCATAGCTTTGCCCCTAAATTTGCAGTTGATGCGAAAATACTTCTCGAACGAATCGCAAAGCAAATCACCGGACCAAATGCACTTATTTTAGTAGAGCAGATCCGAGTAACCTTATTTGAAAACGATATGATGTTAAATAAATTAGAGAAAAAAGCCCATGCTTTCTTTGGAAAGAAAAATTTTCAAGCGAAGCAAAAAAATATGATGCAGGATATGACCTTGCTAGGATAATAGGAAATATATGATTTCATAAGTAAATAACTCACCATTTTGGTTGAATAATGATTTTTCTTTTTAGAAATTTAGTATCTAATGCTTGAATAGCAAAAATACCAGATAAATCAATTTCTCTACGTATAGATGTTTTTCTTAAAATCATGACTTCATCTATGGAATCGGTCGTATTTCCGTGGATATCAATAGGAAGCAGCAATGAAATAGTAGCACTGCACGAACGCATATTAATAGATTCAATACGGAAGAAATTTGTAAAAAAATATTCTTTTTCTCCATTAACTTCATGGGAACCCATTATTCCCAAAAAACCTTCATTTGTTTGCAGGAGGAAGGGGATTGTGTCTGCATCTACAATTCTAGCTAAAAGATTTCCGAAATATGGTGTCTTACTTTCCACAATGAAATCCTGTAATTTTTTTATCTCTGCTAATGCTTTGCAAATATCATGATGTTTATCATTGCTATCCATCTTTTATTCCCTCCTCCACAATATCTGTGTGTTCACATTAACATATTCAATTTTCATGACAATCGTATAGGCAAAGTAAGAAATTAGACTTTCACCTATTTATAAGATAAAGACAGTAAGGAATTAAGCGCTTTGCAACCTCAAACTCACGATTTTTGGCACCAGGACGCCAATTGACTTCAAATATCCAAAGCTTACCATTTTGATCTATTGCAACATCTATTCCAAGTTCATCAAATGAGTGTTCATATAAAGTATCAAAATGTGTAGAAAACTGTATGCCGAAGGTCTCAAGTAACTCCTTGATCTCTGAAGCCCGGTTATCAAATTCTTCCCGTAAAAATGAAGATAATTCTCCGCGATATCCTCCACTGCTAATATTGCTAATCAATTTATTATTACCGCTAATTCTTGGGTAAATTAAGTTAACCTCCCACTCCCCAAGCCCGTTTTTTTGTACATGAATACGAAAATCATATATTAGACCCGCTTTCGTTTTACATTCTATAAAAGGTTGGAGCAAGTATGACTGTTGATCTGTTAATGTTTCAACAAATGTGAGTAATTCATTTTTATTGCTCATCCACTTGCTCAAACTATCCGTAATAATAACCGTTCCATCCGTTCCTTGCTCAAAAAAAATAACATTTTCTCCATGATGACCAGTAAAAGGCTTTATGACTACTCTTGAATTCGTATTCAATAAACTTAATATTTCTTCCCCACTATTTAATTTGACGGATGGTATTAAAGCATGAACGAATTGGTCCCCTTTTTTTATTTTTTCATATACTTTCATTTTGTTTCCAACCGGATAACTCGTAAATATTGTACTTGTTTTTAATTGTCTTTGAATAACTAATTGTTTTTTTGTTTTTGGAGAACTAATATTGATAACAACATCTGGAAACCTTATTTCTCTTTGATCCCATTTCCCATCTTCATATACCCAGCCATTAATTTTTTTACTGTTAAAATCGATTGAGTTATAGGAAAAATAGACGAACGGGACATTTTCCATTTTTGCAACAGCGGCACATGCATATGCTTTTTTCACTTCTGAAGGACTTTTACGAAAATGGAGCATTCCTATTAATGTCAAACAAACACATCCCTTAATATGGTTCGATATAGAATTTAATTTCCTTTGCAGCGTTCAGCGCAATCCGCTCAGCTTCTTCTTGCGTATCAGAACTTGCGATTACGTATGCATATCTATTTCCAAGCGAGTACGGTTCCGTTAACAAACTCCCACAATGCGGCTTAACATACACATCTTTTACGCCTTCATAGTTTGCTGCACGATTTTCACCTGTCACCTTTAATAATCTTCCGGCCGATGAAACTGTTAAAAAGCGGGCATATACATGCGTATTTCTCGAAGTAATAAAAGAGGGAATCTCGCCTAAATATAATTTTATAATTTCCTTGGCTAAATTTATTCCAGTTCCTTCGTAAAGGATCCGGTTCATCGCTCCTCCAGACATTCTTGGATTAATCTCGATTAACTTCCATTTCCCTTTAATGTTTCTCATTTCTAAATGACAAGATCCATCCCTTAAATCTAGTGAGTTTAAAATGGTCGTGATTGCTTCCTCGAGGATTTCATATTCTTCGTGGACTAATGCCGCAGGATATTTATAACCCATCACGATAAAGCGATTATCATTTGAAATTTCCTGCTCAATAACTCCAATAATATTTAATTGATTGTTATAAGCCACAACTTCAATTAAATATTGGGGCCCATTTAAGTATTCTTCAACTAAAACTGGCATATTAGGGTGCTTTTTTTTCAATTGTTTTAGGCCTTGCCTAAAATCGCTTTTCGTTTCAACAAGGAAGATATCTTTCGATCCATTTGAGGCTGGGGGTTTTAAGATAAGAGGTAACTGATTTTTGTATTGTTCAACAAATGAATCTACCAATTCGTTTGGATGGAATAAAGTATAAAAAGGAGTGACAGAAAGATTCTTCAAAGCTTCACGAATCCGGGTTTTCTCTTCCATTTTAAATAAGGCATCTGTCGATGACTGGAATAAGCCAATCTCCTTTGAAAGCATTGCTGCAAGGTGAACATAAGGGTCGACAAAGCTAATACAAGCACAAATGTCTATTCCTTGCTGTTGTAAAATAGTTATTTGTTCTTTACAATGCGATCGATCGATACTCTCTACATAAATCATCTTCTTCACATCGTGGAATTCATCTCTTTGTTTCATAAAACGATCCTTATTCGTTATTAAGACTGTGAAGTAACCGAGGTCTTCTGCAGCTTTGATGGCATCCCTACTAGTACCTGATTTGTTGCTCCCTAAAAAAACAATTGATTGCATATGAAAACACCATCCTCTAAGTCGCTTAAAATATTTTATGTGCTGCCGTAAAGAATGACTCAAAGGATGTTATATCTTTAAAATAATAACCGCTCAAGATTTCCTGCAATATTTCTTTACGACTTCCCGATATGCGCCTTTCATTTTCCCTAAAGACATCTTAAATAAAATAATCGGTTCTTTATCGCATATACTTTCTAAGACAGAATCAAGTTTTTCGGCATCATCAACGAAGCTTACTTTAGATGCGTCCATTCCTAATTCAATCACTTTTTTTCCTGTTAATGCAGCATCTGGACCAACAGTTATTAAATGGTCGACTCCGCCCATTTCCATTATCATGTTCCCCAGCTTCAAATGCTGTTCTTTTGTCTTGTTCCCGAGTCTTTGCATTTTTCCTAAAACCATGATTTCTTTTTTTTCGTTTGCGATTTTTTTTAAAACTTTGATCGCAGACATAACAGAGGTTTTATTACAGCTCCAAGTATCATCGATAATGGTATGATTCCTGTATCCTTTATGCACTTTCACATGGCGGTCCATTTCATTGAAAGTCCGTAGCCTATTTATCGCTTCTTGTATCGGAATACCTACCATATGTGTAGTTGCAATTGCAGCTAAACTGTTGTAAACATTGTGTTCTCCGTGACTTGGAATATATACTTCATACATATTTTTTGAATGAACCAATGTATATCTCATACCACTTTCTTCATACTTAATGTTAGATGCTTGATAATCAGAACTGTTATTAATACCGAATAAACGAACAGTACCTTCATAACAATCCATTGGTATTTTCTTTGAATATTCATCATCGGCATTTATGATGAGCATTCCTTTATTATCTAAAGCCTCGAGCATTTCACCTTTAGCTTTAATATACGCATCTAAAGTTTTGCAACCATCCAAATGAGCTTCCCCTATATTAGTAATAACCCCGATGGTAGGTTTAAAGTATTTACCACTAACTTTAATATTGCCCGGATAAGCTACTCCCATTTCAAATATAGCTACGTCGGTTTTTTCTTCTAGTCCGAGCAGATAATTCAAATTAAACTGCAAACCATTTTGGCTTAAATATGTGGAATGAGTGTGATACTTTTTTCTAAAAATATGTTTCATCATTTCTTTCGTCGTTGTTTTTCCGCATGTTCCTGTTACACCAATAATAGGAATCTTAAATTGATCACGATAATAATTAATAAAATCCCAGTAAGCCTGTTTACTGTCATTCACAATAAGTAATGTTCCTTTTCCGTTCATTGTTTCGGCTACGCTTTTATCATCCGTTACAATTACATAATTGTTCATTTCAGAAAGCATTTCTTTATTGATGTCTCTTTTTCCAAAATGAAAAAAAAGTGTGTGGTCTTTAATATTTTCACAGCGACTTACAACATGTTTTATTTTCTCATCCTGGTTTCCAAACATCATTGATGCTTCAATAGCGGTCACTATTTCACGGATGGTCATTTGTTTCACTGCTCTCCCTCCTTATGCTTTTGATTATTTTTCATTAAAAAAATCGCATAGTTAAGGGGGGTAATATGGGTTGCTTTCCATTCATCCATCATGGTTGCATTGCGGAATGTTATTCTTAAATCTCTCGCATTACATTCAATAAACATCGGGAACCCCTCATTAGTTATCCCAATATCTAGACCAATGTCGGCAAGATAAGGTATATGCTCTCCAAGTTGTTCTGCAATCTCGATGGAAAAGTTTTTGATCGTTGTTGAAACATCTTCTAGATTAAGATGGGGCAAATCTTGTAATAAAACGGATAATGGACGGGAAGTGCCTCCTTTTGCTAAATTTGTTACATACATTCCTTTTTGTGCAACTTTCCCGACAATTCCGGATACTTGCCACTCTCCAATACCATTACGTTGAACAGAAACCCGTAAATCAAAAGGACTTGCTTGATAGGTTGCAAGCGGGATTCTTTGCTGGATAATATAGCGTGGGTTAGAGACGATTGTTATTAATTTTTCAGGCCATTTTATATTTGCAAATGATTCCTTTACTAAACTCTTATTCTTTTGAAAAATTATTTCCCAGTTTTCATTGCTTACCTTGGCTACTTTTATAATACTGTTTCCAAGGCTTCCACTACTGGGCTTAATGATTAACTCATCATGTTTACTCATCATTTCCTCCATATGATCTTTAGATGCTTTTACTGTTTCAGGTAAATAAGAGCATAAAGAACTCTTCTTCGTCAATAGTTCATGAACTTGTAATTTTTCATACCGATTCCAGCTATTAAATAAGATGATTCCCTCTTTCTGTAAGGCGGCAATCTTTGATCTCGCCATTTTTGTAAAGAAAAGACCTCTATTATGAATAATTGTCGGCTTAGGGATAACTTGTAAGTCATAGTTATTCCGTTCACCGAGAACATAAGCCGTAATCGTACTATTTCCAGGATTAATATCCTTCAAGCGAAAATAACACGGTTTAAAATGATTATTCCGACCTGCTTCCTCGTAATATGGTAAACATTCAAAATACGTATATCCTTTTTTAACGCCACTGTAAACGAGTCCGTCTACTAAGATGCCAATATAGGGGCAATACATTATCCGCTAACCTCCAGTTTTATAAATTGTTGGTGTTTTACCGCAACAATTCAATCCATATTCTTATTACATGCTAAAACTGAATACAAGGTAACTGATATGTTACCCATTAATAAAGAAGAAAAAAGGTAAGCTTTAAAAGGCTTACCCCATGTGTATTTCACAGCACTTTCCATAAAGAAAACTTCCGCATCTATTCATTCCTTAATTTTGAAAAAATGATAAAACCAGTCTGCCAGTTTTTCACCAACGGAGTTATAATGTTTCGCACTTATACGATTATCTTTTTTTCCTTTAATCATGCTTACGTTATCACCATGTGCGAGAACCCAGGTAACGAATGGCAAGTCAATCATTGTGTGGTTTTTTACGTATTCTGGAACTTTAACATGGGATTTAATAACATTGTTAAATGGAGATTTCTTTACATCTGACTTAGTTGTCTTTGGAAAATTCTCATTAGAAAAGTAAAACACCGCACTACTCCCACATCCTTTATAAAAGAGATCCCTTACCCAAGCTTCATTTTGAAATACATTGACCATAAATCCTTTGTTTAGAATAAATGCATCAGAAATAGGAAGGGACCGTATATATTCAACGAATCTATAATGTATCCAATCATCGGCATCTAAAGGCATAAAGTACCCAGAAAAACCACTTTTTCTTAAATATGCGCCGATAGCCTTGCGTTTACGATACTTATCACTCACAAATCCTCTGGAACTTTTTGGAGGTGGAAACTTTACGGGTACCCATGTAACGCGTATATTATTAAGCTCCTCTATATTTGGCTTTTCATGTCCGGCAATAATAACGCGGAAATTTTGGTCAGTGTTACTAAATAGCGATCTTAAGGTTAAAGCCAAGTTTTTTTGCACTTTTTCCCAATCATGCGAAACAGTTTTGCTCTTAAGAGAAATAGCAAATGCAATTTCAGGTTTTTGTTTATTTTCTTCGTTAAAAGTGCTAATTCTAAAATATTCTTCAATATTATTTAAATTCTTTTTTAGAGAGAACTGTATGTCGGATGTTTTCTTTTCTACCGCATTGGAATCACTAAAATCATTCAGTCCTAAATTCCAATAGGGACGGACCCCTTCATCTGCGAAAAACCTAGGATTTACTAAGTATTTTGACTTCGGAAAATGAGCAGCTGTTGGTAAGGTGATTGAGGATTGAGGAATTGAAAACCAAATAGGTAAATAGCGATCTAAATTAAAATCATCAATTTGCTTAAAAGGCCATTTTTCCCCAATTTGAGAAAAAAGCCATTGGATCCCTTTTATCAAGCTAGCTCCATTTGGTGCTTCATAAGACCAGAGATTGGTACCCCATCTAGAAGCAATTTGTGCCATATATATCCATCCTTGCATGTTATAAAAGCAATAATGTGCAGATGTTTGTCTTTTTTGTTCCTCTGGTTGTAAACCATCAGAAGTAATGTGAGTCGCGATTCTTGATTGTGCTCTAACTAATGTTTCAAACAATAATGATTCATCATGTAAAAAATCCGCAATAGCGGCGACTTGTATATCATAATATATCCCATGATTATTAAGTGCTTTTCGCTCTTCCTTTCCTTGAGGTGATTGAATTAACCAATCAAGGTAATTTGAGAGCCACTCCTTAAAACTATTTAAAGATTCCTGTGCTATAGCGCCGGCTGAATAAAGTATTCGAACGGCATCAAGATAGAAGTACATATCCTTCAATTCAATAATTCCTCGACTCGTACCAGTATTCTTTTTATGTCCCATTCTAACTTGAGCATATTTTAAATGTGGTGACATTCTCGTTTCTTGGTTTATAAAAAATTGATGAAATATGCTTGCTCCATGTTCAGCGTATTTTTTATCGCCCGTGAAAAAACAAGCAAGCGCTAAGGTAATAGAGTCATCAAACACGCGCTGAATTCGTGTCCGGTCATATTTATCACTTTCGGGTTCATACAACTTTGTTCCGGGAACCCGTTGTCCATCCTTCCAAATATATGGAAGTCCATCTTTTTTCTTCGGATTCGGCCACCAATAAGGAGCAGGATGCCAGTAATCATGGATGAGGCCACTTGGGGGAAGTGTACTTTTGTCGGTAACTGAATAAGGCCCTCTTGTTAAAGCCTCTTTGGCATCATTGATAAGCCGTTCTACCGGAGGTAATTGTTCTCCATTTTGATAGTTATTCCTTTCTTTATTTAAAACCTCACTCTGATAGGTTAAAAGATCACTAGAATTTTTTCTCCTTGAAACCATTGTGTCCAAATGCCTAATTGTACTAATAATTGCGTCAATTCTTGCAAGTCCCCTTTGTTTAAAGCTTTTTTTCGAATCCTTCTCAAGTTTCTCCATACCAGAATACATTCTGGCTACCCAACCCCCAGCTCCGAATTGGTTTGCTTCGGCTGATTTCAGTCCCCGATTTTGGTCCCAAGGATCATCTTTCCAATTATCCCACTTTCCTTGAATACCAAGACGCCAAAACAACTCAACTTTATCCCGACGACCATAACAGAATTGCTCATTAAATTCTTCTAAGGAATCATTTCTAAAAATTATTTGAGGTTCTTCAACTGGATTCGGAATAAACTCATCAGTCAATAATTGTGCATTATCGATCACTCTTGTCATTGGGACTGTAAAATATTTTATATCGGAGGAAGAAAGAACATCTGTGCAAATTTGTTTCCAAGCGGTTTGTGTAATAAAGCAATTTCCATCCCAAGGTAGAATCCATTTTCCCCGCGACTTTCCATCGCGCAAAGCAGCATTTCGAGCACCGTTTATGTTCATTACGTAGTTATTTTTCAGTCTGTATGTTGCCGCTATTACTCTTTTCCTTATTTCAGAATTCAAAGATTCAAAATCCTTGCTGGCGAGATATCCAGGCTTAGGAAGACAATCAGTATCCCATCCAATCTTTCGGTATTCATCTTCTAGAAATGGAAGATGAATAAATTGTTGGTTATGGTGTTGCAATAGCTCAATAATCTCCTTTTCCTCATCTCTATCAATAATTCGATTAACGACCCATTTTTTTTCGCAATTTTCCAATTCCGCCTCATTTTCAAGAACAAATTTAAGGTTTTCCCGCGATTGACCTTTTTTGTGTCTTGGGTGCAAATCATTGCCAATAATCCGGTAAAGAATAAAATGATTATTTATTATAATTTTCATTGACAACCGGCCTTCCAATGGAATAATACTCGATAGGATATCCCATCATTTTAATTATTGAATAGCAATTCCTACCATCGAAAATAATAGGTTTTTTCATTAACTCTACATATTTATTTAATGGGAAATCGATAAATTCTTTCCATTCAGTAACAATAAATACAGCATCTGTTCCATGAATGGCTTCCTCGATACTTTGTGCAAATTGGACTGTTGCAGGTAATATTCTCTTTGCGTTTTGCATTGCAACCGGATCGAAAGCAATTACTTCTGCGCCTTCTTCTATAAATCTAGTTATATTTACTATTGATGCCGCCTCTCGCAAATCATCAGTGTTAGGTTTAAACGCTAAGCCCAACACGGCAAATTTTTTTCCCTCTAAAATACCAAATCGTTGCTTAACTTTGTCTACAAGAAGGGTTTGCTGCTTTTTGTTAACATCTATGACTGCTTTTAATAAGGCAAATGAATAATCCTCATGGGTGGCGATGTGAAAGAGGGCATTCGTATCTTTTGGGAAGCAAGAACCGCCATATCCGAGTCCAGGTTTTAGAAACTGATAACCGATACGTGAATCTTGCCCCATGCCAATAGCAACATCCTCTACATTTGCGCCAATTTTTTCACAAATAGTTGCGATTTCATTAATGAAACTAATTTTAGTTGCTAAAAAGGCATTTGATGCATACTTAATCATTTCCGCACTAATAATGTCGGTTCTAAAAATGGGTATCTGAAAGGGTTTATTGATTTCTTCAATTAAATTTGCGGCGTCCTGGCACTCTGCTCCGATAACTATTCGATCACCATAAAACGTATCACGTACAGCTGATCCTTCACGTAAAAACTCTGGATTTGAAACAATATCTACTTTTATATCAGATACTAAATATTGGAGGATAATATTCTTGATCTTTTCATTTGTACCAATTGGAACTGTACTTTTTGTTACAACAATTACATCTCGTTTGGCATGAAGGCCGATCTGTATTGCAGCTTGTTCAATAGATGTTAGGTCCGCAAAACCATCTGACTTCTGTGGAGTACCAACTGCAATATAAATGACTTCAGAATTCTTAAATGCTTCCGAATGATCAGTCGTAAAATATAAACGCTCGCTTTTAATGTTTTTTATCATTAACTCTTCTAAATCTGGCTCAAAGATAGGTGACTTTCCGGAATTTAATTTATCTATTTTCCCTTGATCTATGTCTATACAAATCACATTATGACCGATTTCCGAGAGACATACACCAGTAACTAAGCCTACATATCCAGTACCTACTATCGCAAGATTTTTCATGTTGTAATCTTCCCCTCATAAGCAGGCTTCCTTTTGCTATGTTTATTGGAAGTCATATTTCCCTGTCAGTTTTATTTCTTTCAATGTTTTTCAGAAACTGCTGATAACTCTTTTTCATTCTTTTTAACCTTACCCACCAATCCAATCCACAATGATGCATAATTACTGGGTTTTTAGAAACATCTTTTCGATTCGGTCGGCTATTCCATTTAAGATGTAAATTTCCGATAAGTGGGGTGTATTCCGTCGGCCCGTTATAGGCAAGGATATTAATATAATCGTTTTTGAACCCGAGTAGCTCTAAAAAAGCTTGTTGGTCCCACCATCCACGACCATGTTTTCTCTTAAATGTCCATACTTTCTCCAATATTTCAAACGTCTTCGGATCGCGTTTAACAACGATAACACCAGAGTTTGGAAAAAGGGGCTCTCTCCCAAAATAACTTGCCATATATACAACATGTTCTGTATTTAGTTCATTTCGAATATCTTCTTCTGGATTAACGAAAATGGTATCAGAATCCATCCACATGACAATTTCATAGTATTTTAATAGGTTATATAATAATAATATTTTATGTTTTTTGGCCATTTCCTTCGGAAGCAGCTTTTCTTTAAAAAATAAGGTATCAATTTTATGAAGCTTTCCATAATATTCGACGGTCGGTTTCATAATTTCAAGTGCATCCTCATGATTCTTACCTGTTGCTAAACAACAGATGACCATATTACTGTTTGGTTTAATCGAAAAATCATAAGCGGGAATCATAAGATCTCTCCTCAATTTTAAAAAATATTAAAATTTGTTTACTTAAGATTTGCCATTTTCATTAAACTTTTACCATAATCGCTTTTTAATAATGGGTGTGCCAATGATTTTAATTGGTCTTTTGAGATAAACCCCTTTTTATACGCAATTTCTTCTATGCAACCTATTTTAATATTTTTTTGATTTTCTATTTCTTTTATATAACGTGCTGCCTCATAAAGGGAATTATGCGTACCTGTATCAATCCAAGCATATTCTTCTCCTAATAACTCAACATGTATTTCGTCCATATCTAGATAGGTTTTATTTATATCGGTTATTTCCAGCTCCCCTCGCGCTGAAGGTTTAAGTTTCTTTGCAATTTCAACAACTCGATTATCGTAAAAATAGAGCCCTGTAACAGCGTAGTTTGTTTTTGGATGTAATGGTTTTTCTTCGATTGAAAACACTTTTCCAGCGTCATTAAACTCGACTACTCCGAAACGCTCAGGATCATTTACAAAATACCCAAAAATAGTTGCACCTGTTTTCCTTTTCATAGCTTTACGTAGCATTGAGTGTAGATTATGTCCATAAAAAATATTATCACCTAGTATTAAAGCAACATGATCATCACCTATAAACTTTTCTCCTAAAATAAAAGCTTGGGCAATTCCTTTTGGTGTTGGTTCCACTTCATAGCTTAAAGAAATACCTAACTGTGAACCATCTCCTAATAACTCTATAAATCTAGGCTTATCATTTGGTGTGGTAATAATTAAAATTTCATTTATACCCGCTTGCATTAAAACAGAAAGTGGGTAATAAATCATTGGCTTATCATAAACAGGCAGCAATGACTTGGAAATTACCCTAGTTAAAGGACTAAGTCTTGTACCAGTTCCTCCAGCAATAATAATTCCTTTCAATATGTCACTCCCTTTAATATAAATCACCTGCCACTCCCTTGATTTGCAAGTTTTTTAAAAACTAATTGAGGATCCAGCATTCGTTGTCCTACATATTATTCAACAATCACTTTGAAGAATAGGTTTGTATCATTCTACATATAAAAATAGGTAAGAATGCAGATTTGCCAATTAAATCACTTTTCTAACATTACCTCATATGATAAAAAAGAATTTTTCTAGGAGGAATGGAAATGGTTTCATTAGTTGCATGTACGATTAGAGACAATATGATGGAAAATATATTTGAGAATTTTGAAAGACAGGAATGGGGAAAAAAAGAGCTTATCATTATATTAAATAAGGATGATATGGAAATTGAGATGTGGAAGGAACGCTCAAAGGACAAAGATAATGTTTCAATTTACCAGCTCCCAGAAGAAAAGTCGCTAGGCGAATGTTTAAATTTCGGAATCGAAATATCTCAATATAATATTGTCGCAAAACTCGATGATGATGATTACTATTCTCCATATTATTTAACCGAGGCTATGGAAGTATTTACAACAACAGATGCACAGTTAGTTGGAAAAGGAAAATCGTTTATGTATTTTGAGAAAGAGCAACTATTAACAATACGTAATATAGGAAGTGAGAATCTAGCGGGAAGTAGTTCTCTAAAGGGTGGAACACTCATTTTCAAAAAGGAAATATATCCAAACAATAAATTTCCGTCTATTGTAGGGAATGGTACTGACAGTAAATTTGTAAGAGCATGTAAAAGGAGTAAAATCAAAATTCATACAACGAGCAGATATAATTATGTATATATAAGAAGAGCTAATAATAATTCTCACACCTATAAGCGCTCTAACAAGACATTAAAGCAAAAAAGCCAAATAATTGGAAAAGTGGAAAACTATGTTCCAGTCATTACGAAAGATTTTGGAAATAATAGTAAATCCTAAACTTTAAACCTTTAATTTTGTTAGTATAAACAAAATATCTACGGCTACGGTTGGTATTACTACAACAGGTCAAGATGGCACTACTATCGTAACAACATTTACTACGCTTACTTCTCCACAAACTTTCATCGGAAATTGCAACGAAACTGTAGGACCGAAGTAGGCGTATTACTCAAGATTCGTAAAAAAGACTTCCTCTAATGGAAGTCTTTTTTACCTTCTTCTCTTTTTAACCTTTTCTATAACTTTTAATTATTTCATAGTCATTTTTATCCTCAACCTTATTAAACATAGCAATATTTGGTGTCAGGTTTGCTTCAATAATCCATATTCCCCCATCTTGATCAATTCCCATATCAAACCCAAAAATGCGTGTTTTCGTATAATATTTTTCTAATTGGCTGGCTGCAGTTAACGAAACCTGATCTATATCAATTAACAATGTTTTTAATAGTTGAGAGTTTAAAGATGATCTTTTAATAGCTTCTTCTAAAGGTACAAGTTCTTTTGCCGCACTTGTAATGATAAAACCATCCCGCGCAATCTTGGCAAGTTTACCGGTGACATTCCATTCTAATGAGTCTTTTTTACGTTGTACAATCACTCGAATATCAAATGGACAATCAGTTATCTTGGCAAGTGATATCTTTTTCTGAACGATATAACGTCTTTTAGGAGGGCAGTGGTTTTCCCTTAAATAATCATATAATGGCTTTTTTCCATGAATAGTAATTTTTTCAATTCCAGCTTGAATATCAAATTCCTCTTCTAAGGATGAAGTTATTTGAATGACACCCTTCCCTCTGTGACCAAAGCATGGTTTAATGATTAGTTCATCATATATGTCCATCATTTCCCATAATGATTCCTCTGTAAATAATTTAGTTACAGGAAGATAAGGGGCAAGATTTTCATCTTCCAAAAGCAACTTATATTTAGTCCACTTTCCTACAGAAACGCTCATGTGTTGCCACCTCCTTTTTTTCGCATGGAAACGATGTTACCCTTACCTACTTCTTAATAATCGAATCATCGTCCAAGGGATAAAGTTTTATAGCATGTGGAGCATGATTAATAATTTTATTTTTTATTTCATCAGCTAAAGCGGAGTTATAGTGTTTACTTTTGTTTCGATTTGATAGTTTAACTTTTTCCTTGTATGAATGACCGGTTAATTGTTCAAAAACTCGGGGATTTTTAATGATTTCCTCATATTTCAGAAGATGAATATCATTACTAAGTGATAGGTAGCGCTGACAAAATAAGTCGTAAATGGAAACTAATGGAGCAAGTGACTTATCTTTTGAGCGAGTGATATTTCGGAGTTCCTTCCAAAATGGTTCACCGTGAGGCAATCGGCCATTACTAATAGGAATATTTAATGATTTCCAAGACATAATGGTTGGAACTGGATGCCTTACAATTGCAATAATAGAAAAAAAATCAGTCTCTATTAATTGAGGAAGTATACTTGTATAATGGGCATTGTGTTTCATACCTAACAAAAAATCTTTATTTTCAACTTGAAACGTAACCTCTCTTTGTTTTCGAATGTTTTCCCGTTCTCCGTCCTTTTTATCGTTAAAATAGTTTGTAATTGGGCTGCCATTTTCGTTACGGAAATCTTTAATCGGTTTATTTTCGATAATATCACTGCGAACTTTTTTATAATCATTCACTACGAGTTCCGTTACCTTATTAGCATCGCTTATTCTTTTAAACCATCTTGATTGCCAAGACGGCTCACTTAAGCAAATTGCATTTTCTAAATTATCCAATAAAGCCGCCGATAATGTAGTTCCTCCTCTTGGAATCCCGGTTACAATTACATCTTTTTTGATTTTAGTCAATGCAGGTGCCTCCTGAGCTTGTATAATTTTCATTTATTATATTTATGTAAGAATGTAGTGAATGGTGAAGGCATTAGTGGAGAGTGTATTACTCGTTACAAAAAAACACCGATCGTTTATTGTCGGTGTTTTGCCTGTCCTTTTTTTCATCCTTCTCGTCAGAAAGCAAAATAAATGCTCTTTGCCCTCCCACTATTAAGACGGTTTAATCTTTTGATTCACCATTATTTATATAAGAATTAATTTTTTTAATATGTTTATCAGTTTTTTTGTTTCCCGATTTTTTAATTAGATTCTTTTTCGTTACACGATTATGATAATGAATAATATAAGGATCTATTTTATCTGGGTTGAATTTTGATTGTATTCTGTTATGAATTGGGAAATTCATCTCGATAGGAAACGTCTTATTAGGAATTCCTTCGTCAGCTAAAGCTAGTGATAGCGCAATTTGATCAGTAAATGTTCTGACTTTTGATAGACTATCAAGTTTTAATAGCGCATGAATATACTTTTCCCAAGATGTTAATAATTTGTCATTGTAGATTTTTGGTATTGCCACAACCCCACTGTTAAAATATGAAATTGTTTCACGGTTCGGACCTAAAAGTTCATACCTTTCAGAAGGTAACTTAAGATTAAAATGTGAAAATAAATTCTCCCACTCTTCGATTGTTAGAGGATCCATATAGGGGGTACAGGCCTGTATAAAATTAGAGGATATCTCACTGGAAAAATCTTTTGCGACGACCAGATCACAATCAAGTGCAAGTAAGACGTCATATTCCTCCTTCATTTCCAGCATCCTTAATTTGTTGGCATAAGGGTATCCTTGAATAAAAGGCTCCACTATGTTAACTTTTACCCCTATATTTTGTAACTCTTTCTCAACGTGAGGGTCAACCGATTGTACGAAGTTCGCAACCGACTTCGCTTCAGCAAGTTTCCCACCATACTTTTTAAGGGTCTTGAACAAAGTCAACACCCGAAAATTAAATTTATCCGTATTCTCGCCTACACAGGAAATTAAAATTTTTGGCAAACTCGTTTTCATCAATACTAACCTCCCTCAATCTTTCCTTCCACTATTATGAAAATGGTGAGAAATTTTCCAGTTTTTGTTTAGTTATACTGTCTAAATTGTTTATTTTTTCCTCAAGCGCATTTTTCGCAAACTCGTATAATTCCATATCCAACTGATTGTTTTTCTTAATAATATCAATTACTTCTTCTGGCAGTTGATCTTTTGTCAATCTATTGGGGTTTACATGTTTCTTTTTATAATTGATGTTAAGGTTACTCCAGCCTAATTCCTGACTCATGAAAAATAAAGATTCATTATACATTTCAGTTATGCCGACTACCGAAAAGTAGTTTTTCAAGTTTTCTTTCGCCAATTGTAAATCTGGAGAGCCCCCTCCTGAAAATTGTCGAGTTTGTAAATTTTTTGTCTGGATTTTAAAAACATCCTTTTCCAAAAACTGTTTCATATTTAAGTTTTTTGCCTTCTGATACATACGATTTTGGGGACTCGTTATGATGTGATAATATAATGAAATTACGCGTTCAACAGGATTTCGGAGCATTGTACAATAGGTAAATGTTTTTGGAAATTGCTCATGTATTCCAAATGGAAAATGACCTCTAATACATTGAAGCTTTTGTATTTGCTTATCCGAAAAATGATTTTTCCAAGGTTTTTTGTCTCCCCAAAACCCCCCATTGCGTACTATTTCGGTTTCTTCGTATTGTTTTTTTAATATACTGTTTAACGTCCCTCCACCTGTCTTCGGAATATGCATAAAAATGACTAATTTATTTTTTTTATTATAATTGTCCATTCGCTTCACTTCCTTATACTAGTTTCCGCCCTAATTTTCTAGAAAATATCACACAGCCTTTAATTAATACAGAGACAGATATAAACTTTTTACATTTCTAGTTTCATTGTATGAAGCGCTGTCTCATTGTGACAGGACAAATGCTAAAGATAATATGACTCATTTTGGCAATATTTCGTTCATTCCTATTAAAACTCCGCAAATACTTATCCCTAAACGAATTGATTTTCATATACTATTTTGAGGGTCCCATCTGAAAATGGAGAATGATTAAGGAGGTTAACAAGTGGGCAAAAAGAAAGAGCAGTTCCTAGCTTCACACGAAAGGATGCCGGATTTCTTAATTATCGGTGCCATGAAATGTGGAACGACGACACTTTATAAAAATCTAGTTAAACATTCATCGATTGTAAGCGCCAAAAGGAAAGAGCTTCATTTTTTTGATAAAGAAGATGAGTATAGTAAAGGTATAGATTCGTACAAAAATAATTTCCCTTTACTTAACAAAAAGAAATTAATAAATAAACCTAATTTAGTTACAGGAGAAGCAACACCAAGGTATCTTTTCATACCAGAAGTCCCCGAAAGAGTATTTAATGCCATGCCAAATGTAAAACTAATCGTATTGTTAAGAAATCCTGTCGATAGAGCATATTCCCACTATCATCATTTTAAAAGGAGGGAATTGGAGAAATTGACCTTTGAGGAAGCAATCGACAAGGAATTAAACGGAATAATTGAGCCAAACATAAATAGAACTTACTTGGCAAGAGGGAATTATGTAGATCAACTGAAAAGATGGATGGACTTTTTTCCAAGGGAACAGTTTTTGATATTAGAGAGTGAAAATTACTATCGCAATCCAAGGATAGGTATAAATCAAGTTTGTCAATTTTTAGATTTACCTGAATGGAATTTTGAGTATACGAAGGAAGCAAGTCATCCATATCCAAAAATGGAGGAGCATATGAGGGAAAGATTAATTAAATATTTTAAACCTTATAATGAGAAATTGGAGGATTATTTAGGCGATAATTTTAGTTGGGAACGCTAAAGAAATGAATGATAACCGTACTTCTTTTAAAGAAGGCGGTTTTTCTTATTTATCCTCCAAAAAAAACAGGCCATCAAAAAAGAGGCTTTTCTGCCTATCTCATTCTAGTCATTAACTAGTTACGTACCTAAACAAGCTTTCAACTTAATCAAGCATTGGCGATGGTGACGACGGCATCTCCGTAGTTTACGGCGCAATCTTTTTGCTTTCATCTATTATTACACCTCCTTCCTTTCTTATATTACTAAATGCAGATTTCAACAGAATGTTATGGGACAAAGCGGTTTAAAATAAAATGAATGATTCTCATAAACTCAAATTTCCAGAGAAAACAAAGCTGGCTATCCTTTATACAAAGAATAGCCAACTAGAGTATTATCTTTATGCCGCTAATTAATATGATCACCGCCATAATGAATCTAAGTGGTTTTGCAGGTAATTTTGTAGATAGAGAACTTCCTAATAGTACGCCGGGTATTGATCCTATTAACAGATTACCCGCCAATAGAAAATCGACATTTCCAAGTCCTGCATGTAGTAATCCTGCCACTGTAACTAAAGCGAATGCATGAGCAATATCTGTACCAACGACTTTAGATGTTTTAATTCTGTAAATGTACAAGAATGCAAGTGCAAATAATGAACCAGATCCAATCGATGTTAATCCAACAATAAATCCTAAAACAAAACCAATTAATATCGTTAACACTTTCTTTCCTTTTATTGGATCAGCTTGCTCCTGTTTTTTATTAAAGTGATTACTAAAAAAATTTTGATAAATTGTTGCGGCAGCGACGAAAATGAGAACATACCCAATGGAATGTTTGATAATATGTTCTTGATTTTGAAAATAAAAGTCAAAAACCTTGAGTAATACTATTGCGATCACCGCACCTGGTATACTACCGAAGGACAAATACAATACTAATCTTCCATTAATGGTCTTCTGTCTCCAATGTTGGATTGTTCCAAACAATTTAGTTACAGAATTATAAAACAGGTCGGTCCCAACAGCTACGACAGGGTTTATCCCTATTAACATTAATATTGGAGTTAAAAGTGCCGCTCCCCCTACTCCAGTCAAACCGACTAGAAATCCAACAAACAGTCCCATACCAATAATTCCTAATTCCATTATCACTTCCCCAATCGAATCCATTTCGGATTAAATATGTTTCCTAAAAACATAATAATTTTTCCAATTTTCTGATACATGATATGTTGAAATACTATAATTTGAAATAGGAAAGTTGCTGAAAAAACCCCCATTTTGAAAAGCAATGGTTTCATAGGTTTATGCTTGTTTTTTATTTATGCCGTTTCCAATGTATTAATCTATCCATAAACTGAACTGTATATTAGAAAATAATTAGCAGTGTTTTTCTATATCTCCGCAAATGGAGTTTTTTTACTCCGATAGATAATCAAACTAGTTGAGCATAAATAAACTTGAAAGGAGCATGGTAGCTTGAATAATAATGGTGAGTCAGATAAAAATATTGTTTGGCATCAATCAACGCTAACAAAAGAGGAGCGACAAAAGCAACATGGCCATAAAAGTATAATGATTTGGTTTACCGGACTATCGGGATCAGGAAAGTCAACCATAGCCAATGCTGTTCAGAATGAATTATACAAAAAGAACATTAGTGTTTATTTATTAGATGGGGATAATCTTCGTCACGGCATTAATAGTAACCTTTCTTTTACTGCTGAGGATAGACAGGAAAATATTAGGAGAGCAGCCGAAATCGGCAAGCTGTTTGTGGATGCTGGAGTGGTAGTGCTTGCTGCACTTATTTCTCCATTTGAAAAAGAGCGGATGAATGCAAGAGCCATATTTAAGCAAGATGAGTTTATTGAAGTATATGTGAAATGTTCAATTGAAGAGTGTGAAACGCGGGATCCAAAAGGACTGTATAAGAAGGCAAGAAAAGGAGAAATAAAAGATTTCACAGGAATCGATCAGCCATATGAAGAACCACAAAACCCTGAAATCATTATTGATACAAATAAATTATCGATAGATGAAGCTGTAGAAATCCTTTCATCTTACCTTTTCGATACTCTTGAGCTAAATACGAAGGAGTGATTAATTTTGACATTGAGTATCCCTCATGGTGGGAAGCTAGTGAATCAAATCGATTTAGATTACAATGCTTCTGAGCTTACTAGTGAAATTGAAATAGATGCAATGGCCCTTTCTGACTTAGAATTAATAGCCAATGGAGCTTATAGTCCACTTATTGGCTTTCTTGGAAAGGAAGATTATGAATCTGTATTAGAGAATATTAGATTAGCAAATGGGATAGTGTGGAGCATCCCGATTACCCTTCCAGTTTCTGAAGAAGCTGCACAAAAGCTAACGATCGGAGAAACGGTAAGGCTAACCTTTAATAATGAAACTTACGGTGTGTTACAACTGCAAGAACTTTTTGCACCAAATAAAATAGTGGAAGCTAAAAAAGTGTATCAAACAACCGATCCCGATCATCCCGGGGTAAAAAAACTTTTAAATCGGCCAAATGTATATGCAGCAGGACCAATTAAATTAACAAAATTTCCGCCAAAAAAACCTGAATTTAGTAATTACTACAAAACTCCTTCAGAAACAAGAAAAGAATTTGCAAATAAACATTGGAGCACAGTTGTCGGATTCCAAACAAGAAATCCTGTTCATAGAGCACATGAATACATTCAAAAGACAGCATTAGAAACGGTTGATGGCTTGTTTTTAAACCCTTTAGTAGGTGAAACTAAATCAGATGATATTCCAGCAAATATTCGTATGAATAGTTATGAGGTATTATTAAAGAACTATTATCCGATTGACCGGGTATTCTTAGGAGTATTTCTGGCGGCGATGAGATACGCCGGACCAAAAGAGGCAATTTTTCACGCCCTTGTCCGCAAAAATTATGGCTGCACACATTTTATCGTCGGAAGAGATCATGCTGGAGTAGGTAATTACTATGGTACTTATGATGCTCAAAAGATATTTACTCAATTTAGTTTTGAGGACATTGGCATCACGATACTCGCCTTTGAACATAGCTTTTATTGTACAAAATGCAAAAGTATGGCTTCTAGTAAAACATGCCCACATGACAAAAAAGACCATTTACACTTATCAGGGACAAAGGTTCGAGAAATGTTACGTAATGGGATTACACCACCTCCTGAGTTTAGTCGGCCCGAAGTGATTGAAATCTTATTAAAAGGATTAAAAGATTGATAAAGAAGAGCTGTTTCTTTTGAAACCAGCTCTTTTGATATTAAAATTCGAATCCAAACTCCCCAATCGTATGATCTTCATTATGAAAATCTGAGCCGCCTGTTATTAGTTTTTTATACTTTTTTGCTAGGCTTTTATACTTGATGATGTCCTCATTGCGATGTTTGCGATGCCAGACTTCTATTCCATCAAATGAGAGCTGCATTAACTCTTCTACTATCGAATCATCTTGAATTAGTAAAGGATGCGCTAAGACAGCTGTACCGCCGGCATTGTGAATCAACCTTATCCCTTCTTCGGGAGAGAGTACCATTTTATCCACCGCACATGGTTTTCCATCACCTAAATAAAGATCAAATACTTCTTGGGTATTTTTTGCATATCCCTTATCAACGACTGCTTTTGCAATATGAGGGCGGGCAATTACGTCTCCTTTACTATATTTTTGAACATCTTCAGAGGTAATCGTCATCCCCAGTTCACAAAACTTGTTTACAATTAATTGAGAGCGATTATAACGATGATCCCTCATTTTCTGTAAAACATCTGATAACTCTTTTGATTCATGAATATGATAGCCTAAAATATCTATGGTCCTTCCTTTATACTTCGTGCTTAATTCGATACCAGGTATAACAGTTATCTTTAATTTTCTTCCCACTTCCAAAGCCTCGTTAATCCCATCAGTTGTATCATGATCCGTAATGGCAATCGTTGTTATACCTTTTTGCGCAGCCATTTTCACAACTTCACTCGGAGGAAAACTTCCATCTGAAGCAGTTGTGTGTAAATGCAAATCAAAACAGCCGTTCTCTATTATATTTTTTATCTCCAATTTCTTCCCTACTTTCATGCTGAACATTAATCATTGCTTCCCATTGCGACTGACTTAGCAAATAACACTGGATTTGTCTTTACCATATAATACATTTTCTTGTCTTTAATTATTAATGGAAAATCATGATCAGGTCTTTTATTCATCTCGATTACCCATATCTTTTCGTCTTGATCAATACCAATATCAATGCCTAAATCGGCATAAGCTCCTTCACCAACTTGGTCTAATTTTGCTACAATATTTTTACAAACATGAATGATTTCTTGATATTTTTGAAAAGCTTTTAAATCATCGTATCCAAATTGAAGTTTTAATGCGTCTGCACCTTCCTTCGCAAAACCACTTGCTTTGAAATTGGATGAAATCGCATTCGTTTTTCCGAACCTTGCAATAATACCAGTACAGGGCCAGAAACCGGTTTCACTTTTTTGCAATATTACTCGGTAATCCACTTTTCTATCCTCAAATGTATGAAGTCGTATCGGCTGCTGTAATAAGTAATATTTGTGCTTCGATATATATTTGGACATTTCATCCTTTGACATATACTTCACTTCATTATCATAATTCTTTATGACTACATATTGATTATCCTTTTTTTCAATATAATGAATACCATACCCTCTTGAACCATTTTTAGGCTTCAAATAAACACCGTTATATTTTCCAATAAAATGATCAAGCTGCTGTATATTCACGTTATTTGTTGTTTCAGGAAGATGGTCCCTAAGTTCCTTATATGGAGAAAGTAAATTCCAAAACTGCCATTTGTCAAAGTAGTAAGAATTGAAAAAGCTTCTGCCCATGATATTAATAAGACCAGCTAGTGTTTTCTTAGAAAGTTCCACCCGTCGAAAAATCGCCCCAGGGAAAGGCAATTCAACTTTTCTCCAATGATTTGCTGAATGTGGATCATATACATACCCTGTGATTTGCTCTCGTAAAAAATCAATTTCCTCTTCACTAAATACAAACAGGACACCATTAATTTGTTCGTATATCATTGTATATATTAAAAATCGGTCCATGTTTTTTGTTAATTTTGCTTCTGATCTTCCTAATAATAATCCTATAACAGGTCCAATGATTAGCTCTGAGTTTTTAAAAGCAACTTCATATTTTACTTTCGAATCAATCAAAAGTTTTTGTATCACCTGTTCACTAATTTGGAGCGTATTTTGGTCGGTTAAGTTAGAGATAATAACTAACACTTGATGTTTTCGTTTCCCATATGACAAATGAATTTTCTGATTGTTTTTAATTCCAAGACTTACCGCAGTGTCTTGATTGATTGACATGGTAGAAGTTGATGTTTGTTCGGATTGAATATAATAAAGGTTCATCTCTTTTCACCCCCAAAACCAGCTAACCATTTAGCGTAAAATAATGGAGCTGACTTGATTCGATAATAAAGCTGTTTGTCTTCCGCATCCAATGCAATGGTCATATCAGGGTTGCGGTTATTTATTTCAATGACCCATAGATTTTTATTGTCATCCATACCAACATCCATACCTACATAAGCTAAATGGAGCCCTTTTAGTTCCAATGTCGCACAGCATAAAATAGCAAGCTGTTCCATTTCTTTATACTTTTTAAAAGCTTCTTTTGCGTCATCATTATAAATCTTCATTAAAGTACTCCATGCTTTTTCCGCTGATCCACCACTTGAAATATTACTTACAATACTTTCTTCAGCTCCAAATCTAGTTATCATTCCCGGAACAAACCATGAGCCGTTAGCATCTTTTAATACAATAATTCGAAAATCTATTACTCTATTATTATTTTTCAGTAAAGTAAGTCTTTTTTGAGCAATATATTTTTCAAGATTAAGCTCATCTCGTAAAAAATGCTCCACTGTTTGCCAGCTATCTAAAACGGCTGTAGTATTTCTGCCATTTAACCGGTACTTTAAATGATACTCTTCCTTTTGTTTGGCAAGCTGATAAATTCCCGTTCCTTGCATACCTGAAATGGGTTTAATAAAAATCGTTTCATACTTTTCTAATAGTTGCTTCACATTGCTAATATTTTTTGCTTGAACGGTTTCGGGCAGATAGTTGCTCAATGATTCAATTGCCGAAAACCACTCCCACATTTCCCACTTATTAAAAACATGTGAATTAAAGAATTCTTCTCCAATTAATTGGTTTAATTTACTTCTATCAGTATCTTTTATCGCTTTTCGGCAAAACACGACTGATGGGAAAGGAAAATTTCCTTCCACCCACTCCTCCTCAATTGGGTGATAGACATATCCATAAATGGTTTTGTTTTTAACATTAATTTCATCTGAGGTCAAAAGCAGAATGAGCCCATTTATATAGCTGTATTCATGAAGATAATTTTTATATATCTTCATTCTTTGTTTGTTCATTTCAGCCTTTTTCCCTTTAATTAGCAAACCGATGACAGGACCGACAAACAAAATGTCGTCCTTTACTCTAATTTCATATTCAAGGAAATCCGGAAGTGAATATGTTGTAAAAATATCCTTCGATATAAATATAATGGACTCTTGTTCGTGGTGTTCCGCAAGTGTTACTGTTGCTTTCAAAGCACCTATACTTATCAAAATTTCTCTGTGGGCAGATAATGATAAATTATCCAAAACTTTAGAGTGGAGGGAGATCGTTTCGCTAGAAGTATCACTGATTTTGATTGTAAACTTCATCGAAAACACTCTCCTCTTCTAAGACGTCAAATCCTTGTAATTTCACAGCATAAAAAAGAGGCTGATAACGAATTTTTAAGTACATATCAAAATCAATATCTTTAAATCCTTTAAAACTCGGAAAAATATTCGCCTCTAAAAGCCAAGGATATCCTTGTTCATCTAAAGCGATATCTAACCCAAACTCAGCATAGTGCTCTTCTTTTTTATCCATTAAATCACAAAAATCATGACAAATTAATAGCATTTTGTTTTTTATTTTGGAATAAGAAAGGTTTTTACCAGAATCTTGAATTACTTCCTCCAACGTCATTGCTTTTCCGCCTCTTGCTATATTCGTTAAGTCCTCGTTTTCACCAGCAATCCTACATTCAATCCCTGAACATACCCATTTGTTTTTTTTATATTTTTGCATCACCACTCTAACGTCAAAAGGTCGTTCATTTACGTTTAACAAAGGAATATACGTTTGAAACAAGTAATTTTGTTTAAAGATGCCTAAGCTTTCCAACATGTCATGAAATGCTATTGAATCACTTAGGAGATGGCGAACTCTATACTTTTTCCGATAATCATATAATATAAATCCTTCAAGCTCTTCCTTATTTTTTTCAATAATAAATATCCCACGCCCACGTGATAAACTTACCGGCTTAAGGATAACTTTTTGTTTTAAATTGATAAACTCTATTAATTTGTCCATATCGTCCAATATGTGTGTTTCAGGCAAATGGTCACTAATTTCGAGGTCTTCCCGGAGATTATATAGATCGGATTTTTTGAAGTGATGGGAGTTAAATAATTGATTCTCTGTTATGTCCCTTAATTGTTTTATGGTTTTTTTATTTTGATGAAAGTTTCTTCGATATAAGGTGGACGGGATAGGTGCAGAATTGTAAATCCATTTTTTTTGCTTTGGATCGTAAATCATTCCATATACAATTTTTTCGTTCCAATCGATTGATCGAGTCGAAAAGGCGATTGCTAAGCCGCCAAACTTTTCATATTTACCAAATCGATCAGAAAATTTTTTCATGTATTCTGGATTATACAACTGGTTTTTTTCCCCTAATAAAAAGCCGATTGTTGGCCCAATCATTATTTTTTCATTAGATATTTTTAATTGATATACTAAATTTAATGGAATTCGCATGCGTTCAACTAGTGATGATGAAACGAAAATGACAAGCGGATATTCGTAACAATTATTACGTAAATAAGCAGTTTCTTTGCTGATAAAATAAACACATGTTTCTTTTTTTACCCCAAATTGTATATCATATAGTTGATTTAGTTTATGTTTCAAAATTCCTTTAGGGACTTTTATAATCATTTCATCATCTTGAAATGGTTCAAATTTCACCCAAACATGATAATCTGTACCCTCTAGATACAAGCTTGGTTGAAATTTATCATTTTCATGTTCATTTTGATTATTAATCTCTTTCAAATATTCATTTTTCAGCTTAATTTCATAAGCTAATTCAATTGGCCATTCCACAATTTTTTTCCATAATTGTTGATTCCAACCGAAAAGATCCTTCTCTATGCTTTTTTTAGTACAAAATGATTTTAATGTTACTTCGCCATCCTGGTTTAAGATGAATTGAAGACCAATTTCATTAAGGCCAGGGTAATAGTACTGGATGATGCTCAATATATTTTGGCTAATCTCATTAAGTAATACATTTTTATTTTCCTTTTCAGTATGATTATTATTTATTAATTGATAGGCGTCTTCATACGAATATTTTTTTTCATCTAAATCTTTTGCAAATATAATAAAAACTTCCCATTGTTGTTTCATATTTTTTTGACCCAATAAATAAAAAGTAATAGAAGAATCCGTTTGATATATTTCGTTATTTACATACTTTTGCAATTCGGGTTGAGATTGAATGATGTCAAAAACGTACTTGTCTTTCAAGACATGGTGTTCATTTATTAAGTGAACATTAGGATGCTGCGATAGTTCTCTTATCATTTTAATGTTTGTTTTTCGGTTGAATTTTGTTGGATTATAAATAATCGAGGGAATGTTAACCATCCCTTTGTGTATTATTGTATTATTTTTTATTACTATTGCTTCGGCCTTTCCTTCCGTGATAGAAATATTATTTATGGGAATAAATACAACTTCAAGGTTGAGCTCTTCTCCTTTTTTAGCATAATGATAAAAAGAAGTTTCAAGATCAAAATTTGCACGGTTTAATTTATTCCATTCCCGCCTTGATAGCAAAATTCCTATAGTGTTCCCAAGCATTACCCTTCCTCCCACAATTTGAAGAATCTTTATCAGGTTATTCATTGTTGGTGGAAAAGTGTATTCCGCAGCCGAAACTAGGCCGTCCAAAGCTGATAAATTAATAACAATGAAAAAAGCGGTCCTAACATCGAAAAAATACCGACGCAGTAGGACAGCTATCCAATCATTTAAACTTATTCATTATAAGCAATTAAAGCATTCACACTATGGGCAAGCGCTGATCCAGCTTTAAGCGCAACTGCAACAAAAATTGCTTCTGATATTTCTTCTAAGCTTGCTTCTGCTTTTTTTGCAGCTTTCGTATGAAGATCAATGCAGTATGGACATCCTGTTGTATGGGCAACTGCCACTGCAATCAGTTCTTTTTCTTTCACACTTAGTTTTCCAGCTTTCAATGACTGTTGATCAAAATCAATAAATGTTTTGAATGCATCTCCGCTTAATTTTGAAAATTCAGCAATTCTATTAAAGTATTCAGCCTTATACAGTTCATCATCTTTTTGACCGTCAAATGAGTTCAATGCATTTACACCGTGTGCAAGTGCAGAACCAGCTTTTAATGCTGTTGCAACGAAGATAGCTTCTGCCACTTCCTCTTTTGTAGCTTCCGCTTTTTTTACTTCTGTTACGTGAAGATCTATACAATAAGGACACCCTGTAACATGAGCTACTGCCACCGCAATAAGTTCTTTCAATTTAACGGATAGTTTTCCTTCAGCAAGTGCTTTTCCATTAAAATTAAAAAACGCTGAAAATTGTTCTGGTGCATATTCCTTCAATTCTGTAATTCTGCTAAAATTTGATTTTTTATAAAGGCTATCTACTTTTTGTGCTGTTGTCATGATTCTTTCCCCCTAAGATTATTTAGTAAAACAAAGGCTAACTGCAAGGTCAATTATTTTTGCATCCTAAACAGTGAACAAATGCGCAAGCGCCTTGATCAGCCCCGACAAGCAAATGTTCTGAGACAGGAAAAGTCCGGTCTTGACTTTTATTGGCTCAGGTTATTTGACCTCGAGGGGCTAGGCGCTGGAACTGGACGACTACACACCTTCTTGCAACTTATCCACACGGTGGTATTTTATAATTTCCTTAACAGACAAAAAAACCTCTTCAATTAAGGAAGAGGTTTTATGGTATGTATCGGTCTCTCCCTTATCTTCCAAGCTATATCCGCTTGCTGGAATGAGCACCTTTTCGCTAATTGTTTTTCAAATAGCAATGGTTGCCGCGGGATCACAGGACCAGTTTCCTACCCCGACTCTTGATAAGGTATTATTTAATTGTTAAGGATTGAATTCATCATATCACAACAAAAATAAACTGTCAAGCAGGAATCTTATGCATTTTTAGAATTCTCTAATGTACTAAGTGTTTTGAATCACATTAGTGATTCTTTTTCGATCTTTATGAATCGATTTAAATACAATGTAAAAATAAATCGATCCGCATAAATACAAAATACAAGTAATTGAAAAGACGAGCGCATAACCGTTATAAGATCCGTAATAGGCTACGAGGCCCATCGAAACAGGCCCCATTAATGCCCAGCCTAAATTAAATACCATTTGGTTCACCGAATTGGCAAATCCTTTGACGGAATCATCGACTTTTGACATCATTAACGACATCTGAATCGGATTTCCTGCATTCATTAAAGCTTGCCTAAATAAAAAGCCAATGGTTGCCAGTAGCAAGCTGTTTGTAAAACCAGTCAATAATAGAAATGGCAACGAAGCTAGCTGAAGTAAAACAACAGCCCTGACCTCACCTACTCTCCTAACGACTGCAGGACCAATAAACATCGCCACTGCCGTTGCTGCTTGGCCAAGAGAAATGATTAATCCAATCGAAGCGTTCGACGCGTGAAAACGATCTGCAAAATATAAATTTAAATAAGGGATGACGAGCCCTGCTCCAAATCCTATTAAAAGCTGAGCGACAGCGAATAAAATGATCAATTTCACATTGTTTTTTTGAATTTTTAAGTTATTTAAACTTCCTAAACTTTGTTTTGCATCTTTCACAAGACTCGGTTTTCGTTCCTCTTTAATTTTTAATAAAGGAAATAACCCAATAAAAAAAATAATTGAACCGATCATTAATGTAACCCGAATACTCATCAATGGTGAATATACCGAACCAAGTGTATCCGTCATAAATCCTCCAAAAAGATTTCCGATTACATTAGAAGCGGTCATTACTCCAAAGTGGAGAGCAAACAATTGAACGCGCTCTTCAGATCGGGAATTTTCGGCTAATAAAGGAATAATTGATACTTGAATAAAAGCCTGGGTCAACCCGGTGCCAAAAGCAGCAACTAATAAAAAAGACTGAGGTTCAATAATACTTCTAAAAAACAGTGATAGTCCGGTTAATGCCATTCCAAATAAAATGACTTTTTTCCGACCAATTCGGTCACTTAATATTCCAGCTGGAATCAAAATGATGGCCGTCGCGAGTGCAGTCATCGAAATGACCTGCCCGTTCATTTGATCCGGAAAGCCGAGTTCACGTATGTAAAAATTATAAATGACCATGAAAACACCAAGGCCTATTTGACTAAAGATATTTGCGTAAAAAGCATTTCTAATATTACTGTTATATTTTTTCCACTTATTTGCCCATTTGAAGGTCCAGGTCATTTTCAGTTGCCCCCAGATATTTATTTCGATACCCTAAACAATAATAAGCCTCGAAGTGGAAAAAGTAAACTTTCATTTTACTTTCAATCCGATAATTTTAGGATATGGAAAAGTATGTCGTTTTTTGTTGCCAATCTTTATTTCACATGCTACTATTATTTTAAATACTATATTTAGTGATTAACACTTTAATAACTACAACATATTGAATTCCAACGAGTAAAGGTGCCCAACCAGGGCTTAATAGGGAATCCGGTGAGATGCCGGAACTGTCCCCGCAACTGTAAATGCGTACGAACGGAAATGCCACTGCATCGATTAGCTTCACGGCTGCGATGCGGGAAGGTACCAAGTAGGATGATGCATGAGTCAGGAGACCTACCTTGCTTGTCAGAGTTTCAATTCTTCGGGGACTTAAGAAGATGAAACGATAGGGAAAAAGTTTTTCTGTCTTTTTCCCTATCGTTTGATCCGCTTCGTTCCCGAGGCGGATTTTTTTTATTTTATAAATGAGGTGAAATTGATGGCGACGATGGTTACAAAAGATCAAGGAAATAGAAGGTTGGCATTTGACAGGAAACGTTTATCCTCCTTTATCGAAAGGGTTACGTCAATTAATTCAGCGGATTTCAACGAGAAAATAGTTCGAAGTTTAGAATCAAAAAATGAGGTTAAGGCGAGTCACATTACTGATCTTCTCATTCAAAAAGCATTAGAAAATGTCGATGAAGCAAACACTCAATGGACGTTTGATGCTGCAAAGATTTACCTTCAAGATCTCTATAGGAAGGCAAGTCAAAATCGTGCCTATGACAAAGAATTAAAATACGGTGATTTTTACGGTTTATTAAAAACCTTAGCTGGAAAAGGGATTTATTCACCGAATATTTTAGAAAAGTATAATAGAACAGAAATCCTTGAATTAGCTAGCTTAATTGAGCCAGAGCGTGACTTATTATTTGATTACATTGGTTTACACACGTTAGCAACACGATATTTAGCAACTGATCATCAGAAAAATACATATGAGCTCCCGCAAGAACGATGGTTGGTGATTGCTTTACACCTTATGCAGGATGAACCGATTGAAAAACGTTCCGAACTCGTCGCTGAGGCATATTGGGCTTTATCTAATCTATATATGACAGTTGCAACACCTACTCTGGCGAATGCTGGACTTGCCCATGGCCAGTTATCTAGCTGCTTCATTGATACAGTTGATGATTCTTTGATGGGGATTTATAACAGTAATACTGACGTTGCCAGGCTCTCTAAAGATGGCGGCGGAATTGGCGTCTATATGGGGAAAGTAAGAAGTCGGGGTAGTTCAATTAAAGGCTTCAAGGGTGCTTCTTCCGGAATTTTGCCGTGGGTAAAACAGCTCAACAATACTGCAGTCAGCGTAGACCAGTTGGGCCGCAGAAAAGGCGCCATTGCTGTCTATCTTGATGTATGGCATGCGGATATTCTCTTATTCTTAGATTTGAAACTTAATAATGGAGATGAACGTCAACGGGCACATGACATTTTCACCGGCGTTTGCTTGCCTGATCTCTTTATGGAACAGGTAGAAAGGCGCGGCGATTGGTACTTATTTGATCCGCATGAAGTTAAAAATGTGATGGGTTATTCGCTAGAAGATTTTTATGACGAGAAAAAAGGTGAAGGCAGTTTTAGGGAAAAATATGAGGAATGTGTTCAAAGCAATGCAATTAATAAGACAAAGGTTCCTGCGATTCAAATTATGGCAAGAATTATGAAATCACAGCTAGAAACTGGTACTCCTTTCATGTTTTACCGGGACGAGGTAAACCGAAAAAACCCGAATAAGCATGAAGGAATGGTTTATTCCAGTAATTTGTGTACAGAAATTTTGCAAAATCAGTCCCCCACGATTCAATATGATGAAACAGTAGACGGTGACACAATCATCACCTATAAAAAAGCCGGTGATTTTGTTGTTTGTAACCTCTCTTCTATTAATCTTGGAAAAGCTGTTCCGGAAAATGTGCTAGAGCGCCTCATTCCCATTCAAATGAGGATGCTAGATAATGTGATCGACTTAAATACGATTGATGTCAAACAAGCGACGATAACGAATAAAAAATATAGAGCCGTTGGGCAGGGTACTTTCGGATGGCATCATCTATTAGCATTAAAAGGAATTCCCTGGGAATCGAAAGAGGCAGTTACATTCGCTGAAGAACTTTACGAACGCATCGCCCAACTAACCATTAAAGCTAGCATTGACTTAGCAAAAGAAAAAGGTGCCTATCCAAAATTTAAAGGCAGCGATTGGCAAACAGGCAAATACTTCGAACAACGCGGTTATTTAACCGGAGACAATGCAAATTCGTGGAAGCAGCTGATGAATGAAGTAGCTGAACACGGAATTAGAAATGGATATTTAATGGCTGTAGCACCAAATTCAAGTACGTCCGTCATCGCTGGTTCGACAGCGAGTATTGACCCAATTTTTAAACCTTTCTATCACGAAGAAAAGAAAGACTTTAAACTCCCAGTCGTCGCGCCAGACTTGGACCACAATACGTATGATATTTACCGACGTTCTGCCTATATTGTTGATCAACGCTGGTCGATTCAGCAAAATGCAGCTAGGCAACGTCATATTGATCAATCTATTTCTTTCAACTTCTATGTTCCGAACAATATCAAGGCGAAAGTGATGCTTGATTTACATTTACAAGCTTGGGATTCAGGAATGAAAACAACGTATTACGTCCGCTCTACTGCGTCGGACATTGAGGACTGTGTTTGGTGCGAATCTTAATATGTTACGCAAGTTTTAGTGGAAATACGAAGGAAGTTGCAGAGCTTATAGAAAAAAAATTATTAAAAGAAAACCAAGACGTCTATGTATACCGAATAGGATCTGGAAGCATTCCGGATCCTTCACTCTTCGATGTAATGATGATTGGTTCTTTTACTTGGGGAAAAGGCTCTACGCCAGAGGTAGTGAAAGATTTTATATATGAAATCGGTTATAAGCCCCCCACTGTTTTTGTTTTCGGGACAGGTGATACTCAATTTGGTGGCGATTTGTTATTTTGTCATGCTGCTGTTAAATTAGCAAAGTTTTATCAATCATCATATGAACCTTTAAAAATTGAACAAAGTCCAAGAGGAGCTCAAGAAGAAAAGGTGATCTCTTGGACGGAAGGAGTGCTGACGCATTGTATGAACTACTTGAAAAAGTAAAAGTATTAGAGCCAACCAACCCTAATAAGTCAACTGCTTTATTTGGAGGTAAAGCAAGCGGAATTTTAAATTGGAACGATATTGCCTACCCCCACTTTTATCAACATCGGGAGCAAATTCGCGCATTGTTTTGGCGTGCAAGCGAAGTTGATATGACACAAGATACTAAGCAGTTCCCTACATTATCGCACCAGGAACAGGATGCGTTTTTAAAAATCATTGGCTTGCTAGCAACACTAGATGGCCCGCAAACAGATGTAGCTTCAAGAATTTCAAATTTATCTACCGATCCATCCGTCAAGTCAATTATGTCTACGATTGCTGACCAGGAGAGCGAACATAATCACAGCTATGCATATGTTCTCTCTTCCGTTACAACGCTGGATAAACAAATTGAGTCATTTGAAACTGGAAGAACAGATGGTGTTTTATTGAAGCGGAATGAACGAATTTTGGAAGTTTATAATGAATTTGCGGAAAGTCCTACTCTATTAAATGTACTAAAGGCAATGGTTTATACATCATTACTTGAAGGTCTCTTCTTTTATTCCGGCTTTGCCTTTTTCTATAATCTTGCTAGAAATCAAAAAATGGTTGGAACTTCGACAATGATTTCTTATATAAATCGCGATGAGCTGCAGCATGGACGTTTCATCAGTGACTTATTCCGTGCTACTTTAGCAGAAAATCCGAACTATAATACGAGTGAATTTACTAACTGGGTATATGATCAATTTCGTCATTCGGTTGAACAAGAAACAACATGGAGTTGGTATGTACTAGGTGGCATTGATGGGATTGACCTTATTGAAATGGAAGGATATATAAAGTATCGAGCTAATAAAATGCTGAGATTATTAGGGTTGAGTGATATATACGAGGGATTTACAGAAAATCCAATGAAATGGATTCGTGCATACGTGGATAATTTCGATGATACGAAAACGGACTTCTTTGAACAAAAATCCCGGCAATATACGAAGACTAGTGATCTAAATGGCTTTGATGAGCTATAGAAAAAACAGTTTGTGAATTAATGACATAAATAGTAAAAAGCAGCCAAATCGGCTGCTTTTTTTATAAAGATAAAACTGCCCCAAGGGGCAGTTTTTCAGTGAACTTAATTATAGTTTAACAACGTTTTCAGCTTGTGGGCCACGTTGTCCTTCAACGATTTCAAATTCAACTTGTTGACCTTCGTCAAGAGTTTTGTAACCTTCGCCTTGAATAGCGCTGAAGTGTACGAATACGTCGTTTCCGCCTTCAACTTCGATGAAGCCGAATCCTTTTTCACTGTTAAACCATTTTACTGTTCCTGTAGCCATTGGTAAAAACCTCCAAAAATTTTTTAATATGTTACTCATATTTACGGTGTAAATAAAAATTCACATATTATAAACAATACCCACATCCTGGAGTAGATATTCATTATAACATGCGAATTTAACTCCATACATACTTATTAATATTAAACAATGCAGCCGGGTGTTGCGTGGTAATGACAGGATTACTTATAATAATTGGTCGTTTTGTAAATCCAAAACAACGAAAGCCCTTCCTCTCTCTCGTCCTTACGGCTCCTAGGCCGTGCCAGTGAGATTTGTCTTAGCAAAACAATGTACTGAATATTTTCAGCCATTGGAGGAAAAAGGATCTTATGATTAAAGGTTAATATATAACCTTTATTTTGAAACTGTAATTAAGTTCATTCTTATAATACATGAGTTAAATTTAAAAAGCAAGAAAATGGGCGAAAACTTTTTTCTGCATTTTTCGCCAAAAACTAATTGGCTCCAGCTTTTTTTATTATTTGTCCAACGGCCACCCCCAGTCTTTGTCTAAAATTATAACAGTTTATTTTTAACTTTCAACTATTATGTTAGCGCTTTCCTATTTTTTTCAACTAAACCAAAAATTATACTGCCTATCCCTATCCATAAGGTTCCTGCAGCGTAACCGGCAATTACATCACTCGGATAGTGAACGCCAAGATAAATACGACTTAAACCGATAAGGATGATGAGTACACTTGCAATTATACTCCCGGTTAATGCAGTTCGATTCCATCCATACATCTTGTATAGTACAAAAATTACACCACCAAAAAATATGACCGAACCCATTGCATGTCCACTTGGAAAGCTAAATCCATGTTCTTTAACGAGTTGCAAAATGTCAGGTCTCTCTCTTTTGAAAATTGCTTTTAACAGTCGGTTGAAAACGCCTGCTCCAATGGCAACTGAAATAACTAAATAAAGAGCTAATAAGCGATTTCTTGTGAAAAAGACAATACTAAAAAATACGATTGTCATTAATGCGACTCCCTTAACGGAACCAAAAAAGGTAATGAATAGAAAGAATGTGGTTAATGATGGACTGATCATTGCTTGAACTGGTTTAATAATCGATAAGTCAAAACGTTCTAGGGCTGAACTATTTAATGTCGCTGCAAGAAATAGAAAAATCCCTGTGCCCACTAATGCAATTACAATACTGATTAATGGAAAATCATTAGCTTTTTGTTGTGTGTTCATAAAATTCCTCTTCCATTTTTTTCTCTATATTAACATAAACACAAATAAATGGAACTTATCTTTTATTTGGACTGTGCTTCCTTCTTCGCTGTTTTTCTTCTAACGGTTTTTTTAGCAGCAGGTTTCGTTCTATCAATGGATGCCTGTAATGCAGCCATCAAATCCGTCATATTGGCGGCAGGTGCTTTTTCCTTCACCGTAACCAATTCTTGCCCACTTCTCTTGGCTTCGATCAATTCAAGTAGCTTCGATCTATATTCGTCATGATATTTTTCTGGATTAAAAGTAGTCGTTAACTGATCAATAAGTAAAATGGCCGTGTCAATTTCTTTTTTTGACACTTCATCGGCAGCTGGAACATTCGGAACATCTGCAGCTTTTCTCACCTCATCAGGGAAGTGAATGGTTTCCATTAATAATGTGCCTCCGAAAACGCGAATTACAGCTAGTTGCTCTTTGGATCGTATGATTATCTTGGCAAGGCCTGCTTTTTCCGATTCAGTCAACGCTTTCCGTAACAGTCCATAAGCCTTCATTCCACCTCCATCAGGAGACATATAATAACTTCTATTAAAGTATATTGGATCTATTTCATTTAACTTAATAAAATCGATGATTTCGACAGCTCTTTCACCAGTTGCTTCGCTAAGTTCTTTTAGCTCGTCTTCTTCCACAATGACAAATTTCCCTTTCGTAATTTCATACCCTTTGACAATTTCTTTTATATCTAATTCTTTTTCACATACTGGGCATATTTTTTCATACTTAATCGGGGTATGACATTCTTTATGAAGAGAACGAAATTTCACATCTTTATCTTCCGTAGCTGCATGCAGCTTTATCGGGATATTAACTAGACCAAAACTGATACTTCCCTTCCACATTGTATGCATATAATCACCTTTTTCTTTTTTATTAGTTTTGACTAGTTATATCTCTGTACACACAACAACTTATGGTAAATATTGAAGCTTCAGGGGCATACTAGACAAAACATAAAAAAGGTGTGTTCGTTTTTGAAACCTATGCTTCCTACTTTAGCATTCAAGCCTCCCGCTCAAGGTGAATGGCTATACGAAATTAAATATGATGGTTTTCGCGGTATTCTGGTATGGACAAAAGATGAGTGTTTTTTATGGAGCAGAAACGGGAAGGACCTATTACCTCAATTTCCTGAAATTAAGTCCTTTCTACTCCAATATCAAGAAGCTGTTTCTGACTCTCTTCCTCTAATTTTGGATGGTGAATTATGTATATTAGAAAATGAATGGAAAGCAAATTTTGAGCAAATCCAGATAAGAGGGAGATTGCGATCGAAGGATAAAATTGAAAAGGCTGCTGCTGATAGACCATGTACGTATCTTGCATTTGATTTATTATCTGTTGCTGATAAGAGCACCAGCTCTCTTCCCTATTTGAAAAGAAAGGAAGAATTATTAACTATTTTTACACGATTCGATTCATTAGTTTGCCCTTTTAAAATTGTCTCACATTTTAAGTCATATAAAAAAATAAAAGAAATAGTGAAGGACCATGATAGTGAAGGGATTGTTGCTAAACTAGCTAATGGCGTTTGGGAAGAAGGAAAAAGAACGTCAGCTTGGATAAAAATAAAGAACTGGAAAACTGTCTCCTGCTTTCTCACAGCATTTGATGATAATAATGGCTTTTTTCACGTCGGCGTTTGGAAAAGCAAAAAAGTCGTCTCATTAGGACTATTTGTAAATGGATTAAATTCAGAAACCAAAAATGCTTTGCGGGAATCAATCATCCGTAATTTCAATGAACGCAAAGATAGCTTGATACAAATTCAACCTGGAATATGTTTAGACCTCCATTATTTAGAATGGAAAGGTGAGCAGCTTCGTGAGCCTTATTTTAAGAATCTTCGTCTTGATTTAGACCATGAACAGTGTACATATGAACATTTTTTGGCTTCTGAAGCAGCTTTTCCGGAGGAGGTGGTCATCACACATCCGGAAAAAAAGTTATGGCATAAAAACTCGATAACGAAATTGGATTATCTTCGTTATTTAAAGAAAAGTTCAGCATTTCTGCTTCCGTTTTTAAAAGATCGGCTATTGACCGTTATTCGTGCCCCCCATGGAGAGTTTGGCGAAGCTTTTTATCAAAAAAGTATACCGGAATCGGCTCCGTCCTTTGTTCAATCCCATATGTATGAGTCAAATGAGATGATTGTTTGTAATGATTTAAAATCATTGATCTGGTTAGGAAATCAACTGGCAATTGAATTCCATATTCCGTTTCAAACGATCAAAAGCCAATTTGTCAGTGAAATTGTATTAGATCTGGATCCGCCATCACGGGAATATTTCTCGTTAGCAAGGAAAGCTGCATTAATCCTAAAAGACGTTCTAGATCAATTGAAACTGACTAGTTTTGTCAAGCTATCTGGTAATAAAGGAATGCAAATTTATATACCATTACCTGATAATCGTTACACATGGGAGGATACCCGTCATTTTACGGAATTTATTGCCAAGTTTCTCATTACCTATGATCCGCAATCTTACACCATTGAAAGATTGAAAAGAAATCGGGCAAAAAAACTTTATATTGATTTTATCCAACATGCAGAAGGGAAAACGATTATCGCTCCCTACTCAGTTCGAAATAATTCCGATAATCTGGTAGCAGCGCCATTATTCTGGCATGAGGTCAATGATCACTTAATCCCGGACGATTTTACAATGGAGACAGTACTCAAGAGAATAGAGGTTTTCAGTGATCCATTTTCGTTATTTTTCCATAGCAAAAAGACCCAACCTTTTCATCAAGTGCTGCAAATGATTAAAGAGGGAGAGTCGAATTGATTATCGGAAAAATAGGGCTAAACAAAAATGGCGTTCATAATCTTTTATATTGCTATCAAAAGTTACGACAGGAGTACTCGCATAAAAGAGTTTTTGTAACCTTGTTGGCATTAATCCTTGTGAAATTGTCATGATTTTTCTTCCGTTTTTTGTAACAACAAAATTATAAGCCATCTTTTTATATTGGTAACGATCCAATCCATTACTCCCATAAAATTCTCGTTTATTCTGTTTTTTAGCACTAAATAACAGTTCATTTCCTTCTGTGTACAAATGAAACGAATGCTTTTCCTTAAAGGCGAGGCATGTCATATTTTTTTCATGGTCCATTACCCTTAAAACCCGTGCTTTCTTGGAGTTAGTTGCTTTTATTTTGGATTTTTTCTCTTTGCCTGTTACCGCTACTATAGAAAATTTACAAATCCCATTACTAGAGAATAACTTCCAATGGTATGCAGAAACTGGTGACGGCATGATCAAAAAATAGACAGATCCTTGCTGCTTGGCAAAATGGGGTCTTGGTAAAGCATTGACCTTAAATGAAAAATATAAATATCGAAAAAAATAATAAACAATACTGGCTAATATAAATATCCCTGTACCAATAACAGGGAAAATATGCGTTTTCTTTAAACATGGAAGAACTACTATAGTAAGAAAAATTGTATACAAAATGGATTGATGAATGTATAAACGGGCCATGCCAGAATAGTGGTTTCTAATGTTCATATGGCTCCCCCTGCTTTGGAGTGTGACTCCATTATATGAAATGCAAGAAGGGTTTATACCAGCTGATTTGATAGACAAAAAAACCTGGCGATCACCAGATCATTTTATTTTAAAAAACGGATGACAAATGGAATTCGATATATTTGCCCATCATATGCTTTGATTGCGCCAATGATTGTAAATACTAGTGCGAGAAATCCAATAATCGGCAAAAGCACAAAACCAATTAAAATAATCATGAGCACAGATGCAATTAAACTATAAATAGTATAAGAAATAAAAAAATTCATATATTCCCTTCCATGAAAATCTACAAATGACGAATCATCTTTTTTAATAAGCCAAATAATTAAAGGACCAAGCACCGCCGAGAAAAAACTTGAAATATAGATTGCCGCTGCAAATAACCTCTCGTTCTTATCTTCCATACATATTCCTCCCTTCTACTAATCTCTATTATACGGTTAATCACTCCAAAAGTTTCAGATATTCATTAAAATGTACATATATATATGCTAAAGAAATGTGTCAAATTAAGTCGAAAAAAGTCATAAAATAAATTTTATTTTCCTATTTCCAAATGAAGTTTTTTTTTGTATGATGTCATTAGAAATAATGAAAATTAAATACAGCTCATAATTGAGGGAAGGCAAATGGTGCGCCACCAGTCTGTTGCTTGGCTGGTTCTAGTGGGTTCGATTCCCACCCCGAAATTTTTTATGCAACTTTAAAAAATTTCGAGGGTAGGAACGAATTTACGGGACTGCCCTGCCCAGGAGGGAGTTCTATGTTGAAAAAACGTGAATTGAATGGGCATGAATGTCATGCTTTATTTGATTTAATGACGCACCCGGATGTCTTCCCTTTCGTCCGTCAAAAAGCAAATTCTTATGAAGAATTTATGTTTTTAACAAAGCAGACTATCGAAGCAGAAGAGCGCGGAGAATTAATTTCTCGAACCATTTTGGATGAGTGGGAAAATCCAATTGGAACAATTAATCTATTTGATATTAAAGACAATGCCGGATTTTTAGGCACCTGGATTGGAAAGCCATATCACGGAAAAGGGATGAACACGATAGCAAAAGAAGCCTTTTTCCAAGAGTTATTTTTTGAAAGAGAGATTGCTACTGTATATATGAGGATCCGCCAGGAAAATATCCGTTCAAGGAAAGCTGCAGAGAAGCTTCCTTATACGGTTAGAGCAAACGAATCACGGCCTTTAGTATTTCAACAATTAAACCAAAACGGTTATATTTATGATTTATATGAAGTTCCGAAGGATTTGTTTACAATGAATTACATGAGGCAATCTGCTGTCGTTGAAGAATTGCAGCCTCTAGAAGCCTAGAATAAAAATAACAGCCGGAATTTTTCCGGCTGTTATTTTTATTTCCCGCGCTCACTACTCATTTTATCGTGGAAATTCCTTAAAATATATGTTTTATATGACTCTAATTTCTTTTTCTTTTCCGGATGATAACGAATCCCCATTTCTTTTAATTGAGCAATATACCAACCTTTTGAATATCGATAAGCCAAATATATCTCTCCTCTCTTTTTCTATATCATGTATATGAAAGGAAATAGATTATATTCTGTTTACATAATAATATTATGAGTGCCTATTTCGAATATTAACAAACTCTGCCAATATGTTATAATTTAATTTACAAAAATTTATACATCGAGGTAGAAAATGAAGCAGACAAATACTTTACGAGAAAAACTTCTGCAATTATGGGTCATTTTTACTCCTATTTTGATTACCCAACTTGCGATGTTTTCTATGACTTTCTTTGATATTATGATGACGGGAAAATATTCCGCGAATCATTTGGCCGGGGTTGCCATTGGTTCTTCTTTCTGGGTGCCTATCTTTACTGGTCTTAGTGGCATACTTTTATCTGTTACACCCATCGTAGCCCATTTAGTTGGAGCGAAAAAGAAACATGAAGTTCCCTTCTCTGTCATTCAGGGGATTTACGCAGGAATCGCTATGGCGTTATTGGTTTTATTAATCGGCTCTATCATTCTTATGCCGTTGCTAAATGGGATGAATTTGGAAGATGAAGTAAGGCATGTGGCTAAGTTTTACTTGGTTTCATTAGCTTTTGGAATCATTCCGTTATTTGTTTATAACGTTCTAAGATGTTTTATGGATGCACTTGGAAAAACAAGGGTAACGATGATCATCACATTAATGTCTTTGCCAATTAACGTCATTCTGAACTATATTCTTATTTTTGGAAAGTTAGGCATGCCGCAAATGGGTGGTATTGGATCAGGTATTGCCTCTGCGATTACGTATTGGATTATTACTTTTATTGCGATCTGGATTATTCATCGGAAAAAGCCCTTTGTAGATTATCAAGTTTTCCATTCATTTCACAAAATATCTCTTGAAAAATGGAAAGAAATTTTTACTCTTGGAGTCCCAATTGGAATGTCTATTTTTGTGGAAACAAGCATATTTTCCGCCGTCACGCTATTCATGAGTAAATTTGGCACGAAGGTAATTGCTTCACACCAAGCAGCACTAAACTTTGCTTCTTTCATTTATATGATTCCATTAAGCATTTCTATGGCTTTGACCATACTAGTCGGATTCGAATCGGGTGCAAAAAGATTCAAGGATGCACGATCCTATAGCTTGCTTGGCATTGGGGGCGGCGTCACAATCTCTTTAGTAACTGGAATACTGCTATTTATTTTCCGGCCTGAGGTTGCCCATTTATACAGTGATGATCAGGCTGTTATAAGATTAACTTCTCAATTTCTACTCTATGCAGTTTTCTTTCAATTATCAGATGCGATTCTAGCTCCTATCCAAGGGACGCTACGTGGATATAAAGATGTAAATGTAACATTCATCATGGCATTAATTTCATTTTGGGTAATTGGTTTGCCCCTCGGTTACTTGTTGGCAAACAAGACGGAGATGGGGCCTTTTGGATTCTGGCTGGGTTTGATTATCGGTTTAGCCATAGGAGCTGCCACTTTGTCATACCGCTTAATCATTGTCCAAAAAAGACAATTTAATTTACAAAAAAGCGAACAGTAGCCAAATCGGCTGCTGTTCGCTTTTTAATGTCCGCACGATGCGGGTCGGGTCGGCTTTAGCACATGATGTGTCTCTCGTAGCCGCTCTCCCTTTATAGTTTATTATTTACCAATGAATTGTTGTGTCCAGTAGTTTCCGTTTTCTACGTGTCCGATACCAATATGAGTAAAGCTGCTGCTAAGAATATTAGCACGGTGACCTTCACTATTCATCCAAGCATTAACAACTTCTTGTGGTGTGCGTTGTCCCATGGCAATATTTTCACCTGCAGAACGATACGTAATACCAAATTTCTTCATCATATCAAATGGGGAACCGTATGTCGGGCTATTATGATCAAAATATTTGTTTACAGACATATCTCTAGATTTTTCACGTGCTACTTTGCTTAATTCAACATCTAATTTTAATGGAGCTAGTCCATTTTTTGTTCTTTCTTGGTTTGTCAATTCAAAAACTTGTTGTTCGAAAGCACTTAATTGTGAAGTTTCTTGTGAAGCAGCAGGTTTTTCTTGTTTTTGAACAGGTTGTTGCGGCTGTTGAACTGGCTCTGCTGGCTTTTGTTCAGGTGTCGGTTTTTGAACTGGTTTTTGAACTGGTTGTTGTACCGGTTTTTGCGGCTCAGCTTTTTGAGCTTCAGGTGCTTTATTATATTTATAATCTTTTTTATTCCAGTCAAAATTGTTATTATTATTCCAATCAAATTTGTAAGTCTTAAAAACTTGATTGCACCAATCATTCGAATCTGAAAAATTAACATACTTATAAACTACCTTTGTATCTATTGGTTGAACTTGCGCAGCATCAGCTTTCCCTACAAAAGGTGTTGCCATAAGTGCTACAGCTGCAGCAGTTGTAATGACTAATTTCTTCATTTTGTATTCCTCCCGAAGTTCTTTTTTCTTGCTTGCAAAATCATCTTAACACACGATTTTATGTAATATTTACGGAAGGAAATACCAGTTTCAAAAAGTCATATAAGTTTTTGATAGTTTTCATAAATGATAGTCTATAAACATGAAAATACCGCTCTTTTCAACATAATTATATGTTTGGCTTACATTGGCTGGATTGCCAATTTAACATAGTAGTTACCATTATTTTCTACGCATTTCATATTGACAGTTTTTAAAACTCTTCTTTTCGTTACATATATTACATTTTTATTTCAATTGTTACTTTTTCTCGTACTTAATTGATATTTTTTTATAGCTCTGGGTAACCTATAATACACATTATATAATTAAGGAGGATTACATGAACTCTCGGTATTGCTGTCCAAACTGCAAAACGAATCGTTCTCGTTTTAATATTATTGATCAGATTGTTCATGCAGTAAAATTAGATCCCCAAACAGGGGAAACAATTGAGCGCTATGAAGGATTGGACGATGCAGGGCCCTTTCATGCACCTTATAATGGTCCAGAACGGAGAATCCAGTGTGGCGCGTGCGGTTTAATTGAAGATGAAAAGACTTTTATCAAATTCGGTGAGAGGTGAGACAAACTCGAATAAACGAGTTGTCTATAGTCTTTTATTTTTATGTTAGATAGAGCAGGTTTTCCGAAGCTTACCGCTCGCTTTCCGCGGGGCGAGCGCCGAGCCGCTTCGTCGCTACGCTCCTGCAGGGTCTCGGCTGTCTCGCAGATCCCGCAGGAGTCGAGCGGACGCTTCTCCAAACCAATAAAATGCTACATTTAAAACAAATGAAAAGCCAACAAGCTTGTTAATTTTACGCAAAAGATTATCCTTTGGAACTACTTATTCGTAAATATCCATATATGGATTAAAAACCATTGATTGTTGATTTTTTATCATTGTACTCATTCATTTGAAATTGATCATTATGATTATAAACAAAAAAGATATAATTCCCTTAGAGAGTGAATTACCCGCTGTCTACTTGACAGGGGGCAGTTCAGCGTCTAGGTATTATATCTTTTTTTCTTTAGTTTCTATAAAGCTTAAATATTAAATTTAGCATGTTCCGTTGATTGGAGCGGAAGGCGGCGACTCCTGCGGGAAAAGCGCGTCTAGGTGAGATCCCGCAGGAGCGAAGCGACGAGGAAGCTCACCGACCGCCCGCGGAAAGCGTCCGCCTGGAGCGGAAATCAACAGTATTCCATAATACGCTTATACTAACAGGACTTTTTGGAGCCCCATAGTCTAAGGACTCTATAATCGGAGTCCTTTATTTTTTCTTATTTTTTGTTAAAACCTCTACAGCTTTTTTAACTTGTGGATCGTTTTTTTGTAAATGATCACGCAGTTTGGTCATTAATTCATTCGTTGTTTCCCCAGACAGTATTCCTGTAACCTTAAGTTTTTCAGCTTTTTGAAAATCCTTTACAGCTTTTTCTGTCTCTTCATTATAATAGGCGTCTACCTTACCAGGATTATACCCAAGGACTTTTAGCATTTCCTTTGCTGCCTTCACTTCATTTGACATAGAAGATTTCTTTAATTCAATTTCCGGATCAATATACGGGAGATTCGCATAGTCAGGCAGTAAAACTTTTATATCTGGTTTAATCCCTTTCTTATGAATCCAAGTTCCGGAAGGAGTAAGCCACTTCGCCATTGTATATTTAATATTCGAACCGTCGGAAAACTCTTCTGTCGTTTGTACAGTTCCTTTACCAAAGGATTTTTCTCCTATTAAAGGAACATTAGCAGACTCACTAACAGCGGCTGCTAATATTTCAGCTGCACTCGCACTTCCACCGTCAATGAGGACGGCCGTTGGGACAGTAATTTTCTTTCCATCTTTCGCAACAAATTCTTCAATCGATCCATCTCGATACGCTACTTGAAATAATTTGTTTCCATTTGGAACGAACAAATTGGATATTGAAATTGCTTGATCAAGAAGTCCACCAGGATTACGTCTTAAATCAAGGATCAAAGATTTCATTCCTTTATCTTTCATTTCATCCAATGCCGATGCTAGATCTTTATCAGTATGACTTGAAAAACTAGTTATTGAGATTTTTGCGACGCCATTTTTAAGCATTTCGGAATAAACAGTGTTAATCGGTATTTCATCTCTTATTAAAGTAACCTTAATTTCCTCTTTCTTGCCTGGCCGATGAATACTGAGGCTAACTTTTGTACCTTTTTTCCCCCGAATGAGGAGCACAGCTTCGCTTACACTCATTCCTTGTATACTTTTATCATCTACTGTAATAATTTTATCATTTGGCATAATGCCTGCTTTCTCGGCAGGTGAGCCTTTTATCGGGGAGACAACTACAATATTCCCCTTCTGTTCTTGTATTTCAGCACCGATTCCTTCAAAGGAAGATGATATACTTTCTTGAAACTTTTCATTATCTTCTTTAGACATATAATCAGAATATGGGTCATCTAAAGATTTCACCATACCTTCAATTGCACCATTTATTAATATTTCATTGTCAATTCCTTGGAAGTACTTCCCTTCCAGTACATCATATGCCTTATATAACTTACTAAATTCTTTCCTCTCCGGTATACCTACATTCACAGCTTTTTCATCTCCGAATGAAAGGGCTCCCAAAGTAATGCCAGCAGTGGAAAAAACCAAAATGAAAATAAGCATAATAAATTTAAACTTTTTCATGCGTATGTAAGTTTGTTGTTCGGAGGAATTTTCCAGATTCTTCTCTTCTTCCAATCTATTCACCACTTTCATCCCCATCAGCTTCACGATATGCAACAGCATTCTGATTTATTGTTTATAATTATTATTTTAACAGTTTTTATCACATTATAAAAGAAAATCCGCTAATCATGATTCACTATAAATAAAAACTCCCTATACGGGAGCTTTTATTTAACCATATGATACTTTTTATATCTTTTTTACTTCGTCAAAGAATTCTTCTAAAGTCCAATCCTTTTTATAAATAATATTGGCTGCTTTTATTCCAACGTACCGAAAGTGCCACGGCTCATATTGGTATCCTGTAATCTTTTCTTTTCCCTTCGGATACCTAAGGATAAATCCATATTCATGAGCATGGGCTTTAAGCCATTGCCCTTCAGCTGTATCTTCAAATTCTTCTGAAAGGAGAAGATTTGCACTTTCACTTGATATATCCATAGCAAGACCCGTTTGATGTTCGCTTTTTCCGGGAATTGCGACAGCCTGTATAGCTTTTTCTTCTCCAACTTTTGCAATTTCAGCGTTTAATATGATTTCTTGACGTCTATAGGAACGATAACCTGAAACTGCAAATAAGTGTATGTCAGATTTCTTTGCTTCAGAAAACATTATTTCTAAAGCCTTTGCTGCTTCTTTTCTTAAATAACTTTTTTCGATATCCTCATCTCCAAAAGAAAACGGGACATCGGGACGAACCAAGTCTATGGGTTCATATTTTCCTGGTAACCCATAGTCTTTATTAACGAGGGCTAGAATATTATCAGCATTTTTAATTTCTTGTACGCCATTTACTTCCTTTAACGTATTAAAATAGCTAGATTTGAGAGCTAATTCAGAAGGTGTGCCTGCTGGTAGAGTTACATGTTCATTCCTGCCTGCATACTCAACCTCTTCATTTTTATTACCTTTTTTATTTGATTTCTCAAATGTTTTACCGGATTGAAAGGGAATATCGATAGAACAGCCGGTCAATAACATAAGTGTTGTAAGTATAAAAAGTATTTTTTTCATATTTCCTCACTTCTCTTATCGAGATCATCTACATATCACGATTCCTTGATTGCTGCATCCAGCGCAACTTCAATCATTTCGTTAAAAGTTGTCTGTCTTTCTTCTGATGATGTTTCTTCTCCAGTCAAAATATGGTCGCTTACTGTCAAGACTGACAATGCCTTTCTTCCATATTTTGCAGCCAATGTATAAAGGGCCGAAGTTTCCATTTCAATTGCCAAAATGCCGTACCTGGCCCATTTTTCATGTTCAGCATTGTCATTATAAAACATATCTGCTGTGAAGACATTTCCTACTTTTACATTTAAGCCTTTTTCGATTGCCGCGTCGTATGAATTTTTAAGAAGATCAAAAGAAGCAGTTGGTGCAAAGTCAACGCCACCAAAAGTTAAACGATTCATTTGCGAATCGGTGGAAGCAGTCATAGCTAGAATGACATCGCGAACCTTTACATCTTTTTGAATCGCACCACATGTACCAACACGAATCAAGGTTTGGGCATTATAACTTTGCATCAATTCATTAATATAAATAGAGATGGATGGCACTCCCATGCCTGTCCCTTGCACCGATATTTTTTTACCTTTATAAGTACCGGTAAATCCAAACATATTCCTTACTTCATTGTAGCAAACTGCATTTTCAAGAAATGTTTCTGCGATATATTTTGCACGTAAAGGATCTCCTGGTAATAGAACCGTTTCTGCTATTTCTCCTTGTGCTGCGCCGATATGTATACTCATAATAATATCCTCCTAAATAAGTTGCTAAACCTCTTTCCTTATTGTAAATCTTTAACTTCTTTAAATGCAAATTATAACAAAAAACGCCAGAATATACTGGCGCTTATTGTCAACAAAAGGGGCTGTTCAAAAAGTCAGGTAACTGACCATTGTCAGCACTCTTATTTTAACTTTTTCGGGTTAAATGGGTCCGTTGATTTCCGCTCCAGACGCTTCGGAAAACCTGCTCTATCCAACATAAAAATAAAAAAGACCGTAAACAACTCGTTTTTTGGAGTTTGTCTACAGTCTGACGCCAGAATATACTGGCTTTTTTTGTTAAGAAAGATCTATTCTTCCCACTCTTCATCAATGATGCATTTTGATAGTAAATAATCAAAGGTAATATCCGCCAACTCTGCGGTTTCATCTTCTGTGGGAGTATACCCTCGTTTTATTAGTTCATGATAGAAAAATTCAGAGATTTCCTCTGTGTCGATAAACACTTCAATTTCTCGCATTCCCCTTCGCCCCTTTTCTGAATTTTCTATCCCACTAATTCCTTATTCTAATACAATAATGGTCGAGCTATTTGTTCTCTGACTCTATATATAACTCCCAAGCTTGATCGAAAAGAGCAACCGTCGGTAAATACTCGCCGTTCAACTCTAAGTAGCTACTAATTTCGTGATAGTCTTCCGAATCTTTTGGAAAGCTATGATCTGCATAGGCACCATTTGCGAACCTACTTAGTTCATCTTTTAATGTTGGTTGGCGATATTTCATTAAAAAGTGATAAAAGGATTTATTCATTGGAATCCGCCTTTCTGCGTACTTTCTATTGTTCCAATATAGCGGATTGTTAGATTTTCGTAAATACGACTATGAAAAGTCAAAGTAATTTCTTTTTAACAATCGTGGCAGTGACATAAAACTCTCGTAGTCTATTTTTGAACTTAATTTTGTACGATCAATTAAAAATAGCTGATCTTCGATTTCCTTAACCATTTTCTCGCTTTGATATTCCATCAAACACTTCTCGCAATAGATTGTGGGAGTATCGGTAATTTCAATGGCACGCGTTCCTTCAGGCAGCTCCCAAAAAACAGATCGGTTTACAATCATCGTTGTTTGATGATCGCACCATTCACATTTCTTCTCGACAGCCCCCTCACTGCTCATGTTTCATTCCCCTTCTTTATAGACAGTGACTTCTGAATCTCTGCTTTGTATTTTTTTTCTTTTAATTGATCTCGCTTTTCACGGAAGTCTTTCAATGAAGTATGATCAGGATCCTCCTGAAAGGCATTTCTCCGCTTTAATCTGTCTAAATCAGCTGGAATAATTGTTTTTTTACTTTCGTTAAATAAACCGGTAATCCCCGTTTGAGAATCATATTTATTCAAATCTGGATATATTTTTGCAAAATATAAATCTGCTGTTCCTGCCACATATTTTTCTGGTTCCGGATATGCTGCGATAACTCCTTCATAGTTTCTCAGGATCACCTTTCCTGGACTTTGCGAGATGATATTGTTTGGCTGAACAGCTATTTTCCCTCCTCCACCGGGAGCGTCAACGACAAAAGTTGGTACTGCATATCCAGATGTATGGCCGCGAAGTCCTTCGATAATTTCTAGCCCTTTTGATACAGGCGCTCGAAAATGACCAATCCCTTCGGACAAATCACATTGATAAATATAATACGGTCGAACGCGAATTTTAACAAGATCATGCATTAATTTTTTCATAATTGGCAGACTGTCGTTAATACCTGCCAAAATGACCGCTTGATTACCGACGGGAACACCGGCATCTGCCAATTTTTCACAAGCTTTTTTCGCTTCTTTTGTTATCTCGATAGACGTATTAAAATGAGTGTTAAGCCAAATAGGATGATACTTACGCAATATATTGCACAAATTATCCGTAATTCTTTGCGGAAATACTACGGGAGCTCTTGTACCTATTCTAATTATTTCTACATGGGGGATTGAGCGCAGATTTTTCAGTATATATTCAAGAACTTGATCATTGATAAGAAGGCCATCACCACCAGAAAGGAGTACATCTCTAACTGCTGGCGTATTGCGAATATATTCAATAGCGGCATCCATTTGTTTTTTTGGAACGCCCATACCGATTTGTCCAGAAAAGCGCCTTCGGGTACAATATCGACAATACATAGAACATTGGTTCGTTACCAGGAATAGGACTCTGTCAGGGTAGCGATGGGTCAATCCTGGAACGGGTGAGTCTTCATCTTCATGCAAAGGATCTTCCAAGTCATATTTTGTTTTGTTCAGTTCCTGTGCGAGTGGAACAGATTGCATCCTTATCGGACAGCTTGGATCATCATGACTCATTAGCCATGCATAATAAGGAGTGATATTAAGTGGGATCGTTTTGGTAGAAATTTTCACTCCTTCCTCTTCTTCGGGAGTAAGCTGAACAACTTTTTTTAAATCGGTTAATGTCCTAATTGTATGTGTCAACTGCCAGAGCCAGTCATTCCACTTCTCGTCTGGGACATCTTTCCATAGCTCAATATCTTTCCAGTGGCGTTTCGGTGTATATAAGTTAAAATCCACCCTTATCCCTCCAGTTGATGCCACTTTTTCTGGCCATAAGAATTTTTCCTCTATGCTCTACTATATGTTTAATGTCAATATAATTTACTGAAAGGATAAATCTTTCACCCAAACATTCATGCTCTCAAGTTTGTCGTAAATATAACAGTTTTTCGTTAGCCTTCCACGATATTGATAGTCCAGTTGAAAAAACGCTTTATTCATCCCATATGAAAGTGCTCTTGCAAGCGAATAGCTTGTAAATACCCCTTCATTACATAGTTCTTTTTCCAACTCGGAAAGTAAAACTTTCATCAAGCCATCTTTCCGGTATTCCGGCATTGTAGCACAATCTGTTAATTCGGCATTTTTATATTTATTATTGATTTCTGCAGATGCCGCACTAATGATTTCGCCATTTTCCTCTATATAATAATAAATTGTCCCTCCTTCCATCTCTTCTTTTATAAAAAATGGATTATGAATTGGTACAGGATAAACTTTAAATGTCTTTTTATATAAATTAGCTAGACGCTCACAGTCGGAATAGCTCGCCTTCCTCGCTTTCGCATATTTAGTCCTTACAGTTTTTTTACTTTTGGACTGAAGTACTTCATTTAATATTTCCTCTTCTTTATTCCAATTCTCATTCTCCTTTCTTTCCGAATGTAAATATTTCACCATAAAAACCGCATCATCACCGTGAAAATAATGATCTATCCATCCTTCGAGGATGTAACCTAGCCCAAGTAACAAACAGATATCCTTTTGCCTGCACTTAATAATAATTTTTTCCGCATTTATGTTTTTTGCGATTGCCCATATCTCGGCTTCCATCTTTTTAATGTCGCCCAAATAATCGTCAATCCGCAATCTTTTATTTAAATGGTCTTCCCAATAATATGCATGAAAATGGCGCCGTTTAAGCCTAATCATTTCCTGGGTCACTGGTGGGTCCCCCTTCCAGCCCGCACCATTCTATAGCTGTAAGAGCGATGACTTCAGCTGCTACAAAAATAGCTTGGAGATCAATATATTCATCTGTATGATGTGCAGCCTCCGCTGCGCCAGGGCCGAATACAAGGACTGGAGTATCACCCCATTCCGTCAGGATTCCACCATCCGTTCCCCATGGGGATGCTTCAATAATTGGCAATTGCCCTGTGACTTTTTTATACACAGAGGATGTTGTTTCAATGAGCGGATTGTCAAGATCCACTTCTGCAGGATGCCAGCGTGCACCAAACCATTCGATGCTTGGAGGATAATCACGAAACCACCGATCTGATTGTTTAAGCTGTTCCAATACCCCCTCTAATTCTTTTTCCGCATTGAACATTTTTTCACCAGGAGCCACACCCATTCTACCCTCAATGATGGCCAGATCCGGAACAGATGATGGCCATGTACCGCTGTATATTTTTCCGATATTAATCGGAATAGGAATGGGTATACCATCATAAAGTGGATCTGTTATTCTTTTATTCCGGTTTGCTTCTAATTCTTTGATTACATGAATTACTTCATATGCTTTATCAATTGCGCTGACACCGTGATATCTAGTCCCTCCATGCGCAGCTTTTCCTTGAATGTTAATCCTGAACCACATGGATCCTTGTTGTTTCGGAAAGAATTTCATATCAGTTGGTTCCGGAATAATTGCCCCATCCGCTTTATAACCTCTTATGACCGCTGATAATGTGCCTGCGCCGCCACTTTCTTCTTCGATAACACTTTGAAAAATCAAATCTCCTTTTAAACGAATACCAAGTTTTTTCAGTGCCTCTATAGCCAAAAGTAACGAAACGGTGCCACCCTTCATATCTGATGCACCACGGCCGAATAATTTACCGTCCTTTATATTTCCGCTATATGGATCCATCGTCCAATCGGACAGATTTCCTTCAGGAACAACATCAATATGGCCGTTGAGCAAAAGTGAACGGCCTCCGCCACTTCCACTTAACACTGCAGCTACATTTGGATTGCCAGCAAAATCTTCTCTATTGGCAAAGAAAAAAGGATGCTGTTTTAATTGATCCCGGTTAATTTCCCATATATCAAGGCTCAAGCCTAGTTCTCTACATTTCTCAATAATGATTGCTTGGGCTTTATTTTCATTCCCTCTTACGCTGTTTTCCTGTACAAGCCTTTGCAGAAATCGTACTCCATGTTCTTTGTTTTCTTTTAACCATAAATGGATTTGTTTTTGGGCTTCAATCATCAACTTCTCCCCCTATCCATCTAAGCTGCGGAGCGATCCTTATATTCGCCTCGGTATGATTAATAATTTCTTCGACAGTGTGGGGAACAAACACATCTGTAAGCAACAAACCGTTTTCTTCGATGGAAAAAACACCGAGATCAGTAATGACTAAATCTACACACCTTTGTGATGTTAAAGGCAAGCTGCATTCATTGACAAGCTTACTCCTCCCTTCTTTATCACTATGCATCATCATAACAGCGAGCTTTTTAGTTTTTGCGGCAAGTTCAATCGCCCCACCTATTCCAGGCACACGCTTTCCCGGTACAATCCAATTCGCTAAATCTCCCCGGGAGCTTACTTGAAGGGCTCCTAATATCGAAAGGTCAATTAAGCCTTTTCGAATCATCCCAAATGCGATTGTTGTATCAAAATAGGATCCTCCCTGATGAATCGTAACGGGAAGCCCTCCAGCATTGCATAAGTTTTCATCTTCCTTTCCAGGAGTAGGGCTGGGGCCCATTCCGGAAATGCCATTCTCCGCATGAAAGATCACTTTTACATTTGAAGGTAAATGATCAGGTACTAAAGAAGGAAGTCCAATCCCAAGATTAACAACCATGCCATTCTTAATCTCTTCTGCTGCTCTTTTGGCCATCCAATGTTTTACTGTGTTTCCCATGCCCATTTCCAGTCCACCCCTTTCGACTGGACTACCATGTCCACAAATATACCAGGTGTAATTATTTCTTCAGGTGAAAGGCTTCCCACGGGGACAATTTCCTTCGCTTCTACTATTGTAAAATTACCCGCCATAGCAACGAGGGGATTCGTGTTTCTAGCACTTTTGTCATATAGCAAATTACCGGCTGTATCCGCTTTTTCAGCATAAATAATACTTACATCTGCTGTAAGGGCTGTTTCAATTAAATATGTGGATCCGTCTATCATAGTTTGCAGCTTACCTTTCCTTATTATGGGATTATCCGCGCCTATTTCTGTAACGATTGCTTTCAAACCAACTCCTCCGGCCCGAATGCGCTCTGCCAATATACCCTGTGGCGAAAATTCTACGTCAAGTTTTCCTTCCTCCATTAATTTACCAGCGAAAGGATTTGAGCCAATATGTGAAGTGATTAACTTCTGAGCCCTTCCTGCCGAAACAATTTTACCAATTCCGATCTCTGGAAAACCCGTATCGTTTCCAATTAAAAATAAGCGGTCTATTCCGCTGTCGAGAATTGCCTTTATAAGCGTAGGTGGAGATCCGACTCCGCCAAACCCTCCAAACATTAACGTCATACCACAATGGAAATGTTCTAAAGTCTCTTCAATGGTAGAAACTTTACTGAATGGACTTTCCATCAGGCAACATCTCCTTTTTACTTAAAGTGGCTTCCATTGCCTCGAATGATTTCACAAGCAAACGATACATCTCATCCATTTCGTCTTCAGTGGTGATTAAGGGTGGAGAGAGGATAATGGCATCACCATTTCTCCCGTCTGTTCCCGATGATGCGGGATATAGTAAAAGCCCATTATTTTTAGCTGTTTTTATCAATGTTTCTGTAAATTGTGCGCCTCTAGGATAAGGGGTTTTCAAGGCTCTATTTTGAACAAATTCTATCCCTATCAATAACCCTTTTCCTCTTATGTCCCCGATAAAATCGAACTTACCTTTAAGCTGGTCTATTAAGTTATGGAAATATGTTATTTTTTCGGTAATGGACTCAACGCTTTGCTCCGAAGATAATATTTCGAGAACCGCTAGAGCTCCAGCTGCTGAAAGCGGGTTCGCACTCATTGTGTGTCCACTCATAATTATGTTAGAACCTTTCAAAATTGGATCAATTATTTCATCCGTAACAATGACTGCCCCGATTGGAGTATATCCTGCACCAAGACCTTTACCTAGACAAATGATATCCGGCCTTACTTCCCAGTGATCGCTTGCGAGCATTTTCCCTGTTCTAAAGCAACCGGTCATGACCTCGTCAGAAATTAATAAAATATTGTGGCGATCGCAAATCTCTTTAATTAATTCATAGTATCCTTCAGGAGGAGTAATCGCTGCTCCTGCTGCACCAATAATTGGCTCTGCAATAAAAGCTGCGATTTGATCGCTGCCAATTCTTCCTAAGATAGTATCCAGCTGCCTAGCACATTGCAGACCACATTCCGGAAATGCCTTTCCGAATGGACATCTATAACAATAAGGCGCCTCAATCATCGAGGATTCTCCGAGCATATTTAAAAATTTTTCTCTCCTAATGGGATGACCTGAGACTGATAATGCTCCGTTTGTAATCCCATGGTAGCTTATCCAACGAGAGATAATTTTGTTTTTTTGGGGCCTCCCTTTTTCTTGCCAATGCTGAATGGCTAATTTAATCGCCGTTTCAATTGCTTCGGATCCACTGTTTACTAGAAATGTCCAAGGGTATAATTCCCCAGTCATTTTACAAAGCAATTCGGCAAGTTTTTCTGCCGGTTCATTCGTAAATTGTGAGCGGTACGTAAAGGCGACTTTTTTTAATTGCTGACTTATTGCCTCGATGATCACCTCATTTCCATGGCCTAAATTCGCTGTAACGGCTCCAGAACAGCCATCGATATATTTTTTCCCAGAATCATCGTACAAGTAAATCCCTTCGCCCTTTGTTGCTACAGGATAGGTACTGTCTAATAAAGGTTTGATCAAATTAGATCGATGCATTCCACCGCCTCCTGTTTCAACATTTTCCTTATTTCAAATGTATGCCTGCATGCTGCTTTCATGCGTTTTTTCATTATTTCTGAATATGTAAAAACCCCCTTGAATGCAAGGGGGTAGAGCTTCATTTGGCTAACACCAACATGCACCAATGATGACTAGCAGGATAAACAATACAATAATTAACGCAAAACTACCTACAAAGCCACCACCACATCCACCATATCCACCATATCCACCATATCCTCCACAGCAGCCGTCATAACCGTAGCCACCATAACCATACATATTATTCACTCCTCAATTCTTTTTCTCTTCGCTCCCATATTATGTATGTGGTAGATGGGCCGATTGTGCGTATGCCTAGTAACATAAGAAAAGCACCCACATAATGTGAGTGCTAGGTAAATTATTTCATTGTAATTTCCATGATTGGCGATTCGCCTGCAGTTACACTTCCTGTTTGATGCTTATTAATAGAAGCGGCATCATCACCATTTGTAATGATGATCGGGGTAATAGTACTTGCCGCTTTTTCAGTTACAAGTCCCATGTCGAAGTCAACAAGTTTATCTCCAGTCTTTACTTTATCTCCTTCTTTAACGTAGGCCGTAAAGCCTTCACCTTTCATACCTACAGTTTCCAGACCGATATGGATTAATAATTCTGCACCATTTTTAGCTTTAATGCCAATTGCATGTTTTGTCGGGAAAACTTGGATTATATCTCCATCCACAGGCGATACAACAGTTCCAGTTTCTGGTTTAACAGCCATACCATCCCCCATCATCTTTTGTGAAAAAACTGGATCTGGTACTTCTTCAAGTGAAGTCAAAGTTCCTGTTAAAGGAGAATTGATCGTAATCGTTTTAGGTGCTACTTCTTTTTTACCAAATAATTTTTTTAACAATTTACTTTCCGCCCTTCTAGAATCATATGATGTTTGTTATAAAAAAAATTTTACATATTCCTTATATCCTTCTTTTTCCAAATTTTCTTTTGGAATAAAGCGCATGGCAGCTGAATTGATACAATATCTTAAATTAGATGGGCCTGGTCCGTCCGGAAAAACATGTCCTAAATGAGCATCGGCATCTTTGCTGCGTACTTCAGTCCGGATCATCCCATGGCTTAAGTCCTTTTTCTCGACTAACTCGGATTCTTCGATTGGTTTAGTAAAACTAGGCCACCCACATCCCGCGTCATATTGATCTTTGGAACTGAAAAGTGGCTTTCCAGAAATAATATCTACATATATTCCCTCAGCTTCATTATCCCAATATTCATTTTTAAATGGAGGCTCCGTGCCATTGTCTTGTGTTACATGATATTGCATAGGAGTGAGCTTTGCTTTCAAATCAGATTTTTCCATGCTTGTCCCCCCAATACTTTTGAATAAAACCTGCTCTACCTGAACCTGTTTGGTATGAGTTGTAACGTTCAGGATTTTTCCGATAAAAATCTTGATGATATTCTTCCGCTGGATAGAACGTTTGCGCAGGTTCAATGGATACCATAATTGGTCTAGAGAAGCGATTGCTTTCATTTAAAGCTATTTTTGACTTTTCAGCTAACTGCTTCTGTTTCTCATTATGATAAAAAATGACTGGTCGATAGGAAACTCCCCTGTCAAAAAATTGACCTCCGGCATCAGTTGGATCTATTTGCATCCAAAATATTTCCAATAAGCGCTCATATGAAAAAACAGCAGGATTAAATGTTATTTGCACTGCTTCTGTATGACCCGTTTGCCCCGAACAAACCTCTTCATATGTGGGATTTTCAGTCTTGCCTCCTGTATAACCAGAAACAATTTTTTCAATCCCTGGATATTCATCAAATGGCTTTACCATACACCAAAAACAACCTCCAGCAAAGGTGGCTAATTCATGGTTATTTGCAGTTTCCATTAGAACAGCTCCTATAAAAAACAAATATTATTTAACTGGAACAAGCATTTTCATTGAGATTCTGTCTTCAGCTAAATTAAATTCCTCAGTTCTCACTCGAATTCCACCATTAAGCCTCATTTTTTGTAGTGCAACGTATATTTGCTTGTCATTTGGCTGAATGATAACCCACTCTGGAAACTTATAGGCATCTCGGATAAATTTTAGGATATAAGATACAGGCAGCTTTACACCACCAAGTGATAATGTCTTTTGCTCGAGAACAAGATCTCCATTATCAAGAGCTATTGGTTCAAACGTCATTTTTAATTGCATCGTTTCAGAAAAAACTTTTACTTCACCGTAAAGCTCTACTTCATCCGTCAATAATACTTGGTAATGGATTGGACCATTTAAGCCTTCTTTTTCAATATAATGGTTGATTAATTTATTTAGGTCATCTTTTTCCGTTCGAATAAAAAATTCAGACACTGTTTTACTGTTAGGATTGCTTTCTGGAACTCGTTCTTGATCGCTCGCTAAAAACAACAATGTTCCTAAACTGACGACAATTAAAATATTGATCGTTAAAAGCGCAATAAAAAGAATCTTCCAGGTGTTCTTATTCTTCATTCTACCTCTTCCCTTACAGCCCATTGTTATTCTAAAAATGTATGCAATTTACCTTCTTCCTTCAAATAATCATAAATGCGTTCAGCGATCAATTCATACCCACGATTATTAGGATGGAAATAATCGGTATAGAGCAGACTTTCTTCATTATTTTCAAAAATATCATCCACTGGTACAAAGCGGGCATTTTCATATTTTGACACAACATTATAGCTTGCATGGTTCCACCTTTTTACGACAGTCTCCATCTCTTTAAGATCCGAGAACCATTTGATAAATGGATTATATATTCCTAAAAGAATAATTTCAGCCTGATTGTTATATAAAAGGATTGTTTCAATTATTTCTGTTAATCTTTCACTATACCCGGTTTCTGCCTCAGCAAACTTATTCAAATGAAGCCCCATTATATTTTCCTTGAACACTTGCATCACGTCATTTCCACCTATCGTAATGACGACTAAATCAGCTTCTTCAATTGCAGTTTTTATTTGTTCTTGCTTTAGACGTGCCAATAGTTGATCAGTTCTATTTCCTTTCACACCAAAGTTATAAAACAAGGCTGTACCAATGGATTTATTATTTTCCATTTTATTTTTTAAATACGGAATATATCCCCCGAGTTCTTGGATATCACCGACACCCTGTGTTAATGAATCACCTGCGGAAACAATTGTAATATTTTTCGGCATAAAATCGGCAGGAGGCAGTTGTTTTGTTTCCCTATGAATGCTTCTAATGCCCTGCCTATCATATTGTACAGAACAGCCTCCTAAAATAAGCAATAAACAAAATAGCAATGAGATATATCTTTTCATCAATTGTGTCACCCTCAAATGTAAATTCACATTATTATAACATGTGAGGTAATGATCTAATAAAAAAACGCTGTATGGCAGTAAAGCTTTATTTATAACTCATTCAATCAACATGGTACATAAAACCAATAGCGCCAGGACCAGTATGTGTACTTACCACAGGAGTTGTTTCATCAATTTCTACTTTGTCATAACCCGTTAGTTCTTCGATTTTGGATTTGACTATTTGAGCAAGTTCCAGTCCATCCGCATGTGAAACAGCGACGCTTTTAATTGTTTTTCCTTTTATATCTTCTGTGAATTGTTTAATTAGATATTTAATGACCTGCGACTGGCTGCGGACTTTTGCTACTGGTGAAAGTTCGCCTTCATCGAGTACCGCAATCGGCTTTATATTGAGGAGAGATCCGATCAACGCTTTTGCCTTTCCAATTCTTCCGCCTTTCATTAAATTTTCCAGTGTATCCACAACTACATACAATTTAGTGTTAGAACGGATTTGATCTAATGCATGGACAATCTCATGCATGGAATGGCTTTTATTAGCCATATTGGCCGCTTCCCTTACTTGATAAGCGAGTGCTTTCGAAATGAATAATGAATCGATAACAGTTACTTTTGTTTGTGTCATTCCGGCTGCAGTTCTAGCCGATTCCACAGTTCCACTCATTTTGCCAGTCATATGTATAGATAGAACTTGACTACCATCTTTTCCGAGTTCGTCATATAGCTTAACAAACTCACCGACAGCAGGCTGGGAACTTTTCGGAAGTTCAGCAGATTGCTTCATTTTCTCCATAAAAACCTTTGGTGTAATATCCACCCGGTCTAAATATGTTTCCCCATTTATGGAGATGGATAATGGAATAACATGTATGTTTAATTTATTCACATCTTCGTTAGATAATTCACATGTAGAGTCAGTTACAATTTTTATTTTGCTCAATTCGCCACATCCTTAAAAGATTCATATTTATTATAACGGTTTCCAAACCGGAAGGATAGAAAATAGCTGTTTACTCTCATTATTACACATAAGTGAGATTTGCTATTATGTGCTGATAGTTCTATGATAAATGAGTAGAGAATGGAGGGAGTTGTATGGAAACTACATATTATACCGATGGCGAGACGTATAATTGGAAGGAAGAATTAGCTAATGCCATTACTCATGGAATTGGTTTTCTCCTTAGTATTCCAGCGTTGATTATACTCATAGTATCAGCAGTTAAAAACGGCAGTGCACTTCAAATTGTCAGCTTTACTATATTTGGTGTCTCTATGCTTCTTCTTTATTTGTGTTCAACAATGCTCCATAGTTTTAAACCATCAAAAGTAAAGAATCTCTTTGCAATCCTTGATCATTCGGCTATTTACCTACTAATAGCGGGGACATATACACCTCTTGTTCTCGTAGCCTTAAATGGCGTACTTGGCTGGACATTATTCGGAATAGTTTGGGGACTGGCAATTGCAGGAATTGCATTTAAATTTTTTTTAATAAATAGGTTTAGAGTCCTTTCGACGATCTTCTACTTAGTCATGGGTTGGCTTGTGATCATTGCGCTTAAGCCTTTGTATATCAACCTAAGCGGAGCAGGTTTTTCGCTGCTATTAACGGGTGGTCTTCTATATTCAGTTGGAGCAATTTTTTATATATGGCGAAACCTGCCGTACTCACACGCCATTTGGCATTTGTTTGTCATCGCTGGCAGTGCATGCATGTATTTCTGTATATTGTTTTATGTATGAAATAAGAAAAGCGAACCCGATGCGGCTCGCTTTTTTCTTATTTTCGATCATACACTCGGAATTCATAGTCATAGGGATTTTTTTCGTTTTTTGGTCCAGTTTTACTTGAGGTTTGCTTCCATTTATCCCAGTCAATTTCCGGAAAATAGGTATTTCCTTCAAAAGAAGCAAATATTTTTGTTACATATAATCTGTCTACTTCTTCAAGAAAGAGACGAAAAATTTCTGCTCCACCCGTAATAAAAACTTCAGATTCCTGACTGTCAATCCACTCTACCAGCTGATCTTTGGTCTGAAAAACTAAGCAGCCTTCCGCTTTATAGTCTGCAGATCGCGTTAAAATAATATTCGTCCGTCCAGGAAGCGGCCTTCCTATCGACTCGTAAGTTTTTCGCCCCATTACAATCGGATGTCCCATTGTAGTATCTTTAAAATATTTTAAATCAGCCGGTAAACGCCAAGGTAAATCGTTATTCTTACCAATTAATCCATTTTCATCTTCCGCCCATAGAAAAGAGATCATATACTTACCACTCCTTTAATAAGGTTCATCAATTTAAATTTTAATTAATACTTGAGAAATATACCATTGAATTATATTAATATACTAACAAAGATAACTAAAAAAGTCTTGAAAACATTTTAGGTATTCATAGTAATGCATTCGTTTATTCTTTCTCAGCTTAAGAAAGTTCTTCTCTGTTTAAGGAAGCTTCTATTAAATAAAGAAAATGACGTGTTCGATAATGACACGTCATTTTTAAAGTACACCAAAAGAAGGGTAGCTTTATCACTTTTAGGAGACTTTTCTTTAACTATAAAGTGTCTAAACTGCAACTTCTGCTTTTATATGTGGATGCGGACTATAGTCAAGAATTTCGAAGTCTTCTACTTTATAATCGAAGATAGATTTTGGATTTCTATTAATCTTTAGCTCCGGCAGATCCTTAGTTTCTCGAGACAATTGAACCTTAGCTTGCTCGATATGGTTTGAGTAAAGGTGAACATCTCCGCCATTGAAAATTAACTCTCCTACTTTTAGATTACATTGCTGAGCAACCATATGAGTTAATAATGCATAACTTGCTATATTAAAGGGAAGACCAAGAAATGTATCTACTGACCTTTGCTGCCACATACAAGACAATTTACCGTCAGCAACGTAGAACTGGAAAGCATAATGACAAGGAGGTAGTTTCATATTATCAACCTCTCCAGCATTCCAAGCATTAACTAACAAACGTCTTGAGTCTGGATTTTGTTTAATTTGATTAACCACATTTTTAATCTGATCTACAAAACTACCATCTTTTGTCTGCCAATTTCTCCATTGGGATCCATATACAGGACCTAGTTCACCATATAACTTAGAGAATTCATCATCCTCTAGAATTCTATTTTTGAACTTCTCCATTTCATTTTTGTATATCTCGTTAAACTTCTCATCTTTTTGGCTTCTAATGCCAAAATCAGTCATATCTGGTCCTTGGTACTCTTCACTCTCAACCCATTTCTTAAAAGGCCATTCATTCCATATATTGTTATTGTGCTGTAATAAATACCGAATATTTGTGTCTCCATTCAAAAACCATAAAAGCTCACTTGCAACTAAACGAAAAGGTACTCGTTTTGTGGTAAGTAATGGAAAACCTTTATTTAAATCAAAACGAAGCTGGCGGCCAAACACAGATATTGTTCCTGTTCCTGTCCGATCTTCCTTTCTTACTCCGTTCTCTAAAACATCTTCTAAAAGCCCTAAATAACTCTTCATTAATAGTCCTCCAATTTATTATTTTTGTCTTTTAACTCTTTATTTTTTCTGTTTTTTGTAAATATCTCATGATCTTTATCCTTCATTGCACGTTTAAATGTTTTATTTTCGATCTCTAGCACAAGAAACTCGTCCATCCAGCTCGGGCTTCATTTTTTGATTTTAATAACTTTTCCTCTAAAACTTCTATAATATTATTTTGTTCGGATTTATTATTGGAGTGAACTTCATTATTATTCAACAAATGAATAATAAAATCAAATCTTTCTTGGGTCCACTTATCTCTTTTAGAATGGCGGAGTGTATGATGATCACATTTAGCTAATATTGCAATTTTCGTAGAAGGTGTTCGTTAATTTGCGAGGAGGTTATTTATTCTATTATACCGATACTCCCTACTAATTCCAAAAAATCCAGGATATTTGTAATTCGAATTTTCCCACTATCGGAATAGTCAATTATAGACTATGATATAGAAGTATGATACATATATTTTCCGTTGGGAGGAATGCATTGTGAAAATGGAACATGTTGGAATTATGGTCAATGACATGGAGGAGTCTTTAACGTTTTATCAAAACATCCTTGGTTTAAAATTAAGAAATAGAGAGTGGTTAAATGACACCGTGGAGCTTGCCTTTTTATATTTTCCAGAGCAGCCAAGTGTAGAAATTGAACTGGTTTTTGGCGTTCAGGTTGAGAACGAAGGAATCGTGAACCACTTGGCCTTTACTGTTAATGACATTGAAGCCGAACTCATACGTTTTAAAGAAGCAGGTGTCAAATTAATAGATGAAGAACCTCGAAGCATTTTGAATGATAATGTTAAAATTGCCTTTTTTCACGGTCCGAATGGTGAGAAACTAGAATTGGTAGAAAGATAAGTAATATTAAAAATTGTTACTATCCTGATAACCCAAAAGTATAAAGTCTGACTCCTTTGTAAAAGGAGTCTTATATGTTTAGTGAATTTGCTTTTCAAATAACACATACCTGTCATTATTTTTTGAAATTGTGCTCCATAACAGCAGATTCACAATTAATATTCCTACTGAAATCAGGATAATTAACTGAACTCCCAGTATAAACAGTCCACTAACCTGGCCAATCATCATTGCAATTACAGGTAGAACGATAATCCCGCCAAGGTTCTGGGCTTCCTGATACGTCCTCACCCTAGCTGATATTAAGATATTCAGCAGCACGGAAAGCAAGATAACCATTGGAGAAAGACAGGTTATTAACGCCAACCAGTTACCTGATGGGAAGATCAACTCGCCAAACAAAGGATACCCCAAAGAATTGATAATGACTCCACAAACTACAAAACTGATGATAGAAACAAATAATGGCGGTATTAATGATGCTAATATCTTGCTCAGAAATAACGTTTTAATGGATATTGGTGAAAATAATAAACTTTCCAGCGTTCGGTTTTCCTTCTCTCCAACAAAGCTATTACCAGCCACTGTCATGGCTGTAATAATCGGAACGAGCAAAAATAAGGTTGGTAGTATAAAATTAATGAACATATAAATAATTTGCTGCTCGAGTGTATATGAAGCAAACTCATCACCCTTTGTACTGGTGAGAAGAGCATCAATAAGTTTCTGTCCGTCATCTCCGGCAATTTTTTCTGCATCAAATAGCAGTGCACCTCCCAACACAACTGAAGGGAAAATAACAGAAAACACAATCGGGATGATAATCATGGTTACCAGCAATGTCTTACTTCTAAAAATATCTTTAAGGTCTTTTTTAATCAAAGCTTTACTAATATAGGTACCCATTATTTATACCCCCTGACCTTGAAATAAATCGATTGTAAATCATTGTTCATGATTGTAACCGAATAAACAGGATTCGTCTTCAGTAAGCCAATTAGCAAATGAGGGATATCATTTTTAGTAGGCAGATCGAAAACTACGATGCTTTCTCCCAACACTCTGCAAGGGAACCCTAAATAATGCTTTTCTTTTGGCTTAAATGTCGTCTTCACTTTCACCGTGACATGTTGAACATACTTATCCTCTAACTCTATTAAAGTTCCTTGTTCAGCTATCGTCCCATTGTCGATGAAAGCAAAAGAATCGCAGATTGTCTCCAATTGATGCAGGACATGTGAACAAATAATAACTGTGGTCCCTGTTTCCTGATTATAATTTTTCAAATAGGATAAGACCATCCGAATTCCATCAGGATCCAATCCATTTGTCGGTTCATCCAAAAACAAAATGTCCGGTTTATGCAACAGCGCTTTAGCCAATGCCAACCGCTTTTTCATTCCAGTACTATACTTTCCCACCGGTTTATCCCGATGCTCGTTTAAATCAAACAGGTCAAGAAGCTCTGTCACTCTATTCTTATCTGTTACTCCATATAATTCAGCGAATAATTCCAGGTTCTCTTTTCCGCTCATCTGGTGATACAGCCCCGCACTCTCCGTCACAATCCCGGATATTTTTCTAATTGCATCCCCCCGTGATGCAGGATCCATTCCGTTTAATAAGATTGACCCTTTTTCCGGTTTAATCACGCCATTTAATATGCGGATAAAGGTCGTTTTTCCTGCCCCATTTGGGCCCAATAACCCAACTATTTCCCCTTTTTTCACCCTGAAGTTTACATTTTCTAATACCGTTTGCTGACCAAATGATTTATACAAACCTTCTACTTTAATAAAACTAGTCATTTTTCACCATCCCTCTTATATTATTTAAAACTAAACTTCATTTTCCCAAAAAATTCTTTCGAAAACGACAGTGCCTATATAATAACTCCTGAACTATTTAATTCTCTTTCCATATTAAATTACCTTCTTTTTTTGCTAAACTGATATATAATCGAAAAATAAAAAAGCCACCCTAAGTGGGCAGCTGGGGCATATACTATCGTGCTCGTGAAATATATACCTTTCCATAAATTCATATAGTGTTTCATATAACAATTAATATAATCTGCTTAATAATGTATACGTTTTTGGTGCATGTTGCTTTAATTCATTTCTTGTTTCCGGAGAAAAAAAGTAATACGCAAAGCTTTCAGCAAAATATTCTTCCTCATAATCTAGAAAATAATGTTGACCCGGAAATAATATCGGTGCTTCTAGCTCCCAAACGGATTTAATATCGACATCTATATCGTTATACACATAATGATGAAGGGAATGGGCAATTTCATGGTACTCAAGATTCACAGAGCCATGGCCTTTTCCCTTTTCACTGCTCCCTATTTTAACAAATATTTGTTTAGAGCCACCAATACCTGGTACATCATCCCATATGATCGTTTCAGGATAGCCTCTTGGATTCCTGCCTTTTAAATGGGCGACACTCTCATTATCAGTCAATTTCCCTTCAAAAAGAACTACCTTAATTTTGTTTCTCTTTATTTCTTGTAAAATTGAAACTGGTAAATGATCTATTCTATTAATAATTTTACTAGCTTCATATTCATTAAAATCACTTTCTGGCACTACAACAATATCTTTAATAAGCTGTCCGGATGTAAGCTGTAAACGTTGATACAAACCGCTTTCATTTAAAAGGACACCTTCATATGTAGCTTTAGAAAAGCTTGATCCGTATAATACCATAATAAATAATAGCGGCAAAATAATCCATTTCTTCATATGACCGTCAGCATCCTTCACATTAATAAATTACAACCAGTATAATTATTAAAATATGTTTAATTATATCATTGTTTATAATGTAGAAGAATGATAGATTATTTCCAAATAATTATATTAAAAAGCAAGTACGCTTCTGGCGCACTTGCTTTTTATACTGACTGCCAATTAGGAGGCGTATTTTTATCCCAATAAATCGTGCCAATTGTATAATGGGACTGAAAATCATCATGATAAGTATGGTAATGAAAATTAAAAGTGTATCCCTCTAGAGGTGGCTTATCTCTTCTAACATGAAAACGAATCACATCTTTATTCGTTTCGGCGTTAAAAATATGGAAGATTTTCTCGCTTGTGCCTCCCCCCGGCATTTCGGTCATGGAAAGATTTGCTAATGCCTCTTCTGGAAACTGGGACGATGTCATTTCTATAGCCGCTTCAATATTAGGTAAAATCACTTCACGAAATTCATCTTCAATGACAGTTGAAATTTTCGGTCCAAATTTCATTATTGATTGTCGCTCTGCTTCATTTGTCATCATTGCAATAAATTGGTTCTTTTTTAGTCTCGTATCCGCTTGCAAAGCTGTTTCGACTGGCAGATTTCGAGAAGGTTCATCTGGTGCGGATCCACGCTGCTGTGATTTAGAAAGTTCATGGTTTTCAGACCATAAAGCATGTGAAGGGGTAACTGCTCCAAATGTTAAGATTGATACAAGAATGATTAAGGATTTCCGTAGCCATAGTTTCATTGCCGCTTTTCCCTTCTGTTTATTCTTTTCATTTATTCTATACTAATTTGTACGGAACAGCTAAGGAAAAGTTTCGGTTCTTTTAAAAATGGAAATAAAATTTAAATACGTTATAATAGGATTATGCTACTGACAAGGGGGCTATCATCTTGACGAGTTTACTAATTGGCATTGGCTGTTTTGTTATTATCGGTTACTTCGTTTATTTAGCTATTGCAGACTAAAGCTTTGGGCAGTTGCCCAAAGCTTTAGTTTTTTTATTATTACTTACAATATTTCGCAAATGCCTCTGATAAATTACGAACAATTTCCTCAACTTCATTGTCTTCTATATCTTCTCTAGGTATAAAATGAACAACTTCTTTTCCTTTTAATAATGCCATTGAAGGAGATGAGGGCTCGTATCCCTTAAAATAATCACGCATACTTGCAGTAGCTTCTTTATCTTGGCCTGCAAATACTGTAACAAGATGATCTGGCTTCGCATCGCTTTCCTCTATCGCATTGATTGCAGCGGGCCTTGCTAACCCGGCAGCACAACCGCAAACGGAATTGACCACAACGAATGTTGTTCCGTCTGCACTATCCATGAAACTCTCTACTTCTTCTTCGGAAGTTAATTCCTTGAAATTTGCCTGAATCAACTCATCCCTCATTGGCTTGACGATTTGTTTCATATATTCTTCGTACGCATTTGACATATGTATTCCTCCTTATTCACTTATAGACTAGACTCTCGGCATTTACCGGGTCAGGTGGTACACGATGTTCTTGTGCCATTTTTTTGTCTCCGCCTACTTTTAATAGGGGGATAGTTCACTTTTTATTTGTAGAATTACCGATTATATATTGAATGAGATAAATAATCTTCATATAATGCGTCCGCCTAACACCGTTGACTTCCGTTCCAGGCGGACGCTTTCCGGGGGGCGTGCGGTGAGCCTCCTCAGTCGCTTCGCGCCTTGCGGGGTCTCACCCGTCACGCTAATCCCCCCAGGAGTCGCCGCCTTCCACTCCAATCAACTGAGATATTCTTTTTCTCATGGAAGGCGCCTGTTCCTACTTTCTGCACCTCTTAGCTAAACCAACCCTCAGTATCACAGAATAGCTGGATGAATTGGTGCCTCAAGTCGCAAATTATAAGAAAGTTAATTATGGCTCCAAAAAAACATCGAACCTTTCATTGATCTGAACGTTCGGACCAAGAAAAACTTCAGAACCGAAAGCGATATTCAAATAGCTTCGGGGCTCCCAGTATGCCCGGCTGGCCTGATGATGAACGATCGATTCTTAACGGTCATATTTTCTCTTAAATGGCCTAATGTTTTTTAAGGCTCTTTTCTAAGGGATTGTTGCTTTAAAACAAAATCTGTTGAAGGTTGATTGGAGCGAAAGTGCGAGACTCCTGCGGGATCAGCGGGACAGGTGAGACCCCACAGGCGTTTACGCCGAGGAGGCTCTTGGAAAAGCGAAAGCGCCTTGACCAGCCCCGACAAGCATAAGACATATTACATAGTGGCTTGCCTTTCAGCCACGAAGTAATATGACTTATGACCTCGAGGGGCTAGGCGCTGTAGCTGGACAAACCGCCCGCCCCGCGGAAAGCGAGCAACTGTAGCGGAAATCAACCATGCACTAACTTGGTAAAGCAACAATGTTTGCAAATACGGCCTTTTTTAAAAACAAGTAAGCTTTTGGAAATTCGGCCGATTTACGCCTCGAAATTCCGAGGGTCTACACTTTATCTTTCTGCCTTGCCTCCGTCATTTGCTTCCAAACAGAACCTTTAGCCTCTTCCCCGCCTTCAATTCGTTCAATCGCCATTTTAATTTGTAATTGAACTTCAAATTCGGGATCATTTTCTGCAGCTTTTAATGCAGGCAACACACTCGCATCGCCAACTTCATATAAAAACATCGCGGCTCTCCAGCGAACAATTTTACTCTTATCTTTAAGAGATTCACTCATTTCGCTCATTGCTTCAGGAAACCCAAGATCGGATAAACAATCACCCGCTGTTCTTCTCACAGTAACTACTTTATCATGCAGTCCCTTATATAAAAATGGCAATACACGCTCGTCTTCAATCATGCCAAGATATACAACTGCCAAGCGGCGAATAGACATTTTGTCATCCGTCAAAGCTTTTTCTAAAACAGGTAAATCTTCGAGAGTGGGATTATCCATTTGCTCCAGCAATTGATACCGTTTTTTCCAATCAGGATCTTCCAGCATGTCGGGAGTAAGTTTTAATAATTGTTTTCTGGTCTTATTTACCTCACCATGAGGCTTATGAGCTCTTTCGACAAGCGATACTAGCCTTTCCTTAGGGTATGCTGCACCAAGCTCCTCAATAATTTCATTTCCTAGAACCTCTAAATCACCATATCTGGCGCCCATATCTTTCCATTTCCTAAGTAAAATGTAATTATCGCTTTCTAGTTGTGCGGCTTCCATCGCTTCCTGAAATCGTTCCGGCAAGCCAAACCTTTTTTCTTCATTTCCGGTTGTCAACTTAACTTGAAGAGGAATATCTTTAAACATTTGAATCTGAACATTTACTTCTCCAAAATGTTCATCTGGCTGCTCATTTTCTGTTGTTGTCATTGTCTCTGCATCTTCTCCAAAGGCTTCTCTAACCTTTGGAAGAATTTCTTCCCAGCTGTATTTCCCATTTCTTTCCACCGCTAAAAAGTCAGCAACATGGTAAATACCTTTTACTCCCTCAATTTGTAAAATCGTTTTAATAATTGGCGGGGCTTCATCAGCTTGGTCATTTTTATAATTATTACTTCTCCCTGCCGGTAATTCTTCATCTAAAATAATCTTCATTGTATTAGGACTGGGAGTAGGTTCGATCGTTTTGATATTCATAACTGCTCCACCTTTCATAAATACGTAGCTTCGGGCGAGGCTAATAATGATATTGTACCATAGGCAAGTTGTAATCCACGTTATGGGACTTTAATTAACTAACTCCGACAAGTATGACCAACGTGAGATTAATTCTTCTAAGTGCTCATTCATATTGTCAATTTCGACCATAATCTTCTGTGCCTTTTCAAAATCACTGCCAATACCTTCAAGTTCGTGTTGTAGAGTCTCTAATCTTTCTTCCGCTTGTTCTATATTAACTTCGATTGATTCCCATTCCCTTTGCTCATTAAAAGACATTTTTTTCTTTGTATTCATGTCTTTTTTCGGCATAGAGGGGCTATTATTTTCTTCAATGATTTTATTGTTTTTTAATTCTTCTTCTTCAGCTTCCAAGAATTCGGTATACGTACCATAAAACTTCTCAATCTTTCCTTCGCCGTGAAAAACGAGTAGTTCGTTTGCAGTTTTATCTAAAAAATACCGATCATGTGAGACTGAAATAACTACGCCAGGAAATTCTTCAATATAATTTTCTAGTACTGTTAAAGTGGCCGTATCGAGATCATTTGTAGGTTCATCAAAAAGGAGGACATTGGGCTTGCCCATTAAAAGTTTTAATAAATATAGCCGACGTTTTTCCCCACCAGACAGCTTTCCTATTACGGTACCATGTGTATTCGTTGGAAATAAAAACCGCTCCAGCATTTGGGTTGCTGAAATTGTCTCGCCTTTAGATGTCTCAATGACTTCCCCCGCTTCACGGATATAAGCAATCATTCGTTGGTTTTCATCCATTTCGTCGTTTTCCTGTGTATAGTAGGCAATCTTCACCGTCTGTCCGGTTAATAGTTCTCCGCCATCTAATTGCAGGTTTCCGGATAATATGTTTAGTAAAGTGGATTTGCCGCTCCCATTCTTTCCAACTATTCCGTATCTATCACCCGGTTTTACAAGCCAATTAAAGCGATTTAAAATGATTCGACTATCGAATTTTTTTGCAGCATCGATCAGCTCAAAAACTTGCTTCCCAAGTCGACTTCCTTGTAGGGCAATATCAACATCTTCCCTTGATGGAACTTTCCCCATCTCGTCTTCAAGTTTACTGAAACGCTGAATTCTTGCTTTTTGCTTTGTTGATCTCGCTTTCGCGCCTCGTTTAATCCAAGCTAATTCTCTTCTATATATATTTCTTCTTTTTTCTTCCGCTTGCAGTTCCTCGTCTTCCCGCAATGCTTTTGCTTCGATAAATGATTGGTAATTTCCTTGATACGAATACAACCTTCCGTGATCTAACTCCAATATCCGTGTTGAAATATTATCAAGAAAGTATCTATCATGAGTGATGACCATGACTGCATTTGGATATTTCCCCAAATAACTTTCGAGCCATTTAATCGTTTGAAAATCTAGATGATTTGTTGGTTCATCAAGTAGCAGTAAATCAGGTGTTTCGATTAAAGCCTGTGCAAGAGCCACTCGCTTTTTTTGTCCACCTGATAAAAAACCGATTTTTTGTGTCATATCGTTTAAACCAAGCTTTGTTAAAATGACTTTCGCATTCGTGCTAGCTTCCCAGCCGTTTTCTTCATCCATTTGTTTTTGCTTATCAAACAAATTTTGCTGATTTAAGGTATTATCCGGGTCTTTTTCCAATTGAAAGAGGGCTTCTTCATACGCTTTGATCAGCCTTATGATTGCTGCATCACTTTGAAAAACTTGGTCCAGAATTGTCAATGAATCATTTAGCTCTGGTGATTGGGGTAAATAAGCAATTTTATAGTCTTTTGGATGGGTAAATGTACCCGAATCCGCTTCTTCCATACCAGCTACCAATTTAAGGAGGCTCGATTTGCCTGTACCGTTCACACCGATAATACCGATTCTTTCCCTTTCATTTACATGAAAAGAAATATCCTCAAACAATCTTTTTTCCCCATATGCCTTCGTAATCTTTTCTGCAGAAAAAATCTTCAATATAAACCATTCCATTCTTTATTAAATAATACAAAAATAAGTTAAAATAATCCTATTGCCCTTCCCTTTTCGTCCACATCCATCCCATACGCAGCTGGATTTTTTGGAAGACCTGGCATTGTCATCATTTCTCCCGTAAGTGCAACGATAAATCCGGCTCCAAGCTTTGGCTTCAACTCGCGTACATGGATGATAAAATCAACAGGACGACCGGGCTTTTTCGGATCATCTGAAAGTGAATATTGAGTCTTTGCCATGCAGATTGGTAGATTCCCCCATCCGAATTGTTCAAAGTCTTTCAGCTGCTTCAGAGCCTTTACTGAAAACTCAACATCTTTACCGCCATAAACCTTTTGGACAATAGTTCGAATTTTTTCTTCAATAGGTGCTTGGATATCATACAGGTAAGTAAAAGAACGCTCATTTCGATCAATTTCTTGTAAAACCTTTTCAGCAAGTTCCAGTCCACCTTTACCGCCTTTTTCCCAAACTTCTGTTAAAGCAACTGGTATCGAATATCTTTCACACCACTTTTGCAGAACTGTAATTTCCGATTCCGTATCAGCTGAAAAACGGTTAATCGCAACTACATATGGAAGTCCGAAATGTGAAACTGTTTCAATATGTTTCATTAAATTTTCCAGACCCTTTTCAAGCGCCATAATGTTTTCAAAAGTCAATTCATTTTTGGCAAGGCCGCCATGCATTTTTAAAGCACGAATTGTTGCAACAATGACAACTGCTTCTGGTTGTAACCCCGCGTTTCTCGATTTAATATGAAGAAATTTTTCCGCACCGAGATCAGCCCCAAAACCCGATTCTGTTACAACATAATCTGCTAGCTTTGCCGCTGTCTTCGTGACCATTACGCTATTGCAGCCATGTGCAATATTGGCGAATGGTCCACCATGAACAATCGCAGGCGTATGTTCAATTGTTTGAACAAGATTAGGCTTTAACGCATCTTTCAATAAAAGGGCAATGGCACCCTCTACTCCGAGATTCTTCACAGTCACAGGTTTCCTGTCATAAGTATAGGCAATGACCATCCGAGCGATTCTATGTTTTAAATCCTCTAAATCACTTGAAAGACAAAGAACTGCCATAATTTCAGATGCAACCGTAATATCAAAACCATCTTGTCGTGGGACTCCTTGCATAGGCCCGCCAAGACCGATTACAATTTCCCTTAGTGCTCGGTCATTTAAATCAACAGCCCGCTTCCAGACAATTCTTCGTGGATCTATATTAAGTTCATTTCCTTGATGCATATGATTATCTAAAAGAGCGGCCAGTGCGTTATTCGCTGTCGTAATTGCATGGAGGTCTCCTGTAAAATGCAAATTAATATCTTCCATAGGAAGCACCTGTGCGTAGCCTCCACCAGTTGCTCCCCCTTTTATCCCCATTGTTGGCCCAAGAGAAGGTTCGCGGAGAGCAATCATCGTTTTCTTACCGAGTCTTGCCAGAGCATCGCCTAGCCCGACTGTCACTGTGGACTTTCCTTCTCCAGCCGGGGTAGGATTTATCGACGTAACAAGGATAACCTTGCCGTCTTTATTCTTTTGCAGTTCCCGAATTTTTTCATAAGAAATTTTTGCTTTATATTTGCCGTAATATTCAACGTCTTCACTAGAAAGCCCGACTCTGTCAGCTATTTTCTGAATTGGCAGCAGTTCGGATTCTTGAGCAATCTCAATATCTGATTTGACTTTAAATTCGCTCATTCTAATACCTCCGGCGGTTATGTATTCCAATTTATTGTAACACGCCAGCGATGAATAAGTATCTAAAATGACAGGTAATGGAGTAACAAAAAAAGAACCATGGTTATATTGGTTCTTTGTCGGCTGCCTCTTCTTCGTTCCTTACCTGCACTAATTTTAATTCTGCGATTAGATTAGGCTGTTCCTCAAACAATTGAACGAGATCACCAATTCTTTCGATTGAATTCCAACTAAGATGGTGCTCGATCCCTTCTACGTCCTCGTATATATTCTCTTCCTTAACCCCAATAATTCTTAAAAAACTTTCTAGTAAATCATGACGTTCAACAAGGCGTTTCCCAATCTTCTTCCCTTTTGGTGTCAGAATGAGTCCCCGATATTTTTCATAAATCAGATAACTATCTCGATCCAACTTTTGAACCATCTTGGTAACTGAGGAGGGGTGTACTTCCAAAGCTTCCGCAATATCAGAAACCCGGGCATATCCTTTATTCTCAATTAATAAAAAGATCTGTTCTATATAATCTTCCATGCTTGGAGTCGGCACTTATATCCCTCCCCTTACAGTAATCAGCATCTAAAAGTTTACTATAATGATATGCTTTTAACAAGTGCGGGGCAATAAAGTTAAATTACAGAATAAATGGAATTGAGTATCTATATTATATATAATGAAAATATTTCTTGACTGTGCCAAATAGGTTAGTGTAAAATATATGCATCACTAGATTCTGGAAGTTTTTCTATTGTTTGGTGATAATATTTTTTCAAGGCACGATGTGCTGAAGTCTAGGAGGAAAAAGTTACATGCAAAATGGTAAAGTAAAATGGTTCAACAATGAAAAAGGCTATGGTTTCATTGAAGTTGAAGGTGGAGAAGATATTTTCGTACACTTCACTGCAATCCAAGGCGAAGGTTTTAAATCTTTGGAAGAAGGCCAAGAAGTTTCTTTTGAAATCGCTGAAGGTAACCGTGGACCTCAAGCTGCTAACGTAACTAAATTATAAAATAACCATTCACAAGGCTGGCTCATTGCTCCAGCCTTTTATTTTTTTGATGCTGCTTCATTTATTAAGTACTTACCCTTTACCTGCAAGTTTTCTCCAACAGTACATTCCTTTATACAGAATTGATGGGCATGTGTATTCCCATATGTTTTTCTAAAATGCAAACGCAAAAAACACCCTTCACAGTATAATGATAATAAATCATCAATTTCTTTTATTATCTTAGACCGATTCATCCGTTCAACCTTTCTGCCAATCGTCAATCTATTTTCAAATGGCTTTGAATTATATTATTTTCGAGAGCTTGGGAAGCAAGCTTATCAGCCTCTTTATTCTCACGTCTAGAAATAACTTCAAATTGAGCTTTTAAATTTAGTTCACTAATTTTCGTTTCAATTCTGTCCAACCAAGCATTAAGCACCTTTTCATAACAAGGCCAATCTCCTTCAAGTTGCTTTAATACTCCTTGTGAATCTCCCCTAATGATGATCGGAAGATTTTTCGCCCCGATTTCTTCCCAGTGCATAAGTGCATTGTATAATGCTGCGTATTCAGCTTCATTATTATTTTCCATTTCATCCAGCTTCGCATTTGCCCTATATCTGTATGTAGCATTTCCTTTTTCATAGTAAATTACAATGCCTATTCCTGCTGTACCTGTTTGCTTATCAAATCCGCCGTCAAAATAAATAAGTGGATTCACAGGTTCATGCTCCATTTTAATTTTCAGTTTCTCATATTCTTTTCTGCTCCATACTCTTCCCATTTCATCGATAACAATGATTTCTGATATTCGTCCAGTTTTTTGAAAATCAGCTAATAAAAAATCGACAAATTGCTCATCGATCCATTCTGTTTCCATCTTGACGGAGATTGTTTTTTTAACTTTATACACGATCTTCAACTTCATTTTCATATTCGCCACCGCCCTCTTTACGCTATAATCAATATAGATGTAAACTAGCATATACATATGATATTTCCCTGTGTGGCTGGTTATTAATCATAAGAAGGGGATTGGAAGATGGTTGAGGTATATATTGACGGAGCAAGTGCCGGTGATCCAGGCGCAAGCGGTGCTGGCATTTTCATAAAGAATAATGGGCAAACAGAAGCTTTCTCCATTCCTCTTGGAATAATGAGTAACCATGAGGCCGAATTTCATGCATTAATTAAAAGCTTAGAAATTTGTCTAGAAAGAGGTTATTCGATTGTTTCTGTCAGGTCTGACTCATTGGCAGTTGTAGGGGCAGTAGAGAAAGAACATGCCCGGAATGATAAATATAAAAAACTTCTCGCAAATGCGCTTAAGCTTGCTTCAGAAATCGAACTCTTTTTTATTAAATGGATCCCTTCGAAACAGAATAAACAGGCCGATCAGCTGGCAAGACAAGCAATCCACTTAAATTAATCGAAAAGAAAAAGCACATAGTGTCTTTAGCTATGTGCTTTTAGCAAACCAATACTTTTTACGTATGAATAAGCTTGTGTTCGTGTCGTTATTTTATTTTCTTTTAATGTTTCTAATAAGGATAAATAAAAACTACCATCAAAACGTTTTTGTGTTATTAAAGTCAATTCGATTGAGAGTGAGACTAAAAAATCAGCTGATCCAGTTAATTGCTTACCAAAATAAATAAAGGAAATGGCATCACCTTTAAATTTGAAGCCTTTACCCTCCAGATTCAAAAGGTAATTTTCCAAATTACAATGATCAGTTATCAATGATTCAAGCTCCTTTATATGTTGCTTCCGGAAAGTTCTTCTGCACTTTCCAGCCATTTAGCTTTCAGCAAATGATTTCGGACACTTTTCAATTCATACTTTTCAATGAAATCCAGAGCTAGTGGCTGAATTTCACCCCATGTTGCCTCAATGACTGCAAATTCCAATTGAACATCACATTTTATTTTTGCCAGTTGGCGGGAAAGGTGCAGCATTTCTAGGTCTTCTTCAAGCTTTTTTCGAATGGAAGGTGATAATGTATCCAAGTTTTCGATCAATCCTTCGATATCCTTATGTTCTTTAATGAGCTTATATGCTGTTTTTTCACCAATGCCCTTTACTCCCGGATACCCATCACTTGGATCACCCATCAATGCTTTTACATCTATAAGCTGAATAGGATCCAACTCAAACGCTTCTCGAAAAGTTGACTTCGTGTAATGCTGATAATTCCCAATCCCCTTTTGCATAATCAATACATTCACTTGTTCATCGATGATTTGCAGCAAGTCCCTGTCACCTGTTAGGACGGTGATCTGCAGCTCATCTTTATTAAGATTACAAATCGTTCCGATACAGTCATCCGCTTCATATCCGGCGATTCCAATATTCGGTATCCCAAATGCAGTTGTTACTTCCTTTGCTAGATCAAATTGCGGAATCATTTCAACAGGAGGCGCTTGTCTATTTGCCTTATACCCCGCATAAAGTTCATTCCGAAATGTCATACTCCCCATATCCCAACATACTGCAAGATGAGTCGGGCGCACGTTTTCAGCAGCCGTCAGTAAATGCTTCATATAGCCTTGAACAGCGTTTGTTGGTGTTCCTCCACTGTTCATCATAAAATTTCTTCTAACTGCCGTAGCATAGAAGGCTCTAAACAATAAAGCCATACCATCTATTAATAATAAGTGCTTTTTCTCCATTACCATGAACACCTCTTATATTTGTAAATACGTCATTCCATTATACCATAAGAAAGCAGAGCCTAGGTTACAGCTCTGCTTGTTTTGCATTCATTCTCCTGTTTCGACGGGATTATCAGGATAAGAAACCCAATCGGAATAACTTCCTGCATAAAGTTTTACATGTTCAAATCCACTTTCCATTAACGCAAGGACATTCGGTGTAGCGGTAACTCCTGAGCCGCAATACACAATAATTTGATCGTTACTTCTTAAGTTTGAAAAACGATCTTTTTGTGCTTCCTTGTTTTTCCACTTGCCGTTTTCAAAACCTGAAGTCCATTCATAATTGATCGCCCGAGGAATTCTTCCTGGTTTTGCATCGATAGGTTCTATATGCCCTAGATAACGTACCTTTGCTCTAGAATCAATCAATATGGCCCTTCCATCTTGGCTTCGTGCTTTGACTTCTTCAAACGTTGCTAGCATATCTTCATTAATAGCAGGAACAAAATTTGCTGATTTATACATAGGAATTTCATTTGTTAGCGGGTAATCCGATGCCTCCCAAGCCTTGAATCCTCCATCCAGGATATACACTTCATTGTGCCCAAAATACTTCAACATCCACCAAAAACGGGAAGCGAATGATCCTTCTCCATCATCGTATGCTACAACCTTCATACTATGATCAATGCCAGCACTCTCCAATTTTATGATAAAATCCTCAAATGACGGCAAGGGATGTCTCCCACCATGCTCTCTGACAGGACCGGATAAATCCTTGTCGAGACTAAAATAGACAGCACCCGGAATATGATTTTCCTTGTATGCTTTTTCTCCGTAGGATGGATCTTCCAATGAAAATCTACAGTCCACGACCCTGACTCGATGATTGGATAGTTCGTTAACCAACCAAGTACTTGATTTTATATATTTCATCTGCGCACCTCCGCTTTATTTACCAAGAGCAGATCGAATTTGGATCCATTCCGAAAGTTTACCTTGATCGGAAAGCGCTTGTAGCCACGCTTCATATTGTTCCTCAATATCCGAAGAAATGTTTGTTACGATTTTGCTGAATTCATGATTAATCATTTTTTGATAATATGTTTGGAGTTTTTTCTGCTCGTCATTTAAATATTGGTCAGCTATCGGAACCAGTATTTTTTGTAAAGCTTCTCCCATGATTTTCTTTTCATTTTGTTCAAAAAAAGCCTTCGGATTTTTAAAATATTTAAAGGTGCCTTCCAATGGTTTACGGTCAATTTCTTCGAATGCAAGCTTAAAATCAGGTGTATCCACAAAGTTTATATCCATTTGGGAAATGGTGATTTCTCGTTTAATTGATTGCAATTCTTTTTCCATAATTGCGAAACGTTCAAAGAGCAGTTTTTTCGCAAAATTTTCTATCCTTAATGATGTAGCCCTTAGTTCTTGGGCAAAATCATATCCAGTGGAATCAAGCAGTTCCTCCAAGGCTTTTTTTAGATGAGCGCGATTGTTATTCCTTAAGACAGCCGGGTTAAACGCCTCTTTAAAGAAATCAGAAAAGCGATAAAAAACCCTTTGTTTTACGTAGAAAAGTAATTCTTTTATTTCCTGTGACAATCTAGAAGATAGTTTTTCAGGGTCTGCCTCCAAAAGTAAACTGTTTATCGTTTCTTGAGATGCAAGTAAATCCGCTTTCCTTTGCACCTTTTTATCTTCGTCCTCGCTAGCAGAAGCTATCAGTTCATCTAGCAAAAGTAGAACACGGTTATAATCCGCTTCTGCAGATTGAACGGCAATTTTAGTTAATTCGTGTTCAAGAAAATGATCAAATTCTTGCTTAAAAGTATCAATGTTAGAAGCCATTCTACTTTCTTGATTTAAGGCAAGTTTGCTCGATATCCCAAATATTTTCGGAAAGCGAATTCCATTTTGGGTAAGCTCACCATGCACATAATCAAGAACTTCATTTATTTCTTCTTTCGAACTCGCAAGGTCAATTGCATTTACAATAAAAAACATTTTATCGAGTTCAAATGCATCTTTTACGCGTCCTAATTGGATGAGAAATTCCCTGTCAGCCTTAGAAAAAGCATGATTATAATAGGTAACAAAAAGAATCGCATCCGCGTTTTTAATAAAGTCGAAAGCTACCCCGGTATGCCTAGCATTGATAGAGTCCGCGCCGGGGGTATCTACCAAGGTAATTCCTTGCCGAGTAAAATCACAGTCATAGAAAAGATCGATGGTCTCGACAAAACAGGATTGCGTTTCGTTGCCAACAAACCCTTGAAAATCTTCGAGATTCGTCGTCAAGGACATGCCTAATTGGTCTTTATAGCTTTGAAATCCACCAAGGAAAGCAGCTAAAAATGAGAGATGGATTTTCTCAGTACTGTCGTCTCCTGAGTGGGCAAGGATATTAGGGATTTGGTTATAAGCATCATCCAATGATAGGCAGTTATAGCCAAAAATGGATAAGGACTGGGCGATATCTGCTAGCATTTGATTTTCATTTTTAAGATGAACCATTGCTGTGCCATGCTTATTTTCTATCGTTGGCGGACAAATTCGATTGATCGCTGCCGTTGTTGGATTTGGCGACACTGGGAGAACACCTTTCCCTAATAATGCGTTGGCAAACGATGATTTCCCTGCACTAAATGCACCGAATAATGCAACCGTGTAGTTACGCTCTTTTAATCGAGATGCTTTTTCGGCTAATTGCGCTGTGATTCTTTTAAATCCTTTTTCTTCTTTTAAATGTGATATAGCTCGTTCCAATTTTTTTATCATTTCTTGAATATCAATTATAGCTTCGGAATTAGTATTTGGTTGTTTTATCTCGTCAGCGATTACTGGAGACATTTCTGCTGGTTGCACGCTTTCACGCGTATAAAATTGCACATCTTGTTGAGCAATTTCCCAGTCAGCTTGGAGACCCTGAAGCAATCCTCTTTCATTTCCAGTTGGGCTGGTGATTCTAGTTGCTTTTTCTTCATATGTCTTTTCCAATTCAATTAAAGATCGCAAGGCATTGGCAGCTTTTACTGTTTGATTTAATTCAGCTTGAATTGTTGACATTTCATTCTCTACTTGCATTTTCAATACTAAAATTACGGTTTCTTTAAACTGATTCGTTTTTACTCTTGCAATCTTTTTAATACGATCTGCTACTTCCTCGCAGTAGTTCAAAACGTATTCTCCGTTAACGCCAGCTCCTTTTTTAATGGTGTTGGTTAACAGTTCGTCGTCAAAAACCACCTCTAAATTTTGAGCTTTTAACTGCAGTTCTTCACTATTGAGGTCATACTCAGCCAGTTTTTCTGATGCCCATTGTTTCAAATGCCAATCAATCTGTGATTCAACTTGTTTTCTGACACTAGAAGCAAAGTTATCAAGTCGTACCTTTCGTTCTTCTTCTGTTTTTTTCTTGCTAAAAAACAAGCCAAGTTTAAAGTTTGGTTGAGCAGAAATTAAGAATTGTTCAGCAAGCGCTCTCGTTTCAAATGGCATTAAATATGCATTTTTTAATAAGCCTTCACGTTCCGATACAAAATTCTTTTCCCACTTTTCTACTGTTTCTGCAAGCTTTTTCTTGTTACCTTTAAGCCTTTGCTCCTTGGAAAATATGTCGGCGAGCTCTGTTTCCGAATAAACTGAAATTACCTCTTCAAATGGTTCGGCCTCAGCTTTCATTTCCTCATTAAGCCATTTCTTATGTTCATCTATCAAGCGATTGAAAGCTGCTTCAATTGTTGTTTCCAGCCATGTATCATGATTTTCGAAAGCTTCATCAATTAGCATCTTAACAGCTTTAAATTCGTTTTCTGGATGTTCAAGTTCTTTTAAGGTTGTAAAATATATACCAGCGGGATTTACACCCCATGTTGCAAATGAATCAATCGCCGATTGCTTAAATTCTGGGAATGAAAGTTCCGCATTATTATGCTTGTCGATTTGATTGATAATTAAAAAGAGTTTAACACCATGTTTTAGCAGGTTTTTTGTATACATAAAGTTCAGTTCTGATTGAACGTGATTATAATCCATCACATAGAAAACGAGATCCGCGAGATGTAGCGCAGACTCAGTCGAGATGCGATGGGCATCATCAGTCGAATCAACACCCGGAGTATCCATAACGGTTACGCCATGTGGTAGCAACGAATCCCTTTTGCCAATTTCTATTTCAGTGACGTCGCCATTTTTGCAAAATTCTTTTACGGTAGTAAAATCATATGGTGCTTGAAAATAGAGGGGCCTTTCAGTATGATAATAAACTTTCGCGAAATCTTCTTCCGCACCATGGACCTTCACAAGATTGGCACTTGTCGGAATTGGGCTGGAAGGCAAGATTTGCTCCCCTATTAATGTATTAATCATCGTTGATTTCCCTGCGGAAAAATGACCGCTGAATGCGGTAATAAATTCGTTATCATGGATTTTCTTCAATAGTTTGTTAGTTTTGTTGACACGAATATCATCGCCGTGTTCTTTAAAACGTTCTAACAATACAAGTGCTCTATGAAGTTGTTTTTCTTTCACGGACAATTCTAATGCTTTAACCATGCTGCAAACAAACTCCTCATTATGTTCATTTCTTATTATTTTACATGAGAATTCACAATTTAGCCATGAAAAATAGAAGGTTAGTCCCCAATTAGGACTAACCTTCTTATTCGAATCGTGTTGTATAGTCAGTATTTTCTTTCAAAGCTTTTTCTTCAGCTGGAATTCGAATTGCAAGGATCAGTTGGTTCAAAATAAAAAAGAGAGCAGCCGTTAAATACGCATTAAACATTAACGGAATAACAAGAAGTTCTATTGTTACGATGATGTAATTCGGATGTTTTACGTATTTGAATGGACCTTTTGCAACGACTTTAATACCTGGGAGGACAATGATTTTTGTATTCCAAAACTTACCCAGTGTAGCAATCACCCATATACGACCGATTTGAACGATCCCAAACAAGATGATAAATCCGATCCAGTAATGATTCAGATTCTTATCAAACAAGAGAACTTCTGTAATGAGGGAAATAAAAAAAACAATATGTATGAGAACCATAAACTTATAATGGCGTTGACCGTATTCAATTGCACCATTTTTCTTCATCCAATGCTCATTCCGCTTGGCAATCCCTAGCTCCACAAGCCGCTGTGTAATGAGAAAAATTAAAAACACAATAAAAAACATCAGTCCCACCGAACGAGCAGCAATTCAGAACTGAACCCGGGACCTAAAGCTGCGATCATGCCGTAATCGCCATTGCTAATACTTTGGCTCATAAATCTTTGTAGTACGTATAAAACTGTTGCCGAAGACATATTTCCATATTCCTTTAAAATATCTAATGAAATGGCTGTTTTTTCTGGTGATAAGCCTAGGGCTCGTTCATATGCAGCAATTACTTTTTTTCCACCGGGATGAGCGATAAAATGATTTATATCAGTATGCGTTAGTCCATGATTGTTGAGAAATTGATTCACAACTGGCTCTAGCCAGCTTTCGACGATCGAAGGAATGCTTTTTGAGAATACAACATATAAACCATTGTCTTTAATTTCCCACCCCATTACATCTAGAGAATCATCCAGTAATGTTGATTGTGTATCGATAATGGTGGGCAAACTTCCCGAAACAATATGTGCATACTCTATTTCGTCACCACCTACAAGAACCGCCCCTGCCCCATCAGCAAACAATGAAGTGCCAATCAAATTACTTTTACTCAAGTCATCCTTTTGAAAAGTGAGACTGCATAATTCAACGGCAATAACCAACGCTTTCGATTTAGGAAATGCGCGGCAATATTCATTAGCTCTCGAGAGTCCTGATGCACCGCCTGCACAGCCAAGTCCCCAAATTGGTATTCTTTTTGTGTTGCGTGAGAAGGGCAATTCATTCATGATTCTTGCTTCGAGACTTGGCGTAGAAAGTCCCGAGCTACAAACCATAAAGATGGCATCGATGTCACTATATGGAATATCCATCTTTAATGAAGAAGAATGTAAGCAATTTTTAATCGCGTCAATGGAAAGTTCAACAGCCGATTTGATGAACGCATCATTTTTCTCTGAAAATGAATGATCATTTTTATACCAGTCCAAATCTTTCACAAAGTGCCGATTCTCAATCTCTCCATTATGAAATACTTTCAAGAGGCGATCGAGATCTTTGACTGAGTGAGTAAATAGCTGCCTAGCAAATTCCATCGTCCTAATTTGCGGAATGGCATACTTTGGAGTTCCTGTTCCAACCGAAATGATACGCGGCACGTATACAGCCCCTTTCCAACAATTGAAATTCGGGTTAGCATAGCTACATCTTTAACAATTTAGCATCGTTACATACGTACCCTATTGTTTGTTGATGGAAACTGCAGAATAAATCTATTGCATTAATTTTTCAAGCTGCTCAAAAAACCCGGGATAAGAAATAGTAATGGCTTTACTATTTTTTATATTAGTTTCCCCGGATGCAAGACAAGAAGCGATCGCAAGCATCATACCAATCCGATGGTCTCCATGGCTACTAACGTCTGCACCATGCAATTTGGATTTCCCATAAATTTTCATCCCATCTTCTGTAGCTTCTATATTTGCACCCATTTTCTTTAATTCATCAACAACCGTATCAATCCGATTTGTTTCTTTCACTTTTAACTCCGCTGCATCCTTGATAACAGTCACACCTTCAGCCTGGGTAGCTGCCAGTGCAAGAATCGGTATTTCATCTATCAACCTTGGAATAATGTCCCCGCTTATTTCCACACCCCGCAAATTTGATGTTTTAATTGTAATATCAGCGATAGGTTCGACGGACTGGTCATTAATATTATGGATGGAAATATCGGCACCCATAAGCTTTAACACATCTAAAATCCCCGTTCTTGTCGGGTTAATTCCAACGTTTTTAATTTTAATTTCACTATTTGGAATAATCGCGCCTGCCACAAGGAAAAACGCTGCAGATGAGATATCGCCTGGAACATTGATTGAAGTTCCAGTCAACTCCTGATTTCCCTGTATTGACTTTTTCAATCCATCAACCAATACCTCGACACCAAACGCTTGAAGCATCCGTTCAGTATGATCTCTTGATGATTCCGGTTCAGTTACGGATGTCGTCCCTTCAGCGTTCAATCCTGCAAGCAGAACTGCAGATTTCACCTGCGCGCTTGCAACAGGAGAGACATAATCGATTCCTTTTAAACCTCCGCCACGAATAGATAAAGGTGTAAATTTACCGTTATCGCGCCCATCAATTTTCGCACCCATTTCCTTCAAAGGAATGGTCACCCTGCCCATCGGACGTTTGGCAATCGACTCATCACCAATCACATTTGTATGAAAAGGGAGAGTGGATAATATCCCTAGCAGCAAGCGAATGGTCGTCCCGGAATTGCCGACATCCAAAATATCGCTAGGTTCTTGAAGTCCATCTATACCTTTGCCATTTATCTCAACAAACTCACCGTCTCGATGGATATCCACACCTAATTTTCTGAAACAGTCAATTGTATTAAGACAGTCGTCTCCAGTTAAGAGCCCACTAACTGTCGTTTTCCCTTGGGCAATTGATCCAAGCATAACAGCGCGGTGGGAAATGGACTTGTCTCCCGGAACTTTCATTGTACCTTTTAGTTGCGCTGCTTTATTATTTTGCATTACCTTACTCATACCAACCACTCCCTACATACTGATATACGTATCATAGCCTCGATCTTGAAGACTTTTTCTTGCCTTTTCCAGATCTTGTTCGGTTTGAAAACTAATTCTAAGAACTCCGTACACGTCCTCCCGAGCTTCGATAATCCTGATATTTGTAATACTTATGTTTTCTTGAAACAGTATGGTAGTAATATCTGAGATTACCCCCGGACGATCCAGGATATCGACATATAAATCATAAAACGCGGCGATTGCACCTTTTGCCCGGACAGGTAGAGAATCGCGGTATTTCTTAGCCCCAAAAAAGTAATCATGGATAAGATCGCTATCACCATCTCTAATTAAGTGCCTGACATCATTCATTTCTATCATCCATTCATCCAGTAATGATAAAAGTATCGACTGGTTATGTCTAACGATGTCACGCCACATTTCCGGGCTGCTTGAAGCAATGCGAGTAATATCTCTAAATCCTCCCGCTGCAAGAAAGTTGACATGTTCATTTTTCGAAGCATGATTTTCGACCTGCCTGACAAGGCTTGCTGCAACAATATGCGGGAAATGACTAACAACAGCTGTAACTAAATCATGTTCGCTCGAATCCATGGTGATAAAATTAGCTTTTGTACCTCTAAGCCAATTTTTTAGTTTTTCTATTTTTTCAGTTTTAACATTCCGAGAGGGAGTTAATATATAGAATGCATTTTCAAATAAGTGTGCCCTTGCGCTTCCAGGACCTGCTTTATGAGAACCTGCCATTGGGTGCCCGCCAATAAATGCAACTTCCTTGTTAAAGGATCTTTCTGCCTTTTCCAATATACGGCCTTTTGTACTTCCGACGTCTGAAATAATTACATCTCTTTTTAACGGGAGGTTGGCAAGTACCTCAAGAAACGCTTCCGCTTTTTCTACAGGGCACGCTAAAATAATCAAATCAGCATTTAGGGCTTCTTCTTGGAAATTTTCAGTGTAGTCATCGATGATTTGTAATTTTTTTGCTAGTTGGCAATTATCAAGTTTAACATCATATCCGATAATGATTGCATTATGTTCTTTTTTAATGGCGAGGGCGACTGAACCTCCAATCAACCCAACGCCAATTAATAATACTCGTTCCTTGTTACTCATTTTCTCACGGCCGCCTATCTTTTCTAAAGTTCGACTCAAGTAATTTTCTCTAGCAGTTTGATCAATTCATCATTTTCCTGCTCCGTACCTATCGTAATCCGAACGCCGTTAGGAAATGCACGGACAATCCAACCTTTTTCAAGCAAATATTGAAAAACTTCTTGTGGCGTTTTCCCGGGAATATTCACAAAGACAAAATTTCCTTGGGATGGATAATATGAAATGTTATTTTCATCAAAAAATCGGTAATATTTCTCTAATTCATTAGCATTGCGAATGATGCTTTCTTCTACGAATTCAGGGTCGTGCAACGCGGCAATGCCTGCTGTCTGCGCCAATGCTGAAGTATTGAATGGAAGTCGGGCTACTTCCAATTGCTTAACTAATGATGCCGAGCCGATTCCATACCCAATTCTAAATGCAGCAAGTCCATATGCTTTTGAAAATGTTCTTAATATAAGCAGGTTTTCAAATTGGTCTAATAGCGGAATCGTTTGCGGGTAATCCTGTGCAGTTACATATTCATAATACGCTTCATCTAAAACAACAAGCACTTGTTTAGATATATTAGCCAAAAACCGCTCCAACTCTTCTTTATTTACATAAGTACCAGTCGGGTTATTAGGATTGCAAATCCATACTATTTTTGTATTTTCATCCATACGATTTTGCATTTCATTCAAATCGTGGCAGCCAGCTTTTAAGGGGACTTCGCGAACTTCTGCATTTTCAATGACAGCATGATGACGATACTGCGGAAATGTATTCTGTGCCATCACTGTATTTGATCCTGGAGCAAGAATTGCTCTACTAATCATTTGAATTAATTCGTCTAATCCACTAGAGAATATGAGTTGATTCTCTTCAACCCCTAAATGCTTAGCGACGTATTCCCTCAACTCTGAAGCGGCACCATCGGGATAAATGGCAAAGGTAGGTATTTTAGTTATAGCTTCAAGTACAGTTGGTGAGCAACCATATGGGTTTTCGTTGGATGCTAATTTTACAATTTTATCCAAACCGTATTCTTTTTTTACTTCTTCGGATGTTTTCCCAGGGACATAAGCATTTAAAGTAAGAAGCTGTTCTTTTACCTTCATAACCTTCCCGCCTTTTTATATTTTTTTAAATTGATTAGAAATTTTTTGTATATTCTTTATGCCTTTTAATATTTTCTTTAATTGCGTCCATACGATCATGCCCAAATTGCTCCAAAATTGCCTCAGCCAGTTCCCATGCAACCACGGATTCGGCTACTACGCTCGCTGCTGGTACCGCACAACTATCTGAACGTTCGATACTGGCCTTGAACGGCTCTTTCGTATCAATATCGACACTTTGCAATGGTTTATATAATGTCGGGATTGGCTTCATCACACCTCTAATAATAATTGGCATGCCAGTAGTCATACCACCTTCAAATCCTCCAGCATTGTTTGTTCTTCTTGTGTAGCCATTTTCCTCATCCCAAAGAATTTCATCATGCACAAGGCTTCCTGGCTGTTCAGCAGCTTCGAAGCCAATGCCGATTTCAACACCTTTAAATGCATTAATACTCATGACGGCCGCCGCTAGTTTAGCTTCAAGCTTCCTATCGTATTGAACATAGCTCCCGACACCGATTGGCATTCCTTCTACAATAACTTCTACAATTCCGCCAATGGAATCTCCGTCTTCTTTAGCCTTATCAATTGCTCTCATCATTTTTTCTCCTGCCTCTTTGTCAAGACAGCGGACAGGCGATGCTTCCGTAATTTCTTGCAATTCCTCAATAGAATGGTAATCGATTTTTTCTGCTTTAACGCCGCCAATTTCCTTGACATGACCACCAACTTTTATACCAAGTTCACCAAGAATGCATTTAGCGACAGCCCCCGCTGCCACACGCACAGTTGTTTCTCTCGCCGATGAACGTTCCAGTACATTCCTCATATCCCTATGACCGTATTTTAATGCACCGTTTAAATCTGCATGACCTGGTCGTGGTCTTGTTAATTTTCTCTTCACTTCCTCTTGCTCCTCAGCACTAATCGGATCTGCTCCCATAATTTTCGTCCAGTGTTTGAAATCGTTATTTTGAACGACTAGTGTAATCGGAGCTCCAAGTGTAAAACCGTGACGGACACCACTCAAAATTTGCACTTGGTCTTTTTCGATTTGCATCCTCCGCCCACGGCCATATCCTTTCTGCCTTCTTGCTAATTCGCTATTAATCATCTCGGTTGTTAATTCAAGGCCCGCTGGTACACCTTCCAAAATTGTCGTTAGCTGCGGTCCGTGTGATTCACCTGCTGTTAAGTATCTCATTTCATTTTCCTCCCATAATTTAATTTTTTCTCTAAAAAACACAAAAATCGCCCCTGCATATTGCAGGGACGATTTGACATCGCGGTACCACCCTCATTGCGGAAAAATCTCCGCCTCTCTTGCAGATAACGGTTATGACCGTCTTTTTTTACTAATTTGGAAACTCCAAACGTTCGAAAAAGAAGCTCGAGGAAGTAATTCGTGTTCATGACCGTGCTGATTTACACCAACCATCAGCTCTCTTGTTTTACAGATCAATGAGCACTACTGTGTCCTGTCGTTGCTTTTTTTAATAAGTTATATAAATTCAATTTTTATCACATGTATGAGTACTTGTAAAGTGATATTTCGCTATTTTCTAAAAAAAGTCATTTTGAAACCATTTTCATACAATATAGTGTAATTTGTCTTTAATTTATTATATATATTTACTAAAATTGAAATAGTGACAATAAAAAAGGTTAATAAATCAGAAAATTTAAAAGGTGGAAAATCTTTTATCTAGCCTATTGACATTTTTCCGATTAAGGTCTATCGTATTGAGCTATCAACAAAAATGTTTTCACACACGCTTTACAGCGTTGAAGTAATAAAGTGTGAATTGCCTACTCTGAGAATCTTAAAACAGTCAGCTAAAATGGCAAACAAAACTATAAGGAGGGCTTATCGTTGTCAGAACTTGAAATGCTACGTTCAAAAATCGAGAAAACAACATTACAAATGTTGGAATTGTTAAATGAGCGAGGAAGAATTGCACAAGAAATCGGTAAATTAAAAGAAATGCAGGGCGTAAAGCGTTTTGACCCTGTCCAAGAAAGAAAGTTATTAAATTTACTTGCTGATCATAACGAAGGCCCATTTGATACTTCTACAGTTCAGCACGTTTTTAAACAAATCATTCAAGCGAGCTTAGAACTCCAAGAAGATGATAATCGAAAAGCGCTGCTCGTATCTCGCAAGAAAAAGTCTGAAGATACAGTCGTTTCTGTGCTTGGTGAAAACATCGGTGACGGAAGTGCACATTTCATCATGGGTCCATGTGCAGTGGAAAGCTATGATCAGGTGAAATTGGTTGCCCAAGCAATGAAAAAGCAAGGTTTGAAGTTGATGAGAGGCGGAGCGTATAAACCAAGAACTTCTCCATATGACTTCCAAGGACTAGGCGTTGACGGGCTGAAAATATTAAGACAGGTTGCCGATGAAGAAGGTATGGCGGTCATTAGTGAAATCCTTCATCCGAATGATATTGAAACAGCATTAGATTACGTTGATGTTATTCAAATTGGTGCTCGCAATATGCAAAACTTTGAATTATTAAAAGTAGCTGGCGCTGTCAATAAACCTGTATTATTAAAACGCGGATTAGCTGCAACCATTGAAGAATTTATTTATGCAGCTGAATATATTCTTGCCCAAGGTAATGATCAAATCATCCTTTGTGAAAGAGGCATTCGAACCTATGAAAGAGCAACAAGAAATACATTAGATATTTCTGCAGTTCCAATTTTGAAGAAAGAAACGCATTTACCTGTAGTTGTCGATGTTACTCACTCAACAGGACGAAAGGATTTACTGCTTCCAGCAACAAAAGCGGCACTTGCGATTGGCGCCGATGCTGTAATGGCAGAAGTTCATCCTGATCCAGCTGTTGCATTATCAGATTCAGCACAGCAAATGGATATTGCGGAATTCAATGAGTATATGGAACAAGTAAAAGCATTTGCAAAAGTTGTGCAAAAAACTCCTACAGAAGTATAAGTTATAATAAATCGGCCCATTCTCGGATTATCACTCGAGAATGGACCGATTTTTTTTCTTCTCACTTATGATTAAAATCGAAGACAAGATTAACATTGCTCCTATTACTTGCCCTGTAAACAACTTTTCTTGATACAAGGAAATACCAAAGAATACAGCAGCAACGGGTTCCACAGTAGCGAAAATTGAAGCAATGCTGCTGTCTATTTTCTTAAGTCCATTAGTATAAAGCAAATAAGCCAACACAGTAGGAAGCAATCCAAGACCTCCCATATATAACCATGCTTCCAATGGTAATGCCACTGCTTTTTTCCAAAAAGGAAAAAAAGCAATTAAACAGATTGTGGCTGTTAAAAAGGTATAAAAAGTGATAATTAATGAATCATAGTCTCTTAATGCCAATTTTCCAAATATGGTATATAGAGCATAACCAAGTCCGGAGCAGAGCCCTATCATAAACCCTACTATTGACCACTCCCCTTGGGCACCACTTCCCGTAAGCGCAATAATAGCACATCCAGTGATAGTAACAGCTATTGCAGCAATCTTCTTTTTTGACATCGATTCTTTTAATATTATAACAGACAAAATAGCTACAAACGCTGGTGCTGTATAAAGAAGCATCACAGCAATAGAAATGGACATTATATTGATCGCTTTAAAATACGCCCAATTAAAAAAGACGATACTACATAATCCCGTGCCAACAAAATACCATAGGTGGCGGATGTCAATTTTTAACGATACTTCTTTTTGTTGGAGTAAAATAACAGGGATGAGCCATATAAAAGCAAAAAGGACTCTAATCGTTACAATTTCCATTTCTGTAAAGCCGAATTGCGTCAACTGCTTCACAAAAATAGCAATCGTCCCCCATAGCATAGCTGCCAATAAAACGAAAAATTGAGGCATAGCAACCTCCTCTTTAATAATATTTATACTCTTGGCATTCACCGAGTCAGATGGTACAAGGTTTTCTTGTACTTTTTTTATTTCTCCTCCTATATTTAATAGGGTGAAGGTTCATTTTTTTTAGTAAAATTTGCCCGTTTTGTATTGAATGAAATAAATACTCTACATACAATGCGTCCGCCTGCCACCGTTGATTTCCGTTCTAGGCGGACGCTTTCCGGGGGGCGTGCGGTGAGCCTCCTCGGTCGCTTTGCTCCCTGCGGGGTCTCACCTGTCACGCTGATCCCCCAGGAGTCGCCGCCTTCCACTCCAATCAACTAAGATATTCTTTTGCTCATGGTAAGACCACTGATCATACCCTGTTCCAAAATCTTTTCCTTTTTATACGATTTACCGTTGTATTCAAGACCTCAACCTACTTCCCGGCATGATTCTGTCAGCCTTGTTGTCAGTGCTATTGAATTTTCGCAACGTGCTACCTTGGGCACGGTTGGTAGGATTCTTTTAAATGCCGCTCATGATGCGGAACCCATTTATGAATTAATAGATCACTATCAAATTGAACTATTCATTGATCTAAACGTTCGGCCTAAGAAAAACTTCAGCACGAAAAGCGATATTCAGATATCCCCAGTAGGGGTTCCTGTTTGTCAGGCTAAGCTTAATATGAAACCAAACGGATATGACAAAACGCAAAATAGGCAAAAATGGCGTTGCCCATTAGCTTGTGGTACAAAAAATACATGTAAAAGCCCTTGTTCTACAGCCAAATACTGAAGAACATTCCATACTTTCGGGAAAGATAATCTTAGTCTTTTTACTAAGACTCCTAGAACCTCTGAAAAATGAAAGCTCGTTTATAAAAGAAGAACATCGGTAGATCGTTCAAACAAACGAGAAAAAGTCGATTATCAATTAGAACCCGGTCGGCATCGGTCTACAAAGATGTGGTATATTCGCACTTAGGCCATCATGATGTGTCAACAGATTGACGCTTGGTATCCGCATCAAAAAGATGAACTGTTGTTCCTGAACGGTCATATTTCCTCACTAGCTTCATCTTTCCAAAGGGTTTGTTGCTTTTAAAACAAAAACTGTTGAAGGTTGATTGTAGCGAAAGTGCGAGACTCCTGCGGGATCAGCGGGACAGGTGAGACCCCACAGGCGTTTACGCCGAGGAGGCTCACCGCCCGCCCCGCGGAAAGCGAGCAACTGTAGCGGAAATTAACCAAGCGCTATCTTGGTAAGCAACAACGGTTGCAAAAACAATCTTTTTAAAAATGAATACCAACTCCTCAATTAAGCCCAATTCCCGGTATGATTTTGGAAATTCAGCAAATTTACGCACCGAAATTCCGAGAGTATATATATGAAAAAGGATGGCATGTTGCTGCCATCCTTATCTTTACTCACTCAACTGATAGATCTTCGAAAATTTTTCAACTAAATAGTTGGCTAAATGCGTTGCACTCAGGCCTTCTCCAGTTGCCTCTTCAATAATTTCAAGCGGTTTTTTTGACTTACCGAACTGATGTACACGATCTGTCAGCCACTCTCGAATTGGATTTAAATCTCCAGTTCTTAATAATTCTTCATACTTCGGCAAATCTTTCAACATAGCATTCTTCAGCTGGGCTGCATACATATAACCGAGAGCATACGATGGAAAATAGCCAAAACTTCCTCCAGACCAATGAACATCCTGAAGGACACCTTCCGCGTCATTTTCCGGACGAATGCCCAAATATTCTTCATACTTATCATTCCAAACAGCCGGAAGATCTTTTACTTCTATTTCATCGTTAAATAAGCCCTTTTCTATTTCATAACGGATAATAATATGCAGCGCATACGTTAAATCGTCTGATTCAATCCGTATTAATGATGGCTTCGCCTCATTAATAGCAGCGTAAAACTCATCGAGTGTTACATCATCAAATTGACCATCCGCATATTCTTTCAATAAATCAAAGTTGTTTTCCCAGAAGGCTCGATCTCTGGCCAATATATTCTCATAGAATAGTGACTGTGACTCGTGAATACCCATCGATGTTCCCGTACATAACGGGGTACCTAGCAATTGTTTCGAGATGTTTTGTTCATATAGTGCGTGACCGCCCTCATGAATCGTACCGAACACCGCCATTCTCCAATCATTTTCATCGTATCTTGTCGTTACGCGGACATCCCCTGGATTCAAACCAATCGCAAACGGATGAACGGTTTCATCAAGTCTGCCTGAGCCAAAGTCATAGCCCATCTGATCAAGAATTTTAAGACTAAACTCTTTTTGTTTTTCTTTTGAGAATGGATGGTAAAGAAAATCAGTACGTGGTCTGTTGCCACATTCAGCTATTTTTTTGACGAGTGGAACAATAACATCTCGCAGTTCACCGAACACCTTATCTATGATTTCAACGGTTACACCAGGTTCATACATATCAAGCAAAGTATTATATTTATTACCCTCATATCCCCAATAGCCGATAAATTTTTTATTGAAAGCCACAAGCTTTTCGAGGTATGGTTTAAACATGTCAAAATCAGATGCGGCACGGGCTTGTTCCCAAATATTTTCAGCATTGGATTGGAGTATCACATATTCCTCGAATTCTTTAGCAGGAATTTTCTTGTTTTTTTCATATTCTTTCTTGCATTCTTCAAGCGTTTTTTTAGTAATCGTAGATAGTTCGCTCTCGTCATTTGATAGAGTGGCAATAAAACCGGCCATTTCTTCCGAAGTAGACATTTTAAAAAGCTCGGATGATAACACTCCAATTACTTGGGAGCGCTGTTCTAGGCCGTTTTTAGGTGCACCTGTTCTTAAATCCCAATATATAAGATTGAGAGCCTCATTGTATGACTGCATTTTTTTTACATAATCTAAAAAGTCTTTTTCGGTCTCTTTAATTAGTTCTGGCAATTTCTTAGCCCCCTATAATTCCTACTCTCACCATATTTTAACATATAATGTTTTCACTGAGAATGAGAATTCAAGCTAATACCTTTATAGGAACAGGCAATACCCTCTTCACTTCATCTAATATTTCGTTCTTTTCGGCAACGTTCATCCAGATGTGAATTAATCCAACGTCAGTTGACGTCCTAATTAGCCTTCCTACTCCTTGTCTGAGCCGTAAAAGCATGTATGGAAGGTCGACCTCAGAAAAGGCATCAGAAGCACTATTCCTTTTTGCATTGAAAACTGGATCATACGGAGGAAAAGGGAGTGATGCGATCATTACATTTTGCAAAGATGATCCCGGGATATCAAGACCTTCCCAAAGTGTAAATGCACATAGTACCGTTTCTTCCCGTTCTTGGAATTCCTGAACGATGGTGCTAATTTCCCCGTCACCTTCAAATAAAATCGGGAAGTCATTATATTGAATATCCTTCAAATAGGTTTTAAATTGATCCAAATCCAAACGATTATTAAAAAGGAGCAATGATCTACCATTTGTTTCAGTAATGGTTTCTAGTATTTGGTCCCATTTCTTTTTTCTCTCACCTTTCTCTTCAACAAAAAGAGAGATAGACATTTTTTCTTCGTATTGAAATGGCGAATTGACAGTAAAAGATAGATAATCTTTTATACCTAGACTCTTACTCAAATAATTAAAGTCCCCATTGTTAGAAAGAGTAGCTGAAGAAAAGATATAAGGAATTTTCTCTGAAAAGACATGATTAGATAGGATTTCTTCTACAAGCCTTGGCATGATTACAAGAGTTCGACCTAAATGATTATACTCAAACCAGATGATACCTTTCTTATCATTAATTAGAAGAGTTAATGAGTACATGATTTGATCGAGATATTCTTCAACAATTCTTAGTTCATATTCATTTATTGTAAAAAGTTCAGATTCAAAAACCAATTCTTCCGATAATTTTTGGAGCTCATTTAGAAGTTCTTGGGCAGAAGCAATCATTTGATCACTTTTTGAAAGCTCATGGCGATTAGATCCCTCAACAGGTATAGCTTCTTTATTTAAAAGATCAAAATAGCAGTTATTTAACATAAGGACATGTTCGATTATATATAGTGTTTTTTCTCGTACATCATTCTCCTGAAGCTTCATTAGAAGCATTTCTAACGTCTCTTCCGTGAAGCGGTAAGTTAATGCTTTTTGACAGGCAAACTCTAGGAGGTGCCCTTCATCAAATACCACACTGCTCGGTTCTGGCAGTAGCGGCAGCTGTCCTTCTCGCTTCCGGGCATCTTTTGTCCATATATGCTCCATGTAAAAATCATGTGAACAAACAATTATATCGGCAGCTTTTCGATAATAATCTCGATGAAGGGTTTGACCGCAGCGATGTCGTTTTGGGCATGATAAACAATCCTGAAGCGGATCCCATGATATGCTTGTCCATTCTCGTTCAGTTAGATGGGGATATTCTTTCCGATCACCATATTTATAAAAGTTAAGCATCGAAGAATTGTCGTGTACAAAGGAAGGAAGAGCGTCAAATACCTCTCCAATATTTTCACTTGCATTCATACCCATTGCTTGATCTAGTTTTTGCAGGCATAAATATTGGTCTCTTGACTTAGCAAGCCTGACATCAATTTCCATTCCAAGTGCCTTTTCCAACTTTTTGATGTCTCCGTCTTTTTTGACGAGTTGTTCAATTAAAGACTCATCTGCACAAGCAATAATAGCTGGCTTCCCCGTGTATCTTGCATACGCAATCGAATATAAAAGATAGACAATTGTTTTGCCAGTTCCAACGCCTGCTTCTGCAAATATTACCTTTTTATCTTTATATGCCTTCTCTAATTGAAAGGCCATAAATATTTGTTCATCCCGTAATTCAAACCCACTGTCAGGTAAAATATCATAGAAGACATCCCCTATCCAGTTCCCAAGATGCTCATAAAACGAACTTGTTTTTGTTAATTCAAATGGCAATGATTTCTGCAATGTATATCTCTCCCTTATCTGAAAAGAACAAAAGCGCAAGCGCCTTGCGATGGAAGAACGGCTAAGCCCGCCACGTCCTGTGGCAACGCCGTTCTGACCCGCATCCTGCGGGCCTCCGACAAGCAAATGTTCTGAGGCAAAAAAGTCCGGTCCTGACTTTTATTGACGAAAGGCATTTGACTCGAGGGGCTAGGCGCTGGAGCTAGATGACGAATGAAAACGCAAGTGCGAGAAAAGGCACTTGCGTTTCACGAAGGTCCATAAGATCGATCTTGTGATAATAAAAAGTCAATTGCTTTATTAAGGCTATGCTCCGCTTCTCTCAAGCTATCCAATGCCATTTGCGGAGGTTGTTCCTTTTCCCTCAACAATTCATATGACGAATAGATGGCTTTTGTAATTCTTTCAAAATCAGCTAAGTTCCGGGGCATAATCTAAGTCCACTCCTCGTAAAAATGATATACGTCAAGTATATTCAGCAGGAGTGCGTTTTATTCTGATCTTTGTTCTTTTGGTGGCCTTTTACCCCAATATTGATAGAGATCTGTCCGTATAAAACCGTTAAACAGTTTTCTTTTTTTGGTAGCCTGTTTTCCGTATAACTTCTCGAAATCCGGATGTGAAGTAAGAATATAAATAGACCATGTATCCAACGTTTCGTACGCTATTCCGATATCCCGATACATTTTTTCCACTTCTTTTTTATCTCCGATTCTTTCTCCATATGGAGGGTTTCCAAGGATTACTCCGTATTCACTTTTGGTTGTTAAATCCTTTGCCTGCATTTGCTTAAAGTCAATTAACTCTCCAAGTCCCGCCTCGAAAGCATTTTTCTTGGAAATCTCGACCATTTTGTGATCGATATCAGTACCTATAATATCAAGCTCTTGATCGTAGTTTGCAAGGTCCTCCGCTTCTTCCCTTACTTTATCCCAAGTCTCACTATTAATGAATGGCCATGTTTCACTTAAAAATTCGCGATTAAAGCCCGGAGCAATATTTTGACCAATCAACGCTGCTTCAATCGGAATTGTACCGGAGCCGCAAAATGGATCATGCAGTTTGCGCCCAGGCTGCCAGTTCGTCAGTTTAATTAGCGCAGCTGCCAATGTTTCTTTAAGTGGTGCTTCACCTTGGTCAACCCGGTATCCCCGCTTATGTAAGCCAGCTCCGCTTGTATCAATCGTTAATAATGCTTTATCTTTCAGCAAAGACACTTCAATTTTAAATAATGAGCCGCTCTCTTCAAGCCAAGAAGTGCGTTTATAAGCTATTTTCAGTCTTTCAGCTATTGCTTTTTTTACGATTGCCTGGCAATCTGATACGCTAAACAGTTTCGATTTCACCGATTTACCCTGAACAGGGAATTCTGCATCAACGGGTAGAAATTCTTCCCAAGGTAAAGATTTTGTTTTCTCAAAAAGCTCATCAAATGTAAAAGCCGGAAATTCACCGACCACAAGTTTTACTCTGTCAGCTGTTCTTAGCCAAAGATTTGCGCGTGCAATCGCTTGTTCGTCTCCCGTAAATACGACTTTACCGTTTTCAACCTCGCAATCATAGCCAAGTTCTCTAACTTCTTTCGCGGCGATCGCTTCTATTCCCATTGCTGTAGTTGCAATCAGCTTATAAGTTCCCATTTTTCTCACCCTTTTTGAGTTGAGTTTTCCTTAATATTATAGGCATTTTTATGTAAGTTTAAATAATAATAATGCCCTTCTTAAGCAAGAAGGGCATTTCTTTGTAAATCAACCTATAATAACATTCATGTAAGCCATGTTCTGTACTTTTGTACTGCTAACGGTCATAGGCGGACCTCGTACTCCAGCGGTAATCATCTATCTGCAGGCCCATTTTTAAGCCTGCCTCTTTCCTCGTTCATTTTCTCAGAAAGAGTGCCTCTACCAAAATTTGAGTTTCTCGCTCACGGGGTTTACCTCGTTCCACCTTTGTTGTTTCCAACAAAGCTCCGTCACTGTGGCACTTTAAAGGTAGTCACGCCATATCTGCAATAGACTTAGGCGCTTTTCCTGCCGTCAGTCCAGTATGAAACCGGACTGCCCTGGCTTATTGTTTCGCCAGGCGCGATCACTACGGGCATCTCAGCACCGTGCGAGCATGGACTTTCCTCTGCCGCAAACTGCGGCAGCGATTACCCGAATGTTATTTGTCTCATCGACTTATTATTTTATAACTTTTTCCCTTTGTTGGCAAGAGGAAATTGTTGGAAGCACATAATCAATCGTCTAATTTGCTTCCAAAAACGTGTTTTTCCAAATTGGAAAGACGCTTCAAAATATCAAAATTCGTTGTGCCAGCTGGCTGTACAGGTTGACGGCGCGAAGTATCTTCTACCTGTTTTTTTAGACGTAAATTTTCTTGCTGTAACTCATCAATTACTTGATGCATAGCTTCATAATCTTTAATAATTAAGTCCAAAAATTTATCTACATCTTCTTGTTTATATCCTTTTAAGCCTGTTTTAAATTCTTTCTCTAAAATTTCTTTAGCAGTCAATTTTAATTTATCCACCAACATTTGAAACACCACCTCGATATTCACACTACATTTAATTCATTCTTACAAAGTAATATGTTTTTGTCAATTTTACAAGGGGAATTTGGCAAGTTTCGAAAATTTGTTAAAAACTTTCTTCGTCCACTACGGATTGCAAATCATAAAAGTCGATTGTTCTAATTTCATAAGGATGCGACTGCTGATACATTTTTGAAGTTTCATAAAAAAACCTAGGAGATCCTTCTTTTTCTACGTCGTACAATATTAGTGCACAATCTGATTTTTGCACAAAAAATTTATTTTTATTACGAAATTGCCAAGGACCTACATAAGGCTGTTTAGATAATGAATCAACAAAATCTGCTTGCATCAAGACTGATTCATACAATTCCTTGTTCCCTTCCTTCCAGTTTTCCTCTTGGTTTAAAAAAGGAGTTATGACGCCAAGCTTTAATTCAGGGTAAACTGGAATAAGATCAAATACAACTTCTGCAGCCCACAGTTCAACACCTAATTGCCCGGAAATTATCACCCATTCAAGTCCTTCCTCAGCAAGTTGCGATAATGCCTTACTAAGTGCTTTTTTTATGTATTTAATAGCAGGATCGTCATGTTTAAAGATACCAAGTTCAAAGGGCTTGTACCCTGTAACAGTAGCAACTGTAGGCATTTTTTCATCCCCCCATAAATTCCCAAAAAGAAAGACAAGGGTAAAATAATTCTCACCCTTGCTCACATATTTATTAATACGGAAACCCAGGTCCTGGACCAAATCCAGGTCTAGGCCTAGGACCGAATCCTGGTCCAAACCCCGGTCCAACTCCAGGACCAAACCCAGGACCAAACCCCGGTCCAGCCCCAGGACCAAACCCTGGAGCTCCACCAAATCCCGGCCCGGGACCTGGCATTACGACGTTTTGTTCTGTTACTTCATTTACAAATGATTCTGTGTGCGGGAAATAATGTTCGTTTATAATATTTTCGTGATTGACTGTTGTTGTATGCGTTGGATGAATATGCGGCACGATAACATTATTACAAGTATGATTTACACAGCACTTTGTTGGATGAACAACGGCTGGCATAACACAAGTAGGACAACCACAACCATGAGGATGAAACATGCCCATTGCTCCTTTCTAGTCATTAATCTCTTTACACTTACAACCTATGTAAAAAGTCTAATACATGTACTAATGTAAATACCTATATTTGAAAAGAAAGATTAATTAAATGGGTGTGTTATGATTTGCAGAACGCTAATATGCCCTCCAACTTGCAATTCTAAAATTCCGACCTTTTTCTTCGTACAAACTGCAAATGAAGACGGAATTTACTACTTATAGTCGAAATCTGCGCTTCCCCGGGAAATGATATTATTTATTTCCGCTTTAATTTCCCATTTAACCGGTTTAAGCGATGGCTTGCATTTCGAATAAATAAATCATCTTTTCCAGAAGCCGCTTTAGAGGAATTCTGATTTAATGCAAGCGCTTCATTTGTGTGCTGGATTGCTTGTTCAATATCCTTAAATTGGTGTTCCATTAGTTTAGCGAGCTCTATATTCGCTGCTTTTTTCGTTGCCCGGTCTCCCTTTTCAGCAGCTTCTTTCCATAATTGCTTTGCCTCATCATACTTTTTTGCTTTTTTATAATAAAAAGCAAGCTCGTATTTAGCTGAAATATCGTCCTCTTTCGCGGCTACTTCAAATGTGGATGCAGCCACTTCAAATTCGCCAATATAATCAAACCATTTCCCAACAAGCATTTTTTCAGTTGCCGTTTGATGCGGGTCAAGGCATAGTATTTGGAATGTTAAATGCGTATATAAAGTTATTAACGATAATATATCAATTTCATTATGCTTCAGCACTTTTAAAATGGCTTCAGGATTTTTCCGCTCTACAAAATCAAAGTAAATCATCGGAGCCAAATACCCTGGTACATCATCCACTCTTGATACCCCTAATATAGATTCTTCCACTTTAGACAACTTTACCGATTCCAGCCTATTTTTCCACATTCTTCTTGAAGCATGATATAAATCAAAATGGCCAAATGCAGGAAGTTTTGGGACGTGATCACGCACAAGTGTATGCCTAGTCTTAACTTGCGGCCAATCAAAGGCCTTTCCGTTATATGTTACTAGCGTGGTGTAATCTACAGTCTCTAAAAAACTTTTATATAAAGGGACTTCAAAACCGGGCTCCGGCAGGATATGTTGGGTAAGGATGACCTCATCCCCCACAAATCTGGCATGACCGAGTAGAAAAATGGTATTACCTGCCCCACCATATAGACCTGTTGTTTCTGTATCGAAGAAAAATAAATCTGATGCAGTCATACCTTTTGCCGATAAGGGATGACTGCCGGAATAATAGTCCCAAGCGTTCAATGCTGTATAAAAGTCTTTAAACTGATAGCTTCCATGCTGATAATCTAATGGGTAACGCACTTCGCGAATTAAACAATATTCTTCTTCAAGATTGTAGGGAGCGACACCAGCTTCTTTCCAAATTTCTTTAAAAGGCAGTTCAAAATCATCAAATCTCTCAACTGGCTCCTGTTTTTGTAATGTTTCCTGTTCATCACGAATCATATGTGATTTGAAGCGGTTTAGTTTGTTTTTCAGAGACATGTGGATCATCACCTCACTGACTTATTGATGCATCGAACATTTTACGCAGGAGATCTATCGTTATTTCTTTTGCTCTAATTGTAGATGTATCGGTTCCGATGCACGAAGGGCAGCCACTTTCACATGGACAATTTATTATCATTGATTTTGTTTCAGCGATAATTTCTGTCATCATTTCATAAACTTTGTCACTAATACCGATACCACCTGGATACTGATCATATATGAAAATCGTAGGCTTATCATTATGGGCTGCTTTTACTTGAGGAACGGTATGAATATCCCCCGGGTCACACATTGCAAATAATGGAATGATTGCCTTTAAAGCGTGAGCGGCTCCAATCATCCCATACTCAAGGTCTTCCAGCTCATACTCACTCAATTCTTTGTTCATGGACAGCCATGCGGCACTTGTGTGCAGTTCCATTTCAGGCAAATGGATCGGACCTGAGCCGATATTTTCATGTGTTTCGAATTTGATTTTCTTAAAAATAGTTGCCATTGCATTCACAGTTACATCTCCAAATGCAATCTCTGCGGCAAAAGTCTCTTTTCTTTTATCTTCTTCAAGTACGCGAAGCTGAACGGCCAGATTGGCATCAGTAAAGTAATCAACATCCACTTCGGCAACAAATGCCTTCTTCTCATCCCAATCGAGATATTCAACCTGATATTGAATGCCTTGATGTAAGTAAATTGCTTCATCATGTAAAAGCGTTAATGCACTAAAAGTGTCCATCTCCCCAATTACTTTCACATTTGAGCGGTCTGTTTGATCAATAATAACAACATTTTCCTGAGAAGCGGAGCGCAAACTGATGTTATGAGCGGGAAAAGAATCATTCATCCAATACCATTTATCACCATTTTGATGCAGCACTCTTTCTTCGGTTAAAAATTCTAAAATTTCCTGAACATCCATTTCCCCAAATGTTTCATCCGTTCCAAATGGCAACTCATACGCGGCACATTTTATATGATCCACGAGGATAATAAGATTATCGGGATTGATGCGAGCTGTTTCAGGCGACTGGCTAAAGAAATATTGTTGATTTTCAATGACATATTGATCTAGTGGTGCAGAACTTGCCACCATAATGACGAGTGACTCCCCCATCCTTCTTCCGGCACGTCCCGCCTGTTGCCAAGCGCTTGCAATTGTTCCCGGGTAACCTGTCATAATGCAAACTTGCAACTGACCGATGTCTACACCGAGTTCAAGAGCATTTGTACTGACAACCCCGTAAATATCTCCATTTCGAAGTCCTTTTTCAATTTCTCGCCGCTGAGTTGGCAAATAGCCGCCTCTATATCCTCTAATTGATTTTGGCCCAAGTTGACTGCGTACTAATTCACTTAAATACGTCAAAATTATTTCAACTCTAACCCGACTTCTGGCAAATATGATGGTCTGGATTTTATTTTTTAGAAATTCTCCTGCAAGTTTGCGAACTTCCAAAGTAGCGCTTCTCCGAATATTCATTTGCTTATTTACGATCGGCGGATTATAGAAGATAAAATGCTTTTTTCCTCTAGGTGCACCGTTATTATCAATTAACTCCATACGATTTCCTGTAAGCTTTTCTCCCAGTTCTTTTGGGTTGGCGATCGTAGCAGACGTACAGATGAAAACAGGGTCAGAACCATAAAAACGACAAATTCTTTTCAAGCGTCTAATTACATTAGCTACATGGCTTCCAAAAACCCCTCTATAAATATGAAGTTCATCAAGAATAATAAATTTTAAATTTTCAAAGAGCGAAACCCATTTCGTGTGATGAGGCAAAATAGCCGAATGAAGCATATCAGGATTCGTAATAACAATATTGCCCGCTTTTCTTACTTTTTGCCGAATATTAGCAGGAGTATCGCCATCATATGTATAGCTATTAATTGGTAAGCCCGCCGCATCAATGAGTTCGTTCATTTCACTTTTTTGATCCTGTGCTAGAGCTTTTGTCGGAAAAATATATAAAGCACGTGCTGATTGGTCATGGAGAATAGTTTGCAGCACGGGGAGATTATAACATAATGTTTTTCCGGATGCAGTCGGAGTAACTGCTGTGAAGCTCTTTCCGGCCATAGCAGTAGTATAAGCTACTTGCTGATGTGTGTATAATTCCTTAATTCCCCTTGAATTTAAGGAGCTGGATAAATCGGGATGAATATCATCCGGAAAAGGAAGCGTTTTGGCCTTCTGTTCCGAGATGGTGTGCCAGCTGACAATATTATTTTTATATGAAGGGTTAGCTTTTAATTGATTGATCACATCGAGAACATCTTTTTTCCAATTCAAGAAAATCACCTCACTCTCTATTTTAGCGAATAAACGTTCGTTTTCATAGTGTAAAAAGGAAGTGTTTTTTAAGAGTGAACTTTTTAATTTTGACCTACATAAGATACGGTAAGTATGTATAGGAGGTGCTGATAAAATGTCTGATAAACTACCTGAAAGTAATAAGGAAAATTCAGTCCCTGAACCATTCGGCCATTTTTTTAACGCCATGAATCGTTTATTCAGTGAGCAGCGGCCTAATAGAAGTGTTTTGCAAAGCATTGATGATTTTTTCACATCTACTCAACCGTTCGGCGGTTTTTCAGCCGAGCTTAAAGAGAATGAAAAAGAATATATAGTAATTGCAGAGCTCCCTGGGACAAAAAAGGAACATATTGAAATTGAAGTTCTACAACAATACGTTGCTATTTCAGTCAAACAAAGAGAGACCATAACAAAGGAGGACAAAAATAATAAAATATTTCAACAAAAGGATATGTGGAAACAAATGTCCAGAACAGTCCCCCTTTCCAAGCCAATTGAACAAGGAAAAGCAGTGGCTAAATATGAAGACGGTGTTTTGACAATTACCGTGCCTAAGAAAAAAGGAAAAAAAATAAATATTGATTAAGAAAAGCGCAAGCGCCTTGCGATGGAAGAACGGCTAAGGGCGCCACGTCCTGTGGCAACGCCGTTCTGACCCGCATCCTGCGGGCCTCCGACAAGCAAATGTTCTGAGGCAATAAAAGTACGGTTTTGACTTTTAATGCCTCAGAACATTTGACCTCGAGGGGCTTGGCGCTGGAGCTAGACAGTAAAAAAAAGGAATCGACGCATATGCCGATTCCTTTATCCTTTAAATAGCCCGCCGAGACCTTTGAACATTCCTGAAACCTGGTTTACCGCATTGACGAGCTGTCCAGTTGTATTTATCATTTTGTTGAAGTCTAGTGACCCATTTTGTGACTTAAATGAATTTAATACGGAACCAAAATTGTTCCCAACTGTTTTTGGTACATTAGGGGGTTTTGGATATGCATTTGGATACCCCAAGTGATTTCCAAATTTTTCATACATATATCCATCATCTGGCTGTAAAGGATTATGAAATAAATGGCTCCCTTGTTTTTCGCCCCCGTTTTGCATTGGCCCCTGTTCGAGATACGGATGATATTGTTGCATCCCATTAGGGTAAGGAGGCGGGAAATGCGGCATTGGCGGCATAGGATAACTTGGCATTCCTCCGAATTGGTATGGTTGCATCGCATAAGGATAATGGGCCGGAGGCATTTGATGCTGATACTGGGATTGGTATGGCAGCCCAGACGGCAGACGAATATTGCGATATCTGTTTAACATAGTGCCGTCCTCCTAATCCAAATTAGTTAATATACATTATGCCTAGTTTCCTAGGAATGTGAAAAAAATCATGAACATACAAAGGACCCGAATTTATGCTTTATCTTCTAATTCATCTAGAAGATGTCGTAGTACAAAATCGATTGATTGAATATGACTGTTAAATTTCTTCAAGCTTGTTTCAGGAAAAAATGCCCGAACAGAGACCATTTGCATATTTTCCGCGGTATTTTTAATTTGCATCGGATACAAATTTTTCGGTTTATTGGCGATCACCCATGCGGAGGCAGCAGGCTCCCATTCATCGCAGCAATACTTCACATTGTCAGCAAACGGCTTCACTTCGGTATAAAAATCGCCCTTCTCGCCAGTTTCCCGGCATTGTATAAAGCTATTATAAGCCTCTTGATTATAGTTAAGTAGTTTTGACGTCAATTGCCGTAATTCTTCAGTCTCCATTTTTAGCTCCTTTTGAACACGAAAAAGCAGCCTTTTGAAAGCTGCTTGTCAATTTTCCTTCATCTTACTGCCTTCTTCGTTTATTTTCAAGTTCAACACAGACTGATTAAATCTTTTAACGTGCAATCGCCAGAAGTGGTCGCCTAGTTTGTTCTGCTTTTAAAGTTTGCTTTCTCTCCTCTTCTTCATATTTATTTTCCAACCATACTAGCCTTTGCTTCATTTGCTTCTCATTATTTGTCATCGCAGAAAAAATCTTATTCTTTTCCTGATTCGTTTTTTCTTGGAACTTTACTTCTAAATGATCAATTTGAGAGCTAATTGATTCGAGTCTGTTTAACAATTCTGATTTGGTCATGATTTCAGCCTCCATCCTCACCCTTTTGCTATTCTATTCTCTATCTTTCCTTCTCTTCCTTCACGATTGACAAAACTAGAAGTAATTCGCCAAACAAAGTGGTATTATCCGAATTTCCTTTTTTTCTTCGACATGCTTCAAAAGTGAAAATCCATTTCATCTTTTGTATACTAATGATTCCGTTCATCCAGCATTAAGATTGCAGAAACATGATATTTTCCTAAAAAGTGAAACTAAATGCGGCTTAATTTCGTCCAATAATAATAGCAATAACTTTAATCACGGTCTTTTCAGGCATATATTCGATAAACTAAGCTCCTATGGTATAATTTAGCCTGAGGTGGAGATACTATGGAGTTTAATTATCCTAACGGCAGGAAATATAGAGTAGGACCCCCCAAAAAAAACACACATAATGTGAAGAATAGTATTACTTATGGTAAAAGAGGAATGACGCTTGAAGAAGATTTAAATGAAACAAATTTATATTATTTATCACAAGGGATCGCTGTTATCCATAAGAAACCGACTCCTGTCCAAATCGTTCAAGTAGATTATAAATCTAGGAGTACGGCAGTTATTAAGGAAGCTTATTTTCGCCAAGCATCTACGACTGATTATAATGGTGTTTTCAATGGAAAACATATCGACTTTGAAGCAAAGGAAACACAAAACAGCACCTCCTTTCCATTAAAAAACTTTCATGAACACCAAATTAACCATATGAAAAATGTATTAAACCATGGTGGCATTACTTTCGTTATCCTTCGTTTTGCTAAAACAGAAGAAATTTATTTAATGGAAGGCCAAGATTTAATGGTATATTGGGATCGCATGAAAGGCGGAGGAAGAAAATCAATAACAAAAGAAGAAGTTATTGCTTGTGGTCATCGCATAGAATATGGTTTCCACCCACGAATTGATTATTTAAAAACGATTCGCCACTTATATTCTTTATAAAACTTCTTTGACAAGATTTATATTTTGAAAGTGAGGAATACTGCAAATGGCAGAAAACTATAAAACGCGCGAAGAACGGCGCAGAAAACAAGCTCCAGTAAAGAAAAAAACAAAAGGTAAACGAAAGAATATATTTAAAACAATATTATTGACTATATTTTTGCTTGGTATAGCCGGTCTTGCTGTAGGAGCAACCACCTTTGCCATATATGCAAAAGATGCTCCCCCACTAGATGAGGTTTTACTCATCGATCCGATAGCATCTGAAGTATTGGATATGAACGATAATGTATATGCAGTTCTTGGAACTGAAAATCGGGACTATGTTGACTATGATCACATCCCAAAGGAAGTCGAAGATGCTGTCCTTGCAACCGAAGATGTTCGCTTTTATAAGCATGGCGGAATAGACTTAAGAAGGCTAGCCGGCGCAGTCGTCGCAAATGTCTCACGCGGTTTTGGATCAGAGGGTGCTTCAACAATCACCCAGCAAATTGTAAAATTATCGTATTTGTCTACAGAAAAATCATTGAAAAGAAAAGCCCAAGAAGCATGGCTTGCAATCAAACTCGAACAAAACTACACAAAAGAACAAATCTTTGAAATTTATGTTAATAAAATTTATTACGCAAACGGAGTTCATGGCATAGAAACAGCATCAAAATATTATTTCGGAAAAAATCTTGACGAGCTAGCGCTTCAAGAAAGAGCCTTCTTAGCCGGGTTACCACAAAGGCCGGGCAGTTATGATCCATACGTGCATCCAGATAATGCCGACAAACGGAAAAACCTCGTCTTGTCACTGATGTATCAGCATGGAAAAATCAGTAAGGATGAAATGGATAAGGCTAAGGAGACATCGATTTTAGAAACTCTTATTCCTGAAGAAGAAAATAAAGGGACTGCTTATAAATATGATTCTTTCGTCGATGAAGTAATCAGAGAAGTGGAATCACTTGGAAACTATAATGTTTATGCAGACGGCTTAAAAATTCATACGACCCTTGATCCTAATGCTCAAGATTATACAGAAAAAATGCTTTTAACAGATGAAGTCATCGAGTTTCCAGATGCAGAAATGCAGGCTGGAATAGTTCTTTTAGATACAAAAACCGGTGCGGTCCGCGCCATCGGCGGCAACCGTTATAAAGATATTAAACGGGGACGTAATTTCGCAACGAAACTCTCGGATCGTCAACCAGGCTCAACAATTAAGCCAATTCTTGATTACGGCCCTGCAATTGAATATTTAAATTGGTCAACCTATGAGCAAATTGTTGATGAACCATACCAATACTCAACTGGCCAGCCTATTAATAACTATGACAATGCTCATCTTGGTCAAATGTCGATGCGAGAAGCATTATATCGCTCTAGAAATATTCCGGCACTTAAGGCCTTTGAGGCAGTCGGCAATGAAAAAGCACGTGAATTTGCTGCAAATGTTGGACTAGAATATGAAAAGATTGATAATCCATCAGCTTCAATCGGTGGAATAGAAAATATTTCTCCTTTAAAATTAGCTGGTGCCTATGCAGCCTTTGGAAATAACGGTATGTACAATAAACCCCATACCGTTCATAAAATCGTCCTTAAAGACGGTGAAACTGAAATCGTAAATAAAATCAAACCAAAGGTTGCAATGAAAGATTCAACAGCATTTATGGTAACTGATATGCTAAAAGATGTTTTGTCTAATAAATCTGGGGCAACAGGTGGCGGAGCAATTATTCCTGGCCTACCTGCAGCGGGTAAAACTGGTACAACTAATTACTCTGAAGAAGATATGGAGAAATATGGTGTGAAAAAAGGTGATGTTCCCGATGCGTGGTTTGCCGGCTATACGACAAATTACACTGCAGCCGTCTGGACAGGATACGAAAAACGCAGTACCCCTCTTCGTGGTGGCTGGGAATATAATGATCAAAAAATTGCACAGCAGCTATACAAAAATTTAATGGCACATGTATCCGAAGGTATAGAAACCCCTGACTTTACTATGCCAAGCAGCGTGGTAAAAGCAGCAGTAGAGAAAGGTTCAATGCCGGCGAAAAAACCTAGTAGTTATACACCTGATAGTAATATCGTCTATGAGTTATTTGTAGCGGGCACCGAACCTACTCAAGTGTCTGCGGCATTTGATAAGCTTGATTCACCTACTGTTACAGGTGAATATCAAGAAGAAGAAAATAGTGTTACTTTTACCTGGGGACATGCTAAAGAAAAAGACCTTAAATTTGAAGTTACAATAAAAGCTGGTGATAAAAAACAATCGATTGGCAGCTCAAATGGTCAAAGCTATACCATTACAAACGTGCAGCCAGAAACAACTTACTCCATTGAAGTAATAGCTGTTTCAAATAGCCAACGAAGCACCCCAGGCACGGCAAGCGTAACAGTTCCAAAGATTGAAGAAGAGGAAGAGGCCGTTCCACCTGAAGAAGACGAGGCAGAGGAAGATAAAGAGAAAGAGAAAGAGAAAGAAAATAAAAAAGACGAAAAAGATAAAGAGAATAATGGTTCGGACGAAAAAGATGGAAATAAGGATGATGTCTCTGGTGGAGCAGAAGATGGTTCGGACACTGGAGGAAATGATGATCCAGGAAATAATGATGGTTCTGGAGGATCAGGCGGACAAGATGACGGTGCCGGAGATGATGGCGGAGATTCCGGAAGCGATGGAGACTCCAATTCAAATGCCGACCGCGGCAATCGTGGCAGAAATACGGACGAGAACGGCGGTTCGAATGGGAATAATGGTAGAGGTAATTAGTTAATAATATAAGAAAAGGCTTGGGCGGATATAACGCCCAAGCCTTTTCTTTATCTTACCGAAATTATAGACTCTCGAACTTTCGGGGCGTAAACATGCCGAATTTCCAAAATCCTACTGGGAATTAAGCTTTATTGAATACTTGGCATTCGTTTTTTCAATAAAAGACATGCCAAAGAACTCTACATATATATTTTTTAAAACCTGTTTTTGCAAGTATTGTTGCTTTAGCAAGGTATTGCGTGGTTGATTTCCGCTACAGTTGCTCGCTTTCCGCGGGGCGAGCGGTGAGCCTCCTCGGCGTAAACGCCTGTGGGGTCTCACCTGTCCCGCTGATCCCGCAGGAGTCTCGCACTTTCGCTCCAATCAACCCTCATCAGGTTTTTTTTTAAAAGCAATAATCACTCATCACTTAGAACTGAGCCTTTTAAAAAAGATTAAACCATTGAAGAAAATATGACTGTTAAGGAACGATAGTTCAATTTTTTGATGAGCATACCAAGCGTCATGTTGACCCCATGATGGCATATATCCTTATGACCAAATTTTTGTGGACCGATGCCTACCAGATTCCAAGTGATAATCTTCCCTTTTGTTTGAACGTTCTACGTATGTACGGCGATTATAAATGAGCTGCCACTTTTCAGAAGTTCTAGTAGTATTGGTAAACAATCGGTCCCCCTGGAAGCTTCTTTTTCTTGGAGCCATACCGGAAAAAACGATCGATTAACTTTCTTACAAATTCCCGAACTGGATGGAAATGGTTTTTCGCCCTTTCCTGATATTGGGTTTTAATTAATAAGGAAATAAATCCCTTCCCCAGCAATTATTGTGGTGGTTTTAAAAAGTCAAGTGTTTCGACGAAAATAGCAACAAATCTTCTTTGTATAAATAACAAACTTAAGCCTTTCAAAGAATTCTTATAAAAAAGAAGAGATTTGAACACAAGGTATGAACAGTCGCTCTACCCTGAGCAAAGAAAAATCTCAGTTGATTGGAGTGGAAGGCGGCGACTCCTGGGGGATTAGCGTGATAGGTGAGACCCCGCAAGACGCGAAGCGACTGAGGAGGCTCACCGCACGCCCCCCGGAACGCGTCCGCCTGGAACGGAAATCGACGGTGGCAGGCGGACGCATTGCATGTAGATTATTTATCTCATTCAATAAATTCTACCAATAAAAAATGAACTATCCCCTATTAAGAGTAGAAGGAGACATGAAAAAATGGCACAAGAAAATCTTGTACCATCTGACTCGATGAATGCCGAGAGTCTATTAATTACCAAAGGAGGTTACATGCATTTACATATAAAGTACTGGTGGTCCTTGATTTTATTACTACAAAACATCCGGACTTCCCTTACTCTTTTTTAAACGCTTCTTCCCTTCCCTACAAACTTCTAATAGTGGACAAATATGGCACTGTGGATTTTGTGCTTTACAATGGTAACGGCCGAAAAATATCATGCGATGATGTGTGACAGACCATTCCTCTTTAGGAACTTTCCGCATGAGCGTTTTTTCTACTTCGAGAACACTATCTTTCCAGCGGCAAAATGCGAGGCGTTTACTAACTCTTTCCACATGTGTATCGACAGCAATGGCCGGTACTCCAAAAGCTACAGATACAACAACATTCGCGGTTTTTCTGCCAACACCTGGAAGCTTAACTAATTCTTCATATTGATCAGGTACCTTTCCACCATACTCATCAATAAGCATTCTGCATAGCTTTTGAATATTCTTAGCTTTTGTGCGGAATAAACCGATAGATCTAATATCAGTTTCTAGTTCGTTTAAGGGGACAGATAAGTAGTCTTCTGGAGTTTTATACTTTTCAAAAAGATTATTTGTTACTCTATTAACAAGTGCATCTGTACATTGCGCTGAGAGTGCTACAGCAATCACTAATTCAAAAGGATTTGCATGTACGAGCTCACAATGAGCATCCGGAAACATTTTTCCCATTTCATCAAGACAAAATCTAATTTGTTGTTTATTCAGCATATTATCACCTACTTGGATCGGAACAAACTGCATTTAGCTTTATTGTTCGAGCCAGTTATAAAATGGCACCGCATTGGAAGTTGCAGAAGTCTGATTAACAGGCTGCCTTGACTTTTGCCTGAACTTTAAACTATGGACCCGCGCTTGTTCCAATGTTTGAATACCGTTTTTCTTCCATTCAAATAAAATACGATCTATATAGCGAAAGTTTACCTTTCCCGACATGACTGCTTCACGCAGAGCAGCTTTAATAATAACTGGGTCCTGTCCGTCTTGGTCAATCCACATGGCGAGTGATTCACATTCAATTGGAGAAAGAGGCCTTCCGAATTCTTTCTCAAATGTTGAATAAATATCTTGTTCTTCCAAAAAGATATTTTTAATATCCAGTTGTTTTTTTTCTTGGATCATTTCATTTACAAGTTTCATCCACAATGGCGTAAGCGAATATTTTTCAAATCTTATTTCCTCACTAGAACCTTCTTCGATTTTAATCATTTCTAACTGAACAAGCCTTCTTAAAACGGAGGAGCATTCACTGCTTGTAATTGTCATCCGTTCAGAAATTTGTTCTGGAGTTGGAAATTCATTCCCCTTTTCTGCAAATGAAAGTATGTGTAAAAGTAGGACTAGTTCTTTTTCATCTAATCCAATTTCCCGGTATTTTTGTATCAAAAGATAAGGAATTTGAATTATTCCCGCTTCAATCCAAGAAACCATTAGTTCTTTATCCATTTATTTAACACCTCATCCTTGATTATAACATGTAGTTGCAAGCCGCTTCGATGGTAAAGCCACGCACATTCATGTACGTGGCCGGGTTGGTGTATAGGGAATCGAGTTCCAAGTCGCTTAACGGGCGCTTCCGCTTTTCTTATTACGGATATAAGCGATTGAGCAAACGCGGGAATGGGATTGTTTCTCTAACGTGCTCTACTCCTGAAATCCATGCTACTGTTCGTTCTAGGCCAAGCCCAAAACCAGAATGAGGGACAGATCCGTATTTAGAAAGATCTAAATACCAGTTATAAGCTTCCAGTGGCAAGTTATGCTTTTCTATTTGCTTTTTCATTAACTCAAAATCATGAATTCGTTCTGATCCACCAATAATTTCACCATAACCTTCCGGTGCAATCATATCAGCACAAAGAACAACGTCATCACGATCAGGAGCAGGTTGCATATAGAAAGGTTTAATTTTCGTTGGGTAATGGGTAATGAACACAGGCTTGTCGAAATGATCAGCGATGGCCGTCTCATGTGGTGCACCAAAGTCATCTCCCCACTCAATGTCCTCAAATCCTTGTTCATGTAAAAATTTAATTGCATCATCATAGCTAATCCGTGGAAAAGGCACAGTAATCTTCTCTAATTTTGATGTATCTCTTCCGAGTCTTTCTAATTCAAGCGAACAGTTTTTCAAAACTGATTGAACAATATGTGCAACATATTCTTCTTGAACTTTTAAACTATCCTCAAACTCATAAAATGCCATTTCCGGCTCAATCATCCAAAATTCAATTAGATGACGGCGCGTTTTTGATTTTTCAGCCCTAAAAGTAGGACCAAATGAAAAGACTTTGCCAAGGGCCATTGCTGCCGCTTCCATATAAAGCTGACCGCTCTGGGACAAAAAGGCATCTTCTTCAAAATATTTGGTTTTGAATAGTTCAGTCGTTCCTTCAGGTGAACTTCCAGTTAAAATAGGTGGATCTACTTTTACGAAGCCATTTTCATTAAAAAATTCATATGTTGCACGGATGATTTCATTTCTAATTTTCATAACTGCATGCTGGCGGCGGGAACGGAGCCATAAATGGCGGTTATCCATTAAAAATTCAGTTCCATGTTCTTTTGGTGTGATTGGATAGTCCACTGCCTCTTGAATGACTTCAACATTTGTCACGAGCAATTCAAAGCCGAATGGAGAACGGCTGTCTTCTTGAACTTTTCCAGTGACATACATGGATGATTCCTGCGAGAGTGATTTCGCCGTTTGAAATACCCCTTCATCCACATCACTTTTAACTACAACACCTTGGATAAATCCAGTTCCATCACGAAGCTGAAGAAAGGCAATTTTTCCGCTGGAGCGCTTATTTGCTAACCAAGCACCAATTGTCACTTCTTGTCCTACAAATTTATTTACTTGAGATATAGTTGTTTTCATATCAAACATTCCTTTCCAAACAATTCGAACCAAAGTATATGTAATTTAGTATACAGACCTCTTACCACGGAAACAAGATGAAGGAATTTCCCCTCAGCTCATCTTATTTGTCACAAAAGTGCTAATTCGTTTTACCGCTTCTTCTAAAAGGTCAAGGGATGTTGCATAGGATAAGCGGATATTGTCAGGTGTTCCAAAGCCGGAACCAGGAATAACAGCAACTAGTGCTTCTTCCAGCAATCCTTCAACAAATTGATCTACATCATCATATCCTGCATATTGTGCTGCCTTTTTAACATTTGGATATAAATAGAAAGCACCTTGAGGTTTTTTACAAGTAACCCCTGGTATTGAAATCAATTTTTCAAAAATGATATTAAGCCTTTCTTCAAATGCCTGCCTCATCTCCTCCACTGCCTCTTGAGGTCCATCATAAGCCTCAAGAGCACCGAATTGTGATGTTGTTGTTGGATTCGAAGTTGAATGGCTCGCAAGGTCTGTCATAGCTCCAATGATTTCTTTATCACCCGCTGCATATCCGATGCGCCAGCCTGTCATCGAGTGAGATTTTGACACACCATTAATAACAATTGTAATTGCTTTTAATTCAGGCGACAACTGTGCAATAGACACATGTTTATTTTCTGCATACACTAACTTTTCATATATTTCATCAGAAACGATTAGAATATTATTTCTCAAACATACTTCTCCTAATGCAGCAAGCTCCTCTTTCGAATAAAGCATCCCAGTTGGATTGCTCGGAGAATTGATAATGATTGCTTTTGTCTTTTCCGTAATTGTTTCTTCAAGTTGGGCAGGCGTAATTTTAAAGTCCTTGTCTTCCTTCCCCTCAACATAAACTGGCTGTCCCCCTGCAAGCTTAACTTGCTCAGGATAGCTTACCCAATACGGGGTCGGGATGATTACTTCGTCACCCTCATTCAGCAAAACTTGAAAAAGAGTATATAAAACGTGTTTCGCTCCATTACCAATGATAATTTGGGAATTTTCATATGTAAGACCTTGATCTCTCTTTAACTTGTGGATTACTGCTTGTTTTAATTCAGGTAATCCACCGGAAGGCGTATATTTTGTCATTCCGTCCTTCATTGACTTATAAGCGGCCTCAATAATATTAGCGGGCGTATTGAAATCCGGCTCGCCTGCTCCAAGTCCAATAATGTCAAGACCTTGTGATTTAAGTTCTTTTGCTTTGGCTGTAATAGCTAAAGTCGATGAAGGAGTCAGGGCTCCTACTCGATTTGCTAATCTGATTGTCATGAATATTCCTGCTTTCTATTATAAATTTTCAATTTTCCTCCACCATTTACCTGAGTCAAAATGAATATAATAATAATTTAATTTAGAATTTCTATCTAAATATGCTAATTCCCATACTGGCAGGCTTTTTTCCATTCCAAGCCTCGAACCAAGTATCTTTTTTGGACTTTCCTCTTTTAATAACTTTGCTATTGCCTCTCGTTCAGAAACGCCTTCGGACAATTTTTTCGTAACAATTTTCTGTTTTTTATCTTCCGGGATCCATACCACTATTTTTTCTTTGTTTTTTTGTTCACCAACTATTACATAATAACTGGCTGAACCGTTGTACATATAAAATTGATCGGTCGATATCAAATTTGCTTCTGTTTTAGCCCTTTTTTCCGCATATTGTTCGGCACTTTTAAGAGGAGCTCTTGCATTAATATAGACGAATGCAGAGGCACCGACAGACAATATCAGTAATAAAGAGATAATTAAAATCCACTTTTTCATCGAGCACTCCATCCTATGTTTTGTAAATTGTAAAAATAGCCGTTTCTTGTTCATTTTTATCCAAGGCAAGCCCAAACATTAGATCTTGATCTTTTAATGATCTATTCAATGCATCGACTATTTTATACAAATCTTGTTGATAATTTATTCGTACTGTGGAGAGTACTTCTACTTTACTGTCCATAATGCTCCTCCTCGACAAACAAAAATTGTCACAAATAACGTTTAATCTTTTGACAATAATAATCTTAAACAACGCTGTATTTACTCATCATTATATCAGGAATTAACGGGATAAATGATGAAATTTGCGTTTATCAAAAAAATTCTAGCCCACAATCCTAGGGCTGGCTCGCCATCTTCTACCTTGAAATAAGGGAGAAGGTTCGATTCTCAGCCCTCATTTTTTAAAGCCATTTTTCTATTGTTGAAATGATTTCTTTTAAAGGTCCACGTACGACTGGAACGTCTGGAATCGAGCGTAAAAAAGCTCTCCCATATGTTGCCGTGTCAATACGTCTATCGAGTACAATCACAACTCCGCGATCTGTTTCTCCTCTAATTAATCTTCCGAATCCTTGTTTAAATCGAATAACCGCTTCCGGCAAGGAATGGACGGAGAATGGATTTTTACCGCTTTTCTTAATATCTTCATATATAGCTTCCGTAATTGGTTCGTCCGGAGGCGAAAATGGCAACCTTACGATAACAAGGCATGATAAATCTTTTCCAGGAATATCTACACCTTCCCAGAAGCTGCTTGTTCCAAATAGAATGGCTTTGTTGAATTGCTGAAAACTCTTTGTTAGGCGGGAGCGGCTTCCCGCTGTAATTCCTTGGGCAAGCATCACAAAGTCATCTAATGCCCCGGTATCTTTCATTAAATTATATGTTTTGCTTAACATATCGTAAGAAGTAAATAAGACGAGCATTCGACCTTCAGTTGCATCAGCAATCGCAATTAAATGTCCAGCAATGGCTTCAATATATTCATCATGGGATGCGCCACGGATCTCTGGCAGGTCCGACGGAATCATTAATTTCGCGATTTTTCGATAATCAAAAGGAGATGCAATGATTTTTTCTAATAATTGATCTCTTTTTAATCCTAACTCGCTTAGGAAAAAGTTAAAAGAGTTGTTGACCGTAAGTGTGGCTGACGTAAAAACAACACTATTTTTATTCGCGAAAAAACTTTCGGCTAATAAATCGCCGGGACTCTTAGGTTGTGAAAAAATACCAATACTATTGGGAAGAGCTCTGACATCACCTTCTAACCAGATTACTTCTTGGTCTGAAGGTGAAAGAATAAGCTGTTTTATTTTTTCTCCTATTTGCAACCAACCTTTTACAAAACTATTTGCCTCTTCTAAAAAAGCCTGCTCAGACTCTGTTGGCTTTTTTTCATGCTGCTTGATTGAAGTTAGGCGTTCTTCTAAACCTTTGCAAATTTGCCGATGATAATCAAATACACGCTCAGCACACATTGCCAATGGATTCCATTTTGATTCCGATCGAGTATTTTCAGTTATTCGGATTTGTTGTTTTAAGCTTTTCTGCGATTTCTTGCGATGGTTTTTAGACACGATCTTGCTTAACAACATAAATAGATCATCGATCTCCTCATCAAGGTGTATAATTGCCTTGTCCAGCTCAAAAGAATGAATGGAAGGTGAGAGGCCCTTGCTTTCAATCATTTTTTCCAGCCTTGAGAAAAGAAGCTTTTTGTCCAATGTTCCAAGTCTTCCAATCCAAAACTTTAATGAATTATACTCGATTTTTTTTCCAAAACATTTTCTTGCCGCTCTTTCAAAATGATGTGCTTCGTCAATAATCACATATTGATATTCAGGAAGTACATTTACTTCTGTTTCTGTATCAATTAAAAGCATAGAATGATTCGTTATGACAATGTCTGCGTTTGAAGCTAGCTTCCTTGCATGCATGTAAAAGTCTCGTGAATACCATGGGTCTTTTTCTTGCTGAAAGAACCAACCATCATGCTTGATTCTTTGTTTATATAAATGGCCGCCGCTTGAAAAGTTCAATTCATCCATATCACCAGTATCTGTAAACACTAGCCATACGAGCAGCTGCATTTTGGTCAATACACTATCATAATGGCCCTCATTATCATTTAGCGACTGTTCAAATTTCAACATGTTTAAGTAATTGCTACGACCTTTTAAGATAGTAGCTCTAAAAGGAAATGGGACAATTTTAGATAGTCTTTCCATTTCATTATTCAAAAGTTGATCCTGCATTTGAATTGTATATGTACTAATAATTACCGGTTGCTTATGTTCAAAGGCAAAATAGAGTGCAGGTAACAAGTATGCCAATGATTTGCCGATGCCTGTTCCAGCTTCAATTAATGCATGTTTATCTTCATTAAGTGCAGCATAAACAGTGTCCATCATCTCTATTTGGCCTTGTCGTGGTTTGTAGCCATTCATTTTCCTGGTTAATAAACCTATCTTTTCATCAGTGTTTGACGGATAATCCACGTGTAATTCATAGCTTTTCGCCTCAGGGATTATTTTTTTCTTCATTGCGATTCCACGATATACTTCTAGGTCATCTGGAAGATTCTCAATACTCTTACGCTTGTCCGTTAATATAGATTGAAATAGCGACCCGATGTCACTTTTTAATTGAAATGCCATATGTGTTAATTTTTCTAAAGTAACGAGTGGCAATTTCCTTGCTTTTTCTATCAGCATTAACAATAATTCAGCAGTAACAAGCGCATCACTATCCGCCTGATGGGGGTTTTCATGGTCGAAGCCTAACATCTCGGACAACTCAGAGAGCTTGTAGCTAGGAGCTTCTGGAAGCAATATTTTGGAAAGCTCGACTGTATCGACCGACTCAAAGCTAAAATTGTGAAAGCCCGCTTCATTCAGCTCGCCTTGTAAAAAACCAAGATCAAAAGGAACATTATGCGCAACAAAAATAGAGTCAATAAGCAACTCATTTATGTCCACTGCAATGTCTTTAAAAGCAGGAGCAGTAGCAACCATTCCATCATGAATACCGGTTAGTTCTTCAATAAATGGAGGGATTGGCACACCTGGATTCACGAAAGTCGTATATTGGCTAATTATTTTTAAGTTTTCAACGACAACTGCAGAAATTTGGATGATTTTATCTCCTCGATCATGCGTATTGCCGGTTGTTTCTAAATCTACTACTACATATTTACGTGACACGTCATCCACACCTTTATAAGAAAAGCGTAAGGCCAAAGCTAGCCAGCGCCTGAAGCCAGACATTGATAAAAAGCATTGAATCTCGACTCCACTATCAGCAATTGTATCACAATACTAATCACATCAGCCACTCACAGGAAAACCAGCCAAGTGATTTTAACACCGACTGGTTTTTTACATATTTTATCCTAAAATTGTTGCTTCTGGTTCGAAGGATATTATTTCCTTCACTTGGTTATCTGGAGCCATGATAGCAACCCGTGGTCGATGAGATTCGATTTTATCCTCCGAAATGAGGGCATAGGAAATTATGATGATAATGTCACCCGGCTGTACTAATCTAGCTGCTGCACCATTCACACAAATTACACCCGATCCTCTTTCACCTTCAATAATATATGTTTCTAACCTGGCACCATTATTATTATTAACAATTTGAACTTTCTCATTCGGTACCATGCCTACTGCATCTAGTATATTGACATCAATTGTAATGCTGCCAACATATTCCAAATTTGCTTCCGTAACGGTTGCTCTGTGAATTTTCCCGTTCATCATCGTACGAAACATGATGTTATGGCCTCCCCAATATCTGGTCAATTATAATATTATCAATCAATCTTGCTTTAGAAAATTTCACTGCTGCCGCAATTATTATTTTTCCTTGCAGGCGATTTAATGGAGTAAGCTCTGGAAAGCTTAATACTTCTACATAGTCGATAACTCCATCTGTGTTTTTATTAATATACTCTTCCACAAGTTTAACTACTGAAGAAGGATTCTGTTCTCCCTCAACGATGGCTAGCTCACCTGTTTTTATCGCTTTGAAGATAGCTGGAGCTTGCTCCCTTTCTTCCTTAGATAAATAAACATTTCTCGAACTTCTTGCCAGCCCATCCTCTTCCCTATCCGTTTCAACAGGAACAAGCGTAATTGGAAAATCAAAATGACTAATCAAAGAATCCACAACTGCTACTTGCTGGGCATCTTTCATTCCAAAATAAACGCTATCCGGCAGAATAATGTTGAATAATTTTACTAATACTGTCGCGACACCATCAAAATGGCCCGGTCGGCTTCGTCCGCAAAGGATATTCGCCCTCTTTACAACCTTTAAGTCCAAAGATAATTCACTTTGATACATTTCTTCACGGTCTGGCAGAAAAAGAATATCAACACCGTTTTTTTCAGCGAGTCGTTTATCTCTCTCGTGATCACGAGGATAAGTATCAAAATCTTCACCCGCTCCAAACTGAAGGGGGTTGACAAAAATACTCATGACTGTGATTTCATTATCTTGTTTAGCATGATGCACTAGCTTTAAATGGCCGTTATGCAAATATCCCATTGTCGGTACAAATCCAATTGACTTTCCCAATCTTTTTAGCTGAGAACTTCTTTGCTGCATCGCTGATTTTGTTGTGATAATTTCCATGATTATTTTCCTCCATACAGCGATGTAAGCTCTTTTTCGTTCATTGAAAAAGAATGTTTTTCTTCTGGGAACGAGCATGCCTTTACTTCGTCGACATATCGGCGAATACTATCTTCTACGACCTTATTTACATCACCGTATTTTTTTACAAACTTTGGTACCCTATCGACTCCATAAGTTACTAAATCATGATAAACGAGCACCTGACCATCTGTACCACTTCCCGCCCCAATGCCAATTGTCGGGATATTAATACTCGAAGAAACGACAGTCGCCAGCTGTTTTGGAATACATTCCAGCACAATCGCAAAAGCGCCAGCCTCCTGACATTTTATTGCTTCCTCTAGTAACTGGGAAGCTGCTTCAGCTGTTTTCCCTTGTACTTTATAACCACCTAAAACGCCAGCAGTTTGTGGGGTCAATCCCAAATGAGCCATTACGGGAACCCCTGCGGCGGTGAGATCTTTTATCAAAGCAATCACTTCACCCCCGCCTTCAACTTTAACTGCGTGTGCACCTGCTTCTTGCATAAGTGCAGCTGCAGATTTCATCGCTACTTCCTTGCTGATGTGGTAAGTCATAAATGGAAGATCCGTAACAATAAATGTATCTTTCGCACCGCGCTTGACTGCTTTCGTATGGTGAATCATATCATCGAGTGTTACTGGAACTGTCGACTCATAGCCAAGCACTACCATCCCAAGTGAATCACCGACTAGCAGCAGATCGACCCCGGCTTTTTCAGCCAGTTTCGCTTGTGGGAAATCGTATGCGGTAACCATCGCAATTTTTTCACCCAGGGCTTTCATTTGAGTAAAATCAGTTGCTTGCTTCATTATTTTGATCCTCCTTATAAATTCAGAGGAAACGAATACATATGAGTAAAGATCGATTTATTTTAAATAAAAAAGGAGTCCTCCCCAAACAGGCAGAAGGACTCCTTTAGATCTTCACTCTTTTTTCGGTCCTCTGTCCCCGTCCTCATTGGATCAAGGCAGATTAAAATTTTTAATTATTATTGCTTGCATGATGGTGCAGTTCTGAAATAGATACTGCCCATGGAAATTATAACAAACATTCTTACCAATGACTATGAGTTAATTTCAATATCGGCTGAATAGACGTGGTGAATATTTCCACCGTGATCTTGGATCTTTAACACTCCATTATCTGTAATACCAATCGCCTTGCCTGTAATTTCTCCCGTAACGGTTTTTGCAATAATATTTTTACCTATGCTCGCTGCATAGCTTTCCCAGATGATTTTTAGCGGGGCAAAGCCTTTTTCTATGTATAGGTGATAATATCTCTCAAAATTCTTTAAGAAACTTTGAGTAAGTGCCGTCCTGGAAATATTTGTACCCGATTCGATTGCAAGGGAAGTCGCTAAACCTCTTACAAAAGGAGGAAAATCTTCTTCGTTTTGATTAACATTGATCCCAACCCCAATGACAACAAAGTTGATTTTATCTGCCTCTGCCTGTAGTTCTGTTAAAATCCCTGTTAACTTTTTTCCATTAAAAAGAAGATCATTTGGCCACTTTATTTCCGGTTCAAGCCCAGTAACCCCTTCAATTGCCCGTGCCGCAGCAATGGCGGCTATTAACGTAAATTGAGGGGCTTTATCTAGTGTTAATTGCGGTCTAATAATCAAACTCATCCAGATGCCTTTTTGTTTAGAAGAATGCCAGGACCGAGCCATCCTGCCCTTTCCACCTGTTTGCTCTTCTGCTATGATAAGTGTTCCCTCAGGGGCCCCATCAACTGCAGCTTGATGCGCAATAATTTGCGTGGATACTGTCGTTTCAAAATGAAGAATATGGCGTCCCATACTTTCTGTTTCCAATCCTAATAATATTTCATTTTCAGTCAGCTGATCGGGCTTACTAATTATCCGATATCCTTTCTTCCGAACAGCTTCTAATTCAAATCCCGATTTTCGAAGATCTTCAATATGCTTCCATATCGCTGTTCTTGAACAACCTATAACGTCGGCGAGTGATTGTCCTGAAAGAAACTGACCATCAGCTTGTGAAAGAGCATCTATTAACTGTTTTCTGATGGATTTTGACAAGACTCAACCCACCTCCTAATTTCCATTTTATCATTAGAAATTTCTTTGTTTAGAATAGCCTCTTCTATGTTACTAATTAACCCTTTCATCCAAGGTCCTGCCGGTTTTTGAATCCATCCCAATAGATCCTTTCCTGACACGGCTAGGTCGGAGCGAGAAACTATCGGTAGCTCATTAAATCTACGTTCTATTTCTGTATGTATATCATTAATAGGTTCTTTCTGAATGGTTTTGAATACTCTTTCCACTATAATCGCAGTATCAATGCCGGAGCTGTAAAGTTGATAGTCCGACCATTTATTGTTAAGACGCCAGTTTAAGATTGAGAGTGAATGTAAAATTAATTTTATTTTTCTGACCGGCAGTTTCCATCTTTTCAATAGATCAACAGGTTGATTTGTGTTTGAATAATATAAAGACAATACCCACATCTCTAATTCATTTAATTGCCTAATTGGCAATTCGAGGAGCGACTTAATTAATTCTCGCTCGTTAAATAAGGATGGCCAAAAAGAATACAAGTTTGTATTTAACGCCAAAAAAAGTGCTTGTTCATTATGTTTTCCATTAAGCAATTTGCCCATTTCGGCAGAAATTCTTTCAATTGCTATATGCTCGAGCAGATGTGCATGATTAGCTAATTCCGCGTGGGTTTTTTTATCAAGGGAAAAACCAAGCTGGCTAATAAACCTGATCGCCCTCATTAACCTCAAAGCATCTTCTTGAAATCGCTCCTTTGCTTCACCAACCGTTTTAATCAATTTATGATCCAAATCCGCTTTTCCATTAAAAGGATCGATAATATTACCAGCTGCATCCATTGCCATCGCATTGATTGTAAAATCTCGGCGCTTTAAATCCTCTTGGAGCGAGCGAATAAATGTTACAGTATCTGGTCTGCGAAAGTCTTTATAATTTGATTCTGAACGAAAAGTAGTAACCTCAAAACTTTGCCCTTTATAGAGAACTAGAATTGTACCGTGGTCAATGCCAACATCTACAGTAGATGAAAAAATGTCTTTGATTTCAAACGGAGTGGCGGAAGTTGCAATATCGACATCGTGAATTTCTCTTTCAAGTAGAAAATCCCGAACCGCCCCTCCAACAAAATAAGCTTTAAAGCCTGCATCCTCAATTTTTCGGATAACCGGAAGCGCAGCAAGAAAAACTTTGTTCATAGCTTTCATCCTTATCTAATACGTGACATAAGAGATTGATATAAGTTTTCGTATTCACCTACAATCACATCTGATCTAAAGCGATGTTTTGGGGTCAAAGACGCATTGACCGAAAATCTCGTTAACATTTCGTCATCTTGTAAAAGAGCGATTGCCTTTTCGCTAATTCCCTTTAAATCACCTAGTTCACATAGATATCCATTAAATCCATCTTCTATTACTTCCGGAATACCTCCAACCCTTGTTCCAATGCATGGTACTCCACATGACATTGCTTCAAGAGCGACAAGTCCAAAACTCTCTTTTTCCGATAATAACAGCATTAAATCACTAATGGAATATAAATTCTCTAAGTGGTCTTGCCTTCCTAAAAAAAGCACCTGATTCTCTATATTTAACTCTTTTACCAATTTACATAAGCCCGTCTTTTCAGGACCATCTCCAACGAGAAGGAGTTTAGCGGGGACTTGCCTGGATATCTTTGCAAATGCCGCAACAACATCACGCACTCTTTTCACTTTACGGAAATTGGAAACGTGGATGACCACTTTTTCTTCCAATGAAATGCCATATGCAGTCCTCAAATGTGATGCATCCACTCTTTTATACACTCTTTCATCAATAAAGTTATGAATAACGCTAATTTCTTTATCGGCTGAAACGACTTCATTTGTTTCTAATTTTAATGCATTGGAAACAGCTGTAACTACATCAGATTTTTCGATTCCAAATTTTATAGCTTCTGCAAGTGTTGGATCATACCCAAGAACTGTTATATCTGTTCCGTGTAATGTTGTAACAATTTTCACGTCCGTTCCTGCCATTTGTTTTGCCAAAATGGCACAAACTGCATGTGGAATTGCATAGTGAACATGTAGAATATCCAGTTTCTCCCTTTTAATTACTTCAGCCATTTTACTGGCTAGTGCAATATCGTATGGTGGGTATTGAAAAACCGAATATTGATTAACACTAACTTGATGAAAAAAAATATTAGGATGTAAAACATCAAGCCTAAATGGAATATTGGACGTAATAAAGTGGATTTTATGCCCTTTTTCCGCCAATAATTTCCCAAGCTCTGTTGCTATTACACCCGATCCACCTACCGTTGGGTAGCATGTAATTCCGATTTTTAGACTCATAATTTATCTCCAAATAGATCTTTATTCAATAGTATTGGCGTCCGGGATGAAAACCCTTCTGCAAATGAAACTCCAACTTCTTTTCCAAACAGTCTCTCCCTCGCTGTGACACCTTCAATATACCCTTCTGTCAGTGGAGTACTAACACCCTCGTCATCACGGAAAAATTGAGTTTGATAAGCTTGAAGCGCATTGATTTTCTGTTCAATGAATTCAGATATATCCACAACAAAATCCGGATGTGTGTATCCGTTTATATAATAATGATATAAATTTTTCGCTTTATGTGATGGATAGCCTCCATCAACTTTATACTTTCTTATTCCTGCTGAAAAAAAAGCCTCTTCTACAAGTCGAGCACAATTTCCATGATCCGGATGCCGATCTTCTTCGTACGGAGCAAAAATAAGTGTAGGTTTATATTTTCGAATGACATTGGCAATTGTACAAATATTATCTTCCGTAAGGAATAACCCCCGGTCAGGCAAATGAAGATTAATACGTTCTGCTATTCCAAGTATACATGATGCTGCTTCCGCTTCCGCTTTCCTGGTCATCACTGTTCCATTTGAGGATAATTCAGCTTCGGTTAAATCACATATCACAATCTTTTTTCCTGCAGCTGACCATTTGGCCAATGAACCTGCCATGCCAATCTCTACATCATCTGCGTGCGCGCCAAATGCGAGGATATCAATGGTTTGCTGTTCCATGAAAGTCCCCCCTTCTTTTTTTCTGGTTAACTCCGATGTACAGGACCTACTAGTGCCGCCCTTAGCCGTTCTTCCCTTTCCAAGGCGCTTCCGCTTTTCTTAATCCAATATATGTTCTAATCCATATACAAGAGTATTCAATGTCATGACAGTTTCAACAGAAACTTTTACTCCCGACATAAATGATGCCCGGTTGTATGAGTCATGCCGAATAGTTAATGACTGGCCATCTGCCCCGAATAACACTTGTTGATGAGCGACTAATCCTGGTAATCTTACACTATGAATACGCATCCCCTCATAATCTGCTCCCCTCGCACCTGATATTGTTTCTTGTTCATCATGATGCCCTTGCTTCTGACTAGGTCTATTTTCGGAAATCATTTCTGCAGTCTTCACCGCTGTACCTGAAGGTGCATCTAATTTTTGATCATGGTGCATTTCAATGATTTCAACATTATCAAAATACTTTGCAGCCATTTGAGAAAACTTCATCATTAAAATGGCGCCAATCGCAAAATTGGGTGCAATAATACAACCTATCTCTTTTTCCTCAGCTAATTCTTTTAATTCTTCCAATTCTTCCTTTGTAAATCCAGTTGTTCCTACTACAGGACGAACACCATATGATAAAGCCGTTTTTGTATGTATGTAGCCCGTTTCCGGTATAGTTAAATCAATTAATACATCAGCTTCAACATTTTGAAAACACTCTTCAACATCTGAATAAATTCGGACATTCATATTTGAAAAACCATCTAAATCCGAAAGCATCACTCCATTATTTCTTCTGTCAATAACTGCAACAAGTTCAAATTCTGGAGTATTGTTCACAAGCATGACTGCTTCCTTCCCCATTCGTCCGCGCGGACCAGCAACGATAATTTTAATTGGATTAGCCATATTATTCACCTTCTCTTTTCTTTGTCCACCTATGTTTATCACGTGTGTTAAATTTTTCCAGTACTATGTCATGCGCTGTTTGCAAGTCGATTTTTAATGAGTTTGCCAGACAAATCACTACAAATAACAAATCACCAAGTTCCTCTTCAATTGATTTTTCATCCTCAGTGCTTTTTTTTGGTTTTTCACCATAGTGATGATTCACTTCTCTTGCCAGCTCACCAAGCTCTTCAGATAATCTTGCTATCATTGCAAGTGGGCTGAAATATCCTTCTTTAAACTGGCTTATGTACGCATCTACTTCATTTTGCATTTGTTGCATGCTTTTTGGTTCACTCATCGATTATCCATCCTTTTACATTATGTTAGCGAATTCTTTTTTTTTATACAAATATTAATGCTTTATTAAAGTAATGTTGCCTATATTGTCAATTTTTGTTTATAATGAATTAGCTTCCTTCTGGAAAGTTTCATTGATTTAACACATCGGAGGAGAGATGATGGTTTTTGGAATAAAAATTAAAAATACACTTTTCATTTTACTTGGTGCCGCAATTTTTGCATTTGGACTCGTACACTTTAATATGCAAAACAACTTAGCGGAAGGCGGATTTACCGGGATTACGCTACTGCTTTATTTTGTTTTCCATTTTGATCCGTCTATTACTAATCTCGTGTTAAATATACCCCTTTTCGTAATCGGCTGGAAGCTATTAGGTAAAAAATCCTTTACCTATACTTTAATTGGTACAGTAGCCGTTTCATTCTTTTTATTCATTTTCCAAAGGTATCAAATTAGTATTCCGTTAGATGGCGACTTGTTCCTTGCTGCTTTGTTTGCCGGAGTGTTTATTGGCATCGGATTAGGGATTACATTTCGATATGGCGGCACAACAGGTGGCGTAGATATTATTGCTCGCCTTCTTCATAAATATAAAGGAATTAGCATGGGAAGAACAATGTTTATGTTTGATGCAGTTGTCATCACCGTCTCCCTACTTACATACTTAAATCACAGACAGGCGATGTATACACTTGTGGCAGTTTTTGTTGGTGCAAGAGTGATTGACTTTATGCAGGAAGGATCCTATTCAGCAAGAGGTGCGATGATTATTTCTGAAGCATATCATGAGAAGATTGCTGATGAGATTTTAATGCAAATGGGGAGAGGAGTAACTGTATTAAGGGGTTATGGATCATTCACGAAGCAAAACAAAGAAGTTTTATATTGTGTAGTTGCTCGAACAGAAATTGTCCACTTGAAAAAAATCATCAATGCCATTGATCCTCACGCCTTCGTTTCTGTCACTGTTGTTCATGACGTATTAGGTGAAGGGTTTACGTTAGATGAAAACAAAAGACCTTATGATATTTAAAAAGAAAGTGCTGCTCAAATATTATTTTTGAGCAGCACTTTTGGTTTAAAAAACAATCGTTTTGTTGCCATCAACGATTACTCTGTCTTGTATATGCCATTTTATTGCGCGTGCCAATACACTTCTTTCTATGTTTCTGCCTATTCTTTTCATATCCTCTACATTGTCACGGTGATTTACCCGTTCTACACCCTGTTCAATGATTGGCCCTTCGTCAAGATCGTTTGTTACATAGTGTGAGGTGGCTCCAATTAATTTAACACCTCGTTTATAAGCCCTTTCGTACGGCCTTGCACCAATGAATGCAGGGAGGAATGAATGATGGATATTGACAATTTGATTAGGATAATGAGAAACAAAATGGGGAGTAAGTATTTGCATATACCTTGCCAAAATGATTAATTCTATCCCATGCTCATGTAATATGTTCAGCTGTTTCTCCTCTACCTGCTGTCGGATATCTTTATTGGCAGGAATATAGTAAAAAGGAATGCCTAAAGACTCGGCCAGACCTTTTGAGTCTTCATAGTTACTAATAATACATTTGATATCCATCATCAGATCGCCATTTTGCCATTCCCAAAGCAGCTCCATCAAACAATGGGGTTCCTTTGATACAAAAATAGCAGTCTTTTTAATATCATGGACATATCGGAATTCATAAGTCATATCAAATTTTGAGGAGATTTCAACAAAAGATTGCTCTAGCTCTTCTCGCTTTAAATTAAGTCCAGGGCAATGGAATTCCATTCTAATAAAAAAGTTTCCACCTTCGGGATCAGCAGAATATTGGCTTGACTCTATAATATTAGCACCATTTTCAACTAGAAAGCTAGATACCGCCGCAACGATTCCCGGTTGGTCAGGACATTTAATAAGCAATCTCGCTTTATCTGTGTTTTGCTTTCGATACATTTCTATTGTGTCTTGTACGTTTGTCATCAACTTTTACCTCTTAACTTTTTAATAGCTATTTTACCTTTTTTAGAAGATTAATCAAATATTTACTTTTAAAAAATAAAAACCCGGTAAAAAAAACCGGATTTTGGAATTAATCATTTCGAGATATGTTTGAGAAAATTAATATTAGTCTTACTAGCTCAAGTACTGCGACTGCAGCTGCAGCTACATATGTCATTGCTGCCGCATTTAGCACCTTCCTTGCATCGCGTTCTTCCGTATTACTAATAAGTCCGAGGGAAACAATTTGATCCATCGCCCGTGAGGAAGCATTGAACTCTACTGGTAATGTGACAATTTGGAATAATACTCCAGCTGCCATTAAAAAGATACCAATCAGTAAGAAATTAGACATGGAAGTTACGATTATACCGATCATGATAAAAACCCATGCCATTTTCGAACTAATATTTGCCACTGGTACAAGCGCATGGCGGAAACGCAATGCTGCATACCCTTCTTTATCTTGAATGGCATGTCCTACTTCATGTGCAGCAACTGCCGCGCCTGCTACGGAATGATGATGGAAGTTAGTTGAAGAAAGATTTACTGTTTTGGTCATGGGATTATAATGATCGCTTAAAGCCCCTGGTGTTTCTTTTACAGCGACATTACTTAAACCATTTGCATCCAATATCCTTCTCGCAATTTCTGCTCCACTCATACCCGCAGTTGTAGGAATCTTTGAATACTTTGTATAAGTACTTTTTACTTTCATTTGTGCCCATATTGGAATGATAATGATAATTGCCAAATAAATTAAATATCCGCCCATTTCAGACCTCCATATCTAGATGCTTTATTTATATTTTATTGGATTGTGATGAAATGGTCAATCAATTGGATCCCTTGTCTTTTTTTGCAGCTTTTGACCTTTGTATTTTCTCCAGCTTACATAAGATAATGTTGTAACAATAATGCTTCCTGTCATGATGATCACCCACCAAATAGAAGGATCCAAATCATCTTTGTTTATTTCTGCAAATAAACTTTTTAAATCTGCTTCAAAACTTTCTAATTCTTTCATCCAGTTCTGTTCAGAGACTCTTGAGCGGTATCGATCCAAATATGTTATTTTCGAATCAAGTTTTTGTACTTTATCTACAGGGATATCAATTTTAATGCTCGGTTGGATAACGGAATAAGTAGCAAGAAACTCATTTAGTTGTAAATTGTATAAATCGGCGTCCCCTTCTAATGCGGCGTTTTTAACTTGTTGAAAAGCATTCATTACTGGTTTTTCCATATCGGACCATAAAGGCTGGTACTTAGAAGTAACTGCGTCAGTGGCAAGCCTAAAAGCAGTTACACGCCTTATTCTATCTTCTTGGTTAAGGCTCACGTTTGTGATTGCTTTTAATGCATCATGATGAGCAGCTGTTACGATTCTCAGTTCATCCATTGTCAATGGTTGGTCGGCTATTCTTGTTTTTGAAAACAGTACGCCAAAGCGCTCTAGAAGTCCTTTAGCATCTTCGTAGCGGCCGGCTCTTGTGAATTGCAATGCTTCATCAGCAAGCTGATCAAGCTCTCCCATTGCCGACTGCGATTTAGCATAGACTGAAGAACTAATAAACAATATGCATAGCCACAGAAGGATGATAGGTTTATACTTCATACTTGTCCCTCCCTATACTACTGTTAAACTGTATGAGAGAGTGGACAAGATTAGACCTGGGAATATTTTTTCATGGTCAAGAAAAGGAGCGTATTTTTCCTTGTTTAAAGCGGTTAACAAAATATAAAGCGATTCCTGATCCTATGATACTTAACCAAAAAGTGAAGTATCCTATTTCTTTTACAAACGTTTCCAAACCCGGATATTTAGGATATTGCATGAAAACGTAATCAATTACATCATTATGTAGTGTCCAAACAGCGGCAAGCAGTACATGCCATAATTTCATTTTGAAAAAAGGTGCATAGAGGATACCTTGTATGGCCATCGCTCCGTGAGAAGCAATCAGCATATATCCTTGCCAAGGCAGATCTCCCGTGACGATAAGTGTTAATATGTTCATTACTACAGCCCAAACGCCATATTTAAATAAGGTGATAATTGCTAATGCTTCAAAGATAGGCCAATTTTTCCGAAGTAAAAAGGCCAATAGAACAAATACAAAAAATAAACTTGCCGTTGGGCTGTCAGGTACAAAAGGTAGGAAGATGGATGGGGTTATGGCCAATTGGCTTTCGTACCAATAATATCCGTAAATAGTACCTAACGTATTGATAATTAATAATAACCACAAAAAGCGGCGATCTGCTAATATTGCGTATATTAAATTCATATGAGACGTAAAATCCTCTCAATTTTTTTAAAAAAGAGCCGGCAAAAGCCGACTCTTTTAATTTAACTATTTAATTATTTACTTTTCAACTCAGCGATAAACTGTGCAAGCTTATCTAAATCTTCTTCAGATCCATCATATTGTCCAGCTGGCATTTTTTTATAGCCGTTATGGGCAATATCTTTAACTTCTTCTGGAGTATGACCAGTGTCTACTAAACCAGGCCCTGCAGCTCCACCTTCTAGGTTTTCACCATGACAGTTGATACAGCTTTGGCTTGCATATACTTTATATCCTTCGGCCTCTTTATCAACATCGACTTGCTGTGTAATTTTCCCTTGCTGTTCTGCCGCAGCCCAGTCATGCATATCTACAGCTTCCCAAGTCAAGTAGAAGATGCCAGCAAATGCAAGAAGCATAAAGCCTGTTGCAAATGGACGCTTAGAAGCGCGGCGTTCTCTTCCGCGGTCAATAAATGGTGCAAGCAACAAGCCACCAAAGGCAAGACCTGGAATAACTACTGTTCCAAGGATATTATATGGACCGGATGCATATGTGTACTTTAATAATTGATATAGAAATAAGAAATACCAGTCTGGTAGCGGGATATACCCTGTATCCGTTGGATCCGCAATACGCTCGAGCGGGGCAGGATGCGCCACTGTTAAACATAAAAATCCAATGAGGAAAACAGCTCCCACCAGCCATTCCCTAAGTAGGAAGTCCGGCCAGAATGCTTCTGTTTTACCAGGGTATTCGGAATAGTCTTTAGGAATATTCGGTTTTCGTTCCGCAGAAACACGGGAATCGCCGACAAACTTCATTCCTTTTCCTCGTTGCATTACGTCCCCTCCTTTTTACTAAGATCGTTCATTATTTAAGATTAGATCCTATAGTGGACCGGAAATACCTTGTCTACGAATCATGACAAAGTGAGCACCCATCAGTCCAAGCAATGCTGCAGGTAAGAAGAACACATGAATCGCAAAGAAACGTGTTAACGTTTGTGCACCTACGATTGTTGGGTCACCCGCAATCAATGTCTTCATATACATTCCTACAAGCGGAACCGATTCAACGATATCTAATGTAACTTTTGTTGCAAATAAAGCTTTCATATCCCATGGCAATAAATAGCCTGTAAGTCCAAGGGCCAACATAACAAAAAAGATAAGTACCCCAACCACCCAGTTTAACTCACGAGGCTTCTTATAGGCCCCCTGGAAGAACACACGCAGCGTATGTAAAAACATCATAACGATGACAAGGCTGGCCCCCCAGTGGTGCATTCCACGGACAATTTGTCCAAATGCCACTTCATTTTGAAGGTAATATACGGATTCCCAAGCGTTTTTAATATCAGGCACATAATACATAGTTAAAAACATACCTGAAAGGATTTGGATAACTGTCACAAAGAAAGTCAAACCGCCAAAACAGTATACAAACGCAGAAAAGTGGTGTGCCGGGTTAACATGCTCAGGCACTTCATGATCTGCGATGTCTCTCCAAATCGGCGTAATATCCATCCGCTCGTCAATCCAGTCGTACATTTTGTTCAGCAATGATTACGCCTCCTTTACTTTCTTACGAATGGATTTTCTACTGGAGATCCCAGCATTAAAAAGCCGTCTTTTTCTTGCGTTGGATAAGCATCCAATGGTCCCCGCGGCGGAGTTCCCGGAACATTTTTGCCGTCTTTTGTGTATAATCCCATATGGCATGGACAAAAGAACATGTGAGGATGCTTTTCGCTTCCTTCCCAGCTAACTGTACAGCCAAGATGCTTACAAATTGGTGAAAGCGCTACGATTTCGCCCGCTTCATTTTTGTAAACCCAAGCTGTTTGTGTTACATCTGCCGTGTGCCATGCATCCTTTTGTTCATATTTAAAGTCAACACGTACCGGTTCTGCCGTAATATCGGCAATCTTTTTATCAGTCATTTTGAAATCGCCGGCAGCATGCGGTTGCAATACAGGGTCCACCGCAAAGCGAAGCATCGGCATCAACATTCCAGCCGCCATAAAACCGCCCACTCCGGTGAGCGTGTAGCTTAGAAATTGACGTCTTGTTACAGGATTCTTGCTCATCCTTTTCCCCCCTCTGTCAGTAAGGTAAGTCCATCGGACAATTTTATGCACGTAATTACAAACTAGGACATAATTATGATATATCAATAAGCGTGAGAGGTCAATAATATACAAAGCCAAACATTGTCAACAATGTGGCGAAACTGGCAATCATTCATTCTGTTGCCACCCACGTATGATATCGGACATTAAATTTTTAAGCTGATCTTCCATAACGGATTGTTTATATTGCTCATCCATATGTTCGAGCGGTATGGAAGGGACATAAAATATAGTTCCTTTCCTTTCCTCACTGACCGTTTTCCAACGTTTATCTGAAGTGAGAAAAAAAACATGTGAGAAGCCACTCTCTTTCGCTTTAGCTTCCCATTTATCCAATTCAATATTCGCGGGCTCTTCCATATATGTATATGGTGGTAACACAAGCATTCTGCCCTTAAACTGTCTTTCAAGGTGGAGAGATAATAATTGAGTAAACTCTCCCTGTTCAGCTGCGCGTTTCATACTATCATCAAAAGCAACAGGTAATAAAGGAATGACAATTGTATCAATATATTCTCTTTCCTCTAAATATACTTGGACATCTTTTGCATTCCAATTCACATAATACACCTCATCTGCTAATATGTTCTAATTGCTATATTATCATTCATTATCCCAATTATCATGTAATATGAACGAAAAAATTCCTCCCGATTATTTTGGGAGGAATTATGTTTTTCTTAATTCATTTAGTTGGTTTGAAAGCTTCGTAAATGAAATTTTATCTTGGTTATCGAGAGCTTCATCGATTGCACGTAATAATTTTTCCTCTTGGAAGGATCTTAAGCTTTGGGCAAGAAATTGCTCCGCGTAATCCTTATCTTTTTCATTGAGATGAATATTTTTTTGAACATAAGGATTTTCCTCAAGTACTGCAGCATATTGATGCGATAAATTGGCAGACCGGAAATTTATTTGAATATAAATATCTTCCTCTCTGTTAAGCCTAATATCATGAAATGATTTTTCCGCATCGGTAGTCATAATATTTTCCTTATAAAACCGGAAAGGCACATCTCTCGTACAATGGGTAGACATGATTAATCCCCTTGGACAACATTGCGCATCTTCAACAAAATGCACTTTTTCCATCAATTGATCATGACTCATTAAATAATTGAGAATCCAGACTGATTCTCTTCTTTTTAATTGATATCGATTTAAAAACCAGCGAATAAATTCTTTTTTCTCGTTGACAGATACAGGGGTTGCCATTATTTTCCCTCCTCTGCAAAGATCATCTTAGTTTTCCTCAAGTCTATCTAAAATTGCAATCCACTCTTCATTAGTTGGCTCATCATCGGCTAATCTTTTGAAAATTCGGGTTGCGTCTTTTCTTCTTCCTTCTTCCATTAAAAAATATCCGAAATCAACTAAAAAATCACGGTTATGTTTATATTCATTATATGCAAGTTCGTATTCGTTTAATGCCAAAGTATATTGTTCCAATTGCTGGTGGCTAACAGCTGCATCCCAATGAAGCTGGGGATCGCCACCACCTTCTTGTATAAACATTGCGCAAATTTCTAGCACGTCCTCGTATCTTTCCAAATGAATCAATAGCCTGTTTAAGGTGAAGGCAGCTTCAATAAATTCCGGATCTAGTGCGAGGGCTTCCCGCAAATACTGCTCAGCCATCTTCTCATTACCTAATTTTAGAGAAAGCTTGCCTGCATAAAAATATAAATCTTTATTAAATTCGTCCAATGCAATACCGGCCTGTACAGCCTTAAGTGCATCTTCCAGTTCTTCTTCGTGTTCATGGCTTTGAGCCAAATATAAATAAAGCGAATGGTAGTCTGGATCCATTTCTCTTAACTGATTAAATGCTTTGATTGCCTTTTTGTAGCTCCCCGCCTGAAAAGCTGTCAGACCAAAACCAAACAAAAGATTGATTTCTTGTTTGTTTAAAAGTCCCTTTTCATAATATGTGAGTGCTTCTTCAAAGGCACCACCAGCGCTTAGTGCTTCAGCCATCCTGCCATTTATATCGATGCCTGCAATTATTTGTTCATCGGCTGTAAGCAAAAGCTTAAAAGATCTCGATGCTTCAAGAAATCGGCCTTGTGTCATATATAATTCACCAAGTGCATAATCTATAATTGGTTCATTTGGCAAAATTTCTTTGGCCTGAAGTAATTTTTTCTCACTTACTTCATAAAGGCCTTGCATCTCATATAAATCTGCTTCGATTAAGAGCGCTGCTGGATAATTAGGGTCATCATGACCAATGGACTCCAAATAATCGTATGCCTTATCTTCTTCATCCATTTCAATCATTAACTCAGCAATCCGCAATTTTAGCTCCCCTTCATCGGGATGAAAGCGAAGCAATATTTCGTATAATTCAATCGCCTCTTTTACATAACCATAGTGTGATAATTCCTGTGCAAGCATAAATTTTTCGTCGTCTGTACTGGAAGTTTTCACCTTATTGAATTGCTTTTCTGCTTCAGGTAAATTTTGCTCTTCTATAAATTTTAACATCAATTCTGCATTGTTCATAAGCATGGTCCTTTCTTATCACATCCCTAGACAAATAGAGCTGTTTTATTGATGATCACTTCCTCCCCAGAACCGGGACGGAAGAGCGCCTTTCGATTAATAGAGGTGATTTTTCCTTTTTTTACGGCAATCTCTGGTAGTGTAGTTTCATAGCTGGGCGCTAAGTAATCATCAAGTTTGCTGCTTTTTAAAAATAGATTATAACTTACTTCGCCGCCCACAGTAAAAATCCCTTTTTTAGGATACAAACCAAGTTTTTTAATAATTTCTGCATTCAAAGGCTTGTTTACTGGCAATGGCTGTGAAATATGGCTTATCTTTTCCTTTAGGAGTATAAGGTCCCATTTTCGAGATGTTTTCAATTGACGAGAAAGCTTAATCCTTGGAGGAAAGGTGGGAATAAAAACAGGATTATACGGAAAAGATGCCTCTTTTATCCAACCCCAAGGTATAGTGGCCAAATCCTTGATTTTCGTGAACTCAATGAAGATAGCAGGTATTTTAGCTGTTTTGCACTTCCTAACTAAGGAAGCGGTTATTTTTTCTGCAGGAACCTTTAAACCTATTATATAGTCAACGGGGCTATTCAACATTGAGGTTCTCTTTTCGAGTAACTTCTTATCAAATTCGAATTCATACTTAATATCAAAGGTGGTTAGAATTGTTGAGCATCCCTTTAAAATAAACTGATCTGAAAAATATGTTTTGAATTGATCAAATGTTAAATGTGGTATATCAGGAGCAAAAATGACAAAAGAAGGAGTGATAAAGAAAGAACGTGCATCCATTTTTATAACCGGCAGATTTGGAACATGCTCTCCGAAATAACGGATTTCATTATCTTTTATGAGCATTGAAACTGCGTGTTCTTGCCCTTCTGATATATACATTGCATGATCGATGATATATTGCATGGACTCCCTCCTTTTAGAACTTTAACTCTTATAAACAAGCTATGAATTAAAGGAGAGAATCATGCAAATTAGTTTATCTATTATTCAGTTGGCACCTTGATAAAAAGGATAAAAATACGTTTCTTAGCACGTCTTCTTCTATTTCTTTGACAATCGGTGTACCGATTTTCTCCAACAAGACAAATCGCGGTTTATTACCGAGCGATTTTTTGTCTCTTTTCATTCCACTTAAGGCATTGTCAAAATCAAGAGTGCTTGGGATTTCCAATCTATAACCTAGACTATTAATCCATGATTCCAACTGAGAAATTGGGAAAGAAAAACCAAGTTCTTCTTTACTTAAGTAAAGAGCGTAAACAATTCCGGTCATTACAGCTTCCCCGTGAGTAATTTTTCCATATCCCGCAGAAGCTTCAATCACATGGCCTAGTGTATGTCCTAAATTTAAAACAGCTCGCATCCCTGATTCTTTTTCATCTTTACTTACGACTTCAGCTTTAATTTCGATGCCTCTCTTGAGGATATAGATAAGATGATCTTGATCGATATTTTTTAAGTCTGAAATATTTTTCATTAAAAAATTTAAAAGTTCTGGATCAGCAATTAATGCATGCTTAACAGCTTCAGCAAAGCCAGATCTAACTTCTGATTCAGGCAGCGTTTGTAAAAAATCAGTATGATATACGACTGCTTCAGGTTGATGAAAAGCGCCGACCATATTTTTTCCTAATGGATGATTGATGCCTGTCTTTCCTCCAACTGCACTATCATGAGCCAAAATAGTCGTAGGGACTTGAATAAAAGGAATTCCTCGCATATACGTTGCTGCAACAAACCCTGACAGATCTCCAACAGCACCTCCGCCAAAAGCAATAATACAAGAATTGCGATCTAACCCTTGTTCCAGTGCATATGTAAGACAAGCTTCGTATACAGAAAACTGTTTTGCCTTTTCTCCCGATGGAACTTGGTAAGAAATACTTTCAATTGAAGGTGGAAGAGCTTGTTTTAGTACATCCAAATGAAGATTCGCGACGATTTCATCTGTGATAACTAGTATTTTTGTATAATTTCTTTTTTGTAGATACTTTGTCAAATGTTTCATTGCCTCTGGCCCTAAATAGACGGGGTATGTTTTGGAAGGTGTCTGAATATTAATTTGCATACCCTTATCCTCCTTTTTATTTTATATACTCTCTGCATTCACCGAGTCAGATGGTACAAGGTTTCTTGTACTACATACAACATGAGAGCTAGCCACTGTTGATTTCCGTTCCAGGCGGACGCTTCCGGGGGGCGTGCGGTGAGCCTCCTCGGTCGCTTTGCGCCCTGCGGGGTCTCACCTGTCACGCTAATCCCCCTGGAGTCGCCGCCTTCCACTCCAATCAACTTAGATATTTTTTTGCTCATGGTAAGGCCACGATCATACCCTTTTTTTAAATATCTCTTACTTTTCATACGATTTCCGTGAAATGCTTAAGTTCGTTATTTATACAATGAAACTTTGTTGCCACTTTTGTCGAAAACACTTGACTTTTCAAAAATATAATAATTGACTTTTTACTAGGACTCCTAGAACTTCTGAAAAGTGGAAGCTCATTTATAAAAGAAGAACATAGGTAGGACGTTCAAACAAACGAGAAAAAGTCGATTATCACTTGGAATCTGGTCGGCATCGGTCTACAAAAATGTGGTACATCCGCACTTATGCCATCATGATGTGTCAACCAGTGACGCTTGGTACGCTGATCAAAAAGATGAACTGTTGTTCCTTAACGGCCATATTTTCTCTTCACTAGCTTCATCTTTTTAAAGCATCTTTTCAAAGGGTTTGTTGCTTTTAAAACAAAATCTGTTAAAGGTTGATTGTAGCGAAAGTGCGAGACTCCTGCGGGATCAGCGGGACAGGTGAGACCCCACAGGCGTTTACGCCGAGGAGGCTCACCGCCCGCCCCGCGGAAAGCGAGCAACTGTAGCGGAAATCAACCAAGCACTATCTTGGTAAGCAACAATGTTTACAAAAACAACCTTTTTGGAAATTCAGCAAATTTACGCCTCGAAATTCCGAGAGTCTATTTTTTCCTTACGGTAAAAAAATGTATCTTCCACTTCAAAGTCGTATTGGCTTGGATTAAATATTTGTTCAGTGCTTCCGACAAAGAGAACCCCTCTATGAGACAATGCAGTTGAGAACTTTTTATACAAACTGTCTTTCGCTTCCTCCGTAAAATAGATAAGTACATTACGGCAAATGATTAAATCAAAACCCGAGTCGAATTGATCGGCCAACAAATTTAACTTTCGGAATTTTACCGTTTGTTTTATATCTTCGCTAATTTTATAAAAAGAACCTTCATGTCGAAAGTATTTTTTCTTCATTGTTTCAGGCATTTCCACAAGTGATCGCTCAGAATAAATACCGGTTTTTGCCATTGCGAGTGCCTGTTCATCAATATCTGTTGCCAAGATTGAAATTTGAGATAAGGGTAAATAACGCGATAATATCATAGAGATAGTATATGGCTCCTCTCCTGTAGATGAAGCCGCACTCCAGATTTTTAATTTAGTCTTTTCTTTAAGCAAACGAGGCAAGATTTTGTTTTCCAACACGTCCCATCTGCTTCGATTACGATAAAACTCTGTGACATTGATTGTCATTTTATCAAGAAATTCATCCATAAGCTGAGAATCACCCTCGATTCCCACAAAGAATTCTTTAAATGATGCAAAACCATTTTTTCGATAAAGTGATGTTAATCTTCTTTTCATTTGTGCTTCTTTATATAAAGATAAATCAATACCAATTTTTTGTTTAATTTGTTTCATAAATTGTATGTAATCTAGATCCATTCACATATAACCCCTATCAAGCTCTCTGTAATGTATGTGATTATAACTCAATATTGAATTAAAAAACCACCTGTATATTCAAGACAGGTGGCATTTTTGTTTTTAATAAATCCAGTTATTGATTAACTTGGAGTACTCGACAAGTTCTCCTTCTTTGAAAAACAGGGAAATTTCTCTTTCAGCACTCTCCGGTGAATCAGATCCGTGGATGATATTTTTTCCAACCGTTAGTCCATAATCGCCACGAATCGTGGCAGGAGCAGCATCTTTGGGGTTTGTGGAGCCCATCATTTGACGCGCAGTGCTAATGACATTCTCGCCTTGCCAGACCATTGCGAAAACAGGTCCTGATGTGATGAAATCAACTAGACTACCAAAAAAAGGGCGTTCCTTATGTTCTCCATAATGTTCTTCAGCAAGTTCGTTTGAAATCGTCATCAATTTTGCTCCAACAAGCTGAAATCCCTTTTTTTCAAAACGTGTCAAAATTTCCCCTATCAATTCTCTTTGAACTCCATCCGGTTTTACCATTAAAAACGTTTTCTCCACCCATAATCACTCCTACTCTTATATCGAATAAAAATAAGCTAAATACCAACGAAAATAATATCATTGTTTTTATGCAATGGCAAATTTATGTAAAAACGCTTACTAGTACTTTCTTTTCCCGATATAATGCGCGATTTCCCGCAACGTTTTTTTAGCTTTTACGGATGGCAATTCGTCTAATACTTCCAGCGCTTTCTGTAAATATCTTTTACTCAGCAGATGAGATTGTTCAATTGCGCCTGATTTTTTTATCTGAGAAATAATATCGAACATTTCTTTTTTACCTGTTTGATCATTAATTTTGATTATTTCAGATTTAAGCTTCTCGTCATTCATGGCATATAAAACGGGTAAGGTGATATTGCCCTGTCGCAAATCTTCACCCGCGGGTTTTCCGAGTTCTTGTTCTGATCCTGTAAAGTCGAGAATATCATCTGTAATTTGATATGACATACCAATAAAATAACCAAATTTGTATAACTGTTTATAGATTGCTTCGTCAGTACCTGCCGACACTGCACCAAGCTCACAGCTTACTGCAATCAACAAGGCAGTTTTTCTCTTAATTCTTCTAAGATAATCTCTTAAAGTTTGGTTAAAACGATATTTATCTCTTATTTGTTCAATTTCACCATTACAAACGTCAATGATGGCTTTAGACAAAATTTGATGTGCAATTGGGTTTCTAATATTTGTCATATAATCGAGTGACCTAGCTAAAATATAATCCCCAGTATACATGGCAATCCGGTCATCCCATGTATAATTGATCGTAGGCTGCCCCCTTCTTATATCCGCATCATCAATCACATCATCATGGACAAGTGAAGCCATGTGAATTAATTCCAAGGCAACTGCTGTGTTTTTAATCATATGTATGTTATAAGAGCCGAACTTAGCAGCAAGCAAAACAAAGACAGGACGAATTCTTTTCCCGCCCGCTTTTAAAAGCTGGACGGATGCCCTTTGAAGCAATTCTATCTCTGATTGGATTGCTTTTTCCAGCTCTTTTTCAATTATATCAAAGTCCGCTTTAAAGGTTGAATTAAGTAATGTTAGTTTCATTTTATTTCCACCCAGGGTTTATTTCTGTTTTAATCCAATGTGAGCCGCCGCAACACCACCACTGAAAGGTTTGTATATAACGTCAACAAAACCTGCTCTCCAGAACATTTGGGCAAGTTCTTCCATTCCCGGAAAATCACGGGCTGATTCTTGGAGCCATGAATATTCATTAAAGCTCCTTGCAAAAAACTTACCAAATAAGGGCATTATAAAGCGGAAATAAGCATAGTACAATTGGCGGAAACCAGGCATGGTCGGTTGAGATGTTTCTAAGCAAACCGCCATTCCTCCAGGTTTTAATACGCGGAACATTTCTTCAAGCACTTGCATATAATCAGGAACATTTCGCAAACCGAATCCAATCGTTACATAATCAAAGGTATTGTCTTCAAATGGCAATTCCATTGCATTGCCATGTATCAAATTCACTTGATCCAATTGGTTGTCGGATTTTTTTTCTTCCGCAATTTTTAGCATGTTTTTACTAAAATCCAATCCGATCACTTTACCTTCACTTCCGACTTTGGAAGCAAGAGCCATAGTCCAGTCTCCTGTTCCACAACAAATATCAAGAGCTTGATTTCCCGGTTGCACATTCATTTTCTTCATCGTTTCTTCACGCCATTTTTTGTGCTGCTGGAAGCTAATGATCGAGTTCATTTTATCATAATTATTATATATATTTTCAAAAACAGTATGTACACGCTCTTCTTTTGATTGCATGATTGTCACCTTTCTCCACCTATAAGCAAGACTTTTGATAACGTGATGCCAAATCATCGATACGTACATGCAGTATCGATGGCAGATCAGGCAATACTCTTATCATATTTTCCATTTTTTTTTGTGATTCTTTAATAAATCGATGGCATTCAGTTATGATTTTTTCTTTTTCATCATCGGATAAGTTGTTCAAATCAGTCGTACCCGGTTGGTAGTATTGTATTAATCCACTTATAAAAATTGATGAAGACCCTTTTTTAAATTGTTCTAGTTCTGAAACCATTTTTTTAAAGAATAAAAACTCGATTGCAAAGCTGAGATATTGTGCCGAATTATGAAAATGCATGCAAAATTGTTCAATAAGAGCAGACTCTACTCTTTTAATGCTATTAATAAAGGTTTCAATACTCTCCCCTTTATAGCGATACAATAATATTTTTTGCTCATTCGTTATTTTAATCGCTGTAGCAAGTGATTTAATAAGATCTATATTGTGTAACTCCGCTAATAGGTTGTAATACATTCCGCTATAATAATCACCAGCTAATACAGCAAGCTGCCTTTGCTTTTTGGATACAGTGGGGCTAGCTACATTATCATGAGTATCCAATGCAAGCTGTGCAAACATTGATGCTGTAATATATGCTTCACGCTCTTCTTTAGGCAAGTTAGACATTTGAAGAGAACAAGTGAGAAGAAGGATTCGATCTTCATCGAGCTCAGGTTGTCCAATATGATTGCTAAAATAGTGGTGATAGCTTTTTTTCTTTAGTTTTTTCTTAATTAAATCTACTTGCTGCTCATGATCACAAACCGGCATGATTGAAGCCTCATTTCCATAACAAGTAATAACGCCGTTCTTATGTATATAAATATAATTATAGCATAATGAAGTATTACATGGCGACCAGAGAAAATACCTACTTTTATTGACAGTGAAAGCATTTATTTCGAACCTTCACTGTCAACTTCACCAAACGATGTAATAATGTTTGCCTGGCCTCTAATTTTAATTGCAGAGGTATGTTCAGTAAACTGGGCAATCATGACTTCCCCTTCGTCTAGCTTCTCTGCATGGTGAAATCTAGTATCTGAACCTCTTGTTAATCCAATTACGTTAACCCCATCTTTTAAAGCTTTAATTATGATGAAATCTGATTGTCCATTTCCACTTTTCATTCTTTCACCTCAAATATTGACTTTATCTATTCTTTCAACAAGGAAAGTACTTCAGAACGCGCTTGGCTGTCAGTGGCAAATATGCCCCTTACTGCTGAGGTCACGGTTTTAGCACCAGGCTTTTTAATGCCTCTCATTGTCATGCACATATGTTCAGCTTCCAATATTACCATTACTCCATGCGGTTCAAGTTTTTTCATCATTACATTTGCTACAGTGGAGGTAATTCTTTCTTGAAGCTGGGGCCTAGCTGCTACTGTTTCAACTGCTCTAGCAAGTTTGCTTAAGCCTGCTACTTTTCCATTTTGCGGTATATAGGCAACATGCGCTTTTCCGAAAAAAGGCACAAGATGATGTTCGCACATAGAGAAAAAAGGAATATCTTTTACGAGTACTAATTCTTCATGTTCTTCGCCGAAAATAGTTGCAAAGTATTCTTCAGGGTTTTTCCCAAGCCCGGAAAATACTTCTTCATACATTTTGGCTACCCGCTTTGGAGTATCCAATAATCCCTCTCTAGAAGGATCTTCCCCGATCGCTTCCAAAATCATCCGAACGGCTTCTTCAATTTGAGGGCGGTTTACTTCTTTCATGCTTTATCCTCCTGGTTGTTAAATAATCGTAGTTCAATATTAGCATATGTCAGATTTAAAATAAAAAAGGAACCGCCGATTGGCGGTCCTTTTTTTGTCTAGCTCCAGCGCCCAGCGACTAGCGGACTTCAGAACTCCTCCTACGATAAGTCAACATCGGTTCGTCCTACGGACTCACCGTGTTTCCTTTATCTCGTCAGAGTCCCTCCAGTCCGTACGTCGCTAAACGGGCGCTTATGCTTTTCTTCATACGCTCAAAAGAATGTATGTAATTATTTCACAGCATCTTTAAGAGCTTTTCCTGGTTTGAACGCAGGAACTTTGCTTGCTGCGATTTCGATTTCTTCTCCAGTTTGTGGATTGCGACCTTTACGGGCAGCACGCTCACGCACTTCAAAGTTTCCAAAACCGATAAGAGCTACTTTATCGCCATTAGCGAGTGCATCTTGAATTGATTGGAAAACAGCATCAACAGCCTTAGTTGCATCTTTCTTAGATAGTTCAGTTGATTCTGCAACAGAATTGATTAGTTCAGTTTTGTTCATACCATTCACCTCCTCCCAAGATAGAGAGATCTTGTTCCGCAACTGCTACTACATTTGTGAACAATTATTAGGATTTCTAAACATAGAAAATGAAAGAAATCGTTAGAATGACCGGTAAATAAAGGATTTAACAGCAATTCTTTTAAAAGATTATCATATTAAAATTGTGTTAGCAAGAATAAAAGGCGTAATATATGGAAAAGATGCCGAATATCGTCATATTCGGCATCTTTTCCATTAAATTCCCTTATAAAATTATCGCAATTAAGCCACCGGAGCCTTCATTGATAATCCGTTCTAATGTTTCTTTTAGCTTATATCTAGCATTCTCAGGCATCATGGCTATTTTAGCTTGAATGCCTTCTCTAACTAGAGAACTTAAGCTTCTTCCAAAAATATCGGAATTCCATATTGATAATGGATCATCTTCAAAATCCTGCATTAAATATCGGACAAGCTCTTCGCTTTGTTTCTCAGTTCCAATAATCGGGGCGAATTCAGATTCAACATCGACTTTTATCATATGAATGGATGGCGCTACAGCCTTTAACCTGACACCGAAACGCGCGCCTTGTCTAATAATTTCCGGTTCATCAAGGCTCATATCTGCTAAGGATGGTGCTGCAATTCCATATCCTGTTTGCTTAACCATTACTAACGCATCCGAGACTTGATCATACTCACGTTTAGCTTCAGCAAATTCCTGCATTAATTCCAGCAAATGATCTTTACCTCTTACTTCAACTCCGACGATTTCTTTTAGAACATGATCGTATAAGTCGTCTGGAGCATATAAATCTATTTCAGCTATGCCTTGCCCCATATCCATCCCTGCTAAACCAGCATTTTCAATAAATTCAAACTCATTAAATTGTTGCACAACTCTGTCTACATCGCGTAGTCGTTTAATGTCTTTTACCGTTTCTTTAACGGCATTTTGGTAATTTGTCCGAAGCCAATGATTATCCTTTAACACCATCACCCAGCTCGGTAAATTTACATTGACCTCTAGAACTGGGAATTCATAAAGTGCTTCACGGAGTACATTCATAACGTCTGACTCTCTCATAGCCTCTACAGACATCGCAAGCACAGGAATATCATATTTCTCTTCCAGTTTGTTCCGTAGCGCCTCTGTTTCATTATGGTGTGGCTTAGATGAATTGACAACCATGATAAACGGTTTTCCGACTTCTTTTAATTCTTCTATCACCCGTTCCTCGGCTTCTACATAATCAGAGCGCGGGATTTCTCCGATTGTACCATCAGTTGTAACAACTACTCCAAGTACTGAATGTTCCTGTATTACCTTCCTCGTTCCGATTTCTGCAGCTTCATGAAAAGATATCGGTTCTTCGTACCATGGAGTATTAATCATTCGAGGTCCGTTTTCATCTTCATAACCTTTCGCACCTGGCACTGTATAGCCTACACAATCAACAAGCCGGACATTGACTTCAAGCCCATCGTCAACCTGTACCGAGACCGCCTGATTAGGTACAAATTTAGGCTCTGTCGTCATGATTGTCCTACCTGCAGCACTTTGGGGAAGTTCATCTTGCGCCCTTGCCCTATCTGCCTCACTTCTAATGTTTGGCAATACAGCAAGTTCCATAAATTTTTTTATAAATGTGGATTTTCCTGTACGAACAGCTCCCACTACTCCCAAATAAATGTCTCCGCCGGTTCTTTCAGCAATATCTTTAAAAATATCCACCTTTTCCAAGAGATTCCCTCCTATCATTGAGTTCAAGGGACAAATCATTTAATTAATGATTGGACAATATATGTTTATGATGTTGTCCGATTCTGTTATACCAATAATAAAATTTAAAATAAAAAATCCTTCTTCCACATTATATTGAGTGAAAGAAGGATTATTCCTATTTAGGCATGTAAATCGGTTCATTATGTTTATTTACCGTATAAGGCAAAGCATAGGCGGGAACGACTGGTGATTGTTCTGCAAGAATATGTAATATATCCTCACCCTCTTCATATTTTTGTCCATTTTCTTGCAAAGCGAGAAATAAATCACTTATATAATCAACATATAATTCCCCTTGTCCAGAAATGATTAAAGGCAAATTATTATTCGTATATGGTGAAATAATATATTGTTCACCCTTATATCCCAACTTCTCATAGTCAAGAGTGTATACATTGTCTGATATTGCATCTTTAAAAGGAGGATAACCTTGGGCTTGAATCCTCATTTTCAATTCCCTAATTTTTTCAGCAATGCGTAAATCGAACACCTTTACCGTTGGGTTTTCTTCAACATTTATTAACACATATTGAAAAACCCCACCACTCTCATAAGCATTCCCCGGGGGCCCAGATAAAAATTGAGGGGCAAGTTTTGAAAATTCAATAGGGTATTTTAAATAGATCGGCGTTTCCATATCACGTGTTTTGATTGGCAATAATCCATTCGTTGCTTCTTGATAATGATCAACTGCATTTTGAACAGACTGGATTTGATCCTCATAAGGAATTCGATTTTCTGCTAATCTGTCTTTAGGATACATACACCCCGACAAAAAAAAAGCTGCTATAAAAACCACAGATACATTCATTATTGTTTTCACTTTCATGCACAACCTTTCTGCCTTCTTGCTTATGTTATCATTACTAGACCGATAGCCCGTTTAGCTTGTCGGCCCGGTTAAAACAACAAAAAGCATTAGCAGTCCACCAATAAGCATGAATAACCAGGCAGTTATTGCGGTAACTACTTTCAAAAAACCTTTATTCAATTTATAGCGGCTTATGTATATAGTAAACATCGCCAAAGCCAATAATATCATGGCAATAATCGAAATCCACATTTTTTGCATAGATGGTGACATATATTTTTCCTCCGTTGCTTTTTCAACAATTAAACGATAGTTGTTATTATATCATTTCATATTAGCCTTAAGACTTTAAAAAAATGACAGTTTGGCGGACAAAAAGCATGAAGCAAAGGGTACCCCCTTGCTTCATGTATGACAAGTGATCCCCATCCACCTGTTTAAGCAATATACTTCAAAGCATTATATGCATTTTCGATTAGAACGCATCATCGTTTGCCTAGTCCACTACAGCTGTTCCATCTGTTCGCTTAAAATATCGACAAGATCTTCCATTTCATTTGTTTTTAAACGAGCCATTAATTTTTCTACACCCACTTTTGCATTGACACCATTAAAAAGAATGGAATATAAAATTTCAGTAATCGGCATTTTACATTCATATTTTTGTGCAAGTTGTTTTGCAGCTTTAGTCGTTCTGACACCTTCTACAACCATTCCCATATTTTCAAGGACTTCCTCTAGTTTTTGACCTTTCCCAAGCATATTTCCAGCTCTCCAGTTACGAGAATGAACACTTGTGCAAGTGACTATTAAATCCCCGATTCCGGCTAAACCTGAAAATGTTAATGGATTGGCGCCCATTTTTGTTCCAAGGCGGGAAATTTCTGCTAGGCCCCGTGTTATTAAGGCTGCTTTTGCATTGTCACCATAGCCTAAGCCATCGGATATGCCCGCAGCAAGCGCAATGATATTTTTTAGTGCACCACCAATTTCAACACCGACAATATCGGCGTTCGTATAAACGCGGAAATGTTGATTCATGAATAAGTCTTGAATTTTTTCAGCAGCTGACATATTTTTTGATGAAACAGTGACAGTTGTTGGATGTCTTAAACTGACTTCTTCAGCATGACTAGGCCCTGAAAGAACAACGATGTCTTTAAGTATATCTTTAGACGCCTCTTGCTCAATCATTTCAGAAATTCGGAGCAATGTGTCTGGCTCAATCCCTTTGCTGACGTGGACAAAAGTCATTGGATTCGTTTGTAAATTTGATATTTCCTTGACGATATCCCTAATTGCTTTGGTAGGAACAGCAATAATAACTGTTTCTACACCATCTATTGCATCATGCAGCGAATGATGAGCAATGATAGATTCCGGCAGGATTATATCAGGTAAATATTTGTGATTCGTATGTTTTTCGTTTATTTCTTTTTTTTGTTCTTCATTTCTACACCAAATGTTGACGTGGTGACCGTTATCAGCCAAGACAATCGCAAGTGCTGTACCCCAGCTTCCAGCACCAATAACCGCCAGTTTTTCATTACCTTGTTCCAATATATTCACCGTCTTTCCTTCCTATTTTCTCTGTCTTGTAATAATTCGAATTGGCGTCCCTTCAAACCCAAAAGCATCCCTGATCCTATTTTGCAAAAATCTTTCATATGAAAAATGCATGATTTCCGGATCGTTCACAAAAACAACAAAAGTTGGTGGTTTAATTGCCACTTGAGTCACATAATAGATTTTCAATCTGCGCCCTTTATCGGAAGGCGTAGGATTCATTGCAACAGCGTCGACAATCACTTCATTTAGGATACTTGACTGAACTCTCAAGGAATGATTTTCACTAACCTTTTGAATCGCAGGCAGTAAGTTTGTCAATCTTTTACGTGTTTTTGCGGACACAAAGACAATTGGCGCATAATCAAGAAACAGAAAATGCTCCCTTATTTGCTCTTCAAATTTATTCATTGTCTTTTCATCTTTTTCAACAGCATCCCATTTATTTACGACAATGATTACTGCTCTTCCCGCTTCATGAGCATAACCAGCAATTTTTTTGTCTTGCTCCTGAATTCCTTCTTCTCCATTAAGCACGACAAGCACGACATCAGAACGATCAATCGCTTTTAAAGCTCTTAACACACTATATTTCTCAGTAGATTCATAAACCTTTCCTTTTTTCCGCATCCCGGCAGTATCAATAATGACATACTCTTGCCCATCAAATTCATAGGGCGTATCCACAGCATCCCTTGTAGTTCCAGCAATATCGCTTACAATAACTCGATCTTCACCAAGAAGTGCATTTACAATTGAGGATTTACCTACATTCGGCCTACCAATCAAACTAAATTTAATGATATCCTCATCTATTTCCTCTTCTTCGATACGAGGAAAGTTCTTGACTACTTCGTCAAGAAGGTCTCCAAGACCAAGTCCGTGTGAACCGGAAATTGGAAATGGCTCGTCAAAACCAAGGGCGTAAAAATCGTATATTTCTGCTCGCATTTCTGGGTTATCTACTTTGTTTACTGCTAAAACAACCGGTTTTTTGGAACGATATAATATTTTCGCTACTTCTTCATCTGCGGAAGTAACTCCCTCGCGGCTATTCACGATAAAGATAATCACATCCGCTTCCTCAATTGCAATTTCTGCTTGTTGACGAATTTCCTCTAAAAATGGAGCATCTCCTATTTCGATTCCTCCAGTATCAATAAGATGAAATTCATGCGTAAGCCAATCTCCAACTCCGTAAATTCGATCTCTTGTTACACCAGGTGTGTCTTCTACAATGGAGACACGTTCTCCCACGATTCTATTAAAAATTGTTGATTTCCCTACATTTGGGCGTCCTACAATCGCCACTGTTGGTTTAGCCATATTCAATCACTCACTCGCTTTATTTTTAATTAACGAAATCAATTACCTTGTGGAAAAGAAGAACTAAAATCCTTCATTTTTCTATCAAATCGTATCATATTGCTTTTATAAAAGGCAATTTATGAGAAATCCAAACGATTCCCCCAGTTTAATGGGAAATTTTTTTCTCTCTATTCAGTTTAGGCAGTGTATATAATTTGTAAATATAGTTGCCAATAATCAAGGATATAGTTGTTGTAGCCAAAATATCAAGATATTCTTTTGAACCAATTAAGTATGGCATATCTAATCGATTCAAACTTGCAGCAAATAGAAGTTCACCTTGGAGCGTACCCAATACAACAACAATGACCCTTGTACTTAAGGATGATGAAGATATAAGATAGGATATTAAAAACAGTAAAAACGAAACCATTATTCTCCTGTCAATAATCATCCAAACCGGGTCATACATTTCAAATAAAAGGAAACCAGCATAGCCCACCATTAAGGCTAAAACGGTAAAAAACACGTAGACCTGTTTCGACATTTTCAACTTTGATACTGAATAATAGCAAATAAGAATTAGTAAAAGAGCAGGTCCACTTATAGTCATTGAAAAAATTGTAATTGCAGTCGGTTGTAAAATGATGAGAATAAGGGCTATTGCTGCAATCGTCCATCTATAAGGCAGATTTTTTTCCATAATAAAAGTGCAAATAATCCATATGCTCCATACGATAAATAAATATAGCATTCCAGGCAATTTAAGCCACCTCCCACTAATCATTATGGGGAAGGAGCTTAATATTTAATCATTATTAAAGACAAAAGCGAAAGCCCTTGATGAGCCCAGAGCGAATGTTCTGATCAAAAAAGTCCTCTGAATGTGAGGATCTATTAATACTGTTGATTTCCGCTCCAGGCAGACGCTTTCCGCGGTCGGTCGGTAAGCCTCCTCGTCGCTTCGCTCCTGCGGGGTCTCACCTAGACGCGCTTTTCCCGCAGGAGTCGCTGCCTTCCGCTCCAATCAACGGAAACTGCTAAAAATCAATATTCAATCTTTATAGAGCCAAAATTAAAAAGGGAGGCACTTCTGTATGAAAACCGAAACTTAAAAACCACCGATAAGCCATATTGGTTTCAATTCCATTAATCGTTTGACGCATAAAGCGAATTCCAAATATAGACTGAATACACGTAGTCTTAATTAAGACAACGGAATCAATACTAGGACGTCCCAGTTAGGATTAAAGGTTTTTGAAAAATGGATAAATGAAGTTAAAATCAATTCCAGCGTCCAATTTACAAGCTAATGGCCTTGTGGAACAAATTGTTCAATTGTAAGGATACCTAATTGGTTGTCATTATTTCCCATCACCTAAAGGTAGTCTTAATTTCATATTAATAAATGAATGAGTAAATAGAAAAGTAAAATGTAGTACTTTATTGGTTTGGAGAAGCGTCCGCTCGACTCCTGCGGGAGATGCGAGACAGCCGAGACCCTGCAGGAGCGTAGCGACGAAGCGGCTCGGCGCTCGCCCCGCGGAAAGCGAGCGGTAAGCTTCGGAAAACCTGCTCTATCCTATATAAAAAAGACTGTAGACAACTCATTTTTTGAGTTTGTCTACAGTCTGATACTCCCGACTTTACGGGAGGTTTTATTTACTTCCTGAAATCCTTTAATTTGTCACCAATCATGTCACTTAATTGGAAACCTTTAGATTCCTCAGGAAGGTCATAGTCTTTATGTTGATATTCCTGATCTTCAAGTTCTTTCATGCTAAGAGATAGGCGTTGATCAGTTTCATTTGCGTCAAGCACCTTTACTTTAACGGTTTGACCCTCTTGAAGCACTTCGTGAGGTGTCCCAATATGCTTATGCGAAATTTGTGAGATATGGACTAAACCTTCCACTCCCGGTAAAACTTCAACGAATGCACCGAAAGACACAAGACGTTTTACTGTCCCTTCAAGGATTGACCCTCTTGGTGCTTTCTCACCAATACTTTCCCAAGGTCCAGGAAGGGTTTCTTTAATTGACAAAGAGATTCTTTCATTATCTCGATCTACCGAAAGGACTTTCACTTTTACTTGATCGCCTTCTTTCACTACATCTGAAGGTTTTTCGATATGTTCATGCGAAAGTTGGGATATATGAACGAGTCCGTCCACGCCCCCTATATCAACAAATGCACCGAAGTCCGTCAATCTTTGGACAGTCCCATCAAGTATTTCGCCTTGTTTTAGTCTTTCTAAAATTTCCTTTTTCTCAAGTGCCTTTCCTTCCTCTACTACTATACGGTGGGAAAGGATAAGCCGGTTTTTCTCTTTATCCAATTCAACAATTTTAAAAGCTAAGGTTTTGCCTTGGTAGTCTGAGAAATCTTCAACATAGTGGTCTTCAATCATCGAAGCAGGAACAAAGCCTCTTACCCCCAAATCAACGACAAGACCGCCTTTAACTATTTCGTTTACTTCGGCATCAAATATTTCATTATTTTGGAATCGCTGTTCAAGTGTTTCCCAAGCTGTTTCGGCATCTACTTTTCGTTTTGAAAGAACGAGTAGTTCTTCTTCCACTTTTGTTACAATTAGATCAAGCTCTTCTCCCTCTTGAACTGCATCGGAGGCCTTTTCAATATGAAGGCTTGAAAGCTCGCTAATTGGAATGATGCCATCGAGCTTGCTACCCTCAATATCGACGAGCACTTGCTTTTCTTCAATCTTTGTAACTGTACCACTAACACGATCTCCTTCGGAGAAATTATTCACTTCAATATTATTCATATCCTCTGTCATATGTACTCCTCCTATCATGCTTTTAAAAACTTCAAGGATGATATACTATTCTCTCAGCATTGTTCATCCAAATCCTCACATTATTCAAAAAAATGATCTTAATAATAACTTCTTATAAATGCAATATTTTGTCAAGTAAAACCATTTACACTCGCTCTTTAATAAGGGATAAATATTTAGCGCAGATTTTGATCTTTTAATTTTTTTATTTCCGACATAATCGCTTCTGTTGCTACTTCGGCAGAAACTTTATTGTTACGCATTTCTGTGAAGTCGATGGGCGGGCCAAAAACAACTTTTAATTTTCTAAATGGCTTATATGGACCAATGATTGCACACGGTACAATATGGGCATTGGATCTAAGAGCAAAAAATCCAGCCCCAGCCAGTCCCTTTCCAATTTCTCCTGATTTGCTTCTTGTTCCTTCCGGAAAAAGACCAACAACTTCACCATCTTTTAAATACTTTAATCCTGTCCTTAATGCTTCTCTATCGCTCATGCCTCTTTTGACAGGGAATGCCTGAATATTGATCATCAGCTTTCTCATCAAAGGATTTTTGAAAAGCTCTGCCTTAGCCATGAAGTAAACTGGCCTAGGTGCAGTGAAACCGACTACAGGCGGGTCTAAATTGTCAATATGATTGGCACAGAGGAGAACACCGCCTTCTTTTGGGAAGTGTTCTAGTCCAATTGTTTCGATACGATAAAGAGGCTTGATTACACTTTTAACGATGGCTCTAGCAAACGTATAAAAACTCACTTATCTTCCATCCTTTCTTGTGCCAGGGCGTAAATTTCTGCCGCAACTTCTTCAATCGATAAGAAGGAAGTATCAATTTCCACTGCATCTTCCGCTTTTCTTAAAGGCGAAATCTCCCGCTCAGAATCAAGCTTATCGCGAAGTTCAATCTCTTCCTTTAATTTTTCTAAATTAGAGGAATAACCTTTTCGAGTGTTTTCAAGGTGGCGACGTTCAGCTCTAACATCAACACTTGCAAGCATAAATATTTTCAATTCTGCATGTGGCAATACTTTTGTGCCAATATCCCTGCCATCCATAACGACTCCGCCATCTTTCCCTAATTGTTGTTGGCGATATACCATTTCTTCACGTACCGGTCCGGACGCTGCAATAGTAGATACGAGATTCGTTACTTGTTCTTCACGAATCTTTTCCGTAACATCTTCGCCGTCTAAAAAAACGAGCTGGCCACTGTTTGATGGCTTAAGTTGTATTGATGTTTCCAAGAGTAATTGTTCAATCTCTTTTTCATTTTGAATATCTATCTGACTTTTTAGTGCCTTATAAGTTATTGCCCGGTACATGGCGCCCGTATCAACATATATATAGGATAGTTTTTCTGCAGTAATTTTCGCTATCGTGCTTTTACCTGCTGCTGCCGGTCCATCAATCGCAATACTAATTTTTTTATTATTCAATGTATTCACCTGCTTGTATTTTTTAAAGTCATAACTGTTTTTTCTAATCTATCTTAACATATTTTCAAGAAATCCTGACCATCAAAAAATGAAGACAGTTTTTGTCTTCATTTATCGAATTTGCACATTTTTATTTTTAGTAGGAAAATTCAATTTGGCATTTCTCTTTTCCGATATTCAAGCTGCTTTTCGAAGCAAAAACGAATGAGTTGACGCTCTTGATGATGATTAAGATTCGTAAACTTCAAGGATGCGCCATGAATATTGTTTTTCTCAAATATTCGGACAACTTCACATTTTGTATGTAAATAAATATTTTCTCCAGTATGGGACGGTAATACAATATGGATATTTGCCGTTTCACCTTGTTTTACCTTCACTTTGTTAGGGATAATAATTGCACAACCGCCTGCGCTAAAGTCTTCAGTAATCGCTGTAAATTGGACGTCTGAATCCGACATTTGCAAAGCTACGTCAATAGAAGTCTCTATTCGAACAAATTGACGACGTTGTACCTTAATTAAATGAGCATCCCCAGGGAAAGACAGTACAATAAGCGGAATTCGATTTTTAATTCTATCGATTACTTTTGTTTTAAATGAAAAAGCATTTGATTCTTGGTCAACAAAGCTCGCGATCATTTGTATACCCGTTTTCATAAACGCTGTTTTGTTCGTCTTAAGATTAATTGGATAAGAAATATAGATTTCATTTCCATTAAAGTCTTCGATTTTCGCTTTATATTTCTCTATTTCATCACGATGATCCGCCTCAAGTATTAGCTCGGTTCCTACCTTCAACATGTAAGCCACACCCCATTATGTAGTAAGAATTACCTATTCCCATTATCGCATGAAATGTATTTTCCTTCCAGAGTCTAAACAAAAAAAGGCAGAGTTTTTCTGCCTTTTTAAAGAACATCTTCATAAATCGGTTCTGCATTTTGGAGCTTTTCAACCTTTTCTTCCGTTCCATCTTGGGCATTAAGATAAATTCGGTATGAATCATGATCCATTGTTCCGATAAATTCATAGCATAACACTTCGTCTCCAAGATCATTGTTTATAATGGCCATCCGGTTTTCCATTACTTTCAGATTCGAATTCAAATAACCTTTAGCATCGGCAAGTGATATTCCCGGTTTGTTAATATTTCTATCTCGATGCCCTTTTAAGTAGTCCGTCGCAGCAAATCCGATAATCTGACCATTATCAAGTGCTACTTTAAGCTTGATTGATTCAGGATAAATTGTTACTCCATCTTGATTAGTCGTATATGTGAATAACCCTAACGAATCATATTGCGTACTTTCAGTAAGTTCCAGCTGATCATAGCCATTTGCTTTTAAAAATTCCGCTGATTTGTTTGCTGCCGCATTTAAGCTAATTTTTTGATCGCCGATATCTCGATGATTAATAAACCAAATTGGATATCCGCCTTTTTTTGTAACATCAATGCTGGCACCTTGACCGTTCCCATCATCTACATTTACACTGTAAAATTGATATGGGGATCCTTTCCCGCTTTCAGTCACCTTGACTTCTTTAGCGGCAGGAATCCCTGCATATTTTGTAGCAAGTGAGACAGCTTCGTCCTTCGTAATGTTTTTTCCGGTTAGGTGATCAAAATTCGCATCCTTTTTTTGGAAGGCAACCATTGATGGATCTTGTAGATTCTCCTCATCATAACCTTGGGCACTTTTTTCCACCGTTTTGAATCCATCAATAATTGTATTATCAGAGTTTTCTTTTCCGGTTGCTAAGGCTAGTTCAACATCCATCCAACGCAAATTGTTTTTTAATACTAGATGCTGAACTCTTCGTAATTCGCTCCGAATCTCGTCACTCTGGGTATATAAATTTTTCAACGAAGAATACTCTTCTTTTGATAATGGATCTTTATCAAGATCGCGAACTGCAGTCCGATAGCTAAAGTTTCCGATATTCGTTAAAAATTCTTCGGTTTTATTAAATGGCAAAAGTGTAAGCGGCAGCTGCCCAACTTCACCTTTGGCAGTAGAGGTAATCCTCCATACATCTGCGAGTGCAGGAGATAAAGATTTTTTAGAATTCATCGCCAGTGTTGTACCAATTTTGTCATGTAGTGTATCCATTTGATAGGTTAAATCATGGAATGCCCGCTGATAATTATTCTCTGCATTGATTAATATTGCATTCTTTTCTTGATGTTCTTGATATCCCCAATAGGCTGTACCAACAACGCCAATTGTTAATATGGCAATCAATATATTTCTAATCATTTTTTCAGCCGCCTCCTTTTTTATTTAACTGCAAAAAATATGCTTCCCAATTCTTTTAATTTGCGGCCTAGTCCAAATCCATGCACTTGTGGCAGTATCAGGGTTAAAATAATATAATGCGCTAGTTGAAGGATCCCATCCATTAATAGCATCAAGTACTGCCTGTTTTGCCCGCTCATTGGGCGTTAGCCAAATTTGACCATCTGCAACGGCTGTAAAGGCACCTGGTTCAAAAATAACTCCTGATACCGTGTTAGGAAAAGATGCACTATTAACACGGTTTAAAATGACTGCCGCCACAGCAACCTGACCTTCGTATGGTTCTCCTCGTGCTTCACCGTATACTGCATTTGCCATTAGCTGAATATCATTTTGCGAAAATCCTGTAGGGGTATTACCGGCAGCTGGTTTAGGTGCAGTGTTTTTTGTGGGAGCAGCCTTACCGGGAGCCGTTTGTTTAGATAATGCTGTACCGCCGTAATAAGTAAAATTTCTTCCTTTATTTATTTGTTCTTTCACAAATTGCTGATTATACTTAGATGCACTTACTAATTTTGCTTTTGTGTCACTTCCAGCTAAGCCGTCAACCTTTAACCCAAAGTCATTTTGAAAGTTTCTTAACGCCCAATATGTTCCCCAGCCAAATACCCCATCAATTTTCCCTGTGTAAAAGCCAATATATTGAAGCCGCGCCTGTAATTCAATAACATCTTCACCGACTGCACCTTTTTGAATCACTTGATTTGTGAATGCTCTTGCTTCATGTGTTGGAGCTGTTGATATTGTAATAATACATAATAATAAAACGGATATTAGCTTTAATATTCTGCCATACCTCATTTTGTCATACCCTCCATATAAAGTTTTCATAGAGATAGTTTCTGGAATAAAGGGATTTTTATACACATTAAAAGAGAAAAGCGCATCATCCTGTATGTCAGAATGATGCGCTTTTTTCTTTTAGCTTTTGAATAAAATGTTGTTTAGAAAGCAAATGTGCATCCTTTACTTTTCTCAAACCGAACCACCAAAGGAATAACATAAAAGGAAAAATATAGTATAACCATTTATTTTCCAAGAAAAGAATGTAATCATATAAACCATGCAATATAAAGGGAACGAAAAAAGAAGCTAATAACCAAGGACGAGAACTGCCACCTATATTAAATTTTGCCTTTCCAAGATAATAACCCATAAGTACACCGAATAAGGCATGGCTAGAGACAGGAAATATCGCCCGTCCAAACGCAAATTCAATGCCATTTGAAAGTAAATATAATATATTTTCCACAGTAGCAAATCCAAGTGAAATACTAGCACCGTACACAATTCCATCATATGGTTCATCGAAATCAGCATGTTGGTATACAGCTAAAAATAAAATAAACCACTTAAAAAACTCTTCTAATAGAGCAGCAGAAAAAAAGGAATGCATTAGAGCACTTTGCAGCAGCCCTTCCTCAGCAAGGACATATTGAATAAACATGATCGGAAAAGTTAATATGGTACCAAATAAGAAAACCTTAAATACAGTGATAACCGGTTCTTGCTCATACTGATCCTTCAAATAAAAATAGCTGATCAGAGCAAGTCCAGGGGCAATACCGGCAGATAATAAGACCAGCATAAACAGCCCTCTTTTCTTTCTGTTTCCTTAATCGTATCATGGAAGAGACAGGATGAAAACGACAATTAAATGTTAAAACATGATATAAATATAATTGACTCTCGGAATTTCAAGGCGTAAATCTGCTGAATTTCCAAAAACCTACTTGGAATTAAGCTTTATTGAATATTTGGTATTCGTTTTCGAAACCTATTCAAAAAAGACATGCGCCACATATTTATTTTTTAAAAGGTTTTTTTGCAAACATTGTTGCTTTACCATGGTAGTGCGTGGTTGATTTCCGCTACAGTTGCTCGCTTTCCGCGGGGCGGGCGGTGAGCCTCCTCGGCGTAAACGCCTGTGGGGTCTCACCTGTCCCGCTGATCCCGCAGGAGTCTCGCACTTTCGCTACAATCAACCTTCAACAGTTTTTGTTTTAAAAGCAACAATCCCTTAGAAAAGGACCTTTAAAAAAGATTAAGCCATTGAAGAGAAAAATATGACCGTTAAGAAACGATTGTTCGTCTTTTTGATAAGCATACCAAGCGTCAAAGTGTTGTCACATCATGATGGTATATGTCCTTATGTACCACATTTTTGTGGACTGATGCCCATCAGATTGCAAGTGATAATCTAATTTCTCCCTTTTGTTTGAGCGTTCTACGGATGTAAGGCGATTATAAGCTGCCACTTTTCAGACTTTCTAGGAGTTCTGGTAAACAATCGGTCCCCTGGCAGCTCCTTTTTCTTGGAGCCATACCGGAAAAAACAATCCATTAACTTTCTTACAATTCCCAAACTTGGGGGAAATGCTTTCTCGCCTTTTGGCGTCATTTTCTTTTTTCTTTTATTGGCACTTAGGTTTGATATAGGGTTTTATATTAGTAAGGAAATTTCCTTCACCGGCTATTATTGTATTGTTTCCAAAAAGTCAAGTGTTTTTGAAACAACAACAAACTTAAGCCTTTCACGGAAATCTTATGAAAAGGAAGAGATTTGAAAACAAGGTATGTACGCCCTACCATGAGTAAAAGAATATCTTAGTTGATTGGAGTGGAAGGCGGCGACTCCTGGGGGATCAACGTGATAGGTGAGACCCCGCAAGGCGCGAAGCGACTGAGGAGGCTCACCGCACGCCCCCTGGAACGCGTCCGCCTGGAACGGAAATCAACGAACGGTGGCAGGCGGACGCATTGTATGTAGAGTATTTATCTCATTCAATACAGAATGGGCAAATTTTACTAAAAAAAATGGCACAAGAAAATCTTGTACCATCTGACTCGGTGAATGCCGAAAGTCTATTATACTAAGAGGTGGTTTACAATGAAACGTATCCTTGTTATCCATACAGGTGGAACAATTGCCATGCAGGAAGATTCCGAAACCGGAGCCGTCTCTCCAGGGCGGGATAATCCATTACTCATTCATACTGAGCAGATTAGCAAGTTCGCTCAACTCAGTATCCGGCAGCCTTTTCACTTGCCTTCTCCACATATAACTATTTCAGAAATGCTGGAATTGAAAAATGTAATAGACGAAGAATCCCAAAAACAACATACAGATGGTATTGTCATTACTCACGGAACAGATACGCTTGAGGAAACCGCTTATTTTTTGGATTTAACTGTCCATTCCGATATTCCGATTGTTGTGACTGGAGCAATGCGATCTAGCAATGAAATTGGATCGGATGGTTTATATAACTACATATCATCCATCCGTGTAGCTTGTACTACTGAGGCAAAGGGTAAAGGTGTTTTAGTTGTGCTAAACGACGAAATCCACACCGCTATGAATGTGACTAAAACTCATGCGAGCAATGTTTCTACTTTCCAAAGTCCTCAATATGGGCCAATCGGCATCGTCACAAAACAAGCAATTATTTTTCACCATCAGCCAACTTATAAGGAAAAATATGATATTCATACTTTAACAAAAAATGTTGTACTTATTAAAGCGTATGCAGGTATGAATTCGGATTTATTGAGCGCCATTAATGATATGAAGGTGGATGGCGTTGTCATAGAAGGATTGGGACAAGGCAATCTCCCTCCGGCTGCAATGACCGGTGTGGAGAAGTTGATTCACTCAAATATCCCGATTGTCCTCGTTTCGAGATGCTTTAATGGGATTGCTCAGGATATTTACAGTTACCAAGGTGGCGGCAAGCAGTTGAAGGACATGGGCGTTATTTTTTGTAACGGTTTAAACGGTCAAAAAGCAAGGATAAAATTACTCGTCGCTCTTACACAAACAAATGATATTAAAAAACTGAATGAATTATTTTCGAAGTGAAAATAAGAAAACATCCCTTTAGTCGCTAGGGATGTTTTCTTTATTTTCTTTCGATTGGATAGCTTTTGCTATACGTCCTCCATGAAAGCGCCCATTTTCAATAAATATTTCGTTTGCGTTATTACCAGCGGCAATGACACCGGCAATAAATAATTGTTCAACATTTGTTTCCATTGTATCCGGATCAAAATAAGGCTTCCCTGTTTCACAATTAATTTCTACACCCATTTTTCCGATAAACTCATGATCAGGATGGTAACCAGTCATAGCAAAAACAAAATCATTTGTGATTTCCTTCATTTCTGTACCAACTTGATACTTTAGTGTTGAAGGTGTGATTTCAGTAATATGCGCATTAAACTCCATTTTAATTTCTCTGCTTCTTACTAACGCATCAAATTCAGGAAGAATCCAAGGCTTAACGCTAGGAGAATATTCGCTCCCACGATATAAACAAGTGACGTGCGCCCCTGCATTATGAAGCTCTAGTGCGGCGTCAACTGCTGAGTTCTTTCCTCCTATTACAGCAACTTCCGCTTCAAAGTATGGATGACCTTCTTTAAAATAATGTAAAACTTTATCTAGCTCTTCACCAGGGATACCCATATAATTCGGATTATCATAATAGCCTGTAGCAATCACCACATACTTTGCTTCATATGTGTCTTTATTTGTTTTAACTATAAATAAGCCATCCTCTTTTCGGATGCTTTCTACTGTTTCAAACCTATTTATTCTCAAGTCTTTCCTTCTTACCACTTCCCGATAATAGGTAAGAGCTTGATTTCTTTTGGGCTTACGTTCTACCGTAATAAAAGGAACGTCCCCAATTGAAAGTTTTTCACTCGAACTGAAAAAAGTTTGGTGTGTTGGATAATTGTATATTGCATTTACAATGTTTCCTTTTTCTATAATCAACGGGTTCTTTCCAATTTCCTTCAAAGCAATGGCAGCTGCCAAACCACAGGGGCCTCCACCTACGATGAGGCATTCTTCTTTTTGCATATTACGACTCTCCTTCTTGCCAAACAGTAAAAATCTCCTATTTATTATGATAGGAGATTTCAAATTGGTGTGCAAAGATTATGATTCAAAAGTAATGGTGAAGAGTTTGCAAGGCATTTTTTTCAATTAATGGCTTTCCATAATCTTCTAAGAGTTCAAGGGAAATCGGATCGATGGTTCCGTATTCCTCGCATAATCCGTAAAGTGCATTTTGATTGAAGCCGTTTTTTTCAATGGTTAAATAATAGTTGGAATTTAATACATACAATGAACTTAAAATATTTTCATGTTTTATTTGAATTAAGTATTTTACAAGCATAATAATGTGGTCTATATCGGCGGCCATTACGATTATGTTTTCGCTTTCTGCTTTTACTGGTTTTTTCACATCTTCACTTGACGGCTCAATCACGTCTTCTTCATCTAACGTCAATATCAAAACGAGCTCTTTTGATGTTAATGAAAATATTTCTATTGAAACTGCACCACAGTCTTCTAGTTCATACATCCTGCTAGCCTCATCAAGCATTTCATCAAATAAGGCGTCCCATATAAACGATTCTTTTAACAGATCGTCTTGGATAAATCCTTTATATGACAACTCTTCAAAAGATATGGAATATTTTATTTGATTCTGTGAAATACGTTCCAACTTCATGAAACCGCCCCCTGAATGTTGCTCTTACCCCATACTATGAAGCAATGAGTGGATGGTTCATGAGAAGTGTTCCTTCAGGCTTGATAACCTTTTCCATTTTTGATCGTAATTAAATGTGTTTCAGCATCAGCACCCAATCGAAGCGGCAATGCCGTTGTTCCATAGCCGTTACTGACTAATAAAGTAAGACCTTTAATATTTCTTATACCCCCTTTTCGGTAAGGACCGAATCCAAACACACGAATTTGTCCACCATGGGTATGTCCACTTAATATAAGTGAAATTCCATGTTCTTCTGGAAGCATATGAATGATATCTGGATTATGACTAATTAATATGCGAAAGACATTTCGCCCTTCCTGTTTTAATATATCTTCCAAAGGCGGTAATTCCTGTGTTAAATCATCGACTCCGATGAATGCAAGCTTTTGCTCATTTTTTTCAATGTAATATACTTCATTTTTCAGTTCGATCACTTGGCAATTTTTTAAAGTCCGGCTTAGCTGATTATTATTAACTTCATAATCATTATTCCCCCAAACGAAAAATACTGGCGCAACGTCCTTTAACTTTTTTAAGTTCTTAGTCACTCGGGAGTAAGGAACTCCCTTTTCTGTTAAGTCACCACCAATAATGACTGCGTCAACCTTTCCCTTTATATGATCAATGATTGAACTGTTGATTTTTCGACGATGGATATCAGAAATAAAAAAAATGGTGAACTCTCGGATATTATTTGGAAAAATATTAAATTCGAAAGTTTCCTCTTTTACATTGTCTTGAAACGCATTATTAAGCATATAAAAAACGAACAAAATTAAAAAAACAGATATGGCTATTATTACAAGCCCCATACGATCACCCTATTATCAACGTATATTACATACGTGGTTATCATATTATTTTAGCAGATTATCGCTTTGTTGTTACATTTTGGTTAAAAAATACTTACTCCTACGGAATTTAAACAAGCCAGTGCCCATACAATGGAATGATAAGAGTCGAAGGAGGAAATGTTATGCCTAGCTTTTATAAATCATACGAGCCTTATATAAGCCCTTTTGATCCCTGTCCACCTTTAACGGTTAAAACTTTCTCCACACCACCTAATCTATATATGGGTTTTCAGCCACCTAATTTGCCACAATTCTCCCCTATAGAAGCATTAAAAAAAGGGACGCTTTGGAAAGCTTTTTACGATCCATATTACAGCCCTTATGAAAGGGCACGGGAGGAGGCAGAATGATGAGGCAGATGCCTCCAGAATATTATAGGCAGCTTGAGGAATTACAAGCTACTGATTTTGTGATTGTTGAATTAACGCTATACTTGGATACTCATCCCGGAGATCATGAAGCAATACAGCAATATAATGCATTTGTAAAAAAAAGCAAAACGTTAAAGCGACAATTCGAAAAGGACTTCGGTTCGTTAACTAGTTTCGGATACAGCTATTCAAAGTACCCTTGGGATTGGAAAGAAGCGCCTTGGCCATGGCAGGTATGAACAAAAGCGGAAGCTGATGATAAGCTTAAAAGGAGGCAATTGTATATATGTGGGTTTATCAGAAAAAATTACAATATCCTGTCAAGGTCAGTCAATGCAATCCGATGCTAGCAAAATTTCTTATTGAACAATACGGCGGAGCAGATGGAGAACTTGCCGCTGCACTTCGATATTTGAACCAGCGATATACAATTCCTGATAAAGTGATTGGTTTGTTGACTGATATTGGCACAGAGGAATTTGCCCATCTTGAAATGATTGCAACGATGGTTTACAAGCTAACAAAGGATGCAACGCCAGATCAAATGAAAGAAGCAGGACTCGGCGCCCATTATGCAAATCACGAAAAAGCCCTTTATTACGAAAATGCGGGCGGTGTACCATGGACAGCTACCTATATTCAAGCAAAAGGAGATCCGATTGCAGATTTATACGAAGACATTGCTGCAGAAGAAAAAGCAAGAGCGACCTACCAGTGGATTATTAATATGAGTGATGATCCAGACATTAATGACAGCCTTCGATTTTTAAGAGAGCGAGAAATTATCCATTCACAGCGCTTCCGTGAAGCTGTTGAAATTTTGAAAGAGGAGCGGGATCGGCAGAAAATATTCTAATTTAGAAAGATGATTTCCTGTAGCTCGGTAATTTTTCATTAATTGATGGTCTCTGCTAACCAGCCTGTTTATTTCCGCTCCGGTCACTCGCTTTCCGCGGGGAGGTCCGGGAGCCTCCTCGCGGAAAGCGAGCGGTAAGCTTCGGAAAACCCGATATATCTAATATAAAAATAAACAGACTGTAGACAGCTCATTTTTTCAAGTTTGTCTATAGTCTGAAACACTATGACAAAAAGTTATAGTGTTTTTTTATTTTATCAAAGCGTATCTCAGATTATTTTTTTCATATCTAGATACAATAAAAAGACATGAAGACATCTTAGATTTGGGTGATGAAATGAGAAAGATAAAGGCAATTTTTGCATTATTACTGACTGTAATGGCTATGCCCATTGGCTTAAATCGTACCCATGCACAAGAAGTGCCTAAATCTGTCATTGATCTTCAAATATTAGAAACGACAGATTTGCATGCGAAAATTATGGATTATGACTATGTAAATAGAAAGCACACAGTTAAATATGGTTTGATAAGAACTGCTACACTTATAAAAGAATCACGCAAGACAGCACAAAATTCACTACTCTTTGATGTTGGCGATGTTTTGGTAGGAAATTCTTTAGGAAAATATGCTTTGAAGACCCAATATGTTAACTTCATGGATATACATCCAGTAATTAAAGCAATGAATATACTCAATTATGATGCAGCTACAATTGGAAATCATGAATTTAATTATGGACTTGAATTTTTAAACAAAAGTTTACAAGGAGCTAATTTTCCTTATGTTAACGCTAATATTTATATCGATGATCATAACGATTTCGAGGGAGATGATTTAAATTATTTCAAGCCCTACACTATTATTAAGAAAGAAGTTAAAGATTCAGTTGGTAAAAAGCATCTTTTAAAAATTGGAGTGATTGGCCTAATTACACCTATTGTTGCAGATTGGGATGAGGCAGTTTTCCAAGGAAAACTTAAGGTGAAAAACATCCGTGCCACGGCAGAGTATTATGTTCCAATCATGAAAGAGCACGGTGCAGATATAATAGTAGCTCTTGCCCATACGGGAATGGAGCCAGACCGAGGCTTAAAACAAAAAAATGGGAATTCCGTTTATTCTTTAAGCAAGGTCAAAGGAATTGATGCCATCCTATACGGACATAGTCATTCCTTATTTCCTCTAAAAGGAGATCATTCAAAAAAGAAAGGTATTGATCAAAATAAAGGCACTGTTAACGGCGTAGCCACTGTTCAGGCAGGATATTGGGGAAACCATCTTGGTATTATTGATTTGCAACTAGTAAATAAGAATGGCAAATGGAAGGTCAAAAACAGCCAATCTTCCGTTAAATCTATTTATAGAACGATTAATCGAAAGAAAATTCCTACCGTCCCTAGAGACCCAGAAATAGAGAAAATCATTGAAACAGATCATCGAATACTTATGGATTATATGAAAATGAATTTTACGCACAAAAAGAGCCCGTTTTGACTTATTCAAAATAGGCTCTTTTATGATTGAAAACAGAATAATACTTAACTATGCAAACTCCCCCTTAACCAAGGCCGATGGCGGTACGGACCAATTGGAATTTGGATTAAGCTTGTATTTCCATTTGAACTCAAATGATAAATCTCATCGCATGAGTTCACTTCAAATCCTAAAAGAGGGTGCCCCCCCATTCCGATTGCGGTCGCAATTAATAATAATCGTTGTACAAGCATACCCGCTTCCATTTGCTGGATGCGGTATCCTCTATATCCAAGTACCGTTTTAGAAAAATTCTTTTCGCCTACCACATGGAGGCAAATCGGTATTTGGAATATATTTACGTTACTACCGGAGGTTCCATATTGCAATTGACTTCGATGATCTCCGGGATGCTCTTGACGTAACGAGTGAGTAACGTTGTCATAATGATAAGCGCCATTCGGAATGCCCTCGACATTATATAAACAGCCGTATAATGCAATACGGGGCTCGCATTTCTCTTCATTTATATCATTTAAATATGAATATGCATCCATCGACTCCTTTAGCAGAGTTGCTAGTTGCGTTTGGCTTACTTTTCCCAAAATGAAATCTACATCCGGTGAAAATCGCTTACGGCAGACCGACGCCAAATCATAAGACAGTTGCGGCACTTGAGGCAGAGCTAGCGATTGAACCTCATTATTTACATTCTCTTCGACACTAATTTTCCGAAACGATGTCGTTGATCTTATCATGGATGCTTCATTCATTTTGACTAGCATTGGATACTCTTTAACTTTTTGTGATCGGACATAGTGGTTACACTGCATTGCTCGTAACTCTAGGGATAGTTCATCAGCACAAATATCCCCTGCCTTATCATTCCCGGTCTTTAACGGGATTTTGTCCAACGAGAGCGGTATTATCGCATAAACGCTCTCCTCTTGTTCAGAAAGACCGAGGAGGTGGTTAATGGCCCGGTCAAGAAACTGGAAGTATACCCTTGATTCGAAGCCAAAACGCTTTGCTACCTCTAGTAATTGTCCAATCAGTACACCAGTATCTAACCCTTGCAAACGGTATGCAAAGTTATTGTATTTATAAAAATTTTTCCAAAACATGGTTGAAACAAAAACAGTGCCAAAACAATCCGAAATTTCACAGCGATTGCCAAGTGCACGGGATATATAAGAATCAAAATTTCCTTCCCGTAATAATACCAAGCGGTGATGTGCCACATCATAATGGTATACACCTGCTGGCAAATCCTCGATCTTCAAATAAATGTACAATTCATTCGGATACAACGCCCCACCAGAAGGAATAAACCGTCGATATGACTGCATAAAATCCGCTTCTTGATCTATTGAACCCAAAGTACTAACAGACTCACTAAATTGAGTAAGACCAAATACATACCAGAGAAAATGACCGATTCCATGTAAGTCAAACTTGATAGATCTGCTCCTGTTCTCAAGTGTCAACGGGACTTCCAAAGAAAGCGGAACGACAGGTAATTCACGGTAAAGCTTATAAGAAAGCGGTGCATCATCCCAATCCACTTCCCAGTCTGACGGTCTTACCTTTTCAATGTCAAAATGGAGATTGTACAGAAATGCGTCTAGGCTCATACTCCTACCTCCTTACCACAGCTTATGGGAACGGATGTGGATGTGGGTTGAGTTGTTCAATTGACAATAGTTGTTTTGCATAACCAAGATCCATCGGCACCCGGAGCACCCTTTCCAGCCCTATTATCCGGGTAAACTGTTGTCCGAATGTCATCGGCAACATTCCCGGAATCAACACTTTAACGCAAAATAGTCCATTTCGTTTGATTTCCGGTGTCGTTTGGTCAACCACTATCACATCAAGGTCCAATCGGCTAAACAGCTTAAGAATATCCCTTAGATCATCGGTGAGATCTGTATGTCGAGTTTTCCATTTAAACGCCTCTTCAAACGTTTGCAATGGGCGATGATCATCCAATAAAAATTGTAGGCGTTCCTCCGCTTCCGGCAACCCATACAGCATTCCATGATCTTCCATCTTCGTTACTAGGGAAGGATCTTGCATCATTCGTACGTACCTCTCTTTGCCCTTCTCCAAATTCTCATCCAGCGTCAGCATCATGCCAGCTAATTCGTGAATGGCGCTTTTCACCGCTCGTATAGGATCAAGATGGGCACCCGCCGCACTAATGATATTCAATCCCTTGTTTTTTCTATTCTTCGCCAAGGCTAAAACACTTGGAATACCATGCTCCATCGTTGAATTATAAAAATGCAGATCATATCCGCCCACCGCTCGGACACGTTCAATCATTAATGGCAATTCTTGGTCGTTAGTAGAATAAGGATCAAGACGCGGAAGTGGCAGCTCTGCATACCAAGTCAATAAGAACGAATCACGCTCAACTACCTCCATAATACCGTAGAAAATAGCCTCCTCTAGACTTCCCCCTAACGCACATCCATTGGAGGTTTCATAAACAAATCCCTCTCCGCAGCCCAAACTGTAATAAGCAAGCAATTCAGGAACGAGGATCGGGTTTTCTTGCAAAAACGAATATCCCCAAACCCAATTGATAGGGCGATCAGGGTTGAACGGTTTGAACGGAAAATTGGGCTGAGCGTATTGTTCATTTGCATGGACGCCAACATTGATAGGATTGAGTGCTATATCTTTTAAATTTCTGTAACTATCATGAACGACTGTCCTTTTACCGTGTGGAGACATACCGCAGTACCTCTCTAACCCCTCCAAAATGGCTGTTGATTCGCTTACAGTGTATGAATGCGTGCGTCCCGCTGTTCCCTCATCCCCAGAGAACAACGGGAGATTGACAATTACATCGGCAAATGGCGGCACGAGATCATAAACCTTTTCATTTAAAAAGCCAGTCTTATGATCTAAATATTCTTTTCTTAAAATCTTATTTAGATCAACTATTGAACGGCAGCGGAAACTGTCGGGACTGATTTTCGGACTAGGTTGCAGAGTAATTCGAGCGGCTTCCGGTGAATCATTGGGTAATTGACTGCAAGTTTTACATAACGGATCGGGTAGGAAGGAATGCCATGAACTATTTAGTGTTTTAAGATTAATTAATAATACCTGGCCTTCAGAATTTGGCTGCCCCCCTTCTAAAACACGATTAACCTCTGCAGTAAAATGAAAGGCCATATGCAACAGTCCAGTGCGCGATGCCCAAACATCTCTCTGCATTTCACAGTGGGCTGCAGTTTTCTGTATCATCTCCCACATCTCTTCACGGTCTCGTCCGGCCATCAGACGGCGCATGTCAGCACATTGAGAGCAGCCGTGAGTCCCTTGACGAACCAGTGGTCCTACGACACCTTCACCAAATGAAACGAAGCCTCGCAGCCAGGGGATTCCTGTTGTTCGCAAATGTTTTTCCATTTTTTGATGAATGGCAAGATTGATGTAATCGTGTAATACTAGAACCAAACCTGTCGTTTCCGGTATTCCATCCTCGAGATCGGCGCGGCGAATGAGCTCATATGATGCGGACAGTTTACTGCAAACGAGGTCCGCCAGCACCCCTTCTCCGATAACGACCACGGCATTCCTCAACTAGAACCCTCCTCTCGTATTAACACACCGAACACCCCTGCGAGTCCCTCTTTCAAAAATGGTTCCAATGTTAAATCGAAGACTAAGAGTTGTTTTTGTTGCTGTTTTAAATTTTTTATAGCTGACTGTAAAATCGAGGATTGGGTTGTAATATCTAAGGAAGGAATGACAAGGCTCAATGGTTCCTTTTCTTCTAGATGAACAGAAGAAACCTCCAAACTTTTGGAAAATAGATAGTCCTCTTTGTTTTGGGCATTCATAAGTGCCTGTTGTAATGCTTTTCGCAACGCCATCGTTATATTCAAACCTACATTGCCGAACCAGCGTTCATTCGTACCAACCCATACAACAGGGAAACCAGACACTTCTCTTCCTAGTCCGATCACAGGTGCCCCCTTCATTGTAGTAAGTGCGTTAAGATAAAAGCGACAATGTTCATCATCCACCTTATCTAACTGCACCTGTGTAACTAAATTATTTCTATTAATCTCCTGTTTGTTAAGCACCTTCTCCAAACAACTTTGCAATCCGCGACTAATACCTTCACTAACCGTTTCTCCCGCTCCAACTCCGACGAATTTATGTGTTGGAACAGCCGTTTCCTCACCATATGGTGGAAGTGTCGTAACGAGCAAATCGACCGATCGCGATACATAGGATTCAATACCTGTAAGACCAGCTTCTCTCCGGACTTCCTCATGTGTCAAACCATTACAAACAATGTCTGGCAACAGTTCCGCGGGTCCTTCCGATAATATGTCGACGGCCTGTACGCGGCATTGAGCTAAAGGCAGCTGCTTTAAATCCCCCTCTTCAAAAATGTGAAAAATTCCAGATTCCTTCGATGTCAACTGGCTGAGGTGGAGTAATAATTTACTCGACACATCTTTATTTAAACTTAGTTCGGGAAGTAAATCCAAGTCACTTACCCATTCGGTAGACATACGTCCTTCCGCTAATGGATGAGGCAAAAACGAATGCCAGTTTCCTTCCAGTGTATGAAGATCAAGCAAATAGAAATGGTTTCTTGACTTAGCTTCATCCACACTTGTAATCTCTTTAAATAATTCAAAGGAGATGATGTTTGCTAACAATGCCCCAGCTATGGGAGAGAAGGAAGAAAACTGTTTTCCTTTGGATAGTGTAGTTCGGTGCATGCGCCTCCACGCAGATTCCCAACAACCCGTAGAGTCCGGATGCACGATAGGACCCGCAAGCCCCACCCCTTGTATACATAAAGCAGGGAGAAATAACTTGTTTTCTTCCCTACAAACTGTATGAAGAAGACGCAGTTCATCTATATCTCCCTCCTGTGAAACATATAAAACTGATTCAAAAGGTTGAATAATTTCCCTCCATGAGCATTCCTCTTTCTTCTGCAGGCTGACCTCCTGTACCATCACCTCTTTGTCTGCTTTACGGGCGCGTGCAACGAGTTCCTCCACCCTCTCCCTATTGGTCACTATCGAGTCCGTAATGAACATATTTATCTTCGGCAATCCCGATTCAATTAATGAAGAAACTAACGAAACAAAAAAAGGACCGGAGCCAACAGCCAATACTTTTGCCCGACGATAGGCTTGAAAACGACAAGCAGCTGAATCGCCGAAACTTTCGAGAAATTCAATTTGGGGAGCATACATTTTAAGAATATGATCATCCAATTGATGTGGAAGATCTTGGCTCATATCCCGAACAAACTCATTCCGATAAAGCACCTCAGCAATTTGATAAACTCGATTTCGATATGGATCTGGCAACCCTTCCGTTAAATCTCCTAATGTAAACTGTCCGTTAAACATCGGTAACAGCTTTTCAACCCATTGATCAATCTTATGTCCTTCCATTCGAAATGAACTTATATTGTTTCGAAAATACACACCGCTGTTTGTATCAGGGAGATATGATGTATCCCTTTTTACTTTTAGCCGCATTTTAGGGGTTAAATTTGTCATCTCACTCCTCCTTAGCCATCACCGTTATGAAATCGTTTCATCACTTTCACTATCATTCTATGTTTCTCAACTTGTTTCATATGTCTAATCAAAAAGGGAAAAGTCCCTGCACTAACCAATGCAGGGACAATAATTTTCTCTATAGGTAACATTTTATCTAGAAAAACAATACGATTAAAACCCGCAGCGTCCACAACGCCCGCAGCGCCCACAACCGCCACAGCGAAAGCAACCAAAGCAACCAAAACAACCAAAGCAGACGCCAATTAATCCAATTTGTCGATCTGAAGCGCCATCGGACTGAGTTTGATCCCAATTAACTGCCTCACTCGTCTGAAAATCGCCAACATCCAACACTTGAAGTTCGCTATGAAAATTTTTCACACTTGTCACCTCCACAAAAAATAACTATAACTTCCGGGAACATGATGGGGAAACAATACAAGTTAACTTGGAAATACTACAAATAAAGGCGATGAATCCACCTTTTCTTCGGATACTCTCACCAATAACTTATGAATGTTGGTTACATATTGCACTAATAGTAATGCCTATTTTTATGAGTATTCCTAATTATTGTTCAAGCAAAAAAACATCGGAATGAACTTCCGATATTTAATGATCCATTGTTTTAATTTCCATTATTGTTTTTCTTCAACTCCTGCATCCGTCCCATAGCTTGAACAAGAGGCTTATAATAATAATCTTGTTTAACTTGTTTCATATGTCTAAGAACTATAGCGGAAGAGCTGGACGATTACTCACTTTCTTGAAATTATCCACAAAGTATTATTTTATAATTTTCTAGAGTAGCAAAAGAAAAAGTCCCTGCACCAACCATGCAGGGATAGTAATTCCTTTTTAGGTAACGCTTTATCTAGAAAAACTTTAGTATTAAACACCACAACGGCCACAACGGCCACAGCGGCCACAACCTCCGCATCGCCCACAACCACCACAGCGAAAACAACTAAAGCAGTTAAAACAGCTATAACAACTATAAAAACCATAACAGCCACCAATTAAACCAAATTGTCGATTTGAATCATCATAGGACTGGGTTTGATCCCAAGGAACTGCCTCACTCGTTTGAAAATCGTCAACATTTAACATTTGAAGTTCGTTATGAAAATTATTCATTCTTGTCACCTCCACAAATTAATTAGATGTGCCAGGAACATGAAGGGGAAACTATACAACCAGTTCGGAAATACTACATATAATAGGCAATGAATCCACCTTTTCTTGTGATACTCTCCCCAACAACTTATGAATGTTGATTAGGTATTGCCCCTAATTACAATGCCTATTTTTGAGTAATCCATGAAATCTAAACATTTGTTTTCTTTTCATCTTTATATAGCAGTTTGAAATTAAAATACTAATTAGCGTAATAAATTTAAGCATAAAAATATCGGAATTAACTTCCGATGTTTAATGATCCGTTGTTTTAATATCCATTATTGTTTTTCTTGAACTCCCGCATATGTTTTATAGCTTGAACAAAATGCTTATAATTAGTAACTTGCTTTCTTATAATAGGATGAAGCTTGTTGTAGGCAACTTTGCAATCAGGAAATCAGTACAGTAAAACACCACTCATAAAACAATAAGTAAGAAAGGAATGTGATACAATCGGGGAAAACCATTACAAGGAGTACGATATGTGTCGAAATATTAAAACTTTATTTAACTTTGACCCTCCTGCAACTGATGATGAAATTTATGCAGCATCCCTTCAATATGTACGAAAGGTCACCGGATTCAATAAACCTGCAAAAATAAATGAGGACAATTTTAATCATGCCGTTAAAGAAGTAGCAAAAATTACACGTAATCTCTTTAACTCTCTAGAAACTTCTGCTCCTTCCCGCAATCGAGAGGTTGAGGCGGAACGGGCTCGAATGAGGAATGAAAAAAGATTCGGGATTAAACAAAGTTAAGTTAATTCCGCTAACCAAAAAATATTATACTGGCTCCCCATTGTTACTCGCGATTCGTCGAATACAAAAAAAGTACGAAAATCGTCAAAAACAATTGACAGTTCTGTGAACAAGATAAATAATAAATAAAAAAGGGGAGCCAGTAAATGAAAACTAATTTAAGATTACTTAATGCTGTACAGTATATTGGTTTGACATTAATTACAATTGGTATTGTTACTTTCTTATACGGTTTTTTTGTAAGTGGTTACATTATGATGACTAGTATAGGAATTGGAACAGTTATGGGGGCTATTTTTATCTTTTTGATGGGTGTATTTTTTGTAGCAACAGAAGAAATGCAGGAAAAAACTGCAAAAGGAATAAAGCTCACCCAATGAGCAGAGTTTTCTCTTCTCGGAATTTTTTCAAGCAGTATTCTTAGTATTTACAGTTAGATGCTTATAAAAACAAAGGAGCGTCATTTTGACGCTCCTTTGTTGTGCTACATATCCCAGATTAAAATGAGCAATGTACCGAAGATTGTACATAGTGCTATAGCAAATCCATAATAGATATTCGTATAAATGGAACCTTTATCACTAGTTTCACCAGCATGCATAAAGACAACAAGCTGAACGGCTGCCTGCACGAATGCTGTAACTAGAAGTATCGTCATCCCCACTACAAATGACATATTGAAAAAATAAACAGCGAGAGCAACGGCAGTAAGAATTAACGAAAAGATAAACCCCATTACTTGCTTACGCGGAAATAATTTGCTCATATTACATCATTCCTTTCAAATAGACGAAGCTGAAAATAAAGATCCAAACGACATCTAAAAAATGCCAGTATAATGAAAATATGAATGATTTATTAGCTGTTTCTGGTGTTAAACCGCGTTTTTTTACTTGTAGGATGATAAATAATCCCCAGAATAATCCAAGTGTCACGTGTGCTCCATGTGTACCTAAAGTTGTTAAAAGGACGGCCGTGAAAGCACTTGTTTGCAGTCCTGCCCCAATATGAACATAATGTGCAAACTCATATATCTCAACTCCTAAAAATGTAAGACCAAGTAGTAATGTAATTGCAAAGAATGTCATCATTGCCTTCTTATTACCAATGCGCATTGCATGAACCCCGAGACCGATTGTAAAACTACTTGTTAACAGTACAAACGTTTCAATCAGCACTGGTGTAATTTCAAAAATTTCCGCTCCAGAAGGCCCATTACCGGTACGATCGACTAATGTGAAATAAGTTGCAAAAAGTGTTGCAAACAACATAATTTCGGCTCCGAGAAAAATCCAGAAACCTAAAATATTCAATTTATTTTGCTCTGTACTATACTCCAGCGGAAGCGAGTGATCTATATTCATTAGCTAACACCTCGCAGTTTTTTTTCTGTGTCTTCAACTTCTTGAACAGAAATATAATGACCGTCATCTATCTCAAAGGAACGATGTGCCATACATGCAAAAATAGCTATTGTTGTAATGATTGCGGGAATCCACATGCTGAATACAAATGAGAAGCCCCATAAGAAAAAGATACAACTCATAATAAATGGAACACCACTATTATTTGGCATATGAATTTTTTCTATTTTCCCTTTGAATAATAGGCGATTTTTTTTCTTAGCATCCCAGAATGCTTCAATCGATTCAACTTGTGGAGTCACAGCAAAGTTATATGATGGTACTGGGCTGTGGGTAGCCCATTCAAGAGAACGTGCATCCCATGGATCTGCACTAATATCTCTTGAAGCATAACGAGTGCTGTAATAAACATTATATACAATTAATGCAAAGCCAATTGCGAGTCCAATTGCCCCAACGAAAGAAAGTAAATTAAGCGGACCAAATCCAGTTGCTTCAGAGTATGTGTACATTCTGCGTGCTTGCCCATCTAAACCTGTGAAAAACATTGGGAAGAATGTAACGTTAAAACTGATAGCAATAAACCAGAACGCCCATTTTCCTATTCTCTCATTTAACATGAATCCAAACATTTTTGGCCACCAGTATGTGAGACCGGCAAGCATTGCGAATACGACACCAGGAATAATGGTGTAGTGGAAGTGTGCAACCAAGAACATCGTATTATGATATTGATAGTCGGCACTTGCCATTCCCAACATAACTCCCGTTACTCCGCCGATTGTAAAAATCGGTATGAATCCTACTGCGTAAAGCATTGGAACGGTAAATTCAATTTTTCCTTTCCACATCGTAAGCAGCCAGTTAAAAATCTTAATTCCGGTCGGTATGGCAATCGCCATTGTCGTAATCGAGAAAATACTATTTGTTAATGGTCCCTGTCCCATTGTAAAGAAATGATGTGTCCAAACTAAGAAAGAGAAAAATGAAATGATGACAATGGAAGCGACCATTGATTTATATCCATATAGATTACGTCGTGAAAATGTAGAGATAATCTCACTATAAATTCCAAATGCCGGCAAAATTAAGATATACACTTCTGGATGTCCCCAAACCCAGAACAGGTTCGCCCAGAGCATATCCATACCGCCATTCGTTGTCGTAAAGAAGTTTGCGCCAAAAAGCCGATCCATTGTTCCCAATAGAAGTGCAATTGTTAGTACTGGAAAGGCGTAAACGACAATCACGTTCGTGATAAGAGCAGTCCATGTGAACATTGGCATCTTCATTAATGTCATACCAGTTGCTCTCATTTTTAATATCGTCGTAATAAAGTTAATACCAGATATTAATGTACCAATACCAGCAATCTGAATGGAAAGCATATAGTAATTTGTCCCGACAGATTGGCTGAAATCATTGCCCGCGAGCGGGAAATATGAAGTCCAGCCTGCATCGGGAGAACCGCCAATGACGAATGAAATATTGAATAACATCGCACCCATAAAGAATAACCAGAAGCTTAATGCATTTAAGCGCGGAAACGCTACGTCACGGGCACCAATTTGTAATGGAACAACGAAGTTCATTAAGGCATAAATAAATGGCATTGCCATAAAAATGATCATGACTACCCCATGGGTAGTAAACACTTCATTATAATGCTGAGCATCTAATAACGCATTTTCAGGTACTGCCGTTTGCGCCCGCATCATAAGTGCGTCAACGCCACCACGGAATAACATCAGCAAGGCAGAGATCAAATACATAATCCCGATCCGTTTATGGTCTACAGTTGTTAACCATTCACGCCATAAATAACCCCATTTTTTAAAATATGTTAAGCCTGCGATGATAGCAATAACTGTAAGACCAATGGCAACCATCGATGCATAAATCGCAGGACTTGGATGAGGAATAGCAAATCGATCAAAGTAATTCATACTTTTATGACTCCTTTCATACAAAGCAAGTTGTTAACAAACGATCAACCTATTCATGATGATCGTGTTCTGAATCTTTCTCGTTTGAATGTTCATTATGTTCATGTCCACCCCTTGAATCCACATGTGATTGATGGGAACCATGATGATGTCCACTATACTCCCCTTCCGGAGCAGGCAAGAATTGTAAATGTGTTCCACTGAATGTTAACTGTCCAAGATGGCCTGGTTTTAACAACTCATTGAATTTCTCTTCTGTTAAAGGTTTAGCTGTTGCTTTAACATCTTCAACCCATTTATCATAATCGGATTCAGACATTGCTTTTACAAGGAATGTATTTTCAGCGAAACCTTTTCCACTAAAGTTAGCATTTCGCCCCATATATTCACCAGGAACACTAGCTGCTAAATGTAATGTCGTTACCATATCCGACATCGCATATTTTTGTCCTCCAAGTTGCGGAATCCAAAAGCTCGTTATTGGTCCATATGAGTACAATTTAAATTCTAACGGTCGATCCGTAGGGACATATAAGTAATTAACTGTTTCGATATTTTCTTCAGGATAACTAAAATGCCATTTCCAGTTAGAGGAAGAGGCATAAACGATCAAAGGCTTTTGATTTTCATACCCTTTCGGTGTTTTCTCAACTGCATAGGTAGATTTAACAGTGACAATTGAAAGGAAAATAATGATTAAAACTGGAATTCCCACAATAATTGATTCAACAATCGGATTACCCTCAATATGTGGAGGCTCATAATCTTCACTTTGTTTCGATGCACGGTATTTTAATACTATAAATACTAATAGACTGAAAACGACAATAACAATGAACGCCATGGTCGCAATCGAAATCCATATAACATTAGCTTGCGTTTCAGCTTGAGGTCCTTTAGGATCCAAAACCATCAATGATTCACAACCCGTTAACACTATGATACTAGTGATAAATAAACTATATAAAGCCCATTTCATTTTCATTAAGGTACCCCTTTCTTTTGTGGTAAAAGCTTCAGTTTATATAGGAAACACCTACCTTGTGATATACATCACATACATAAGATTATTTTATTCCTATCAAATGCAAAATACAATTTTAATGTGATATAGTTCACAAAGTGTTCAAAAAAATTCTTTAAAAATCGTCACAAAATGTATTAATAATAATGAGCAATAATTCACGTTTTCGGAATAATTATTAACATCTTTTTAATAACTGGAATATCTATAAACATTTAAAATGAAATTAAAATAATGGTAAAGTTAATTTCCAACCAAAAATGAACCCACCATGTATGGCGGGTTCATTAGCGATTATTCATTGTTTCTCGAATTTATCGGAGACTTTTCCAATTGTTATGAAAATGTAAATTGTAAATTATATAGCCTTGCATACATGCCATCCCGAGCGATTAATTCTTCATGTGTTCCTTGTTCTTCAATCCCATCATCCGTTAAGACAACGATTCTTTTTGCATTTCTAATTGTTGATAGCCGATGGGCGATAACAAATGTAGTGCGATTATTTGCCAAATGTTCTAATGAATCTTGAACAACTTTCTCACTTTCATTATCCAAAGCACTTGTTGCTTCATCGAAAATAAGTATAGGAGGATTTTTCAAGAAAACACGTGCAATGCTCAATCTTTGTTTTTGCCCTCCAGATAATTTAACACCCCGCTGACCAATATGTGTGTCATACCCATCTGGTAATTCCATAATAAATTCATGGGCATTGGCATCGATTGCTGCTTCAAAGATTTCCTCTTTACTTGCATGAGGTTTTCCGTAGCGAATATTATCTAATACTGTTCCGGCAAATAAATAAACATCTTGCTGGACGGTACCCACGTTCCTTCTTAAAGAACTTAAACTAATATCCTTAATATTAATACCGTCAAGCAATATTTCACCTTCACTTACTTCATAAAAGCGCGGTATGAGTGAACATAAAGTTGTTTTACCAACGCCGGATGGACCTACTAATGCAATATATTCTCCAGCTTTTACGTTAAGAGATATATTTTCCAAGACATTGTTATGGTTTCCGTTATAGGTAAATCCAACATTTTTAAACTGTACATTTCCTTTGACATTCTTTAATTCAATCGCTTCTGCTGAGTCTTGGATATCGGGTTCTACCTCTAAAATTTCCATAAAACGTTCAAAACCAGTGATTCCTTCTTGATACTGCATAGTAAGATGCGATAGTTTCTGGATTGGTTCAATCAGATAACCAATATATAATAAAAAGGTAATCAAATCAGCCAAGTCTAATGAAGCGTTAACAATGCTAGCGCCGCCAAAAACAATAACAGCAATCATTATGAGTTGGATAAATGTTTCTAAACCATTAGATAAATAAGCCTCGCTACGATAACCATTTTTTCTACTCTTAAGAAAACGATTGTTTTCGTGAGCGAATTTTTCTTTTTCTAATTCTTCATTTGCAAATGACTTTACAACTCTGATCCCCGAAAGATTATCTTCCACTTGGGCATTAATATCGCCAATTCTATCCTTATTTCTTTTTAAAGCAATATTCATCCTTTTATTAAAATAAAGGGCGTAAAGAGCCATCATTGGCAAAAAGATAAATACGGCTAAAGTTAATTGAGCGTTGATCATAAATAGTATTACAAATGCACCGATAAACCTTATTAAATATTTCGCATAATCTTCAGGACCATGATGATACAATTCTGAGAGCAAAAGTAAATCATTCGTGAGTCTAGACATTAATTGTCCAGTTTTTTGCTGATCATAAAAACTAAATGATAGTTTTTGATAATGGGAAAATATTTCTTCACGCATATCACTTTCCATCATCGCCCCCATCGCATGACCCCGATAATCAACAAAAAAGTTACATGCGGCTTGTACCATAGCTAGTACAAGCATGATAGCTCCGATCATATATATTTGATTTAACGCATGACTCAGATTACCTTCTAATACATTTTTCGTAATATATCTAATCAATAATGGAAAAATCAAGGTAATCGACGATGCAATAAATGTGCAAGTCATAATTACAAAAAACAATTTTAAATATGGTTTATAATAAGAAAAAAACTTTTTGAATCGAGTATTCATGTTTCTCCCCCATTGTTTTTGGAGGGTTAAATTGGAATCGCCCTCCATGTATTAATCATTTTTTCGTTTAATGAATTTTTCATTTAAATCACCCTTCGTTTTGTTTTTGGATTCTACTTCAAAAAGCCGTAGATAGCCTCTCTCTATTCTACGGCCTTATTCATCATTGGTAGTCTGTTAGAAGAAATACTGGTGCTCCATGCTTTGGACTAGATTATATATAGCTCACCGTTTCGATTCTTTAAGTAGTCCACGAGTCTTATATATTATTTTCCGGATACTATCTACGGACAAGTTGTAATCTCGTTCTAACTCTTCGAAAGACTTTCCTTCCGTATATAGATGATAAATCTCTTCGTTTCTTTGAGCAATTAACTGTCGTGAACCGTTCATTTCTCCCCATCCAGCCCGCTGATTCTTTTTCTTAGGGATATAGATTAGCTCGCCTTGAATATATTTCTGTAGTTCCTTCAGCAAATTAGGGGGAAGCACTTCCCTCCCGTTTTTGTATTGCAATATTTACGTCCTCCTTTATTAGGTGTACGTATAAAAACAGTTTTATGTTAGTCATTTATAAAATCTCCTTTCGCTTGTAATTTAACGAGTAAGCACTTACAAAAAAATACGTATGAACTACTCATATTCATAGTATAAGTGGATTCACCGTTTATGGAAAGATAATAATATTCTAAATATTAAATAAGGCCGCAGTTGCGGCCCCATTTTTGAGATTCCCGCTTAAACGGAAATCACCTCTTGTTTTATGATCAAAATAATCATCCTCCTTTCCAATAATTCTATCGGTCCGACACCCTTATTAACTCATATTATTGGTAAGGGGAACAAGGGAAAGAATAATTATAGTTAATTTATGCCAATTATAATTCCATCTCCCCCAGCTTTTCATAAGCTTTCTTCCGGGCAAAATTATGAGACTGCCATGAATCACTTTTTAAATACTCTCTATCTGCTTTTCGCTTTTTTAGCAAAGCTTCCAAACCCTGAACATTAGGATTATTTTCATAAAGCTCGATTAATCCAAGGATACCCGTTGATGATAAGCTGTTTAAATAGTCGATGTCGATTTTTCCGGTTGTCTCGAAGCGAGCAATATTTTTATCAACTACGATTTTGTCGATGTTGATAATATTGATACCTGCATAATAAATAAGCGATGCAATAAAATAAAAATGGAATAAGGAAAGCTTCTCAAGCCAAATTTTAACGAGGGTGTATGCAAAAATGACCATTAAGAAAATCATGAAGGAATGCACTAACACCCGTGTAAAAGTGAACCCATACGCATCCTCATACATTGACATTCGCATGAAAGCTGAGATAAGAAGAACTCCGCTTGATAAAACAAGAACTGACAAGGCCAATCGAATTATTTTTTTCAAAAATCCCTGAATAGTCTTCGTTAAATTAATAACCCCGGTTGTTATGCTTAGGTTAATTAGGGTGACAAAAAGTAATTCAAAAAAACCGCGGCGCGCATATTCCGCAAAAGTGTAACCATCACCAAGCGTGCCACTGAAAAAGTACTTGAATTGGACGGCAACAAATAATACATACACCAAGTCCAAGAGCAGCAGCACAGTTAGAGTAATAATACCATCCATTACAATTGGCTTATGAATATTCCTTTGGCCAATATCAATATTCTTTTGTAAAAGCGCCTGCATGAAGCCAAAAAAGCTGAATGTATAAGTTAGAATAACGATCAAACGGAAGACATTGTCTGCCTTGAAGCTTAGCAAATTAGGGATACCACTTAAAAGTCTTTCAAACTGAGCATCAGCTGAAATTAACAGATTAAGTATGACAAACAAAAATGGGACAGAGATAGCAATACCAATCAGGATTTTTTTCCAAATATCATAACCCTTTTTTTGGTTTCTGTTCCCTTTTATGAACTTGGCAATATGCTTTGTGAATTTGGCACTATAGCGAATTCCATCAATGATGCGCAGTAATGTGTAAAAGATAAAAAACAAATTACTCCATTCTAGTTTTTTCGGTGAAGTAATCAATGCAAGATGGAAGATAACAAGAGCCGGGATGATCAAAATATTCAACATATAAAACAGTGTCGTGTCATACAGGTAATAACCTGCTGCTAAAAGCCAAATTGAAATCAACACTAGATATCCTAGCCGCTGATGCGAGAATGAAAACGATCGAAACCTCCAGAAAAAGGCTGTATAAAATATAGCGATGAAAATAAAATAGGAGATGCCGATCTGATCTCTGAAGAATGCTTCTTCCGCAACAAATCCAACAAATAGGCATATGAGAAAAAATATTCCGTCTATCTTTCTAATTTTTAATTCCATTTAAAAATACCTCCATTTTTTTAGAAATCTAAGATACATAGAAATTCTATGTAGACAGGTAAAAAAAAGCTTATATAGAAGCTTTTTTCCCCCACCTGTAGCTAATTAGGCAAACCGGGTATAAAAGAAGCGTGAATAGGATGCAGATCCCGATAAAGGTTTCTGTCAACAATGGACTAAACCATTCACGTGGAATGATCCGGAAAACCGTTAAAACCATTAGTGTGATATTCGGTATTAATACTAATAAAAAGGTCCTTTTCATCAACTTCTTTCCTTGATGTCCAAAGCCCCTGCCTATTTCATAACCAAGCAATGCCCAAAAGAACAAGTAAATTAGCGCAATTAGGATCGGAAAGGATGTCAATTGAATCCATAAGGTCGTGAGCCAGTCCCAATCAAGCAAATTATGAGCAAGAGTGAGTGCGGAGCCTCCGCCAAAAAAAAGAATATTTACTGCAATGAATAACCATTTCATATTGCTTGGTGTAACAGAAAGCTCATCTCTCCACATTGCGGCAATTTCTTCAGGTGTACCGAATCTAGAATAAACCTGATCTCGCAATTCAGATTCATTTTCTATCTTATAGAGACCATTAAAGAGTTCATCAAGATGAGCATCATATTCCTTTAATATTGCTTCTTTCTCTTGATGATTTACAAGCCCCTGTGCGAGTTCTGCTAAAAACTCATTCTTCAGCCGTTCCATGTTTTTTTCTCCCTATTAACTTGTTCATTACAGAAACGAAGTCATTCCATTCACGGGTCTTTTCAAGAAGCATTTCTCTCCCCGCATTCGAAATGCGATAATACTTCCTAGCCGGACCCTTCTCCTGTTCCTGCCAATAGGATTCGATGTATTCCTGCTTTTCAAGTTTATGAAGGGCCGGATAAAGCGTACCTTCCTTTACAGAAAACTCATTACCGCTGCGTTTCTCCAGTTCTTTTACAAGCTCATATCCGTACATGTCCCGCTCATCGAGCAGTTGAAGCATCAAAAGGGATGTACTTCCCTTTACCAATTCACGATTAAACATATTTTCACCTACCTAGAGTTTTTAGGTATATAGGAATTTTACACCTCTCGAAATAAAATGTAAAGTATAGAAATTTTTTTTTGCTTATTTATGCTTGTTTTAAAATCAAGCGTTATGAAATAAATTCAGAAATATGGTAATCTTAAAATATTAATGAAAGGAGTGACTAGTTATGAGTAATTCAATTCCTGAGATTACGCTTAATGATGGCCTTACTTTGCCGGTTATAGGGTTGGGTACATATAGTCTAAAGGGAAGTAAAGGAGTCAACTCTATAAAAAGTGCCATTGATAATGGCTATCGACTCATTGATACCGCCTATAATTATGAAAACGAAGGAACCGTAGGTGAAGCCGTTCGACGCGGCTCTGTACCAAGAGATGAATTAAAAATCACATCCAAATTACCAGGTCGTTATCACGAGTACGATAAGGCCATGACTGCCATTCAAGAATCTCTGTATCGTGCAAATTTAGAGTATTATGATTTATATATAATCCACTGGCCTAATCCTAAAAAGGATAATTATGTGGAGGCTTGGCAAGCACTCATTGAAGCTAAAAAATCAGGTTTAATTCGTTCCATCGGTGTAAGTAATTTCTTACCGGAACATATTGAGCGTTTAGAAAAAGAAACTGGCGTTAAACCAAGCATAAACCAGATAGAATTACACCCATTCTTCAACCAAGCACAACTACGGAATTGGCATGAAGAGAATAATATTAAAATAGAGTCGTGGAGTCCATTAGCTCGAGGAAGTGAAATTTTTGAAGTTGAAACGATTAAAAAGCTTGCCGACCGTCATAACAAAACAATTTCACAAGTTATTTTACGTTGGCACTATCAACTTGGGGCTATTCCAATTCCTAAGTCTTCATCCCCTGACCGACAACTTGAAAATTTATCAATTTTTGATTTTTCCCTTGATGAAACGGAAATGAGCATAATTTCGGAATTAACTCGCCCTGATGGAAGAATTAATGATCAGGATCCTGCTACATATGAAGAATTTTAAAGAGTAACGATAGTAAATAAATGTGCACGGAATCTGCCGACAAATACTCGAAAAATCGTGTGTCGGCAGATTTTTTTCATAAAGAAATTTCATTCATTTCCTCCCCACTTTTCCTGGATTAGCTTTATTTCTTTTTCATGCGACATTTCTTCTTTTGGTGTTTCCAATATAAAAGGTATGTTAGCAAGTTGGGGTGTCGTTACTAATTGATCAAATTGAGCCTCTGTTATGTATCCAGATCCAAAAATTGGTGCATGCCGATCTTTTCCCGACCTAGTATCATACTTAGAATTATTAAAATGAATAAGCTTTAACTCCTCAAAATATCCAAGTTCCATTCCTTTCTTTAGCACTTCATGCCAGTTTTCACCATCCCATAAGCCGCTAGCAAAAGCATGACATGTGTCCAAACAAAAGCCTATTTTTTCGGGATGATTACACAATTTGCGAACTTGCACTAGCTCTTCTAATGTAGTTCCAATCGTTCCGGGGAAACCGGCATTATTTTCAAGTAGAACCTTGGCTTTTCCTTCCCACTGATGAAGTATTTCATCTAACATACCGATGATAAGATGATAGCTTTCAAGTGGATTTGTTTTGTTTAACTGTTTGCCAAAATGAACGACAATTCCAATAGAACCACAGGCTTCGGCAATTTCTAAATCATTTAATAAGGAGTGTATCACCTGTTCTCGCTTCTTCTCATTTTGGGGAGTTAAGCTTGTTGGATATGGGGAATGACCGGCAGAAATAATTGCCTTTTCTTTACAAAATTCATTGCATCGCAAGGCATCGTCACGATTGAAATTCTTCACTGCTAAGCTTTTTGGGTTTTTAGGGAAATATTGAAAAGCGCCAGCATTCATTGCGAATGCTTGTTTAGCAGCACCTTCATAGCCCTGTCTTATCGAAAGATGGCAACCAAATTTCATATGAATTCTCCCACAATTAATGCTGACACCCTTGAAATAAAAATGTTTTGCGTGAGGAATCTACTTCTTTCACATTTAGTGAACCGCATTGTGTTTTCTCCCAATATAATATGCTTTAATCCCATTATCCCACAAGCGCATGTTAATCATGCTTCTTGATTATAAGTAAAAAACAAGCGAGCCTCTATATTACAAGAGACTCGCTTGTTTGGTTAATTAATTGTAGATTATCTCTTATTCGTACTCTAAGCCCCATTGCTTACGAAGTGTATCCATTGTATTCATAATATCGTATGTCTCATCCAAGGGCATAATCGAACTTTCAATTCGGCCTTCTCGTAAACAGTTCATTGCTTCTTCTGCCTCAAAAAGATAGCCATTCACCTTGCGATCATCCTTAAACTCTTCCATTTCCGAACCAGAACCATGCAAATAGGCGGCTTCCCCCGCTAAGAAGTTCGGCATATGAATATAGCCATCTGAACCATAAATATACGCATCGTTGGATAAAGTTAAACGGACACTTGAATTCAAAATAGCAGTTTTTCCATCTTCATATTCAAAAATTGCGGAAAAACGTTCATCCACGCCAGTTTGTCCAATATGAGCGCTACTTTTAATATTGGTAGGTTGTTTCCCGAAAATCATCGATGCAAAAGAAATAGGATAGATGCCAGCATCAAGCATGGCCCCGCCTCCCAGCTTCTTATCAAGTAATCGGCTTTCAGGTGCCCATCCAACATTAAAGCCAAAATTTGCGGTTAGCATATTAATTTCGCCAATTTTCCCTTCCGCAATCCACTTTCTAGCTTGAATAACTGCAGGTAAATAACGTGTCCACATTGCTTCCATCAAGAATGTGTTATTTTCTCTAGCTACTTGAATTAATTCTTCGGCCTCTTCCGCATTCATCGTGAATGGTTTCTCGCACAAAACAGCTTTTCCTGCATTTAAACAGTGCAGTACACATTCTTTATGCTGCGGATGCAGCGTTCCTATGTAAACAATCTCTATTTCATTATCTTGTACAAACTCATCGTAACTGTTATAAGCACGAGCAATGTTGAATTCGCTGGCAAAGGCGTCCGCTTTTCCTTCCGTTCTTGAAGCAACTGCTACAAGTTCCGCATTTTCAGATTGCACTAAATCAGATGCAAATTTGTGTGAAATATTACCTGGACCCATTATCCCCCATTTTATCTTACGCCCTGACATGTCCATTTCCCCTTTCAATTTAGTCTTTAATAAAAAATTGAACTTCCATTAAGGTTTAAAACTAACTTTAATGGAAGTTTTTTTCAGCAATTATTTAATTATCTTGTCCCATAAACTCATAATCTACCTTTTATGGTTAAACAGTCACTGCACTAGGATGATCTTCTTTTACAATATCAAGTTGAGCGGCTCTTGCATTCACTTCAACTTGCTCAGGACTCTTACAGCCAGGAATTACACAAGTAACAGCGGGATGTTTTAAGCACCAAGCCAATGCCCATTCAGCCATATTCACTCCTTCTGGAACTTCAGTTTGTTGAATCTGCTCAACTAGACGCAGCTTTTCATCAACTTCTTCTCGGTTACGTCCTTTTCTTACATTATCACTAAAAATAGCTCCAGGTTTGTATTTACCACTTAGGAATCCACTTGCTAATGGCACCCTAGCTAAAACGCCTAAATCCTGTTCAATACAGGATGGGAAAACTTTCTCTTCAGGGATTTGATCGATCCTGTTAAAAACGACTTGTATCGCTTTTGCATTCACCTTTGTAGCTTGTGAAGTTTGATGAATATTAGCATTGCTGCCAATAGAAATTCCTAAGTTCCGAATTTTCCCAGCTTGTACTTGCTTGTCCAACATTGTCCATAGATCATCGTTATCGAAATCTTCATCTGAACCGGAGTGGAACTGATAAAGATCGATATAATCCGTTTGTAATGCCTTTAAAGATTCTTCTAATTGCACACGAACTTCATCAACACTCCATGCATGACCCCAAGAATCATGCCACCTGTGTCCAAATTTAGAAGCAACAACCCAGTCTTCACGGCGATCTCGTTTAAGGAAATCTCCAATAAATCGTTCAGACATGTGGTGAGGCCCATAACATTCAGCCGTGTCAATCAAATTAATACCCAACTCTTTTGCTCGTGAAAGGATAGTATCAACCTCATTTTGATTGAAATCTTTGCCCCAATCACCGCCAAATTGCCAAGTTCCAACTCCGACTACTGAAACCTTTAAATCAGTTTTTCCTAATCTTCTATATTTCATTGAAAACACCCCTAATCTTATATTATTTATTGTTAGACAACCTTATTGATCAAACAACCTTTGCCAACCATAACTAAACATAGAGTCTTACAAAACAAAATCTACAACATTATGTAACAAGCTTTATCCCCTGATAGCGTTTACATAATTAATATACCATAATTTTGTAATCCTTAGCCAAGTTTTAGACCATTTCCATACTCATCTATAAATTTGCTACAAATTATAACTATTCGAACGATTATTACTTAATCCTCCACCAAATGCAATCACATATCCATCTACATCTTTTATCGCAAATTCATTCCATTTAGGATCTTGATTAAAACCATATGCAATTTCTACACCTTTTGCTTTAAATTCTTCAAATAATAAATCTACAGAATCCGAATAGGCAAAAGCATCCCATTGTGGTCCACCAAAAAGTGAAGAGAACGGTCTAATATCTACCGATTTACCTGCCTCGTGTAAAATAAAAGTTAAATTATCTCTTGTTAAGTGAATATGTTTAATATTTCCGATTCCTATTTCTTCATAATCAAATCCCAAAACATCCCTATAAAATTCGGACGACTTTTTTATATCTGATACTAAAAAAACAATCGATGCGCCTTTAATTTTTCCTAATATCTTTTGGTGGATTGGCAAATATGAACACACCTTTCAGAGAATTTGCAAATACGTAAATAATATTCTACATATACAATCCAATACCTTTATGTATGAATATACTTTTTGAATCACAAAAACTGAATCTCTTTTGTTTCCTTCAGTGTAGCAAAAGCATTGCCTAACACTTCATTGTGATGATTAATAATTTGCTTGGCACATAAGGTATCGGAATCCCATGTTGTGTGGGCATCTTTAACAAGAGTGACATTATAGCCGAGACTAAATGCACGTCGACTCGTAGTATCAATACAATACTCGGTCTGATTTCCAGCAATAACAAGATTTTGGATTTGTCTTTCTTCAAGCTTATCCTGAAGCTCGGTTTCATGAAAAGAATCCGGTGTATGTTTTTGGATTACAACTTCCCCATCATTTGGAGTAATTGAAGAATGAATTTCCCACGAAGTGGTTCCATTTTCAAATTCTTCATCATTATGTTGAACATAAAAGACAGGGACGTTAGCAGTACGTGCATTATTAATTAAGTCCTGAAGATTTCTTAGAAGCTGTTCTCCTTGGTATATCGGATTAGATTCGTCAAACATGGCATTTTGAACATCAATAACTAACAGTGCACATTTATCCATTTTAAGCCTCTCCTCATAATTAAAGTACTAAAAAGTATTCGACATTATTCACAAAAAACCTCCCCCAAATTGTTTTGCAATAAGAAATAACGGTTTCCCCAATTTATTAAAAAATCGAAGATCTATCGGAACGAAACCGGAAAAACCTTCGGATTAGGAATGTTTTATTTGTTAAGTCGCCGAAAAAGCTTCCAACAGGAATGCTCTTCTTAATTCTTTTTTAAACCAATACTCTGAACATATTTTACAAAGGAATAGGCTTCTTGCATACTTCCTTCTCGTGGTGTAGCATTTGCGTCAAATCCAAGTTTTCTATCTTCCTTTACCTGTTTTAATAGATACAACCAACGAGAATCTAAATTCTTTGCAGCCCAATCTATACAACGTGCTTTAGATATTACTTCTCCAGTTTTTATTGTATATAACATTCTACATGCTGTAGTAACAATATATCTTTGTCCCCAAGCGATAGTAGGTGGCATCCAACTGTGAGTGTCTGCAATAATATTGATTAGTAATTTTTTTGCCTCGTCTCTCATTATTCCTTTAGGTATTGGATCCACTATGTTTTTTGGATCAGGTCCAATTAATGTGATACCCTTTTCTCTTAAAGACCATCTTGCCCAACAATTATTACAATGGGTATCCCATTGCATTTCTCTCCAACCATGGTCTATATACAACCATTTCGCATCCAACTTTTTTAGAGTCTTGAATTCTGAGGCAATTGGATATGAGCCTTCTAAATGTTGTGTCCAGTGTCCTTGTCGGGTTGGAATTTCATCATGTAGCTTTCGCAACTCATTTTCTTGATAATCTGTTAGTTGTTCATTAATGAATATAAGAAAATCACAGTCACTTTGCATATCTGCATCACCCACTGCAAAAGAACCTTGTAAATATGCTCCAAAGAAATTATCTCCAAGTATATTTCTGGCAGAGATAACTAGATTAATAAGTAATTCGTTAAGTTCGGAAAACCTGGTAGGACTTGGATTTATGCCATCAAAAGTAATCTTTTCTTTACTTGTCATATTGTTTTCTCCTTAATGGTTTGATTAGATCAAATTGAATTAATTAATATTGCGAGCACTTACATTACTACTCTAATTATTATAAGAAATCATAGAAAAAAGTCAGATGAAACTCCAATTCCCATGCCCCTATGGTCATAATTATACGATTTATTATAGTTGGCAATATTTTAGCAATAATTTTTTAGTAAAATAGTTTATAACAACGTGAAAGGAATCATTACAATGAAAAGAACTATTTTAATAATAGAAGATGAAGAGTCTATTGTAGATATATTAGCTTATTCCCTACGAAAAGAAGGTTTTGCTGTACACGCAGCTTCTACCGGTAAAACTGGATTAGAAAAACTTCAAGGAAATGAGATTGATTTAATTATTTTAGATCTAATGTTACCTGATACAACAGGCTTTGAGCTGTGTAAAAAAATAATAACTATGTGTAACATACCTATTCTTATGCTTACTGCTCGTGATGATATTGTAGATAAAGTGTTAGGATTAGAACTTGGTGCCGATGATTATATGACAAAACCATTTGATATCCGTGAACTGATTGCACGCGTGAGAGCTATGCTTCGCCGCCAGCCGAATAAAGCATTGTTTAACTATTTAACCGTCAATGAATATATCAAAATTGATCCTCGTGCCCATATGGTTTTTAAAAATGACGAGTCCGTAATTCTAAAGCCTAAAGAATACGAACTTTTATTATTATTTGCGCAAAATAAAAATCGTGTTTTTACTCGTGATGAGATTTTAGACACAGTGTGGGCAATGGACTTTGATGGTGGCTTTCGAACTGTTGATGTCCATGTTCAAAGGATTCGCAAAAAATTAGATCCTTCTATTATTGAAACGGTGTTTGGTACTGGCTATAAAATGAAGGGATTTTAAAATATGAAATGGACAATTCGGAGGAAATTTCTCCTCGCGTTTTTATTGCTTTTTACTTTGGCAACGCTCTTTTTTAATCAACTACTAGAAAAAACAATTGAAAATTATACAACAACGTATATTAAAAATGATTTAACCAACCTGCAACACACATCAAAAGAATATATTAAGCAGTTCTCACAAATACATAGCAATGATGATGACCTTTTCAGTGAATACGGAAGTACGATTGCGCAAGTATTAAGCAATTTGCATGCGCAAAGTGTAGCCGTCTATAAACCAGATGGTAGTTTTTTATATGAGGCTGTTCCAATCGATCAGCCCCTTTTGATGGAAAATCAAAAATATGAACATGACGTTAATAAAAATAGTAGTAATGAGTTACTGCAAGCATTCCAAAACAAAGCTGCCTATACACCAAAAACTTTAGGAAAAGGGACAATCATTTACTTTGCATACCCTGTTTATATGAACGACACATTTTACGGTGTAATTCGATTTACTGGTGACTATTCGGACATGTTCAGGCATAATGAGCAATTATTAACTAGCTTTAGACTACTAACGATCTTTTTATTTATCGGAGTTTTTATTATTTCATTATTAATAACGAATCAGATTATTAAACCGCTACAGTATTTAACGATTGCCACAAAACGTATGGCAAGAGGTGATTACAATGAAATTACAAATAATAAGACCTCAGATGAAATCGGTGAACTAGCAAATCAATTTCAACATATGCAAAATGAAATACGTCAGCGCATCGATGAACTCAACGAAGAAAAAGAGAAAGTATTATTGCTTGAACAAAAACGTACAGACTTTTTCCATAATGTAACGCATGAACTAAAAACACCGCTTACCACCATTTCTGGATATGCCCAAATTATTGGTGAAAAAAACTTTGATGATGCAATATTTTTACAAAAGGCTGCATCTAATATCCATTCAGAAAGCGAACGATTAAATGGCATGGTTACAGAATTACTATCTTTTTCTAAATCGCAGATGCCAAGCATTATGAAAAATAAAGAAGTATTTGATTTATACCCTTTTATTCAATCGATTTGTGAGGATATGCAATTAAAAGCGAAGAAATATACAATGTCAATTGAACTGACAGGCACCCCCACTATGATTAACGCCAACCGAGACGATATGCGACAAGTATTCATTAATGTAATCGACAATGCCATTAAACATGGGAAGCCAAAGCAAGCTATTCAGATATGTGTGAATGAAACCATTTCAATTATGAACTTTTGCGAACCAATTCCTTCAAAAATAGTTGAACATGCATTTGACCCATTTATCCACCGATCTACTAATGAGAGCCATGGTTTAGGGCTCTTCATTTGTAAGCAAATTCTCGAACAGTACGGCGGCACAATTTCGTTTCACTATGAAAACGAACAGGCTAAAATCGAAATTACTTTCCCCCACCCGCAACAAAACGGCAACAACTTATCGCGAATTGGCAATAGGTCCTCTATATGATAAATATGTACACAAATTATGAGGAGGAAATGACATGAAAAGAAAATTTCAAGGACTAGCCGTTTTAACGCTAGCGAGTATTGTTGCTTCAGGGTGTTCAATAACAGGAAAGGCTGATATGCAAAAAACGGTGACGATTAATGAAAATGTGAAATTTGAAAGTTCACTTGCCGATAGTTCTCTCTCTGTTGTCCATAAAAAAACGATCCAGATACCAATAAAAGCTGATTACACAGGGTTTCAAGGTGAGAATATTTATTACAATCAAAACGGTAAAACATATTTAAAAAATATTAAAACACATGTAGAAACTAAACTTGCAGATAAAGCATTTTTTGCAATATCAGAAAACGGAAATAGAGCACTATCATTCGTAGATGGAAAAGTTTATGTACTAGACTTTGAAACGAATTCGGAAATATTGATTGGCCATGGTACCGATACATATTTATATTATTTTGCAGATCCGGATGGAAAAGAAGTCATTCATGTGGATAGCGGAGAAGAGCTTTCTGTGCACGTAACCGATGTCGATTCTTTAAAAGTAAAGACTTGGGATTTAAACAATCGGTTTGACTTGAATAATTTTACCTTAACCTCGATTAAAAAAGATGTAGACGGCATTTATGTTGCAGCCGAGTCGTTGGAAAATGGATATGGACTCTATCATCTCGATAATAATGGAAATATGAAAACCATTTCTACATTAGAAAACATCGATTCACTAGATAACTATGACTTTTTAGATAAAAATATAATTATATTTAATGATATTTACAATGGGAAATCTGGAATTTTTATCATAAATTTACAATCAAATGAAGTTACACAATTAGTCGCAGGTGGGAAAGATGAAGAAGGAATATGGGTGCCATTTTACAAACTGTCACCAGATCAAAGCAAAATATTATTTGATACACCTGTTCAGGTCGGAAATGAATATAAAACAAATGTGTATATGGCGGAACTCGTAAATAATCAGGTTACGAATCCGACACGAATTATGGAAAATGCTGATTTATATGCGGTTATTTCACTTACGGGCTTTTGGAGCCCAGATTCCAAAACCGCTTATATAAGTACATCTAAACCAGGAAATGATTTGATTGATACAGTTGAAGTGTTTACGCTTCAATAACAGGTACAAAATCAATTAGTACGCGGTTTCACTTTGGGGAACATGAACCCAACCGGGTAGATTTTCAACAGTTTTGTTCTCTTCATTTAATTTTTTTTTCAAGATTGTCCCGAAATGCAGACAAAAGGCAAGCGAATTTCTCATTCGCTTGCCTTTTCTACACTTTTACCTGTAATTAGACATCGGAAATGTCTGATGCATTGAGGTTGTTAAATCTCTATCCACTAGAAAAAAGCTTAATCGTTTTTATTTTGTTTTCATCCTATAAAGTGGTAGACTTATGCTTAAAATTAACATCATCGTAATGACGAATTAAGAGAGGTTCTCCTTAGTTCTGTGAAAGGAACTCGCCAGGTAAGGCACCTATTCTGCTTCCAGGAACAATGTATTTTTGAAATTGATTACGCTCTAAAATCGATAAATTTACCTTTTATACATTGGAATCCATCCTGGAGATGGAGGTTTTTTTTTTGAATGTGATCGTAAACAAAATAAAGCAAATGACTTTCAAACAAATTTTATTTTACATAATAATAACACTTTGCTTTGCGTCCTCTGTTTTATTTGTTAATCACAATTATTCATTCTACGATCGTCCAATCGCTGAAGTTATCAAAACAGATCTGGAAGATACAAATCAAATAACTGATATATTTAATAACAAAGATCAGCTATTCACTCAGCGAATAATAGCCAAATTGAAAAACGGTGAGAAAAAAGGGGAGCTTATCTATTTAATTAATGAGTATTCATCGTCCGGAGCATATGATCAAGAATACCATGTTGGAAATGAATTATTTGTTTCTATTAACAAGAACACAGAGAAAAATACAGATTTAACTGGCTCCATAAAAGAGGTAAAACGTGATAAATATATTTTAATAATAGCTTTGATTTTTATCTTCACTTTACTTTTCGTTGGAAAAAAGCAAGGGCTTTTTTCTATTATAAGTTTGGCTGTCAATGCCGCTTTGTTATCCTATGCGCTGGATGTGTATGTAAATAACTCGGACATTAATTTGTTATTGATATGTAGTATTAGCGCGGTTTTATTTACTGTCATTTCTTTGTTACTCATTAACGGTTTTAATGAAAAAACTTATGCAGCTATAGGAGCGACCCTGTTAGGGACTTTTATTTCGCTGCTAATTGCTTATCTTGTTATATGGGTAACTTCCGAAAATGGACTTCGCTATGAAGAAATGCAATATCTAACACGTCCCTATAAAATTGTATTTATTGCAGGGTTATTCCTAGGGTCTTTAGGAGGCGTAATGGATGTAGCCATTACCATGTCTTCTTCTATCTTTGGACTATATGAAAAGAATATCAACATATCAGTAAAAGCACTTAAAACATCTGGAATGGACATTGGAAAAGATATTATGGGAACAATGACAAACATTTTATTTTTTGTATATATTAGCGGCTCCATTCCAATGCTTATTTTATATTTAAACAACGGTTCTCCATTGGCGTTTACTCTTTCCATGAATATTTCACTGGAATTGGCTCGTGCCTTAGCTGGTGGTATTGGAATTGTGCTAACTATTCCAATAAGCCTATATACTTCTATTTTTTTTGTTAATCGAAAGAGGGCAAGAAGATGAATGTATTAGTGTGTCTAGCAGCGATTTTATTTATATTAATGGTACTTATCGGTGGCAAAAAAGGAGCACGATCTTTTTTTGCTTTATTTCTAAACTTTGGTGTGCTCCTCATTACCATAGTTATTATGACAATTCCAAATGCTAATCCGATTATCTTAACCTTCATTGCATGTACAGCGGTTAGTTGTATTAATCTGTTTTATATTAATGGAGTGAACAGTAAAACAAAGACAGCTTTCATTTCAACTATGACAACAATTGTCATTTTACTCTTTTTTATAGTCATCATGACAAAGAAAGCGATGATCCAAGGATTTGGTGAAGAAGAAATCGAGGAACTAAGCATGTTTTCCCTTTTTATTGGAGTAGATTTTGTTAAAATTGGAGCTGCCGTGATCATTATGAGTGCAATCGGTTCGATTGTAGATGTAGCTATTTCTATTGCTTCTTCCATGCGCGAAATATTTAATCATCATCCATTCATTAGCAGGAAAGATTTATTCACGTCTGGATTAAGTATCGGCAGAGATATTTTAGGTACGGATACGAATACGTTATTTTTCGCCTTCTTTGGGAGCTATCTGGGATTACTTATATGGTTTAAAGATTTATCTTATTCTTTTGGAGAAATTGTAAATTCCAAAGTATTTAGTGCTGAAATGATCAATATACTCAGTGCCGGCATTGGTGTAGCATTGATTATTCCAATCACTGCCTGGATTAATGCATATGTTTTAGTGAAAACAAGAGATAAAAACGCGTTATGATAATCGATTTTGTTTGTAACTTAATTAACCCTTGCCCCCAATCGCCCTCCATCCCTTCATGCTCAAACGAACAAAAAGAAAAGCGCGTTTTTTTGATTAAAAACGCGCTATTGCTATTTTAAATTAGATTAGTTATAAAAATAGATTACTTTACGCTCGCCAATGGTTGCTTCAGGCAGTTAAAATTCGCTTGTATTTGTACTGCAGACTGCGTCCAGAAAAAATTTGGGTGCTCGAACAATCCGCAGTTTTTTAAAATCAGACTCCGGCATAAATTTTTCCAATATAGGCAAACAATCTTCTAAATCATTTTTTCTATTGCCTATTACCGGATCTGATAATAAGTGAAATCCAAAATCAGAATATAATTTGATAGCTCGGTAACTTGATGGTTGGGTATGAAGAAATACCGGATATTCGTCTTGTGACAGTCTTTCCATAACAATTGAAAGTAGCGCCCTACCTATACCTATTCCCTCATATTCTTTCAAGACCTTAAACCAATGCAAAGTATGGATTGTGTTGTACGACTTCCACACAAAGCATGTTCCTACAGGCTTATCAAACTTATTGCAAATAAACAGACAGCTTTGATAAAACAAATCTTTCTTCGGTAAATAAACAGAATTGAAATAGTCCGTCATAAAATCGTAGTATTTCATTGCGATTTCCGGGGTATTAAAATGCATTGCTTTCCATATATCCAACTCGTTTTTTCTGCAATAACGTACATGAAAACCTTTAGGCAGTTTTCTAAGAGCATCTGTATTCAATGTTTGACACATCATAAATAGGTTTTTATCTGGTATCTGATCTGCCATGCTATTGTCCTTTTTTGTATAATTATCGCGGTCTACAAACTATTGGTATTGGTTAATAATATTTATGACCAAAAATTACTTGTATCACAGCTGAACCCCGTAATGGAAAATCTCAATTTTGATGAATCACATGTCAAAATCATAAAAAAATAGCATATTTTTTCTTTGACAATATATGATTAATAATAAGACTTTATAAACCAATCTATGATCATACTGAAAATATCCCCAATAAGCAGGAGGAAAATATGCTAGAGGCATCACATGGATTTTTCTATATTGAAACAGTTATTTGGTTGTTCCCTATCATTTTTATGTTCCATGACTTAGAAGAGATCATAACAGTTGAGAATTTTATGACCAAGTACAAAAACAGAGTTCCGAAAACTGTTCTCGAAAGACTTGCGTTAACCATTAAGAAAAAATTGGGTATGAAATCTGCCCAGCTTTCAATTACTGCTGTATGGATTTTACTTATAATATCATTTATCACATTTATGACCGCCTACCATCTTCCTATTGGGGGAAACTTTCTTTTATTTACTGCTGTATTAAATGTATTTTTTCTGCAAACATTTTCTCATATTGGCCAAACTGTCATTTTCCGAGGTTATACACCTGGTGTCATAACGGCGTTGGTGATCGTAATTCCTTATTCTCTTCTTACCTATTACTGGTTGTTTGAATTGAATCTCATTGACGGACAATTAATATTCGAAAGTATTCCATTTAGTATTTTAATGGTACCAATTTTTCTTATAGGTAATCTTTTAGGAAGTAGATTAATCCGCTAACTATCTATATTTATATTGATTTAGGTATCTAATTAGTTGGAAAATAACCATAACATACTCAACATAAATCGGCTTTTTCTTATTAAACAATATGGCAATTTAATAGTGTAAAATGATTGGAGTTTTACAACTTCAACAAGAGCAAAAAGAAAAATTCTTACCAGGTGCAAACAATCCTATTTAATTAAATCATTAACCTTGATTCTCCAAACCATATAGTCGAATCCTTCACCCCAATAATCCTTTAACAAATAATCAGGATCTCCAAATTTCTTTTTCCAGATTTTTTGTGCCCGAACATACCCGCTATCTAAACAAAATTCTTCTATTCCCTTTCGCTGCAAAGTAAAATACATTGTATTTAATAGCAAATTACCTACCCCATTCCTCTGGTAGTCGGGATGAACAAATACTGTACCAACCTCCATTAGATTATTGAAAGCATTGTTTGTACATTTGCATATGAGCTCACTTGCAGGACCACATTCGATTGAACCAATAATTTTATCATTATCTAAAGCAATTAAAAAATATCGTTTCTCCCCATTGCTTTCAAAATCACTTTCTAAGTATTTTTTCTTATCATTGATTTCATCTTCTATATCATCCAATTTATTTCCGATACCTTCTTTAGAAAATGTATCTTTTATCACTATCCTAAAAAAATAATGTAACTCTTTAATGTTCTCAGCTGTTGGCCTTCTAATTTCAACATTAATCACTCCAACCCCTCCCTCTTATCTCCTATAAACATATCAAAACGCCACCAATTTCATTAAATCGTTGGGAAAAATTCAGCACTCAAAATGCTTTAGGTTACATAATTGCATAAGTTTTGCAGGAAATCCAAACAAGGATATAGAAGTGTCTACCTATTACGATAAATAGGTAGGTGAAAAAATGAAAGCACTTTTAGTAATTGATGTGCAAAACGGTATTGTTAATTTTGGTGATTTTAAAGAAGAACTTTCATTGATGGAAAATGTGATTAAGGATTTCAAAGATAGTAATAGGCCTGTAATCTTTATGAGGCATTTAGATGATACAGAAGAAAGTCCGCTTTATAAGGGTTCTGTTGGTTCTGAACTACATAGTTCACTGAAAGACTATGCTGACTATGTACTTGAAAAACAAACGCCAAGTTCATTCTTCAATACTGAACTCTCTAACACATTAGAAAAATTAGGTGTAAATCATCTTTTTATTACCGGTTTTAACACCGAGTTTTGTTGTATGTTTACGGCTATTTCTGCATTTGATAGAGGATACAAAGTGACTTTTATTGAGAATGCAACAGGAACAGTTAATACAGATGAAACATACGAAATGCAAGGATTGGACATTAAAGATTTTGTTGGAACAGTCCTACATTGGTCGAATGTTATTGAAGTATTAGACTACGAAGAATATGTTGAGGAATACAAAGCTGAGAATACCATTTGAGTGGCTGTCTATAAGGAAGGGAGAAAATAGACACCCTTCCAAGCTATTAAGGGTTTTTAAGTCGTAAACTTACCATCAGTTTTCTTTCACCACTGACACCTCCAATAATACGCATATGCTATTTCTTATTTAGCATATGCGTATTTTCTAAAGACTTAATATCCCTTTTTCTAGTTTTTCAAAGTCTTGCTTTAACAATGAATACATATATAAGTCATCAAATTTACCACGAGTAAACTCATAATTTCTCAATAGCCCTTCCCTAATAAATCCCTGTTTTTCTGCTAACTTGTATGACGGTATATTAGGCGGTTCAATTAACGCCTCTATCCTTTGTAATTTTAAATGTTCGAAACCGTACCTTATTACAGCTTCCATAGCCTCGCTTGCTATTCCTTGCCCCCAATAACTTTTATTTAACTCATATCCAATTTCAGTTCTATAATGCTGTGGAATCATCTTAAGAAAGCCACAACTACCAATAACCTCATCTTCCCCTTTTATAGTAATGCCCCATCTTATTCCGGTTTTTTCATTTAATATCGATTGATACCAAGATATCTCATCTAAAGCATCATTTATTGTTTTATAAGGTTCCAAACCATAATATTTCATTACCTCTTTATCGGACAAATATCTTAATATGCTGTGTGCGTCGCCTTTTACAATATTTCTTAATACTAATCTACTGGTTTCAAGTACGGGAAAGGTATCAACATCTTCGATCAAAATAAATCACCCCTTCTATATTTCTTCAGTAAATAAATTTTTCTGGTCTCCAATATAAAACAAGAAATTAAAGTTTTACGAACTCGGTATGATCAAAAAAACATCATATCAATCCATATTGTCCGATTAAATAAAAGAAACCGGCAATTATACCGGCTTTTGCAATTTCGTATTATGTGTCGACCGAATATTTCTATCGAGAGATATAATTGTTAATGTAAAAATTATCGTTAGGTTATTTAACTAAAGCTGCTCTCAAGTTAGCATCATATTCCAAATAACCTTTTAAACAAGTTAACATATAAACCCAACCTTCTTTATTATCTATCAGTTGATTTATAAATTCATCATCTTGTTCATTAAAACCTTCTTCAGAAACCTCGATTATTGTACTTAAATTCTCCACGTCTTCAAGAGCAATCGTTACAATATGACCTTCCCCATCTCCACCCCACTGAAATATGATTTTCTTATTTTTCTCTGCTTCTAATATTTTTATATCCCCTTGAGCATCGTATTCGTCATATCGCAATGTGATCGTTTTGCCTTGTTCCCATCTTTCGGAACTTGATGAGAACCAAAATTTCCCGATTTTTTCCGGATCTACAAGGGCCTCAAATACTTCATGAGTCGGCTTTAATATTTTCATTTTTGTATGATTGTTCATAATTGATTAATCCTCCATCTATTTGTAGTGTCTTTATGCCCTAATTTCATTTAAATCATAGAATTCTTCATAATTGAGTTCGCTGTAACAACTTTGATTAGTCAAACGTTTTTTACCTTTATAGCTATTTTAAAATGGATAATATTTATTTAAAGCTACAATAATATTCGTCGGTTTAAAGTATTTTCCATCAAACTCCAAGCTTCATAACAGCTTGGAGCTGTAAGGTAAGGTTCAAATCCGTAGTTTAAGTACATGTTGATAGCTTGATAACTCGTAGTTTGGGATGTTAGATAGGCTTTTGAATGGTGACGGGCCAAAATGTTCAAAGCTGCACTAAGTAATGGTTTTGAAAGTTTCTTTCCTTGATATTTGGGAACTACACTTACCCAATGTATTCTACCCGATATTTCGCCATCCCCATTTAAATCGCCATACCAAGCTGTTGTTGTTGCGATCGCTTCTCCATGTTCATTCTCAATGAATAGACAACGATTAGACATTTCATCAATATGTGACCCGAATTCTTTAGTGAAGTGTTCCAGTGCAGCTATTTCATTTTTAAATTCATCTACACTTGATTCAATTCTAGCCAAAATATGGTCGTCACCTTTTTCAAACAATCTAATTTGAAATCCAGTTGGAAGCGTATATTCGGGAATATTCAATAAATCTTTTTTCACCATTTTCAGTGGAATTCTTTTCATTTAAACCATCTCCATACTCTTAATTAATAAACGTAGCTTTTGCGCCATTATCTCTGGCAATTACTTACATGTAAATTCAAATGTATTTTTTTCTATCCAGATTGTTTCACCAGATGTTTTGATAATAATATCAAAACGCTTTCTGTAGGGATGCATAAACACTTCGTACTGAATCCGACGTTCTTCGTGAGACTTCCTTAAATAATTGATATCGGTTCCCCTTTCAACAATATCACGACTCGACCTTCTCATTAATTCTGTTTCGCCATCTGTATAGAAGTAAATTTTCAAATCAAATAAATCCGGATTAATAAATGCAGCACTCATTCCTTCTACAACCGTAACTTTGTTTTCCGAAGAAATTAACTTACTTTTCATATAATGTGTATCTATCGTATAAAAATCTAAACCATCTCTAACCATCTGAACATCTCTTTCTAAAGAAGGTAAATGATGCGCTGATGGATGGCAAGCCGTCATTTTATAGCGATGATTTTCGTTTTGATATGTATAGTCGATAATTGCTTGCTTTCGTATGTTCGAACTAACAATATACGAATCTGTATTAATATAATTCACTTCATTTTGATTTAGTAGTTTTAGAAGCCTATTTGCAAATGTTGTTTTTCCAGCAGCACCATGTCCAGAGATTCCAATAACAACCTTTTCATCAGTCATTCTAATCCAATATATGATTTTCTTTAATAACTTGTCCATCCCTCTCCCCCTTTTTCCTTTTTTTAAATTGTTGCTTATTCTAATTTTTATGAAGAGATAAAGTTGAAAATAACGAAAGGCAAGAAAATAATAGATCCCTTCACTACTTTTCCATAGATAGCTCTATTCGAGGTCGGGTTGATCTAAACCATTGTAAACAAAGTATATAAATAAGAACAATGTCGATGGCATCTCCACCATAATACATGAGCATGCCTCCAATCTCGGCTTGTTCTAATTGTACCCCATTAGGTGGATGAGCGTAGATGTACTTTGATAAAATACCATGGCAAGCTAAAGCGATAACTAATACGATTGCACGGTTCAAAAAAGGGATCCGATGGGATATCGGATCAATATAGATCATTGACACTGTAAAAAGATAGCTTCCACGAATACATGGAAATGCACTATTAGATGCAGAAGGGTATTTTCTTGCATAAGTGAGTACAGATTTGTCATGTACAATAACCAAAGTCCCCCTATGTTAAGGAGGGATGCAACAACGGGATGGGTGAATATCCGCGATGGCCAGCTCCTTAGAACCTTCGAAAGCCTTCTTGCTAAGGGAACGCTTAGCGTACGTAGCCCGAGTGTCATCGGTGCAGCTAATACCATTAGCAATGGCGCTAGCATCCCCAAAAACAAATGACCAAGCATGTGCGCTACGAAATCTGCATGGGCACGATTCGCTAGTGGACCAACAACAGCAATAATCGCTAAGTGAACTCCTAAAGCCCAACAAACAGTACGGTATATCGGCCATGGCCTTCGACGCCTACTGGAAACCACTACGGCAAAGATATACAAAACCAAAGCTAACACAAACGGTAGACCTAAAAGAAGCTGTGGTAGTATACCAATAAGATGATGAATGTGGGTTCCCTCTATATGTATGAGGTTATTAATGTTCATGAGATGGCATTCCCAGATTCTTGTTTATTTCGTCTAAGAACAACAAGGCTGAAACCGAATATGATCATGATTAGAGCCGATATGTTCCATATTAGGTCGTAGACAAATAAATTATCTACATAACGAATCTGGTGTATCCGCATTAATTTGTGTTGTATTATGTTGTCGTATAACTGGAATGTGCCTGCACCAAGTAACACGCCTCCCCACCATTTCGTGAGCCACAACATGTTTCGTCGCTGAAGATCGGCGAACAAAAATCCTCCCCCAATTGTCGCAAACCAACTAAAAGCATGAAATAAACCATCTGAGACTAATCCAATATCAGTCGTAGACTTATCATAAAAATGATGCCAATGTAGTATCTGATGAAAGATAGCCTCGTCTAAAAAGGCGACTAAACCAACTCCAAAAAGAAAGCCGGATAATAAATTACGACTTTTATACTCAGATCTTTTCTTATTATTTGAATTATTTTTCCGATTTCTATTTTTAGTAGCCATTTTCTACTCCCTTGTTGGGTTTGATATATATGTATCGTTACCACTTACCTCTCTTATTAAAACAGGCAATATACAAAAACCCTAGATAGCTGAAATCGAAAAGAATAACTATATTTTCAAGCTTAAAAAAAAGCCCAATTAATGTTTAAGGTAATAAAAGCAAATGGTGTAGGGAAACTTAGAATAGAACTAAACCGAGTGTCTTTTATTAAAAAGGAGTGTTTTGAATGGAAAATAAGAATAATGAAAATAAAAAAGATTCTTTGAATCTTGCTGGAAGAACGTATGAGGTTGAGGATTATAATCGGAAAGACACTTTATCGGCAGGACTCGCAACTACCCATGAACAAGTTTCTGATGCTTATATGGAAGGTGAGATTGGTGCGGTTATTGACGATGTTAAAGGAACAGATATTGAATTAAATGAGAAGGAATAGAAGAAGAATCTCAGTATTTAACATACTTATATCAAAATCTAAAAGGTAACAATAAAAAAACTCTTTAAGTGATGGTAAAGTAACAGATGCTTTAAGATGGAACTTCAGGAAATAACAGAAATCTGTTGTTCCTGAAATTCCTGTTTTAACGAACCTCCGGCGGTGTCGAAGGTCTATTTAAAATACTTATTCAGAAAAGAGGTAATAAATTGTATTACTATAAAGAAGAACTAATTAATATAATTAAACCAGATCAACCAGACCCCGAAGCCGCGAGAGTGTTGCAAGAAATACTCGGTGGCCATTTTGGCGAAATGCGAACAATGATGCAGTATTTCTTCCAAAGCTCTAATTTTAGAGGCAAAGACACTCAATACAGAGATTTGCTTCGTGGTGTTTTCTTAGAAGAAATCGCTCACGTAGAACTTGTGCAACATACGATAAATCAATTGTTAAATGATTCTGGAGAATCTACAGTTCCAGGGAATGCTGGTGTAGATCATGCCCCTCTTGATGATGCCACGAGACATGCAAATCCACATCATTATATAATCGGAGCACAATCTTCATTACCCGTAGATGCTTCCGGAAATCCTTGGAATGGCTCTTGGGTCTATGCACATGGAAACTTGATAGCTGATTTACTAGATAATCTAGTTCTAGAATCTACCGGAGTCCTTCAAAAAACTCGTATTTATGAAATGAGTTCCAATAAAACATTTCGTGAAACACTTGGATTTCTAATAGTTCGAGATAACGCTCATCAAAATGCTTTCGCTAAAGCCTTAGAGACGTTGGGTGTGGAATGGGGTAAGGTTTTCCCGATTCCCAACTATGATATCAACAAGTACCCTGAATGCAGAAAGTATGTTGAGATGGGATACCATAATGCACAGTTTAATTTCAGACTAGATGCAACTCGTATCGGTGAAGTATTCCAAGGACAATCCCCCAGCAGGAATAAAGGTTCACTTGAAATGACTAATCCCCCCAATGGATTTCCAGTACCCTTAATGCCAGAAATGCCCAACGAGCATAGTCCTGGTATCCAAGATATGAATAACTAGATCTTGAGTTAAGTCCCTGGTAGTTTTAATACTAGGGACTTAAATATTGAATTAAACACTTTATTGTCAAACAACATGGGCTAGCTTAGCTCGTTTTAGACAAGTAAACCAAGATTTTTTTCTCTATATTACATCATTTCAACTGGGTGATAACTTACCTATGTACAGTAACGCGGTGATGCTTAATATAAGAAAACAACCCGATTACTAAAGTCACTATTACAGCCGCATTGGCAGTAATGTTTACAATATTTACTTCAGGAACTTGCTTATTCAGGTAATATATCCAGTCGCCAACCAAGGGATCTTGAGCGATTCCGATGATATCATTTTGAGCTATGATTCCTCCTGCAATGATATTGATCCAAAAATAGGTTGTTGCAAGTTTTACAACCAATTGTAAAAAATAGAGCGAAATTAAGAGACTAAAAAAAATACCAAAGATAATTAGGCCCATGTGTTCCGATATTCTGGATATGACAATTACTCCATCCCACCAACAAATGAAACATTGGAAGATTTGAAAGTCCATTAACCAAAACGACATATAACGTTCGTGTAAAGGTAAGAACGATGGCAGCGAGAAAGTTTATGCTCAAATATGAATGCTTTCGCAATATGTTTCCAAGGATGAGCATGTTGTCAATGTCACTCACCAAGTTCATGGAAAATATCTTGAGGAACTCCAGCATCTATTCTCGAATTCCTTTAATTATACATATTTCTCTAACTATTTTTATGCAAAATTAGCTTCTTTATTTTGAAAAAAATAAAGAGACTCGTTTTTTTAGAAAAGCATTTTAAAATCAAAAAGAAATCATTGGGAAATAATGGTCATAGAGATCATCATAATGATTTGGAAATGCTATTGTTTGCTGGCTTGGTATCTCCATATGAAATTAACCAGATGATGTAAAGGAGCAGATGTAGGCACATTAACTAATTATGAAAATCGATTGAAATATAGTAAGGAATAACAAAAATCACTTAAGTGGATTCTTCTCACTCAAGTGATTAAATCAAATATAATATGTATCTGTCTTTAAGTTGGTATTTTTTCAAATCCACTTCACTCGTTCTGCCCTATGCCCTCTAAGCCTCTAGGTATAGATAGGATAGGCTACGCAATGTTAGGGGATTAAATATCAAGTTTACGGGTACCGATCCATTTCACAATTTCAGGATCGTTATGTGAAAAGAACAAGCTTTTTTTCGTATCTAAAGTAGTAATTATTTCCATATCCTCCTGGCTTAATTCAAAGTCAAAGATATTGATATTTTCGATGAGTCTTTCCTTACGAACCGATTTTGGAATAGCTACAACTCCTCTTTGTGTCAACCAACGTAAAATCACCTGGGCAACGGATTTATTATGCTTTTCGGCTATTGATACTAAAATTTCGTTTTGGAACATGCCATTTTTACCTTCAGCAAATGGTCCCCAAGACTCTATTTGAACATTGTTCTCTTTCATAAATTTAGCACTTTCTATTTGCTGGCAGAAAACGTGTGTTTCAATTTGATTTACTGCGGGAACTACTTCATTATGAGTAATCAAATCCACCAGACGGTCCGGATAGAAATTGCTAACTCCAATTGCCCTGATCTTACCCTCACGATACAATTCCTCCATAGCGCGCCAAGAACCATATATATCACCATATGGCTGATGAATTAAATACAAATCCAAATAGTCCAATTGCAGTCTTTCCAGAGATCTTGAGAATGCTTTCTTTGCGCTCTCATAACCTGCATCCTGAACCCAGAGTTTTGTGGTAATAAACAATTCCTCTCTTGGCAAATCACTCCGCTTGATTGCTCTGCCGACTGCTTCTTCATTTAGGTAAGATGCAGCGGTATCGATCAGACGATAGCCCGCATTAATAGCGTCATATACAACTTGTTCACATTCACTTTCATCTTGAATCTGAAAAACACCCAAGCCTAGTATAGGCATCTCAACACCATTGTTTAAAATTACTTTTTGCATATAAAATCCCTCCTGTTTGTTCAACTAAAATATTTTTATTAGAAATGGGTTCATCAATATCAATTTTAGATAAAGCATTATTTAGGCTATCTAATTCTTTCTTTTGTAAATTCTATTTCAGCTCCACCTAGTTTTCTTCTAATCTATGTAATTTTGTTGTACCCGGAATTAGGAATAATAAATTTTTTTGAACTAATTCCCATACAACCGAGTCCAATAGCGGAACTTCCAATCCGCTTTTTTTAAAAACTGTCAACTCCATATCAATAATTTGATATTTTTTTGATGAAAATAAAGGTATTTAACAACTTGGGCATCCTTATTATGCAACAAAGGAATTCACGACTGGTATCAAAATCGTATCAAATGATTGCATAATCCTCTCACATTATTTAAGTAGAAAGTAAATTAGGAAATATTGGGGCCATCACGGATTAAGAAAACAAGGAGAAAGTTATGCTTGACCAATTATATAGACAAAGAGTTGATATATGGGCATAAAACTTGCGAATGTAGCGAAAAAAATCCACGAAAAACGAATCACATAAAAAAAGGAATGTCAGGAAAATATAATAGTGTATGATAAATGTGAATAATGGAGGAGAACATGGATGAAAAAGTTTTTATTATTGTTTTTGACCATTGGTTTATTCTTAAGTGTTGGCAATCCTATCTTGACTAAAAGTCAACAGCCAGATTATGTAAAGTATGGACGAATTGCAACCGCTGTTGTAAAAGAAGATTATCCCGGTGAGGAAGTTGTTGATTATCAGTATGTTGGAAGACAAAAATTATCTAATACCGTTGTGATGGATTCTTTTAGTTTTCAAGTAAAGGAAAATAATAAACCAGTAACTGTCATTGTTAAAATATCCCACAGTCTAAATAACAAAAAGCTTCTAAATTTAACAGTAGAAGAAAAGAAGGCATAGGAGAGAAACTCTCTTATGCCCATATATAACATAACAAAAAAGTCTTTTAAATCTAAGTATTATTGCATAATACCGATTCGTCTTTTTAAAATAAGATGGGCTATTCCGATTCCTTGATTTTATTTATGAAATTCATATTAAGTGATTAATTCACAATAATGTTAAGTGAATTCCCCAGTTTTCCTGCGCTAATTTGATACTAATAGAACAGTTCTAATCATACCCTAATAAAAGAAAACAATAAGAAGGGGTGAATGTTAGTTGAAAAAAGTGAAGGTTGGTTTGCGCCCCATTGTAAGTAAATTAAATTTACCTACCGTTTTGAAAACAACTAGACTTCCTGGTGATTCCATTGAAAGATTATTTATTGCAACCCAGGTCGGAGAGATTTTTTACATAGGAAACGGAGATATTAGGACTTTTTTAGATATTCGCCCGCAAATCTTAAAACTAGGTACTTCTGAGCCAGGTGTTTCCCGTGGCGGATATGATGAACGGGGATTAGTTGGGCTAGCGTTTCATCCCCAATTTTATTATAACGGTCTGTTTTATCTTCATTATTCAGTAACTGGAACACAAGGTCCAGGTGCTCTTTCTGAACATTTTTCCCCTGACCCGTGTGATCCCAAAACTTTAAATCTAAGGTGGGTCAATAGAGAAACTCAATATGATCATATTGATACTGTAGAAGAATGGATTTTTCAATCGAATGGACAACCTCAAAAACGACGAACAATACTTAACTTAAGAAGACCATTTTTTAATCATAATGGTGTCAATAGCTTAAATTTTTCACCTGAATCAGGAAACCTTGTTTTAACAACCGGAGATGGTGGAGCAGGCTATGATCCATTTAATTTAAGCCAGGATGATATGGAAATCGCCGGTAAAATAATTGAATTTGATGTAGTTAAGAATACATTTATCGATAATCCACCTGTAGTCACACGTTTTGATGAACTTCCAGTATCTATCCAAGAAACACTTACTGTCATTGCCAAAGGGGTTCGAAATATACCAGGAATTTCTTATCAAAGGTTTTATAATCAATATATTAAATATGTAGGAAATGTCGGACAGGATTTGGTAGAGGCACTTTTTTCATTCGTTCATTATAAACCAATACCGGTTACTCAGCTTGTTCAAGCTTCATTAACGAAATCTAAAATTGACCAAGAAGGTTTTATTAACTTTGGCTGGCGAGGGTGGGAAGGTGCTTTTCCTACTTCGACTAAAAATAGTTGCTCTGCAAATCCGTCTTTGGATGAGAAAACAATTGCTTATTACGATGAATCAATAAACACTTCAGTGAAGCGTCTTCAGCCTTTAGCTAGTTATTTTCACAAAGATCCAAGACCTGAAAAATTTGGAGGAACCGCACTTACAGGAGTCCATCCGTATATGGGAAGTGCAATTCCAAGTCTAACGGGAAGTGTTGTATTTACCGATATTGCGCGTCGTAATGAATCTCCGACTAGAGGGGTTTTAGCATATACTAGGGTCAGAACAGATTGTAAACTAAGCGATTTTAGTGTTATTGAAACCGATTATAAATTTGGGTCCCAATCAGCTTATTATGTAAGTTTGGGATCGAATTTGGATCAAAGTAGATTATATTTAGGGGTTTATGGCTCTATGAAAGTGACTGATTTTAACCAAGGTACTGTTTTTGAAATTGTTCCAGATTCATAACTATGAAATTCTATTTAATAGTAGCTTTATTGGATTTAATTAAATCGAAAAATAAAACAAACAAGAGAGCAATCATGTTCCCTTGTTTGTTTTATTTTTATTATCATTCTGTTATTAACACCTTATTGACATCCATCTATTCCACAAACCATTCCTTCAGGGAACTCAGCGCCTTGTTTACTTATCTCCTCTTCGATTATTTTTGAAAGTGTCTCTTTCGAATGTACACCTGGAAGTTTAGTATCTCCAATTACAAAAGTAGGCACCGAAGTGATATTCGCTTCCTCGTACGCATGTTTTAGTGCTATTTGATGCACTTCTTTGTATTTTCTAGTTTCTAGCGCCTCCAGATACTCTTTTTCATCTAGACCAATTTCACCGGCTAACTTGGTTAATACCTCAACATCGCCAATGTCTTGTTCTTCTTGAAAGAACGCACCCAGCATCCGATCATTATATTCATTACCCTTACCTTTTTCCTTGGCATACTGATAGCCTTCAAAGGCTAAATGCGTATAGGGTTGAGGCGATACTCTTGGAAGGACGATATCAATGCACATCCGTTCAGCCATCGGGTATACAGACTGCTTCCATGTACTCTGCAAATAATGACCCTCGGGCTTTAAAGTTTCATTTGGATACGGACGCAACTCAAACGGCATCCATTCCACTTCCACGTCTTTCCCTTTTATTGCTTCTTCTAAGGGGTGTTCTGCAAGAAAACAAAATGGACACATGTAATCTGAATAGACTTTTATCTTTATTGTCATTGTTATGACCTCCTATTGAATTGAATTCTATATCTGGATACAGTTGTTTCATTGTAATTCAAACTTTCCATTCGAGTCCAGCGCAGCATAAATTATGAAATGAATAAATTCTGAGGGTACAAAAAAACCGGCGGGCGCCGGCTTTTTTTCATATAACGATATCAGCTCTTTTGAGCATTCATTGCTTCCCATTCTTCTTTGCTAGGACCATATACTCCAGGAACTTTCAAGTCAGCTTGTCTCATAAGGACAGTCAATTGTCCACGATGATGAGCCTGATGTTGAATTAGCAGACGGAAAACAGCTTGGAACGGCATGTCCATTCCAAATAAATTCACCATTTTGTTCATTTTTTCTTCTGAAACCTGTTTAGAAAACGCTTGTGTTAACCGCTGACTTATTGTTTTATAGGTCTCACTGATTTCAGTAGCTGATTTCGGTGCATCTTTTTGAAGATCAGGAACCTCAAATTTTAATCCGACCTGTGAAGGAAAGTAGTAAGTTGCCCCAGTAATGTGCCAAGCCAGACTTCCGATGCTGTATAATCCTGGAGAAACCTCCTGATTCAACGATTCATCCGTAAGCACATCCAGCACTTTTTGAGTAACAGCTACTTCTTGTTTCCATTCGTTCAAGAAATCATTTACTGATGTAAACATTCCATTCCCTCCTTAAATTAGCAAGCCTTTAAATTCATTGTATCATGTTCAGCTAAGTATACAGTTAATTTAAGTTGTTCTTAGCTAGCAAGTTGATTTGTTTTAGGACTATACTTATATTTTCTCATAAAAATAGATACCGAAGCCAATATTACCGATAAAAATCCGACCAAGACGACGTATTCTGTTCCCAATTTTGCAATGAATAATCCACCGATCGCTGCACCAATCGTTGTTCCTAAGTTAGCAGATGTTAAAAATAAGCCATTAGCGAAATCAGGCGCTTCGGGAGCCGAAGACATAATCCAATATTGATTTATATTTCCACCCAACCCTGCTAAGATTCCCCAAATTAAAGTAATGATTGCCATAGGCGCGGATAAATGTCCAAATAGGAATAATATGATATAAATAGCACCCAATGCAAAAGGAAAAGCCGCTACAGATTTTAGGGCATTTTTAGTAAGTAACGTTCCCGCCACAATGTTTCCAATAATATTGGCTGCTCCAAATATAAATAACGTAAATGTAATGGTATTTGAAGACATATTCGTAACAGTTTTCAAATATTCCGCAAAATAACTATAAACCCCAAATACCGCCGCATTGAGAAAAATAACAGCAATGATCGAATGCCAAGTAATTGATTTTTTTAATACGGAAACCTGCGCTCCATATGAAAGCTTTTCCTCAACAGGCATAGATGGTACAAATAGTAATGTGGCGATGAATGCGATGGCATTTACAACGGTAAAGAATACCATTGCCATTTGTAAAGAGGTTGTACTGGCTATAAAACTTGAGATTGGTACGCCTATCACTATTCCCGCGGATACTCCGATAAACACTTTAGAAACAGCTTTAGGAGCTTCTTCTTTGCTAACCGAGGCAGCAGCTACTGAAAATGCCAATGAACAATAAACCGGATGAAAAAAGGCTGGTATTGCGCGAGCCATTAATGCGACTGTGAAGTTAGATGTAAAGATAGATATGATGTTTCCCACAATGAAAACACCAAGTACGAGTAACATGACCTTCCTCCGATTAATACCAGAAAACAATAAAGGCATCGTTGGACCGGATCCCGCCACAACAAGGGCAAACACACTCACGAGCAACCCTGCTTTTGATACACTGACATCAAAATGTTCAGCGATGTGAGGCAGTATGCCAATAACTCCCATTTCAGTATTAAGAATTCCGAAAACGCCAATTGTTAATATAAATATGAGTAAATTGTTTTGTTTAGCCAAAAGTTATACCTCCGAATTTCTCTCTTATATCGTTATTTCTAAATGTAACCAAACCCCCTTACCTAATATGTCGATCCGTCGTGCGCCATAGACCCCTTCTTACCGTTGTTGTCACCCTTTGATATTTATTCTAGCTATGCTTTTTGTATATAGCTAATACTTATATCTTATATTGAGATATGCTTGATGAGCATTTCTGGAATGTATATACTAAAATTAGTAAGAGGAGGAGTTGTAGGTGGAATTTAGAGTATTGCGGTATTTTCTTACAGTTGCAAGAGAAGGAAGCATAACGAGGGCTGCTGATTTTTTGCATGTTACACAGCCAACCTTGTCAAGACAATTAAAAAACCTGGAAGAGAAGTTAGGGAAAAAACTATTTATTCGCAGCAGTCACAGTATCATTCTTACAGATGAAGGAATGCTCCTGCGAAAGAGAGCAGAAGAAATCGTTGATATGGTCGATAAATTAGAGGCAGAATTTAGCTCCATGGAGGAAACAATCAGTGGTGATATTTACATAGGTGGTGGGGAAACAGACGCCATGAAACAAATTGCACGGGTAGTAAAAGATTTACAATTAAGTTATCCAAATATACTGTATCACCTATACAGCGGAAACGAAGATGACGTGACCGAACGGCTTGACAAGGGATTGCTTGACTTTGGTATATTAATTGAACCAGCTGATTTATCAAAATACAATTATATCAAGATCCCAGCCAAAGATGTTTGGGGCGTTGTTATGAGAAAAGACAGTCCTCTTGCTTGCAAAGAAACCATTCAAGCAGTGGATTTATTAAATATTCCGCTAATCTGTTCACGACAGGCTATCAAACAGACATTTTCTAAAAATGAATTTGCCGATTGGTTTGGAGAAGATTTTGCTAAATTAAACGTTGTGACTACATACAATCTTGCATATAATGCTGCCATTATGGTTGAAGAGGGCATTGGTTATGCAATAACTCTTGATAAAATAGTAGATACGTCTAGTGATAGTAACCTTTGTTTTAGACCACTAAAGCCAAGACTTGAATCTGGCTTAAATATTGTTTGGAAAAAGCATCAGGTTTTTTCCGCTGCTGCTGAGATGTTTTTAAAAGAAATTCAGAAGAAATTTTCAAATTCAATAGAGGAAGTATAGGAAAAATCTTTTAACATATTCCATAAAGAAGCCACCATTGTTCTTGAAAACAAATCAATATAAGGCAACTGCTAACTGAACAGTTGCCCAGACTACTTTGTACATTCCTCCACAATCTATCTAACCTTACTCCAACATATATTCTAGATGTTCAAATCAGCATACCTACCAAGTTATCATTGAATTCACCCATACCTACTTCCTATTACTTCTTGTCCCTTTCTTCTTTCTACTATGCAAATCGCACACCCAGCATCCCTGTGACCAACCCAACAAGCGTGCCAAGCATACACACCGCAAGCCAAACCTTCCTGCTCCGTGCTCCTTTCAAAAAACACCATCCTGCAATAGCAAGTAAAATGCCTTCAATCAAAAACCACGGTTCGAAAATGACCATATCCCACACTACGTACATATCATCGTGAATATCAAATGTTCTATTCTCCAAGCCAATCACACCTGCGATTTGCAAGCCACGATAGATAATACCAAAAATGCCATGAGCAGTGGCAATCGAACACCCTAATACAGATACGGAAAGCAACAATAAGCGAAGAATTTTACTTTTGCCTAAATAAATGAAGCCAAGACCTACGAGTCCCGCAACAATAAAGATTGGTAACGCGATCCAATTAATCAGTTCAAACTGGGAAGATGCAGCCACACCGGGTTTTAGTAGGGACAGCCCCTTTATTCCGCCTAAAGCCCAATATAGATGTGGCAGCATATAGGCAGTGGACCATACAAAAACAGCTCCACCAGCCCAAATGGTTGATTTTGATTGCGGTGGTTTCGACGACAGATTTGAATTCAACAACGATCACCTCGACAGGAAAGAATTGAGGATTTGCTTTACTTTCCAATTATCAATATATAGATTTGTAGTGAAATGTATATGGCTTATTTACCCCTTAGTCAAAGATTTATTTATCTCTTCAATTTTTAATCGCTTATCTTCTAAATCTTTATTATTTGAGTAATGGGTCAGTTCCTCCAATATCTTAATCCATCTATCTTTATTTCCCTCAACACTGTTTTGAATATTTATAAGATCGGCTATAGTTTCCTTTATTACAATAATTCCTTCTATTTTATTTGAATCTAAATCAATATATTGTTCCTGCTCATTTGAATTCTCAAGATGTCCCTTGTGATGAGTATATAAAGATCCTAAAAATACAGAAAAGGAATCTAAAATATTTACCAATGGTAAGAGATCAACTCTATTATTTCCCTCCACATTATTAGATAAATCTAGAATTGCATTATTCATTTCTCGTATATCTTTTTTCAAATAATTAATTACAAATCCATTTTTCCCAATATATAATTCATTATTTGAAAGTGAGGTATTTAAAGTTTTCAAAACGGAATATGAACTCACATTGAAACTAGTTAGTATAGTTTGATTCTTTGTGTGGATTTCTTTGTTCAATTGCTTTGTAGTGTTTATTAATTTTAGATTAGAAAATATTAATAGTAAAATTACGATGACTATTGAAGTCTCCTTAAGTTTCTTCATTTTTTATCCCCTTTTAATAAATTGGACTTCTTTTTAGTATTATTAAATTGAAACATTACTCAGATAATGGCATGTTAACCTAAATTTACAAATTGTTTTATAGAGTATTTCTTCTTTACATTTTTGCTTATAACTCATCATAAGTTTGAGGCCAAGAGGAACAGTCCTCTTGGCCCCTTTGCAATTTAAAGGTGGTTTTTACGGAAACCATTTAGAATGTTTAATTCATTTTTTTAACTTATACCCTTTAAATTTCAATAAGTATAGGAACAATCATCGGCTTTTTCTTCGTATGTGTATATATATATTGTCGTATTGATTTTTTTATTTGCTTTTTCATTACATTCCATTGGTTTCTATTTTCATCTCGGAGCTCGTTAACAGTTTCAGTAGTAAGTCGATTAACTTCCCTTCGTAGTTCCGAGAAATCTTTATCCAGAAATCCACGTGAAATGGTATCGGGTTCCGAAATCAATTTTCCTTCCGCTTTGCTTATTGTGAGAACAATCATGATCATTCCATCCTCTGATAGCTGTTTGCGGTCTCTTAATATAAATTCCCCAACATTACCTACATCTCCTCCGTCTATGTAGGTATTCCCAACGGATATTTTCCGGGTCTGACGGGCAATGGTATGTTCAATATCGACGACATCGCCATTATTAATGATAAAGGTGTTTCCTTGCTCTACTCCAACGGATTCAGCTAACAAACGGTGATGGTGCAGCATTCTAAATTCACCGTGAATAGGAATAAAATATTTTGGTTTCATTAGTGTAAGCATTAGTTTTAAATCCTCTTGATAACCATGTCCGGAAACATGCATGCCGGAAGTACTTCCCGGTCCATAAATCACATTGGCTCCAAGTACAAATAAGTTGTCGACGATCTTTGTGACATTTCGTTCATTCCCCGGTATTGGACCTGCAGCAAAGATAACCGTATCCCCAGGTAAAATATCGACACCGCGAAAGTTTCCAGTGGACAGGCGAGCAAGAGCGGCCATTGGTTCTCCTTGACTTCCCGTGCATAAAATAGCTACTTTTCCAGGCTCCATTTCATTGATTTCATGCGGGTCAATTAACATTCCATCAGGAACTGTTAAAAACCCTAGTTCCATAGCAACCCCTACCACATTAACCATACTTCGTCCAAGCAAGGCAAGTTTTCGATTTGTTTTTTGTGCTGCATTTACGACTTGCTGAACGCGGCTAATATTTGAAGCAAAGGTGGAAAGAATAACTTTGCGTTTCGCTTTCATGAAAGCTGCTTCCACATGTTCACCTACCATTTGTTCCGAAGGGGTAAAACCAGGACGTTCTGCATTCGTACTCTCAGACAATAATAGCAAGACCCCTTCTTTTCCGATTTCAGCCATTTTATGAATGTCTGAACGCTCCTCATTGTTCTCGGGCGTTAAATCGAATTTGAAGTCCCCTGTATGTACAATATTACCCGCTGGTGTCTGAAAGACGATTCCCAAACAATCGGGGATACTATGAGTCACTTTAAAAAAGCTTATATCCATTCCTCCGATTTTTAAATTTGAGTTTGAGTGGATTTCAACAAGTTCACTTTCTCTAAGAATTTTATGTTCTTTTAACTTCATTTCAATTAACCCTAGTGTGAAGCGTGTAGCATAAACGGGCACATTCAATTTTTTTAAAAAGAACGGAATCCCCCCGATATGATCTTCATGTCCATGTGTGACAATTAAAGCCCTGACCTTATCTTTATTTTCTACTAAGTAAGCTATATCAGGGATAATCAAATCAATTCCTAATAAACTTTCGTCTGGAAACTTATTACCACAGTCGATCATCACGATATCGTTTGAATATTCGATTGCATACATATTTTTTCCGATTTCATTCAAGCCACCTAAAGCGAAAATAGATAATGCATTCTCTTTTGTACTCAAATTTATATCCTCCCACATTAAATATAGTCTAGTATGCCCTTTCGGTTTCCCTTTATCAGTGGGTTAAAATTGAGCTTCCTGTTTTTCAAAAAATATCGGAAAAGGTTTTATTTAAATATACAAAAAGCCAAACGCTTTCTGGTGAAAACACGTTTGGCTTTATTCAATATACTATTGCTCCGAATTGTGCCGGTTTCTCGGCTGGATTGCTTTTTCCAAATCTTCCATAGCAATCGTACGTTTTACATTGTCGCTATTCGGCTTTCCTTTTTGACTGTAACCTTTATCGCGTTTTCGGCTCATTAGAATAGTCTCCCTTCTTATTAACTTCACCTAATAAGATGGGTTATGAAGTGGAAGCTTATTCATAAAGTAAAAGTTTATCAAGCGCGACAAATTGTTTAACTATCTTACACGGCTCTTTTATATAATCTTTTACGTTGATACGTAGAAAGCACTACCCCTCCTACAATAAAAAGAGATCCTAATATTTCTGCACCTGTGATCGGTTTGTATAATAAGACCAATCCCATCACCATTGCGACAAAAGGCTCTAAATTAGATAAAATGGATGCCTTTGAAGCATCAACATATCGTATATTTTGGTTCCAAATCAAGGCCGCTAGACCATGTACAACAACGGCTGTTACAATCAAAAAAGCCCAATCATTAAGATGCAAGCTTATCCGAATGGGAATATCTAATGAAAATGCAAATGGGATAGATACAATAAAACCCACGATATTTGAATACAAAGTAATGGTTAGTGGATCTATTCTTTGAGATAGCACTCTCGTCATAATGATCATAATAGCAAATGTAATCATCGTAATAACTATCCATAATAACCCTTTGTCCACATGAATCGGAGTCAAATTACCTTTCGTCACAACAAAGTAAATGCCAATAATTGCAATGATCGATCCGATCAACATGCGAACAGTTAATTTTTCTTTTAAAAAAATGGCTGCTAATACCCCAGCTAAAATAGGTGTTGTTGCTAAAATTAATGCAGACGTTGTTGGATCAGCTGTTTGTAATCCCACAAAAAAAGACCATTGATTAATAAATACACCAATAATTCCTAGAACAAAAAGCAAAAGAAATTCTGCTTTATTCACCCGTTTAAAACCCTTTTTATAAGAAGCTATTCCAATTAAAAACAGCACGATAAACAAAAGTCTCAATAATGTCAGCATAGTCGGAGAGAAAACTTGAACGAGCATCTTTCCAAATACAAAATTACTTCCCCATACCACCACGCATAAAATGAGCCAAGCATAGGCCTTAATCATTTACTTCATCACCGTTCCTATATCAAGATACCATTGCTCTATTTTAATGGTAGATGCATGTTGTGTATACTTTTTTGCATTTGAAAGACTTGTCCATATAAAGTTCTTCTTTCTTACTGGATCTTTTTAATCGGCCAAGCGAAAACTTGTTTAGATGCAGAAAGGTGAAGAAGGGGCTGCCTTTCAAAATATTTTTGTGGTAAAAAAGGAACTAGCGAATTAGCCTGAATAGTCGCCTTCGCTTTACTTACCCGCCAGCGGTCATGGTGAATATCTCCTCTATATAGATGTTTTCCCCTTGTCGTAAAGAAGCAGTATCGTTCAAACAACCAGTATTCAAGACTCTCAACTTCTGGCAAATAAAGGTTAGAATCAGATTGATAATTAATATAAAAACTTTCTTTCGAACTTCCCGGATGCTTCCTTTTACTCTGAAAATATACTTTATTTTCTTTTATATTCATTTTCATCAATGAATGTCGGTAAGGAAGTTGCGCCCCTATTTTTGCTCCAATTACTGCAGACCATTTATTTGCATCAAGTGTAAAAAAGTATATTCCAGGTGTTCCTTTATATTTAACATAAGTACGCAAATTTAGTTCTAAGTACGAATTAAGGTATGGAATTTCCGGTATACCATGCACTCTCATATGATTTACTTTAAATGGGATAATAGCTATCCAAGCTTCTCCATTAAAGAGGTCCAGATCCACGTCATTTGGAACATGAGCCCTTAATAATTCAGCTGGCAAACTCCAATGACAAAAAAGTAGTTTATCCCATGTTTGTGTAAAGAGCCACGGATTGCTAGGTAAAGGAAATGGACGCTGATCTGTTTCCAAAAACTCATTATGTAACATGTAATACCCCTCCCTAGGAGCCTTTACAGCTCTATTTCCATAGTTTCCCCGTATTATTCACTTACAAATCATGCTTCAAAAAAAGAATGTTTCCTTTACTCAGTATCCCCGAATGTATAATAATGGATTGTAGGCCTTCCCTTCATTCTGTTTTAGGGGTGTTGATTTTCATGGCTAAATTTACATAATTTTATTCCGGTAAATGCTTGAAAGAATGGGAGAGAAAGAAATGTGGTTTGTTTTTGCTGTAGCCGCTGCTACATGCTTTGGATTTAGGGGAGTTCTGTATCATTGGACTGCACAAAGACCAATTGATCGAAACCTTCTGCTGTTGGGGGTATATTTATCTGGTACAATCATTACTTTATGTATTAATATCTTCATCCAACAACCATGGTCAAAAGGGGTGTGGATTGGGGTTTTCATGGGGTTATCTTCATTTATGGCGAATGCTTCAATGTACCGGGGCTATGCTGTAGGCAAGGCTTCTATTGTTGCTTTATTTACAGGACTACCTCCCCTCGTTGTAGTGGTCATTGCTTACTTCCTTTGGAATGAAGCACTAAGTACTTGGCAAATGTCAGCCTTTATCATTGTCTTGATCGGTCTGCTTCTCATTAAATACTCACATGATTTTAAGCTCGACCAATTAAAGGGAATCCAATGGGGAATATTAACAATGCTTTTCTTTGGCTTTACGGATGTAGCCGTGAAACAAGCTACTATTATTGGTGCCTCCACATTCCCCATTTTAACAGTCATGTTTGCAACGGGCAGTTTATTATTTGGTACTTTATGGACAATTAACAATGCTAAAAGACCTTCAATGCAATCGCAGGTAAAAAATCAGAATGAGGCAAACAGACATAGTAATGCAGAATTACACAACAGCTGGACGAAGAAAAAAACATTAGGTTGGGGAATGTTTGTCGGGATTACGAATGTGGTAGGAATGATATTAATCTTTCCAGCATTCCGTGAAGGGATTACGGGGATAGTTTCCGCAATCGTCGCGATGAACATTGCATTTGTCATTTTATACGCTCGTTTTTATTTGAAGGAAAACTGGAGCAAACGTGAAGTTTCGGGACTTATTATGGCATTTATAGGAATACTTGTCCTACGACTTGCCTCATGAAACAAAAACGGAGCTGTCCAGAAGGTCACTTTTCCTGACTTTCTCGACTTCCTGCTTTATCTAATTTTTTCAGATTTGTGTCTTCATGAACGTTGTATAGCCATTTATATTATTTATTCAGATCAATAGAACCTTCCCGATTTGCGGTAAGCCACGATTTTTCACCGGGACGGGCAATGGAACGACTTCTCTTAATCTAAGAAAACACCCTTCAATCGAAGGGTGTTAATCTGTGGAGTTTGTTTCATTTGAATATAATAAAAACTGATCGACAACCTCATTAAATCTCTCACTATGCTCCCAAAACATCAAATGCCCACCAAGGACTTCCACCTGAGAACCCGGAGAAAGTTTTTTTGTAAATGCACTCGCTATCTGTGCCCAATGCTCGGCGATGACAGTAAGAGTCGGCACGGTTTCGCTTGCAAGTCTTGCCTCTTCCCGGTAATCGGAAAACATTCCGGCAGAAAATAAGTTTGCCGCAATATAATATGGTGTTTTTAATGATTGCTCAACTAGCCAATTTAATTCCTGTTCCTCTAACTTGCGTTGGACCATAACTTGAGTTGCATACCCAGCGACAAACTCCCGTTGCCCTTGCGGATTTTGCAAGTAAGTTGTATAAGCTGCTCCGATATCATCGAGTGGCCCCTCTACCCAGTTCTCCTCATGGTTCGTCGATAATGGCTTCGGAGACATATCTACAAAAACCAATGATTTTATTTTCTCTGTACCGTGCTGTCTAATATATTCCCACATCGTTAAACAACCAAATGACCAACCGACGAGCGTTATTTCATTTAAATCTAATTCCTTCATTACCTTTGCTAAATCTGACCCATGAGTTACATAATCATTGCCATGAAGGGAGATAGATGAACGGCCGTGGCTTCTAGGGTCAATCACAATGACACGATTTGTTTTTGAAAAATGCGCCAATTGCTTGGAAAAAACTTCAGTTGTAAAAGTCCAGCCTGGAATAAAAACAATCGGCTCCCCTTCTCCAATATCTTGAACGAAAATCTCTACTCCCGGTCCCACTTCAATATACTTTCCGCCTTGAATAGACACACTCCACACCTCGCTTATTTCAATCATAAACTCAATTATATGTATCTATATTCGATTAATCCTGTTAAAATCCCTATTTGCACAAATAAAGAAGAACAGGCTTTTGCATAACACAAACGCCCGTTCTTCTTTATATCTTATTCACTTAAATCCACATTGTGGTACACTTGTCCAACATCTTCTAAATCTTCTAATGCATCAATCATTTTTTCAAATTGCGCCTGTGCGTCTTCCGGAAGGGTTATATCATTTTGTGCAAGCATTGTTAGTTCTGCAACTGTAAAGTCTGTAATCCCGACATTTTTAAATGCTTCTTGGACAGCATGAAACTGATCTGGTTCCGCATACACGATAACCGCTTCATCTTCCTCTAATATGTCGCGGACTTCTACATCCTCTTCCATTAACAATTCAAGCACTTCATCCGCCGTTTTACCTTCAATACCGATTACAGCAGTTGCATCAAACATATAGGCTACTGATCCACTAACACCCATATTGCCACCGTTTTTACCAAATGCGGCACGAACTTCAGATGCTGTACGGTTTACGTTATTTGTCAGTGCATCCACGATCACCATTGAGCCATTCGGTCCAAATCCTTCGTAACGAAGTTCGTCATAGTTTTCTTCGGAACCGCCTTTTGCTTTTTCAATTGCACGGTCAATAATCGCTTTTGGCACGCTATATGTTTTTGCACGCTCTAATACAACTTTTAATGCCTGGTTTGACTCCGGATCCGGTTCTCCTTGTTTTGCTGCTACATAAATTTCACGGCCAAACTTGGCATAAATACGACTTGTATTTGCATCTTTTGAAGCTTTTTTTTCTTTAATATTATTCCATTTACGTCCCATATTGAACACTCACTTTCACTTAAATCTATACAAATATAAAATTAGTTACTTCTCAATTAAAAGGAAGAAATTAATTACTTTAAAATATTATACCTCAATGGCATAAGTTGCAACGATTTTCATGATCAAAAAATACATTTTTCGGACAAAGATATGAGCAAAGTTAAATTAATCGAATTATTTGCTCTGATGGTACAAGTTAATATCGTATTTTTTTTTCATTTGTTCAAAAACCTTATGCCTTTGCTTCCAGTTTTCACCTTTCCAAAGGTCTTTACTTTTCTCAATAATTTCACATCTGAGCGCATGATATTCTTTTTCTGCTTTTTCTTTTTTTTCAAAGATTATCTTAACAGATCCAAATAAGAAGAAAGCAATGAAAGTAAGAACAAAAAAGTTACCTTCTCTAACAAAAACTGAAAACAAATCGAGCAAAGAATAACTATTAGGCTCAATAGCTGTCTTGTATATGAAATAAAATACAATAAAGGCGAATAAAAAAGCGGTGAACATGATAAGGAAATGTGCTCTTTTATAGCGAGTATATTTCACTTTTTTAACGATTAAATTTTGAAGCATTTGCTTTGTCGTCTGATCTGTATGATCGCCCAATTTTACCAAAAATGGCTCCATTCTATCATCCCCCAAAACTCTTTCACACTATATTTATGAGCGAGAATAATGGGCTATGACAAAACAATTGTACAAGTATCATCTATTTACGGTAAAGGTATTTTCAGCGTTTGTCCCACACTAAGCTCATTTCCAGTAAGCCCGTTAGCTTGTTTGATTTTTTCAATTCCACTTTGATCATTATAGTAATTCATAGATATTCTATAAAGCGTTTCTCCACTTTGGACGGTATGATATTTAACTGTCTCAACTTGAGTTTCCTCTTGAACCACGGGAGTTTCGACTATCTCTTCTTCTGGGCTGTTCTCTTCCTCTGTTTGTAAGTCTTCTTCTTTATCACCATCATCTACTTGCGAATCGTTTGGTTCTGGGGTTTCGCTTGGCTCTTCTTTAGGCTCTTCTTTAATTTCCGGTTTCTTTGGTTTCTCTCTATCAACCTTTGATTCTTCGTCAGCTGGGTCTTCCCATGAGATTTCTTCTCCCACATTGTGAACAGGAGTCGCTTCTTTATCTTTATTTATAACGATAATGGTGGTGATTGGAAGAAGCAATAAAATGATTAACAATACCAAAGGAATAGAAATTTTAAATTTCCGCTTCCCTTCATGATTTTCATCATTATGGTCGTTATGGTTATTATGGTCATTTTCTATGTTACTTTGTTTCTTTTTCTTTTTATATTTATGACCATGCAAATCGACTCTCGAAGGAGTCTTACTTTTTATGTTCATTTGTTCTTTTGTTTTTTCATCATGTTGTACTTGTTTTTCACGTTTCGACATAATTACATCCCTTCTTTATGATTGTTTTGGGAAGCAGTACGACTAATATATAACCCCAATAAGAAATCAATCGTAAAGTGCATCGCAATGACTGGCAATAATTGCTGGCCTGACCATTCATATAAAATACCTATCCAAAAGCTCAAGATGACTACATTCAATATTAAAAACCAATGTGCCCAATAACGAATATGGATGACTGCAAAAACAATGCTGGCAATCACTAAGCCCATTTTCGTTTGAATAATTCCCCGAAATAAGGTCTCTTCCGCCACAGCAATTAAAATGGCAACAAAGGCAATCTTCCAGATCGGCATATTAGAAAATAACTTTTCGTTAATGCCCCCATCATCATAATATTGTTTTGGCAGCAATTTCATTAGTACTAAATCTAGAGCAACTATAATTAAACCATTCACAATACCAATAATGATCCAGCCTGTATCCCCGCTAAACAATTTGAAATAAGAGGCATAAGAATTAAAAAAAATAAAACTTAACAAACCGGCAATGGTTAAGATGATTATTTGTGTAAAATACAAATGATAAACAAGCTCTTGCTTAGTCAAACTTTTGATTAACTCTGCCTGTCTATTTTTTTTCATGAATTTTTTCTCTCCAGCAGTAATTCCATTAATATGTCCTTCCATGAATTTAATACAGGTATCTTATCTATTTTCTTTTTTTCCTGATAAAATTTTAGCTCAACTTCACAAAAATCACAGCAATTCGTTTGGGCATTCACCAATTGCTCATCGAAAAACGACATCACATTGCTACGCCTACAGCCCCCGGCATGAATCCAGTTGGTCATTTGCTGGATTTTTTTAAATTTGAAAGCTTGCCTAGCCTTTCTTATTGCTTTCACATTTTCTACAGTGTTATTAGACGCTTTGAAGAAATAAAAGGTAAGAAATCGCAATTGCGTCTCAGTTAAGTTTAACTCTGAAGCTAGCTCTTGAAAATTTTTAGAATTAGCTTGAGTAAAAAATGATTCTATTTGCCAGTTTTCTGGAAGCTCAGATTCCATTAACTGAATTGGAAGCAGTTCATCACCGGAATTATAAAGCAGGATAGCAATACTCGGTTCTCCGTCCCTACCCGCTCTGCCAATTTCCTGTAAATAAGATCCAATTTGTCCAGGCAGATGAAAATGGATAATAAAACGAATATTGTTCTTATTAATCCCCATACCGAATGCACTCGTTGCACAAATAATATTTAATTGATCGTATAAAAATTGTTGTTGAATTAAAATTCGTTGTTCTTGCTCCATGCCTCCATGATAGGCAGCAACACCCTCAATTCCATTGCTGCGTAAGAATTCGGCTGTTTCTTCGGCCATTCTTTTACTGGAAAAATAAATGATCCCTGGCTTTTCGAAAAAACCAGCAAGTTTTAACACTCGCTCTTTCTTTTCAGCAAAGCTATCCAGCTTTTCGACAACCAAACTTATATTGGGACGATCAACAGAAAAAACAATTTCTTTTGGATTACTTAGGAGTAAATATCGTTTTATATCTTCGCGAACTTCTTTTGCAGCTGTGGCAGTTAAAGCTAGAGCAGGAGGATTACCAAGCTTATTTCTAATACTGCCTAAGTTCAAATAATCAGGACGGAAATCATGACCCCATTGTGAAATACAATGTGCTTCGTCAATAACAAATAATGAAATATTTATTTGCTGTAATCTCTTTATCACATATTCTGATCCTAGCATTTCGGGTGAAATATAAATAAACCGATACGTACTAAGCCTTTGTAATGCCATGTTTTTTTCTTTATGGCTTAAAAAAGAATTAAGAGCAACTGCTTTTCTTTCTCCGATCATTCTTAGCTGTTCTACCTGGTCTTGCATTAATGATATTAATGGAGAAACAATCAACACAGTACCCGGTAGTATGTATCCCGGTAATTGGTAGCAAAGAGATTTTCCAGTTCCAGTTGGTAGCATAGCCATCACATCATTTTTGTTTAGCACAGCCTCAATGATTTCTTCTTGTCCTACTCTAAATGATGAAAAGCCAAATATCCTTTTTAAGATTTCCTTTTTTTTCATACCTTTTCTCCTGCCCTTGCAAGCACAAGGCGAATTTGAAAATATGAAATGTCCTGTACCTGTTCTTTGATTGGCTTCAGTTTCCTTTGTCCTAATCGCTTCGCTATGTCTGATATTTCAGCGGCTGTTTTCTGATCTATAAACGAATCAATTGAAAAGTCTCGATCTGAAAGGGCGATTTCAATGATATGATCTTCAACTGTACTTTCTTTGAGCCCACGCATTGCAGCAATTTGCAAGATGGAAAAATCTTGTTGAAGCAATTCGTATGTGCGAAAAGTAGATTTTGTATAGGGTACTTTTTGATAAACATCTGTGATCAATGAATTAAGAATCGGAAATGCCCCTCTTTGCTGGGTCACGGTTTGAATTATAAAATGAAGTCCGTTCAAAAACCTGTAATGGTATTCTGTTTCTTCCAGACCCATTTGTTCAGCCGTTTGCTTACCCGTTAACCCAATTCTTTCCCAGCCGCTTAACCTAGCAACAATTAAGAATGGATTTTCCGGGAAGTCTGTAGAAAATATTGTATGCAGTTCTTTAAATAAATCCTTGGAAAGTCTAGATCGGCCTCCACGATAATTGGTTAAAAAATCTCGTACCCACGTGTAAATTTCCGGATCTCTTTGGATAGGATAATAGCGGTTAATTGAGTGAATTAAATGGGAAGCTGCTTGGATTAATAATGTAAGTCTTTTCCACATTAGAATCGTGGCATCTTGTAATTTCAAACCCTGAATATATTCAGGCATTGGGCACCGCTGGAAAAAAGTCATGTATGCATCGTATCCTTGGTCAGATACAAAATATTTAGTAGACTCCTCTCCTTCGTTAAGATAGGATTCTTGGTGGAGTGTGTCGATATAAGCATTAAATTGTTGACGTTTTAAACCCGGCAAGGTTTTAAATAAATGCGTTAATTGGAAAAGATGGGCATCTTGAATTGTCTGTGATGATTTCTTTCCTGTAAGTAAATGATAAATAGAGTAAATCGTTCGTTCACCGTTTATTTTTTGTAAGCATTCCAAGATCACAGCCTGCAAAAAAGTCATGATTATCGGCTCCCCTTACGACATTTATTCTATTTATTTTACCATGGAAATGGTATTTCGACTATGTCTTCATTCCTTGCTAAAGATTCGACAAATCATCAACAATTTGATATAAATCCTGATCTTAGCAACTGTCGCGAACTAATATTTGTTGAAATGTTTATAAAGGAGCTTTAGAATAATGTAAGGAGAGGCTTTCATAATCATCATTAAGATGAATTTTGAATAAAATTTAATATAGATAATGGATTAGGAGGTTATCTGATGCCAAAATATACAATTGTAGACAAAGATACATGCATCGCTTGTGGCGCCTGTGGAGCTGCTGCACCTGATATATATGATTACGATGATGAAGGAATAGCATATGTGATCCTGGATGATAATCAAGGCACTGCTGAAATTCCAGATATTCTCGAAGATGATATGATTGATGCATTCGAAGGCTGTCCAACAGATTCAATCAAAGTTGCAGATGCACCATTTGATGGGGACGCATTAAAATATGAATAAAAACAAAAGCGCAAGCGCCTTGATCAGCCCCGACAAGCAAATGTTCTGAGACAGGAAAAGTCCGGTCTTGACTTTTATTGGCTCAGGTTATTTGACCTCGAGGGGCTAGGCGCTGGAGCTGGACGATTAAAAAGCGCAAGCGCCTTATTACGGCGCTTGCGCTTTTATTCATTTATACGCTTTTATATGCTATTTGCTTGTTCAGCCAGCCATTCATCCGGCTATACAGCAGAAGGAATATAATCGTAACGATAATGCCTTTAATCACATTAAATGGTAAGATGGCTGCCACTACAAGTTGGCGCATTTCCGAAGTCTCCATCGCTGGCCATCCAAGTAAAAGTGTATAGGCTGGCAATATAGCAACGTAGTTTATGATGCTCATAAAAACAGCCATGAATAATGTACCCACCACAAGAGAGACAGCAAGCCCCCTCTTCATTTTCAAGCGTTTATAAACAAAATAGGTTGGTAAGACGAATAAGATTCCCGCAAGGAAATTAGCCATATTTCCAATCGGAATACCAACTTCGCTCCCGCTCGTTAAATAATCCAATATGTTTTTAAACAATTCAACCAAGATAGCGGCAACCGGTCCAAACATTAAGGCAGCGATCAGTGCAGGAATATCGCTAAAGTCTACTGATAAATATGCCGGAAATGGCGGGATTGGAAACTTAATGAGCATCAAAATAAAGGATAAGCTGCTCAACATTCCAATCGCTACAAAAGATTTTACATTCAATTTCTTCATTTTCCTCTCTCCTTAGAGATTCATCCCTTGTTGAAGAAAGGTATGCCCAAATGCGTACCCAAATAAAAAACCTCAAAGAAAAATTTTCTTTGAGGGAGATATCAGGCATGCATTAACAAGCGTTCAAAACCTGCTTTTTTGAACACTAGGCAACCTCCATCTTCTCCCATCCAGACTATACTGTCGGCTTTGGAATCTCACCAAATCCTGCCCCAAAAGAGGCTCGCGGGCTGAGAAGCAATGGCTTCATTACCGCCGGTGGGGAATTTCACCCCGCCCCGAAGATGAATCGTATTTTATTTTACATAATAAGTATACACTAGTTGCCGTATATTGTGAAGAAAAACCTAATTCATCATTGTTTTAACAGGTTAGGAGCATAAGGGACTTGGATGGGCTGATCAAAATTGAAGTCCTCCCATGTTCTCTGTTCAATATTTTCGAATTTCACCTTTTGATAACCAAACTCTTTTGCTGTTAATAATATTCCTTCAATCATTCTCATGTTTACACTTCTGTCTCCTCGCTGCAAATCAAGGGGTTTCTTAAACGTAATCACCGCTTCTGTTTTATATTCTTGAGCTACTTCCGGTCTCACATTTTCGGGAATTAATGATGGATAATAATCGTTAGGTGAGAATTTCAGGCTCTCAATAGCGGCTGCCAATGTAGCCGATCTCGATAGTGCAGGTACAATATACATGTCACCGTTCCCAAGTTCATACAGATAATGTGATTTTTTCGTAATTTTTTTCAGCGTTCGATCCTGAAGAACACCAAATTCGCCGAGTTCCACAGGTTCATCTATTTCATTTACAAATTTAACTAATTCAATATCTTGGCTTGCCAATGTATAGTCGAGCATTTCCATCACTTGTTTTTCATACATATTAAAAAAAGCCATATTTTTTGAAGTAATTATTACTTTTGCCGTTTTTGTCTTGTCATCGTAGTCTAACGCCTTTATTAATGGATTAATATCATGAAAACCATATTGAGTTAGGTCAAATGAGTCGGCAGTTTCTTTATAGTAGTTAAGCCAGCTTTCGTGATTGGCCGCTTTTGGTAATAGAATACTAACGGGAAGCACATGAGCGTCATCAGTCACAGCTCCAAATGTTACCAGTTCACTATTCTCCATATCTTCTTTATATACTGCTGTTCTCAAATGGCTTTCAGTTTCAGCAAACTGTTCTACACTATTATCTTCAATAACCATAGATTTCATATCCATTTTCATATCACTGGACTCTCCCGAATTGGCACTATCTTTAGCTTCCTGATTTATTCTAAACGAATCTCCTGATGATTGCTGTAATATGACGGGAAAGATAAGTAAAAATAATAAAAGAGCAGCAAAGCCAGATATGGCGGGAATAAACATCGGTCTTTTTTGTTTTTTATGAACGTTGGTCTGAACATTACGATAAATATCATGCATTGATCGGCGATCTTTCATAGCCGGAAGCTGTTTAAGAAGCTTAATCATTTTCTCTTCGCTGTGATTAGATCGAGGCATGATTATCTTCCTCCTTTTCGAGTCGACTTTCCATTACCTCTCTTAATGATTTTAACGCTCTGTGTTGAGTCGTTTTTACTTTGCTTTCTGTCCAATTTAGAGCCTCTGCCGCTTCAGCAATGGTGAGGCCATTTATATATCTCAAAATCAATATAATTCGGTAGTTCGTATTACATAAATCAAGGCATTCGTATAATATTTTGATATCTTCATTTTTGAGTGCTGTTTCTTCTGGTAAGGGAGCCAAGTCCTTTACTTGATGCCGGTCCCAATCGAACTTCTCATAAAGACGTTCTTTCCAGCTTTTATGTTTACGAAAATGGTCAATCGCTACATTTTTCGCAATTGAAAAGAGCCAAGTTTTTTCTGAACTTTTCCCTTCAAACTTTACGTATGAGCGCATCACTCTTATATATACTTCTTGGACTAGATCTTCAGCTTCCTCACGATTTTTCACCATGTAAAACAAAAACTGAAAGAGATCTTGGTGATATTTACTGTATATATCATGAAACACGGAGTTCATCCATTCCCCTCCCCGTTAAAGTATTAGTCGTATGATCGGAAAAAAGGTTTCATAAAATAAAAAAAGTCGATATTATTTAAATAGTACAATTAATTTCGCCATAAGAAAACGGGTTGAACAACAATTTCAGTTATTCAACCCGTAATGATTAAAAGCTGTTTCCCATGAAACAAGATTACATGCCAACTTTCAACATATTTCCACTATATTTCAGGCAAGAAGAAGGAAAAGGTTGTTCCTTGCCCTAGTTTACTTTGAACCGAAATCTCACCATTGTGGGCATCAATAATATTTTTTGCGATAGCTAGACCTAAGCCTGTACCAGCCCTTCCCCTCGTACGCGCTTTATCAGCTTTATAAAAGCGTTCAAATACAAAAGGGAGATCTTCCTCTGGTATCCCCGTTCCATCGTCTTGAACAGAAATAGTGATACCTTTTGCATTTTTTGTTTGTGTAATCATGATGGAGCCTTTTTCTTTTGTATGCCTGATCGCATTATCAATTAAGTTTGTCAAAACTTGCTCAATTCTATCTGGATCCATTTTAAAAGTAAGTCCACTAGAATCAATACGACTTTCAATCATTACATTATGATCTCGCGCAAGCCCACCAAATTTATACTTTATTCGATTAATAAATGATTCAATATCTATTTCTTCATAATTAAGGGCAATGTGGCCTGCTTCCATCCTTGCCAAATCCAACAGCTCATTAACAAGACGGCCAATGCGGAGCGATTCATCATAAATAATTTTTGCGAGTTCCTTCTTCTCTTTTTCTGACTCAGCTATATCATCAATGATCGCTTCACTATATCCTTGTAACATGGAAATCGGTGTCCTAAGTTCATGTGAAACATTGGAGACAAAGTCAATCCGCAGTTTATCAAGACGTCTCTCTTCAGTCATATCCCGGACAACAGCGACTGCACCACGCACGCTTTCTTGATTTTGAGTATATAAAGGACTAATGATAATTACATAATAGCGGCCTTGAAGCTTTAGCTCTCCAATCTGCTCAGTTTCCGTTTCAATCGCCAAAGAAAGGAGTTCAGCTAACTCAGTTGGTACCGCAATGTCTTCTTCACTCTCGTAATGCCATTGTTGTAAAAAGCGTTCTGCCGGAGGATTCGTAATTAGAATGGAACCATCTTGACTAAAAGTCATAACACCATCCGCCATACTACTCAAAATACTTTTTAGCTGTTCTTTTTCTTGACTTAATACATTCATATTTATTTTTAGTCTTTTACCCATTTGATTAAAGGCAATGGCTAATTCTCCAATTTCATCATGACTGAAAAATGGAACCTTCGTATCGAATTTCCCTTTCGAAACTTCGAATGCAGCTTCTTTCATTTTTCTTAATGGAGAAGTAATTCGAGTCGATAGAAAGAAAGCAAAAATAGTCGTTAATATAATGGCAATTCCGGCAGCAAGTAATATAAGCCTTGTTGTTTTTTGAGTTGTGTCCTTCAATACAGCAAGTGATTGGTAAATGAAAATTGCACCTTTTTGACCGTCCTTAACTTCTAGAGGAACACCTGCCACGATGAAATTTTCATATCGGCTGCCTCTCCTACCTGTATCGGTAAGTGATAATTCTTTTCGAATGGTTGCTCTTTCTGAAAACACTTTTGATAAATCCTTATCATTTAAAAAAACTTCAGCGGGTATCCAGCCTTGCAAAGCTGCATCTGGTGAAAATAAAAAGTTCTCTTTATTATAGGCAATGGCAACACCAACAGGGTCATCCACTATCTCAAAAACAATCTTCTCTCCAAGACTGTCATTTGCATGGGCTTCGATGATACCGGATATTTTTTTTGCTTGTTCGGCCAAGCCTTGTTCTATTTGATTTACATGATATTTATCAAAAAACTCTAATAGCAGCATCGTTAAAATGATTAGAACGAAGGATACGAGGAGGAGGATTGTTATCCAGAGCTTCCCTACTACACTACGCCATAGCCTCATTCATGACCTACCTCGAACTTATACCCAACTCCCCAGACCGTTACAATCATTCCGGCAGCCTTATCTGAGACGCGGTTTAATTTTTCACGCAGTCTTTTAACATGGGTATCAACTGTTCTCAAATCTCCAAAGAATTCATATTGCCAAACTTCTTTTAAAAGATGTTCACGATCGAAAACCTTATCAGGTGATTTCGCTAAAAAATGAAGCAATTCGTATTCCTTAGGTGTTAGATTAACTTCTTTGCCATCAGCAGTTACCCGGTGAGCATCGTGATCAATGGAAAGATGTGGATAAACAATAATATCTCTTGCTGAAGCACCTGACTGTAAATACCCTGTTTGAGATGATCTTCTAAGTAACGCTTTCACACGAAGAACCACTTCTCTTGGACTGAACGGCTTAACGATATAATCATCGGTACCCACTTCAAATCCTTGGACTCTGTTAGCTTCTTCTCCCTTTGCGGTCAGCATGATGACAGGCGTGGCTTTCTCTTCGCGCAGTTCTTTACATACTTCTATTCCATCTTTACCAGGCATCATTAAATCGAGTAATATACAACTGTAATCATTGTTTAAGGCTAGCTCTAATGCTTCCTCGCCATCTGCAGCTTCGTCGATTACATAATTTTCTCTCTCTAAATACATTCTAAGCAATCTACGAATTCGATCTTCATCATCTACGACAAGAATTTTGATTTGTTGTTCCATTTACAATCCCCCTTAAATTTTCATCTGTCTACATTGTATAAGAAAGGAGCCCGCACCTAAAGAGTGAGGGCTTAGATTATAGGTTGAACCATGCTTCTCGTTAAGCATATGAATGTAACCCGGCTAAAATCAGGTTTACAGCAACTAAGTTGAACATAATAATGGCAAATCCGACAACGGCAAGCCAAGCCGATTTTTCTCCATGCCAGCCCCTTGAAAGTCTTAGATGAAGGAATGCCGCATAGAATAAAAACGTAATAAGAGCCCACACTTCCTTAGGATCCCAGCCCCAAAAGCGCGTCCAGGCGATTTGCGCCCAAATCATGGCAAAGATTAGGCCACCAAGGGTAAATACTGGAAAACCAATCAACACGGAACGATATCCAATCTCGTCCACTAAATCCAAATTTACTTTTTTCACAACTGGCTGCAAAGCTGTGCTGATTCGCCTTCTAAAAATAAGTCTAAATAGTAAATAAAGAGTAGACCCGGTTAACAAACTCCAAATAACTGTGTTCAGTTTTTGTGCGTTAATAATGGCTGGCATACTTGCGATCGGCTCCATTTTACCTTCCGTCATCAGTTCGCCTTCATGAGGCCCGACAATTGCCGGAAGATGGTAGGATGCGAGTCTTTCTTGTCCTTCTTTATTTATCCAGTTAAAATCCGCGTTGTATCCTGCAACTGAAAACGAGACAGAAATTACAATAAATCCGACCGTTAAGACAAGGGTATACATAATCGCTTCCAGCCAAAAAGCCCGTTTATCCTTAGCTTTTGTATCAACAGATTTCAGCAAATACATTATTCCCGCAACGAAGCTTAAAGCTAGGATAGCCTGTCCAGCTGCTACCGTTGTTACATGTATATAAAGCCAATGGCTTTTAAGTGAAGGGATGAGAGGACTAATTTCACTCGGAAACATACTGGCAAATGCAATCATCAACATAGATACAATTAGGGCAAACAGTCCAAGTACGTTTAATTTGTAAATGAAATAAATAATGATGAAAGCACCAACAAGCATCATTCCAAAAAAGGTAGTGAATTCAAACATATTACTAACTGGTGCATGACCGCCGGCTATCCAGCGTGTAATAAAGTATGCTAGCTGAGATATAAAACCAAGTATCGTCAAGGTAATAGCAATTTTTGACCACCTGTTAGGCCCGGCCTGTTTTTCACGACTTCTTTTCTCCCGAATACCGCCGCCGAAAAATAGTGTCGCAATCAAATATAGAATAAATGAAACTTCTAAAAAATTTCCGCTAATCTTTACTAGATCCGTCATCGGTTTTCCCACTTTCTTTGACGTTTTTTTTCTCCTCTTGCTGGTCAATCGTAACAGGAATTGACGTATCTTTTACGATGTACATAATTTCATTTCTTAAACTATGCCAGTTTTTATTCGTATGACCAGCAATTAAAATATTGCCATTAACGTTTTGCAGCCATATTCTTCGGTGATTCCAATACGAACCTTGGATCACACCAATCATGAAAATAGCTCCGCCGATGGCAAGAATCCATAATGTTAAATCCTTCCTCACAGTAAGCGCTGTTGCATTACGAGTGGATATATCTTTAAAAGCCATCTTATAATCAGTTTCACCGAGCGGCTCAACCGTTTGCCGTATTGCAGCAAAGCTTTTTTCGCCATCCGGATGTTCCGGTGATATCATATTAAATAAAAAAGCTGGATTATTAGGTACGGCTGAATCTGTTAGTGGTTCACCGCTTTTAGCAAAACCTGAGAAATCAGGATAATAGCCTAATAATTCAAGCTTGTACCCATTTTCAAGATCATATTCCTGCTGAGGATCAAATAAATCAATCGTTACTTCTCCTTTTATTTCATCCGTTGCTTTCTCTAAGAAATTGAAAGTCATCGTTTTAAATTCATCTAGTTTATAGTCGACTTGATAGATGGCATAGTTATCAAACTTCAAAGGTTCATTGACGCGAATTTTGGCTTCCTTCTCCTTGATAAGATTCTCATTATCACCGATCGTGCTTTCAGGATCACGCTTATAGAGAACAACATCGGACTGGAAGCTTTTAACGACCGAACCGATTCTATCAAGAGCAGCACCATACACTTCTTTATCTTTTTCCTTATCATATAATTCCATTGTGAATTTTTTATTTTCTAATACATATTCTTTATGAGTTCCTGGAATTGTTTTGATTTCCCCTTCACGCAGCCATAATACCTCATCTACATACATGCCAGGGACAAACCTCAGCATACCGCCAATAAGAAAGATAATAAGTCCGATATGATTTACATAAGGGCCCCAACGGGAAAAACGTCCTTTTTCTGCAAGAATATTTCCATTTTCTTCACTGATTTTATATCTTTTTTCTTTAAGACGTTTCTTGACGATATCAAAATCTTGTATTGTCTGTTCAGTGCTGGCGATTCGGTTAAATAATCGTTGTCTCATCAAAAAACTTTCATGGCGGCTAACCCGCTGATTCTTTAATGCCCTGTATAACGGAATTACTCGGTCCAGACTGCAAATAACGAGAGATATTCCAATGGAGGCAATCATTAATAAATACCACCACGAACTATATAAATCATGAAAACCTAGTAAATAATATATCTTTCCGAAGATACCATACTGTTCGGCATAGTAATCTGCAGGTGGAATATTTTGTGGAATATACATCACTTGAGGCAATATCGTTCCAAGTGCAGATGCAATCAATGTAATAACAATTAACCACACGCCTACTTTAACAGATGAGAAAAAGTTCCATATTTTATCTATATATCTTTTATTATAAGTTTGTGATCTACGGGCACTTCCTTCATAGCGCATATCATGCAGGCTTTCTTGTTTTGCTTCTTCCGTTAATGCCCTTCCACATGCTTCACATAAAATCGTGCCGATCGGATTTACATGACCACAAACACATTTTACTTCTTTCATTGATTAACTCCCCTATTAAGGTTTAATACTCTCCATCATTCCTTTTATTTTTGCTTCAGATAATCTTCCTTCTTCGATCATTGTGATTTTGCCTTCGGGATCGACTAGGAATGTAGCAGGTAAATTATAAATCTTGTACATCGACATAATGTCTTTCGTTTTATCTTTTAAGATTGGGTAATCAAGTGGATATTTTTGCAAAAAGTTATTTATTAAAAATTCCGGTTCTCCTACGTTGACTGCTAAAATTTCGACACCTAGATCTTTATATGTCTTATATTGATTGTTCATATCAGGCATTTCATCTTTACAAGGATCACAATATGTAGCCCAAAAATTTAAAAATACTCCCTTACCCTCGTAATCAGATAATTTATGTTTATTGCCTTCCATGTCAGTTAAGACAAAATCTGGGGCCTTGTCACCAACGGAAATTTTCGCATGCTTTTCTTTCGTAAAATTGGCATATAATGTGTACACTACAGCCGCAGCCATAATGGACAAAATAATCGTCCTTATCATTAAGCGCCTTTTTTTCTTATCAGACATACTTCTATTCTTACCTCCCGAGGGTTTAGCCACATAACAGTTATTATAACATCGTAATGGCCCATGCTTGGCTGTTTGTTTTGAAGGTTATGTGAAACTTTATTTTAGCCTGTGCATGCCTTTTCCTGTCTCAGCTAATGTTCGTAGCTGTTTAACTTCATGCGGCGTTAATTCCCTGAATTCTCCAGCATTTAATCCATGCAAATTAAGTGTCCCGTATTGTTCTCGCTTAAGTTTTATAACAGGGTGACCAATTGCCTCCATCATTCTTCGTACTTGTCGATTTCGCCCTTCGTGGATAACAATCTCTACAATTGCATTACCTTTTCGCTTATCCAATGACTTAAGTTTGACCCTTGCAGGCGCAGTCTTACCATCTTCAAGGCGAATTCCTCGTTCTAATTTTTTTAACGACTCTTTTAACGGAATGCCTTCCACTTTTGCAATATACGTCTTTTGGACGCCAAAGCGAGGATGGGCAAGTAAATTCGTAAATTCGCCATCATTGGATAATATCAACAGTCCTGAAGTATCATAGTCTAGCCTGCCAATTGGATAAATCCGTTCTCCGATATGTGGGAAAAAGTCCGTTACCACTTTTCTCCCTTTATCATCTGTAACGGCTGAAATAACTCCTCTTGGTTTATAGAGTAGAAAATACCTCTTTTCTTCCTGCTCAAGAGGGATTCCATTTACCTCAACTTTGTCTGAAGGTGAAACTTTCACTCCCAATTCTTTCACAATCTTGCCATTCACTTTCACTTTACCTTCAAGGATTAGCTCTTCAGCCTTCCTACGCGATGCTACACCAGCATAAGCAATTACTTTCTGCAAACGTTCCATATATTTCCACCTCATCATAATTATCAGGCTTTTACTGTATGAATTATTACATATGTCAAGTGAAAATCAAAGGAAGATTACTCTTAATTCCCTTGAAAACAAAAAAAAATGTCCAGATTAAGAACTGAACATTAAAGTTACGATAATAATTGCGGCAGAAATTCCGACAAGATCTGCCAATAAACCTACTTTTAATGCATCGCCCATTTTTTTTATTCCCACTGCTCCGAAGTAAACTGTCAATACATAAAACGTAGTATCCGTACTCCCTTGGATGGTGGAGGCAAGCCTGCCGATTAAAGAGTCAGGGCCATGAACAGAGAGGATATCACTCATCAACCCAAGAGCTGCATTCCCGGAAATAGGCCTAATCAAAGCTAATGGAACAATTTCAGCGGGAACACCGAGAACTTCTAGCAACGGCCTTATAAATTGGATAAAGAAATCTAATGCTCCTGATGTTCGAAAGACGGTTATCGCAACAAGCATGCCAACTAAAAATGGGATAATAGAGACGGCAATTTTAATACCCTCTTTTCCACCTTCCACAAAATGTTCATATGCCGGTATTTTCTTCCATGCACTATAAAGTAATATAGTTCCAATAATTACAGGGACAATCCATAACGAAATTGTGGAAATGAGCTGCACGATTATTTCACGCCCTTTCTAATTCGGCGCTTGTAAAAAAACCGATCAATCATAATGGCTGCGACTGTAGCGCAAACGGTGGCAATTAAAGTTGGACCTACAATTTCAGTAGGCGATGATGAATTGTATTTCATTCTGATGGCTATGACTGTCGTGGGGATGAGCGTAAATCCCGATGTATTTAAGGCGAGAAAGGTCACCATGGATCTACTCACTGAGGACTTCCCGCCATTAAGTGCTTTCAACTGCTCCATTGCTTTAATTCCAAGAGGTGTAGCAGCATTTCCTAAACCAAACATATTCGCGATAATATTTGATAAGATATATCCAATCGCGGGATGATCATCCGGAACTTCCGGAAACAACTTTATTATTAATGGTTTAAATAATGTAGATAGTTTTGCCAGTAAACCGGCTTCCTGTGCTATTCTCATTATTCCAAGCCAAAAAACGAGAATGCTAATTAGTCCTATACATAACGTGACTGCTTCATTAGCCGAATGAAAGATTGCTTCGTTTACATCTTTCATTTTTCCGTTGGCAGCTGCAAACACCAGACCAATGACTGTCATCGCGATCCAAATATAGTTAATCATTGTGCATCACACCAGTCTGGCCAAATAATAGATTTTGCAGCTTTTGCCACCAAGTTTCTTTTTTTTCGATTTTTTCCATATAGATTGGAACCCGTTTAATTGGTTCATCGTGAAAATAAAGAATGGCTATGCCAACTTGCCCTTCTGTAATCTTGGCTAATTTCTCTTCTTGCAATAATTTGTATTCAATTCTAACTTCATCTTCCTCTTCTTTTGACAAGGGATAATAAATAGATTCCTTTAAATATAGATTCTTATTTTTAGTACCTTTAAGATTAATTGAAATCGGCCCTTCATTCATTACAGTGTGGATTGGATATGAATTAAATCCAAGCTCATACATCGCTATATGATCATCCCAATCATCAGAACCATCGAGCGTAACAGCGATTAGCTCAGTTCCGTTCCTAGCTGCAGTTGAGACAAGTGTTCGTCCGGCCCGTTTTGTAAAACCCGTTTTACCACCTGTACAGTATTTATATTTTTCGGTTAAAAGCCTGTTTTTGTTTGTCCAACTTTGGGGACCCTTATCCCGAGAAAATTTATAAACTTTTGTGCCTGATATGGTTCGATATGTGTCGTTTAACATTGCGTAGCGGGTTAATAATGCCATATCATAAGGTGTGGAATAATGATTTTTATGATCATCCAGGCCGTGTGGATTTGCAAAGACTGTATTGGACATCCCCAATTCCTCTGCTTTCTGATTCATCATATAGACAAAGCCTTCAAGACTGCCACCAACATGCTCAGCAATAGCCCGTGCAGCATCATTGCCAGATCGGAGCATTAAACCATAGACCAAATCCTCGAGCTTTATTCGTTCACCAGGCTGAAGGTATATGGATGAACCCTCTGTATAAACGGCTTCCTTGCTAACTTTTACAGTTTCATTCATTTTTCCGGACTCAATAGCGATTATGGCTGTCATTATTTTTGTTATCGAAGCAATCCGCCGTTTTTCATGAGGATTTTTTTCATACAATACCCTTCCTGAATTTTGCTCCATCAATACTGCTCCAGAAGAACTCACCGAAAAGGCATATGTACTCTTTGGCAAGAGGATCGCAAGCAGCAATGTAAGAGCTAGGCTAATAAAGACGATTTTTCTTTTTGCTATCATTCACTCGCTCCCCGTTTCCATATTTTCAGCACCAGTTTGTACAAGTTTATGCTTCTGTTATTCTGATATGTATAAAAAAATAACTGCCGTGGATACGACAGTTATTTGCAGCATCTATTCAATTTGCTCTTTAAATGATGAGAAAAATAAATCTGCATCATCTTGCGGATCATCTTCATTCAATGTGTTAGGAAGTTCTGGAAGTTCGTCTAGAGATTTAAGGCCAAAATAATCCAAAAATTCTTTAGTAGTACCATATAACTTGGCTCTACCGGTTCCTTCTGCTCTACCCGCTTCTTTAATTAATCCTTTTGCCACCAAAGTCTGAAGCGGCCGTTCTGTTTTTACACCCCGTATTTCCTCAATCTCCACCCTTGTAATTGGCTGTTTGTAAGCAATGATTGCCAAAGTTTCAAGGCCAGCTTGTGATAATGTAGAAGGTCCAGGGCTTTCTACAAGCCTTTTTAAATAATCTGCAAAATCTCGTTTCGTCGCAAGTTGATATGTTTCGGCAAGAATTGTTACAGTAATTCCTCGGCTTGTATCTTGATCATAATTAGATTTCAACTGTTCAAGCAAGATGATTGCTTCATCCTCAACGATTTCCATGGTTGTACATATTTGCTTCAGTGATAAACCTTCGTCACCTGCAGCAAATAGTAAGCATTCAAGAATTCCGATTAACTTAGAATCAACCAACAGCCCCCGACTCCTTTCTTCCTGTTAAAAAAATTTCTCCAAAAATGCCTTCTTGTTCAACATGAATCTCGTTACGCTTCATCAATTCAAGCACAGCAAGAAATGTGATTACTATATGTTGTTTATCATCATTTGGAAAAAGTTCATAAAAGCTAAATCTAGATTCATTATTACGTAGTTCATGAAGAATTTCCGTCATTCGATCATCAATAGAGATTTCTTGATTTGAAATTTTTGCAGAGATGGGTTTTTTTAGTTTTTTTCTTCTTACTAGCTTATGATAAGCCCCAAGCATATCATATATAGATACATTGAAATCAACATGAAGAGAGTGAGTTGACTCCGCATATGCCGAAAGATCGCTTGGTGGCTTCGTATACATTTGACCGCGCTCAAACTCTTTTTGTTTTAATGCTTGTGCGGCTTCCTTAAACTTTTTGTATTCAATTAATTGTTCAACAAGTTCATCTCTTGGATCTTCTTCCTCGTATATATGTTCTTCAATTTCATCATCATAGTCATATTTAGGCAAAAGCATTTTGCTTTTTATAGCTAGCAAGGTCGCAGCCATCACTAAATACTCGCTTGCTCCGTCAAGCTCCAATTCCGTCATTGCATTGATATAAATCAAATACTGTTCAGATATTTCCGCTACCGGAATATCGTAAATGTCAATTTCGAGACGATTGATGAGATGTAATAAAAGGTCTAGCGGTCCTTCAAAAGCATCAATTTTTACTTGGTATTCCATTTAATCACCAATTCCACAACTGAATTACATTATAAAATGTCCATTCCTTATCATATAACAGCGCGACCAGAAAATGAAGAAAAACCGGAAATAGATAGGGCATCACAAACATCGTTTAAAAATATGTTATAATTATACTTTAGTCAACTATTAATATAGAGAAAGGAGCAGCATCTTTGGGTTTTCCTACACTATATATAAACTTTTTAATTCACTTCCATGGAGATAGAGATTATTTTGAATGTCATGAAGTTCTCGAAGAGCATTGGAAGAATTGCGGAATGCATCGAAACTCAATCTGGGTGGGGCTGATACAAGTTGCAGTAAGCTTTTATCATTACCGTCGAGGAAATAAAAAAGGCGCGGTTAAAATGATGGATAAAGCAGTCCACCTATTAACATATAAACAGCAAGAAACAGAAACACTAGGTATCAATCATCAACACTTAATAACAAAATTGAAAAATAGTAGATTACAGATGATGAATAATATGCCTTATATGGCAATTAACCTCCCAATTAACAACCGCGAGCTGCTCAATTTATGCGTCGAGCAATGTGTAAAGCTAGGTTATGAATGGGGAGACATAGATGATCATACTTCTCAATCCATTATTCACAAGCATAAAATGCGTGATCGTTCAGATGTTGTTGCAGAACGAAAATTTGCCCTAGAAGCAAAAAGTAGAGAAAGAAAATTACTTTTAGCATAATGACAAAAGCGCATGCTTGGAGCTAGACGCTATAAAGCTCGGATGATTTATTCATCCGAGCTTTCGTCATTAAGAAAGTTACATTTTTCAAAAAAAGCTGCCGTATACTCAGTCGGAATGAATGTTTTATCTTCATGAAGCTGTTTTAGAGATTTTAACATACTTTTCCCAATACCTTCATGACGGTGGGATGGATTGACAGAAATATGCTGTACTTCCACTTGATCATCATGTATAACCACACCGATTAATCCCGTGATATCTTCGTCCTTCCATAGAAAAAGCTGCCAGCTACTTTCTGACTCATAATTTTTCATTGTGGTTTGTAGTTTTTTAAGGTCTTTTTCATTCGGCATAAATGAGAGAAGGCCCATCGCAATCTTTTCATAGGCTTTCTTATAACGAATTAACATAATAGATCCCTCGTTTTTCTTTTTTCCGGGAGGCGAGCTAGGTATCCAGCTTTTCATCCTTTGAAGGCATTTTCAAAACAGTTGCCACTTGCGGATTTTTAAAGAAATTCAACTGTATGCTGATTAACGATTTGGCGCGATAAAAAGCCAATAAGCAAGTCCCCACATAATTGCTACAGTTAAGATCAAAATATATAAGGTAATATTCCTATTACGCAAAGCATGAACACCCCTTACTCTAACATAAGCACACTCTAATAAAATGTGCTGCCTATAAAGATAATTGTATCGACTATTCACTTATTTAGCAAATATGTAAGAAAAGCGCGCTTACGCTTTTCTATTATCCAGCGCCTATCAACTAGTGTGCTGGGTTTTTTCAGTAAAAGGAAGATCAAGCCTAAGTAAATCTTCGTATGTTTCACGTTGTACAACTAATTGATCATGTCCATTTTCAACAAAGACAACAGGTGGACGAGGAATTCGGTTATAATTATTGGCCATGGAATAACCGTATGCTCCTGTACAGAACACTGCTAATATATCGTTAGTACCCACGTCTGGCAATGATAAATCCCAAATAAGCATATCGCCGGATTCACAACACTTACCTGCGATGGAAACAAGATCTTTCGGTTCTTCATTGGCGCGGTTGGCCAAAATTGCTTCATACTTTGCATCGTAAAGAGCAGGCCTTAAATTATCTGTCATTCCACCATCGACCGCTACATATTTTCTTATGTTGGGCACTTCTTTACTTGACCCAATCGAATATAGGGTTGTACCTGCATCTGCCACAAGTGATCTTCCCGGTTCTATCCAGATTTCAGGCATAGGCAGGGAGAGTCTTGTTGTTGCTTTTCTAACTTCCTGAATCATTTCTTCAACATAATGAGCGGGATCCAAAGGCGTATCTTCATCAGTATAACGAATTCCAAATCCGCCACCTAAATTTAATACTTTCGGGGTAAATCCTAATGAAGTTTGCCATTCTGCCATTTTTTCAAGGATTTTCTTCGCAGCTAAAATAAAGCCCGTAGTTTCAAAAATTTGCGAACCAATATGACAATGAAGACCTAACACATTTAAAAATTTGCTTTCTACTGCCAATTGTAGAGCCGTTTCTGCTTGACCGTTTTGTAAATCAAAGCCAAACTTTGAATCTTCTTGCCCAGTTAAAATATAATCATGAGTGTGTGCTTCAATCCCGGGCGTTACGCGGATTAAGATATTTACTACTTGTTGTCTTTCCTGACAGAGGTGATGGAGCATATGCAATTCATGAAAATTGTCCACAACAATACAACCTACTCGGTGCTCCAATGCCATAACAAGCTCGTCTTCACTTTTGTTATTACCGTGAAAATGGATCTTTTCAACTGGGAAATCCGCCTTGAGCGCAGTAAATAGTTCTCCGCCCGATACTACGTCAAGTGAGAGTCCTTCTTCCTTAATGAGTTGAAGCATAGCAATGGTTGAAAATGCTTTACTTGCATATGCTACTTGCGCTTTAATTCCAAGCTTTTCAAATGTCTGTTTAAAAGCTCTTGCTCTCTTCCTTATTAAGGCTACATCGTAAACATATAAAGGTGTACCATATTTTTCAACAAGTTCAATCGTGTCTTTCCCGCCAATTTCCAAATGTCCACTTTTATTGATTTCAGCTGTACCGTATAAGTGCATTTTTTTCCCTCCCACATGCATATATCAACTAATAATAAAGCAATCGGGATCCATACCGATTGCTTTCAAAGCATTAGCCGTACCGGAAGGGCGAGTACGTTGCCTTCCTGATAAGTTTCATAAACTTTACCATACTATAATTTTTTCTGCAATGGATTATTGATCATTTTGGCGGCTGACGAAACCTATCACGCGGATGTACAATACTTGGTCGGAGCTTGGCTCCCGGTACTGTACGCCGAATTAAAATATGCACGAAAGCTGCAGGGTTAAACGGCAACACAGGCCATAAATAAGGCGCATTTAGCGGGCGTAACCATGCAAGAAAAAGAATATACAGCGTAGTTCCAATAATTAGGCCGGGAGCCTTGAATATCGCTACTAAAATAAGCAGCAGCATTCTTACCATTTTATTCGCCACACTCAATTCATAGCTTGGTGTACAAAATGTCCCGATAGCTGCTAGTGAAATGTAAAGGATAACTTCAGAATTGAATAAACCTACATCGACGGCAATCTGACCAATGAGGACTGCGGCGATTAAGCCCATAGCGGTTGAAAGCGGTGTAGGCGTATGAATAGCAGCAATTCTTAAAAACTCTACCCCAAGATCTGCCGATAGCAGTTGAATGATTAACGGGATTTCCGATTCTTTATTTGGTCCTATAAAGGCAAGCTTTTCTGGCAGCATAGACGGTTCAAGGACGAAAAGAAACCATAGCGGCAAGAGGAAGATCGAAGCCCATATGCCCAAAAACCTCGTCCAGCGGACAAATGTACCGACAGCAGGTGACTGCCGATATTCTTCAGCATGCTGTACATGGTGAAAGAAAGTGGTTGGAGTAATAATGACACTTGGAGAGGTATCGATAAAGATTAGGACATGTCCTTCCAACAAATGAATTGAGCCTACGTCCGCCCTTTCTGTATACCGGACAAGGGGATACGGATTATATCCTTGTTTCATAACGAATTCCTCGATCGTTTTGTCTGCCATCGTAATTCCGTCGATATCGATTGCTTTCAGCTCTTTTTTAATCGTTTCGATAAGATCGGGATTGGCGATGCCGTCAATATATCCAATCGCAACATCTGCCTTGGATCTTTCACCTACTTTAATAATTTCAAATCTTAGCCTTTCATCACGAATTCTCCTTCGTGTTAATGCTGTGTTTACGACAATATTCTCTACATAACCATCTCTAGAGCCCCGTACAACCTTTTCTGTATCTGGTTCTTCCGGTTGTCTTCCGGGGTAGCTGCGTACATCGATGATTAAGGCAGTTTCTTCTCCTTCTATAACAACGGCTATTAAACCCGATAACACTTGATCGACCATCTCATCCAATGTGTTCACTTTCTCAACGGATTCGTGGACGAGCCTGTTTTCTATGAGCTCATAGATTTTTTTCGTGGGTTTTTCATTATTATTTAAATTCACTAGTTCTTTAATAATTTGGATAATATAAATCGAATCGGTTAAACCATTTACGTAATAAATATCTACCCTTTTCTTCAAAATAACTAATTTCCGCTGTCCGATATCAAAGCTCGTGCCTAGTCCTACCCTCTTTTTAAAAAAGTTTTCAAGATTATCAAGGTCTTTATCGATTCTTTTCTCAATGGAAAGATCTTTGTTCTTCATCATGCTTCCTCCTTTCACGAGAAAATATTTTTAATCATTAATGAAATACAGCCATTGAAACAATGAACCACAAATTTTCCCTAGCACGATCGCCATTAAGAGCATTAAGATCTTTCCATCCACCCCAACTCTTTTTGATAGGATGGGCATTACATTTAATACTTCAGTTAGTGCCGCAGCAAGCATACCGACGAAAGTTCCACAAAACAGTCCAATAGGAACCATTATCCAAGTAAATAAATGAAATGAAAGATCTCTCAGTCCAATCCATACAGCAACAACTGCCCCGGAAATTACCGCCCATTCATAAAAGCGAATCATATTTCCTGTTTTCGTTAGCTGAGTTAAGCGAGGAATAATACCCAAGACGGTTAAAAAAGCCACAAAACCACTGCCAACCGCTAAGCCTCCCGCCAAGCCAATGACGATTAAAGCGACACTTTTAATCACCATTCAAATGCCTAACACTCTCTTTGTTTTCATTAATAGCTACATAGCGGTCTAGGTCCTGCTGGTAATTAAACATTTCGATTTCCAGTGGGCTTGGCTCTTCATTGAATCTTTTTTTGAAAATATGATTAAAAAATAATACCATTCCAAGTCCTATACCGAATGAATATGGAATTTGAAGAAGTAATGGCTTTTTATTATGAATCCCCGTAATCATCCAGTAGAGCCTTTGATGAACTGCCTGCATGCTGACTTCTTCATGAAAATTAAGGATGGCAAGTCCAGCACCGATAAAAAGCAGCAGCCAGACAGCGATAAACAAAGGATAGCGAGATTTCTTTTCTTTAATCATTTCAATAATGGTTTGATTAGGTCCGATTGTTTGAATATCTGATTCAGGAAAATATTCGTATATTTTTTTTATGACACTCATAACATCTAGAACCGCCAAGTTATTATCCGATTGATTAAGTTGATATACCTCAATATCCTTGAGCACAGCAAAAACCTCATCAGCAGCGATAATCTGGGCAGCTTGTGAAAGAGTAATCTTGCCTCCTTGTTTTGTTTCCACTCGTTGGCGCATCCGAATATAGACTGTGAATGTCATTTTTTCACTTCCCGCATTTCCAATTGTGTATCACATATTATTTAGCATGAGGGATTTTTTTATACGGAATGCCTAACTTCAATCCATCCGATACTTTCCTAAATTAAAAAAACAAAAAACACATGGACACCGCTAGGCATCCATGTGTTCTTTCATTTGTTCCAATATTTTCTTTTCAAGCCGGGAAACTTGAACCTGTGATATTCCGAGTCTTTCAGCTACTTCCGATTGAGTTTGATCCTTATAATACCGAAGAAAAACAATTAATCTTTCACGTTCATCAAGACCGCGAATCGCTTCCTCCAGTGCTATTTTATCAAACCATTTATGGTCATTTTGATCTGCAATCTGATCGATTAATGTGATTGGATCGCCATCATTTTCGTAGACTGTTTCATGAATAGATGCAGGTGAGCGTCCGGCATCTTGGGCCATGATGACATCTTCCTGAGGGACATCGAGATAGTTAGCTATTTCAGCGACCGTTGGTACTTTTCCTTCTCTTTTAGCAAGCTCATCTCTTGCTTTTCTTATTCGATTTCCAAGCTCTTTCAAAGATCTGCTTACTTTCACTGTACCATCATCACGAATAAACCGTTGTATCTCCCCAATAATCATCGGAACCGCATAGGTTGAAAATTTGACGTCATAAGAAAGATCAAATTTATCAACGGACTTCAATAAGCCAATACTGCCAATTTGAAAAAGATCATCGGGCTCATATCCACGATTTAAGAATCGTTGGACAACAGACCACACAAGCCGTACATTCCTCTCAACCAGAATGTCTCTCGCTTCTTGATCTCCCTCTTGGCTTCTTTTAATATATTCCTTTACCTCAGCATCTTTTAAAAATCCTTGCTTCGTCTCTTTCTTAAGTTCCACATCCATAGGCGCGGCTCCTTAATTGCATAACGCTTTGTTTTTCGTTAAATATTTTATTAAACGAATCGTTGTGCCTGTACCTTGGTGTGATTCCACTTCTAACTGATCCATAAAGTTCTCCATAATTGTAAAACCCATACCTGATCTTTCCAACTCTGGCTTAGTCGTAAATAGCGGTTGTTTTGCCTCTTCTATATCCTTAATCCCAACTCCATTATCCCTAATGACTAGATCAATCATATCGTTCTCGATTGCTGCTGAAATATAGACGATACCAGCAGGATTTTGCTCATAGCCATGAATAATCGCATTGGTAACAGCTTCTGAAACTACGGTTTTAATTTCTGTCAATTCATCGAGTGTAGGATCTAGCTGTGCAATAAATGCGGCAACAGTAACTCGGGCAAATGATTCATTTTGGCTGAGCGCACTAAATTGAATTTGCATTTCATTTCTCATTTGTTAGGCGACCCCCAATCTTTCAAGAGCAAACTGCTCTGATGGTTCCAGTCTCATTATTTTAAATAGCCCAGACAATTCAAAGAGTCTCTTTACTGGAGGGGTAATAGCGCATATAACCATTTCGCCATGTTTCAATTTTATTTGTTTATATCTCCCAAGTATTACGCCTAAACCAGAGCTATCCATGAAGGTCAATTTTTCAAGATTTAAAACGATATGAAGGATTTGATCTTTCTCAATCGATTCCGTTACTCTTCTTCTTAGTTCTTCCGCCGCATGGTGATCTAATTCACCTGACAGGCGAATGCATAACACATCTTGCATTACTTCCAAATCAATTGATAGACTCACTATCCTTAGCCTCCTTGCTTTTAGGTATAGTGAGTCAATTCTATTTCAATCGTCCCAATTCCTTCCTCATGACAAAACTAGAACTAATTCGCTAATTTTTTTAAAATTATTTGGAATGGGTGAATAATCCGAATGATCGTTTATATAAATCCCACCAACTGGCACGCTTCACACTTTTTTCTGCAGTAAGTGCTGTCTTCACTAGGACTTTCCCATCTTTTTTGATAATCAACATACCGACTTCTTCACCTTTATGAATCGGAGCCTTTAAATGATCCTTCAATTTTACTTCTTTCGTTATTTGATCAAGTTTTTCTCCTTTTTTGGTCAAAACTGACACCGATTCCCCAGTTACCGCTTTTATATCTTTTATATTACCTTTGCTTATTTTTACTTTTCCAAGTGTTGCACCTTTTTTATATACCGGGTGAGTTGCGTATTGGGAAAAAGAGAAATCGAGCATTTTTGTTATTTGCGCATTTCTGCTCTTCGATGTAGGGGCACCGAATACTACTGCAATTACTCGCATGCCATCTTTTTTCGCAGTAGCAGTTAAACAATACATGGCATCTCTTGTAAAGCCTGTTTTTAATCCATCGACACCGGGGTAGAACTTCACAAGCTTATTCGTATTAACGAGCCAAAACTTATTATCTGTATTTTCTCTTAAATAGGATTCATACATCTTCGTAAAATCGGTAATTTCCTCATGTTTTAATAATTCTTTTGCCATCATCGCCATATCATGTGCAGTACTATAATGGTCTTTTGCCGTTAAACCGGTTGTGTTCTTGAAATGGGTATTCTTAAGTCCGAGTGATGCAGCTTTCTTATTCATCATATCTACGAAAGCTTCTTCACTTCCGGCAATTTTTTCCGCCATCGCAACTGATGCATCATTGGCAGATCCGATTGAAATGGCTAACAGCATTTCTTTCACTTTCATTTCTTCGCCTGGCTCAAGGAATATTTGTGACCCACCCATAGAAGCTGCATATTCACTCGTCCTGACTTTTTCCTCTAACGATAATTTTCCGCTATCTAGTGCTTCCATAATGAGCAACATTGTCATGATCTTTGTCATGGAGGCAGGAGGCAGCTTTTCGTTACTATTTTTATCGTATAAAATTGTTCCGGTATCGCGTTCAATTAAGATAGCTGATTTTGAATCATTTGAAAGCTCAGCTTGTTTCTCCGCTGCAAATACAGACTGGGAGCCTAACAAGGTGAACATCATAAAAAAACTGATCAATGCACCTACTAATCTTTTCATATTAACCCCTCCGATTTTATCATTCAAAAAACGGTAATGTTTTCCATAGACCCATTGTCCCCCAGGTAGTATTTTTTATACCAACTAAAATAGAAAAAAGCCGAAGATTCTCATCTTCGGCTTTTTAGTCCATTCTTATGTTTACAAAGCGGCAACCAGCGCTTTTACGAAGCGAAGAAATTCGCTTCGTACTTTCTCTGTTGTTTCAATTACTTCATCATGCGAAAGTGGCTGATCAAGCATTCCTGCTGCCAGATTAGAGATGCATGATATCCCGAGAACCTCTATACCGGAATGACGTGCAACCGTTACTTCTGGAACAGTTGACATACCTACTGAGTCACCACCAAGGAGACGAATCATTTTTACTTCAGCAGGCGTTTCGTACATCGGACCTGGATTACCGAAATAAACTCCTTCACGAATCGTTAGATTGAGCTTGGTGGCAGTTTCTTTTGCAAGACCAATCAGCTTTTTGCTATAAGCTTCTGACATGTCAGGAAATCTTGCCCCCAACCGCGAGTCATTTGCTCCAATTAGCGGATTCCCACCCATATTGTTTATATGGTCGGTAATGATCATTAAATCACCAGGCTGAAATTGTTCGTTTACTCCGCCGGCCGCGTTTGTCACGATCAATGTCTCCACTCCAAGTGCTTTCATCACTCGGACCGGAAATGTTACTTCGGAAAAATCATAGCCTTCATAAAAATGAAATCTTCCTTGCATGGCTATTACTTCGTTTCCATTTAAATCACCTAATACAAGCTGTCCAGCATGGCCTTCAACGGTTGAAACTGGAAAATCCGGGATGTCTTCGTATGGAATTTTTACAGGTTGCTCGATTTCATCTGCAAGAACACCAAGACCCGAACCAAGAATCAAGCCGATTTTAGGATTGCCTTTATATCTATCCTTTATAAAAGTCGCTGCTTTTTCTATTTTTTCAAACATGAGTTCTACTCCTTAATATGCAAGTTTTCTAGAAAGCTTGTCCCTTCCCCTTGCCATTTTATCTTGAAATTTTCTGCAATAGTGGCCCCAACATCAGCAAACGTTTTACGAATAGGCAGCTCGCCCCCTCCATTAAAACGCTTCGAGTAAACAATTAAAGGTACAAACTCTCTTGTATGGTCAGTGCCGGGATGAACCGGGTCATTTCCATGATCAGCTGTAATGATGAGCAAGTCATCTTCCTTCATTTTAGATAGCAGTTCTGGAATCCTCTCATCAAATTCCTCCAAAGCCTTCCCGTATCCTTCCGGATCTCTCCGATGTCCATATAGGGCATCAAAATCAACCAGATTCACAAAGCTGAGTCCCGTGAATTCACTGTCTACTACATCGATCAATTTGTCCATACCATCCATATTAGAAACGGTCCTGACAGCATCAGTAATTCCTTCGCCATCATAAATATCGTTGATTTTACCTATAGCAATCACATCGAAACCATTATCTTTCATTTCATTCATGACCGTCCTGCTAAAAGGCTTGAGAGCATAGTCATGACGGTTTGGAGTCCGCTTGAAATTACCCGGCTCTCCAATAAACGGACGGGCAATGACGCGCCCAACTTTAAATTCATCCACCAGCGTCAGTTCCCTTGCCGCTTCACAAATCCGATAAAGTTCTTCAATAGGAACTATATCTTCGTGCGCAGCAATTTGCAAAACAGAATCAGCAGATGTGTAAACGATCAGCGCTCCTGTCTTCATATGCTCCTCGCCTAAACGATCGAGAATTTCTGTTCCACTAGCTGGTATATTTCCAATAATACTTCTACCTGATGCCCGTTCAAGCTGTGTAATCAGTAGTTCCGGAAAACCATCAGGAAAGACCTTGAATGGATGACTTGTAACAAGTCCCATGATCTCCCAATGTCCAGTCATCGTATCTTTTCCTCTAGATGTCTCTTGCATTTTTGTATGGTAAGCAAGTGGGTTTTCTGCTTTTTCAATCCCTTTTATTGCTTTAATATTTGAAAGGCCCATTTTCCCCATATTCGGCATAGTCAGACCGTTCATCTTTTCTGCGATATGTCCTAATGTGTCTGCACCCTCGTCATTAAATAAAGCGGCATCAGGAGCTTCCCCGATTCCCACTGAGTCTAGGACTATTAAATGAATTCTTTTATAACTTGAATTTTCCATTGTGTTGCCTCCTCTTTGATGTGCATATGAGTATCATACCCCGTTAGATGGCAGAAAAAAACTAACCCGCTCGGAGGCGGATCCATCAGCATTCGTACGGGATAAGACTGTGCCAGTTAAACAGTATGTCCGACCCGGATATTCGCTTCAAGCCCTAGGATGATATTTTGTGTATACATCTTTCAACCTCGTTTTTGTGACGTGGGTATAGATTTGAGTCGTTGAAATATCGGCATGTCCAAGCATTTCCTGGACTGCTCTGAGGTCTGCTCCATTTTCAAGTAAATGGGTGGCAAACGAATGGCGAAGTGTATGGGGGGTAAGCTCTTTTTCAATCTTGGCTTCGGATGCCAACTTTTTAATTATTTTCCAAAATCCTTGTCTTGTCAGACGATTTCCGTGATGATTAAGAAACAATGCTTCAGTCTTGTATTTCGCGCTTCTTAATTTCGGACGCGATTCTTGTAAATACTCTTCAATTGCTTTTGATGCAATATTGCCAATTGGTATTATTCGCTCTTTATTTCCTTTCCCTATACAACGAACGAACCCCATTGTTAAATGCACGTTTTCCATGTCCAATGAAATAAGTTCACTTACACGAATTCCCGTTGCGTATAATAGTTCAATCATCGCCCTATCCCTTATACCAAATTGCGTAGTTTTATCGGGGGTTTCCAATAATGATTCAACTTCTTGGAAATTAAGAACCTTTGGTAATGTTCTTTCGAGCTGCGGTGTCTCAATATGAACCGTCGGATCTTGTTCAACTGCTTTTTCACGCAGTAAAAACTGATGGAATGAACGAATTGAGGCAATATGACGGGCAAGCGTTTTAGCTGACTTTCCCTGGTCTTTTAAATAGGATAAAAATTGTATAATGTGTATCCTGGAAACAGTGTCCAGCGATTGTAACTGCTCTACTTGTTGCAAGTATTGAAGATAATGCTTCAAGTCTCTTTCATAGGATACTACCGTATTTTTGGCCAATCCTTTTTCCACAATCATAAAGTGGATAAAATCCTGAAGCCGATCTCGCATTGTACATTACTCTCCATTTCGATAAAAAAGCATCAAGCGCTCAAACCAGCCGTTTTCCCCACTTTCGATTGGCTGAAATGCCTTAACTGCGCTTCCTTCCGGCTCATCATAACGCCGATAATTTTCATATTCCTGATTTATCCACATGATACCATAATAAAAGAGGATAGTGCATCCCGCAAATAACAAAAACAGCCGAATTGTCCCAAAGAATACTTTTATTAGATTCCTCATTAGTTATCATTCCTTTGCTTTTCACTGTCCAAGGGCTAAACAGCGCCTTCCGCTTTTCTTTGTCCAGCTCCAGCGCCTAGCCCCTCGAGGTCAAATAACCTGAGGCAATAAAAGTCAAGACCGGACTTTTTTTGCCTCAGAACATTTGCTTGTCGGGGCTGAACAGGCGCTTCCGCTTTTCTTTGTCCAGCTCCAGGCGGCAGGGGCTCGAGGTCACAAGTCAGTCGCTTCTGAAGGCAAACTACGCCTTCTGTCAGCGCCACCTTGTGCTTGTCGCCCCTAAACAGCCGCCTTCCGCTTTTCCTGTTATCATCATATGCCCAGCTTGTCTAATTTTATTCAAAAATATAAAAGCCTTTTCCGTATAGGCGGAAAAGGCTTTTTATTGTTTATCGTTTTCAGTTTTTTCATCCGATTTTTTGTGACAACGCCAACAGATGCCATGGAATGTGAGTCTGTGATCTTTTATTTTAAAATTCCAGTCACGCTCGACAATTTTTTCGACATCCCCTAATAAATCATCCTGTATTTCGTCCACTGCACCACATTCAATACAAACTAAATGATGATGAAAATGTGCAGCGCCCTCCTGCCTTAAATCATAACGGGATACACCATCGCCAAAATTGATTTTATCGACCACTTTTAATTCTGTTAAAAGCTCTAATGTTCGATAAACAGTTGCAAGGCCAATTTCGGGGGATTTTTCTTTAACCAGGAGATAAACATCCTCTGCACTCAAGTGATCTTCCTCATGTTCAAGTAACACCCGAACCGTGGCTTCACGCTGGGGAGTAAGCTTATAGCTGGCAGAATGCAGTTGTTTCTTAATTCGATCAATGCGACTTTCCATACGTATGTATCCTCCCTCGCCACTATCCACTATATTATAGCAGATAGGAAGGGATAATCAAACTAAAATAATTATAAAAAAGAGAGGATTATCCCCTTATAAAAGGTTGTTTTTTTAAATATTCAACCATTATTTAGCGATAGTCGAAAGTATTGATTTCATCAGCGCTGGGACAATATATGCCTCTATACTTGCTGCGACAGTTATGATGGCCATAGCACCAATATACACCATAAAATAGCTGGCAAAAACAGGAACAAGCTGAAAGGGAAGACTTTGCCTTATGAATATTTTCCTGATTAATTTCATGGATAACCCGATGGAACAGGCGGAAATAAAAATAAAAACGGGTATAATGAGTAAATTTTGTGGCAGCAAGGATACGAATGACAACAGCAAGCCATTCCAGCCCATTTGATTTACAAGAAAGCCTACAGAAAAGCCCACGACAATTCCTTTAATAAATAATAAAATGAAAATAAGCGGAAAACCGATAATAGATATACCAAGTACCCATATCAAGCCCGCAAATTTCACATTATGAATAAAGCTTAATTTTAACAATTCTTCGGGAGGAACCATCTTCCCTTCACCAATTTGACCGAAAAACTGGTTTAAATAGTAAAAAAGATCTTCCTTTTGATGACTCGATAAGCTATTTACAATAATGGCTCCAAAAATTACACCCATTAAAAATAACACCATAATGAATGTGTAAATAGAAGAATATTCTTGGAAATGACGAGTGATTATGTTAGTAGAGAGTCTATTACGCATCATTTGCTTCCTCCTGTCCCACGATTGATACATCATATGTAGGACAAGCAGCCAGTATGACATCGATTCATTGTTTTCGTTTGTTTCCTTACTCTAAATCTTTTGCGACTTTTCCATATCGCCCACCTCCGCCTAACTCCAATTGAAGCTCTCCACTTCTCGCTTTTATAATGAGCTTGGCTAAATCTTCTTTCACTGCAGTTTTCAGTTCCTCCACCGAAACCCGATGAAGGATATTCATTTCAGACCCGAAGTGGTCGTACAATTTTTCCATCGTTTTCGTGCCGAGACCCGGCAAAAACTCTAATGGTACTTGGTGGACATACGGCGGTCGTGTAGGAGCATTTTCTTTGGAAGCCAATTCCTCAATCCGTTCGGATACTCCCTTTGTAAATTTATTCGACCCACAATTGGCACAAACACTTCCACGCTGCGGTTCAAAGCAAATAGCACAAGTTGTCCGATAATACTTACCTAGATATGGATTGAGTCCATAGTTTTCCATTATTTTATTCCCATCTTGACTGTGCAATGCTTTCGCAAGTGAGCTGAATGTTGGAGACTCCAATCTCATACGTTGATATTCTCTAGCCATTTTCGGCAATGAATGAGCATCCGAATTGGTGACGAATGTGTAGTTATGCATTTCTGCAATTTTATCCGCCATAAAAGTATTTGAACTTAATCCAAGTTCCATCGCATCAATCAAGTCTGGTCTTAAAATCTCTTCTAGAGAAGCCTTCACACCTTTTCCATATAAGCTTTTGAATGGTGTAAAAACGTGTGCCGGAATAAACAGTCCGCCTAATGATTTTACAAAATGCTGTAATGTTTTCGCATCTTCATACATTCTTTGGGTACTGAGCTGGAGGTTCGTTACTCTTGAAGACATCCATGTTGAAAACTCCTTTAAAGCGTCAAAGTTAGGTAAATAACTTAGAACATGGATTGGCCCGCTACAGTTTTGATCATAAATCTCAATTTCCGATCCGGGAATAAGCGTTACTTCATTATCAAACCGAAAACCGCCTTCTTCAATTTCCACCAGGTCACCTTTATTAAGCAATTGCTCGATTTCCATCATCACTTCCGGCGAGTGACAGTCGATTACGCCGACTATATCGAGTCCTTTCGGATACTTTGCCGTCTTTAAAATATTTGTTAATGTGAGATTTTTGCTTGCGGTAATTTTCACAGGTTTTCCTGTAAATGTTCTACCGATATGAATGTGTAAATCAACAAAATACTCGTTCATATTTTTCCCATCGCCAACTGGAGCTGTAAATAAAGAACGGCGTAGGCTGTTTTAGCATCATAAATGCGTCTGTCCTCTACACATTTTACAGCTTCTTCTATCGTAAGCTTGTGCAGCTCAACAAACTCATCTTCATCACCCGCTCTTGGATTTTCTACTTTTTTCAATTCCTTAGCTATATATAAATGGATGAGCTCATCAGCAAAACCTGGGGAGGTATAGAATGAAATAAGATGCTCCAGATTACCAGCCGTATACCCTGTCTCTTCTTCCAATTCACGCGCAGCCGTGAGCTTAGGCTGTTCTCCAGGCTCCAGTTTTCCTGCTGGTATTTCAAGCAGTGAACGCTCAAGCGCTTTCCGATACTGCTCCACCATAATGATCTTTCCGTTTTCAGTCATTGCAATGACTGCTACTGCACCTGGATGTTTGACCATTTCCCGTTTAGCTGTTTTTCCATCGGGAAGTTCTACCTCATCCACCTGTAAGCTAATAATTTTCCCTTTAAAAATATTGTTTGTACTTATTGTTTTTTCTTCGAATTTTTTCATCTATATCCACTCCTTCTCGTATTGCTTTCCCCAATCATCAATCATATTATCACACAGCTGAAAGAACATTAATTTTGTTTAAGATAGACGTTTCACGTTAAAATAAATAAAAGACTTTGAGAGGCGGGATTGAAGTGGAAAAAAGACAACTTGGAAATTCAGATTTATGGGTTTCAAAAATCGGGCTCGGGTGTATGTCTATCGGGACGGAAGAAAAAAAAGCAACACATATTATTGAAGCGGCTTTAGATTCAGGAATCAATTATTTTGATACAGCAGATTTATATGATTTCGGTGTGAATGAGGAAATTATTGGAAAAACACTTTCATCTAGACGCGAAGATGTAATTATCGCAACAAAAGTAGGAAATCGTTGGAATGACATGAAAGAAGGCTGGAGATGGGATCCTTCTAGGGCATATATAAAAGAAGCGGTGAAAGATAGCCTTCACCGACTTAAAACAGACTATATCGATCTATATCAGCTTCACGGGGGGACGATTAATGATCCAAGCGAAGATACAATTGAAGCATTCGAAGAATTGAAAGCAGAAGGGTTAATCCGTCATTACGGAATTTCTTCCATCCGCCCAAACGTAATTCGTAATTACGTTCAGAATTCTTCCATAGTCAGCATCATGATGCAATATAGTTTGCTCGACCGCCGGCCTGAAGAATTAATGTCCCTATTAAGTGAGCATGACATAAGTATTGTTACAAGAGGCTCAGTCGCAAAAGGCCTTTTAAGTGACAAAATGTTGGAATCCCCCGAAATTGACCATGCGGAAAAAGGTTATCTTAATTATTCCGCTATCGAAATTAAAGAGTTGCACGATAGTATTAAAGCAAATATTTTACGTGGACAAAGGACACTAAATGAAGTTGCTCTTCAATTTAATCTGGCTCATGAAGCTGTTGCTGCTGTGGTGACTGGAGCAAGTTCAATAGAACAAATAAAGGATAATGTACGCGCTGTAAACACAGCACCACTTACTGATGAAGAATTAACATATTTAGAGATGATTTCAAAGGAAAGTAAGTATCAAGAACATCAATAAAAGTTTTCGATCATTATCGACGGATTCTTCCATTGTTCTACATTATGTTTTACATCGTTATTTTTGGCCTATCTAATGTACGAGTAAAAAGCCATGCTTTCCACTTTTTTACAACTTATTTTTCTGTTCTCTGACAAAATGATACGAATAAATACATATTTATAATTTTCAAGAAACTCTTCGACATCGACATTTTTTTTAAGACTGTGACTATCATAATGCCTATACTAGACACATAGAGATACTTTATAGAAAAAGGCAAGTCTGATCGAAAGGCAGATACGCAAAGCCACAGGCCTACGGTATGCATTTTTACTATGGCAGCTGGGTTACCTAAAACTACGTTATGTATTTTAGGAGGTCATTATGGTGACTACGGCAAAGATTAAAACGGAACAGTTGGACGAAGAATGGATTGAATTAATTTTAGCAGCACTTGACGCGGGTATTAGTGCTGAAAGTATTCGCAATTTTTTCCAGCAGAAGTCTAATAATTAATAGTGTTCTCGTATTTTTTCACAGTACATAAAAAAACATTTTACTGTGTTCTAAATATGAAACAAACCTTCGTTATATGATATAATCTGCTGTAAGGAAGGTGAAGATTTTCATGATTGGTTTGCGCATACGTGATTATAGAAAGAAAAAGGGAATGTCTTTATCAGAATTGGCGGAAAAAGCCGGAGTTGCAAAATCATATTTAAGCTCTATTGAACGGAATATCCAATCAAACCCGTCTATCCAATTTCTTGAAAAAGTTTCGTCCGTCTTGGATATTTCAGTTAATTCACTACTTCATGGCGAATCCGAACATTCGGGGAATTTGGATCGTGACTGGGAAGATCTCGTTAGGGAAGCCATGTCATCTGGGATTTCTAAACAAGAATTCCGTGAATTCCTTGAATTTAATAAATGGAAAATCAACAATAAGTAAAAAAACGTTCATTGACGCAATGTCGTCTGAACGTTTTTTTGTCCTTGTTACTTAATGGCTCCAGCTGTTAAACCATCCATAAATTGTTTTGATGCAATGAAAAACAGAACAATCATTGGCAGTGATGATAGGGTTAAGCCTGCAAATAATGCTCCCCAATCAGCCGAGTGTTCCCCGAATAACGATAGCATACCTACCGGGATTGTCTTCTTCGATTCTTCTGTAATGAAAATTAACGGAAAGAAGAAATCATTCCATGACTGAATAAAATTGATTATCACGACAGTACCTAGTGCTGGCCGCATTAATGGCAGCACTACATTCCACAAAATTCGTAAGTCTGATGCACCGTCAATACGTGCAGCTTCTTCAAGTTCAACCGGCATCGTCTTGAAAAACCCTGTTAAAATGAGAATCGAGAGCGGTATCCCAGTAGCGGTATACATAAAAATAAGTGACCAAAGGGAATTAATCAGCCCTAAATCATTCATTAATATGAACAATGGTACGATGCCTAATTTTATCGGAATCATCATTCCCATTAAGAATAATAAAAATAATAAGTTATTCCAGTAAAACTTGAACCTGGCGATATAATAAGCCGCGAGTGAACAAGTAATTGTGATAAGCAAAACAGAAACAACACTTACTATGACACTATTTAAAAAATAATCAGTAAAAGGCACTCGTTCTAATAAACTTTTATACGTATCGAGACTGAATTTTCTAGGAAAAGCTAATGGATTCTTAAATATTTCTATACTTGATTTAAATGATGAAAGTAACATTAATAGAATTGGATACAAGCTTGTGGCGGCAAAGATAGAAACAATGACGTAATAAACTGTGCTCGTCCAAACTGTCTTTTTCATGTATCCCACCCCCTACATTTCCACTTCTTTTTTCTGCATTACTTTTAAGATAAAAATGGTGAACGTAGCGATAAAAATGAATAAAACCGTTGCCAGCGCTGAACCTAATCCAATCGCTGTAGAATCACCTCCCGATGAACCGCCAAATGCGAGGCGATAAAAATATACGGCTAATGTATCTGTCGAGTGGTATGGTCCACCATCCGATCCTTGCATAGCGTACACTAACTCGAACGCTTCAAATGATTGAATAAACGTTAAAACTGTCATGATCATGATGGAAGGTATCATTAATGGTAAATAAATTTTTCGCAGCATAGGACCGCCCTTCGCCCCATCCAATGTTGCCGCTTCTACTAATTCGTTGGGAATGGCCTGAAATCCAGCTAAGAAAATCAACACACTAAATCCTAAACCAAACCAGCAGTTCACTAAAATAATGGCGGTTAATGCTGTTTTCGGATCACCTAACCAAGCCTTTTGTAATGTTTCCAAACCGAATTTACCAAAAATCACATTTAAAGCCCCGTAATTTGGATTCAAAATGAGCTTCCATAAAAATCCAACCACAATCACAGATAATAAACGCGGCAAGAAAAAAGCAATTTTAAAAAATTCCGCTCCCCGAATTTTTTTATAAACTATAAATGCCAATAAAAACGCAAGCCCATTTTGTACAACCATTTGTAAAACGAAATAAAGTACATTATGTTGAAAAGCATTCCAAAATAACCCCGCAAATGGCTCTAAAGTAAATAGATTTTTGAAATTTTGAAGGCCAATAAAAGCGCCTCTTTTAATGCCTTTCCAATCAAAAAAACTATATGTGAGTGCTGCTGCCAAAGGGTAAACAATGAACAATCCATAAATAATAAGAGCAGGAATGGGGAAGAGGTGGACACTCCACCTCTTCCCCTTCCTTTGTTTGACTCGGTTAGTAGAAATAATTTCATGTTTCACCTGCATAGTCGCCGCCACCTTATTTCTTGAATGGTTCATACCATGTAGCTGCATTCTCCTGTACTTTTTGCGCAACTTCTTCTGGAGATTGTTTATTTAAATACATTCCTTGCAATTCTGTTTCAAGCGTTGCCTTTGTGGAAGGATTTCCTCCCGTAAAATGAACGACAAACATGTATGGCGTTGGTCGTTCTTCGACCGCTTTACTTAAAGAATTGACAAGTTCATCATTGGTTGTAATCCCAGGAATGGCACTGATCATTTTAAATTCTTCTGTAAATAGCTGACCAAATTCCTCTGTCGTTAGGAATTCCAAGAATGTCTTTGCGGATTCTTTATGTTTAGAGTTAGCATTAATTGCAAAAGAACCATCAACCCAAGTCGTAATGGTTGGCTCCTTGCCGACAGCAGACGGCATTGGGAAGAAACCGAAATCAAGGTCCGGGTTCATTTCGCGTAATACTTCTATCTCCCAACTACCCATCGGAAACATCGCAGCCTCTTCCGTGAAAAATAATGTACGAACATCCTCCATACCTAAGCCTTCATAGTTTGCCGGGAAATATTTACTAAGATCATTCATTGCTTTTAATGAATTTACAAATTCATCACTTGTAAAATCAGTTTCGCCTTCCGTTATTTTCTCGACAAAATCTGTTCCCCCATAATGAGCAGGTCCGATCATGCCGTGCGCTGCAGAGAGTAACCAACCTTCCTTCGATCCTAAAGCGATTGGTATAATTTTTTCCTTTAATAATTTTTCATTCATCTCAATGAATTCACCCCATGTTTTTGGTTCTTCCAATCCTAAATCTTTAAAAATTTTCTTATTATAGAACATTTGGGTTGTACTAATGTTTAAAGGAACACCATATTGTTTTCCATCAGCCCCTTTTGAAGCCATGAGGGATGATTCAGGAAAGACATCCAATCCTTTCAGGCCGTCCAATGGCTCGACATATCCTGAATCAGCAAGAGTAATCCCTGCAGTATATGGGCGTAAATGGAAGATATCTGGTCCTTCTCCACCTTGTAACGCTGTATTAAGAATTGTATTATACTCTGTGTTTTTTGATGGACTAAATTTAATCTCGATATTTGGATGCTGTTCATTAAATTTTTCAATTACTTTTTTATACTTATCTACATCCTCTGTTCTCCAACTGCCCATCGTCAATTGAACTTTTTCTGCAGTGTCTTCACCCGGATTAGAAACATTTTTCTTTTCTCCACCTTTATCTGAGGAACAGCCTGAAACGACTAGAATGATTGCCAATAAACTTCCGAGCCACCATTTGTTAGATTTTTTCAAGATTTGACTCCCCTTTTTCTTAGATTGTCAAAATTTAATTTTTTGGCTTTATACTGAACAAACTAGCAAACTAGCACACTGGGAATTTCGGCGACTATTACATTTATCAATAAATTTAATACAATAAGTATTTATTTCTTAATTTCTTAAATTCTTTTAATTCTGCTTCCCAGCGTGATTTCATTTCCTTCACTGTCATGCCTTCCATGATGCCTTGGCGGATCCAGCCGTTTCCGATTAGATTGTCAAAAAAAGCTGTTAAACTAAAGCTCTCAGGATATAAATCATGTATAGTCTTTACGATATGCAGCCCCGTTTCAACAGGCTGATAGGCATCACGGTCGGTTATATGAATTTGAACACCATGCGAAAGTTTCCCGCTGTGCTTAGAAAAAGTCGGTGTAAACGATGCACTCCGGAATATTACCCCTGGAAGATTCAGCGAATTTAACTTTTTGGCAAGTTCCGTGCTATTGATGAACGGAGCCCCAATCAATTCAAATGGCTTCGTTGTTCCCCTTCCTTCCGACGCATTCGTTCCTTCAATGAGTGCTGCCCCCGGGTATACGAGTGCTGTCTCAAGCGTCGGCATATTTGGTGAAGGGAGTACGAACGGTAATCCTGTTTCATCATAGTACGAATCGCGCTTCCAGCCCTTCATTTCAACAACAGTCAAATCTGCATGAATACCGAATTCCCTATTGAAAAGCTTGGCCAATTCTCCAACTGTCATTCCATGGCGAAGCGGGATGGCATATTGTCCGACAAACGAAGCGAATTCTGGATCAAGTACAGGTCCTTCGACTTTTGTTCCACCAAGCGGATTAGGCCTGTCCAATACGATGAAAGGAATACCCTTTTCCTTTGCAGCCTCCATTGCCAGTGCCATCGTATAAATATACGTATAGAAGCGTGTTCCAACATCTTGAATATCAAACAAAAGTACATCAACGTTTTCAAGCATTTCAGGTGATGGCTTCCGTGTGCTTCCATACAGGCTATATACAGGAAGTCCTGTTACCTCATCAATATAATAAGGGACATATTGTCCCGCCTGCGCATCGCCACGAACACCGTGCTCAGGTCCGTAAAGCGCCGTTAACGATACATCTGGATCGTTGTGGAGCAAGTCAACGATACTATTCAATTCTTGGTCAACACCCGTTGGATTCGTAATCAAACCGACTTTTTTCCCTTTAATCAAGTTCTTTTTTTCTTTCAGCAGAACCTCTACACCAATGGCAAATTTTTTATTTTTCTTACCTCCATCATTTGATTTTCCGTTACCATTATCATGGTTAGCTAACACGGCCGATAATGACGAAAGAACAAGCACTGCTGTCAATAAGGTGATCATCCATTTTTTCATGTTCATCTCTCCTTCATCGTTTCAGTAAGTTAATCCGTGGCCATATTGATATAAAACCCCGCCTGTATAATTAGGAATCGTTACAGGTAGTTTTCCAGTCGGTGCAAGCTGTCCAAAAATAATCGAAGCCGTCGCATTAAAGCTTGCTGATCTAAAACTGTATTGGGCTAAATACGCATCAACATTTGGGAATGCCATGATGTCATAAGGATTACGGATCCCAACGGCAATCACCGGCGTATCTGTTTCATTTTTCAACTGATTGACCATACGCATTTGAGCATTGGAAGGTGTTCTTCCAGACACCGTCGAAGTGTTGGTCCCAACAATGACCGCTTTTGAACTTCGTATTTCGTTTAATTGGGCTTCTGATAACGGACCGCTTGAATTAATTAACATGGTGTTTGCTTGATAGCCTTTCAAAGCATTGAATAGATCACTACTATATGTGCTCCCTACTACAACAATTTTGTCATCTGTGTTAGGTGTCAAAGGCAAAGCATTGTTATTTTTCACTAATGTAACTGACTTTTCTGCCGCTTCCCTTTCAACTTGCTTATTCTCTTTAGAACCGACCACTTGAAGCGCATTCGCAATTTTTTCTTTAATTGGCTTTGGATTTTCTTCTTTGATGATGCCGCGTTTCAGCTTCAAGGCCAAAATCCGTTTTACAGAAGCTTCGATACGATCAACGGAGATTTCACCGGAATGAACGGCTCCCAGTAATCCGTTTGCGACACTTTCAAGCCCAACCGGCATTAATACAATATCGGTTCCGGCATTAACTGCACGAATGACAGCATCCACAGGTCCAAAGTGATCAGTAATGGCCTGCATGTTCAAAGCATCAGTGAAAATCAATCCCTCATAACCCATTTCTTCTCTCATCAGTTCTGTTAACACCTTATATGAAAGAGTTGCTGGAAGATTTATTTCCGTCCCATCCTTTTTGGAAATTACCTTCGTACCATCAATCTTCGGGAATGTGACGTGTGCCGTCATGATCGCGTCTATTCCCGCCTCCATTGCTTTTTGAAATGGATACAATTCTACTGCTTTTAGCCTTTCTTTATCATACGGAACCTCCGGAAGACCTAAATGCGAGTCGGTTGCTGTATCGCCATGTCCCGGAAAGTGCTTTGCTGTGGCCGCTGTTCCTGTTGCTTGCAGCCCTTTCGTATAGGCAACACCGAGCTTAGCCACCAATTCCGGATCCTCTCCGAACGATCTAACGCCAATGACTGGGTTATCCGGATTGTTATTAATATCAAATGAGGGGGCAAAGTTTACATTGATTCCTAGTGCCGAGAGCTCTCCCCCAATCGCTTTACCCACTTTATGTGCCAGTTCCTCAGAACGCGTAGCTCCAAGCGCCATATTTCCGGGCATATCTGTGCCAGATTGTAGACGCGTGATAATACCTCCTTCTTGATCAATCGTAAGAAAAAGGCCATATTTTTCTGTAGCAGCTTGATAGTCTGCAACAAGTTTGGCCGTTTGCTCTGTAGTAACAACATTTTCCCTGAACAAAATGACTCCACCAAGGTGATAATCTTTTACAAGCTGTTCAATTTCAGGGAGCATTTCAGTCACATCTTTTCCTTTCCAATTTCTAAAATCAGGCATGAGCATTTGGCCGACTTTTTCTTCTATGCTCATGATTTTTACAGCATTCTCGATTAAGTTGTAACGTTCTCCTTTACCTTTTACAACCTCCACTTTAAATGACGGTTTCCCTTTTCCTTGTCTTGCTGCTGGATCAGGTTTTACATCAATCGCCATTCTATCGTTATATGTACCGTCATTTACCGTAATAAATGTTCGGCCTGTTTTACCCGATATTTTGACAACACCATTCTTATCAACTGAAGCCACATTTTTGTTTGAGGTTGTCCAGTTTAAGTTTTTTGAGGCTGCCGTAAAATGGCCTTCATGGTAAACATGTAGTGCTTTTAAGTGGAATTCCCCTCCTGCCTTCTCCATTTCCACTTCAGGTACGTTTTGAAGGATGACCAAATCTTTTACTGTTGATTCACCTGCGGCTTTTGGATTGTTAGCACCGGCTAGAATAGGTGAAGCCAATAGTGCGATAATCAGGATTGGAAGGAAAATAAATTTACGTAAAACGAACACATTTCATTCCTCCTTTTACTTTAATTGCAAACGCTTACAGCGTTGATTTAAGGTTAACTTATTTAGCTTTGGATCTCTACACACCGGAAGTACTATCATTATCAGTTAGTACTCTTTATTCCAAACTAATGACCTGATTCCTTTTTCCTGTTTTTGAAATGTTTTGATATAATTAATGATTAATAAAAAAGTAAACGGCCTACTCCCGAAAAAGGGAGCCAGGCCGTTTATTTAGTATAACAATCAAATTTTAAAATATTCCTACTTATAATCCTTCCAATTTAAAGGTGTTTCATTTAATAATTCCTCAAATGTTTTATTTTTGTCTCGTTGCTTCTTTTCTTCTAGCTTTTTAGCTTTCTCTGCTGTTTTTTTCTGTTCTTCCGCTTCAAGTAGATCATATTGCGTCTGCTTGAGCTTTTGTAGCACTTCGGGATTGAGTCCGTCCTTTAAGGTGACATTCCCCGTATCCTGTTCTTTCAATTTTTGCTGTCTTTTTCTTTGTTTTGCCATTACCGCTTTCTCCTTGTCGCTCGAATTAATATTAATTAAAATGCATTCACTTTTACATCATCCGCTACTATTAATTTCGGTTCTGTCGAAGCAATTATATCATCGATGGCATATCCCTTTGCGACTTCTTTTAATAGAAGCCCTGTGTCGGTCACATCAATGACAGCTCGATCTGTGATAATTCGGTGGACGACCTGCTTGCCAGTAAGAGGTAAGCTGCATTCGTTTAATATTTTCGGGTCCCCACCTTTATTGACGTGCTCCATAATCACAATGATTTTACCCGCACCGTGGACAAGATCCATCGCTCCGCCCATGCCCTTAATCATTTTACCCGGAATCATCCAATTAGCCAAATCACCTTTTTCCGATACTTCCATTCCGCCTAAAATGGCAATATTGACGTGACCCCCTCGGATCATCGCAAATGATTCAGCACTATCAAAGTAAGCCGCTCCCGGAATAGCCGTCACTGTTTCCTTTCCCGCATTGATTAAATCTGCGTCAATATCAGATTTCTCTGGATACGGACCTATACCAAGCAATCCGTTTTCCGATTGCAGCACAACTTGTTTGTCAGAGGAAATAAAATTGGCTACTAATGTTGGCATACCGATTCCGAGATTCACATAAAATCCCGTTTCAATTTCTTTTTCCGCCCGTTTTGCAATTTTCTCCCGAATCAATGCCTTATCCACCGCCATGTTTTTCGCTCCTTTCCACGCGTTTTAAGCTTTAACGGTTACCCTTTCAATTCGCTTCTCTTGCGGCCCTTGGATGATTCTCTGTACATAAATGCTCGGTGTATGAATATGATTCGGGTCCAGTTCGCCAATGTCACATAAATATTCGACTTCGGCGACTGTTACTTTTCCGGCAGCAGCCATCATTGGATTAAAATTTCGGGCGGTTTTCCGGTAGAGGAGATTGCCCATTTTATCGCCTTTCCATGCTCTAATTAAGCTGAAATCGGCAACGAGCGCTTCTTCAAGTACATATTCTTTACCATTAAATTCCCGAATTTCTTTTCCTTCGGCTATTTGTGTTCCAACGCCTGCTGGAGTATAAAATGCCGGAATTCCCGCACCGCCTGCTCGGATTTTTTCCGCGAGCGTTCCTTGTGGAGTCAGTTCCACTTCCACTTCTCCTGAAAGCACTTGCCGTTCAAACTCTTTGTTCTCTCCTACATAGGAACCGATCATTTTTTTGATTTGTTTATTTTTCAGTAATAATCCGAGGCCCCAATCATCGATACCACAATTGTTGGAGATTATCGTCAAATTTTTTACGCCTTTATCAACAAGGGCTAAAATCAAGTTTTCCGGTATGCCACAAAGCCCGAATCCGCCTACCATAAGGGTAGATCCTTCCTTAATGTCAGCAACTGCATCTTGATAAGATGTGTAAATTTGCTTCACCTTTTTCATCCTCCTTTTACTTTTAATAAAAGAAGCGCTTCCAATCATTGGTGTTCAACTTGGTTGATACTCACACTCTCCTCTTCTTTTTTCAATACATATCCCTAAAATCCTCTTTTTACGATGTCTTTATAGAACTTTTTACTTATTTCCCGCTTTCAAATGGCATTTATATTCCTTATAATAGAGTTATGAAACTTTTTAATAACTAAATCGTAATGAATATATATGAAAAGTATGGGACAGGAGTAGATGCATCTTGAAATCCGTTTATTCTTTTTTCCTCGGGATGTTTACAGCCGTTGAAACGATTTTAATATGGATTATTTTATTTTTTGGTTTTAAAAATCCTCCCTTCACCTCTTTCTTGATCGCCTTGTTGATCGGTGGAGTGACATTTTTCGGGCTGAAGTGGTTTTTCGATTATCAATTTTTAAAGAAAAATAAATTGACTCGCAAAGAATACAACTATATCCAAAAAAATTTACAGGAGGCCAAGAGAAAAATGAGCCGCCTGCAGAAAGCTTTTTTCTCAGTTCGGTCCATGGGAGCCTTCAAACAGCTTTATGAACTTAATAAACTGGCGAAAAGAATGTATGCGATTGTCAATAAAGATCCGCGTCGATTTTATCAATCCGAACGCTTCTTTTTCTATCATCTTGATTCTGTAGTTGAACTTTCTGAACGTTATGCTCATCTTGCTGCACAGCCAATCAAAAATGAGAAAATGTATATTTCTCTTAAAGAAACACAAAGCACGCTGGATGATTTAAGGGAGTCCATAAAAAAGGACATTTACCATGTGCTGTCTACTGATATTGATGATTTGAAATTCGAACTCGATGTTGCAAAGCATTCCTTAAAAAAACTCGAGTATAACCCTCTTGATGAGGAAAGGAGAACAAAAGAATGAGCGAAGAAAAAAAAGATATAGTATTAGAAACTGATTTATCAAGCGGGCTGGATGACCTTTTAGCCAACCCATTTGGAGAACAGGAGCTAGCTCCATTGGAGCAGCCATCCGTACAAATGGCAGAAAAACCTGCCAGGCTGGTTGATACCCTACCCGAAGAAAATCGCAAGCGCGCACTGGAACTTGCAAAGCAAATCGATCCAGCCAATCATCAAGCCGTGATTGCTTATGGGACTCAAGCCCAATCCCAGTTGTTAAACTTCTCAAGCTCTATGCTTGATCATGTGCAAAATAAAGATATTGGTCCAATTGGCGATATATTAAGTGAATTGATGAGTAAGCTTCGGGATGTTAATCCCGATGAACTAGCGCCTGAGAAAAAGAACTTCTTTTCCAAAATGTTCGGAAGAATTTCCGGCTCTATCCAGGAAGTTATGTCGAAGTACCAAAAAACCGGTGCTCAAATAGACCGAATTAGTGTGAAACTTAACCAATCCAAGCAAACATTGATTAATGATTTAAAGATGCTTGAACAATTATATGAGAAGAACAAGGAATACTTTCATGCTTTGAACATTTATATTGCGGCGGGAGAGCTTAAAATTGAAGAGCTGCGGACAAAAACGATTCCCGAATTGAAACAAAAAGCGGAAGCTTCGGGCGACCAAATGTCGTATCAAGAAGTAAATGATATGGTTCAATTTGCTGACAGACTCGAAAAACGACTTTATGATTTAAAACTGAGCAGACAAATTACCATTCAAAGCGCTCCACAAATCAGGATGATCCAGAACACAAACCAAGCTTTGGCTGAGAAGATCCAGACATCAATCATGACAGCAATCCCGCTTTGGAAAAACCAAATTGCCATTGCTCTCACACTGATCCGCCAACGCCAAGCTGTTGAAGCCCAAAAGCAGGTTTCGAAGACGACAAACGATTTACTTTTGAAAAATGCTGAAATGCTGAAGACGAATACGATTGAAACAGCACGGGAAAATGAACGCGGACTTGTCGATATCGAAACGTTGAAAAAGACGCAGTCGAACTTAATTACAACGCTTGAAGAAACGATCAAAATTCAGCAAGAAGGCCGTGCGAAGCGTGCACAAGCGGAGCAAGAACTTATTTCAATGGAAAACGAGCTAAAGCATAAACTTCTTAAACTAACATAACTTCTTTCTTAATGGACCGGACATACGTTGTCCGGTTTTTTCATAAAATTCTCTTGAAAGATTGCTTCTATCCGGACGTTTACTACCGATTTTGGATGACTTACTACCGGTTATCATCACTTTACTATCGATTGTTACTCACTTACTACCGATCATCATCACTTTACTACCGATTGCTACACTTTTGATTAGAAATGGGGGAATATGCAGATGAATCTACCTGAAAGAGTGACAATGATTGAAGTAGGGCCCCGTGATGGATTGCAAAATGAACACCATTTCATTGACACTGAAATTAAAAAAGCGTTTATTCAGAAACTAGCGGATGCTGGTATGAAGGAAATGGAGATTACTTCTTTTGTTTCACCTAAATGGGTTCCGCAAATGCAGGATGCAGCCGAAATTGTTCAATCCCGGCCTAGTGGCGTTCGCAACATTGTTCTCGTTCCAAATCGAAAGGGCATAGAACAGGCTTTGGAAACGAGTTGCAAATCGGTTGCTGTTTTTGTCGGTGTCAGCAACAGTTTTAACAAGAAAAACATTAATAGATCGACACTGGAAAGCATGGCTGAATTGCAGCCGATGATTGCTGAACTAAAAGGAAAGAATTTTTTTGTACGCGCTTGCATTTCCACTTCTTTTTATTGTCCGTATGAAGGAAAGGTTTCTGAAGCCGATGTATTAGGCCTTTGCCAGGAATTTGCAGATGTAGGGGTTGATGAATTGAGTGTGGCTGATACGATTGGCATGGCAACACCATTCGAGTCCTTTTCTCTCTTTTCAAAGCTGAAAGAGCGGCTGCCCGACATGATGATTGCCGCTCATTTTCACGATACGAGGCGGCTTGCGATGGCCAATATTTATGCCGCGCTGCAAGCGGGCATTGATCGGTTTGATGCATCGGCCGGCGGGCTTGGGGGCTGCCCGTTTGCTCCGGGCGCCACCGGCAATGTTGCGACTGAAGATGTTGTCTATATGTTAGAACGCATGGGCATTGAGACATGCATTGATCTTGAAAAAATTGTGGAAGCAATTGATGTGATTGCCCCCGCCCTTTCCCGTAAGATTGAAACGGGTTACTATCAACTAGCCAAAAATGGCTAAGTTTAGCTTGATTTCACTTTAAGAGCCATACGTCCATTTAATATTTGACCCGGGCTTGCTAACCGAAATGCTTGGGATTCTGTAGAAAAGTCGATTTTAAGCTCGTCATCGAAAAAGATAATTTTTGATTTTTCCATGATGACAGGCATGACGTTTGTTTCAATTTGGATATCATCATTGTCTAATCCCTGTCTATTTATTAATTCTAACGTTGGAACACCGCTGACAACACAGCCGCAGCCCTCTGTTTCATATTTTAATTTTAACATTAGATCTTTATCCGCCATTTTCTGCTTAATTTGCTTTGCCGCTTCTTGTGTAATTGTAAGTTTAACCATGGAATGCACCTGCTCTTTCATTTCTTTTTACTATCTTATCATAGAAAGCCCACTAGACAGGTTGCTTTTCCCTCGGTTTCCTTCTACTATTTATATAAGAGGTTTGTATTTAATAAGGGGGTAATCATATTGGAAAAGGTGCAAATTAAGGTAATGGATAACGGTTCTTATCGGGTAACGGGAGATGTAGAATTAATCGATGTTGACGGCAATGTGTTCGAAACAAAGAAAGTGTTTTCGTTATGCCGCTGTGGTTTGTCTGCCCGAAAGCCGTTTTGCGATGGCACACACAAAGGTCAATTCGATTCATGCGTTCGTGTCGAAAAGGTGCTAGAAGACGAAAAGTGAAAGTGGGAACAACGACCCGCAGCTTATCCAATGCTTGCGGGGTTTTTTATTCGTCCGCCAAAATCATTTGCTCAATATTCTCTACTGAAATTCTTTTTATATCCCCTGTCCGATCCACAATTCGAAATTCTTTTTGCAGGGCATCAAAGCAACGAATCCTCCCCTCCATCTTTTCATAGTGATTATTTGCAAAGTGATTAATGATTACCTCTTTCTCAAATGCCATTGCTTCCCTTGCAGTTTCATTCAACCATTCAAGTTTTTGTTCATCCAATTGTTTCTGTTGCTCCTCCGTATCCTCATCTGCCCACCCGCGAAGCATCTTCACGTGTTCTGGAAGCATGAGCGAATTCCATTTGATCCGGCCACGGTCTCGAATCATTTGCGTCCCCTCCTTTAGGCTTTATGCCCTCCAACTAGGCTGGCTCTCTTCAATGTTGTCCCTGCCTCTGTATAGGAAATTGCTCGCAACAGCGAAGCGGCTCCGTGACGGCGACGAATTCGATCAACAATATAGCCAAGCTCTTTTTCACGGACTTTTTTCGGTTCAAATAAATTTAGCTGGACGTGATTGTCATCTGTAACATTAGACAAGGTAATGGAAATTTGCCGAACCGTTTTCCCCGTGTAATGAGCTTCGAATAATCGCAAGCAGACGCGGTAAAGATCCATCGTCGTATTTGTCGGTTCATCAATTGAGTGCGAACGAAGAAACCCGCCGCCCAATTCTTTATCACTGTAGCCAATGCCAAGACTGATGGTTCTCCCTGCTTTTCGGTGCTCACGAGCCCTTCTTGCCACTTCTTCGCACATTTCAAGGATGACACAGACTATTTCCTGTTTTTCTTTATAGTCGCGAAGCAGAATCTGGCTTTTACCGAAACTGATTTGTCCTTCCATAATTGGAGCACCCAACTCCGACAAGTCGACTCCCCATGCATGGTAATACAGCTGTGTCCCCATTACGCCAAATTTTTTCTCAAGCAAGCGAAGGTCACTATGAGCAAGCTGACCGACATTAAAAATGCCCATGCCGTTCAACGTCTTCTCAACCCTTCTTCCAATCCCCCACATTTCTCTGAGCGGAGCTACTGGCCATAGTTTCTTTGGGACATCTTCATACGTCCATTCTGCGACGCCTAGTTTTTTTGCTTCAAGATCAAGGCAAAGCTTTGAGAGTAGCATATTAGGACCAATACCGATTGAACAAGTAAGCTGGAATTCACGCAGCATTTCATCCCTAATTTTTTCGGCGACCGCATACGCATCTCCCCATAGTTGGCTTGTTCCATCAATTTTAATAAAACTTTCATCGACACTGTATACGTGGATCGCTTCCTTTGGGACATAGCGATGAAGAAGCCGGGTAATTTCGGTGGATATTCGTAAGTAAGTGCCCATTTTTGCCTCAACTAGCTGGATCCGGTCATCATTTGGAATTTCAAACAAGCGGGAACCGGTTTTAATCCCAAAGTCTTTTTTCAGGCGCGGGGAAGCGGCCAATACAACGCTTCCAGACTGGCTCAAGTTTCCGACAACAGCGAGATAACAGTCTAGCGGATCAAGCCCTTCCATAACTGCTGAACAGCTGGCATAAAAGCTCTTCATATCAATACACAATATTTTGTCATGCGGCAGTACACTGTAATCAACACTCATTGCTCTCCCTCACAATTCGAACATTTGTTCTAATTATACACAATATTGTATGTGAATATCCCTTTTTGTTCAATGGTATTTTATTACAAGAAAAGCACAAGCGCCTTGTTGGAAGAACGGCTAAGGGCGCCACGTCCTGTGGCAACGCCGTTCTGACCCGCATCCTGCGGGCCTCCGACAAGCAAATGTTCTGAGCCAGAAAAAGTCCGGTCTTGACTTTTATTGGCTCAGGTTATTTGACCTCGAGGGGCTAGGCGCTGGAGCTAGATCCAATCATAAAAAAGACCCCGCTCCCGATTTGGGGAACAAGGGTATAAATTTCATTTTTTGAAAAAAGCCTTTCTGCCAAGGCGCTCTACTGTATTCGGCATTAATGTATGGAGAGTGCCTACCCAATTCATCCAGCTAGGCATATTGATTTCCCTTCGGTTGGTAAGCATTGCAGCAACGATATTGTCTGCAACTTTTTTCGGATTTAAAATAAATCGACCTAAATTTTCTAAATAAGATCCATCTGGGTCAGCCGTTTGAAAAAATCCGGTGCGAATTGGCCCAGGATTAACAGCAGTGACAAAAACACCGCATTGTGACATTTCCATGCGCAAGCTGTTCGTATAGCCGAGCACGGCATGCTTTGTCGCTGAGTACACACTAGATTTTGGCGTCGCAAGTTTTCCAGCCTGGGAGGCGATATTAATAATATGACCAGATTTACGTTTACACATAAAAGGAATGACTTCTTTCGTGCAGGCAATCAAGCCGACAACATTCACTGCAAACATTCCTTCCAAATCAGCGAGTTCGACCTCCCCTGCTTCAGTAAACACACCATATCCGGCATTATTCACCAGAACATCAATCTCTCCTGCCTGATCATATATGCGCTGAAATACTTTCGGAATATGGTCGTACTTAGAAACATCAAGAGCTATAGGAGTACATTTGACATTGTATTGTTCACGTATTGAAGCACTAATTCGATCGAGCTTTTCCTGATTGCGAGCAAGCAAGTACAAATTAGCGCCATTCTGCGCACACATATAGGCCAGTTGCTCACCCAGTCCACCAGACGCCCCTGTAATGACAATCGTTTTTCCCCTCAGCCGTTCATTTTTCATCTTGCGTCACTCCCGATGTAAAATAAGCAACTCCATCATGGTCCAATTGCTTTTCAATGAATCCGAGTGACAATAAATAATCCAGCTGGGCCGTCGTTTCTGACAAGGTTAAACCGAGCTCCCGTTGATAAACCGCCGGGAACAACTGCTTTGTAACGGTAAACGTCGTCAAACGATTTCCTTGGAGCATCTCTCTTACTTGCAACGCTCGTTCATGTTGGCGCTGTAAACGGCGCTGAACCAATTCATGCACCTTATTTATTTCGGCTCCATGACCCGTATAGGCAATACTAATATCTAGATCTAATAATTTTCGCAGTGAATGATTATATTGCAGCTGCGGTTTAGGCCTTTCATAAGAAGGGATTAAAGCAGGTTCAAGCAACGGATTAGAAGAGATGGTCGCAAGTAAATGATCTCCTGAAAGCAAGACACCATCACTATTACGGTAAAAAGATAAATGGCTCTGGGCGTGACCGGGAGTACTAAGAATCGCCCAACCGTCCATGCCCGGGATTGTATCCCCTTCTGTAATTTCATATGTAAGCGGGCGTCTGCAAGAATAACGCAAGGGAGCTTTCATTATTTTTAACATTTTTTCAAAATCGCCATCGATTCCAAATTCAATGAATAGCTTTTTATAAAAAACATCATATGCTGCAAAAAATTGCTCATCTTCTTCAATCCAAGGGCGGGCATATTCATGTCCATATACAGGTAGGTCCTCCGGAAGCCAATCCAAAAGTCCGACATGGTCAGGATGATGGTGTGTAAGCACAACCTGATCAATATCTTCCGGCACTATGCCGTGTTGAGCCAGTTGAAATTGAAAGGCTTCCCAAGCGGCTTCTGTTTTCACACCAGCATCGATGAGCGTTAACGCATCGTTTTTTACGACATAAGCATTCACATCACCAACGGCAAATGGCGTAGGCAAAATAAGTTTTATAATTTTCTCATAAGAGCTGATCATAATAATCCCTCAACTTTATTATTTTTATATAATGAAACGTTCATATATAATAAGCTAATCAACTATATTCTATCGATTATGCAGTGGAAAGTCATTATATTAATAAGTCACTCACAGACAATTTTAATAATTCCCTTGACATTTCCTCTGCCAGTGAGCATAATCATAAATAAACTTTTAATCGAATCGCGATGATCGGGATTAGTAAATGAGAAACGATGCAAGAGATTGGAGTCCAGCGGCTGGAAGGCTCCATCATCCCCTGTCTCTTCGAACCTGCCCCGTGAGCTGTCAGAAAACTGACCGTATCCCCTTGCGTTAAAGGGCTTTGAGATGGCTGGTTTTTGAGCAGCCAATAAAGGTGGTACCACGGAAGCTAACCCTTTCGTCCTTTTTATAGGGCGGGAGGGTTTTTTATGCTTAAATTGAAGGAGGGTTATACGTGAAGATATCATTCATCGGAGCCGGTTCAATGGCAGAAGCAATGATCGCAGGATTGATTGAAAAAAAGATCTGCCGTCAAGACAGCATCTATGCAACCAATCGAAATGATCAGGTGAAAATGGCCGAACTTGAACAACAATACGGGATCCGTACAACATATGAGATGGAAGAACTGCTGCGCGATGCAGACATGATTGTTTTCGCGGTAAAGCCAAAAGATGCCGGAGAAGCTTTATCGAAAATCCAGCCTTATTTAAACAGCAATGCCTTTTTCGTTTCTGTTATGGCTGGAATTCCTATTGATTTTATCGAGAATAAAATCAAAACAAAATGCGCAATCGCGAGAGCTATGCCGAACACATCTGCAAGCGTCGGAAAATCCGCAACAGCGATTGCATTTAATGAATTAGTGTCTAATAGGCAGAAAGAGTTGGCAATCTCAATCTTTTCTGCAATCGGAATGACGGCAATTGTCGAGGAAAATCAGCTTGATGCCATTACTGGCTTGTCAGGCAGCGGCCCGGCTTATATTTATTATATTGTTGAAGCGATGGAACAATCAGCGCAGGAAATCGGACTCGAACGAGAAACCGCTAAACAACTCATCATTCAGACGCTAATTGGGGCGGCGGATATGTTGTCAAGCTCGGGAAAAGAAGCGGCAGATCTCAGAAAAGCAGTCACGAGTCCTGGTGGGACAACAGAAGCTGGAATTGAGGTTCTTCGGCAAAAAGGCGTGGAAGAGGCCTTCATTGAATGTATTAAAGCAGCAACAGAACAGTCGATAAAACTGGGGCATATACATCAATCCAAGCTTACAACTTGAATGTAAAGATCAGTTTCGAGCAAGCTGCTATCATTTGTGCATTCCAGATTGTTATAATATAGGTTACGCAAAGTAATGAAGGAGGACAAATGCATGGCGGTAAAGTTATTTGAACCATATACAATTAAAGATGTAACCTTTAAGAATCGGATTGTCATGTCACCAATGTGCATGTATTCTTGTAAAAATGAAGATGGCATGGTGAATGATTGGCATTATACACATTATACAAGCCGGGCCGTTGGTCAGGTGGGGCTAATCATTGTCGAAGCGACAGCAGTCACACCGCAAGGAAGGATCAGCCCTCAGGACTTGGGGATATGGAGCGATGACCATATTGAAGGCCTCTCAAAGCTTACGGAAATGATTAAAGCACATGGGGCAGCTGCAGGAATCCAAATTGCCCATGCAGGAAGAAAAGCGGAGCTCGAAGGAGACATTCTCGCGCCTTCGGCAATTCCTTTTAACGAAAAAATGAAAACTCCGAAAGAAATGAGCAATGAAGAAGTAAAAGCAACAATCAAGGCATTTGGGCAAGCAGCAGAACGAGCTAAAAAAGCAGGGTTTGATGTAATTGAAATCCACGGAGCACACGGATATTTAATCAACGAATTCCTCTCTCCGCTTACAAATAAGCGAACCGATGAATATGGTGGTTCGCAGGAAAATCGTTATCGCTTCCTCAAAGAAATCATTGAAGAAGTGAAATCGGTTTGGGAAGGTCCCCTCTTCGTCCGTATTTCCGCAAATGATTATAATGATAAAGGTCTAAACGTGGAAGACTATGTAATAATGGCGGAGTGGATGAAAGAACAGAGCATCGATTTGATTGATGTCAGTTCGGGTGCAGTTGTACCAGCAAGAATTCCTGTTTATCCGGGATACCAAGTTCCATTAGCTGACCAGATCAAGCAAGAAGCAAATATTCCTACCGGTGCGGTTGGAATGATTACAACTGGAATCCAAGCAGAAGAAATTTTGCAAAATGAGCGTGCTGACTTAATCTTCCTTGCCCGCGAGTTACTACGCGATCCATACTGGCCTCGCACTGCTGCAAATGAGCTCGGTGTTGAACTTGAAGCGCCAGAGCAATATAAAAGAGGTTGGTAAAAGAAAAGCGGAAGTGCCCGTTTAGCGACGTACAAACTTCTAAGGATTCGACGAGATAAAGGAAACACGGTGAGCCTATAAGGCGAGCCGATGTTGACTTATCGTAGGAAGAATTCTAAAGTTTGCTAGTCGCTGGGCGCTGAAGCTGGACAATGAAATGCGGAAGAGCCGGCACCAATGCTAGCGTACCGGCTCTTCTATTCTTCATTTTGGAGATCAATGCTAATCTCAAAGAAATCATGGGCAATTTCCGTCTTAGGGAAGACAGCTTTAGCTTCCTCGGCTAATTTGCTCCACTGTTCTTTTCCATATCGTGAACTAATATGGGTAAGGCAAAGCATACCTACTTGCGCTTCAAGCGCCAGTTCAGCTGCTTGGACAGTCGTCGAATGAAAATAATCAGCGGCCATTTCCTCACTGCCGGCGGCAAATGTAGCTTCGTGAACAAGGGTATCAGCAGATTTAGCAAGCTTCATGGCATTTTCGCAAGGTCGCGTATCACCGAGAATGCAAACGACCCTGCCTTTTTGATCAGGACCCAAGTAGTCACGACCATCTACCGTCGTTCCATCTTCGAGGGTGATTATTTCGCCATTTTTAAGATGCTGGTAAATGGGACCGGGTGGGATGCCATCTGCAATAAGCCGCTCAGCAGCAAGTGTGCCTTGTTTATCCTTTTCCGTGATACGGAACCCGTAACTCGGCACGGCATGATCAAGCAATAGCGTCTCTACAACGAACTGTTCATCTTCAAATATAACTCCTTCTTCAATTTCAATAATTGTTAAAGGGTATTTTAAATGAGTCTGGCTCACCCGTAGGGAAATCTCAATATAGTCACGAATGCCTTTTGGCCCATAAACAGTAAGACCAGTTAATCCTCCTTGGAATGAACGACTGCCCAATAGGCCTGGCAGTCCAAAAATATGATCTCCATGGAGATGGGAAATAAAAATCTTTTCAATCTTTCTGGGCTTTAATGACGTATGTAGTATTTGGTGTTGCGTTGCTTCGCCACAATCAAAAAGCCAAACAGCATTTCTCTCTTCCAGCAACATTAAGGCCAAGGAGGAAACATTTCGAAGTTTTGCCGGTACTCCGGCTCCTGTTCCAAGAAACAACAGCTTCATTTTGAACCTCCAAAAAATTAGTGTTTATTTATTTTATCATAATTGCTACGAATAGCGGCAATTATACATTTTTTTAAAAAAGCTTCATAACAAGTCGTCTTTTATCAGAATTATTGGTAAGATAATAAGAAGCTCATTAATATGGGGAAAGTTTATGAAAAAAAGAGAGGTTTTCGCTATGATTCAATCAGAAACACCCGCATCACTCATAATGATTTTTGGGGCCACTGGGGATTTGGCAAAGAGAAAGCTTTACCCTTCCCTCTACCATCTATTCAGGAAAGGTAAACTTGCTGAACACTTTGCTGTAATTGGTGTAGCTAGACGCCCATGGTCCAATGAAGTATTGAGAGAACATGTCAAAGACTCTGTCCTTACTTCAATAAAAGACGCGGAAAACATCGAAGAATTTATTTCCCATTTTTACTATCAACCGCATGATGTGAGCGATACAGATTCATACATAGAATTAAAAAAGCTTGCCAACGAGCTTGACAGTAAATATTCTCTGCAAGGCAATCGGATTTTCTATTTAGCAATGGCTCCAGAATTTTTCGGTACAATTGCGGAGCATTTGAAAACGGACGGTTTAACCGACACGAATGGTTTTCATAGATTGGTCATTGAAAAGCCGTTTGGTCATGATCTTGAATCAGCCATCCAGTTAAATAATCGAATTCGCAAAGTTTTTTCAGAAAATGATATTTACCGGATTGACCACTATCTTGGTAAAGAAATGGTGCAAAATATTGAAGTTATCCGATTTGCCAATGCCATTTTTGAACCACTATGGAATAGCCGTTTCATCTCAAACATTCAGATTACTTCAAGCGAGATGCTAGGTGTTGAGGAGCGCGGAGGATACTATGAAACAAGTGGTGCGCTAAGAGATATGGTGCAAAATCATATGTTGCAGATGGTAGCCCTTCTCGCGATGGAACCGCCAATCCGCTTGACACCAAAAGAAATCCGCAGTGAAAAGGTTAAAGTGCTTGGCGCTCTTCGTTCCATTAAAGTTGAAGAAGTTAAACAATATTTTGTACGTGGCCAATATGGGCCGAGTACAGAAAATGGCGAACATGTGCCTGGTTATCGAGAAGAAGTAAATGTCAACCCTGAATCGAATACAGATACATACGTTGCCGGCAAATTAATGATTGATAACTTCCGCTGGGCAGGCGTTCCATTTTATATTCGTACTGGAAAAAGAATGACGGAGAAATCGACGAAGATCATCATTCAATTTAAAGATGTCCCAATGAACTTATATTATAGTTCAGATAAGAAACTTGCTCCGAACCTTCTCGTTATTCATATTCAGCCAGAAGAAGGAATTACACTCCATCTGAATGCCAAAGAATCAGGAGGGCAAATGATGGAAACAACACCGGTCAAACTTAATTTTTCCAATAATGATATTGCGGGATTAAATACACCGGAAGCTTACGAAAAGCTGTTGTTTGATTGCCTGCGGGGTGATGCAACAAACTTTACCCATTGGGATGAAGTCGCACTTTCCTGGAATTTCGTTGACAAGATCAGCACCTACTGGGAAAACGAAAAAGCGGAATTCCCAAATTATGCTGCTGGCACGATGGGACCGAAGGATGCCGATGAGCTGCTTAAACAGGACGGATTTTTCTGGTGGCCGATTGCAGACCTAGATGTAAATAATTGTTAAAATGATTTAAAAAGGCTGTTCCGAATCAGCGGCATGCTTCCCCCCGGGAAACATGCTGCTCTGGAGTGGCCTTTTAACCTATCATTCACTTTTACGTATCATCAAGAATATATTACCGCGGAGGTGTTTGCCGTGAAAAGTTCCAGTGTGGATGATTATTTGCAAAAAGGAATATACGGCGTAAAACAGACAAAGCCTGAGGAGCGCAGGAAATTTCTTGGAACATTAAGAGAAAGAATCGTAGTGGCATTAACAAAAAGTCAGGTAATGGAGAAAGGTATGTATCCAGAAGTAGAGCAGCTGATGAACGACCATCCTGATGCCTCGCTACTCCTGAATGGGGAGCTTGATTATTCTTTTTTATCGGAATACATTCATAGTGCCAGATCAAAAAACATCGCGTTTTCAATTGTGACAAATAAAGAACATAATACAAACATTGGCCTTGTACTCACTTATGACCACGCAATTAATAAAGAAGAAATATATATTCAAAAGAAAAAAGCACAAACCGTCATTGTTAAAAAGAAAAAAAGAAGCTTCATTTCCCGTATAGTGAGCTTCTTGAAAAAATAATGGCTACATTTTTTTATTTTTAAATCCTCGTTGAATATCAATCCCTTTTTGTAGGATTGATGTGCCGTATTTGCTAGTAATTTTGTCAATGGCCTTATAGAGCGGCTCTTTCCGAGCTGCTTTTTCGTATGAAAATAAATCGAGCTGTTCAAAAGCACTATCCTCTTCCACGAGGTCCTGTCCAGTAATTCCCAAAAGTCTAACAGAGTTTCCATTCCAATTATCGATGAATAAAGGTTTAGCAGCCTGAAAAATCTCTTCCGCGCCTAATATTGGATTGTTTATCTTTCTTCCTCTCGAAATCGTTTTTCTGTCTTTATAACGGATAGTTACAGAAACATTTTTCGTTAAGTAACCTTTATGCTTCAATCTTTGAGATACACTTTTCGAAAGGTCACCAAGTACGGATAATAACTGGGATTGGTTCGCAATATCTCTCGGTAAAGTTATCGAGCTGCCGATACTTTTGTTTCCTTCAGCGGCATCAGGGTCTACAGGCCGGGCATCCTTGCCATTGGCCCGCTCTTTTAATTGTAGTCCCCGAATACCCAGGGCGGCACGAAGCTGCATGTCATGGGCATGAGCCAGATCACCAATTGTATTAATTTGTATAGCTTTAAGCTTTTCAGCTGTTTTCTCACCGATACCGTGCATTTCAATAGTTGGAAGTGGCCAGACAACGGCAGGGATATCCCTTTTACGCAAAATTGTAATGCCGAGTGGTTTTTTCATGTCAGAGGCCATTTTTGCCAAGAATTTATTTGGGGCAATCCCAATACTGCACGGCAAGTCTAGTTGCTCCAATAAACTACGTTGGATTCTTTCAGCAATTTGCAGAGGAGATCCAAGCTCATAGCAGTCAGTAATATCAATATAGCCTTCGTCAATTGACACTGGCTCAACTAATTCCGAAATTTGTCGCAGTTCTTCAAACATCGCTTGTGAGGCAGTTCGGTACCGTTCAAAATTAGGTTTTTTTACAATAAGATGTGGACAAAGTTTTCTTGCTTCCCATAGAGGCATTGTTGTTTTTACGCCATATTTTCTCGCCTCATAGCTGCATGTTACAACGATGCCTTTTCGCTTTTCCTCATCCCCCGCCACAGCAAGCGGCTTGCCTTTTAATGAATGATCATAGGCCATTTCGACTGAAGCGAAAAAACTGTTCATGTCAACATGAAGAATAACCCGACCTTTCTTCGGATAAAACTCTTTCACTTGATTTCACCTTCTAAGAAAAGCGCAAGCGCACGTTTAGCGACGTACAAACTTCGCCCACAGGATGTGGGTGTGTCGACGTTGCCACAGGACGTGGCGATTTTAGTCGACGATCCTTTATTCGAGATAACGGAAACACGGTGAGCCTGTAAGGCGAACCGATGTTGACTTATCGTAGGAAGAATCCTGAAGTTTGCTAGTCGCTGGGCGCTGGAGCTAGACAGTATTAAAAATAAACAACGTGTAGTAGAACACACGCTGTTATGCTTCTTGCTGCTGTTTTATTAAATAGTCTTTAATTTCTTTTACTCCCTCAAGAACTTCGAGCATACTATTTGGATCGATCATAGTAATTAATCGATCTTCTAAATTAGCAACCGATGAAAAATACTTTGTTTTATGATAGGCAACAAGGCCGATTTGTTTAAGTGCTTCAGATGGAATTTCTAAAATTTCTTGCGCTTCCTTTACTAGTAGTCCGAAAGCAAGCTCATCTGTATGGATGACAATCATTCGGACTTCATCATTTATGGCAATATGAGAATGATATAATATATTTCCAAGATCAAGTACTGGAATCAAGGTTCCTCGCGACTTAATAATTCCCCTCATGTAGGAAGGTAATTGCGGTATATGGTTCACATTTTCAACCTTCTCGATCGAAATAACAAATGGAATTGGGATCGCATATTCTTCCTTTCCTGCATTGAATACAACCGCTTTTACATCCATCTCCAATTTCATCCTTTTTTATGAGAAGACAGGCACCGCCTGCCTTCTCATTATTTTTTATTTTCCCGCCGCTTCCTCAACGACTGCAACAACCATCTCCGCAAGTTTATTTAGTTCTTCAACAGGCATCCGCTCGTTTGTTGTATGGATTTCTTCATACCCAACTGCCAGGTTAACAGTTGGAATATTAAAGCCAGCGATAACATTTGCGTCGCTACCTCCCCCACTAGTTAGGAGCGCGGGTTTGCGACCAATTTTTTCTGCAGCCTTTTTGGCGACTTCAACAACTTGGTCTCCATCTGCAAATTTAAATCCAGGATACATAATCTCAATATCCACATCGGCAGTCCCACCCATGTTTTTGGCTGCTTCTTCAAAGGCCTCTTTCATTTTAGCCACTTGAGCTTCCATTTTCTCAGGTACAAGAGAACGAGCTTCTGCTAAAACATAAACATGGTCTGCGACAATATTTGTCGCTTGTCCACCTTCAAAACGGCCAATATTAGCAGTCGTTTCCTCATCAATTCGCCCAAGCGGCATTTTAGCAATAGCCTTTGCGGCGATTGTAATAGCTGACACGCCTTTTTCTGGTGCAACACCAGCATGGGCAGTCTTTCCGTGAATGACCGTTGTGATCTTCGCTTGCGTTGGAGCAGCCACAATAATATTTCCGACTTTACCATCACTATCAAGGGCAAAACCATATTTAGCTTTCACAAGTGCCGGATCTAAAGCTTTTGCGCCAACGAGACCAGATTCTTCACCAACGGTGATGATAAATTGAATATCTCCATGAGCAATATTTTGCTCTTTTAAAATTCGGATGGCTTCTAGCATTGCAGCAATCCCTGCCTTGTCATCTGCACCAAGGATTGTGGTACCATCTGTAACGACGTACCCATCTTTAACAGACGGCTTGATACCATTTCCAGGAACAACTGTATCCATATGACATGTGAAATAAATGGAATCGGCCTCCGCTTTCGTACCTTTCAACGTACAGATTAAGTTTCCAGCCCCATGTCCAGTCTGTTCCATCGTATCATCTTCAAATACTTCAACACCAAAGCTTTCAAATTTTTGCTTTAACACTTTCGCAATTTCCGCTTCGTGTTTTGTTTCAGAGTCAATTTGGACTAATTCAAGAAATTCTTCAAGTAACCGTTGCTCATCAATCATGTTTATTACCTCTTCCTTCAATATGTATAATCATTAATATAACACCTTTATTTCCTATTTCACAGCGGGATATTGCCATGTTTCTTACGCGGTCTCTCCTCTTGCTTATTACGCAGCATTTCGAGCGCTTGAATAAGTTTAATCCTTGTTTCCCGTGGATCGATGACATCATCAACCATTCCCCGTGCAGCTGCAATATATGGATTGGCAAATTTCTCGCGATACTCTTCAATCTTTTCGCTACGGGTCGTTTCTGGATTTTCACTGTTGACAATTTCTCGGGCGAATATAATATTCGCTGCTCCCTGTGGACCCATGACAGCGATCTCTGCATTTGGCCACGCATAGACAAGGTCAGCGCCGATCGCTTTACTATTAAGTGCCACATACGCACCGCCATAAGCTTTGCGAAGAATAACCGTAATTTTTGGGACAGTCGCTTCGGAATAGGCATAAAGAATTTTTGCTCCATGTCTAATTATGCCACCATGCTCCTGTTTAACTCCCGGGAAAAAACCAGTTACATCCTCGAACGTTATAATCGGAATATTAAAGGAGTCACAAAAGCGAATAAACCTCGAGGCTTTATCGGAGGAATCGATATCAAGGCCTCCCGCCATAAATTTCGGCTGATTGCATACAAGCCCAATGGTTTCCCCTCGAATTTTGGCAAAACCTACGACAATATTTCTCGCAAATTCTTTATGCACCTCGAAAAAAGAATTTTCATCGACAATTTCATTTATGACAATACGGACGTCATATGGCCGGACAGCATCAAAGGGAACAAGATCGGTTAAATCCGGGCGGAAATCTTCCTCGTCACGCCAATCCGAAACCAACGTCTTTTCCCGATTATTCTGTGGCAAATAGTTTAGAAGTTCACGAACCATCATTAATACTTCTTCTTCATTGTCCGCCCGAAAATGAGCGTTACCACTAATAGTATTATGTACCTTCGAACCACCCAAATCCTCAGCAGAGATTTTTTCTCCCGTTACAGTTTCAATAACTTTAGGACCGGTAATGAACATTTGACTTGTTTGGTCAACCATAAATACAAAATCCGTAATTGCAGGCGAATAGACGGCACCACCTGCACAAGGGCCCATAATAACTGAAATTTGCGGAATGACACCGGAGTAAATAGCGTTTCGATAAAAAACATGGCCATAGCCATCAAGTGAAACGACACCCTCTTGGATTCTTGCCCCTCCAGAATCGTTGAGACCGATAAAAGGCGCACCGTTACTCGCTGCTAAATCCATTGCTTTTGCAATCTTTTCCGCATGCATTTCCCCTAATGCTCCACCAAATACCGTAAAATCCTGAGAGAAAAGATAAATCGGCCGACCATTCACCTTACCATAGCCTGTAACAACGCCGTCACCTGGATATTTTACATCTTCTAGACCGAAATCAACGGAACGATGTTCGATAAATGGGTTCAATTCGACGAACGAACCCGGATCTAAAAGCAAATCGATTCTTTCACGAGCAGTAAGTTTCCCTTTTTCATGCTGTTTTTCAATGCGTTCGTCCCCTCCGCCCATTTCTGCTTGACGGCGGCGATCATAAAGTTCATTGATCTTTTCATAAATATCAGTCACTGTTCTCCTCCTCCAGTGGCTTTTCACAGAGCTCATACAAAACACCATGCCCTGATTTAGGATGCATGAAAGCTACCATTGCATCCCCAGCTCCTTGTTTTGGCACTTCGTTTAACATGCGGATCCCTTTTTCTTTCAACTCATGTATTCTGCTCTCAATCGACGTTACGTTAAAAGCAATATGATGAATGCCTTCTCCACGTTTGTCGACGTATTTTGCAATCGGGCTATTTGGACTCGTGGCTTCCATTAATTCAATTTTAACATTATTTGCATCTAGAAAGGCAACTCGAACATTTTCCGTCGGCACAATTTCGATTGCAAGACATGTAAGACCGAGAACATTTGTATAAAACGGCAATGTTTCTTCCAGCGATTTAACTGCGATTCCGATGTGGTCAACCTTATTCATGAAACCCCTCCTAAGCGTAGAAATTATATCCAAAACTTATATAATATTCGACATTCCTGACTATTATTCCTGCATAATAAATAGGGTTGTATAAAGATCATTTTCTAGATAAAATAGAAGTAAATAAATACGTAGGGGTGTTTATATAGTGTCTAATAAAAAAGTTCAGCGAATCATTGTCTATGTGATGCTCTTTTCAATGCTTGCAACAACAATTATGGCGGGGCTTTCATTTCTATAAATGCAAAAATGGGACGAGTTCAATGAACTGTCCTGTTTTTTATCTAGCTCCAGGGGCTGACCAAGGCCTGGAGCTTTTCTTATATTGCCCCCATTTCCTTTGCAAGTTGTTCAAATGATTGAGTACTGTTAGTAACGAAAATTTTCGTGCCATTTTGAACCTGATTGTACAGTATTTCAAGCGGATCTTTTTGTAGCCTGATACAGCCATTAGAAAGATATTTTCCAATTGAAGATGGCGCGTTTGTGCCGTGGAGACCAAAAATCCTTCCGTCCGTCCCCTTCGCATCAAATCCAATCCACCTGGATCCGAGCGGGTTGAGAGGATCTCCACCAGGAATATTCTTTTTACGATAATACGGATCGATTGCTTTCACTGTAATTGTAAATACTCCCTCTGGCGTTAAATCATTTGTTTTTCCCGTTGCGACTTTTGTAATCATAAGGATTTTTCCATTATCAATCAAAGCCAGTTCATTTATCCGCTTGTTTACGATTATTAAAGGATCTCCGGGCAGTATGCTTGCATCAAATGGCCAAAATGGGGAGCCAATCAATAAGATGATTGCTAAAAATAGCCTCATAACTATCACCCTTTTCCACTATGTTGTGCAAAGGGGATTCATTCATACAAAAACAACCCTAAAATATGCGAGAGCATATTTTAGGGTTGTTTTCATTATTAAACTTCTTGACAATATTCTTCAAAATATTGCTGTAGCTTGTTTACTACTGACATTGGGTCATGCCCTTCAATTTCATGGCGTTCCACCATCGTGCAAATTTTTCCGTCTTTTAAGATTGCAAAAGAAGGCGATGATGGCGGATAATCTGTAAAATAGCTACGTGCCTTTGCAGTAGCTTCTTTATCTTGGCCTGCAAAGACTGTAACAAGATGATCCGGACGTTTATCATAATGGACCGAGTGAGCTGCTGCAGGGCGTGCAATTCCGCCTGCACAACCGCAAACTGAGTTAATCATCACAAGTGTCGTTCCTTTTTGATCGAATGCCGCCTCGACTTCTTCAGGTGTCGTGAGTTGCTTATATCCAGCACTTTCCATATCTTCACGGGCTTGGCTAACAATATCATTCATATAAAGATTAAAATCCATATTCATTATTCATTCGCTCCTTTTACTGCCTGCTAATAGGGTTATTCATACTGTAATCATAGCAGTTTATTATGCTTTTTATCAAATATTCGGATCAAAATAAAAAAAGAGGTTTATTTATCCAGAGGATGGGTAAGATTATATTACATCTAGATCCATACCCCTAAACTCCCTAGATGTTTTTTGGACAGCAAGATTGAGGCTGTCCCTTTTTTTGTTGGCTTTGAAAAACAGAGAATAACTGATCCACTGCTTTTTGCACGAAAACCGTTCCATTCATTACTTCGGCTTCAATTGATGGCTGTAGCTCTTTTATATTTTCATCTTGATAAAATGAGGTTTCCAATCGATCTCTGATCATGGATAGCAGCCATTCCTTCACTTGAGTTTTACGCCGCTGATCAAACACATTTGTAGACTTCGTTTTCTTGGCAAATTCGTCAATCATATGCCAGATCTCTTCAATCCCATCACCTGTCACTGCTGAACAAGTTAATGCCATTGGTTCCCATCCAGAAGTTGCCGGGGTCAAAAAGTGAAGGATTTGTTTAAATTCTCGCATTGTTTTCCTGGCAGACTTTATATTATCTCCATCTGCCTTATTTACAACAACAGCATCGACTAACTCCATGATCCCTTTTTTCATTCCTTGCAGTTCATCTCCAGCTCCCGTCAAGGCAAGTAATAAAAAGAAATCAACCATTCCCCTGACAATGGTTTCACTTTGCCCTACTCCGACAGTCTCCACAATAATTACATCGAAGCCCGCAGCTTCACAGGCAATAATCGATTCCCTTGTCTTGCGATGAACGCCCCCAAGCGTACCGCCTGACGGTGAAGGACGAATAAAGGCATTTGGATGTCTGGAAAGCTGCTCCATTCTTGTTTTATCGCCCAAAATACTACCACCGTTAACCGTTGAACTCGGATCGACAGCCATAACAGCAACACGATGACCTTGATCACAAAGTAAACGTCCAAATGCCTCGATAAACGTGCTTTTGCCTGCTCCGGGGACTCCTGTAATTCCAATTCGGACAGATTTTCCGGAGTGTGGTAAAAGCTCTTGTAAAATCCCCTGTGCTTGTTCCTGATGGCGCGAAGCGCTACTTTCGATTAACGTAATCACTTTCGAAAGAATCGTACGATTTCCATTTAAAATTCCATGTATCATCTCTTCTGCTGTCTGTTCATCTTGTTTTCTCTTTACAAATTTCCGCGGGTTTTTAACCATCGGTTTCAGCTACTTCCTCATATCCGAGCCTATGGTATATTTCTTCAATCACCTTTTGTGCGGCAACAGGAATAACTGTGCCTGGGCCAAAAATAGCAGATGCTCCATTTTCTTTTAGAAATGCATAGTCTTGAACAGGAATCACACCGCCAATAACAACGACAATATCTTCTCGACCAACCTTTTTCAGTTCTTCGATAAGTCTTGGCAGCAGCGTTTTGTGGCCAGCTGCAAGCGAACTTACGCCGATCACATGTACGTCATTTTCCGCGGCCTGCTTCGCTGTCTCTTCTGGCGTTTGAAAAAGCGGGCCAATGTCGACATCGAATCCTAAATCAGCAAATGCGGTAGCAATGACTTTTGCTCCGCGATCATGCCCATCCTGTCCCATTTTTGCGATTAAAATCCGGGGTCTTCTTCCTTCATTTTCCAAAAATTCAGCGGACATCGACTTGACTGCCGCAATTTCTTCTTCATTAGAAAAATTCGAGCTATACACGCCACTAACAGAGCGGATGACCGCTTTATGCCTTCCACATGCATTCTCAATCGCATCTGATATTTCACCAAGTGTAGCCCGGGCTCTTGCTGCATCCACTGCGAGTTCCAATAAATTTTCTTTTGCAATGGCCCCATTTGTTAAAGCAGCGAGTGCAGCTTGTACGTCCACTTCGCATCGCTTTTCTTTAAGCTCCTTTAATCGTTCTAACTGTTTCTCACGGACAGCTTTATTATCAATATTTAATATGTCCATTGCTTCTTCCTGTTCTAATCGATAGCGGTTGACGCCAATAATCGTTTCTTCCTTCGAATCAATCTGAGCTTGCCTCTTGGCAGCTGCTTCCTCTATACGCATTTTAGGGAGACCAGTTTCAATCGCTTTAGCCATGCCGCCTAGCTCTTCAATTTCTTCAATATGTTCCCAAGCCCGATTCATTAGGTCATTTGTCAATGATTCTACATAATAGGAGCCACCCCACGGATCTATCACATTTGTAAGACCTGTCTCCTCCTGTAAATACAATTGCGTATTTCTAGCAATCCGTGCAGAAAAATCAGTTGGCAGTGCTATCGCCTCATCAAGTGCATTTGTATGAAGTGATTGTGTATGCCCCATCACCGCGGCATGCGCTTCTATCAAAGTTCGAATGACATTATTATATGGATCCTGCTCAGTCAAGCTCCAACCCGATGTTTGGCTATGCGCTCTAAGTGCAAGTGATTTTGGGTTTTGCGGGTTAAATTGACTCATCAACTGTGCCCACATTTTTCTGGCGGCACGTAATTTAGCTACTTCCATGAAATAATTCATGCCAATCCCCCAAAAGAAAGATAGCCGCGGTGCAAAATCATCGATTTTCATACCTACCCCAAGACCAGTCCTGACATAATCCAATCCATCTGCAAGGGTATAAGCAAGCTCTAGGTCCGCCGGTGCCCCGGCTTCTTGCATATGGTAGCCAGAAATAGAAATGCTGTTGAATTTCGGCATATATTTGGACGTATATTCAAAAATATCTCCAATGATTCTCATCGACATATGAGGTGGGTAGATATACGTATTCCGTACCATATATTCTTTTAAAATATCATTTTGAATCGTACCAGCTAATTTTTCTTTACTGACTCCCTGTTCCTCTGCTGCTACAATAAAAAATGCCATGATCGGGATGACGGCGCCGTTCATTGTCATGGAAACGGACATTTGGTCGAGTGGAATACTATCAAATAATATTTTCATATCTTGCACTGAATCAATTGCCACACCTGCTTTGCCGACATCGCCTTCTACTCTCGGATGATCAGAATCGTAGCCGCGGTGAGTAGCCAAATCAAAAGCTACTGATAACCCTTTTTGCCCCATCGCAAGATTTCGGCGATAAAAGGCATTGCTTTCTTCTGCTGTTGAAAAACCTGCATATTGCCTCACCGTCCATGGCCTGTTTACGTACATCGTTGGGTATGGTCCACGTGTATATGGAGGAAGTCCCGGCATTTCGTCTAGGTGTTCAAGCCCATCGATATCTTTTTCTGTATAAAAGGATTTAACAGGTATCTTTTCGTTTGTTTCAAATGATGCTATTGGGTGATTATTTTTGAAGTCTCCTTCGCTAATGATTGGCGATATATTTTGAAAGTCAGGCTTGCTACTCATTAGCCACACCCCCTTTTAGTTCATACGCTTCAGCTAATCTTGTTCTTGATAATGGCTCAATCTTTATTTTACGGGAGTCATCAGTCTTTGTTGCCTCTTTAGAACGCTGTTCAAATGAAAGTAATTCATTTGGTTGGGCATATACATTTACACCGATTAAGGATCTTTTCCCGGTATTTACATCTTCTACTTTCCTATTCAGCGTTTCTTTTATCTTTTGCTGAAGCCAGCCACTTTCAAGCGTGCTGTATATCCCACCATGCAAATCTATCTCCTGGAAAAACTTCCAAGCCTTTTCAACAAGAGTCTCCGTTAATGATTCAATATAAAAGGATCCTCCGGCGGGGTCTATTACTCTATTTAAATACGATTCTTCACGAAGCAGTAGTTGTGTATTTCTAGCAATTCTCATAGAAAATTCGTTTGAAATCGCAGCATGCTCATCAAACGGCGTGACATGCAAAAAGTCAACACCACCTAAGATTGCTGCAAAAGCTTCGTTTCCTGAACGAAGGATATTCACATGCGGATCTAATATGGACTTTGTAAACGATGATGTTTCAGCGCTGACGGTGACGTGATTATCACTTGGCTTAATCCGATAAGCATGCACAATCGTCTTCCATAATTTACGGAAAGCCCTTAGCTTAGCAATCTCCAAAAAAAAGTCGCTGCCGATTGAAAAATGGAATACTATTTTCTGTATAGTTTTTTCAGTTTCCCAGCCTCTGCCACGCATCTGTTCAATATAAAAGACTGCCTCTGCCAAAGCGACTGCAAGTTCTTGAACCACATTGGAGCCGCTATTATGATATGGAGATGTATCAATTAAGATCGTTTTCAAGTTGGGGAGTTTTTGATCGAGCTTAATTATATTTTCCTGCCATTCTTGCCAATGCTTACTGCCATTCAAATAGCCTTGGCTTAAACCGGATGTTAGTGGATCGGTCGCTATTACACCAGTAACATCCAAATCACTTTGTAATAGCTTTTCTGCAATTTGCTGGAAATTGGATTTAGTAATAATCATGTATGGAATATTATTCACAATATCGTGAAGCTCTTCGAAATTAAACTTATTAATATCCTCTAATTCATCTAAATCTAGTGAAATGGTTTCAAGACCATTTTCCAATCCTTTACCAAGTAGTTTCTTTAAATCGGACCAATCAGAACATCTGAGATTCTGGGCAATTTTCCAGTTATTTAAATCAACATTTTTAAAGGTTCGTACATATGAACCTGGGAATTGATCAATCTTTATATTTTGAATATCTTTTTTCGTATAAATTGGAGAAATTGTGATGTTTTCATATGTTTCACTATTAAGTAACTCGATTGGCTTGCCTTTTAGCGATTTTTCAGCTGTTTGTTCCCATAATTCATACCCTGTAGATAGAAACTTGGCTTTTTTGGCTTGTTCGATAGACATGGAATCCTTCCTTCCTTGCAAAATGAAATCGCTTGCATATAATTATCGTAAAATTACTTTATCTTAATTTTAGTACAAGTATGAGATGCGAGCAACGTCAAGCACGGATTTTGAACAAAGTTGGACAAAAATGGGAACCTTGAAGTGTTCATGAGTACAGCGATTCGGGAAATTAGGATGAAACGGGGATCATGAAGCATTCATGAGTACAGTGATCTGGGAAATTAGGATAAAATGGGAATCATGAAGCATTCATGAGTACAGTAATCTGGGGAATTCGGATAGAACGGGAATCATGAAGCCTTCATGAGTACAGTAATCTGGGAAATTAGGATGAAACGGGAATCATGAAGCGTTCATGAGTTCAGTAATTTGGGAAATTCGGATAAAAAGGGAATCATGAAGCCTTCATGAGTATTGTAATCTGGGAAATTAGGATGAAACGGGAATCATGAAGCATTCATGAGTACAGTGATGCGGGAAATTAGGATGAAACGGGAATCATGAAGCATTCATGAGTACAGTGATGCGAGAAATTAGGATGAAAAGGGAATCATGAAGCGTTCATGAGTACAGTAATTTGGGAAATTCGGATAAAAAGGGAATCATGAAGCGTTCATGAGTATAGTAATCTGGGAAATTAGGATGAAACGGGAATCATGAAGCATTCATGAGTACAGTGATGCGAGAAATTAGGATGAAACGGGAATCATGAAGAATTCATGAGGATACTAAGACATAAGAAAATGGGAACCATGAGAACCAAAATTAAATAATTACGCCAAACCCAATCACTTCGTGAATGCTAATGATAAAAATCCCAAAAAAACGACTTCAAATTCGCTTTTCGAATTTAAAGTCGTCTTTTTTACTCTTAATAAACAGATGTATTTTCTTTAGATATATTTTCAAGTATATCTTTCACTCTTTGCAGGAACCGACCGGCAATCAGGCCATCCAATACACGGTGATCAAGTGATAGGCAGAGGTTAACCATATCACGGACAGCAATCATTCCGTTGTTCATAACAACTGGGCGCTTTACAATCGATTCAACCTGTAAAATGGCTGCCTGTGGGTAATTGATGATGCCCATCGACTGAACCGATCCGAATGAACCGGTATTGTTAACAGTAAATGTGCCACCTTGCATATCATCGCTTTTTAATTTTCCGCTTCTTACCTTGCTCGCAAGTTCCGTAATGTCCTTTGCGATTCCTTTAATGGACTTTTCATCTGCATGTTTAATAACAGGCACGAATAAGGCGTCTTCTGTAGCAACAGCGATGGAGATATTTATATCTTTCTTTTGGATAATTTTATCGCCAGCCCACATTGAATTCATCATCGGGAATTCCTTCAAAGCTTGAGCCACTGCTTTTACGAAGAAAGCAAAATACGTTAGACTGAAACCTTCACGCTGCTTAAATTCCGCTTTTAGTGAATCACGGTATTGGACAAGCTCCGTTACATCCACTTCCATCATCATCCAAGCATGTGGCACCTCGTGCTTGCTACGAAGCATATTTGCTGCTATCGCCTTTCTGATGCCTGTGACAGGAATTTCGATATCACCTGGCATGGAAGGAATATTAACTGGTTGCGATGCCGGTTGGGCAGCCGTTGTGACTGATTTCGATGTTTTCTCAGTTGAAATTTCTCCTGCTTTGGGAATATTTCCAGAATCAATCAGCTTCTGTAAATCTTTCCTAGTAATCCTGCCTTCTCGGCCACTTCCAGATACTTGCGATAAGTCAATGTCGTGTTCCTGTGACATTTTCAGTACCGCTGGAGAATATCGGACCTTTCCAGCGCTATTTTCATCTGGAACGGGCTTTTTAATTTCTTTTTCTTGTGTTTGCTCTTTGACGTCTTTATTTACTGTTTCCTCGACATCAGTTGTTGCGTCTCCATCCGTTTCAATTGTACAAATGATATCACCAACTGCTAGCGTGTCACCGTCTTCAGCGAGCAGCTCTTTAATTGTGCCCGTAAAAGAGGAGGGAATTTCAGCATTTACCTTATCTGTCATGACTTCAGCTATAGGATCATATTTGTTTACTTGATCGCCAGGCTTTACTAGCCATTTGCTGATTGTTCCTTCGGTAACACTTTCTCCAAGTTGGGGCATGGCAATGTTTTCAGTTGCCAATCAGATAACCTCCTTTATACATCCATTTTCAGCCGTTAATATTCTGCTAGTTCCCGCATTGCTTTTTCGACTTTATCAGGGTTGACCATGAAAAACTTCTCCATCGTCGGAGCATAAGGCATTGCTGGAACATTTGGACCGGCAAGCCTCATAATTGGCGCATCAAGATCAAACAGACAATGTTCACTGATAATGGCGGCTACTTCACTTATAATACTGCCTTCTTTATTATCTTCTGTAAGAAGCAAGACCTTGCCAGTTTTTGAAGCTGCTTCAATAATTGCTTCTTGATCAAGTGGATAAACCGTCCGTAAGTCCAATAAATGTGTTTCTATCCCATCCTCCGCAAGACGTTCTGCTGCCTGAAGGGCGAAATGTACACATAATCCATATGTAATGACGGTAATATCATCACCTTCGCGTTTTACATCTGCCTTTCCGATCGGCAACACATAATCCTCGTCAGGAACCTCGCCTTTAATCAGTCTGTAGGCACGTTTATGTTCAAAGAAAAGTACTGGATCAGGGTCGCGGATAGCCGCTTTTAATAGCCCCTTCACATCATAAGGAGTGGAAGGCATAACAATCTTTAATCCAGGTTGGTTTGCAAAGATTGATTCCACTGATTGAGAGTGATAAAGCGCGCCATGTACACCACCACCGTACGGGGCCCTAATCACCATTGGGCAGCTCCAATCATTGTTTGAGCGATAGCGAATCCTGGCAGCCTCGGAAATGATTTGGTTGATTGCCGGCATAATAAAATCTGCAAATTGCATTTCTGCAATTGGCCGATATCCATACATGGCGGCACCGATTCCTACTCCGGCAATCGCGGATTCCGCTAGCGGCGTGTCAATGACTCTCTGCTCTCCAAATTGATCATACAAGCCTTGTGTTGCTTTAAATACGCCGCCCTTTTTACCTACGTCTTCACCGAGGACGAAAACTTTTTCATCACGTTCCATCTCTTCGCGAATCGCGGTAGTGACAGCTTCAATATAAGAAATGACTGCCATTGCTTATCCCCCCTAGTACTCTGCTGCGTAAACGAATTTTAATGCGTCCTCAGGATCCGGATATGGTGCTTCTTCAGCATAATCGGTGGCTTCGTTTACTTGCTTCATTACACGGTCGTTGATTTCTTTTTCTAAATCATTATTCATTAAACCTGTTTCTTTTAAATACGCTCCAAAAAGTATGATAGGATCCTCTGTTTTTGCTTTGGCCAATTCATCTGGAGAACGATAACTGCGATCATCATCATCCGAGGAGTGTGGCGTCAAACGGTGGGTTATCGTTTCAACAAGCGATGGTCCTTCCCCCCGCCGTCCTCTATCAGCTGCTTCTTTAACCGCTTTGTATACTTCAAGCGGGTCCTTTCCATCCACCGTGACACCTGGCATTCCATAGCCAATTGCACGGTCGGATACTTTCTCACAGGCAAGCTGTTTTTCAACCGGTACTGAAATAGCATATTGATTATTTTCACACATAAAAATAACCGGTAATTTATGTACTCCGGCAAAATTTGCCCCTTCATGAAAATCACCTTGATTAGACGAACCTTCTCCAAACGTTACAAAGGAAACAATATCGTTTTTTTCCATTCTTGCAGCTAACGCTATTCCTACTGCATGTGGAACTTGAGTTGTTACAGGCGAAGAGCCCGTGACAATTCGATTTTTCTTTTGACCAAAGTGGCCAGGCATTTGGCGTCCGCCCGAATTTGGATCTTCCGCTTTCGCAAATCCGGAAAGCATGACATCTTTTGGTGTCATTCCAAATGCGAGGACAACACCAAGATCTCGGTAATATGGAAGCACATAATCTTTTTCGCGGTTAAGCGCGAAGGCTGCTCCAACTTGCGCAGCTTCCTGCCCCTGACATGAAATGACGAATGGTATCTTACCTGAACGATTTAAGAGCCACATCCGCTCGTCAATTCGGCGGGCTAGAAGCATTATTTCATACATTTCCAATACTTGTTGATCACTGAGTCCTAGCTCAGAGTGGCGATTGTTTGCCATTTATGAATCCCTCCCGATTCGGTTCTAGTTTAAGCCGATTATGAATGGATTGACAGACCATCAACTGCCAAGGCTGCTTCACCTATTGCTTCACTTAAAGTTGGGTGAGGGTGGATAGTATTCCCGACTTCCCACGGAGTAGCGTCCAATACACGGGCCAGTCCTGCTTCGGAAATCATATCCGTTACATGAGGACCAATCATATGAACACCAAGGATATCATTTGTTTTTTCATCAGCAACGATTTTAACAAAACCGTCTGCATCTCCGAAAACGAGCGCTTTTCCAATCGCTCTAAATGAAAATTTGCCGATTTTCACGTGATATCCCTTTTCTTTCGCTTCCTCTTCTGTAAAGCCAACACTTGCCGCTTCAGGATGGCTGTATATACATTTTGAAACATTTTCGTATGTTATTGGCTCTGATTTGATGCCAGTTATATGTTCAACGGCCTTTATTCCTTCATGTGATGCAACATGGGCTAGCTGCAATCCACCGATCACATCTCCAATAGCATATATATGAGACTCTTTCGTCTGTAAATGGGAATTGACTTGAATATAACCCTTTTCTAGGACGATGTCAGTATTTTGAAGCCCGATATTTTCAGTGTTAGCTTCTCTCCCCACCGAAACAAGAATTTTTTCTGCTGAAAATGTTTGTGTCTTCCCTTTTATTTCAGCGGAAATGGTAACTTTTCCTGCTTCTTTCTCGAGAGATTCTGGTAAAACTTTCGCGCTTGTTACTATACCAATTCCCTTTTTCTTAAAAATTCGCTTAAGCTCTTGAGAAATCTCTTTGTCTTCTGTTGGAATAATTCGATCAGCGTATTCCACTACCGTTACTTCGACCCCAAAATCTGATAGCATGGATGCCCACTCAATGCCAATTACTCCGCCACCTACGATTATAATCGACTTTGGCAGCTCGCTCATCTCAAGAGCTTCATCGGATGTGAGGACAGTGGATCCATCAATTTCCAATCCTGGCAAAGTTCGGGGACGTGAGCCCGTAGCAATAATAACATTTTTCGGTATTAACATTTCATTTTCTTCGCCATTCGTCATTTCAACAGAAATTGTTCCCGGCATCGGGGAAAATATCGACGGGCCTAAGATTCTGCCAAATCCATCATACACATCAATTTTCCCTTGTTTCATCAAATGTTGTACACCTTTATGAAGCTGATTAATAATGCCAGTTTTTCTTTCTTGGACTTTTGCAAAATTTAGGCTCACATCATTTGTAATGACACCAAATTCATCACTGCGTTTAGCGACTGAAAAAACTTCAGCACATCTGAGAAGAGCTTTGCTGGGGATACACCCCTTATGAAGACATGTTCCTCCAAGCTTATCCTTCTCAACTATCGCTGTTTTCAGACCAAGCTGCGAAGCACGAATTGCGGCTACATATCCCCCTGTGCCCCCTCCAAGGATAACTAAATCATATTCTTCAGCCAATATCATCTCTCCGTTCTTTTAAAATTGCCTTGCCAGGATAGTCCTTCGCTCGTTCTTCTCCTTTTAAAATGCGAAGTGCTCCTTCAGCAAGTGCTTGAAGTTCATTTTCTCCGGGCTCAACAATCACATCTGCTATCCAACTAATGTAACTTTTGATTTCATTTACAAATTCTTTCCCGTAGGCCAGACCCCCGGTTAAAATGATTGCATCGACGTTTCCTTGTAAAACCGCACTTGCAGACCCAATTTCCTTTGCTACCTGATAGGCCATGGCATCATAAACTAATTTTGCCCTTTCATTTCCATTGGCAATCATGGTCTCTACTTTTAAAGCATCATTTGTTCCAAGGTAGGCTACAAGTCCACCTTGTCCCACAAGCTTCTTCGTGATTTCATCTAAATAATACTTTCCGGAGTAACAAAGGGAGATCAAGTCCCCGACTGGAACAGTCCCAGCTCGCTCCGGGCTGAATGGGCCTTCTCCATGCAAGCCATTATTCACATCAATGACTTTACCATGCTTATGTACCCCTACCGTTATCCCTCCGCCCATATGGACGATGATCAACTGTAAATCTGTATATTTTTTTCCAAGACGATTTGCTACTCTCCTAGCAACTGCTTTTTGATTTAAAGCATGGAAAATACTTTTTCGTTCAAATAAGGAAGAACCTGATATACGAGCAATTGGTTGAAGTTCATCTACTACAACGGGATCGACAATAAAAGCTGGAATATGTAATTCTGATGCAATTTGATGGGCGATTATCCCCCCTAAATTGGATGCATGCTGTCCCGCGTAGCCTTTTTTTAAATCTATCAGCATTTGCTCGTTTACCGAATATGTACCGCCTTCGATTGGCCGAAGAAGCCCTCCACGTCCACAAATTGCATCTAATTCGGAAAGATTCACCCCTTCCTCTTTCAATGCATTTAAAATGGTCTCTTTTCTAAATCCGTATTGATCAATCATCTTTTTGAAAGAATTGATCATACTTGATTCATGACGGATCGTTTTTTCTACAATTGGTACCTCATTTGCAAAAACGCCGATTTTGGTGGATGTTGACCCGGGATTGATAACAAGAATCTGAAAATTGTCTTTTTGCAAAATGGTTACCTCCATTTTCTTGCCTTTATGCCAAGTTTCTTTATAGCAAGAATTTGCTGCATCACACAGGAAGAACGCCTTTAGGCGTTCTCCCTAAATCTTTCACATAAAATTAAATCCGGTTCGTCAATATATGTTTATCATTGAGCAGGAACTGGCTCCGGGACTTCCGCATTTTTTCGATTCGTTCTTCCGCCATACGGTCAGCAGCCACGTATGTTGGGATACCATCGCGCTTAGATATTTCAATTACTTTTGCAACATTACTATAGATAGATTCAACTCTTTTTAATGCACGTTCTTTATTGTATCCATATAATTCATCAGCTACGTTAATAACTCCCCCGGCATTGATTACATAATCCGGCGCATACACAATCCCCATTTCATGAATAAGGTCGCCATGCTTTGTTTCTTTTAATTGATTATTAGCGGAACCAGCAATCACTTTCACCTTAAATTGGGGAATCGTCTCGTCATTTACAACTGCGCCCAAGGCACATGGTGCAAAGATGTCAGCTTCCACCGCATAGATTTCATCGGGATTGACGGATTTTGCATCAAATGCCTCTACCGCACGATTGACTGCTTCTTTATTAATATCTGTAACAATTAACTGTGCGCCCTCTTCATGTAAATAACGACAAAGTTCAAAAGCGACATTTCCCACTCCCTGAACAGCCACTCTTTTCCCTTCGAGCGAGTCGGATCCAAAGGCTTCTTTTGCGGCTGCTTTCATTCCAACGTAGCAGCCATATGCGGTAACTGGAGAAGGATTTCCCGAGGAACCAAAAGCTGGAGAGATGCCTGTCACAAAATTCGTTTCTTCATGAATTAAATCCATATCCTCCACTGTTGTTCCTACATCTTCTGCAGTTATGTAGCGACCGTTCAGGCCTTGGATAAAACGACCAAAAGCCCTAAACATTTCCTCGTTTTTATCTTTTTTTGGATCACCGATAATAACTGTTTTTCCTCCACCAAGATTCAATCCAGCAGCAGCGTTTTTATATGTCATGCCTCTGGCTAAACGAAGTGCATCCTCAATTGCAGCCTCTTCGCTCTCATATGTCCACATGCGTGTTCCGCCAAGGGCCGGACCAAGGGTAGTATCATGGATGGCAATAATCGCTTTTAATCCTGATTGTTCATCTTGGCAAAATAATAATTGTTCGTAATCGTAATTTGTCATATATTCAAATATTCTCATGTGTATGATTCCTCCAATTTCAGCTTTGTTTGTTCTGTGCAGCACAAATTGCAAGTGCTAATGAATATACTTTACTTTCCGCGCTATCAGCCCTGGATGTTAGGACAATTGGAGCTTTTGCGCCTGCTATTATTGCACCAACTTTTGCATTGGCAAAATATATTAAAGACTTATAAAGAACATTTCCCGATTCTATATTAGGGACTAGCAAAATATCGGCTTTCCCGGCAACATCGCTTTCGATCCCTTTCTGTTTGGCAGCATGGATGGAGATAGCATTATCCAGCGCAAGAGGTCCATCAATATTGCATCCCGTTATTTGCCCACGACGGTTCATTTGGGTTAAAACAGCTGCATCCAAGGTGGCTTGCATAGCTGGATTTACCACCTCAACCGCAGCGATTAAGGAAACCTTTGGAATATCAACTCCAATTGATTTTACTATTTGAACGGCATTATGTATAATTTGTTGTTTTTGTTCAAGATTTGGCTGAAGGTTCATTGCCGCATCGGTAACAGTGATTAACCGGTCATAACCTTCGACTTCAAATACGGCAACATGGGATAGCACTCTCCCGGTACGAAGTCCGAGTTCCTTATGTAGAACAGCTTTCAATAAAGTCGCTGTTGGAACATTGCCTTTCATCAAGATATCAGCTTTTTTGTTTTTAACTGACTCAACTGCTAGTTTTGCGGCATCCGTACTGTCGACAGCATGAAAAATTTGGATTTTACCACTGTTCTTAAGCCATGGTCGGTGTGAATCTATAATGGCTTCCAAGGCATCATGGTTTCCAAATAATATAAAATTAGCCATATTTCTTTCTGCAGCCTCCGCTACAACGCTTAACAGTTCAGGATCTTCAGCTGCGGCAATTGCAACTGTAGCATTTGTATTTACGGACTTTTCCAATATTTTGTCAAGTTTCATACTCGGGCTTCAACCCCTTTACTTTCAGTGTTTCCAAGAAGGTTTATTTAACTCTTAACCGCTGGTGGAAGCGCTTTAATTTTGTGATTTTTAGCTCTTCATATTTCTACCGGTATAAATATTTAAAATTACCCTTATATAATGCATGGAATACACCTCTATGATGATAATGTAATTCTATTCCACTTCATTGTAGCGAAAAGCCAGATTCTTGACAAATCATACCCATAGTATATGATTTTTTTTAGCAAGATTAAAGGAGACGACTATGGGACGAATCATTGCACTCATCTTATTATTAATTCCCGGCATTCTAGCGGGCTATGGTATTAAATTAATGCGCGATATGTTGTTTGGTGTACTGCAAAGCCCTTTTCCAATACTTTGGATGCAGTTTATGGCTGGATTCTTGTTTTTCATATTGGGATTAGGTTTTATTGCAGGTTTTATATTGCACCGGGACCGAAAACGAAACAAAGTACAGGAACGGTTTCGAAAACGTTAGAGATCTGCCGAAACGGCAGATCTTTTTTTGTCTAATCGCAGCACCCGACGATTCGCATTCCTTATTTCCCTCTTAATTTTACAGCTTTTTCAGGATAATCCGTAATAATCGCTGAACAATTTAATTGGAATAGTCTTTTCATTTCACGTTCTTTATTGACTGTATACGGTCTGACCGCAATTCCATGGTCAAGCGTCGCTTTAATAATGGTATCGGATACTGCAGTAAACTTTGGATGAATGCCGCTTGAATTTATAGACTTGGCGTATTCCCAAGGCTTATATATTATATCTTTATATAATGGGGCTGTCTCTAATTCAGGACAAAGCTTCCTAACATATACAAGCGAATAGTGATTAAATGATGAAATCAAAATCCGTTTTTCGTATCGAAATTTTTTAATGAGGGCAATTACTTTTTCTTCAAGCCCCTCATAAGAAATTTCATTATTTTTCAATTCAATATTGCAAATTAAATTATTCCCAGCCATCCATTCAAACACTTCAAGAAGCGTAGGAACTCTAGATGCTCGTTTAAAAAAATGTTTATAGTGATAGTTAGCTTTCAATTCTTTTAACTCGGAAAGCGTAAAATCTTTAACACTCCCGGTGCCATTTGTTGTTCGATCAACCGTACTATCATGAATGACTGCTATCTCACCGTCTAGTGTCAAATGGACATCCAGCTCTATTCCATCCGCTCCGTACTCTTTAGCTGCGATAAATGCGTCCATCGTGTTTTCAGGATGAGTCCCAGCTGAACCTCTATGTGCGATCACGAGTGTCATTTTTGTCACCACCTGTAACAATATATTACCATCATATCCTTGTATAAAACGAAGTGCGATAACAAAAAAAAGACGCTATCCCAAAATTTCGTCTGGGACAGCCTCTCTGCTTAAATAAAATATTTATGAAGCCTGATGTTCCAAGCGAAGCTTATCAGCAACCATTGCGATGAATTCGCTGTTTGTCGGCTTGGCTTTTGACATACTAACGGTGTAGCCAAACAAAGACGAAATCGAATCAACATTTCCACGACTCCAAGCTACTTCAATTGCATGCCTAATCGCTCGCTCAACGCGGCTGGCTGTTGTGTTAAATTTTTTAGCGATATCCGGGTATAGCACTTTTGTAATCGACCCAAGCAATTCAATATCATTATAAACCATAGAAATGGCCTCTCTCAAATAAAGATATCCCTTAATATGAGCGGGGACGCCGATTTCGTGAATAACTGATGTTATGCTTGCTTCTAAATTTCGAGGTTTATTATCTGCATGGTTTCTGACAGGTGAAGAAACTCTCTTTGTTTGATGAGTTTTGCCACTTACTTGACGAATGTGATTTGTGAGGTGTTCCATATCGAATGGTTTGAGAATGAAATAAGAAGCACCTAGTTCAACTGCCTTAGTTGTGACATCTTCCTGTCCAAATGCTGTTAGCATGATGACATTCGGGAAACGTATGTTGCTTGTTTCACGAAGTCGCTCAAGTACGCCAAGGCCGTCTAAATGAGGCATAATAATATCTAATATTAGAACATCAGGCGATGTTTCTTCAAGTAACCGTATGCAGTCTTGGCCATTATGGGCTGTCCCTACTACTTCCATATCTTCTTGTGACGAAATATATTCATCCAACAACCCTACAAGCTCTCGATTATCATCAACAATACAGACTTTTATTTTCTTCACTGTTTCATTTCCTCCTCAGGTCCCAAATATTCAAAATTATTCCTATTAATTAATGTTATTCTAACAGATAAATACGCCAAAGAGGGTGAAATTCCTTTAATTTTTTTCAAAACAAATAAATAAACTTACGTTTTCTTCTAATTCCTTTAAAATACTCCGTTTTTCGACTATTTTCGATAAGATTAGGCCGATTGTCGAATATTCTTTATTTTCATCTTACCACATTTTTGAAATCATTACGCTTTAAATAAAAAAAAGAGGGCTAAATTATGCCCTCAGCTTGCTTTTTCAGCAGTTTTTTCATAAATATTAATTCCTGCTTCGTGAAGCATCCATTCAATATGGACGCCATATCCTGAAGTAGGATCGTTGACAAACACATGGGTGACTGCACCAATTATTTTCCCATTTTGAATAATGGGGCTTCCGCTCATCCCTTGAACAATTCCGCCTGTTTTACTCAGTAATGTTGAATCCACCACTTTCAGGACCATTCCCTTTGTAGCTGGAAATTTTTGTGGAATTGTACTGACAATTTCAATATCATAAGCCTCAACCTTATTACCGTCTACAACAGTCAATATTTGTGCGGGCCCTTCTTTTACCTGGTTGGATAAAGCAATTGGCATCGGCTTATCAAAAACCCCATTGGAAATCTTTTGATGTAATTTACCAAAAATCCCAAAAGGACTGTTTGTTGTAATATTACCGATTACTTCGCGATCTGAGGAAAAGCGGGCGAGTTTTTCACCAGGAGCACCATTCTTTCCCTTTTCTATTGAAGTAACAGTTGATTTCACAATTTGTCCGTCTTCTACAACAATTGGCTTTTTCGTATCCATGTCAGAAATAACATGACCTAATGCACCATATTTTTTTGATTTCGGATCATAAAAGGTCATGGTCCCGATCCCAGCTGCTGAATCACGAATATATAGCCCTAATTTATATGCTTTTTCCTTTTGATCCAACAGAGGTTGAAGTGATGTTTCAAATTTTTCTGTCCCTCTTTGAATTGAAAGTGCTAATGGCTTTCCTTTTTTCCCAGCCTCATCCACAAATGGCGCTACATCTGCCATATTGTTGATTTTTTTGCCATTAATGCTCGTAATAATATCTCCAACTTTTATTTCTGCAGCTTCACCAGGAGATAATTTACCGTTATTTGCTGATACTAAATGGTGTCCAACAACGAGCACTCCCAAAGTATTTAACTTTACTCCAATTGATTGCCCGCCTGGTTGAATTTTAAAATTTTTCAATACATTAACGTCAACTTGTTTAACGGGAAAACCTGCAATTTCCAAAATTAACTTGTCTTTGCCTGCAAATTTTCCTTGTAAGGAAATCGCTTGCTCACTTTCTTGAAAACCAATATTTTCACTTGATGAAGGATTAAATACGGAGACAGCGCTTGCTTTCGCAATTGATTGTTCCTGTCCTTCAAACAACGTAATACTATTTGGAATTTGAATATATTGTTGAAAAGGCTTATAAACACTAAGCATTAAAAGTGAAACAAGGAGAATTCCACCCGTTATCTTTCTTAACTGCTCATACATTTTCTGTTCACTCTCCTCGCTTTCTAGCCCACACCTATAATTTAGCCTCCTTCAGCAGCATTTATAAGTGGAAGCGAGGAAAAAAGCTCTCCAATGAAGGATAGCTTTTCTAAAAAGAAAGAAGTATATTATTTCGACTTAGATTTTTTGTTTAATTACTGCTCTTCCTTCAAGGCGCTTTCGCTTTTCGAAGGGTAGAAGCAATTTCCAGCAGTTCGGTTGCATGCTTCTTCGTCAAATCCGTGATTTCCACACCAGAAATCATTCTTCCAATTTCTTTGACTTTTTCTTGCTTACTTAAAGTCGTTAACTTTGTTCTCGTTCTTCCAGAAACGGTTTCTTTTGAAATAAAGAGATGAGTGTCCGCCATAGCTGCGACTTGGGGGAGATGAGAAATACAAAGCACTTGAGAATCCATCGATACTTGGTGAATCTTCTCAGCAATTGCTTGAGCCACTCTTCCGCTTACACCGGTATCCACTTCATCAAAAATAATCGACGTTACACCTTGGTGTTTAGAAAAAATTGTCTTAAGCGCAAGCATCATTCTTGATAATTCTCCACCTGAGGCGACTTTCGACAATGGCTTCAACGGCTCACCAGGATTTGTCGATATATAAAAGACTACTTCATCCATGCCATCTTTTTTAAAATCGGGATTATGATCTGCATCTAAAACAAACCTTGGTTCAAAAACAGTTTTATCCATATACAGCTCTTTTAATTCCCTGTGAATTGATTTTGCCAATTTAGCAGCCCATTTTTTCCTTATCAAGCTTAGTTGCTTTCCTTCTAGCTTTAAATCTTCTTCTAGTGATGAAAGCTTGGAGCGTAATTCTCCAATTCGCACGTCTCGATTTACGATCATTTCAATTTCTTCTTCAATTTTCGCACTGTATTCCAGGATTTCTTCTACAGATGAGCCGTATTTTCTTTTCAATTGATTGATTTCATTTAAACGCGTTTCAATTTCATTCAAACGGAGAGGATCAAACTCAAGTAGTTCAAGCTCATTTCTTAAGGTAGCAACCGTATCTTCTAAAAGATAATAACTATTTGCGACCGTATCAAATATCGGAGAGTATTTTTCATCTAATTCTGCCGCCGTTTCAAGATGCCCCATTGTGTGGCTAATGAAATCAAGTCCACGCTGCTCTCCTTGGAGTCCTTCATAGCTAGATTTAATCGCATCAAATATTTTTTCGAAATTACCTAGCCGTCTTCTTTCCTCTGTTAATAAATGATCTTCATCTATCTTTAAATCGGCCTTTTGAATTTCTTGAAGTTGAAATTGAAGCAGATCAAGACGATGTGCCATTTGCTGCTCATTTTCGCTTAATTGCTTAATCTGTTTTATTGCTTGGTCATATTCTGTATAAACTTCCTGATAATTTTGCATTGCTTTGGCAATATCTTTTTTTCCAAATTGGTCAAGTAATGAAAGATGCATCGTTTCATCCATTAACTCTTGGTGTTCATGCTGACCGTGTATATCGATAAGTGTACTGCCTATTTCACGAAGAACAGATATGGTGACAAGTTTGCCGTTAACTCTGCAAACACTTTTACCGCTAGCGGAAATATCACGCCTTAGGATAATCATGCCTTCTTCAATATCAATACCAAATTCAATTGCCCTTTTTTTACATGGGTGGTCACGATCTATATAAAATAAGCCCTCAATCTCCGCCTTTTTCTCTCCATGGCGAACAAACTCCGAAGAGCCACGTCCGCCGACAAGTAAATGGAGTGCATCGATAATGATGGATTTTCCCGCGCCGGTTTCTCCTGTTAAAACCGTCAATCCCTTATCAAAAGAAACAGATATTTGATCGATGATAGCGAAATTTTTAATTGATAGTTCTTGCAACAAGGTATTTCTCCTCACTTCCTTACAGCATATCAATAAATTTTTCATTTACAGAAACTGCGTCTTCATTTGTTCTGCATATGATTAGACATGTATCGTCACCGCATATTGTGCCCATTATTTCTTGCCAATCAAGATGATCAATTAGGGCACCAACAGCCTGGGCATTACCGGGAAGAGTCTTCATAACAAGCAAATTTTGAGCATTATCTATCGCCACAAATGAGTCTGTGAGAGCACGCTTTAATTTTTGGAGTGGATTAAATCGCTGATCAGCTGGCAAACTGTACTTATAGCGGCCATCAGGTAAAGGAACCTTTACTAGATGAAGCTCCTTTATATCACGGGATACTGTTGCTTGAGTTACATTGAATCCTTCGCTCTTTAACTGATCCACCAAATCATCCTGTGTTTCAACTTCTTTCGTACCGATTAGTTCACGTATTTTGATATGGCGCTGACCCTTAGTCATTGTTTACCCACCTTTTATATGTATAAAAATATACACTTCTTTTTGAGAGTTTTTTGCTGATGTTGTATTTTTATACTTGTTTATACAATGATTATAATCATACTAACGTAAAAGGGCAATCCAAGATGGATTGCCTTTATTTTGTACTTTTTAATTTTGAATGGGCTTCTTTTATAACGTCATCAATTTCAACAGATAATTTATTAGTACCTAGTTGTTCGATTAGTTTTCCTGGCCATTGAAGATGAATTAAAAATTCGATATTCCCTTCTCCCCCGGTAATGGGTGAATATGATAGATTTAATACATCATAACCTTGGGCAATAGAGAAATCCTTAATTTTCGTAATTACTTCTTCATGTATTTTTGCTTCTCTTACAATACCCTTTTTTCCAACTTGATTTTTACCTGCTTCAAATTGCGGTTTGATTAAAGCAATGACATCACTTCCTGCAGTAAGCAGATTCCTGAGAACCGGCAGAATTAACGTCAAAGAAATAAATGAGACATCTATCGTAGCAAAATTAGGCATTCCCTTTTCCAGATGAACTGGCTCTACATAACGGAAATTCGTTCTTTCCATTACAACGACTCGGTCATCTTGTCTCAGCTTCCATGCAAGCTGATTGTAGCCTACATCAAGAGCATAGGACATTTTTGCACCATTTTGCAGGGCACAGTCTGTGAATCCACCGGTAGATGCACCAATATCTAATAATACTTTTCCCTCAACGGATACAGGGAACTCTTTCAAAGCTTTTTCAAGCTTTAGACCACCACGACTGACATATGGCAAAGCATTTCCTTTAATATGTAAAGGAATATCTTCATTTACCTTTTCACCAGGTTTATCAAGCCTTGTTTCATTTGAGAAAACAATACCTGCCATGATCGCACGTTTTGCCTTTTCACGTGTTTCGGAGAGGCCTCTCTCCACTAATAAAATATCAAGTCTTTGTTTCTTTGGCTTCATCTTCTTTTACGCCCTCTTTTTCTTTTCCGGAAGCATTGAAGTTAGTTTTGCTACAATATTTTCCGTCGTCAAGCCAATTTCTTTCAATAGTTCTTTTACGCTTCCATGCTCGATGAATTTGTCTGGTATTCCAATGCGATCAATTTCTACATTTTGATATCCTTGATCATGGGCAAATTCCAGGACAGCACTTCCAAACCCACCCTGTAGGACAGCTTCTTCAATCGTCAAGACTGGCAGCCTACTCTGGAAAATATCATGCAGCATTTCCTCATCGAGTGGCTTAATAAATCTCGCGTTCACGACTTGAACTGATACACCTTGCTTTTCTAATAAATGTGCAGCTTCCAATGCCATTGGAATGGTCGTACCAAAAGTAAGAATAGCTGCATCTTTTCCTTTTTTTAAGATCTCCCAAGTTCCAATTGGAATTTCTTTAAGCTGACTATCCATTGGCACTCCGTACCCGTTTCCGCGCGGGAATCTCATAGCTATCGGACCATCATTATAGTTAATCGCGGTATAAACCATATGTTGACCTTCATTTTCATCTTTTGGCATCATTAAAACCATATTTGGCAAATGACGTAAAAAGGAAACATCGAAAACACCTTGATGTGTTTCACCGTCCGCACCAACAAGACCCGCCCGATCAACACCGAGAAATACATTTAAATTTTGTCTGCTTATATCATGAAGTACTTGGTCGTAGGCTCTTTGCAGGAATGTCGAATAAATCGCAAGGAACGGCTTCATTTTTTGGGAAGCTAGTCCTGCAGCCATTGTTGCTGCATGCTGTTCTGCAATGCCGACATCATACATTCTCTCCGGAAATTCCTCTGCAAAATTCTCAAGCTTTGATCCAACAGGCATAGCAGGCGTAATGGCAACAATACGCTCATCTTCCCGGGCTAACCTTCTAACCGTTTCACTCACAAGAGCACTCCACGAAGGAGCAGTATTTACTGATTTTATTAATGCACCGGTTTCAATTTTGTACTGCCCAGTGCCGTGCCATGTACCGATTTTATCATCTTCAGCTGGACTATAGCCTTTTCCTTTTTTTGTAATGACATGTAAAAGGACAGGACCTTTCGTCTTCTTTGCATATTGAAGATTTTCAAATAAATCTTCAAAATCATGACCGTCTACCGGTCCCAAATACGTAAAGCCTAATTCCTCAAAGAATACACCTGAAACGAGTAAGTATTTAAGACTGTCCTTAACCCGTTCGGCCGTTGACGCAAGTTTGCCTCCCACGGCTGGTATTTTCTTTAATAAATATTCAAGCTCATCTTTTGCCCATTTATATTTACCGGCAGTCCGCAGCTTGCCAAGCACATTGTGCAAAGCTCCAACGTTTGGTGCGATTGACATCTCATTGTCGTTTAACAGAACGATCATATTCTTTTGTTCATGTCCAATATGATTTAATGCTTCCAACGCCATTCCGCCTGTCAGGGCTCCGTCTCCGATGACTGGAACAACAAAAGATGATTCACCCTTTATATCCCTCGCAATCGCCATTCCCATCGCGGCCGACAATGATGTGGAACTATGTCCAGTCTCCCAAACGTCATGTTCGCTTTCAGACATTTTTGGGAAGCCACATAAACCTTTATACTGTCTGAGGCTATTAAATTGACCAGCTCTTCCCGTTAATATTTTATGAACATATGATTGGTGACCAACATCCCAAAGAATCTTATCTTTCGGACTGTCAAAACACTTATGAAGGGCAAGCGTTAATTCTACGACTCCTAAATTCGGACCAATATGTCCACCAGTAACGGATAGGTTTTCAATGAGGAATTTGCGGATATCTTCGCTTAATCCTTCAAGTTCAGCGTTATTCATTTTTTTTAGAAATGAAGGGTCTTTAATTGATAATAGATCCATAAGGACCACTCACTTTCGTTTCTTGGATTTTTGCTTCGTCTTTTTTTTCTTATTGTCCTTTATTATAGATAGATGAAATTTATCCTCAAGGAATTGTAACACTTTCCCCACTTGAAAGATAATATCCCGTGAGTATTTGATCGCAAAAGATTTGCCAAATGCTTTTCCCCCGACTGTGATTGCCGCGATTAAACTCGTCAGACCGACATTTATACCATATTCTAAAGGTGAGCTATTTGATATATCCATACTCTTCGCGAGTTGAATAATGACCAACGCTCCCGCAGTACCACTGATGATTCCGGAAATATCTCCAATCACATCATTGCAAAAGCTGGCAAAACGGTCGGCATTCCTAATAATTCTTATAGAATGCTTTGCTCCATATACTTTTCTAGCTGCCATGGAATGAAAAGGAGTTTCATCTGCCGCAGTCGAGGCAATACCTATCATATCAAAAAAGATTCCGACAAGGACAATAAATAGAACTACGAGCAGTCCAAAAGACCAGGAAACACCATGTAAGACTCCATTAGAGATAATTGAAAAAATAGCCGCTAACACAAAAGTGATAACGGCAATACTGATACTCCATTTAATTGATTTGTTTATAATTTCTTTCATATATGAGTGATTCACCATTTTTCCATAAGTAATATTGGATGGTCATAAAAAGAGTAAAAATTACGGCTTAGGTCCAGTAGGTTTTCCCAGGCAGGTACCGGATGTCGCCATACCGGCGGTTTCCCTTTAAACCTGTCTTGACAGTGTCACCAGCTGTCAGACTGGATTACCACTTAGTCCGCACTATAATCCCCAATTTATGTCCGTTGGAACAGTCTAGGAGATTTCCTCAACAACCTTTAACCAGGTTCCTAGCCTCTTTTGCAAAACCGATTTCATATGGACTGAAGAAAACAGAACGATGGCCAACCGAACTGAGCTCTTATAACCATAATCCCCTCAGATTTCACTCAAGGCAGGCTACGCTGCTAGTGATGCCCTCATCACGTCACAGGTCTATACTTCGCCATTCGTGCATATGCTTTAAGCTAGCCGAAACATACGAAGCCTCCGCGGTAAAGGGTCAACGCCCACATGCCTTTGTGGATCGCCCTTACACCTTTACTCCCAGCTCCGACCCAAGGCTGGGCGCCTCAAGCCGGAACAAGGAACTTCATCGATGTGCCCTTTAGTGGATTTTTAGGCCCACCTTCAAAACCGGTAGATTGACTAGAATACTGCACCATCCAACAATCTGCAAAAATTATACCATATTTCAAGCCTTTCATCAATATGGCCCCACAGTTGATTTACTATCGGTCACGACCAGCAACTAGTTCAGTAAGATTTTCAAGTAAATCTGTTTTCAGATTTGTTTGCGCTAAACAATGTTTAGCCTCTTCAATATGGGAACTTAAATGGGTCTTGGCACCTTCTAGTGAAAGGAGGGAAGGGTATGTGCACTTTAATTTGCCATTATCGCTTCCGATCGGTTTCCCAATAATACCTTCATCACCTTCAACATCAAGGATATCATCACTAATTTGGAAAGCGAGCCCAAGATGACCGGAGAACTTCTCTAAGAGAGTAAGCTCCAGTTCTGTAGCCCCTCCTATTATCGCGCCTCCCATTACACTAAATGTCAGGAGCCTGCCTGTTTTATGGTTGTGAATATATTCTAAATCGGCTATCTTCAAGTTTCGGTTTTCGGCCTGAATATCTGCCACCTGACCACCAACCATTCCTTCAGGACCGGCGCTTTTCGATAGCAAATGTAGCAGCCGGATTTTTTTGTCACTATCTAAATAGGGATCATTGGCGATAAGCTGAAAGCTATAGGTCAAAAGACCGTCACCAGCTAAAATCGCCATTGCTTCACCGAACACTTTATGATTGGTTGGTTTTCCACGTCGTAAATCATCATCATCCATACTTGGAAGGTCGTCATGTATTAGTGAATATGTATGGACCATCTCGAGAGCAATTGCAGTTTGTAAGCCAGTTTCTGGTTTTTCCCCAAAGGCATCAATGGCAGCAAATAGTAGCAGTGGGCGGATTCGCTTCCCCCCAGCCTTTAGCGAATAGGCCATCGCATCTTTTAAAGTTAAAGGTGCTTCTAGCTTATCGATAGCAGTCGCCAACTCCGTCTCAAGGATTTTTTTATATTTACTTATAAATTCTTCAAAATAAGCCGTCAATCTCGCCCCTCCTCTTGTAGATGAAAATCCTCCTCTCCATCGTCAGTTAAAACTTTTGTTAGCTGTTCTTCAGCATTTTTCAATTTATCATGACAGAGTTTAGATAACTCCATTCCTTTTTTGTATATATCTAAAGCCTCTTCCAGCGGAATATCACCTTCCTCAAGCCGCTGCACAATCACTTCCAACTGATCCATCGCTTCTTCGAAAGTAAGATTTTCATTCATTGTTATCACCTTTTTCAATATGATCAATCGTACAATAATAACGACCGTCTGTAACCTGCAATTGTAATGTTTCTCCCGGATTGCTTTGCTTTACGCTTTTTAATAAAACTCCCTCTTCTGTATAGGCTGCACTGAATCCCCTGCGTAAAATGTTTAGTGGACTTAATGCTTCTAATGTAGCTACTTTCCCTGAAAACTCCCTTGATTTACCTTTCAATACAGACCGCGTCTGCTGAGTTAGCTGGTGCTTTACCCGTTTGAATCTTTCTTTACTCATTTCAAGTTTCATAGCCGGGTGGTGACGCGCCAGCGTTTTTTGTAACAGCTGGAATTCGCTCAATCTTCGTTGGAACAGTTTTTCGTGACCTTGCTGCATCCTTTCCGTTATCCTATCAACCTTTTCCCATTTTTGCTCGTATAATTTATTTGGATTACGGAAAATATAGGAACGTTCTAAAAAGTCCAATTTTCCTCTTTTCCCTTTTGTGATTTCAGCCATTCCTCGGAACAAGCGATTTTTTCGATTGAGTAGACGTTCCATTAATTCCTCGATATGTGGAACAGCAAGTTCGGCTGCACCTGTTGGAGTAGCCGCCCTTATATCTGCGACAAAATCTGCAATCGTAAAATCAGTTTCGTGCCCTACTGCTGAAATGACCGGAATATCGGAATGGAATATGGCTCTTGCCACTTCTTCCTCGTTAAATGCCCATAGCTCTTCGATTGAGCCCCCTCCTCTTCCGACTATGAGTACATCCGCTGCTGAAAGATCATTAGCTTTTTTAATCGCGGCTGCAATTGATTTGGAGGCTTGTTGTCCCTGAACTAAAGCAGGAAATATATAAATTTTACCAATGGGGTATCTCCGTTTAATGGTCGTTATGATGTCCCGTATCGCCGCACCTGTCGGGGAGGTAATGATTCCAATTCTTTTAGGATAAACTGGGATGGTTTTTTTGCGCTCAGGATGAAACAATCCCTCACGTTCTAGCCTTTCTTTCAACTGTTCATAAGCTAAAAATAATTCCCCAATTCCGTCCGGCTGCATTTCCTGTATGTACATTTGATATTGGCCGCTCGATTCATACACTGCTATGCTTCCTCTTACGAGAACATTCATCCCATTTTCGGGAACAAATTTCATTGATCTTGCTGCTCCTGAAAACATAACTGCCATTATTCTAGCCTTATCATCTTTTAAAGTGAAATACATATGCCCGCTGGAATGCCTTTTGAAATTGGAAATCTCACCTTTCACAAAGACGTTTGACAAATGGGGATCAGCATCAAATTTCCGCTTAATATATTTCGTTAATGCTTGAATCGTTAAATATTGTGGACTCTTCAATAACTTCACCTTCTGTTCAGAAAGAAAAGCTGCACCCAACTATTAATGGGATGACAGCTTTTCTTGTAGGTTATATATTTATTTTACTATTTTCTGAACTCAATTGCGATTGTTAAGAACATTTTTTGCCGATTTAACTGTATTGTATAACAACATTGTAATCGTCATTGGGCCTACTCCACCTGGAACAGGTGTTATAAATCCTGCTTTTTGGGAGGCTTGTTCAAAATCAACATCACCACAAAGTTTTCCGTTTTCATCACGGTTCATACCGACATCAATGACGACTGCCCCATCTTTTATATAGTCAGCGGTGATCATTTTTGCTCTGCCTACTGCAGCAACAAGGATATCTGCCTTTTTCGTAAAAGAGGCGAGATCCGGCGTTTTCGAATGACAATAAGTGACAGTAGCATTTTCATTTAATAGTAATTGGCCTGCAGGCTTTCCGACTATATTACTTCTGCCGACAATGACAGCATGTTTTCCTGCGACAGCTATTTGTTCATGCTTTAACATTTGCATTACCCCAAATGGAGTGCATGGCAAAAATGTATCCTGTCCAGTCATCATTTTACCGATATTGACTGGATGAAATCCATCTACATCTTTACTAGGTGAAATGGTCTCAATCACTTTCTCTTCAGAAATATGTGGAGGAAGCGGTAATTGCACTAAGATGCCATGAATATCGTTTTGACTATTTAACTCAGCTATTTTGTTTAATAGAATTTGTTCTTCCACATCCTCAGGAAGCTCAATTAATAGCGATTCCATACCAATTGCTTTACAGCTCTTCTGTTTCGATGTAACGTATGTGCGTGAAGCCTGATTATTACCAACTAAAATAACAGCAAGGCCTGGCTTTATCCCTGCTTCGGTAAGAGCTGATACTTCTTGTTCCAATTCTTTTCGGATTTTAGCTGATATTTCTTTGCCGTCAATTATTTTTGCTGTCATTGCATTTCCCCCCGTAAAACGAAACGTTCTTATCCTTCACCTTTTACTTTAGATAAAATTCCATTGATAAATTTACTTGATTTCTCATCACCGAATCGTTTAGCAATCTCGACAGCTTCGTTGATTGCCACATTTTGTGGAACACCCTCACTAAACATAATCTCATAAACACCGATTCGTAAGATATTTAAATCAACTTTAGCCAGCCTGTCTATTGACCAATGTTCTAGATGCTTTGAGATCTCTTTATCAATGTCAGCTACATTTTCAATGGTTCCTTCAATCAATTTTTGCAGGAACAAGTCCGTCTTCTCTTCGTCCAAAACATATTCTAGTGCTTCCGCTGGTTTTGCGCCGCTTACATCAATTTGATATAAAGCTTGTAAAGCTTTTTCGCGCGCAACTCTTCTTTTCATGTAAAAACTCCTTTACTCACAAAAGTCAGAGGTAATCCCTCTGACTCCCCTATCATTGCTCATCGAATTCATAGTTACTTTCTTGCTTTTGATTTTCAAATGCAACCCCTACAATATGGATATTTACTTCCTCCGCTTCAAGGGCAGTCATATTGCTTAAGGTTTGGCGAATATTATCTTGAACCTTTTGAGCCACAGTAGGAATTGAAACACCGAAGTTCATTAAGCAATATACATCCACTTTTATTCCTTCATCCGTGAGCTCAACTCTTATACCTTTACCATGGTTCTTTTTCCCCAGGCGTTCAACTACTCCAGTAGCAAAATTACCACGCATTTGAGCAACACCTTCTACTTCTGAAGCAGCAATACCAGCGATTACTTCGATAACCTCTGGTGCGATTTCAATTTTACCATGACTGTGACCATGTTCCTGTGTCATTTCAAGCATGTTCAAATTTTCTTCCATTTAAAACACCTCCGCTTATTTTGGGTTCATTACATCGTGGATATCAAGAAACTTTGTATTAAAATCACCGCTTATGAAAGTTTCGTGATCCAGTAAATTCAAATGAAATGGGATAGTGGTTTTAACGCCTTCGATTATAAATTCTTCAAGAGCTCGTTTCATTCTTGCAATGGCTTCCTCTCGGGTTGCCCCATAAGAAATGACCTTGGCAATCATCGAATCGTAGTATGGAGGGATTGTATAGCCAGGATATGCTCCTGAATCAACACGGACACCATATCCACCCGGTGGTAAATACATATCAATCCTGCCTGCTGATGGCATAAAGTTTTTCTCTGGATTTTCGGCATTAATCCTGCATTCAATTGAAAAACCATTAAACTGGATTTCATCCTGTGAGATGGAAAGCGGCTCACCTGAAGCAACATTAATCATCTCTTTTATTAAATCTACCCCTGTGACCATTTCTGTAATCGGATGTTCCACCTGAATGCGGGTATTCATTTCCATAAAATAATACTTGCGATTACGGTAGTCGTAAATAAACTCAATTGTTCCAGCACCTGTGTAGTCAACCGCTTTGGCAGCTTTGACAGCGGCATCACCCATTTCCTCTCTCATTTCCGAATCGATAGCAGGGGATGGCGTTTCTTCGATTAATTTTTGAAGGCGCCTTTGAATGCTGCAATCCCGTTCACCTAGGTGAACGACATTTCCGTAATTGTCACCAATTATCTGTATTTCAACATGGCGGAAATCTTCAATATATTTTTCTATATATACACCCGGATTGCCAAATGCAGTTAATGCTTCTTGTTGTGTAATATTAATTCCTTTAATTAATTCTTCTTCGTCTCTAGCAACACGAATTCCTTTACCGCCTCCACCAGCTGTAGCTTTAATAATAACCGGATAGCCAATCTTTTCGGCAAGGCTGATTGCTTCATCGATATCTTTAATGATCCCATTTGAACCTGGGACAATTGGTACTCCTGCAGCTTTCATCGTTTCACGTGCGACATCCTTCGTTCCCATTTTGGATATAGCTTCTGGGCTAGGGCCAACAAAAATAATATTACATACGCGGCATAGCTCAGCAAAGTCTTCGTTCTCAGCTAAAAATCCATATCCAGGATGGATGGCATCACAATCTGTCAGCTTAGCAACGCTAATGACATTCGCGGTATTTAAATAGCTTTCTTTAGATGTTTTCGGGCCGATGCAATACGCTTCGTCTGCTAGCTGTACATGAAGCGCCTCTTTATCAGCCTCTGAATATACTGCCACAGTTTCAATATCCATCTCTTTACATGCCCTTATTATTCGGACAGCAATTTCTCCCCTGTTTGCGATCAATAGTTTTTTAATCATGCATTTTGCTCCTTATCTAGGCTTCACTAAAAATAATGGTTGTCCGTACTCTACTAGTTGTCCGTTTTTAACAAGGACCTCCACAATTTCTCCTTCAATTTCAGCTTCAATCTCGTTAAATAGCTTCATTGCTTCAACAATACATACTACTGTGTCTTGTTTTACTTCGGATCCAACCTCAACATAAGCTGGATTATCAGGAGATGAAGATTGGTAATATGTACCTACCATCGGTGAAGTAATTTTATGCAAATGATCAGTAGCTTCAATAGCAGGTTGTGAATCTTCCACTTTCACAGGAGCTGATACTGGAGTTTCTACAGCTGGTTGGATAGGTGCTTGTTGGACCAGTACAGGTTGTACTTGCGGGTTAACTGGCGGATTCGGCAGTGCTTGAGCCGCAGAACGTTTTTTCAATTCAATTTTAGATCCTTCATGCTCATAAACGAATTCTTCAATATCAGATTGATTGATTAGCTTTATTATTTCACGAATTTCTTGTACTTTTAACATGGATGACACTCCTTAAAATTTATCAGTAGCTGCTAATATCATAATATAATACCTCATAAGAATTCAACGCTGGACCATAAACAGACGGGATTCTTTTTAAGAATAGGACTAATGTCAGCATTTTCAGGAGTTTTTATGGAAAAAGTCAAAATCAAAAAAAGACGGAAAGGCACTTTACTTGCCTCCCGTCTTTCCTTTATTTCTTTTGAAAATCAACTACGGCAACCATATTTGTTCCTACTTCTTCTCTCACAAGCTTTAATATTTGTACAGCTTGAGAGCGAGAATGATCCTCAGATGTTTTGACTGTAACATTTACCTCTCCGTTTTCAACCTTTACAAGTGCATCACTATACCCTAAACTTTTAATTGCACTTTCAATTGTTTTTTCTTTCATTTCAACATCTGTAACTTCCTTCATTTCGGCGTATAGCTGTTGTTTCTCCTCTACGGTCAATTCATTAGAGGCCAATTCAGTTGTCATATCCTCTATTTGCTTGCCTCGCTTATCTTGCAAGCTTATGCGTGCTGTTTCAAAAACTTCATCGCCGGCAGCTTCGGTTAGGACTTTTAGATCCTTATCACTCATATCATTTCCAGCCGCTGGTTCGTCCTTCCCAATGGCCGCTAGATCCTTTACACTCGTATCTGATGTAACATAGTAAACGGATAAGACAACGACAAGACTTAACATAGTTAAAAGCCAAACTGTTTGCTTTTTTAACAGCATTAGGAATCCCCCTTTGATTTTTTGGGCAAAACTGCAACCTTATGATTAGGCACGTTCAAAACTCTAGTTACCGCTTCTCTAATCCATTTTTCTACTTGAATGTTCTCAGCTCCTCCCGCTACTATGAGTACTCCTTTTATTTCGGGTTTTCTTGTTTCAGAAGTGACTGGAACATCTTTTTCACCATCCCGAATAATAACCAGCTCATCTTCCTTTGATTGATCTTCAATCTTTCTAGTTCCACCTTCTTTATCTTCCTCACTTGTCGTTTGGTTTTTTAAGGTGGTGTTTTTTTCAAACACTTTTCGTTCTGTAGACTCAACATTAACAACTACTGTAACACTGGTAACACCAACAATTTCCTCCAATGCCTCTTTTAGCTGATTCTCGTATTGATTTTCAAAATCTTTCATTCCGTCCTTCTTGTCTAGCTTTTTTTGACCAAATGTTTCCGTACTGTCTATATCATTGTTCTGATTATTAAAAACTTCTGTCGTTTGATTACCACTATCACCTTTCCAAAAGCTTCCCAACATCATAAAAACAACACCTAGAACAAGCAAAATAATTAGGTAATAAAGCTTTACGCTGTTTTTTTCGGGAGGTGCATTTGTATTAGCTCCAAATTTGTTTTTTATCCAATCAAGGGGTCCGTTTTTATTAATCATAATTATTCGGCTCCTCCGCTCGGAACAATTTCTATAATCGTTTCTGTGATTTCCCATCGAGCAGACAGCATAGCTCTAATTGTTTCATAGTCGGATGTATGATCGCTTTTTACATTTTCCCTTATATTAATATTGACTGGTTTGATTGCTGCTACGTCTTCTTCACTAGGCTCAATATGAACGATAACTCTTTGAAGTTGATCATTTGTTGGTTCGATATCCGCTTCAGCGGTAAGTTGAATGCTTGCAATTGCCATTCTATACTTCTCCATCAACTCCTTTTCCACTTCTACTTTCATCTGGACAGCCATTTGCTCTAATATATATGCATGTGTTGAAGCTTGTATCTCTTTTTTTTTCGTTTCTAGTAAATTCTCTTGAAATTGTTCATCACTTTCCAGGTTGATCGTGAAAGAAGCGAGTACTTCTTCAAAATCAGTAGACATGATTTTAAAGATTGGCGTAATGATGATCGCCATTAGCAATAATCCTGTTACAAGCTTGGCATACTTCTTTATATTTGAATTCGGCAATATCATGTCGATGATCATGGCTAGGAGCAAGAATATAATAATATTTACAATCCACTCACTTAATACTCCCAATCTGCTTCCTCCTTACCTAATCATCATCGTGATATTGCCGGATGTAATAATAATCGTAATGCTAATAAAAAACATGAATGAAACGATCGCAAGTGAAGCAAATACATACATCATGCTTTTACTAACTGCATCAAGACACTCGATTACGGGTCCATCTCCAAGCGGTTGCAATAGAGCGGCTGCCAGCTTATAAATTAAGGAAATGACTAATATTTTCATTGCAGGAAAAGCGGCAATCATCAATACGATGCCAGCACCGGCAATGCCCACAGTATTCTTCAACAGCATCGAGGCTGTTAACACTGTATCTGCTGCGTCTGTGAACATCCTTCCTACTACCGGTATAAAATTTCCTGTTACAAACTTTGCTGTCTTGATTGCCACCCCGTCTGCAACAGCAGAAGCTACTCCCTGCACCGAAATAACACCGAGTAAAATAGTGATAAAGGCACCAAGAATGCCTATGCTAGCTTTTTTTAATAATCCGGATAGTTGAGAGACTTTAAATTGGCCACTCAAAGTGCTTGTAATACTTAAAAGCATTGAAAGAAATAAAAGCGGAAGGACAGCATTCTTGATGATCATGCCACTTATATTTACTAGAAAGACAATAATTGGATGAAAAAACGCAGATGAAGCCACCCCACCCGATGATGCAATGAGGGCAAGTAACAATGGGAGTAGCGCAAAAACAAATTGGCTCATCGTATCAATTGATTCAATTGCATAATCAGCCGCTACTCGGAAGCTGTTTAAAGCGATAATAATGAGGACCATAAAGATAACAGCATAAGCCACCCTGCTTACTGCACCTTGTTCAAAGGCGTTGTGAAGTGATTGTAAGAAAACACTGAATAGCGTAAGGAGCATCAGAGAGCCGAGTAATTTTGCGTTCATTGCTAACTCCTGAAAGGCAAAAGCGATGATTCCTTTTAAAGATTCTTTAATGGAAAAAGACTTGTCCCCTTTTACAAATTCAAGTAGCGTAGACCGTTGACTTTCGGGTAGATAGCTGCCATATTCGTTTACAATCGCATCCCAATATCGTGTTAATTCATCTAGTCCTAAGTCATCAATATAACGATTCGTATAATCATTATTTAGTTCTTCCTGAGCGCTTTCTTGCTGCATAGCATGGACATTGACTGTTCCGATTAATGATAAGAAGCATACTACTAGGATTTGTAACCATTGCCGCATATAGTCCACTCCGTTCCGTTAACCCTTTTCACCTTACCGGCATCATAGCTATAATCGTTTCAACCAAGGCCGTCAAAATGGGCACAGCCAATGCCAATATTAATATCTTACCGGCAAGCTCTACCTTAGCAGCCATGGAACCGAGTCCGGCGTCTTTGCTAATATGCGCGGCAAATTCAGCAATATAAGCAATACCGATAATTTTTAAAATCGTTTTTACGTACATCATATTGACATTGGCATTGGCTGCTAAATTTTCAATCAACATAATTATTTTTTGAATTTGATCAACTAGGAATAGAAAGATTCCAGTGCCAGTGAATAATACAAGCAAGAAAGCAAAAGTGGGCTTTTGTTCTTTAATGACGAGTACGAGAAAAGTTGTGATCAGGGCAATACCGGCAATTTGCAAAATAGCGATGACGGATTCCCCCTATCATTGGAATAAAAAAACCGATTTAATCTTTTGGAAAAGACTATCAACGATTGATACGACCATAAATAAAATGTAAATAAAACCAAATAATGTTACCCATTGGGCATATTCCTTTTTCCCTACCTGGTCAAGAATGGTGTGGAGAAATGCTACGACAATTCCAACTCCGGCTATTTTGAAGATGACATCAACATCTATACCCATAACATTTCACTTCCTCCTATCCTACAAAAGCAAAATGATGAATAGCATGCCGATAAGAACGCCCAAGCTTTTCACCATTTTTTCATAATTTTTTTGCCTGTCCCGCGCTCCTTCTTCTTCCCTTTCAAGATGGACTAGTGTAAGCATTATCTGCTTTTGTTGTGTCAGCCTATCATGCCTGCCTAAATTCTCTCCAAATTGAAGTAATATTTCATACTCACTTTGCTTCAAAGCCGTCCTACTCCATACTTCTTTCAGACTCTCTCCCCAGGCGGATTTCACAGTAGCTCCTTCCTTCCCAAGCCGCTCTGCAAAAATCTTATAATGACTTGCCACAGGATCAGGGAGCTGTGCCGCGATTTTGCGCGAGGCCTCGCCAAGCGGGGTATGTCCATACATAATTTCCGCATCCAAAGTTTGCAGAGAATTTCTAAATAGCTGCAGTTGCTTTGGCCGTTCACTTAATTTCTTGGATGATTCAAACCCTGCCCATGTTGTAGCTCCTAAAATGCATATCGCGCCAATGATTTTAATCATAAGGATGGATCCTTTTTTCAGATGTTAATAGTTCTCCATCAACACCCTTTATCGAAGTAACTGTTCCTGGTCCATTGCACCGTGATAGTTCAATAAACCGTTCAAAAACTTGTTCTTCTAAAATTTGATTTAATAACGGTCTCTTTCTCACTTCATCCAAATTGCTCCCGTGTGTAGTCATGATTAATGTAATCCCCGCGTTTACTGCTTCCATAATCGCGAATCTATCTTCCTCACGGCCGATTTCATCTACGATTAGTACATCAGGACTCATGGAGCGAATCATCATCATCATTCCTTCAGCCTTTGGACAAGCATCAAGTACGTCGATTCGAGGGCCAAACTGAAGCTGGGGAACACCGTTTAGACAACCGGCTATTTCCGAACGCTCGTCCACTATTCCAGCTTTCAAAGCGGGTATCTCATTATCCTCAAATCCACTGGAGACCAATCGAGCTACATCTCTTAATAATGTTGTTTTTCCAGTTTGTGGAGGTCCAATAATCATTGTATTCTTCCATCTATTCTTGAATATATAAGGGAGATATTTTTCGGCAGCTCCGATTTTTTCCCTTGCAATTCGTATATTGAAAGATGCCAAATGCCTAATGGCTCTCACAGACCCATTTTCCAAGATGACCTTCCCGGCGAGTCCAATCCGATGCCCGCCTTCAATGGTGATATAGCCTTTCTTCAACTCTTCATCGAGAGTGTAGAAAGAGTGTTTGGCTAATTTACTAATAAATAGTTCTTCATCACTTTTAGTAAAAATATATGGGAGAAAATGCGGCATCCCTCTAGTAGAAACTTCCACTGGACGGCTGATTCGCAATCTGACCTCTTCTAAATCTTCTAACATCTTGACTGGAAGTTTCCTAATCCATTCACTGATCCTCTCAGGCAAAATTTGAAGAACGGTCTCCATCCTGCTCCTCCTCCCTACAACTTTCACTATCTAATATGTATTCAGCTTGTCTATAATTATGAAGTTTCTGGACAATAAAAAAAATCGAGGAATTAATCCTCGATTTTTCGTTGAAGCTTATGCTCTTGATACATATGAGCCGTCAGTCGTATTGATGACAAGTTTATCGCCTGCATTGACGAAAAACGGTACATTTACAACTAACCCTGTCTCCATTGTTGCTGGTTTATGACCGCCGGATGCTGTATCTCCTTTAATGCCCGGGTCTGTTTCTCTTACTTCAAGTTCCACTGAATTAGGCAACTCGATTCCGAGCGTTTCGCCGTTGAACATCATAATGTGCACTTCCATATTTTCCAGCAAAAACTTTAATTCATATTCAATTTGTGAAGCAGGCAATTCGATCTGATCATAAGTGTGACTATCCATGAACACATGCATATCACCATTCGCATACAAATATTGCATCGTTTTATTATCAATTTGTGCTTTTTCAACCTTTTCGCCAGCTCTGAACGTTTTTTCTTGAATTGCACCTGTTCGAAGGTTTCTTAATTTAGATCTGACAAATGCAGCACCTTTTCCTGGCTTCACATGCTGAAAATCCATTACACGCCAAATGCCACCATCTGTTTCAATAGTTAATCCTGTTCGAAATTCGTTTACTGAAATCATATTTTTTCCTCCTATTGCCCTTATAAAATAATTAAGTCTTTTGCTGAGTGTGTCAAAGTTTCATTGCCTGACTCGGTAATTAATGTATCATCTTCAATACGTACCCCGCCAATTCCAGGCAAGTAGATGCCGGGTTCAACTGTCACAACCATTCCCGGTTCAAGCTTCGCTTCTGAACGAATTGAAAGCCCCGGACCTTCATGTACTTCCAAGCCAATGCCGTGACCAAGAGAATGACCAAAATAATCGCCATAACCCTTTTCTGTTATATAATCCCGAGCGATCGCATCTGCTTGTATCCCCGTCATGCCGGGTTTAATTCCGTCCATCGCCCGAAGCTGTGCCTCAAGAACGACATCATAAATTTCTTTTAATTGTTCCGACGGTTTTCCAACTGCAATCGTCCGGGTTATATCTGATATATACCCTTTATGGAGGGCTCCGTAATCCATCGTAACGAAATCGCCTTTTTCAATTACTTTACTGCTTGCAACACCATGGGGTAAAGCAGATCTCGATCCGGAGGCAACAATAATATCAAAAGATGATGATGTCGCGCCACTTTTCCTCATGAAAAATTCAAGTTCATTGGCGACATCCAGTTCAGTTAATCCTGGCTTAATATAATCAAGGATGTGTTTGAATGCTGCATCGGCAATGTCAGCCGCTTCCTTGATGATACTAAGTTCTTGGTTGTTCTTAATCAAGCGCAAATTCTCCATTAAATTCGAAACGGGGACAAGTTCTGCTTCTATGGCTTCCTTATAACCATTCCAAGTTGCGAAAGAAACATGATCCTGCTCAAAGCCTAGTTTCTTAATACCCAGCTCCTTTGCTTTCTCTGCAACCTCAGTAACAATTGAGCCAGAATGCTGAACAATCTCAAAACCTTCCGCCTGCTTACCCGCTTGCTCCGTATAGCGGAAATCAGTAATAAATAGAGCTCGATCAGCTGAAACTAGTGCTACTCCAGCAGTACCTGTAAAATTCGTAATATAGCGGCGATTATATGTACTTGTTATCAATAATCCATCAATCTCATGGTGCTTAAATTGTTCGCGCAGTTTTTCCAATTTCCCCATATTAACCTCTCCCTCGTATGTAATCCTTTATCGCATGCAAAGCTAATTCATATCCAAAGAATCCAAACCCAGCAATTTGTCCAATCGAAACAGGAGCCGTTACAGAGTGTTTTCTAAAATCCTCCCTTGCATGGACATTTGAAATATGTACTTCAATTACAGGGAGTTCGATTCCGGCAATGGCATCCCTTAGCGCAATGCTGTAATGCGTTAGAGCACCGGGATTAATAATAATGCCGTTGAAGCCTCTACTTTCTGCACTATGAATCTCATCCAATAATGCACCCTCATAGTTAGACTGAAAGCAAACAACTTCCATTCCAGTTTTCAATCCGGCGCTGATAACCCCTTCCTCCAACTGCTTTAATGTGTCAGCTCCATAAATTCCTGGTTCCCGTTTGCCGAGCATGTTCAAATTCGGACCATTTAAAACGAGTATTTTCATCATTATTCACACCCTAAAAAAGAATGTTCAACAAGAACATTCTATCATAAAAATTTTCCAGGTGCCTAACGAGAAATAAATCATTAATGCTTCAATTTTACGTCTTTTAAATAAAGCAGCTCATTATATTCATAGGAAATGGAATAGCCGATAAATGTACCATAAATAATAAAAAAACATAGCTCTGTAAGAATCGTATTTAAATCGTAATTAAAGAGTGTTTTAGCGCCAGGAATAAGCGGTTGTAATACAATAAATATCAGCGCAAACACTCCTATTCCAAAGGCAGTCCCCCAAAACAATGATTTCTGTTTTCGAAACACCATATAGTATAACAAGGCTACTAAAATGGATATAAAGCCATATAAAAAAGCAGCAATCGCAATACCAAGCCACCCATCCTTCCAACTTCCGTCCCACGGTGCTAGAATGACCGCAGGAGTAATTTTTGTAAAACCAAAAGAATATGCAAGATATCCAAGTAAAGAACCAACTGTCCCAGCAAAAAAACCAATAATAATTGATAATTTTATCATCGGCATTTGAAAGGTTTTTGCAGCAATTTCCTTTTCCTGATTTTCCATATGAATCACCTCTCAAGTAGTATCATGTCCAGTGATGCCTTCTTTTGTGCATGAAAATTATTTGGTCTGGTGGATTTTCCATTTTTTTAGTAAACTAAGAAGAAGAAGTTCCTTTTTTTAGTACTAAACAAATTCCGATAAGTTGGTGTCCATATGAAAAACACACAAAAACCTGCATACGGTGGGCAAGCCGTCATGGAAGGTGTTATGTTTGGTGGCAAGCATCACACTGTCACTGCTATTCGTAGAAAAGATAATACGATTGATTTCTTTCACTTGCCTAAAAAATCAAGGCCTATTTTGCAAAAACTTAAAAAAATTCCATTCCTCCGCGGTGTGGTTGCAATTATTGAAGCAAGCGCAAACGGCTCTCAGCATCTGACATATTCCCATGAGAGATTCGATATAGATCCTGCTGATGATGAAGAAATAGAAGCTGAAAAAGTCTCAAAATCTACATTAATCATGAGTGTAGCAGCCATTGGAGTACTATCCTTTATTTTTTCTAAATTTATCTTTACACTTATCCCTGTTTTTTTGGCCGCACTTACAAAGCCAATTTTCCCCAGTGATGTTGCTCAAGTTTTAGTTGAAGGATTATTTAAGTTGATATTATTACTTGGTTATATTTATTTCATATCGATGACCCCTTTGATCAAACGTGTATTTCAATATCACGGTGCTGAGCATAAAGTCATCAATGCCTATGAAAAAAACCTTGAATTAACTGTGGAAAATGTCCAAGCAATGTCTCGGCTCCATTATAGATGTGGCAGCAGTTTTATCCTCTTTACCGTTGTTGTCGGTGTTTTCATTTACATGTTTGTCCCGACAGATCCGCTTTGGCTCAGAGTAGTAAATAGGCTTGCGCTAATTCCACTTGTTTTGGGGACTTCATTTGAAGTGCTTCAATTAACGAATAAATTGCGGAACGTCCCGCTACTCAGATTCCTTGGCTATCCAGGCTTGTGGCTTCAACTACTTACAACAAAGGAACCTGATAATGAACAAGTAGAAGTTGCTCTCGCCTCGTTTAATGAATTGTTAAAAGTGGAAAAACAAAAAGAGGAGCAATTAAACTTGGAGAATATCGGCTAAATTGTATAAACATAGGGCTTTTTGGGAAAAATGTTCATTACTCCCGAGGAGGTGGCGCTCTTGAATGTACGGAATTGGATAGTAGGCATCGTTTCAATACTTGCTCTAATAGGACTGGGTTCCTTTATGTTTAATAACCCAGCAGGACTTTTTAAACAACTGCTTTTTATGGGAATAGCGGTTGCTGCTTTCTATGTAATATATCGGATTTGGATGAGTAAAAGACCAGGTGGCAATGATAGAAGGTCGTTTGCCAAGGCTGCGAAGCTATCTAAAAGGCGAAATCGACGAGCTGGTGAAAATGTTAGAAACCACGCTCTCAAGAAACCGCTTCGCAAAAAGTCGGCAGCCCATTTGACCGTTATTGAAGGAAAAAAAAGCAAAAAAAAAGACAGAGCCATTTTTTAAAGGTACGCGCTTAATAGGGTCCAACCAGCAATTAGTGGAAAGTTTTCCGCCTGTTGTTGGTAGGGCCCTATATTATTTGTTTCATCCACTTAGCCGCTTGCCGATTTCCCAATGGTAACCAAACGGATCGACGACACGCCCAATACGCCAGCCGTGTTCTTCACCTATTGGTACGACTTCAGTTGCTCCAGCGGCAATGGCCTGTCGAAACACTGAATCTGGATCTTTAACTGTCACGATCATCCGAACTGAACCTCGACTTACCAACTCAGGGGTAGAATCCGGGTCATCTTGAATCCAGAAATCCGCTCCTCCGAAGGATAGTTGAGCGATATGAGGATTCCCGTTATCATCCTCAAGGAGATACAGCTCGGTCGCATCGAATGCTGCCTTGAAATAATCAATAGCTTCCTTCGCATTGCTTACTGAAAGCCATGGGGCAAGGTTGATTGCTGGAATGGACGTGTTGGTACTCATATTTTTACACCTTGAATAAAATGTGGCATGTAGTATCCTCCTGATTAATAAAATAATTCCTCACTACAATACATTCCACATTGCAATCCATATATCCTTTTATATTTCCAATAGTTAATAAGTCCATGTTTTTAAAAATTGTTCTGCCCGGATACGTCCGATTTTAATGAGAGCGTCTTTTTTTTCATTTGATAACGTGAATTCAGCTACGAATTCCTTCCCCATCGGGATAAAAATAATGTTTTTCTCATGTTTTCTAGAAATATATCGATCATCATGGGCATCTTTCATCGTCTCAAATAGGGCTTCAAATAATTGCAGTCCATTCTTAATCTTTCGTTTAGGCTGTTCTTCAAGCTTATGGCTTAATTTAATTCCAATTACCGGCCTTTTTAACTTTTGTTTTTCATCTTCGAAGACCCACATCGGAAAATTGCTTAGTAATCCACCATCCACGATGATATTTTCACCTGACAATGAACGTAATTTAACCGGCTCGAAGAAAAAAGGAAGTCCGCAACTCATTCTTATTGCCCTTGCGACAGGAAATGTTTCTTTCGGAATCCCGTACAATTCTAAATCATCAGGCAAAACAAGGAGTCTTCCACCTGAAAGGTCAGATGCAATGAGCCGCAACTTATTTTTTGGAAGATCTGAAAATGTATAAATACCTTTTGCAGCCATTTTTTTCGCAAGCCATTCCTCGAGAACATAACCTTGATACATCCCCATCCTCCAGTACAGTAAAAGCCATTTTGCTATCGGGAATGGGAGTAGTGTGTGACGTGAATCAAGGAAATCTTTCATTTCGGTTTCTTTAAGAATAGCCGCTATCTCCTTGCTCGTATATCCCGCTGCAATAAATGCAGCCATAATTGAACCTGCGCTCGTAGCAGCCATACACTTAAAGGTAAACCCTCTAGACTCCAGTGCCTCATACGCGCCAATGAGCGCAAAACCTTTAATACCCCCACCTGAAAATACTCCATCGATGTCCATGCTGTTCACGCCCCCTAAAGAAAGCCTTATCATATCTTTAGGAGGCAGCCCATCTCTTTAGAACAAAAACAGGCGGCCTTTTTCAAGGTCCGCCTGTACAAATTTCATTATATTTTTTATAATCCACATTTTAATTGGGCATTGCAGTTGTCGCAAGTATTACAGCCGCCAATTTCCATTACTTGGCCTTTTCTGCACACCGGGCATGTATTGCCGAGTTCAGAACCAATTGTGACGCTTGTTGAGCGAAGATCTTGAATTGTATCAACTAGGACTACTGGCTGTTTAAATTCAAGTTGTTCACTCGTCTCCATTTTATTCTCTTCCGCTTTTAGCGTAAGAACCTGGGAGTCACGGCTTCCATCTACATAGACAGTTCCGCCTTTTGCTCCGCCTCTGTACAGACGCTCATACACTTGCTCGACTTGCTCAACGGAATATCCTTTCGGTGCATTGACCGTTTTCGAAATGGAGCTGTCGATCCAGCGTTGGATGACACATTGAACATCTGCATGTGCTTCAGGCGCAAGATTCATTGCTGTTACGAACCAGTTTGGTAGGTTATCAGCATCTGCTTCTAAATTAGCGTTTAAATATTCTTCAACAATATCCGCCTTCACCTCAATAAACTTGCCGAGACGGCCGCTGCGATAATAAGTAAAGGAGAAGTAAGGTTCTAAACCTGTAGAAACTCCGACCATGGTTCCTGTGCTTCCCGTTGGCGCAACGGTTAGAAGATGAGAGTTTCTAATTCCGGTTTCCAGAATTGATTCACGAACATCTTCTGGCAGTTGTTTCATATAGCCTGTATTGATGAATGCTTCACGCAGTCTATTTGTTTCTTCTTCGGATTTGCCTGTTAAGAATGGGAAACTGCCTTTTTCTTTAGCAAGTTCCACGGATTCCTTGTAGGCAGTCGTTGCGATTGCTTCAAAGACTTGATCAACAAGTTCATTTCCTTCAGGTGATCCGTATTCTTTCTCACAATAGATTAAAAGGTCAGCAAGTCCCATGACACCAAGGCCAACACGGCGTTCGCCAAGTGCCTGTTTTTTGTTATCTTCAAGGAAGTAAGGTGTGGCGTCAATGACGTTATCTTGCATACGAACGCCGATTTTCACAGTTTGTTTTAGTTTTTCGAAGTCAACGGTCTTCTTCTCTTTATCAACCATTTGAGCGAGATTCACAGCTGCAAGGTTGCAGACAGAGTATGGTGCGAGTGGTTGTTCCAGTTTTGTTATCCTAAAGGCTTTTTATCCTCTAGTTCTTACAGTTGAATTCCTGTAAGTTCAGCATACATTTTCACTGCACTTTCACAGTGTTGCGGTCTCTTGCGTACATTATAGTCTCTTTCGAGGATCAGTACGTATGCGTTGCCCCTGACTAAAGTTTTACCTTTAGCCTTCGGTTCGGATTGGCGATCTCAGCTTTCCCGCTTTATCCCGCAATGTTTAACGTGAGGCGAACTCCACCACACGGATTCGTAGCTACTACTTTCTGTCCATATGCTTTCGCATTCGTCATATCGTTCGCATTATCGATGAAGAAAATGCCCGGCTCTGCCGAATATGTTGCGCAAATGTTAATCAAGTTCCAAAGTTCTTTCGCCTTGATTTTTCGATATGTGCGGATTTTATAGCCCATATCCTTCCATTCACGTACATCTCCAACATTCTGCCACTCTTCGTTATAAGCTTTCATTTCTTCTACATTGTAATTCTCAACATCTGGGAAGCGCAGTTCATAATCTTCGTCATTTTCAACCGCATCCATAAATTCTTTCGTAAGACAAACAGAGATGTTTGCTCCTGTCAAAAACTCCGAATTATGAACTGAATATGTTCCGCCTTCGGACAATTTTTCCTCTGCCTCGTAAAAGATCTTTTCGTTAAAACCGCCAAGGCCAGGGATATTTCGATAATTAAGGACACCTTGGTACATCGCTTCTTCCGACTCAGAAAGAGGAGTGAATTTTAGCTTGTCCTTCGCATGCTTCTTAATTACCGGATCGGTTGTATTTTCAATCAAGAATTTCAAAATGCGCGGATTCTGCATTTTCGAAATGATAAATTCAACAATATCAGGATGCCAGTCAGCCAGCATAATCATTTGGGCCAAAATGTTACGTTGATGCGCTAAATCAACTCTCTATGTCACCATAGAGGTCAGACCATATCTTACACTCTAAGAGTGTCCTCGCACTTCGGATTCGCTTGAACCCTACTCTACTCACTTCTGCCAACCGGCATGTTTTCGATGGTCGTTGAACCTTCCTCATATCGCTATCGATTTAGAGGCTTGGCTGCTGATTGTCTTTATCCCCTTGTTGTTTTTTAGCATTCACGCCCACTGTTTCCAGTCACGTTGTAGCCAACAAGGCATTTAAAGAGATTCCAGCAATTCACGAGGTTTGTTTATAGACGAGGCACCTTATGCTGTTTTACCACGTCTAGACCCACCCTGCTCAACCAGATGCGTCAGCTTAGCAATATCATCTAGCCAGGAAACTGATCCTGATGACTTTCCATTCACTCCGCGTGCAAGTGTGTTTCTTGGTCTTAATGTTGAACCATTCGTTCCGACCCCACCGCCGCGGCTCATGATTTCCATCACTTGTTTTCGATGCTCCGAAATTCCTTCACGTGAATCAGCGACAAACGGCATCACATAACAATTAAAAAATGTTACTTCCGTTTCCGATCCAGCTCCGTACAGTACACGTCCGGCAGGTACAAAATTAAGACTTGAGAGTTCCTGATAAAACTTTTCAAACCATTCCTGTCTTTTTTCTTCCGTTTTCTCCACAGATGCAAGGCCTGTCGCATTTCGCTTGGCAATTTGCTCGTAAAAGACCTCTAATGGTTTTTCAATAATATCAAGCGGCCGTGTGATGACACCCGTTTCTCTTTCTTCAGAATCATCAAGGGCGCTGCGATATTCGTCTTCTACAACGACTTCGGCTGTTTTCGCTTCCCAATTAATAGATTTTAAGAATCCAAGCCCTCTTGCAGGAAATTTTGGATCTTCCTTTATTGTTAGTACGACAAAATCCCCTTCAGACAAGGTAATTTTTTCCGTATCCTTGAAGGCATAGCGGTCAATCATGACGAGCCGCGATACCCCTTTATGAGTAATCTTCATGTCAGCTGTAACTGGATGAACAGGCTTAAATAATTTGATGTCCTCGTTGAGTCTTTCTACATTCAGGCTCAATTTTTTCGTAAATGCTACAGACATTGCTCCAACTCCTTTATAAGGATCATTTTTATCAATGATTTACTTAGATGGTTTAGTTCTCTAAGTAAAGTTACCATATATATAACCCGTAAATCAATGCTTAAACACAATATATTGTATTTTATCCAAAATTAACTATACCATATGTAGTGATTTGTGGGATACCCACTTTTGTTTGTCAAATTCAAAAATGGGAGATATTTAAAGTAAACGATAGATTTACGCCCTTTTTTCACCATAATTCGCCTTTTTTGAACATAAATTGCATTTGCGCATTTTCCAATCGCTCAAAGTGCTTAAATATCGTATATTGAAAGGTTTTCAATAAAAAATAAAATTTTTTCACAAGTAAATTTATACTGTTTTTTGACGAAATAGTGAAGAACCACATCAACATTTTAAAATATATGAAAAAGCTTTGATTCGGAGCATGATGATGAATATAATAGATGATAGGGCTATTTACTAGAAAGGGGCAGAAAGAAATTGACAGCAGTTTATACCATGCTTATTTTGCTGGGAGCAATCATCGCTTATTCCTTATATAATTACTTCCATCAAAAAAAAATCTTAAAAACTCTCACGGAGGAAGAATTCCGTGCAGGCTACCGTAAAGCGCAGCTCATCGATGTTCGTGAGCCAAACGAGTTTGAAGGCGGCCATATATTAGGAGCGCGTAACATTCCTATGTCTCAGTTAAAAACGAGAATGAAGGAAATTCGTCCGGACAAACCGGTTTATCTTTATTGCCAAAGCGGCATGCGCAGCGGCAGAGCGGCGCAAATGCTGAAAAGAAAAGGATACAATGAACTATCTCACCTGCAAGGCGGTTTTAAAAAATGGTCTGGCAGAATTAAAACTAAAAAGTAAAAGAGTAAAACCGCAGAAGCCATTTCTGCGGTTTTTTATAAATATATACTAAATGCGGCTGCGGCTAGACATGCATAAACAAGGCAGACTCTGAAAACGAGCCTGCCTTGCATTATTATTCTTTTACATATCTCAATATCGGCTTCCTTGCTGCTTTTGTCTCATCGAGACGTTTTACTATCGTCGTATGAGGAGCTTCCTGGACCATTTCAGGATTTTCTTCCGCTTCCTTGGCAATTTGGATCATGGCATTAATAAAAGCATCAAGCGTTTCTTTTGATTCCGTTTCAGTCGGTTCAAACATCATACACTCTTCCACGTTGAGTGGAAAATAGATTGTTGGCGGATGATAGCCAAAATCCAGCAGTCTTTTCGCCATATCAAGTGTGCGTACACCGAGGTTTTTCTGGCGTCTTCCGCTCAAAACAAACTCATGCTTACAATGGCGGTCATATGGAAGATCAAAATACGGCGCAAGTTTTCTCATCATATAGTTTGCATTTAATACCGCGTATTCTGTGACAGCTTTTAACCCATCAGGCCCCATGGTGCGAATATACGTATAGGCACGAACATTAATGCCAAAGTTTCCATAATAAGGCTTCACACGGCCAATCGAATGCGGACGATTATAATCAATCACAAATCTATCATCTTTTTTTGTAATAACCGGTTTCGGCAAATAAGGAATCAAATCTGCTTTCACACCGACTGGGCCCGATCCTGGACCTCCTCCGCCGTGTGGTCCGGTAAATGTTTTATGGAGATTCAAATGGACAACATCAAAGCCCATATCTCCAGGGCGCGCTTTTGACATAACGGCATTCAAGTTAGCACCATCATAATAAAGTTTTCCACCCGCACTGTGAACAATCTCAGCCATTTCTAGTATTTGTTCTTCAAATAATCCGAGTGTATTCGGATTTGTCAGCATTAATGCAGCTGTATCAGCACCGACAAGCTCTTTTAAATGCTCTAAATCTACTAAGCCATCTTCCCCAGACCTTACAGTAACAGTTTCTAATCCTGCTACAGTTGCCGATGCCGGGTTCGTACCATGGGCCGAATCAGGAACAATCACTTTCGTACGGGCTGTGTCACCATTAGCTTCATGAAAAGCACGGATCATCATAAGTCCTGTCCACTCGCCATGTGCACCGGCTGCGGGCTGAAGCGTTACTTCATCCATACCGGTGATTTCAATTAAATGCTGCTGCAAGTCATACATTAATTCTAATGCACCTTGAACAGATGATTCAGGTTGGAGCGGATGAATATGAGCGAATCCAGGGAAACGAGCAACTTGTTCATTGATTTTCGGGTTATATTTCATCGTACAAGATCCAAGTGGATAAAAACCGGAATCCACGCCATGGTTATGTGTCGATAGTTCAGTAAAATGTCGCATAATATCGAGTTCAGATACTTCAGGAAGATCAGGTTCTTGCTCGCGAATATACCCTTGTGGCAAACAATCGCTTATATCTGTATCTGGTACATCAAGCTCTGGCAGGCTGTAGCCAATCCTTCCTGGAGTCGACAATTCAAAAATCAATTTCAAATCATGATTACTCATGGCTCTCCCCCATTTCTTTAACAAGATTATCTATTTCTTCCTTTGTTCTTAGCTCAGTGACCGCAATAAGCATATGACCTTCAAGTTCTGAATAATCACGGCCCAAATCGTATCCTCCAATAATGCCTTTTTCAAGTAATCTTTCGTTCACTTCGCCAACAGGCTTACCGAGCTTTACAACAAATTCATTGAAGTGGTATCCATCAAATGGGAGGTTGAATCCATTCTCTTTAAATACATTTTTTGCATAATGTGTTTTTTGAATGTTTTGCACAGCCATTTCCTTAACACCATTTTTGCCGAGAGCGGTCATCGCGACTGAAGCAGCTAGTGCATTTAACGCCTGATTGGAACAAATATTTGATGTCGCTTTATCACGGCGGATATGCTGTTCCCTTGCTTGAAGTGTCAAAACGAATCCTCTTTTTCCGTCTTCATCAGTCGTCTGTCCAACGAGACGTCCTGGAACTTTTCTCATCAATTTTGAAGTCACCGCAAAGTAGCCGCAGTGAGGGCCGCCATATGCAGCAGGGATTCCAAAGACTTGAGCGTCCCCTACGACAATATCTGCACCAAATTCACCGGGAGGAGTTAACGCTCCAAGTGCAAGTGGATTACTAGAAACAACGAACAAACCTTTTTGTTCATGGATTAGCGGTTCAATCTCTTTTAACGGTTCAATCTGGCCAAAAAAGTTTGGATATTGGACAACAACGGCAGCTACATCATCCCCAAGTTCTGCCTTTAGGGCATCTAAATCAGTCACCCCATCCTTATAAGGAATTTCCACTACATCAATGTATTGGCCTTTCGCATACGTTTTTAAGACATCCCGTGATTCAGGATGGACCGTTTTAGAGACAAGGATTTTTTTACGTCGCGTTTGACCACAACTTAGCATAGCCGCTTCAGCAAGCGCCGTTCCTCCATCATACATAGAGGAATTTGCAACATCCATGCCAGTCAGTTCACAAATCATCGTTTGAAATTGAAAAATTGCCTGAAGCTCACCTTGAGATATTTCGGGCTGATATGGAGTATAAGCCGTATAGAACTCGGATCTCGAAATCACATGGTCTACTATTGTAGGAATATAGTGATCATATACACCTGCTCCAAGGAAAGAGATGTATTGCTTTAAATCTGCGTTTTTACCCGCGAGAATCGCAAGTTCTTTTAAAAGAGCCGATTCCGACTTTGCCTTTTTGATATTATACTCGCCTTTAAAACGGACTTTTTCAGGGATATCCGAAAATAATTCATCGATTGATTCCACCCCAACCGCTTCAAGCATTTCAGTTTTATCTTGCTCTGTCATAGGCAAATAGCGATGTTTAATCATGTTTTTAGTCTCCTCCATCTTAATTTTTCGGACGTGAGTAAAACGGTGTTGGCACGATTCGGACCTTCAGTCGTTTTCCACGGATTTCTACATCAAGCTCATTGCCGATTTCTTTATACTCTGAATTTACGAGTGCCAGGCCTATATTTTTTTTCAAAGTAGGCGATTGCGTTCCCGATGTGACGATTCCAATTTCTTCAGATCCGGAAAAGACTTTATATCCGTGTCTCGGTATACCGCGGTCAATCATTTCAATGCCAATAATTGTACGAGGAACGCCCGCTTCTTTTTGTTTTTGTAAGGAAGATTTTCCAATAAAATCAACCTCTTTATTTAATTTAACAGCAAAACCAAGTCCTGCTTCGAGCGGTGTGATATCCTCGGAAATTTCCTGACCATACAGTACAAGGTTAGCTTCAAATCGAAGTGTGTCCCTAGCTCCAAGACCACAAGGCAACAGTCCCTCATCTTTACCAGCTGAAAGAAGATCATTCCAAAACTTTTCAGCATCTTTCGCATGGCAATAAATCTCAAAACCATCCTCGCCGGTATAACCAGTACGGGAAACAAGTGCGGTTGATCCATTTACATCTACGTTTTGTTTAAATTTAAAATATTTAATTTCTTTTAAGTTTGTGTTGCCAACTATTTTTTGAAGGATACTTTCTGCGCGTGGACCTTGAATCGCAAGTAACGCAAATTCACTGGACACATCTTTTACTTGAACGTCCCCTTCAACATGCTTTTCCAGCCAGTCCACATCTTTCTCTGTATTTGCGGCATTCACCACAAGCAAATAATCTTCATCAGCTAATTTGTAAACAAGCAAATCATCCACCACACCACCATTTTCATAGCACATAGCGGTATATTGTGCTCCTCCAGTTTTAAGTTTAGCAAGGTCGTTTGTCATCATTTTTTGTAAAAAATTCAAGCTGTCCTTTCCTTTTACAGACACTTCACCCATATGGGAGACATCAAAAAGGCCAGCTTTTGTTCTAACTGCTTCATGCTCTTCCTTAATACTAGAAAATTGGACGGGAAGATCCCACCCGCCAAAATCAATCGTTTTTGCACCCATTTCTTTATAGATTGGATAGAGCGGAGTCCTTAGTAAATTTGCCATTATCCTTCCTCCTTTTAAATAAATCCACTTAAAGCGATTTCAATTCACACAAAAAAGGACAGAGAAACCCCCTAAGATAAAGGTTTCTCTGTCCTGGCACCTGAAAGTTTGACCATAAAGGCTTACCCCTTGGGTGGTTCTGATAAATACATAGAACACTCTCCAGAGTCGCGTCAAACAAGGGTCTTTTTGCCTGAGAGATTCACAACTTTGTTGCTTGCTCCTTCGGCGCTGTAATTTTCGCAGTCTCTCCCCTTGCCATCATTCGCCTATATTTTGTTAGGAAACTGGGCATAATAATAAATGATAAATTGTCTGAAAAGATCTTTTATTGTTATATTTCAACAACATCGTACCATTATTTAATTATTTCATCAATGCTTTTCCTAGAATCATCAGGAGGGTTATCATGTCTATAAGAATAAAATTTGATCATAATTGGCAAGAAAGCTTTTTGCATAGACTGGAAAAAGATGGCCCTTGGGCAAACTATGAATTATTTAAATTGGCTATGAATGCTGAAAACCATTTACACATCCCTGATTTCGAGGGCCTTGTTGCTCCAAAATTCTTACCCAATCTAACGCCATTACCTCATCAACTTGATACGGCGAAGCAAGTTGTAGAAAATATGAATGGAAAAGCTATTTTGGCCGATGAAGTGGGGCTCGGAAAAACGATTGAAGCAGGCCTAATCTTAAAAGAATACATGATAAGAGGGTTGGTAAAAAAAGCTTTAATCCTTGTTCCGGCATCACTTGTATCACAATGGGTGATTGAATTAAATACAAAATTCCACATTCCTGCAGCGGCACAGCGAAAAAGCTATGTGTGGGAACAATTTGATTGCGTTGTTTCTTCCATTGATACGGCAAAACGAAGCCCGCACCGAGAGATCATCGCAGAACAGAATTATGATTTAATCATCATTGATGAAGCCCATAAACTTAAAAATCACAAAACAAAAAACTATGAATTTGTCCAATCGCTTAAAAAGAAGTTTTGTCTACTATTAACAGCTACTCCAATCCAAAACAGGATAGAGGAAATTTTCTACCTTGTTTCACTACTAAAACCAGGCCATTTAGGTAGCCAAAGCGGTTTTTTGGAAAAATATAAAAATAAACAATTATCGGTTCAGGAAGATGAGTATTTGAAAGCATTGGTCAATAAGGTGATGATCAGAAATCGACGGGCTGACACAGGCATTGAATGGACAGAGCGTCATGTGGAAACAATTCCAATTGAATTCACCAAAGAAGAAAGAGAGTTGTATGACGCGATCGAGGTGTTGAAAAATACTGAAACCGAATTCGCGGCTCATGGATTTTCCCTAATAACATTAAAGCGGGAAGCATGCAGCAGCAGGGAAGCTGTTTTCTATACATTAAAAAATATGTTTAATAAGCATGAAAATCCTTCTGAAGATTATATGAATAAGCTTCAATATCTTCAAAAGAAAATTGAAGCGGTCACTCAAAATTCCAAAGCGGTTAAAACATTAGAATTGATTCAAGCAATCGATGATAAGGTGATTATCTTCACAGAATATCGAGCAACTCAACTTTATTTACAATGGTATCTTCAACAGCACGGTATTCGTTCCGTACCTTTTAGAGGTGGTTTTAAACGTGGGAAAAAGGATTGGATGCGCGAAGTTTTTAAAAACCAAGCCCAAGTGTTGATTGCAACTGAAGCGGGCGGAGAAGGAATCAACCTCCAATTTTGCAATCATGTCATAAACTTTGATTTGCCGTGGAATCCAATGAGGCTTGAGCAAAGAATAGGACGTATTCACCGCCTCGGCCAAGAAAAGGACGTCCACATATATAACTATGCAATCAAAGATACAATTGAAGAGCATATTCTTAAACTGCTTTATGAAAAAATAAAACTATTTGAGCGAGTGGTTGGTGAACTTGATGAAATATTAAAACAAGTAGACTTCAGGAATATGGAAGAATATTTAAAAGATATTTTCCAACAGTCAACATCAGAAGGTGAAATGAAAGTGAAAATGGCGAATTTATCTTCCATGATTCAATTTGCCGATCAACTAAAAAAGGACGATGCATCTCATGCTGCAGAAGGAAATTCATCAATATCTTGAAAGTTTTTTTGAGGGCAATGATTGTCTGATTGAGGAAAATGGAGAGGGACATTTAACTGTTCAATTAACGATAGAAATGGATAAGGAACTAATGAACCGTCCCTTTTACTGGACGTATTTAGAAAAAACCGGCGGCATCCCAAATCCAATGAAAGTGACATTCATTTCCGATCCGGAAAAAGCGCCCGATGATTTAAAAGGAGAAGTTATTCATTTCGGTGCCCCCCGACTCCATCAGCTTTTTCGCGCAACAAAAAAATTGGCGGCATATATTAGGCTCTATGAAGAGCCTAATAAGGCGGGAAACAATCGGCATATCCCGCTGCATCCGTGGTTATCGTTAAATATAAAAATTTCCTATCACTGTGATCGAAAGTGCGATAATTTAAGATCTATTGGGCTAAACCTAATTAATGGGACTATTGTTGAATCCTTTCAGGAAAAAATCGAGGGAATAACCTTAAAACCAAAAATTCCTGATTATTGTTTTACTGTTTCGCCGATTATTAAACCGGTAAGTGGAATAAAACGAATTGAAACTTACTTGATTAATGAAATTGAGGCTGGAGAACATGACTGGGCGAATGAAGCCATTTCCAGATGGAATGAAGATTTAAAGCTTTTAGACCACTTTTATGCAGATCACGAAGAGAAACCGGAAACATATGAAATTGAGAAGTTAGCCCTCAAAGATCAATATGAACCTTTCGTAAGCGTAGATATTATCAATGGAGGAATATATTATATAAGTACCACAATTCAGTGAATCAAAGAGGCTGTCCAATTAACTTTTTAAAATTTTCGGTCAGCCTCTTTTTCTGAAAAGCATACTAAGTGATATTGGCAACAAACCGAACCAATGATACATAGCAGGGGGCTTTGCATCTTTTCTGTCAAGTCTTAGTTGTTTTCGTTCTGCTTTCGGCATTTCAAGATGCTTAATAAACGTCTCAGTCAAGTACTTCACATAATCATTGGTTGACATCTATTCACCTTCCTTTAATAGGAAGTATAGCCAAATCTTATATATTCATTCGGAGCTTAATGGATTCTGCAACTTCTTTAATCGACTGAGCGGAAGTGTCAATGGAGGTTATTGCACACTCTAAGTATAATGGCAGACGCATCTGATACATATGGTTAATTTCCTCTATCGTCTTATTTTTTATTAACGGCCTAGTGGTATCTTGTTGGAGCCTTTCAACCACTACTTTAGGATTACATTGTAAAAAAATAGTTCTGCCACTTTCTTTTAGTAATTGCCGATTTTTTTCTTTTAAGATAATTCCTCCGCCAGTAGTTATGATCGCTGGAGCCCCCGCCCCTCCATTGGCTAACTTTTGTAAAACATCGGTTTCTAACTCCCGAAAATACGCCTCTCCATGACGTTCAAATAGATCACGAATTGGCATGTTCTCCTGTTTCTCGATTACTTGATCAGTATCAATAACGGCAAGGCCGCACATATCACCCAATAAATTTCCAACTGATGTTTTTCCAGCCCCCATAAATCCAATCAAATAAAGTGATTCTTGTTGCAATTTCATCCACCTCTTATTCTTTCATTTCCACATTGGAATCTATATATAGATTATAATCCAAAATCAAATGGGCATCATCTTTAGGCATCTTGCTTTTTTGGGCCAGTGATTCCTTGATTTCTCGTTGATAATAATTCTTTATTTCTGTCACATAACCCAATTGTGATACATAGATAAGTGACGCTTCAAAAATTACTAAAAAAGCAATTGAAGCAACTAACAAAGCTACGGGATAAACAACACCTTTTTCATTTTTAATAATCATTTCACTCCCATAATAAAAAATTGCGCTTCCTCTTTCGTTCCACTTAAAAAATCTACGTTAAGGAAAAGTACTTGTCCATTTTCAGAAAATCTTATCGTGTTTATTTTCTGGAGGACAATTTCGTGTCCTAAATTATTCACTCTCCGCCTCAATACATCTCCGTATGATTCATAGAGAATAGATTGATTATGTTTCTCTATGAAAATTCGATTTTTGTAAATCAATAGGCGGTCATGATCTCTCAGTTCATCCCGAAGTTGGATAAGGAAGAGGTTCCACTCGTAATCCTCTTCAACTGCAATCGTACGATCAATTGCAGCAAAACCTTGGAATACAAGTGGGATCAATCCCATCACTATCGACAAAATAACCATAACCATCATGGCTTCGATCAATGTAAAGCCAGTTTGATTATTCAATACATTTTTTTTGGTCCTCATAAGTGACACATGCTTTCCATTTTTCAACACCAACCTTTTCCATTAAAAGCTGATAATGAATATTTCTTGAAATCCTGTTCTCACTTGTTTTTTCCTCTATCGGTTTCTGTTGTTCGACATGCTCGTATAATAGCCGGAAAGCAACCAACTCTTTCTTCCCTTCTTGTAAATTGGAAAGCATGTGGATCATGAGAGGAAATAAGGATGCACATAAGAGAAACATCAAGCCTAGTGCAATGAGGCCTTCTAAAAAAGTGAAACCAGATTCATTCCTGTACAAGGAATCTCCCCCTTCCGATAAAAAATGTTAGCTTCAATCTTTTATCGTTTAGACGAAAAAAAACAGTTCCGAAATTAGATACATTTCCTTCAGGGGTGATGATAAAGCTTGGAACATTGCTGTTTTCCAACTTAATTGGCTTAGGTATTTTTCTTTGCACGATAATTTCTCTGGAGTGGCCAGAAATAGCTTCATATTGATTACTTAATATAGAAAATCTGACTGTAACCGTTTCCCGTCTGCTAAGAGCATAAGAATGTGCATAATATAAATCGGATTGTATTTGTGAAATAAAAGCTCTTTTTTGCATGAGCTCAGAGAAAGATTTAATTGTAAAAAAACTAAATGAAAGTAACACTGTCATCACACATATAACAATTAATATTTCTAATAACGTAAATCCATTTTCCTTGTGACCATTTGAAAGCCTTAAAAATTCATTTCGAATCTGTGACAATAACATTTCCTTTACCATCTATCGAAAGTGGATTTCCATTTGAGCAAACTAGATTGGATCCTTTTAAATAATCGTCTGTTTTCAGTTCTTCTAGGCTACTTGGATATGTTTGTTTATCCATATAGTATGCCTGAACTTGTCCTTGTACCATCTGAACTAGAGCTTTGCAGCCTTTGTCATTGATAGAAGAACTATGCTTTGTGACATTCGGCAAGGCAACTAGTAATATAATTGTGATGACTAACAAAACAATCATCATTTCAATTAATGTAAATCCTCGTTCGTTATTAATCATAAGTTTCTTCATTTTCTTATACCTCTCCTTTTTAAATAGATTCGATTATTTGAAACATCGGAAAAAAAATTGACATGTAAATTACTGCAACCATTAGCCCAATAAATGAGAAAATAATCGGCTGAACGACTAAAAGAATTTTCATCGTCTTTGCTTCTAGCTGCTGCATGCAAATATTACTGTAGTAAAGCAGTTCATTATCTAAGCGTCCGTTTTGTTCACCATGCGCGACAATCAAAACCATTTCATTTTCAATAAAACTGATATTGGATAAAGCATCAGAAAAAGAATAGCCTAGAAGGAGCATTTTCTTTAATTCCTCCGCAGTTTCTCGTAGTAACGGCCTGAAATTTTGGGTTTCCATAATGGCAATAATCTCATTCATGGAAAATCCACTTTTCAGCAAAAAACTCCACTCTCTGGAAAGGAAGATTGTTTGATATAGTGTGTAAAAGGATTTGATAAACGGGAGAGAGGAATAGAATTCGGCGATCTCTAAAGCGGTTTTTTTACGAAATATCAATTTGGTCATGATTATCGTGGCGAAGATTAAAAAGGATATAGACAAAAAGTAGTACGGAGTATTCTGCATAAGGTGAAGGACGAGTTTAATACCCGAACTAGGCTCGTAGCCCATTGAGCCATAAAGTAGTTGGAAACGCGGCAAAAGCATGGATTTTAGAAGTATGGCAACAAAGATGAGGACAATCAACAGGATAATCGGATATTGTAGGATCTTCAGCAATTTCTTCCGTTCTTCATCTTTTCGCATTAAATACTTTCCAGATTCCTGGAGGGCAGCGGATAAATAGCCATGCTTTTCCGCAAAAAACATTTGCGCACACACCTGGCTGTCAAAATAATGTGAAAGAAAAACTTCGTAAATTGGCTGACCTTTTTGTAATCCATGAATCAATGATTGAAACATTTCACTTTTCTTACGATCAAGTTTGCCTAAAAACTCGAGAACTTCCAATAAAGTAAAGCCATTATTAAGCATATCGCTTGCCCTAACAAGAAAAAGCCCCTGTTCTTTTATGTTCATTTTTTTCTTATTGCTCAATAATCCAGCGCTCATACTCCTCATGGGATAAGTATCCAAGTGCGATCCCCTTTCTAATTAAATTTTGAAGAGTTGTGTATCGGGAAATCTCACCCCCTCCCTTAACACTTTCTATAGCTTTGCGGAGCGCGCTGCCATGAAGGATCTCGAATACTCCTCTTCTTTTTGCATGACTAAGGCTAGAGCAATACTTTGAGCATACGGGACCACAAAACGGACAAATGATGGAAACTAACCTTTGAGCGGTTATAGCTAGCAATGTTTGCTCTAATTCATGATATTTCACACCAAACTCCAAAAGCCTAAAAATAGCCCCTTTCGCATCCCTAGTATGCAAGCTCGATAAAACTAAATGACCTGTCATAGCCGCACGAATAGCGATCTTAGCTGTTTCCGCATCACGTATTTCCCCAATAAGAATAATGTCGGGATCATGTCGTAAAATTGCTTTCAATCCCGTGCTAAAAGAGAGTCCCGCTTTTTCATTCACTTGGACTTGTTGCAGTAAATCACTTTTCTTTTCCACTGGGTCCTCAAGAGTAACAACATGGCGATTAATATTTACTGAACAATATTCAGCAAGCGAATACATCGTTGACGTTTTTCCGCTTCCAGTCGGTCCTGTAAAAATAATCATGCCATGTGCTTGAACCATTAATTGTGTAAGTAGATTTGTATTGGCAGGGAAAAGAGCTAACTTATTATGAGGTAATGCTTTCGTTTGAGGGAGGATCCGAATAACGATACTTTCTTTTGCACGGGCTGTCGGTAATGAGGAAATTCTTAGTGATGTATATTTACCTGCGAAATATGACTGGAGCGAACCGCTTTGGGGCTTTCTTTTTTCACTAATATCCATTGAAGCTAAAAATTTCAAGTGGGAAATAAGCCTTTCTCCCAATTTAGGAGGAATTTTTTTTATTGGGCTTAATAATCCATGAATACGGAACTGGACAAGATAATCTTTAGAGCGAGGAGTAATATGGATGTCCGAAGCTTCAAAATGCAGGGCTTGGGAAAGAAGAAGATCCGCTGTTTTTTCAATGCTCATTTTTCATAAAACACCACCTTTTATTTTATCTAATTAACCATATTCGACAACTTTCCGCATTCTCCTTCAAAAAATAATAAATTATTATTATTATTTTCAAAAATACGGTATACTAAAAAAGAGCTGGCCACCCCTTTATCACGCTTTCGTCACAAACTAGGCAGCTCATATATTTACTTTAGAGATATTTATCCTTTATAATAAGGTATTGATGGACAACTGGCTGCAAAGGAGGGATACATATGGATCGTATGTATAGAGGTTTGGGTTTTTGGACTGGTATTTTTGCAATTATGTTTTATCTCGGCGGCATGGACAAAACCGCTTTGCTTTTTCTCGGACAAACGGGATTCTTTATACTTCTTAGTTATTTAAGACTTTCTGAACGGATGTATATGTATGTATTTGGCGCATATTTATCGGTGTTCTTTGCTGGATTTACATACTATACATTGTTCCTAATGCCACCTGGCGGAGGACTGTAAAACACGAAACGAAAAAAGCTTCCGGATATTATCCGGAAGCTTTTTTATCGTCCAGCTCCAGCGCCTAGCCCCTCGAGGTCAAAATGCCTTTCGCCAATAAAAGTCAAGACCGGACTTTTTTGTCTCAGAACATTTGCTTGTCGGAGGCCCGCAGGATGCGGGTCAGGACGGCGTTGCCACAGGATGTGGCGGTCTTAGCCGTTCATCCTAGATCAAGGCGCTTGCGCTTTTCTTCATTAAATACCTGTAAGGAAAGGATTATTCGACTTTTCACTGCTAATTGTTGTTGCAGGTCCATGGCCTGAGAGGACAACCGTATCCTCAGGTAAGATTAATAATTTTTCACTTATGCTCTTAAGTAACTGGCTATGGCTCCCACCAGGTAAATCTGTTCTACCGATGCTGCCTTGAAAAAGCGTATCACCAGCAAACACGACATTTGCTTCCTCGGAATAATAAGAAATACTGCCTGGTGAATGGCCCGGTGTATGGAAGAGATTTAATGAAAAGGGTCCAATGCTTAATTTTTTTTCCTCCGAGAGCTGATGCTCGGCTGCCTTCGCTGTAATATTCGCACCATAGCGGGCAGAACCGTTCAAGCTTGGATTTGTTAACCACTCGGCCTCGAGTTCGTGAATATAGACTGGGATATCCCACTGATCACGTACTGCATCAATCGCGCCAATATGATCAAAATGGGCATGTGTCATTACGATCGCAAGAGGTGTGAATCCCTGTTCGATTAGAAAATCATTAAGTGATGCCCCTTCTGCTCCAGGATCAAAGATGATGCATTTACCTTCTTCATTATAAAGTAGGTAACAGTTTGTCTGCAAAGGTCCTAAGGGAATTTGTTTCCATTTCATGAATCATTCCTCACTTTTCTCGTTTGCCCAATTTTACCATGAAGGCACTAGGAACAAAAAGATTTGATTCTTTGATGAGGATTCATTATTTGTGTATACTATGGATACGTAGTCATACAAGTGTCACTTTTACTGCTCGACAAAATGGAAAAAAAGCTTTAAAATATGTAAGAGCGTAACCATTCCTATTACATAGCAAATATTTGACATTTTCGTAGAAGGGAGTTTTTTTAATGGGCACAGCCATTATTTTTCTTTTAGTTGCCTTACTTGCAGTCTTTGGTACAATCAGTGCGTTTAAAAACAAAAATCCTCTTGGAATCCTTTTTGGAGCAGGAGCGGTTGCCGTATTCGGGTTCTTCTCCATCATGACCTTACTTGGTCTTCCGGACACACTTCCATAAAAACATTAAAAGCGAAGCTACCTACTCGGAAGCCTCGCTTTTATTATTTTTTTCAGGCTCTACTAGAAAAACCTTCTCACCTGTCTCTAAATTCAGTATCTGTTCAAATTGGTATCCGTATAAACAGTGCACGCCATCGGGTGAACATGATAACGGCTTATTGTCCAAGTCCCCGAATAATATAGACTCTGTTTGATCTGTTAATGCCAGCTGAATTAAACGATAGCCCTCATTGTAACGATCCGCATTTCCATGGCTCTTTGGAGCAAACGTGATAAAACGTTGATCTTCATAAATGAAATCATAAAAAGGCACTAGCCAATCCGAATAATGGGTTATATTAGGGAGCTTAAAATTTGCTACCTCCGTCTCTAAAGCGACATCGTTAAAATTATATTCGAAAAACTCGGTATTATTTTCCGGCACTTTAATTGTCATAATAATATTTGAAAAAACATCAAACCGATACACATTTTCCTGCAATAAACTACTATCTGTAGGATTGGATAGAGATTTTTTCCAGATGGGTGCAAAGAAAGCTGCCTCATTTTCTTTCCAATCTTGTTCAAGAATATGATCTTGATTGAACCATTTTAAAAATGGCTGATAACCAATTAACTCTGTCACTTTTTGGGCTTGTACATTTATTTGATGGACTTTATAAGACCAATCTTCATAAAAGGCTGTTATTAACATTAAGGATGGATTAGTTTTATTCCATTCATAGGCAAGCTCATAAGAATCAATATGTGTAGAAAAATTGATATGACCTTCTTTATCAGTGAAATATACCATTGCCGCATGTGAATGAGGAGAGGTGTGAATAAAAAGATTTCCTGATTCTTTATGGATAAGAATATTGACTATAGGAGCATCCGAACTGAAAACAAGCTTAGAAATTCCGCTATAGAGGTTATGGGAATAAACATAATATTTACCGTTATTTTCATATGAGTAGAGTAAAGTTTCTTGATCGATCCATCCATACACTTTTTCAAATATTCCTTCAGTAATATTTAAAGGCTTAACATCTGACTGTGCCGAAACTATCTCTTCTGTCTCTTGTTCTTCAGGAAGATCTGCTAAGGGAGATGTACCAGAATAGGAGTTTGAACATCCCGGAAGTATGATCGCGAGTATAAATACCATCATTACATACAAAAAACATCTAAATTGCACATGCACTTCCCCCCTTTCATTTATCATACTAACAATTAGTACGTAATAAAACATGAAATGTTTCATTCATTTTTACAAAAAAAAAGCTACCCATAAGTACTGGGTTCCTCCACTATTTTTATACAGTATTTACGATTTTAAGAATACTATATATGGAAGTTCGGGGTTCCCGTTCTATGCTTAGGGCAGCCTAGCTTATTATTTACCTATTTTTTGATAATCTTCATTATTATAGAACCTAAGCAAATCACCGTAAATGATTTTATCTGAATAATCAAGCTCGGTCCTCGCTTTCTCTTTAAAGGGCTCACAATAGGAATCATCTACCGGCTCTTCTGTATCTTTCGAATAGCAGGTGTTCGCTGTGTAAACATAGTTCCGTGTGACAAAACTCCCATCCCTAAATACTACAAAGTCACGATGGTCGCTAGAAAACATATCCTCACCAAATTGAATATTATTTTTCGTATTAACACCAAGCAAATGGAGCAATGTTGGCTTCAAGTCGATTTGTCCGCTAACTTTGGAAATTGTTTTTCCTTTACCTTTATTGGTTACACCAGGAATATGAATGATTAATGGGACCCTTTGAAGCTGAGCACTTACAAACGGCGTTACTTCTTTGCCTAAATATTGTGCCATCGCTTCATTATGATTTTCGGATATACCATAGTGATCTCCGTACATAACGATAATCGAATTTTCATATAGACCTTCGTCTTTCAGTTTTTGGATAAAGTGCTTTACTGCTTCATCCATATATCTGACCGTTGTGAAATAGCGGTTTAACGTACCGCTTTTCGAATCATATTCTTCGATCAACTTATCCTCTTCGTCAAGCTTAAATGGATGGTGATTCGTTAATGTGATCATTTTTGTATAAAAGGGTTGTTGCATTGTTTTCATTAAGTCAGCGGATTGTTCAAAGAATGGTATATCCTTCATTCCCCATCCGACTGAATTTTCAGGGGTGATATCATAATCTGTCGCCGAGTAAAAATAGTCATAGCCCAACGCTTCATACATAATATCCCGATTCCAAAAGCTTTTATTATTTGCGTGCATCGTTGATGTGAAATAGCCTTTTTTACCGAGTTTCTCAGCCATTGCATCAAATTTATTTCCCGAATGGGTAAAGAAAACCGCACCTCGGTTTAATGGATATAAAGAATTTTCCAATAAAAATTCGGAATCTGAAGTTTTACCCTGACCTGTTTGATGGTAGAACTCGTCAAAATAAAAGCTTTCTTTAATAAAATCATTTAAAAAAGGCGTTACTTCTTCGCCATAAACTTCATTATTGATAACAAAGCTTTGCAATGATTCAAGGGAAATGACAATTAGGTTTTTTCCTTCGGCCTTTCCAAACATTTTCTTGGATGGCTTTACAAAATTAGCGCTTATATTATTATCAATCTCAACCAACTCACTACCATCTGCCATTGCACGTTGAGCAGAAGATTTTGATTGGAGGAATATATCATATAAATGGTAATTATATGTTCCTAGATTTTTCACAAGCATTTCCCTGTCAAATGTCCTTGTCAATAATTGAGGCCGTTCCGTTTCAGCAAGCCCGATATTTAAGAAAAGCATGGCTGCAGCTACAAGAAAATAAGCCCTACGATTTGCTTTCTTTATCGGTTTAATTTCCATAGCTTTTGGTCTAAATTTCAATAGAAGGAAAAGAAATATGACATCGATATAATAAACAAAGTCAAACCAATGGATCTCTGTTGCAGCACTATCACCTAAGTCGGCAAAATTACTCGTTTGAAATAGGACCGGCAGTGTTAAAAAGTCCGTAAAAAAGCGATAAAAGGCCACATTCGCATACAATACAAAACTTAGAAACAAACTAGTAAGTAATAGATATCGGTTTCGTGATTTTTCTGTTTTAAAAAAAAGTGAAATCCCAAATACAAAGAGCAAAAAACTTAAGGGGTTAATAAATAAAATAAGCTCTTGCATAAAATTTTCAATTTTAAGATTGAAGCTTGTTTTATAGACAATATAAGTCTTGATCCAGAGCATAATCGTGACAGCAACTGGCAGAGTAATATTGGCTTTTTTTAGCTTATTCACTTTATTAACCTCCTAAATTGCTACGCTTTATCACATTTTCCATTTTATTGAAGTAGAACAACTATCGATTATCATATTATGTTTCTTATAAAAAATCAAATTAAAAACCCTTCAGATCATGTTAAACAGGCTCTAAAAATCCTATTCAATTTTCTCTATATATAGACGTATCAATGATAAAAAGGTTTCAATATTGTCCCGTTTTCATTATATAGACATATTTTACATCGTATTATTGTCTTTGAAAATAGTGATTCAGACCGAAATTTCTATAATTTAGACCTAAATGTATCATTGCAAAATTTAAAGGGCGAGAAAAAGTTCTCAGCCCTTGATTATGAAACATTAAATTTTATTTGCTGCAAGCCAAGCAGCGCCTGCAATTCCTGCATCATTTCCTAACTCCGCCTTAACGATTTCGGTAGATTCTCCGACAGGTTTAAATGCATATTTTTTAAAGTATTTTTCTATTGGATCGAGCAGTAAGCTTCCGGCCTGTGAAACCCCTCCGCCTATGACTACTTTTTCTGGGTTAAATACGCTGCCGATGTTTGCAAGTGCCAAGCCTAGATGATTGGCAAGCGAATCAATCGTACTAAGAGCTAATTTATCCCCTGCTTCAGCCGCCACAAATATGTCTTTCGCTGTAATATCACCCGTATTATTTAAAACTTCTTTTAGTTTTGACTCGCTTTCATCAACCGCAAGCAGGTCTTTTGCAGTGCGAACGATACCAGTAGCTGATGCTACTGTCTCTAGGCAACCCGGCTTGCCGCAGTTACACATATAACCACCGCTTGGTACAGCTGTAATATGTCCAACTTCTCCGGCAGCACCTTTACTACCGTGGACAATATCACCGTTTACAATAACACCGCCACCTACTCCAGTTCCCAGGGTAATACAGATTAAGTCCTTTGCCCCTTTTCCTGCACCCTTCCACATTTCTCCGAGTGCTGCCGAGTTAGCATCATTTTCAATTGCAACCGGCACGCCAATTGCAGATTGCATTAAATCACGAAGCGGATAATTATTTTCCCATCCGATATTAACTGCTTCAAATATCAGACCTTTTTCCGTATCTACGGGACCAGGTGCGCCAACTCCTGCCCCTTTAAGTTTTTCGTGTGGAACATTCAATTCGGCAAGCTTTGAATGAATCGCATCTGCAATATCTTGGATAACGCTTTCGCCTTTATTAGCTTTATTTGTTGGTATTTCCCATTTATGTAAAATGTCTCCCTGTTCCGTGAGAAATGCAAGTTTAACACTCGTTCCTCCAACATCAATTCCCACTAGCCATTTTCCATTTTCCATATTAATCCCCACTTTATTTTCTTTTTTTTATTTGTCTAGCTCCAGCGCCCAGCGCCTAGCAAACTTCATGATTCTTCCTACGATAAGTCAACATCGGTTCGTCTTACAGACTCACCGTGTTTCCTTTATCTCGTCAGAATCCTTCGAAGTTTGTACGTCGCTTAACGGACGCTTGCGCTTTTCTTGTTTTTTCTATTTGAATTTCATTTCTTATTATAGCAAGTGCTGTATGTAATTCATCTTTAGTAATAAGGTGCGAAAAATACAATTCCTTAATTTCCGATTCCATTAATTCTAAATCAGCAATTCTGTCGCCAACATAAACAAAAATGCCAAACTTTTTCAGCATTTGCTGAACATCGTATACAGTCTTCATATATTCACCACTAAATTTCCAATGCTTTCTTTCACATTACTAATCTCCTATTTCTTGAAGAAATTCTTGATATTTTTTCTGACTTGAAATCGAGTTTGCTTTTTGAGCATACTCTCTTGCTTTAAGGATATCTTGTTCCTCATAGTAGAGCAAGGCCAAGTTAAAATATGCTTCATGAAAATCGGGCTGCAGTTTGATTGCATTTAGTAAGTGCTGCTTCGCACTTTTATACTTTTTTAACTGGATTTCTAAGTATGATAACTGAAAAAAAGTAATTGCATTTCCTTTTCCTTCTGAAACATATGGAGCAAGCATATTATATGCTTCTTCGACCTTGCCATTTTTAATTTTTTCCTGAACAATTCCATTCATTACATCGGGACGATCATCATGATAACCAATATTAATCATACTGACAGAAATAATAACCATTGCACATAAAAAAATGGCCTGTCCCTTTAAGTTTCGTTTTTTGGGAAAATGAACTGCTCCAGTAGAAAGGAATCCTCCTATCAGTCCGCCTATATGCCCGGCATTATCGATTCCTGGCACTGTAAAGCCAAAGATTAAATTAATGATGATTAGTACAATTACATTCATGCCCATCGTTCTAAAAAACAACTGTGGATATGCAAAGCCAAGATATAATAAAGCTCCAAAACAACCAAAAATGGCCCCGCTCGCACCAGCTGATATATTTTCACTGAAAATGAAGCTGGCCAAAGCGCCCGTAAAACCTGAAAACAAATAAATTCCTAAAAATCGCCAGTGACCAAACATTTTTTCTACTGCTGAGCCTAAGTAATAAAGAGCTAATGTATTCATTACAAGATGTAAAAAGCCAATATGGAGGAAGATAGGTGTAATGAATCTCCACCATTCCCCTTCTATAATTAAAGGGTTATACTTTGCTCCATACTTAACAAGCGTTTCCATATTTGTACTTCCACCGTTTGCTTCAAGTATGAAGAAAACGAGCACTTGAATAGCGATAAAAATATAAGTAAACAAGGGTTTAGTAAACTCAAATAGCTGGCGATCTTCGTTTTCTTGTTGGGCCGCTTTCTTTAAGACCCCTTGGCTAAGCATATATATTTCAGCATCATCATAATCATTTTGGATGTCGAACATAGGCTGCTTACCAAGAGTTTCGCCAATCTTCAAGAACGATTGACTGTAGTTTTGTCTTGTTAATACGATTGTAGACAATTTCGTTTTACCTTGTCCAGCGATTATTTGTTTTTCCAAGTAATCTTCATCAGCATCTATTGGCGGATGTGAAGTCACATAAATATTAAGCATATTCAAGTTTCGAGCAAACAACTGCTTTCTTAGTTTGTCCGCTTGAACAGCTACCATTTGCTTGTCTCTTTCAACCCAATTTGCCCAGTCTAAATCAGATCTCACCATCCGAAGCATTCTGGCGTTTTTATTCTTAATATTTTCAAACCATATTTCAGAATGGTCCTCAGTAATTCTGATTATTCGGTAGCCGCTTTCAGCAATCAAAAAATAAGCCAGCCGCCAAAACAAGAAATTTTCACGTTCCGCCAATCATAAGCCCCACTTTCATCCTTTGCATATTCAATTCACTTAGTTCTTACTATAGCGAAAAAAACAGAATGATGCAAAATCTTTATAAAAATAAGGTAGGTAAGCCACTTTCATGGCTTACCCCTTATTTACGAAATGCACTATTAATAAGCCGAGAGCGGACGCCTGGCATATTCATAGCTGCGTTTATACCAATACGTCTCAGCATCTGGTTGCCAAGTATTGTATTTAATAATTTATATCGAAATCGGTATGCAGCGCCAGCCATAATCGCAGGCATTATAAAACTGAAGACAAACTTTCTCATAAATATCCCTCCTGGTTTTATTTTTGGATATTTACCAGGTATTATTCATGCAGTAGCTTGTACATTATTGGCAATTAATCACGCTTTTTTCGGTAATAATTTTTCTAACAGGAAGATCATGAGATTCTACCGGTATATAATCTAAAAGCTGAACAGCAAAGGCAAGTGATAGCGTAGCTCCATGATACCCTTTTAAGAAGCGATCATAATAGCCCCCGCCAAAACCAATCCGAAAACCTTCTTTGCTATAAGCTAATCCAGGAACTATCAATAAATCAATGTCATTTTTATCAATCCGTTTTGTTTCGCTGTCCATCGGTTCAAACAAGCCGTAAAAGACACTTTCAAGTTGATTAAAAGCAGTTATTCTTTTGAAAATCATTTCTTTTTTCGATGGTATACATTTAGGGATTACCATATTTTTTCCCTGCTCCCAGCCTTTTCTAATAAGTTGCCATGTATCTACTTCTGGAAAGTGGGAGACAGTAATACCGATTACATCAGCATTTTTCCATTCTTCAGTATGTATTAACTTGTTGGCAATTAAATAAGATCGATGTTCATATGTCATGCGATCCATCGATTTTAACCGTTCTTTTACTTCGGTTCTTAAAGAATGTTTATTCAAATACTCCACTCCCTTCCGTATAACTACACTATAACAAAAAAAGCCAGAGCCACTAAAGTTCAGTGTTCTGGCTTTTTTAATTATTTTGTTTCACGGTGCAAAGTAACCCGTTTTTCTCTCGGGCAGTATTTTTTAAGCTCAAGACGGTCAGTATTATTTCGTTTGTTTTTTGTTGAAATATAATTACGCTCACTGCATTCCGTGCAAGCTAATGTAATATTTACGCGCATGTCTTTCCCTCCAAACTCAATGCATTCTTCACTATTCATACGACTTTTCTATAATATCACTATTTTTTTAGAAATGCTAGTCCATTTTTTCACTATCCATAGTCAATTATAGAGGATAAACGAAAATTATGTTATAAATGGAGTAACTAAACATCTGAGGTGGAATATGGATCTGATCGTTATTATTTTATTATGTTTATCAACCTTACTTTTTATTATATCATTTTTCCAAACAGACAAAGTAAAAGTACTGGAAAAAGAGGTAGAACAACTGTCAATGGATGTTTTACAAGAACATTTTTTAATTAATAAGAAACTCAAAGTGCTTGAAGAAGAGTTGCTTATGGATCAAGACTTATTTGAAGCTATTCCAAATCAAATGAGTCCTGAACCAAATGAAATTTTAAAGAACCAAGTCTTGGCTTTATATAATCAAGGGCTCGATCTTCATCAAATATCCAAGCAATCCTCATTGCCTATTAAAACAATCACAATGATTATTAATTCGCGCCAAGATACATATGGAGGACTATAAGGATGAATAAACAGACAACGAGAGCCTTCGCTACGGGTTTATTAGTATCTGCTATTATTCTCATTTGTTATAATCTAATGTTCGAAAAAAAACAGGCTGAGACGCACACAACCAAGCCAAACTATGTAGAAATAAAGGAAAGTGAATATGAAGATTTAAAGCAACAAGCAGAGAATTGGCAGGCTCAATATGAAGTGTTAGCGGCTTCTTCGGAAACGGCAAAAAGCACCTCAAATCAGAATGAACCTGAACCAAAAAAATATCAACTTAAAATAGTCGACGGAATGTCATCTAAAGAAATTAGCATTCAACTTGCAGATGCCGGAATCATTCAAGACGCAGAAAAATTTAATCGCTATTTAGCAAAAAGGAAACTACAGCATTACATCCAAATTGGTAAGTTCGATATAAATGATGGGATGGATTATAAACAGATTGCAAATGTAATTACAAAAAAACCATAAAACAAAAGCAGGCATTCAAGCCTGCTTTTTTTGCTTTTACTCTTCTGTTCCTTCTTCTTCACTTTTTGATTTTCCTTGTTTAGACTTTAAATCAAAATATGCCTTCATTACGCGTTTTCCAATATCTGTATTGATATTGTTCCCTATTACCCCGTTAACATATGCTGATGGAACGACAATTGACACGGCTACCTCTGGATTTTCAAATGGTGCATAGCCGACTAGAGATAAATTCCATACACTTGTACCTTGATCAAATGTTTCTGCAGTACCTGTTTTTCCTGCGGCATTGTAAGGTTCACGATTGAATGTATTTCCCGTTCCATTGGCTGCGTGAAATACACCCCAGAACGCATTTTGAACTAATCTTAACTCACTATCAGATACATTGACCTTATTTAAAACGTTTGGTTTTATTTCTTGTGAAATGGGACCTAACTCTCCCTTACCATCTCCGGGCTCACGGATTTCCTTTACAATATGGGGCTGCATCCGGTAACCGCCATTAGCGATCACTGATATATACTGAGCAAGCTGGAGCGGAGTGTACGAATCGTACTGGCCGATAGCAAAGTCCATTGCATTACCTGCGTCAGCCAACACTATATTCCCTTTAAATCCGACCTGTTCACCAGGAAGATCAATTCCCGTTCTTACTCCAAGTCCAAACTGATTAAAATGATTACGCATCACATTAAACGCTTTTTGTTTGTTAATACTTAAATAGTCCCCTCTTCGGTATTGGCCATCGCCAATGGCAATAGCTGTTTTAAACATATACACGTTTGATGACCGAATAAGTGCCTGCGTATCATTCATCCAAATATAAGAACCTCTATTAAACCAGGATTTTTTGTTTTTTGAACCTTTAATATCAAGTACCTCATCCAATATCGGTTTTCCTGGATAATTGACTCCCGTCATATAACCAGTTAGAACAGTAGCTCCCTTAACTACCGATCCAGGAACATAGGCAGTAGTGAAATTCCCAGCAGCAAAGTCTTTAAATGTGTATCTCATTTCTTTTTCATCATAAGAATATTGTTTCCCGGACAATGCAAGAATTTCACCTGTATGTGGATCCATCATTGTCACAAAAGCGCGATCTAACAGATGTGTTCCTGATTTTCCTTTTGTTTTAAGGATTTCTTCTTCAAGAATTTTATCTACCGCCTGTTGCAATTCCATGTCAATTGTTAGTACTAAATCTTTTCCGCGCTGGCCTTCATTAATTACTTTCGTTTCAAGTATATCGCCAGATTTAGTTATATTCTGAACTTTTTCTTTTTGTCCACGCAGGACATCTTCATACTGTAGTTCAATATAGCTTTTCCCTACTCTGTCGTTTCTGCTGTACCCTCTTGCCATATAATAATCAAGTTTTTCAGATGGCAACCCTTGAGTTACTCCACCTAAAACAGATTTCAAAGTCTCCCCAAATAAATAGGTGCGCTCCCAGTCGGTTGTCGTATCTACTCCAGGCAATATATCAAGATGTTCACTTACTTGGGAATATTCCTCTAAGGACACATCTTTATTTTTGACCATTTGCCTATCAAGCGCATATCCTCCCGTAAATTCACGGTAAATAGCAAGTACTTTCAAATCCTCATCTGTAAGAGTAGCAAGTTCTTTCTTCGTTACTCGGTCACGCTGTAGCTTGTACAGTTCATTTTCTTTACCTTTATATTTTTTTTCTTCTTCCTTCGTTATTTTTGCACTCGCTTCATCTGGATTCTTTAGCAACCAAAAATCAATTTTATCTCGTTCCGTTATTTTATCTGTATCTTGGTCAATAATTTTAGCCAGTGTTTCAGCGGTTTTCAACGTGGTTTCCTGGTCGAATTTTTTCGGTGCTGTATATGTAATCGCCCGTTGGGGTTCATTATCTACAATAGGATTATAATTCCGGTCATAGAATAACCCTCGGGGAACAGATGTTGCCACCGTTACATCGTCAGTTCGTTCAATCTCCCTTTTTGCATCTTCACCATATACGATTTGCACGATCCCAAGTCTAAGGATCAACAATGCAAATAGGATAAAAACAATAAAAAACAACATGTTCATTCTGAAAGGAACATGAGTTGTTTTCTTTTTATTCTTTTTCAAGCTTCCCAGTCCTTTCTTTTCTAACTGCCTTCCTTCCATTGTAAAAGAAAAGACTAGGAGCTACAAGCACTAATAATCAGGAAGGTAAATCGACCTTCACCTTCGTTAATAATAATGCCGCAAGTAAATGCCCTGTACCAATCAAGATAAGCAGTATAGGAATACTTGTAGAAGGTTTATAAAAATAAATCGCAGCGATGAAAGCTAAGATTGAAGTAATTCTTCCTATGTTGAGAAACAACTCTCTTACGACGATATATTCAATCCGCATTTCACCCGCTTTCCAGCTTTTTCCGATCACATCGTATGTCGTTGACGAATATGGAACAAGCATAAGAGGGTAACCAATCCCGATGAGTGCACCGTAGATGAGTAGTCTTGTATACGTAGGATCAAAAACAATTAGAAAAATGGCACTATATAAAAGCAAGCCGCCAAAGACCATGACTTTTTTTCTTTTCTCCTTCTTGATCAGTCGAGTAGCCAAGGTGTACACGATAAATGACACACCTGCATTTAAGAGACCGAACGCGCCAAGTGCCAGTTCATTTTTCGTGGCAATAAAAACAAAAACTGAGATAACAAAAACAAAGGTACCTTCTCTCATTCCTTGCAAGAAATGGGCATTTGTGACAAGTCGCCAATTATCATTATGCTTTCTTTCCAGTATAATTCTTCTGAATAAGTATGTTCCTGAAGCTGGCCTTCTTTTAATATAAAAACTGAGAAGTACTGCAGCGGAAAATAAAACTAATGAAATGACAAAGATTAACGTATATCCAATATTTGAGGTAAATCTCGTGATGATAAAACCTGCTGAAATGGGGCCAATGATGCCACCAACAGATGATAAAGCCCCCATAAACCCGTTAAAAATATCTCTCGTATCAGGCTCCGTTATCTCGAACGTCAAAACATTAAAAGCAAGCCAATAAAAACCATAGCCCATCCCGAGTAAGCCTCCAAGCAAAATTAAATGCTTAGAAGAATTCTCACCGAAAAATAAAACGGTTATAAAAAATAAGGCCAAAAAAATAACACCTATCCGAAGAACTAATACCCTGTCAACCTTTTTCGCCAATCTTCCCGCTAAAATAAAAGTCATGAGCTGAAAAATTACGATAGCCATATTGTATATGGCAAGATCAAGAAATTTTCCTGATTGCTTCCACAAATAGATGTTAACAAATGTATTTGACAGGGAAATGCTTAAGGAATATAGGCCTCCAACTATTAAAAGCAATGTTAAATCTTTCGGAATTTCAGTATCACCAAACATTTTTTTTATTTTTAACATAAAAATAACTCCCCTTTATCTTCATCTCTATTTTTAGTGAAGAGGGGAGTTTTATACTAACAAATGCAAATGTCGTTGGATATGATTATTCTTTTTTGTGTAAAACAGCTTTTAATTCATCTTCAATCGATGATTCAGCTAACTTAACCTTTGATCGATACGCAGCTCGGATGATAAGATGTCCTGCTACTGGGGCGGTTAAAAATACAAATACAATTCCGAGTATAAGCCGGACACTAATAAACGATTCACTTGACCAGAAATAGAAAAATGACCCTGTCAGCGTTAAAAGTACAGCTAACGTTGTGCTTTTGGTAGCCGCATGAATGCGCGTATATACGTCTGGAAACCGAATAATACCAAAGGCGCTGATGACACTAATTACACTGCTTATTAAAATCAGCAAAACAGCCGCAAATTCAACGATCCCGCTTATATTCAATGATCGCACCCCTCTCAATAAATTTTGAGAGAGCAATTGTACTAATAAAAGCTAAAATCCCGATAATCAAAATAACTTCAAGGAATGCTTTAGTTTTTAGTAAAATCGATGTAATAGCAATCCCAGAGATGAGATTTACGCCTAGCGTATCCATCGCAATGACACGATCAGGCATAGATGGACCCCGAATGATCCTGTAGAGAATGATGGCGATCGCAAGTATAAACAAGGCAAGTGAAGTACGCAACATGAGTTCAATCATTATCGAGTCACCTCCATAATCGCTTTTTCAAATTTAGAAAGGGAGCGCAAAAGACCTTCCTTTGACTGATCAAGATCCATTCCATGAATGTAGAATACATTTCCCTCAGGCGACACTTCCATCACGACAGAGCCGGGCGTTAACGTCAGCAGCATGGCCAGTGCTGTTACCTCCCAGTCACTTTTCAACTGTGTTTCATACGTAAAAATGCCTGGTTTAATATTAAGTGTTGGGCTTAAGATTTGCTTAAGCACTACATAGCTTGATTGCAACAGTTCCGATATAAAAAGGATGATGAGTTTAACAATCGAATAGAAGCGGCGTAAATAAAATTGTTGACCGAAAAACCGATGCATAAGGAAAACAATCACAATACCGACTAGGAAACCTGCGAAGAAGGTGGAAAATCTAAGCACATCTTCATCACGTAACAACATCCAAAGGAATGCTATGAACAAATTCAATAAAAACTGGGCTGGCATTCACATCCCCCCTTCTTTTTTGACCAATCATAAATCATTTATTCTATTTTCCCTAATATTGCTTCAATATAAATATTAGGATTCATCAGTGTATGGGCGGCATCATTGACATAAGACGAAATGGCTTCCGCACCAACACCAAGTAAAGCAGTTGCAATAGCAAGTAAAACACAAGGAATCATTAACCCCTTCTTTAGAGGTGCCTCATCTTCTTCACTAATAATCGTTTCACCCCAGAAGCTGTTCAAGAAAATACGCAACAGCGAATAGAGCACGAAAATACTGGATATAAAACCTAGCGCAAGCAATACATAAGAACGCGTTTCGATTGCTCCTTGCCCAACTAATACCTTCCCGATAAAACCACTAAACGGCGGGATGCCTGCAAGCGATAATATCACAATAAAAAACAACCAACCTAATAGCGGATAATTGCGGATAAGTCCACTCATCTTATCAATTTTGCCAGTGCCTGTTAGTGCAATTGTAGTCCCTGCCAATAAAAACAAGAGAGCTTTGACAATCATGTCATGTACTAAATAATAGATAGAGCCCTCCATTGCCGTTTGTGTCGAGACAGCTAGTCCAACGAGGATAAACCCAACGGCTATGACAACATTGTAAGCAACAATTTGACGAATATCTTTATAAGCAATCGCGCCAAGGCTTCCGCCAATCATTGTGATGCCAGCCATTACACCAATAATCGTATGTGTGATTGAAGGTTCGTGATAAAAAAGCAATGTAAACACTCGGAACATCGCATAAATACCAACCTTCGTCAACAAAGCACCAAATAGCGCTGCTACAGCCGGCGGCGGCGCACTATACGCACCCGGAAGCCAGTAATAGAGCATAAGACCGGCTTTTAAGCTAAATACAAGTAAAAATATAATGCTGATTGTCGTCAACAGCGGCCCTTGTCCATTTTCAGCGATTCGTTGTGACAAATGGGCGAAATTTAACGTGCCTACTGCTCCATATAAATACGCAATCGCAACAAGGAAAAACCAGGAAGACAATATATTAATGGCGACATACTTAATCGATTCTTTCAGTTGAGTTTTTGTTCCTCCTAAAGTGATCAGAACATAAGAAGCTACGAGCATCACTTCAAAGCAGACAAATAGATTGAAAAGATCGCCCGTCATAAATGATCCGTTTACGCCTGCTACGAGAAAAAAGACAAATGGATAAAAAAACATGTTTTCTCTTGCTTTTCCAATCGAAGAAAAGGCATAAATAAGACAAATTGCTGTTACAACACTTGTTGTCAAAACGAGCAGCATTGAGAACGAATCGGCGACAAAAAGAATGCCATAAGGCGGTGCCCATCCCCCAAAATTGAGATGCAAGATTCCTTCTGTCTGGATAAGATTTAAAATATAAAGACTTACACCTGCCGTTCCAATCATTGCACCGATACTAAGCCACCGCTGAATTTGGACGAATGGGCGGAGGAACACGAGAATAATACCGGTCAAAACGGGAATTACCATTGGCAAAACAAGAATATTATTCATCGTCCAAACCTCTGATTACATCAAGATCTTCCGTCCTAGATTCTTGATATGAACGATAAACTAAAACAAGGAAAAACGCGGTTACTGCAAAGCTGATTACAATTGCCGTCAATATGAGCGCCTGCGGGAGTGCATCGACATATATATCCCCTTTTTCTCCTAACAAAGGAGCGTTGCCGTTTTTTAATCCTCCCATTGTCATTAAAAGAAGATGGACAGCATGTGAAAGAAGTGATGTACCCAAAATCACACGAATTAAGTTGCGCGAAAGGATTAAATATGTCGCAACGGTTACCAATACCCCGATCAGGACGGTAATTAATGTTTCCATAAGCTACACATCCTCACTTATACTCAAAATTATAGTTACTACAACACCGACTACCGCCAAGGCAACTCCAGCCTCGAAAATGATTACGGTGGCCAGTTCTGTTTCCCCGAAAACAGGAAGATTAAAATGAGAAAATGTCTGATTCAAAAATTGTTTACCAAATATGACTGGCATAAACCCACTTGTCACTGCAATGAAAGCGCCCAGTGCAGCAACCCGCTTAAAATCGAACGGAATTCCCTTATGAACTGTTTCAATATCAAAAGCAAGGTAAAGCAGTACTAAAGCTGAAGCTAGAACAAGGCCACCGATAAATCCACCGCCAGGGCTGTTATGGCCTGACAAAAACAAGTACACACCGAGCGTCAAAATGATAAAAACAACAATTCTGGTGACGGTTTGTAAAATCACATCATTTACCTTCAATGTCCTGTTCCTCCCTTCCGCTCTTCAGCTTAATTAATGTAAACACACCAATTCCAGCGATAAATAAAACGACGACCTCAAGCATCGTATCAAATGCCCGGAAATCTCCCAAGATTGCATTGACGATATTTTTACCGCCGGCAAGTTCATAAGCATTTTGGAAGTATATTGAGATCGTTTCAAACAGTTTATTACTCTGAACGGATAATGCAATGAGTGTAACAATCGTACCTGTCGTAATAGAAATAAAAACATTAACCAGTTTGGATCGTGGTCGAAATTCCTCTTTTTTCCACTCAGGTAAGAAATGGAAGCATAAAAGAAATAATGCCGTCGTTACTGTTTCGACAACGAGTTGCGTGAGTGCTAAATCCGGAGCCCTGAATAATACAAAAAAGATGGCAATTGAATACCCAAGAACACCGTTTAATAAAGTAGCAGTCAATCGTGATTTCACAAACAGAATGGCAATTCCCGCGGTCATCATGACTAGGACTAAAATCCATTCATACACTCTAATCGGCGCATTGCCAGACATGTCAAACGAAAAAGCCCCTGTTAAAAACAAACCTCCCCCAACCGCAAGGAAAAAGAATATATAAATATATAAGGCATAATCACGAAGATATCCTGTCATATAAAACTTTGTTATAGCTGAAGAACGCCGCTCTGCCTGACCAAGAGTAAAATCATATAATGCATTTAACCGCCACTCTGTTGGAAACAGCCAATAAACCGGTTTCCAATAGCGAAGGAACTTATACAATAAACCACCTACAACCACCACTCCCATTGTCATTAATAGCTCGGGATTAAACCCGTGCCAAGCAGCAATATGAGGTGTCAGCTCCCCTGGTTCGGCAAAGCCAGGAAAAATACTCGCCATGGCCGGTTTTAACAAGGAAGAACCGAGAATATTTGGAAAGAAGAAAATACCAATGACAAAAACAGCAAGAATAATTGGAGAAATAAGCATTCCCCAAGGCGCTTCATGACCTTTATGCTCCAATTTTTCCGGCTGATAACGACCGAAAAATGTTTGGAAAACAATAATCATACAATAAACAAATGTAAGGACGCTTGCAGTCCATGCAATGATTGGGAACATGAGACCCCATGTTTCTAAGGAAAAAACATCGAGCTGCTTGACATTCAATACCGCTGTAAAAAACAGCTCTTTACTTAAAAAACCATTAAAAGGAGGTAATCCGGCCATTGAGAAACTTCCGATTACTGCTATAGTAAATGTAATTGGCATCAAAGCCATCAAGCCACCAAGCCTGCGAATATCCCGGGTCCCAACTTCATGGTCGATTATTCCGACAACCATGAAAAGGGCGCCTTTAAATGTTGAATGGTTGACAAGATGAAAGAGCGCGGCAAATGTCGCTTGAGTATAAATAATTGACTGTGGACCATAGCCAAAGTGAAGGGCAACGGAACCAATCCCAAACAAGCTCATGATCAAACCTAGCTGACTAATTGTTGAATAGGCTAGGAGTGCTTTTAGGTCTACTTGACGGACAGCTGTGAATGAGCCCCAGAACAATGTGAAAATACCTACACCGCTAACCGCCCAAAACCAAACTTGATCGCCACCAAAAACCGGTGTAAGACGGGCAACAAGATAAATGCCTGCTTTAACCATCGTCGCGGAATGCAGGTAAGCACTGACAGGAGTAGGTGCTTCCATAGCGTCGGGGAGCCAAATATGGAAAGGGAACTGAGCTGACTTCGTGAAGGCACCGAGTAACACTAAAAGCATTGCGGGGAGAAACAATGGATCGTTCATATAATGGCTCATTGATGAGGCTATTTCTCGAATGCTATATGTATCCGTCATAAGATAAACCATAATGAAACCTGCAAGCATCGCTACTCCGCCACTTACAGTAATTAAAAGTGACTTTTGGGCACCATATCTGGAACCCTTTCGGTGGAACCAAAAAGCAATTAACAAAAAAGAGGAAATACTTGTTAGTTCCCAAAACACATACAGGACTAAAATATTATCGGAAAGTACAACGCCGAGCATAGCTCCCATGAATAATAGTAAATAGATATAAAAATGGTGCAGGGATTCCCTTGCAGATAAGTAGTAAATGGAGTAAAGTATGACCAAGCTCCCTACTCCTGTGATTAGAAGCCCAAAAATCATACTGAGACCATCCAAATATAACGATAAGTTAATATCGTATGAAGGAATCCAGTTTATGGTCTTTAAAAAAGTATCTCCCCTTGCAATTGCTGGAAGTAAGCGTGCAAGAATGATAAACATCGTAACTGGTACAGCAAGTACAAACCAGCCTATATGTAAACGGGATAATCGTTTATAGAAGAACGGAATCAGTACTGCAGCTAAAAAAGGGAGTATGATTGCGATGATGATTGTAAACAAAGCCAAACCTCCAATTCATTGTTGTTATGAGCTAACCCTGAAGTATGCAGCTCTTAATAAAGTGGTGAGACATTGGATAATTGGGAGTGTATAGACCTTTAGAGGACATTTCCAATTCAGTGAGCTGATATGTTGTATTGACAGGGTGTTTGTAGAAGTGAATTAGTATATTCAAACAGTAGATTGCATGCATTGGCTGATAGGAGAGTGAAAAAAGCGAATTGCACTGTATATTTATGATGAATTATACACTAAAAAAACTTACCATGTACAATAAGATGGCTTACCGAACTAAAATCCTTCATTGAGAATTTAGATTGGTTCAGTAAACCTTAAATAAATTCCAACTTGCAATGTTTAACTTTTTCAATTATGATTTTCTAGTTTCGATCATTAAAGCAAACTCGAAAATAACTAACGAATGATAATTTTAGAGGTGAAATACTGCCGTGAAAAAAACAAAAGGTCGTATGGATGAAAGCATACTCGTTTGTGTATATTATGGTCCCAATGGGGAGCGTTTAATTAGACGCGGCCACAAAATGGCGAGTATGTTGGATTGTCCTTTATATATTTTGACTGTAGATCCTTTACCGTACGATGAATTCGATGCTGAAAAATCCGGGTATATTGAGAGTTGGAAAGAATTAGTCGATGAATTGGATATCGATGAATTCATTCTTCGTGATAATGAAAAGCAACCAACGAGTAAAGTAATTGCGGAAATTACAAATAAACACAATATAACACAAATCATTATTGGACAGACTGCCCAAAGCAGATGGGAAGAAATCACAAAAGGCTCCTTCTTGAATGTTCTACTTAGAGAGATCCCGTTCGTTGATTTCCATGTTGTTTCACTTGACCGCTCGATTAAAGCCGATGAGGAAAGCCATTTTGAAAAAGGTGTGCGTGGTTACTTAGTTAAGGATGGAAACGATTATCGGCTCAGCTTCTCAAGTTCAAAGCATGTATGCCATGAAGGAATTTTTTACAAGGAGATTGGGACGGATTTCAATAATGGGGTTTTTAAATTCATTAAAGATAATAAAAAGTGTCAAGTTCATATTACCGACGATAAAGTCACAGCACCAATTAATATTTATCCATTCGTAAAAGAAGAATTACTAAAAAAGTAATTGTTAACTATAAAGAAATCCCAAAAGCATAGCTTTTGGGATTTCTTCATTCTTATTTATTTTCCTGCTTCGTACAACTTTTGAACTTCGTCCCAATTAACGACATTCCAGAACGCGCTCATATACTCCGGACGGCGATTTTGGTATTTTAAATAGTAAGCATGCTCCCAAACATCAAGACCTAATACTGGAGTTTTACCTTCCATTACAGGGCTGTCCTGGTTAGGTGTACTCGTAATTTCAAGTTCTCCATTATTTACGATCAACCAAGCCCAGCCAGATCCGAAACGGCCAGCTCCTGCTGCTTGAAATTCTTCTTTAAATTTATCAAAACTTCCGAACTTGCTGTTGATTGCTTCTGCAAGTGATCCAGAAGGTTCGCCGCCACCTTCTGGCGAAAGCAGTTTCCAGAATAATGAATGGTTTGCATGTCCTCCACCATTATTTCTTACAGCCGTACGAATTGATTCTGGAACGGAGTCTAGATCAGCAATTAGCTCTTCAACTGATTTGCTAGCGAGCTCATCGTGTCCTTCAAGAGCTTTGTTTAAATTAGTTACATATGTGTTATGGTGTTTTGTGTGGTGAATATTCATTGTTTCCTTATCGATATGAGGCTCCAATGCATCATATCCATATGGTAATTGCGGTAATTCAAATGCCATTTACAATTCCTCCCTATGTAATTATTTCGAATCGTTAGACGATTCAAGCGGTTACAACTTTAGATTATCAAAGTTGCATAAAGCATTCAAATTTTATGCTTTGAAAAATCTGTTTAAATTGCCAAATATAAAAAATAAGCTACCATGATTAACTGGATGATCGCTTTCGTGATGACGCTGCTAATAAAGCCAACAACAGAACCAATCCCAATTTTTATAGCTTTTTTAAAATGTGTTCGATTAACCAAAAGTTCACCAATAACAGCTCCAATAAACGGTCCGATTAAAATTCCAAATACCGGAATGACGAAGGGTCCAACTAAAATTCCGATTGTACTTCCCCAAATTCCAGCTTTTGAGCCGCCAAATTTTTTTACTCCAAACCAATTGGCGAGCTGATCGGCAAAAAATAGTAACATGACAAATAAGAGTTGAATGACCCAAAAAAGCCAATTAAACGGCTCAAATGAAAATAATATACCATAAAGAAGAAATGCTCCTATTAAAAAAAGCACACTCGGAATAACTGGATAAACGAGCCCAATAAAAGCAACTGCAATCAAAATACTTACCAATACCCAATAAATGATGTCCAAAAACACTCACCCCTCCCCCCTTATAAAGCTATATAAATACCATTCCCCTTATTACTTGCTCAATTAACTAAGAGTGTTAAATCTTTCGAACAATTTTAGAACATTTCCGTAATCACTTGAAACCGCACGTCGTTCACATCTAAACTATCAATAGGAATAATAGCTCATGAAGGACGTGAAAAGGTGCGGAAAATTTCAATCTTTACTATATTTTACCAAAGTATATACTCTTTTAAGGATATTGCTAAATTTAGATTTCTTGGAATCGGTCAAACGATGCAATATGTCTTTTTTCTCGTTTTACTGTATTTTTTGCCTACTCTTTTTAAAAATATTTTAACAGACGGAAATTCATCATTTCTATTACCTGGATTCGATGCCGGAAGTAAAGCAATTATGCTTCCAGTATTTATTATTTCCACTTATATACTTAATGCAGGTATCCTCTTTTTGAAAATATCAATTCTTGCAGGAGCTGCACTTTTATTAGGGAAATTATTAAAACGAAAACTTCCGTATCGGCAGAGTTGGAGACTGACTGCTTTTAGCATTACATTCCCTTCACTTTTTTTCGGACTCATCCCATTATTTAATATCGATATACCGTTCGCAACCTTGATCGACTTTGCGATTGCCTTGTTTTTTATCTACGGGAGTATTAGTAAAATACCTCGTCCAAAAAATAAGATGTAATTATTTTCATATTTTCATCCTACCTATCATATAGATGAAACATCTATTGAGAGGTGGGAGAAATATGAAAACAGTCGTAGCACTTTTCGTAATTACCATTGTTATGTATAGTATTTATTATGATTTAACGATCGGCACACTTCCTACCAGCTCTGCAGCCTTGGTTTTTAGTAAAGATGAATGGGTCTCCCCCATGCCATCAGAATTTAAAGAGGATTGGGACATACCTTCCGACCCGTATACGTTAATAGAAATAAAACGGGGAGATACTGTCATCTCAATTCTTGAAGAATTACAACAGGCTCCACTTCCTGTTTCAATCGATCAGTTGCTCATTGACTTCAAGAAATTAAATGAAGGAATTAAACCTGAACAAATTCAAATTGGCAAAAGATATAAATTCCCTATTTATCAGTAGTTGGCAGTTAAAATATAGTCAATCGGTTGTCAAGTATGCTAAAACATTGATACAATATTCACGTATCTATAAAATTCTTCGTTTATTAAAAGGAGAGAACAACCCTTGGGTGAAATTATACATCGTTCGAAAACACGCCCCGTTAAAGTCGGCAATCTGACAATCGGTGGCAGCAATGAACTAATTATCCAAAGTATGACCATGTCTAAAACACATGATGTTAAAGCAACGGTTAACGAAATTAATCGTTTAGTAGAAGCAGGCTGCCAAATCGTCAGGGTCGCATGTCCTGATGAACGTGCCGCTCGAGCCATCTCGGAAATCAAAAAAAGAATCACAATTCCACTTGTTGTGGATATTCATTTCGATTATAAGCTTGCTCTTATTGCCATTGAAGGCGGAGCAGATAAAATACGAATCAATCCGGGAAATATTGGGCGTCGTGAGAAAGTTGAAGCAGTTGTAAAAGCGGCAAAAGAAAAAGGTATACCGATTCGAATTGGTGTGAATGCCGGAAGCCTAGAACGGCATATCATTAAGAAATACGGTTACCCTACTGCGGATGGAATGGTCGAAAGCGCTCTTCACCATATCAAAATCCTAGAAGATTTGGATTTTCATGACATCATCGTATCAATGAAAGCCTCTGATGTTCCATTGGCGATTGAAGCGTATGAAAAAGCCGCTAAGGCTTTTGACTACCCTCTTCACCTTGGCATTACTGAAAGCGGAACGCTGTTTGCTGGTACGATTAAGAGTGCAGCAGGGCTAGGTGCTATCTTAAGCAAAGGCATTGGGAACACGTTGCGCATATCTTTAAGTGCAGATCCTGTAGAGGAAGTAAAAGTAGCAAGAGAGCTGCTAAAATCGTTTGGTCTTATTTCAAATGCAGCTACCCTCGTTTCATGCCCGACATGCGGAAGAATTGAAATTGACTTGATCAGTATCGCCAATGAAGTAGAAGAATATATTCAACATATTAAAGCACCTTTAAAAATATCTGTATTAGGCTGTGCGGTAAATGGACCCGGAGAAGCACGGGAAGCTGATATCGGTATTGCTGGGGCTCGAGGAGAAGGCCTCCTCTTCAAAAAAGGAAAAACTGTTAGAAAAGTTCCTGAGGAAACAATGGTTGAAGAACTGAAAAAGGAAATTGACATAATGGCTGAGGAATATTTCAGAAAACAAGAAGAAGAACTGAAAAAGCAAAATAGCTTAACCTAATATTAAATAACGCTATCCTAAACGGGATAGCGTTATTTGTGTAACGGAGCTAATTTTAAAAGCTAAACATTATATGATACACTGAAGAATACAGAAAATAAGAAGGAGATATCATACATGCAGAAACGATTTGGAATAGATATTGATGGCACCGTCACATGTCCCACATCACTCGTGCCGCATATCAATAAGGCTTTTCAATTAGATATAACATTGGACGACCTGACTGAATATGAGATAACAGAGTGCCTAAATATCCCAAAGGACTCATTTTACAAATGGTTCGTTGAAGCTGAGCCGCAAATATATTCGGAATCCCCCCTTGCTAAGGGCGCAAAACCAGTTTTATCAAAATGGGTGGATGAGCATGAATTATACTTTATCAGCGCTCGGAGTGAAACGCTCCTTGATGTTACAAAAACTTGGTTTAACACGTTTGAAATCAACTATCACCATATCGAATTAATTGGGTCTCACGATAAAGTTGGCACAGCACAAAAACATAATATCGATTTGTTTTTCGAGGATAAACATGACAATGCCGTTGATATATCTGAAGAATTAAATATCCCGGTCATTCTATTCGATACCCCTTATAATAGGAAGCCTTCTCCAAAAAATGTCATTCGCGTACATAATTGGCAGGAAGCTGAACAATGGGTGGAAAATTGGTTGCGAATGGAAAATGAAATCAAAAAAGAAGCCTAGTTATATGGCTTCTTTTTTACATCCGGGACATCTACCATAAATTTCAAATTTATGGTCTGCGACTTCATATTCTCTTAAATCCTCTGTTACAAATTCCATCGGGCAAGCTTCGATTGCTTTTGTACGGCCACAATCCAAGCAAATAAAATGATGATGATGATCATGTGTTGAGCAAGTATAGCGAAAATGCTTTTCTCCAGCAAGATCCGTAGACTCCAGAATGCCTAGATCGTAAAACAGTGAGAGATTTCTATATATCGTATCAAAGCTTAATCCTGGATGATCTCCCTGCATTCGTTCAAACAATTCCCTTGCTGTTAAATATTTATTGCTGGCTTCAAATATTTCAAGCATTTGCTCACGCTTTCCAGTCACCTTATAGCCCTTCTTTTTGACCATCTGAATCGCCTCAGCAATATGCATATCCTCACCTCAATTAGTTTTTATCCCGCATTAACGGGCAGTAAGACCCCTTCAAAGCTTAGATATATATAAGAAGTTGACGGGGGATCAACTGCCCATAAAAGCCCGATAGGTTCCGGCCTGCACGATGCAGGTCACAAAGGCGTTGCAACAGGATGTTGCGATCTTAGCCTTTGTTCATTCTTATCAGCGGGGGAAAGAGAATCCCCACTGATTGAAGTTTCACTTTATCGGTCTATTTCCCTGAATGCGTTTATATAGAATAATGCCAAGCAGGATTGCGATTGAAATGATAACAATCGTTCCTCCGGGGGCAAGATCTAAATAATAAGCACTGATCAATCCTCCGATGACTGCTGTTTCCCCAAACAAAATGGAAAGAAAAATCGTTTGCTTAAATCCTCTCGCTATCCTCATACTAGCTGCAACTGGTAGAGTCATCAATGCGGATACTAGTAAAATACCCACAATTCGCATTGATGCGGCAATGACTAAGGCAATCATAACCATGAAGATAAAGTGAATGCTTTTGGCTGGAATACCTGATGCCTTTGCATGCTCTTCATCGAAAGATAAAAGAAATAGTTCTTTATAAAGCAAGATAATAATCGTTGCAACAAGAAGGCTGATGCCGAGTATGACATATAAGTCTATTCTGCTTACAGCACTTACGCTCCCGAATAAATAGCTTAATAAATCGGTATTAAAGCCGTCTGCAAGCGAAATAAAAATAACACCGATGCCAATACCTCCGGACAAAATAATCGGAATAGCAAGCTCTTGATAATGTTTATATACCATTCTAAGGCGTTCAATAAAAATGGATCCAAGGACGGAAAAACCCATCCCTAAATAAAGAGGATTCATTCCCGCAAACATGATTGTTTTTTTGCTTAAAAACAAACTGGCAGCTATTCCAGCCAGCGTCACATGACTTAATGCATCAGCGATGAGCGATAGCCGTCTCACTACAATGAAAGTACCAAGCAACGGCGCAATTAAGCCAATTAATATACCAGTTAAAAATGTATTGCGTAAAAATTCATAATGAAAAATAGCAGTAATCATTTCTTTGTTTTCACCTTCTTAATGGGAGCCATGGTCATGCGAAAGCACATGTACATCATGTTGATAAATAGAGGACAAATCCTCTGGGCTTAGTTTTTCAAATTCTTCAGCAGCATCATGATAGTGCAGGTGCTTATTCAAACAAGCAACATGTGTCACTTTGTTCGTGATGGTTCCGACATCATGTGTGACCAAAATTAAGGTAATCCCTAGTTCCTTATTTAACTTTTCGAGCATATCGTAAAAAGATTTAACATTTTTTGCGTCGACACCTACAGTAGGTTCATCCAATATTAATATATCAGGCTTTGAAACAATCGCCCTCGCAATAAAAACACGCTGTTGCTGCCCTCCGGAAAGCTCGCCGATATTTCTATTAGCGAATTGCTCCATCCCGACAGATTCGATTGCTCGCATTATTTCGTTGCGTTTATCATTACCGATGAAACGAAAGAGTCCAATTTTGCTTGTAAGTCCGCTGGCCACCACTTCATACACCGTTGCCGGAAAACCGCTATTAAAGGAATTGGCCTTTTGAGAGACAAACCCAATCCGATCCCATTCCTTAAATTTTTGCTGTGGATGGCCGAATAAAAAAATATCCCCATGTTGTGGTTTAAGTAAACCGAGTATTAGCTTTAAAAGCGTGGACTTTCCTGATCCATTCGGCCCTACTAAGCCGAGAAAGGCCCCTTTTGGAACAGCTAGCTGTATATGCTCCAAAACATTTTCTCTTTCATAACGAAAGCTTACGTCCTTTATTTCAATGATAGGTTCATTAGTAATCAATTCAAACATTCCTTTTATAATAAGAATCATTCCGATTTGCTCTGTAAAGAAGTATACACAATAAATTTTTCTTTGTAAATGAATTGGACAGTCACATATTTTATTTTGCTGACATACATATTGGTGAGGAGTGATGCCCAATGAATTTAATTAAAAATATGGTGAACTACAAGATTAATGTAATAACTACTGATGAATTATTAAAATACGCCCGGGATTTTCATATTCAAGTAACTAGACCACAAGCTGAAAAAATAGTGGCATACTTACGAGGGAAAAATTTAGACATTTTTAATGATCAAGTTCGTACGCAGATTATTAGAGAAGTGGCTAAAATAGCGGGACCTGACACGGCCAAGGATTTAAACAAGCTATTTCTTCAATTAACAAAATAGAACATAGGATGAGAGCCTGATATTTGATATCAGACTCTCTCCTTTTTATTGAACAACTATACCAAGGATTTGTTCACGAAGCTGTTCATCGAATGTTCCACTTTTAAGCATATCAATTTCATGTTTATATGGTGCTTTTTTATTCTTTTTGTCTTCGCCTACATATGGTGTTTCCAATATTTTTGGCACATGCGCCAGTTGAGGATGGTGAATGATATAGTGTAAGGCATCAAAACCAATATGACCAAAGCCAATATTTTCGTGGCGGTCTTTTTTCGCCCCTCGTTCGTTTTTACTATCATTGATGTGCAGGACCTTAATGCGGTCAATACCAATCACTTTATCGAACTCATCGAGAACACCATCAAAGTCATTGACAATATCGTATCCGGCGTCATGTGTATGACATGTATCAAAGCAGACTGACATTTTATCATTGTGATGGACTCCATCAATAATAGCGGCAATCTCATCGAAAGTTCTGCCACATTCGGTGCCTTTCCCTGCCATTGTCTCAAGGGCAATTTGCACTTCTTGTTCTGGAGTCAATACTTCATTTAAGCCTTCAATTATTTTCTTAATGCCGTTGTCTGCCCCTTCGCCCACATGTGCTCCGGGGTGAAGTACAATCTGCTTAGAACCAATTGCTGCCGTTCTTTCAATTTCGGACCTGAGAAAATTCACGCCAAGCTCAAAGGTAGCGGGATTTACAGTATTGCCAATATTAATAATGTATGGTGCATGAACAATAAACTCATCGATACCATTCTCTTTCATATGGGCAAGTCCTGCTTCAATATTAAGGTCTTCAATATTTTTTCTTCTCGTGTTTTGTGGGGCGCCTGTATAAACCATAAACGTATTCGCACCATAAGAAACCGCTTCTTCGCTGGCGGCAAGAAGCATTTTTTTGCCGCTCATAGATACGTGTGATCCGATCTTTAACATTTTCCCCATCTCCTACCTCTTATTTCTTCTGGTTTTTATTTCGGCTATTTAGCCTTCTCTCACGTTTTTTAATTTGTTCTCTTTCTGCTTCCATTTTCTTTTTATAACCTGGTTTAACTTTCGCTGGCTTTCTTACAAACTTTCGAGCTTTGATTTCGGCCTCGTTAATAGTTTTAGTCCGATTTTTCCGGCGGTTCCGATCTGTCACTTCCACCCAATTGCCCTTTTGAAGATCCAGATACGAAAATTCAATGCCCATTTTTTCAAGACGGACAAGCGAATCCTCATCAGCAGGTTCATAAATAGTAACAGCCAAGCCCTTATTTCCTGCACGTGCTGTTCTCCCAGATCGATGAATATAGAAATCGAGATCCCTTGGCAGTTCAAAATTAATAATATGGCTGACTCCTTCAATATCGATGCCCCTGGCTGCTAAGTCTGTTGCAACTATATATTGGTACTCTAGGTCACGGATTTGCTTCATCATTTTCTTGCGGTCACGCGGACTTAAATCTCCATGAATCCTTCCTACCTTTAATCCACGTTCAATCAATTGATCTGCGACTTTATCTGCCATTTGTTTTGTATTTACAAAGACAATCGCTAAATATGGATTATACGTTTGGAGCATCTCACTAAGTACCGCAACCTTTTCCCTGCTTCTTAGCGGAACAAGAATATGTTCTATGTTTTCAGCCGATATTTGTTTTGGTTGAACATGTTCAAATTTAGGATTTTCCATATATTTTTTTAGAAAAGGTTTCAGTTTTTCGGGAATTGTTGCAGAAAAGACGAGTATTTGTAAATCTTTTGGCATTTTACCTGCAATTTGATCTACATCCTGAAGAAAGCCCATGTCCAGCATCAAGTCTGCTTCGTCTACTACAAGCATTTCAGCAGTATGAACAAAGAGGGCCTGCTCTCTTACAAGGTCATTGATTCGACCAGGAGTTCCAACAACAATATGTGGCTGTTGCTTTAGTTTTCCAATGTCTCGTTGTTTATCTGTACCGCCGATATAACAGCGTGCTGATATACGATTTGGTTCTTCATGCTTTGTTATTTTTAATATTTCATGATAAATCTGATTTGCCAGTTCCCTTGTAGGCGCCGTAATGACCCCTTGGACTTGCTGTAAATCAGGGTTGATTGCTTCAAGCATCGGCAATAGATAGGCATGCGTTTTACCTGTACCTGTCTGTGATTGGCCTATGGCACTTTCGCCTTTTAAAATCAACGGCATCATTTTCTCTTGGATTTCTGTCGGCTCCTGAAATCTTAATTCTTCAATTGCCATATTAATAAACGGCTTGAAATTAAATCGATTAAATTTGTGTTCAGCCATATCGATCACTCCTTTATAGGGCTAGTCCCCCAAGCCATTATTATAAACCATTAAGATTGCATGTACAAATCAATGAAGGTGGCAAGTCACCATTAGTTTACGGTACCAAGGCTTATAGCCAAACTTTTTCCTCCGCCACTGCATAATGTAACTATAGACTAACAGAAAGGAGGATGGTTGATGATGCTAGGAAATCGTGGTCCAATGCCTGGAAGAATGGGTTGGCCCGGCCGAGCAGCTGGAGGAGGGGGAGGACTCCGCTCTTTTGGTAGAGGAGCCGGATTTGGTCAATCGATGGCCAGGAATACACCTGGTAGAAGCGGTCTGTTGTCATCGTTATTTCAAAGACAAAGTGCCCCTCAATCTGCCGCAATGTTCTCAAGGGGACCTGCTCAAGGTGGCTCATTTCTCCAAGGACTTACCAATCCACAGACAATCAACGGGTTCTTAAATAATACACAGTCAGTATTAAAAACCGCCCAGCAATTTGGACCGATGATTCAGCAATATGGACCGATGGTAAGAAACTTACCTGCAATGTGGAGGCTATACCAAGGCTTAAAAAATTCATCAGATGATCCAGAAACACCGACAGAAACTGAAGCAGAGGAAACGAAGGCAGTAAAAACGAAGTCAATAGAAACACAAACAGAACAAAGTGAAACTATTGATAAACAACCTATTCGCCGAACTTCAGGCGAATCAGTACCCAAATTGTATATCCATTGACCATCCACATTCAAATCCTTCTCTATTTGGCTTTTTTACAGATGTTATATATAATAAGGATATGAGTTCAATAGATTACAGGCTTTAGCCTGCAGTCAGGAGGATTTTGAATGCAAATTGTTAAAATATCCCCACGCGGATACTGCTATGGTGTTGTTGACGCCATGGTCATTGCACGTAATGCTGCTTTAGACAAATCATTGCCCCGGCCTATCTATATTTTGGGCATGATTGTTCATAATAAACATGTTACAGACGCTTTTGCTGAAGATGGCATCATTACTTTGGATGGTCCAAACCGCAAAGAAATTTTGGAAAAAGTTGACAGCGGAACAGTCATTTTTACAGCGCATGGAGTTTCTCCGGAAGTACGTGAGCTTGCTAAGCAAAAAGGACTCGTAACTCTTGATGCTACATGTCCGGATGTTACGGTTACTCATGATTTGATCCGTGAGAAGGAAGCTGAAGGATATGATGTCATCTATATCGGCAAAAAAGGACATCCCGAACCTGAAGGTGCAGTGGGGGTTGCTCCTCAAATTGTTCACCTTGTTGAAACACTTGAGGATGTTGAAGAGTTAAATGTCCAAAATGACAAAATCATTGTCACGAACCAAACAACGATGAGCCAATGGGACGTTGCGGCCATCATGGACAAAGTAAAAGAAAAGTATCCACATGCAGAAAAGCACGAAGAAATTTGCCTAGCAACCCAAGTTCGTCAAGAAGCAGTTGCAGAACAGGCTGGAGAAGCAGATGTGTTAATAGTAGTGGGTGATCCAATGAGTAATAATTCGAATCGTCTCGCACAAGTATCGAAAGAAATTGCAGGTACGAAGGCATATCGAGTCGGAGATGTCACAGAAATCGACATCGACTGGCTAAAAGGTGCACAAACTGTGGCAGTTACTGCGGGAGCATCAACTCCTACGCCGATCGTACGAGAAGTAATCGCATTTCTAGAACAATTTAATCCTTTTGATGAATCAACATGGGTACGCGAAAATAATGTGCCTTTAAGCAAGATTTTGCCTAAAGTGAGAAAGCCGAAATTACCCATCAACTAAATACAAGTAAACCGGAGCGATTCCAAATGGATTCGCTCCGGTTTTTTTATATGAAAATAAATGGATTTGTATTCATATCTGATGGAAGGAAGTTAACTTTGAAACCTCTTTTTTCACTCATTTCCCTAAGGCGTTCAGCCGTTCCTTTTTTCATGATTTTTTCTATATTATGACCAGGATCAACGATGTTTAATCCCATATTCATTGCATCATGTGCAGTATGATAATAAATATCACCTGTTACATAAACATCTGCCCCTTTAAATTTAGCACGGCTCACATATTTATTGCCATCCCCCCCAAGAATGGCCACCCTTTTCACTTTATCCTGAAGTGCACCTACGACGCGGACACCTGGTGAATCTAGGGATTCTTTCACAAAAATGGCGAACTCCTCTAGGCTCATCTCTTTCTTTAATTCTCCAATTCTTCCTAGCCCTAACTCTTCACCTTTTAAATCAAGTGCATATATATCATAAGCTGGCTCTTCATATGGGTGTGCTTTGATCATAGAAGAAATTACTTTTTTTTCAAGGTACTCGGGATAAATTGTCTCAATTCTTACCTCTGATACCTTTTCTAATCTGCCACGCTCACCGATATGCGGATTCGTGTTTTCTCCAGGTAAAAACCTCCCTGTACCTTCTGACGAAAAAGAGCAGTGGCTATATTCTCCAATAGCTCCCGCACCGGATTCCCCTATCTTCGTGAGAAGCTCTTCCGCATTTTCTTTAGGCGCATAAACCACAAGTTTTTTGAGTTTGTGTTCAAATGTAGGCGCTAGTACAGAAATGTTCTCTAGATGTAAAGCGTGAGCAAGCATGTCATTTACTCCACCGACCGCAACATCTAGGTTTGTATGTGCTGCATAAACGGCAATGTCATGCTTGATAAGTTTTTCTACAAGTCTGCCACTAGCATCTTCGGTCGATATTTTTTTTAATGGACGAAAAATAATCGGATGATGGGCGATGATTAAATCCACTTTTTTCTCAATAGCTTCTTCCACAACATTTTCGAGCACATCGAGGGCAATCATAACATTGTGAATAGGCTTATTTAATGTTCCGATCTGCAATCCAATCGGATCACCTTCCAGCGCATATTTTTTGGGGGCAAATTCTTCGAACATTTGAATCAATTCATATCCATTGATTATTTTCATTCTAAAACACCCCTTACAATCTGAATTTTTTCATTCAATTCGCCTTGCTTCTCAATGGTTTTTGGATTTTTTTCGGCTTTCTCAAGCTCGACTAAAATTTTCTCCCATTGATCAAGCTCTTGCTGCCATTTTTTTTGAAATATCTCATTTTTATTTCTTAATAAAAATGGTCCCAGCAATAGCTCTTTTTTCATATCACAATAAGGATGATTAGCATCTCCTCGTTCAGCAACTAATATTTCATATATCTTTCCGTCCTCTTCTATCAACTGCTCATTGACCAGCTGCCAACGGTTATCCAACAACCATTCACGGACATTAGCTGCTGCAATATTAGGTTGCAATATTAACCTTGTTACATGTGAGAGCTTGTCCTTGCCCGATTCGAGAATTTCAGATATTAACGCGCCACCCATCCCAGCGATGATGACACAATCAACTTCTCCGGGCTCGATAACAGCTAGGCCATTGCCTTTTCTAACCTCGATCAAGCCGTTAAGGTCTGACACCGCTACTTGCTGCCGGGCTGATTGATACGGACCTTCAGCAACTTCGCCTGCAATGGCAGTCGTCGCGACTCCCCGCTTGACCGCATAGCATGGTAAATAGGCGTGATCCGAGCCAATATCAGCAATTCTCATACCTTTGGTTATGTAGGAAGCAACACACTCAAGCCTCTTTGATAATTTGTCTATATTCATAGGCACTTCACCTCATATATAAAGATAAAAGAGTTCTTTGCGAAATGCAAAGAACTCTTTAAAATATTATTACTTTAAATTCGCTACCCATTCTGCCATTTCATCAATATTATCAGCTGGGACTAATCCAGCAGGCATACCGCCCGATGTACCATTAGCAAGGATATCGGCAACTTCATCTTTAGATAGGCCTGTTCCATGCAATGATGGACCGCCTCCACCTTCAAGATTTTCCCCGTGGCAAGTGATACATGCTTTATTCGCATATGCTTCCGGTTCAAATGCTACAACCTCTTCTTCCCCGCCGCCTTCTCTTTCCTTAGCGAGTTCCTTTGCATCTCCAATTCCTTTAATACCAAGGAAAAAAATGAGCCCCAGCCCCATGACCATAATTAAAATATACGGAACGATCGGATTACGTTTCATGACTTACCCCTCCTTATGTAATAAACATGTGTAAAATATAAATTTTGCAAACATCTACATTTTACTCGATATAAGACAGAAGGGAAAGTCTTTGCTCCGAAGTTTCACTCTTTTTTCGATATTTGGACAAAATTTGTATTTTTTTCACATTTTTTTAATAACAGCCAACTTCACGAGCAATAACCATGCGTTGCACTTCCGAGGTTCCTTCACCAATTTCCAACAGCTTTGCATCTCTCATCATTCGTTCTACTTCATACTCTCTCATATACCCGTTTCCTCCATGAATTTGAACAGCTTCACTTGTTATTTCCATACATATTTCTGATGCATATAATTTACACATAGATGCTTCCCTAGCAAATGGACGTCCTTGATCTTTAAGCCACGCTGCCTTATAAACCATATTACGGGCCAACTCAATTTTCATTGCCATGTCGGCTATTTTAAATTGGGTTATCTGGAATTGTGCTAAAGTCTTTCCAAACTGACTTCTTTGCTTGGCATATTGCAGCGCTTTATCAAATGCCCCCTGAGCTATGCCTACTGCCATCGCACCGATTCCGATTCGTCCCCCATCCAAAGTTTGAAGAAATTGCTTAAAGCCCTCTCCTTCGATTCCAAGCAGATTTTTTCTATCCACTCTAACATCCTCCAGGACAAGCTCTGTCGTATTGGAGGCGTTTAGCCCCATCTTCTCGTACTGGTCAATAATTGAAAATCCTTTAGCATCAGTCGGAACGATAATTGCACTTATTTCTTTTTTACCATTTTTCTCTCCCGTAACGGCGGTGAGAGCGAGATGATTCGCGAATGAAGCATTTGTAATGAAGCATTTATTGCCGTTGATGACATACTCATTGCCTTCAAGTACAGCCGTAGTTTTTGTACCACCTGCATCAGATCCTGCATTAGGTTCCGTTAATCCAAACGCTCCAAGAGATTCACCCGAACAAATAGGTATTAAATAATCCCGCTTTTGTTCCTCTGTTCCAAACATATTAATTGGTGCGCCACCAAGGGAAATATGAGCAGAATAACTAATCCCTGTAGAGCCGCACGCCCTGCTTAATTCTTCTGTTACAATCGCAAAACTAATTGCATCAGCCCCCGCTCCTCCATATTCTTCTGGAAAGGGAAGTCCCATTACTCCTAAATCGGCAAGCTGCCTCATAATCTCTATTGGAAATCTCTTATCCCGGTCACGCTCTACAGCACCTGGAGCCACTTTCTCTTGTGCAAATTCACGAATTGTCTTCCTGATCATTGCCTGTTCAGATGATAAATCAAAATTCATTTGCAAGCCTCCTTCTCTTAATGGATGCGCCCTAAAACGATAGTTTGATTTAAAAGCATATTCATCTTAAATAAAATAAGAACTTGTCGCCACTAAAAAAGAGAAACAGCAAGGCAGTGATGGCAATGGCACCAGCAATGATAAAAAAAGGCTGCTTGCGCCATATTCCTATAACAATCCATACTAAACAATTTACGAACAACATGATGTATAAAGTTGAGGCATTATTTTCAAAAAATGCTTCATTCAATTGGACCGTATAAAGAAGAACTAGAAAAGCCCCTGTAATGTTAATGACTAATTGATTTTTCTTTTTTCTTCGGTAGTAATACAAAGATAAAAGTAAGATAACACCAAGAATTGACAAAAAAAGCGTTTGCAATCCAAACGAAAAATCTGTAATATAAGTAATTACAATCGCAATTGCAATAATTATCAAGTAAAGCAAGCTGAATAGAAGCTCGTTACTGTATATCATATTTCTTTTTTTAATTTTTGGTTGTTGTTGTGCATCTCCTTCTGAATATAAGGCAATTAAATAATTGCAATATTGCTCCGGAAGCATATTATTTTGTTTCCAAAAATTAATTTCTTTTAAAATAACTTTTTTTCTGCTGTCATTCATAGATCACACATCCTGCTTATTAATATTCGGGGTAAGGCTTTAAAAACCCTTTTTCGGCAAAGAAAAAAGTTTACTTCCGTTTCCGGAAGTAAACTATGCGTCCTATATTTTATTCTAGAAAGTCTTTTAGGCGTTTGCTTCTGCTTGGATGTCTTAGTTTTCTTAAAGCTTTAGCTTCTATCTGCCTAATTCTTTCTCTTGTAACACCAAATACTTTACCTACCTCTTCAAGGGTCCGAGTTCTACCGTCATCCAGACCAAAGCGGAGGCGAAGCACGTTTTCTTCACGGTCTGTCAATGTATCGAGAACATCTTCTAGCTGCTCTTTTAATAATTCATAAGCAGCATGTTCTGAAGGTGAAGTTGCTTCCTGATCTTCAATGAAATCTCCAAGATGTGAGTCGTCTTCTTCACCAATCGGAGTTTCTAATGAAACAGGCTCTTGAGCAATTTTTAAAATTTCCCGTACTTTTTCAGGTGTTAAGTCCATCTCCTCAGCGATTTCTTCTGGTGATGGTTCGCGCCCTAAATCTTGCAATAATTGACGCTGTACTCTAATGAGCTTATTAATCGTTTCAACCATATGAACAGGAATACGAATGGTCCGTGCCTGATCCGCAATGGCACGTGTAATCGCTTGTCGAATCCACCATGTTGCATATGTGCTGAATTTAAATCCTTTATCATAGTCGAATTTTTCAACAGCTTTAATAAGGCCCATGTTTCCTTCTTGAATCAAGTCAAGAAACAGCATACCTCTTCCGACATATCGTTTTGCAATGCTGACAACAAGTCGAAGATTGGCTTCTGCCAGTCTTTTCTTTGCTTCTTCATCTCCTGCTTCAATTCGCTTCGCAAGTGCTACCTCTTCCTCACCAGACAAGAGGTCTACTCGGCCAATTTCCTTTAAGTACATTCTGACAGGGTCATTGATTTTTACACCAGGAGGTACACTTAAATCATTCAAATCAAACTCTTCTTCACTTTCTTTTTGAATTTGATTTGTATTGGGATTTTCTCCCTCTCCCTCAGCTTCTTCAAGTAGTTCAATACCCTGGTCGCTTAAACTTTCATAAAATTCATCCATTTGATGGGAATCTAAGTCAAAATGGGCTAATTTCCCTGCTATACCTTCATATGTTAAAGTACCCTGTTTTTTTCCTTGTTCAATTAATTTCTCTTTTGCCTGTTCTAGGGTGAGTTCGAGTTCTGTTTCATTGGAACGAGCTTTTTCAGCCATGCGTCCCCCTCCTTCCGACATTTGCACACAAACAGCATCATTTATAGAGATCTTTTGAGTTCAATGATCTCTTTTGCAATCTCAATTGCCCTCGCGAAATCATTTTTTCGCTCTGCTACTTTTTGTTCCGCTTGCTTTTCCTTTATCATTAACATTTTAGGGTGTTTCAACACATAATTTACATAATCTCTTAGTTCCTGCTCACTATATTCATTGTCAATAGCAAGCATTTCTATCTCTGTGACAATGGTACGTAGTTTTTTATCCGGTAAATAATTAAGAAATAAACTAGGGTCCGGACTGTTGCCTTCTTCATAATAGCCAAATAAATAAGTAAGTATTGCCTGATGCTCATCAAAATGAAATGAAGTATCGCCAAGCATCTCCATGATTCGATAAGCTAGTTCCTCATCCCGAAGCATTCTTGCAATCAATTGCCTTTCAGCAATCGTATGTGCCGGCAAAGGACTTCGAGCCGGCTTCGGAGCAGTTGGCTGTATATCTTGATGTTTAAGCAGGGGAGGTTGGTTATTCTTCCGAGTAATATTAACTTGCTGTTGCTGCTCTAAAAGAGCATCCAGAGACAAAGAAAATTCTTCAGAAAGCTGCCGTATATATAAGTCACGTTCAACTGCATTTTCAAGCTCACTTATTGTTATCATTGCTTTTTCGATATATTCAAGCTTTTCTCCTTCATTTCGAAGATTTTTCCCTCTACGATAATGGAGAAGTTGAAATGCTGTCCAAGTCAGCGGATTCCCTATTACATCTGCACGGAATTTTTCAGAACCGTAATTTCGAATGTAGTCATCAGGATCTAGCCCCTCGGGTAAAATCGCAGCAGATACCGATATTCCATGGCTGACAAGTAGCATGCCCGCGCGATAAGCTGCTCCTTCTCCAGCAGCATCGGAATCAAAGCAAAGCATGACGGAATCAGCCAGTCTCTTCAATTGCTTTACATGGTTCTCAGTCAAAGCTGTGCCCATCACGGCAACTCCGTTTTTTACACCTGCGGAATCAGCAGAGATAACATCGGCAAAACCTTCAAATAATAATGCAAAGCCTTGTTTGCGAATCTGGCTCCTTGCTTCATAAAAGTTATATAAAAGCGAGCTTTTATTAAAGAGAACCGTTTCCGGTGTATTTAAATATTTTGGTTGATCATCTTTTGTTAATGCTCGAGCTGAAAAGGCGATAATTTTGCCTTTCGAATCTTTTAACGGAAACATCAGCCTGTTGCGAAATCGATCAAAATAAGTTCCATCTTTTTCTCGTACGCCTAGCAAACCTGCCTTTTCCATTAAATCATGAGAAAACCCGCGTTTCTCTAAAAACTTCATAGAAAAGTCCCATTCCGGTAATGAATAGCCAACTTGAAATTTTTGAATACTTTCTTTTGTAAAGCCTCTTTTAAATAAGTACTCAAGTGCTTGCGCACCCTCATTGGTATTAACAAGTAAGTGATTGTAAAATTTTGCCAGTAACTCATGGGCTTCAATTATTTGTAAATGTTCAGTGGGGAGTTGGCTTTCAAAACTTTTACCATCAGGTGCTTCTATTTCAAGGTGAATGTTTCCTCTTGACGCAATTTTTTCTGCTGCAGCTTGGAAAGAAACCCCTTCAATATCCATGAGAAAGGTAAACACATTTCCTCCGGCATTACAGCCAAAACAATGAAATATTTGTTTTTCTGGCGATACGGAAAATGAAGGCGTGTTTTCTCCGTGAAAAGGACATAAACCAAAGTAATTTCGCCCTTGTTTCTTTATCTGGACGTAATCGCTCACGACATCAACAATATCAACAGAAGCCTTAAGCTCATTGATTTTATCCTCGGGTATTCTTGTTGCCACAAAAACATCTCCATCTATTTAATATATCGATATATTATTCGACACAAAACAGCTATTCTCCTTCAATTTTCGACAATAATCTGCGCAAAGAAGTTTCGAAATTACGCCGATCATCTATTGAAAAGGGCTTTGGACCTTTTCCGTAATTCCCACGTTCTCTCTCTTTTGCTGCTAAATAGCGAAAATCAAGTGCAATTCCTATGGATTCTTCCTTATACTCCGTTCCCCGGGATGAAAGAGCATAAACTCCTTTAGGAAGGACGAGACTAGCCAATCCGATGTCTTGCGTAATTAACACATCATTACGGTTAATATGGTTAAGGATATATAAGTCGGCGGAATCCCTGCCTGGATCGACAAATATCCACTCACCGCTTTCCTCCTCCCGATTCGGTTTATGGTCATAAGAAGCGATGAAACGTACATGCCAATTAAATTCCTTAGCTATCAAGGATATTTCCGATTTGACAGGACATGCGTCCGCATCTACATATAAAACTGAAGAAATGCGGTTATTAATAATAATTCTACATCACTCCTATGATTCCTTCTTTTTAGCTAAACCTTTTCAGGAATCATGTCGTTTTATCTTTTTGTCATACGAAAAGATAAGAGCATTTGGTGCTAAACATCTTCGAACACAATAATTAGTTTATTCCCGAAGTAGCAGCTCTAAACCTTTTTTATGTATTTTCAACACAATTTTTTATTATAGCTTATTTTAGGTCTTTTGACCAATAAAAAGTTTAATGAGATTTTGGTTTGAACCTAGACAGAAAGAGCAAAAACACAACTAATGTTGTGCTTTACACTTTTTTGCGCATATAGTTAATAATGATATTCGCAGTTTCCTCTACAGCTTTATTCGTGACATCAATAACAGTGCAGCCAAGTTTGGCAGAAATGATATCGAAGTATTCAATTTCCCTTTTTATTCTTTCAATATTAGCATAACTCGCTTTATCATCCAGTCCTAGTGAAATTAATCTTTCCCGGCGGATAAAATTAAGCTTTTCGGGACTGATTTTTAAGCCGATGCATCGCTTTGGATCTACTTGAAACAATTCCTCCGGCGGATCGACTTCAGGAACAACAGGAACATTGGCAACCTTATAACGTTTATGTGCAAGGTATTGAGAGAGGGGAGTTTTAGATGTTCGCGAAACACCAACTAGTATGATATCTGCTCTTAATAGTCCTCTAGGATCTCGACCATCATCATATTTTACCGCAAATTCAATTGCCTCTACACGCTTAAAATATGCATCGTCCAATTTTCTTACTAATCCCGGTTCGTTAAGCGGAGCATTTTCAAATGTTTTTTCAAATATATCCATCAATGGACCCATAATATCGATCGCATTAATATTTTGGCTATCCGCCTTTACTTTCATATAACTCCTGATTTCAGGTTTGACCAACGTATACACAATCATGCCATGGTCATATTTTGCCAAGGTTATGACTTCGTCTATATGATCTTGTTCTTCAACATAAGGAAACCTCTTAATGATCGCATTGGAGCCATTAAATTGGCTTATTGCCGCTTTTGTAACCAGTTCCGCCGTTTCCCCTACAGAATCTGAAACAACATAAATAATTGGTTTGGCCATGTGTCTCACCCTCCTCACCTTAATATCCTTTAAAAACTGAGCTTGCCGCTTGACGACAAGCCCTGAGAGTTAATTATTTTACTAATATTTCATTCATTGAGGCGTAGGCACCAATAAGTTCTGCAAGTTTAGCCATTTGTGCAAGTCGATTGTTTTTCACTATCTCTTGATCTGCCATTACCATCGTATGATCGAAATAAGCAGAAATAGCTGGTTGTAACGAAGAAAGTGCAGAAAAACGAGCTTCACTATTCGAAGAGGAATGGTATGTTTCCTTCAGTTGTTCCCAAAGTTGATACAAATTCTTTTCATACTCATTTTCAAATAAGGAAGGGTCGATATCTATTCCTTTTTCCGCTTTACCCGCAATGTTTAACACCCTAGAAAGTGATTCGATTATCAGTTTGAATTCACTGTCATCCTTTTTTGACTGTAAAGTTTCCGCACGATTCACAATGTCAGCAACATCGTTAAAGTCCCCACCAAGAACAGCTTCGACAATATCATAACGAATTCCTTTTTCTTGGAGTAAATGTTTAAGACGAAGCTTAAAAAAGCTTTCTAATTTTTGATAAAGATCTTTGTCGACTTGTTGTTCATCATCTTTTATTATGATAATTGTTTTTTTCAGCAAACTCTCCAACGATATATCCCATTCTTTTTCCAGCATAATTTGAATAATTCCAGCAGCCTGTCTTCTAAGCGCATAAGGATCCTGAGAACCTGTTGGAATTAACCCAATTGCGAATGCCGATACAATCGAGTCTAGTTTGTCGGCAATGCTTACTATTGCACCCACTGTTGACGATGGCACTGTGTCTTCGGCATGCCGAGGCTGATAATGTTGATTAATTGCCTGTGCAACTTCAAAATGTTCCCCCTGCTGCAAAGCATATTTTTCTCCCATGATTCCCTGTAGTTCCGGGAATTCATTCACCATATTAGTGACAAGGTCGAATTTGCTAATTTCTGCAGCTCTATCTGCCCAAGCTTTCGCCTTTTCCGACAGGGCAAGCTCGTCACAAAGATTTCCTGCAATTTTACGAATTCTGCTTACTTTTTCAGCTAAAGTTCCCATTTTTTCATGATACACAATCGCATCCAACTTTTTGACAGCTTCTTCTATCGGCATTTTTTGATCTTCTTTATAAAAGAAATCAGCATCTGCCAATCTTGCTCTCAACACTTTTTCATTGCCTCTTGCTACAGTTTCGATATGACGGTGATCTCCATTTCTTACTGCTACAAAATATGGCAGCAACGCCCCTTGTTTATCTCTGACCGGAAAATATCGCTGGTGTTCTTTCATCGAAGTAATTAATACCTCTTCTGGCAGTTTGAGAAACTCTTCATTGAAAGTACCGAAGAAAACAGTTGGATATTCAACCAAGTTTACTACCTCTTCTAAAAGAGCTTCATCAACTGGAATGTCCCAATTTTTTTCTTCTCCTAGCTTTTCAATCTGCTCTTGGACTGCTTGTTTTCTTTCTGCAAAATCAGCGATAACATACTGACCAAGCAATACCTTTTCATAATCCGCAGGATCGATGATCTTCATTTCTTCCCCAAGAAAACGATGACCTCTCGTCTTTTTGCCAGTTTGGACTTCTGCAACGGTAAATGGAATTTGTTCATTCCCAAACAGGGCGACGATCCAACGAATAGGTCTTACATAGCGAATATTCAAACTTCCCCACCGCATACTGTTTGGGAAATGCAAGGAAGCGATCATATCTCCAAGTTCCGGCAAAAGATGAAGAGTTGTTTCACCTTTAATGAACTTTTTCACATGGACATATTCAATCCCTTTTATTTCTTTAAAATAAATATCTTCCACACTCATACCATTGGATTTAGTGAAACCAATAGCAGCTTTTGACCAGTTCCCTTCTGAATCAAGGGCTATTTTTTTCGTTGGTCCTTTTGCTTCTTCCTCAGTGTCTTGTTGAGACTCTTCTACACCATGAACTAAAATAGCTAGCCGCCGCGGTGTGGAGTATAGTTTAATTTCGTCAAAACCAATCTTTTTCTCTTTAAGCCAACTTTGCAATTTATCTCCTAGTGCATTCATTGCATCTTTGATAAATCTAGCAGGCATTTCTTCCAATCCAATTTCAAGTAGTAAATCACGTTTATTCATTACCGGCTTCCTCCTTTTTGAGTTGGTTTAAGATTGGAAAACCAAGTTTCTCCCGTTCCTCGTAAAAGGTTTTGGCTACTTGCCGTGCCATGCTTCTCATTCTGCCAATATAAGCTGTTCTTTCTGTGACAGAAATAGCCCCTTTAGCGTCAAGAAGATTAAAAACATGGGAACATTTTAAAATATAATCATAGGCGGGATGTACAAGCCCTGATTCCATTTGTTTCTTTGCTTCAGTTTCATAAGTAGTGAACAAATTAAAAAGCATTTCCTGATTAGACGTTTCAAAAGCATATTTAGAATGTTCGTATTCTGGTTGATAAAAAATATCACGAACGGTAAATCCTTCTGTCCATTCTAAGTCAAAAACATTTTCTTTATCTTGAATATAAGAGGCAAGTCTTTCGATACCGTATGTTAATTCAACTGAGACCGGCTTGCAATCCAGGCCGCCTACTTGTTGAAAATAAGTAAATTGCGTGACTTCCATGCCGTCAAGCCAAACTTCCCATCCAAGTCCTGCACATCCTAGTGAAGGGTTTTCCCAGTTATCTTCTACAAAACGAATATCATGCTCTAAAGGATCGATTCCAAGCACTTTTAACGAATCTAAATACATTTCTTGAATATTATCTGGTGATGGTTTCATGATAACTTGGAATTGGTGATGCTGGTATAAGCGATTTGGGTTTTCACCATAACGACCATCAGCCGGGCGTCGGGAGGGCTCAACATAAGCAACATTCCACGGCTCTGGACCAATTGCTCTTAAAAAAGTATATGGGCTCATGGTACCCGCCCCTTTTTCAACATCATATGCTTGCATCAGAATACAGCCGTAGTCTGACCAATGTTTTTGTAATGCCAAAATCATTTCTTGGATATTCATTTCGTTCATCCCTTCATAAATAAATAAAAAACTCTCGTCCCTATGCTTATTTTTTAAGCATAGGGACGAGAGTTAACCCGCGGTTCCACCCTAATTGCCGTAAAAACGGCCAACTTTGTGATTTGCTGCTCCGGAGTGCCTTCTTTGATGTTCCATACACCGGCTTACACTGTCCCGGGCTCGCTAAAATGGAGTTATACTCAAATACTCTTCTCTTTCTTTGCAGCTAGATTATTTTGTTTTTATGCTTATACAAAAAAATAGCTTAATTAAAGCAGTTTGTCAAATTAAAGTTGATCTTTCAGTATATCTAATTGGTCTAGAAAGCGTTTCGATTTAAGGTATAAGCCCGAGTATTCATCGTAATACAATGAAATGACCTCTTTTAATTCTTTTTTTGTTTCAGGCTTGACTGATATGGAACCAAGTCGTCCAATATCAAAAAAATAAAACAGCCTTAATAATTTCACGGCATTTTGCGAAAGTGGAAAAAAATGTGGATCTTTTTCAAAACATTGATGGCAAATCAACCCGTTTTCCTTAATTGAAAAGCCAAATTGAGCTTCAGTGTTGGCACAAATAGCACAATGATTCATTTCCGGGTAAAGCCCAAGAACACTGAGCATTTTCATTTCAAATATATTTGTTACGATATCCGGATCAAAATCCTCGTTTATATAGTGCAGTGTTTGATATACAAGTTCAAATAAGAACGGATTGCTTTCTTTTTCCCCGGTGCCTTTATCAAGCAAATCTACAACATAAGAAGCATATGCAGTTTTAAATATGTCTTCTCGAATCGATCTGAAAGAAGAAATCATTTCAGCCTGTTGCATCGTCCCAAGCCCTCGACCACCTTGAATCAAAAAATATCCGTATGTAAAGAGCTGGGATACGCTGGCAAGCCGGCTGCTTGGTTTTTTCGCCCCTCTCGCCATGGCTGCAATTTTCCCAGCTTCTCTGCTGTAAATGGTAACGATCTTATTGGATTCCCCGTAATCAGTCGCACGAATGACAATGCCTTCGCACTTGTTCATCATATACAATCATATCCCCTTTCACAGCAGTTGACTGCATTCCGGGGTACAGCAATAACCTTCAAGTCACTGGATTTCTACTTCGCTCGAATTTTCCACAAGCGGCAGAATATTGATATGTTCTTCCTTTTCAAGTTCCTTTAGAAGCAAGTAAGTATCAACACTACCTGTCTCCTTAAAAACTTTCCACGTGAATTCATACATTTCAATCCCGCCCTTCCATGTGTTTGAAATTCACTTACAATAGTATTTTTTGCACCAAGGACTGAGACAATACTGCGTAAAATTTGTTAATGATTATTTTTCCTTAATACTCATTGTCATTAAACCCAAAATCTTTTAAGTGAAAGGCTTTATTTCGCCAATCCTTTTGGACTTTCACCCATAATTCCAAAAATACTTTGGAACCAAGTAAATTTTCAATATCTACTCTGGCACGTTGCCCTATTTCTTTAAGCATTTTCCCTTGTTTTCCAATGACAATACCTTTTTGAGAATCGCGTTCCACAATAATCGTTGCCATGACATGAATTAAGTCCTGGTTTGATTTATGCTCCATTTTATCAATCAGAACTGCAATTGAATGGGGGATTTCCTCCCTCGTCAAATGAAGCGCTTTCTCCCTAATTAATTCCGAAACGATGAATCTTTCAGGATGATCAGTTATCTGATCTGACGGATAGTATTGCGGGCCCTCTGGCAACTGCGATTTTATTTGCTTAAGCAACTGATCGACATTGTTTCCTTCAATAGCCGAAATGGGAACAATTTCTTCAAATGTATGCATTTCTTTATATTGTTCAATTAAAGGAAGAAGCTCATCAGGCTGAACTTGATCAATTTTATTAATAACTAAGAATACTGGAGTAGTGACCCCTTTCAGCTTTTCAATAATGAATTCATCACCGCGGCCAAACCCTTCTTCTGCGTTGATCATAAAGAGGATTAAATCTACTTCTTTTAGTGTATTCATTGCGATTTTCATCATAAAGTCGCCTAGTTTATGTTTTGGTTTATGAATTCCTGGAGTGTCAATGAAAACCATCTGAGAGTCATCACTCGTTAAAACACCTTGAACCTTATTTCTTGTAGTTTGCGGCTTATCGCTCATAATCGCAATTTTTTGCCCAATTACACGATTGAGAAACGTCGATTTTCCTACATTGGGCCTTCCGATAATAGAGATAAAACCCGATTTGAAATGATTATTTTCTGGATGTTGATTATTCATTCAAATCCTCCGGCGAAAAGGCAAAGGGCAATAACTCTTCTACTGTCATTTCTTTTATATTGCCGTTAAGATTTACCAAAACAACTTTCATATCTTTTGGACAAAATTCTGCGATCACTTGGCGACAAGCACCACAAGGAGATACGGGTCCTTCAGTATCCGCAACCACCGCGAGCATAGCAAATTGTTTATCTCCTTCGGAAACTGCTTTAAAAAGGGCTGTTCTTTCTGCACAATTTGCCAAACCATATGATGCATTTTCAATATTACATCCGTGATACACTTTTCCATCCGTTGTCAGGAGGGCTGCACCAACAGGGAAATTGGAGTAAGGGACATATGCTTTTTCCCTTCCCTTTCCCGCTTCTTCAATCAACTGCTCAATATTCATTTTTGTTTCCTCAGCTTTCATATTTTTATTTTACTACATTTACAGTAAAAAGTTATCAAATACCGAAAAGTTTTTTGATAATTTAATTTTTTCACCCATTTTAACTAACACTGTGAAAGTATTTTATCGTACTCATCGAGGACTTTCAAATATTAAAGCGGAAGCGCCTTGGTCAGTCCCGACAAGCATAAGACAATTCCAGGATAGAGCAGGTTTTCCGAAGCTTAACGCTCGCTTTCCGCGGGGCGAGCGGACGCTTCTCCAAAACACTAAAATTCCACATTTTACTTTTCTGTTTAATCATTCATTTTTATAATGGAAAGTAAGACGGACCATGAGGTGATGGAAAATGATGACAAGAACCAAAATGCTTTATAAATTTAGAAAGGAAAAAATTGAGCGAAGTTTCGCAGACTCAAAAGAGCTACATGGGCTTCGCTTTTGCGGTTAAGGGGATTAAAGAACGCAGGTGAACAGGCTCTCCTTACTACATCCTGTCAAAATATAAAAAAGATTGCAACACACTTAGCAAGGTTAGATAAAGTGTGTTGCAATACTTAGGTTGATACGCATCCCTGTTGATTGGAGCGGAGGGCACTCGACTCCTGCGGGATTGAGAGGTCACGGGAGACCCCGCAGGCGCCAAAAGCGCCGAGGAGGCTCCCGGACCTCCCCGCGGAAAGCGAGTGCCCGGAGCGGAAATCAACAGGCCGGTCAGAAGAGACCATCAAAAAATGAAAAATTGCCGAGAAATATAACCTTTCTCGACAATCTAACTGCCTAAAAAGGCAGCATGTTAATAAATCATATGTAAAAGCTTTGGACCTAAAATCACTACTCCGATTATAGCTGCCATAAGTGCATACATAAGCACCGCTGCTGCAGCAAGATCTTTTGCTTGTTTAGCCAAAGGTTTGATTTCATCTGTTGCTAAATCAACTACACGTTCAAGAGCGGAATTGACAAGTTCAAGGGCAATCACACCAAATATAGAGACGAAGATAAATAACCATTCCATTTTGTTAATATTTAAGATACTGGCACAAACTGTTACTAGCAAAGCAGTAGTAAGATGTATTTGGAAATTTCTCTCTGACTTAGCTGCGTATTTCAGCCCATGAAAAGCATATTTAAATGAACGAGCAACCCGTTTTATCGAAAAAGTTCGGTTATCTTTCAAGGCCGTATCCATCAAGTATTTCGGTTTGTCTTGCAAACATTCGCTTTTCATCATTTTCATTCATATGGTCATACCCAAGTAAATGCAAAAATCCATGAATAGCTAGAAAACCAAGTTCTCGTTTAAATGAATGCCCATACTCTTCTGCTTGCTCCTGAGCCTTTTCAACGGAAATGATAATATCACCAAGGATTCGAGGAATGTGAACACCTTTTATTTCTATTTCATCTTCACCGATTTCTTCTAACGCGAAAGAAATAACATCTGTAGGCTGGTCTTTTCCCCGATACGTTTTATTAATTTCCTGAATATTTTCATTTGTAACAAATGTGACCGATAATTCGGTTCCATCATCTATTTGTTCTTTAGCTGCTGCATAGCCCAAGAGGTTCTCAATAAACTCAAGGTCAAGATTAGATAATTCTTTCGTTTCATCAATTAAATCAATTTGTAGTACCATCACGTATCACCTTCTGTTGTTTAAAATCAGGATACTCAATTCTAGAATGAAATATGCCGTTTAATGTTTCACAAAATGTTTCTTTTACAAGCTCAATTTCTTTTAATGTGAGGTCGCACTCATTAAACTGTCCATCTAGCAGCTTGTCTTGTGCAATAGCATGGACGAGTGAGCGTATTTCCTCAGGGGTAGGATTGGCCATTGACCGCACCGCCGCTTCGACACTATCCGCAAGGCTGATGACAGCATTTTCTTTCGTTTGGGGCTTCGGTCCCGGATAGCGATAATCATGTTCTGAAATACCTTCATTGGCTTTTTTAGCTTTAAAATAAAAATATTTAAGTAAACTAGTTCCGTGGTGTTGTTCTGCAATATCAACGATCTCTTTTGGCAGCTTATGTCTTCGGAGCTCTGCTGCTCCATCAGCTGTATGGGCAATAATGATATCCTTACTTGTCTCCGGCGGCAGCCGATCATGTGGGTTTTGAATATTAATTTGATTTTCAATGAAAAATGGAGGGCGTTTTGTTTTACCTACATCATGATAATAACATCCTACCCTCGCTAGAAGACCATTTGCACCTATGGCTTCACAAGCAGATTCAGCTAAATTTGCAACCATCACACTATGGTGATATGTTCCAGGCGTTTCTGTTAAAAGTTTCTTTAACAGTGGGTGATTCGGATTAGAAAGCTCAATCAATCTCATCGTAGATAATATCCCAAAACCTGCTTCAAAAAATGGCAGCAGTCCGATTGTAAATATGGCTGAAAGGAGTCCGGAAACAACCGAGTACAGACCATAATAAAAATACTCTGTTGCAGTAAACTGACCACTTCCAATTAAACTAAGAAAAAATATAAGCAAAATATTAATTCCTGAAACAAATAATCCCGCAGTTAAAATATGACTTCTTTCATTTCTTCCGGAAAGAAATAGCACGCCCGCCAAGCCGCTAAATAAAATATAAACTGCTATTTCTACATCTATTGTACTCGTAATTCCATCGTGGAATACAATACTTCCACATGCTGCCAGAATAATTGTCATAATTAAAGCAAACCGTTCGTTTATCATAATTTTTACGAGCATAGGAGCTAGTGCAGCGGGAAATATGTATGCAATTTCATTTAAGTTTGCCTTTTCCATCAATCCAATTATTTTCATAATAATTAATGATAAAATAAAGATTAGGCTTAGAAGCAGTAAGTGACTTTGCTTTTTTTCCTCGGGTAAAGTTAATCGGGATAAATAAATATACAACGTTCCAATTACAAGGACAATAAATATTCCTAAACCTACTAAAGGTTTTAAAGTCGGATTGCTTTTAAGTAATCCTAGCATTTCAAGTTGTCTATATGTTTCTCTATCGATTAAATGTCCTTCCTGCACAATGATTTGCCCTTGGAGTATTTTAATTGGCTCCACATCTTCCATTGCCTGTTTTCTTCTTTCCTCCGTTAGAGATTCATCATATAATTCGTTGGCTACAATCGCATATTGCCCTAATTCTGAAGCTGCATCAGCTAGATCTTTAGGAAGACCTGTCGCTTTGATTTTATCCGCTATTGCCATTTTTGCTACTTCAGTCATATCCTCACGAATCTTTTCGTTCATTGCTGCTTCAACCTGGTGGACAACAATGTCCTTCAAATTTTGTAATTGCAATGCGTCTGCTTGTAGTAATGATATTAATATTTGATCGGAAATGGAATTGGTAACATCTTCTGTAACATTCGCAGTCAATTTAGTTTTCAATAATTTCAACCTGTTTTCCAATGCTGAAGCTGCATCACCTTTTTTTTCTTCTACCTTTTCGCCTTTCCCTTGTTCCTTTTCATTTTTTCCCGGTAATCTAATGGATTCTAGATTGGTTTCTTTCACAAAGTCAAATATCGATGCAATTAATGACACCCTATTTTGCGCCATTTCCTTTTTAAAAACATATGCATTATCGACTGCCTCTGCTGCATTTTCCCGTTCTTCCTTTGTCTTTAATTCGTCTTCAATTGTTTTAGGCGAACGTATCGTTTTATCCGCAACGGAGAAAAGTTCCATATCATATGTTTCAGGTTTCATATTATGATAAAGTATTCCAAATAATAATAAAGCTAGTATGAAATATATTAGACTGGTAAAAACTTTGTAGCTAAGGAAAGAGCGGATTTTGCTTATATATGCTAAAAAGTCCATATAATCCCCCATACAAGTGTAATTGTTGTCACTAAATAGCTTTATTTTAAATAATATCAGTTTTTTTAGTTTAATACACTCCTATTTTATCAGAAAATAATAAAAACAGAAGTTTTCTAGAGCTGTAGATGCTTTCTCGCTGATTCAAACCCAAAAAAAATTAAAAATACCCGGAGCTTATTGTCCGGGTAGCGTATCATTTCGTTCATATGCTTCAATAATGCGTGCAACAAGAGGATGACGAACAACATCACTTTGATTAAGGTGAATAAAAGAAACACCTGAAACGCCGTTTAAGATAATTTCAGCCGCCATCAAACCAGATCTAGCCCCTTTTGGCAAGTCAACCTGTGTTGAGTCTCCTGTAATCACCATTTTCGATCCGAATCCAAGTCTGGTAAGGAACATTTTCATTTGTGCTTGTGTCGTATTTTGAGCTTCATCTAAGATCACAAATGCATCATCTAATGTTCTTCCCCTCATATATGCAAGCGGAGCGATTTCGATTGTTTCTCGATCAATCAGACGTTGTGTATGCTCAGCTCCCAGTACATCGTGTAGTGCATCGTATAAAGGTCTCAAATACGGGTCAACCTTTTCTTTCAAATCTCCTGGAAGAAATCCAAGACTTTCTCCAGCTTCTACCGCTGGCCGTGTAAGAATAATTTTATTGACGACATTATTCTTCAGTGCATTAACGGCCATGACAACGGCAAGATAGGTTTTTCCTGTACCTGCAGGACCAATCCCGAATACAAGATCCTTTTTCCTGATTGCATCTATATATTGACGCTGTCCCAATGTTTTTACTCTAATCGCTTTACCCTTTGTATTACGGGCAATTTCCTCATCGAAAAGTTCCGAAAAAGATTCTATTCTGTCATGCTTGGCCATTTTAGATGCGTATTCAACATCTCGCTCTCCTATATGAATCCCTTTTCTTATGACCATAAGCAGAGATTTAAGCGTTTCTTCTGCCTGACCGACATCGGAAGCCGTTCCGGAAACATTGACTGTTTCCCCGCGTGTTACAATAGTTACATCAAATTGTTCTTCGAGAATCTTTAAATTGATATCCGCATTTCCAAACAAAACAAATGCTTCATCAGCGTTTTCCAAATCGATCTTTGTTGTCGTAATTTCTTCTGACATGCGTTAGTCTCCTTGAATGATGGGTTTTTCCATTGCAATATTTTCAATCACTTGGAAAATTATTATTAACTTTACTTTACCATTCACAACTTCCTCATGCAAAATATATTCTTTATCTAGCTGTGCATCGGCCGGAATATTCACTTCCAAGTCTTTTTTCGCTAATATTTTTCCAGCTTCTATCGCTTCCCTTTTTGTCAGCGTACGCTGCATTTCTTCTTTTTCACGAATCGTTTTTTCCGAATAAACAAATGGCAGCTTCCAGCCTAAAAAAAAGAGATCATGGTTTATTATTTCAGTTTCAGAATGGCGATATTTATTTGGTCCAAACCCCCAAAAGGGAAGTGACACACTCCCTGCTTTTAACGAATGTTTCCTCTTTTCTGCTCCGTTATACACTTGGAGGGTCCTTTTTAATGGGTATTCCACGCTCGTCTTGTACCAAGTAATGCCCCATATTTTTCCTTGTGCCGATATATTCCGGTGTTTGTCTTCTTTACCAATCGTACCTGATACAAGAATCTGGCCTTTGTCCACATATTGATGAATTTTCACGAGCGGTATTCCTTTTTCAACAAACATATTGGCAATGATGGCTTTTTTTGTTGCTACAAGGTGGCCAGGACTTTTCATTTCTATTTTATCCGGTTCTGTTTTTTGGACAACTTGAAACTGATAGGTTGTCCCTTTCAATTCCACACCAACCCAAGTAATATTATCAATTCTTTCAGTGAGTTTACGTTGAATCGTATTTGGCTTATCACTTAGCAAGTGAAAAGTACCGACTTTAATTCCAAGATTAGTTAATTCTTTCCGGATTTTATGTTCAGTTTCTGGATCCGCACCTGTTATATGGATTCCCCATGTCATGTTAGAGAGTATAGCAGCCACAAGGAAAAACATAAAAATACCGATAAGAAATCCACCATTCTTCCTTGTCCGTTTCCATAGAAAAGGAATGCCCTCACCACGTTGAAATGATAAGGAGCAATCTGCCTTGCGTGCGGCATGCCTTAGCTTATGTACATCAGGAAGAGCAATGTAAAAATGAACACCTCCAGATTTTTGCCTTTTAACTTTCCATATAATAAGGCCAGATTGAGCGAGTCGATTAATCAGCCTTTCAATCCCTTTGCCTTCCGCTTTTACCAAAACTCTTCCCGCTAAGAATGTTAGCCATTGATTTTTCAATCATGCCACTCCCTATTCATTTAAATAATGAACTTCTTCTATTTTGCCTTCCAGTAAAATTTCTTCTGGCAGAATGGTTTTGATTACAAATGATTTTCCCTTAACAAGTAGCTGCCCTTGCTTTAAAAGAAGTCTAAGTTCAGTGTCAGTAAATACGAGGAGTCCTTTATGGTTCTCAATATATATGTGGAGCTGTCCGACCATTGTCACTCGAGGAAGGTCCATCGCTACGTCAGTTGGAAGTTCCATTTTTAATGCCATCCATTTTCGTAAGCTATTAGCCCATTTTTTGGCCATGAAAAAGAACCCCCTTTCCTCTCATATGTATGAGTAGAAAGGGGGTTTCATCACAATTTTTCTATCTTCCGTGCTTTATATTCGCCTATAAGGCTTTTTAGCACGGGGTGGGCCTAAAACTTCCGACATTACAATCCCTTTTAAAATATCGTTACCTTCAAATTGAAGTTCTGTAACAATATGTTCTTTTGGGGTATTGGTGATCATCGTTTTTATATCTACAGCTTTTTTCCGCAAAGTTTCTTCTTCTTTTTTTAAATCTTCCATTTTCGTCAGCACTTCAGCTTTTTTTTCGATAATGGTCGGTTGGGTCTTAGCAACGAGAATTTCAGCTGCTTCTTTTAAATTCCGTGCTTTGCTGAGATCCGGAAAATCATGCTGCGGTATCGGTCTGTTTAAATCTTTTCTTTGTTCATTTTCCATTTGCACAGGCTGAACTGGCTGAGCTGTTGGACGTCCTTGATGTCGCCGCAGTTCCTGATGGTTGGCAACCTTTTTTCGATTAAAAATTAGGCTGACTATAGCAATAATAATAAAAAGTAAAAATTGCTCCAAAGGAGTTACCCCCTTTCATTTAGCTCGTGCATACTTATTCTGTCTTATTTCCGTCTTTCGGTTTTGTCATTTTACCAATTGAGTCACGCATATCAGTGTCAGCATCAATATTTTTTAATGAAAAGTAATCCATTACACCGAGGTTTCCTGATTTCAAGGCATCCGCCATTGCAAGTGGAACCTCTGCCTCTGCTTCGACTACCTTCGCTCTCATTTCTTCTACTTTCGCTCTCATTTCCTGCTCACTTGCAACAGCCATCGCTCTTCTTTCTTCCGCCTTCGCTTGCGCAATCTTCTTATCTGCTTCGGCTTGATCCGTTTGCAATTGAGCTCCAATGTTCTTGCCGATATCAACGTCTGCGATATCAATCGAGAGGATTTCGAATGCCGTCCCTGCATCAAGTCCTTTTGCCAATACGGTACGAGAAATCATGTCAGGATTTTCTAACACCTTTGCATGATTATCACTAGAACCGATGGTTGAAATAACCCCTTCACCGACACGTGCTATGACTGTTTCTTCACCTGCACCACCGACGAGGCGATCGATATTTGCGCGAACCGTTATTCTTGCTTTTGCTTTTACTTCAATACCATTCATGGCTACTCCCGCGATAAACGGTGTTTCAATGACCTTTGGGTTAACACTCATTTGAACGGCTTCCAAAACGTTACGTCCTGCAAGATCAATGGCAGCTGCACGCTCAAACGATAATTCAATATTTGCTCTTTGCGCCGCAATTAGGGCATTGACAACTCTGTCTACGTTACCACCAGCAAGATAATGACTTTCAAGTTGGTTTGTAGCAACATTAATTCCAGCTTTATGCGCTTTAATCAAAGGATTGACGACACGGCCAGGAATTACCCTTCTCAGCCTCATTCCAATTAATGTGAAAATACCTATTCTTACACCTGCTGCAAGCGCAGAGATCCATAGTCCAATTGGAACAAATGTAAATAAAATAGAAAGGACTATGATACCAATAACGATTGCCACTAATAAAAATATTGTGTCAGCACCTAACATATTTCTTCCTCCTCATTTCTGGAAAATCAATCAGCTTTCTCGTACAACGATACGAGAGCCTTCGACTTTAATTACTTTAATTTTTGTATTATTTTCAATAAAGCTTCCCTCTGCAACAACGTCTAACCGTTCATCATCGATCTGGGCTGTACCAGCTGGTCTCAGGGCAGTCACAGTAATCCCTTCACGCCCAAGCAGTTCTAAACGGTTTACATTTGAAACGTAGCCGCTCTCTGTGTTTGTAGAATCGGTTAATATTAGCTTTTTAAATATATTCATACGTTTACCAAACACCTTTACCATTATGATGATAGACAATGCCGCGAGAAATAGAGCAATAATGATTGAAATGGCCATATGCACGATATTCCCACCAGCCATAAGAATACTGCCTATGATTGCTACTGTTCCAAGTAGCCCGGCAATCCCTCCTGAAAGGAAAAACTCAGCTGCTACAAGAAGAATACCTAAAGCAAAAAGAATAATGGATTCATAACCAGCTAATCCGGCAACGTAGTGGCCATAAAAGAAAAGCAATAATGCACTTATTCCCATCCCTCCCGGTAATCCAAAGCCAGGGGAATAAAGCTCTAAAACTAAACCCAAACTTGCAATTGAAAGTAGAATCGGAACAACGACAGGATTGGTGATCAACCTGGCAAAAGACTCGGCAAAGGTCATCTTCACTGTATGAACATTGGCATCTTCGTAGCCAAGATCTTTAATCAGTTCATTTATGTCTTTAACGGTTCCTTCGGAATAACCAACTTTAAATGCTTGATCTGCTTCAAGCGTAAGCAGTTCGCCTTTTTTCTTCAAATCCGGCAAATCAATATTACCGTTTGCCATCGCCTTGGCAATTTCAGGATTACGGTCACTTTGTTTTGCCGCACCTTCCATCGCAGCGAGCCACATGCTTTCCGCTTTTTCACCAGCTGTATTCCCTTGTTGATTGATTACCGCTGCGGCCCCCATTACGGCACCCGGCTTCATATATATTTTATCCGTATGAAGCGCAATATAAGAACCTGCGGATATAGCCCAAGAATTAACGAATGTAACTGTCTTTATATTAGTATTAGAAATCCGATTGCCGATATCCCGTGCAGCATCGACTGCACCTCCGGGAGTATTCATGTCAAAAATGATCAGATCAGCCTCGTTTTCCTCCGCCGTTTTGATCGCCCTGTTCAAAAAAGCATTTAATCCTTTTTCTACGTCATCTTTGATTGGTATTACATATACATTCGCTCCTTTGCCGTCAGCTTGGACAGGTAATATTAACAGAAAAGCTGCAGCGAGGAAACAAATGGTAATCATTACCCTCTTCATACATTCTCCCCCCTCCCGAAGCATATGTACCAGTAATACGGTCAGAAATAGAAAAGGTTTCGTGTTTTTTTCCGTTCTATCTTTATTATAACTGAAATCCGTATGGAAAACTCTAAAATAAACAATTTAAAAGCCGATAAGCGTTTGCTCATCGGCTTTAATAACTGCTGATTATAATAGATGCCTCTACCAGCTTGCTATGCGCAAGCTAGTTCCAGCATATATATTCACAAAAACGAGTTCATTTCGAAATTTTCGGGCGAGATCTTCACGACCCGCGTTTTCAAATTCCTGGAGGGAGTCTATGCGTTGCTTACTTCGCGAGAAAGGAACGTCAACTCTTCTTCTTCCGATCATTGTTGTCTGCCAAACGAAATGATTTCATTTTGTCGGGCTGCTTTCAGCATTCGAACGACAGAGAGCTTATCTTTGTCTTATTTCACGCTTGTATAAATCAACATTTAAAAGCTCGAGAAGACTCTTTAGTACACCTCATTAGAACTTGCGTTTTCTGGCAGCTTCAGATTTTTTCTTACGTTTTACGCTTGGCTTTTCATAAAATTCGCGCTTTCTAAATTCTTGTAAAGTTCCTGTCTTAGAAACTGTACGTTTGAAGCGGCGAAGAGCATCTTCAAGCGATTCGTTTTTACGAACAACTGTTTTTGACATCTCTCTTTCCCTCCCTCCGAACATAGCGATAACATGTTCACACATGGAAAATCCATGTACTTTGCAATTATAATATAAGGCTATTGACAGGTCAACAATCTTTATTTTTTTTGGACAGACAACATCGATACTTTTTTGCATGTCCTCATGACTCGCACCATATGATGAACGAGAGAGGTGAGGGACATGCTTTATATTTTACTTTTTGTTATTCTAGCAGCCTGTTTTTTGCTTGGTATGACATGGATGAGGGTCGGCCTGTTCAATCTGTCAGGAAGTGCTATGGAGAACTGGCTTCGAAAGGTGACTGGCACACCTTTAAAAGGAATGATTGCCGGTATTGCAATGACAGCCGTGCTTCAAAGTAGTTCCGCGGTAACCGTTATTGCAGTTGGCCTTGTTTCAGCTCGAATCCTTTCTTTTCCCCAAACAATTGGAATTATTTTAGGAACTAATATTGGTACAACCATTACTCTTGAATTTTTTACTTTTGATTTATCGAAAATAATTATCCCGCTTCTCACTATAGGAGTGATTCTGCAATTTTTCCGAAGAACTAAATTAAAAAGCTGGAGCTTTATATTTATGGGTATCGGTATTATTTTTGCAGCAATGAATGGATTTGAATGGCTTTCGAGCCGACTTGCAGACATTGATTACATACAAAACTTAATTTATGTGATGAGGGGAAATGCTTCCATAGCTTTTCTAATAGGCGTATTTCTGACGGCTCTAATTCAATCTAGCACGGTGATGACCGGCATTGCTATGAGTTTTTTGGGGGCTGGAATCTTTCCGCTCGAAACCGGTATTGCCATTATGCTGGGGGCAAATATTGGGACTTGCGCGACTGCTCTGCTCGCAGGGATTGGAGCCGGGCGTGAGGCTCGCCTTACTGCATATGCCCATATGTGGCTAAACATTGGCGGTGCGGTACTATTTTTGCCATTTATTCATTTTTTGGCTGGGGTAAGCAGTACATTGACATCCGAACCGGGAACACAGTTGGCACATGCGAGTGTCATCTACAATTTGGTTTGTTCCTTATTGGTATTTCCATTTGCCAATCGTTTCAGCCACTTTATTAGCTGGATGCACGGAAAGGAGAAACAATAAAAAGAACTGCAGCAAAACACTGCAGTTCATACTTTTAAATTACCATCGATGCCGGAGTATTAGTATCATCCATCACTCGAACGAATTGTCCTTCGTTATATGGATAGCCAGCCTTTGTAATTTTTACCTTTACCAATTTACCAACCATCTCTTCAGAAGCCGGGAAAACCACTTTTAAATAATTATCCGAATAACCTTCATACAGGCCACTATCCTGATTTTCTTTAAATACTTCTTCTGGAATCACTTCAAGGACTTCATTTTCAAAGCGGGAAGCATATTCTTTTGCCAATTGGTCAGAAAGTGCTATCAGTCTGTGAACACGGTCATTTTTAATATTTTCATCGACTTGATCTGTCATCCGCGCTGCCGGAGTACCTGTCCGTTTTGAATAAGGGAAGACATGTAATTCGGAAAATCCATGTTCTTTTACAAAATTATATGTTTCCATAAACTCTTCTTCCGTCTCTCCGGGAAAACCAACGATCACATCGGAAGTAATCGCAAGGCCTGGAAGTGCCTTTTTAAGGAGTTCCAAACGCTCAGCAAAGAATTCCATCGTATACTTGCGACGCATTCTTTTTAAAACGGTATTAGATCCGGATTGAAGCGGGATATGCAAATGTCTTACGACAAGCTTTGATTTATCGATTGTATCAATGACCTCATCTGTCAGCTGGCTTGCTTCAATTGAAGATATCCTAATTCGTTTCAGACCGCTTACCTGCGCTTCCAAATCACGTAATAGGGCTGCAAGGTTATAGTCCTTCATATCTTCGCCGTAGCCGCCTGTATGGATGCCTGTAAGGACAATTTCTTTATAACCAGCATCAACAAGCTGCTGGGCCTGGCGAATAACTTCTTGCGGGTCACGGGAACGCATTAACCCTCGAGCCCATGGAATGATACAGAATGTGCAAAAATTATTACAGCCTTCTTGAATTTTTAATGAAGCACGCGTCCGATCCGTAAACGCTGGGACATCAAGTTCTTCATAGACGCGGTTTTTCATAATATTGCCTACGCCATTAATAGGCTGGCGCTCTTCCTTGAACTGTTCTATATAATCAAGCATTTTCACTCGATCCTGTGTCCCGACGACAACATCAACACCAGGAATGGCCATAATTTCAGCCGGAGATGTTTGCGCATAGCAACCTGTCACGCAGATGACCGCATCGGGATTATTACGGATGGCTCGGCGTATGACCTGTCGGCTTTTTTTATCTCCAGTATTTGTAACAGTGCATGTATTGATGACATATACGTCAGCTGTGCCCTCAAATTCTACGCGTTCGTAGCCGTTGTTTTTAAATAATTGCCAAATTGCTTCAGTTTCATAGTGGTTCACTTTACAACCTAATGTATGAAATGCTACTAGAGACATATAATCACCTCATTAATTCAAAATGATAGGAAATGGCCGATAATGCATATAACGGCGCTGTTTCCGTTCTTAAAATTCTTGGTCCAAGACCACATAATTCAAAGCCTTGAGCACTTAATTCACTTGCTTCCTTACTCGTAAGTCCACCTTCTGGCCCGAATACAAGCAAGATTTTATCTTCTTGCTTCGCAAAATTTAATTCTTTCACAAAATTCTTTTGTTCTCCACTTTTAGCTTCCTCTTCATAAGCGACAATCTTTCGATCAAATTTTCGGCTTAAATCAATCAATTCATTGAAAGAAATTGGCGAATGAACGGGCGGTAATACTTGTCGATGGGATTGTTCGGCTGCTTCTTTAGCGATTTTATTCCATCGTTCAAGCTTTTTTGGCGCCTTTTTATCATCCCATTTTACAATGGAGCGGCCAGCAATGAAAGGGACAAATTCGGAAGCACCGAGTTCAGTTCCCTTTTGTATGATCCATTCCAATTTGTCCCCTTTGGGCAGCCCGCTCGCAATTGCTATATGAACTGGAAGTTCTTTATCCTGCTTTTCCAAATCCGTGATTTCCGCCTCGACATATGAATCCGATATATGGGTAATTTTCGCAGAAGCAGTTTTGGCATCTTTATATACAACCCAAATCAAATCCCCTTCGTTCATCCTCATCACTCGAGCAATGTGATGAAAATCATCTCCGGAAATTCTTACTGATTTTTGGTCACTATAAACTTCTTCAATAAAATAGCGCTGCATATGTCCACCCCATTACGTGCGTCTTGCAACAAAAGCTACCCAATCCTCCATAACGAGTGTTTCCTCAATGGAAAAGCCAGCTGCTTGGATCGCATCTTTTACTTCCTGTTTCTTTTGTTGAATAATCCCAGATGTGATGAAATAGCCACCCTGCTTAACAATCTTTGCCGCATCTTTAGTAAAACGCAAAATAACTTCAGCCAAAATATTGGCTACAACTACATCTGCTTGTTTATCGAGTCCATGAAGCAAATCTCCATGGCGAACCTCAACAATGTCAGAAACTTTATTTAATACTACATTTTCTCTCGCTGATTCTACCGCGACTTCATCAAGATCAAGGGCCGTAACAGTTTGTGCACCTAACAGAGCTGCTGCAATGCTTAAAACTCCCGATCCAGTTCCGACATCAACGACATCATCGCCTTTTTGAACAGTCTTTTCCAAGGCCTGTATACACATCACAGTCGTTGGATGTGTACCGGTACCAAAAGCCATTCCTGGATCTAGTTCGATAATCAGTTCATCGCTGCTGACACGTTCATAGTCTTCCCATGTTGGTACAATTGTAAAGGTTTCGGATATTTTCACAGGGTTATAATACTTTTTCCAAGCTGTTGCCCAATCTTCTTCTTTCACTTCTGTTGTAGAAACTTGGTTATTACCGATATCGATATCAAATGTAGTAAGATTCGTAATTTCCTGTTTGATTGAATCCACAGTTTCACTTATAAAACTGTTAACAGGCAAATAAGCTTTAATCATAACCCCAACCTCCGGGTAATCCGCGGGGTTTAGATCATAAATTTCCCCAAACCAATCATTGCGCTCCTTAGTCAATTCTACAGGATCCTCAATGACAACTCCGCTTGCTCCCGCCTCATGCAGAATGTTGGATATAGGTTCAACTGCTTCGTTAGTAGTATGGATGCTTATTTCGGTCCATTTCATCGCACACCGTCTCCAATCAAATTAATCGCCTTTAAAAGCACGTTTTACTTTGTCGAAAAAACTTTCATGATGCTCATCCGGTACATCGCCACCTATATCGGAGAAATCACGCAACAGCTGTTTCTGTTGGTCTGTCAATTTTGTTGGAGTAATGATTTTCACATGGATATGCTGGTCTCCTACTCCGTAACCTCTCACATTGGATACACCTTTTCCTCGTAAACGGAATTGTGTTCCGGTCTGTGTACCTGCAGGAATTTTCAATTTTACTTTTCCGTGAAGGGTAGGCACTTCAATTTCATCGCCTAAGGCAGCTTGAGCAAATGTAATCGGCATCTCACAATAAATGTCATCGCCGTCGCGTTCAAAAAATTCATGTGACCTAACATGGAAAACCACGTAGAGATCTCCTGGAGGGCCACCATTCACGCCCGGCTCCCCTTGACCCGAAACACGCATTTGTTGACCATCGTCAACACCTTTTGGTATTTTCACATTGATTTTTTTTCTTTTCGTTACTTTACCGTCTCCACCACATGTGCGACACTTTTCTTTAATTAATTTACCTGTGCCTTGACAGTGATGACACACTCGTCGATTCACAATGCGACCAAATGGAGTATTTTGTTCGACATTCAGCTGACCGCTTCCATGACAATGAGAACATGTTTCCGGTGTAGTGCCAGGCTTTGCGCCACTTCCGTCACATGTTTCACATGTCTCTTCCCTTGGAATTTCAATCGTTGTTTCCTTACCAAATACCGCCTCTTCAAAAGAAAGTGTCATTGTATATTGAAGATCTGCCCCTTGTCTAGGTGCGTTCGGATCTCTCCTGCCGCCTCCACCAAAGAATGTACTAAATATATCTTCAAATCCACTAAAGCCGCCGAAATCGGAGCCACCAAAGCCACCACCGCCAAACCCTTGAGGTCCGTCGTGGCCAAACTGATCATACTGTGCTCTTTTTTGCTCATCGCTTAATACTTCATAAGCTTCGGTTGCTTCTTTAAATTTTTCTTCAGCCCCCGGCTCTTTGTTTATATCCGGGTGATATTGTTTAGATAAACGTCGATAGGCTTTTTTAATTTCATCTTGAGACGCATTTTCTGTAACGCCTAATACTTCATAATAATCCCTTTTACTCATGTAAACACACTCCCGAGTCTTTTCACATAACGTTTATTTTAACACATTTCGTATAAAGATTGAAATACTTCCATAAGAAAAGCCAAAGCCTTTATTATCGGCTTTGACTTTCAATACTTCATTAAAATTATTACTTATTCTCTTTTTCGTCTTCCACTTCTTCAAACTCAGCGTCCACGATATTATCGTCTCCACTTCCAGCTTGACCGCCTTCAGCATCTTGCTGAGCTTGCGCTTGTTTAGCAGCTTCTTCATATAGCTTCATAGACAAGTTTTGGACGATTTCCTGAAGAGCATCTTTCTTCTCACGGATTTCATTCAGTTCGTTTTTCTCAACAGCAGCTTTCAAAGCATCTTTCGCTTCCTCTGCTTTTTTCACTTCTGCTTCTTCCACTTTGCCTTCAAGGTCTTTAAGTGTTTTTTCAGTTGTGAAAATTAATTGATCAGCATCATTTCGCAGTTCAACTTCTTCTTTACGTTGTTTATCTGCTTCAGCGTTTTCTTCCGCTTCTCTTACCATGCGATCAACTTCATCCTCAGACAACCCAGATGAAGACTTGATTGTAATATTTTGTTCTTTGCCTGTTCCTAGATCTTTTGCACTAACGTTTACAATTCCGTTTTTATCGATATCAAATTTGACTTCGATTTGCGGAATGCCGCGCGGTGCTGGCGGAATATCAGACAATTGGAAACGGCCGAGCGTCTTATTATCTGCAGCCATTGATCTTTCACCTTGTAAAACGTGGATATCCACTGCCGTTTGGTTATCAGCCGCAGTAGAAAACACTTGCGCTTTAGAAGTTGGAATCGTTGTATTACGATCAATCAGCTTTGTAAATACTGCGCCCATTGTTTCAATTCCAAGTGAAAGAGGTGTAACGTCAAGTAGTACAACATCTTTTACGTCTCCTGTTAAAACTCCACCTTGAATGGAAGCACCCATTGCAACAACTTCGTCAGGATTGACACCTTTATGAGGTTCTTTTCCTGTTTCTTTGCGGATTGCTTCTTGAACAGCAGGTATTCTTGTAGAACCACCGACAAGGATTACTTTATCAATCTCTGAAGCTGATTTCCCTGAATCTTTTAATGCTTGACGAGTAGGTCCCATCGTTCTTTCTACAAGTCCCGATGTCAATTCATCGAATTTCGCACGTGTAAGCGTTAATTCCATATGCAATGGACCAGCTTCGCCAGCCGTGATAAATGGAAGTGAAATTTGTGTGGAAGTTACTCCAGAAAGATCTTTCTTGGCTTTTTCCGCTGCGTCTTTTAGACGTTGCAATGCCATTTTATCTTGTGAAAGATCGATTCCATTTTCTTTTCTGAATTCAGCTACAAGGTGATCGATTACCACTTGGTCAAAATCATCTCCACCAAGACGGTTATCACCAGCAGTTGCTAGTACTTCAAAAACTCCGTCGCCTAGTTCCATGATAGAGACGTCAAATGTTCCGCCCCCAAGATCATAAACCAAAATCGTTTGGTCTTCGTCTGTTTTATCGAGTCCGTATGCAAGAGCTGCAGCTGTTGGCTCGTTGATGATACGCTCTACTTCTAGACCAGCAATGATACCAGCATCCCTAGTCGCTTGACGCTCCGCATCATTAAAGTATGCTGGAACCGTGATGACAGCTTTTTCTACCTTTTCTCCTAGGTAATCTTCGGCATATGATTTTAAATATTGAAGGATGATCGCAGAAAGCTCCTGTGGAGTGTATTCTTTACCTTCAATATCTTCCGTATGCTGAGTTCCCATGTGGCGTTTAATGGACATTACCGTATTCGGGTTCGTAATTGCTTGACGCTTAGCTACTTCCCCAACTTGGCGTTCACCATTTTTAAAAGCAATGACAGATGGAGTTGTTCGGTTTCCTTCTGGATTAGGGATTACCTTTGGTTCTCCACCTTCAAGCACTGCCACACATGAGTTTGTAGTACCTAAGTCAATTCCGATAATTTTGCTCATGTTCATGTACCTCCTAAAAATATGTAGTTTGATCTTTATTTATTTACCTTTACCATTGAAGGCCTGATCACACGATCTTTCAATTTATAGCCTTTTTGAAATTCTTCCACAATCACGTTGGAACCAAACTGTTCATCATCAGTTTGCATTACAGCTTGATGGAGATTAGGATCAAACTCATTCCCAACAGCTTCAATCTGTTCTGCACCTTCTTGCCTTAGCGCATCGATAATGCTGCGGTATACCATTCCAACACCATCTAGCAATGCTTTAGCCTGTTCATTATCCACCTCTATTTGCATCGCCCGCTCAAAGTTGTCAATCGCAGGCAAAAGGTTGGTAATAAGGCTTTGAGCTCTATATTTTTCGCTTGCCTCCCGATCAAGTTGGGTGCGGCGGCGGAAATTTTCAAAATCAGCATACAAACGCAAATAACGGTTTTCAGCTTCTTCAAGTTTTTCTTCAAGTTCAGAAATGGGTGTTACAGTATTTTCAACTGTCACATCCTCATTGACTTCCTCTGCTTGTTCAACAGTATCTGTTTGGTCATCCTTAACTTCCTCATTTGAAGCTTGGTTCGTTTCAGTTGTTTCTTCAGTTACCTCGTTTGTTTGATCTTCCAAATTTTCAAGTACTTCTTTTGTTTCATCGTTCATACCAATATTTCACCTCCTTAAAAGTAAAAGCGAAAGGCGTTTGTCGGTTCTAACGCCTTTAGCAAAATAACTAATGAATGGATAGGACCGTTGCCCTCAATATTGCCGATTATTCTACTGATGATACAGCCTTGTTAAAGCAATACTCATATCCTTACTAATAAAGTCGAGTAAGCTGATGACGCGGGAATATTCCATTCTTGTTGGTCCCAATATCGCAATAGTCCCTACGTCCTCTTCACCAATTGAATACGTAGCAGTAATTAAGCTGCAGTCTTCCATCATCGTGTTCTTATTCTCTTTGCCGATTTTAACATGTATCCCGCTCGGAGTATGCTTAAACAACTCATATATTCCCTGTTCATGGTCAATCATGTCCATTAACGAACGAATTTTTTCAATATTATTGAATTCAGGTTGATTTAACATGTTCATTTTACCGCCAAAAAACAACTTTTCGCCAGCGGGAGTATCAAGCGTTTCTGAAATTGTTCTGAGCATATAATCATACTGTTGAATATTTCTTTGCAAAATTATCGCAACTTCTTTATAAATAGTCTCCCTCAGCTCAGAAATTGGAACCCCGACAAGTTTGTCATTCAAAATATTTACAAGCTTCTCAATTTCTTCCGGTGCAATATTTTCCGGGAGTGTAAATATGCGATTTTCCACATGTCCCGTATCAGTAATAATAATTGCCACTGCTGTTTCCTGATTAAGCGGAACAATTTGGAGTTTCTTTAATTTATTTTCTTTCACGGCGGGACCAAGTAAAATCGCTGTGTAATTGGTCAGTTCGGATAGAATTTTGGTTGATCTCTGTGCAATATTTTCCATTTCATAAATTCGCTCGGCAAAAATCGAATGGATTTTCTTTATATCATTCGTATGCAAGGTATGTGGTGCAAGCAAATGGTCCACATAGTAACGATATCCCTTTTCTGAAGGAACTCGTCCGGATGATGTGTGTGTTTTTTCAATGAAGCCATATTCTTCCAGATCAGCCATTTCATTTCTAATCGTAGCTGAGCTAAGAAGAATTTCTTTCTTTTTTGAAAGGCTTCTAGATCCTACAGGTTGAGCCGATCGAATAAAGTCATCAATGATTACTTGCAATATGAGAAGTTGACGATCTGTTAGCAAGATTTATCACCTCTGTTAGCACTCTATTCACACGAGTGCTAAATCTATAATTAAAGTAACAAAATGCTTAGTTGATGTCAACGATTTTACACCTATAGCCGTGACAAATTTCTTATAGAAGAAATGATTGAAAAACTTCATTTCCCAGGAAGCGACCTGACTTGGTCAATTTAATAAAATCATCTTCAATACATAAAAGTCCACGCCCGATCATTTGGTCAATCGGCCCTTGAAAGGTGTCCAAGAGATTTTCATTAAACTTCTCTTTGAATCGATGAATATTTACGCCCTCTGATTTCCTCAACCCCAGGAACATTTCTTCCTCCATCTTTTCTTTTTTCGAGACGGTATTTTGCTCAAATATTGGTCTTTCCCCCATTGATAAAGGTTCCATATATTTTTTCAAAGGCCCAGCATTCGAATACCTTACACCATTTACATATCCATGTGCACCTGCTCCAAAACCAAAGTATTCCTCGTTGTCCCAATACACTAAGTTATGGAGACTTTCAAAGCCAGGTTTCGAAAAATTGCTGATTTCATACTGCTTTAACCCTTTTTTCTCCATCTCTTCCATCACTAGACGATACATTTCAGCCTCAATGTCTTCTCCAGGAAGAGATAATTTACCCTTCCTCATTAAATTATAAAAAACAGTTTTTGGCTCGACAATGAGTGAGTAGCTTGAATAATGGGGAAGGTCCAGTGCGAGTGCTTCATTAAGCGTAGATTGAAAATCGGAAATTGTTTGTCCCGGCAAGGCATAAATTAAATCGATGCTAATATTTGTAAATCCCAGATTCTGAGCCGATTCAATGGAAGCATATACATCCTTGACACGGTGTGAACGGCCAATTCTCGCGAGGAGTTCATCATTAAACGATTGAACACCAAAACTAAGTCGATTCACGCCGTACTCCGATAAAACTTTCAGTTTCTCTTTCGATAAATCTCCTGGATTTGCCTCAAAGGTAAACTCCCCATTGTGAAGTGGCAAATATTCTCTGATGCCTTTACAAAGGACTTCAAGTTGCTTTTCAGTTAGCGACGTCGGCGTACCTCCTCCGACAAAGATTGTATCTAATTGTTGAACTGGATTTTGTTCAAGAGCAATTTCGAATTCTTTTATTAGTAGGCGAACATATTCATCTACAGGCTGACCTTGGAGGAAAACTTTATTAAAATCACAATAATGGCAAATATGTTCACAAAAAGGGATATGGATATATGCTGCTTTCATTTTTTCACAACCTTAAAATTATAATAAAACAAAGGGGAAGTTCAGCTTGATCATATATCAGGCCTTACTCCCCCGTACATACTATGTCAGCTTTTTATTTAGACTTTCCCGTTTCGTCCCTTTTTAAGACGGCCATAAATGCCTCTTGAGGAACCTCAACGGAACCAACCTGCTTCATTCGCTTTTTACCTTCTTTTTGTTTTTCTAATAATTTTCGTTTCCTGGAAATATCACCGCCGTAACATTTTGCCAGAACGTTTTTACCCATTGATTTTATGGTCGAACGTGCAACAATTTTTTGGCCGATAGCCGCTTGTACGGGAACCTCAAATTGTTGTCGAGGAATAAGCTCTTTTAGCTTTTCAACAATGACTTTTCCTCTTTCATAAGCAAAATCGCTATGGACAATAAAGCTTAATGCATCCACTTGTTCCCCGTTTAATAAAATATCCATCTTCACCAATTTAGATGGCTGATAGCCAATCATTTCATAATCAAACGAGGCATAACCTTTTGTATTTGATTTTAATTGATCGAAAAAGTCGTACACAATTTCGGCAAGGGGAATTTCATAAACGACATTCACTCTAATATCATCCAAATATTGCATATCAACAAAATTGCCACGCTTATCTTGAGACAATTCCATAACTGCACCAACATAATCATTCGGTACCATCATTGATGCCTTGACATATGGTTCTTCTACATGATCAATTTTTTGCGGATCAGGCATATTGGAAGGATTGTCTACATTTAAAACAGTGCCATCTGTCATATGAACTTTGTATATAACACTTGGTGCCGTCGTAATTAAATCAATTTTAAATTCGCGTTCAATCCGCTCTTGGATAATTTCCATATGGAGTAGCCCAAGGAACCCACAGCGGAAGCCGAAGCCAAGTGCTTGTGATGATTCAGGCTCATACTGGAGCGCAGAATCATTTAGCTCCAGCTTTTCAAGTGCCTCTCTCAAATCATTGAACTTGGCAGAATCAATTGGATAAAGTCCACAATACACCATAGGGTTTAACTTTCGATATCCAGGAAGTGCTTCCTTAGCAGGATTACTTGCGCTAGTGATCGTATCGCCAACCTGTGTTTCTCCTACCTTTTTAATAGAGGCAGTTAAAAAACCAACATCTCCGACCGTTAATTCATCGACCAACATCGGTTTTGGTGAGTGCACACCTACTTCTGAAACTTCAAATTCTTTTCCTGTTGACATCATTTTTATTTTGTCTCCAGCTTTCACTGTACCTTCTACAACTCGGATATAGGCAATGACACCACGATAGGCATCATAAAGCGAATCGAAAATAAGTGCCTGTAACGGTCCATTAGGATCTCCTTTAGGCGCAGGAACTTTCTCAACAATTTGCTCAAGTATATCTTCAATTCCGATGCCTGCTTTTGCAGAGGCCAAAACAGCATCTGATGCATCAAGCCCAATTACATCTTCGATTTCCTTTTTAACTCGTTCCGGATCCGCTGCTGGCAAATCAATTTTATTTATGACTGGGAGAATTTCAAGCTCATTGTCCAGAGCCAAATAAACATTCGCTAGGGTTTGCGCTTCGATCCCCTGAGCGGCATCAACTACGAGTATGGCCCCTTCGCATGCAGCAAGGCTTCTCGATACTTCATAGGTAAAATCCACATGTCCTGGCGTATCAATTAAGTGGAGAGTATAGTCTTCTCCGTCTTTCGCTCTATATTTTAATTGAACAGCATTTAATTTAATGGTAATGCCCCGCTCCCGCTCCAAGTCCATGGAATCTAGCAACTGGCTTTTCATTTCACGTGATGTGAGTGCTTTCGTCTGTTCTAAAATCCGGTCTGCCAATGTTGATTTCCCGTGATCTATATGGGCAATGATTGAAAAGTTACGGATTTTTTCTTGTCTTTTTAATCTTTCGTCATGATTCATTTTTTTCACTCCTGTTAATCGGCGCATGTATGCTAGGGTAAATTATATCAGCATAGAAATCAATAAACAATAAAAAGCGCATCACCATGGATACGCTTTTAAAAATATTACGACGATAAACATTATCTTGTTTTAAACCCAGCATCCGTTTTATCAACGGCAGTGTGAAGCGCAGCATTTAACCCAGAAGCAAGGAGATTAGCCATATCATTAATAAAAACGTCCACTTCTTTTGGCGTAACCATTAAGTTATGGCCAAGGGGAGCAAGCACCTCATGGATGAGTTGCCGCTTCTCCTCTTCTTCAAGACTACCTATCATTCCCAAATATGTTTGTCTTTCCCGTTCTTCCGGCAGGTCTTCCTCTGTCAGCTTTCGCTTTTCTCCAAACGCAAGTCCAGCAGGTGCCAGCGATCTTGATGGCCTTCCAGACTCTTTCATTTCCCTTCCGAAATGTTTAAGTAAAAAATCAATTGTATCACTCGTAATCGTAACCGCATCAACAACCGTTGGGACTCCAATGGAAATAACAGGAACCCCTAACGTTTCTTTGCTTAATTCTTTTCGCTTATTGCCAACACCAGAGCCAGGATGGATACCGGTATCGGAGATTTGAATCGTTGCGTTTACCCTTTCAATTGACCTGGATGCAAGTGCATCAATCGCAATAATAAAATCAGGCTTCGACTTTTCAGCTACCCCAAAAATTATATCACTTGTTTCAATACCAGTCAGACCCATTACTCCCGGTGAAAGGGCGCTCACTGCCCTATAACCTTCATCTACATTATGTGCATCAAGCTCAAATAAATGCCGGGTAATGATGAGATGCTCGCAAACGAGCGGTCCAAGTGAATCGGGAGTGACATTCCAGTTTCCAAGTCCTACGATTAAACAACTGGCGGTTTTTGGTATATTCATCATATTAAGAAATGCACTAAACTCCCGGGCAAAAGTTTCTTGCACTTCTTGCTGTAAATTACTGTCCTGTGATCTAATTCCCTGCACTTCAAGAGTTAAATAATGACCTTGTTTTTTTCCGAATTTTTTTTCGCCTTCTGGTGTTATCGTTGCAAGTGACACTTTAATCTCACCTGACATTTTTTCTTTTATAATGATGCCTTCAAGTTGTTTATTTTCAATTTTCCCCTGTTTTTCACCAGTCATTTGCTCAAGTGCCATTTCGAATACTTCAGTAGCTAAATCAGTTCTAACTGAATAGCAGCTTAAATCTAGCTCATTACTCATTCATCCATCCCCTCCTGAAAGAAAAATATTTATGGTCTATCATTTCCTCCCCGCCCATTTTTCATTCAGAAGTATTGCATTCCTATCAAGCGTTTGATAAAATATCTCTTGTTCTTATTGTTTATGAATGGTGAAAGTCGAGTGACATAGAACCTCGATCATTGTCAGGAGGTGAATGTAATGCCAAACATCAAATCTGCTATCAAACGCGTAAAAATCAACGAAGAAAAAAACGCTCAAAACATTGCTGTTAAATCAGCTATGCGTACAGCCGTTAAGAAATTCGAACTTGCTGTTGATCAAAACGAAGAAAACGCAAAAGACCTTTTCAAAAGCGCCGTTAAGCATTTGGATAAAGCTGCAACAAAAGGTTTAATCCATAAAAATACTGCTAACCGTCAAAAAGCACGTCTTGCTACAAAACTTAGCAAAATGGCATAAGTATGAAAAAACGACCCCTCGAGGTCGTTTTTTTGTCTAGCTCAAAGCTTATCTGGCGCTTTCGCTTTTATTAATTTAAACTTCCTAATTTAAATAAAAACATCTCTAAAGCCACATCTCTTCCCGCCCCGCCAGTTTTAAGCTGTTCATCTGTTTTGGCAAGTAAATTGATGATTTCTCCTAGCCCTTTCTCAGTAAAAGAACGCGACTGTCCGGATGCTAGTTTTACACGGAACGGATGTACCTTGACCATTCCGGCAATTTGCTGTTGGCCATAGCCTCTCTTTAATAACTCTTTCACCTGGTAAATAAGACGAAACTGACTTGAGAGAAGTGCCAAAATTTTAATGGGTTCTTCATTTTGTTTCCGGAGGTCGTAATATATCCGAAAGGCTTCATCCATCTTGCGCTGGACCACTTTGTCCACTAGGTCAAAAATATTTTGTTCAAACGATCTAGATGTCAGTTTTTCGACAATCTCTTCGTCGATTCGTTTTGACTCCGATACATATAAAGATAATTTTTCCAACTCAGTATGTAGCTTCATTAAATCTGAACCAACGAGGGTAAGTAGTAGCTCTATTGCCATTTCATCTATTTGAACTTTATTCACCGCTGCTTGCTCACGGATCCAGACTTTTAATTCCGGTTCGCTTAGCTTTTTCCCTTCGATAATTTCCGCGTTTTTCTTTAGCAGCTTCGTTATTTTTTTTCTTTCATCAAGTTTTTCATAAGATCCAGCGAAAACAACAATTGAATAAGAAGCTGGCTCCTGGATGTAAGCTTCTAATTTTTTTAAATTATGCTCAAGTTTATCTTTTGGTTTCTCCGCTGTTAAAAAAACGGGATTATGTAAAATAATTAATTTTTTTTCACCGGTAAAAGGGAATGTTTCGGCATCTTCAATGGCTTGTTCCACAGGCGTTTCTTCCAAATCATAAACCGATAAATTAAAGTCCATTTCCTCTTCTGTTAACACATTTGCCACTATTTTTTGTTTTGTCTCATTGATTATAAAGTCCTCTGTTCCATATAATAAATAAAGAGGCGAAAACTGTTTTTGTTCGATTTTCTTCCATGCTTTCATCGTTATAGCCCTTCTCTCATAAACGTTCTATCTCTATCGTATGAAAGCCGGGCTTATTTGACAAGTGGTAAAGGGGACAAAAATCATCGCAATGAAAATGCCCCCTGATCTATGATGAACGCTTCAGCATAAGGCCTAGGATACTTAAACAGAAGCGGTAATCCATTGTAAGTGTAGTTTGACCTTTCTCTAAAAAAGTATGGGTGTCAACTCTTGTCAACAGTGGTAAAGGAAAAGTGGATTTTATTTTTACTTTCGTCTATACTATAGTGGAAATAGGAGGGGTAGTTGTGAACGAATTTGAACAAAATGTCCAATCGAAGCGTAATGATGCTGTCGATTCTGGTGTTGGTTTTGCAGTGTCATTCGTATTCTTCGCAGCAATTTTTGTGATTGGAACGGTCATCGAACTGCTCGGAAAATAATTGTATAGTTACTTAAAAGAAGGAGATTGCCTATTGCAAGCTTCTTCTTTTACTTTAACGGAATTATTTGTCTTGTATTGCTTTATCATATTGTAAAATTGTCTTAAAGGTTCCGCCCTTTTTTGAAAATATGTAATGAACAGCCCCCTCTTCGCTCGTTTGAAAAATATTGATTTTTTTCTTTTGAAGCGCATCCATCACTTCCGGATGTGGATGACCATAGCGATTATTTTTTCCCGCTGAAATAATTGCGTATTCTGGTGTTACCGCTTCAAGGAACTCTGTTCTCGTAGAGCTCTTACTGCCGTGATGTCCGACTTTTAATACATTTACATGAAACTTGTTATAAGCCTTAATCATCTCCCCCTCTCCTTCTTTTTCAACATCTCCAGTGAAAAGCCACTTCATCCCGCCGAACACTCCATATAAAACGAGAGAACTATTATTGTCTTTATATTCATCCCCAAATGGAAATATAAAATGAAATTTTCCCGATTTATTCTCCCATCCCGTTCCCGCCTTCTCTTCACGTATCATAATTCCCAATTGTTTTGCCGATGTTATGAACTCACTCATCAACGGCTTCTGCCATGAGTTTTTTGAAATAATAATTTCTTTAATCGAGATTTCCTCTAACAATTCTTGTGCTGCTCCCATATGATCCATATCACTATGAGTCAAGATAACCTTGTCTAATTTACTGATTCCTTTACTTTTCAATAATGGCAATACAATATCTTCTCCGACGTGAAAAGGATTTTTCCGCTTTTGCCAATCTTCGATGGGAAAACTAATTTGACCTCCTGTATCGATTAAATAGGTCCCTCGATTATATGGAAGCTTAATCAATATGCTGTCTCCTTGTCCAACATCAATAAAAATAACTTCGCCTTTGGGAGAAAAATTTACAGCTAAAACTTGAAACAATAAAATAAGGAACAACGGCATTGCTGCATAGGGCAGTGATTTCCCCCGTTCTTTTAATAACAAGTAGAAAGCTGAACCTGCGATCATGCATACCATGCCAATAGCTCCTGGCTTTCCAGTTAAAAGCATAGAAAACTTTAATGATCCAGCTACTTTCGCGAATTGTTCAGAGTAAAATACTAGCTTGGATATTAACCCAGCTAGTAGGGAAAACAGCGCAGAGTGAAAAAATTGCAGCAAATAAAGAAATAGCATAGCAGGTAAAACAACAGCAGTATAAAATGGAACAAAAATAATATTGGCTACAATGCTAATGATGGAAAATTCATAGAAATGAAAGGCGAGAATGGGGAGTGAAGTGAGCGTGGAAATAACGGAGATATTGGCCATTTGCTGAATAAGCGAGACATGTTTTCCAAGCAAATATTTTGAAGAAACGATTAAGCCCAAACTCACACAATAAGATAGCTGAAAACCAGCATGGTAAATTAAATAGGGATCGAAAAATAGAAAGACGATAAAGCTAATTGAGAATGCATCAAGTGTTGTGAGAGGAAGACGCCATTTCTTTGATACCATTAATATCAAAGTCATAATAACTGCTCGAATAACTGGAGGATTAGCACCACAAACCACGGCATATACCGGAAGTAAAGAAACTAACAGCCAAAAGACTGTTTCTTTCGTTAATCCAAGACGTAGGAAAATAAAATAAATGCCGCCAACAAGAAAACCAATATGAAGACCAGATATCGCAAGTAGATGGACGACTCCAATTTTTTGATAGGCACGATAAGCATCTTCCGAAAATGCTGTCCGATCACCAAAAATAAGTGCATTGGCATACGGAATAAGTGTAGCAGGAAAGTTTTCCTCGACATGATTAATGCCAGCCGCTCTCAAGTTTTGCAATTTGGATATCCAGGAGAGTTTGGAAACATCACATTCTTTTAAAGATAGATTGTTTACTTGAAACTGCCAGTGTATATTTTGTCTAAACAAGTATCGTTGATAATTAAATGCATGTTCATTCCTATTATTTCCAGGTTGGATCAGTTCACCAGAAACGAGGCATGATCCGCCTGCGCGTAGTTGGCGTTCCAACATTGTTTTTTCTGGTTCGCTCTGGATGGTATTAGTAAGGATCAACTTTTCTTCATTTAAATCAGAAACTACTGCCCGTAAACGATTACCATCAATATTGGGGACTTCTTTGAAGGTGACATAAAGCTGTACTTTTCCTGCGGAGTGAATTGTAGTTTTTTCTTTTTCGCTTTTTAGAGCTCCCATTATAAATAAAACCACGACAACACAAAACATGACAAACAGCCACTTATCCTTTTCCAATAATATTCTCAGGGTGACCAACAAAATAAATATGAAGGAGCAAACATGAAGCTCAAGTATCATCAATATACCTGAGAGGGCAGCTGCCGCTAAGTAAATCCATTTACCCGATACCATAGCAACTCCTTTAATCATTTTTCAGGAGAGGTCAATCTAGCCTCCCCCTATTATGTTACTGACCGTCAGCAAAGGAGAGAAAAATTCCCTTATCTAAAGGCACATGCTCGACACTGATACCTGCTTGTGTAAACAACTCAATGGCATGTGGATGATTTTTGTAATCCTCTGAGTAATAAACTGCTTTTATTCCCGCCTGGATAATTGCTTTGCAGCATTGCAAGCATGGAAAATGCGTGACGTAAATCTCAGCGTTATCAGTAGGAACACCAAACTTTGCACATTGAATAATCGCGTTCATCTCCGCATGTATCGTGCGGACACAGTGGTTGTCAATCACATAGCAACCCTCGTCAATACAATGAACTCCTCCTGCGATGGAGCCGTTATAGCCCCCAGCAATGATTCGCTTATCCCGAACAATGGTTGCGCCGACAGTTAACCTCGTACACGTGCTGCGATATGAAAGTAGATGGCTTTGAGCCATAAAATATTGATTCCATGAAATTCTTTCCATATTCCTTCTCCCTCTTCTCTCTCTTTTCTTCAGTTTAAATGCATTGTTTGAAATTAGTCAATGTTTCCTGTTTACTAATGCACCGTGATTAAATCCTGCAGCTTTTCAAATGTCTTCGCACCAATGCCTGATATTTTTTGTAGATCTTCCGTTTGTTTAAATGATCCATTTTGTTCCCGGAAGTCAATGATTGCATTTGCTTTCGCCGGACCAATTCCTGGCAGTGTCTGTAATTCAGTTGAATCAGCTTTATTAATATTTACTTTTTCAGTTTGTTTTGAAGGCGAAGACCCTGCAAATACGTCATTATCCAAAATTTCTCCCATTCTCGGTATATAGATGACCATTTCATCGTGAACTTTCTGCGCGTAATTAATTTGCTTTTCATCTGCATGATCAAGTAAACCACCAGATCTAGCGATAATATCAAATACACGATCGTTTTCTGTCGCTTCGTATAGCCCTGGGTTTTGAACCGCGCCTTTAAGATCTACAAAGATTTTTAATGGTAATGGCTCATTTTGTTCTCCTGCTGTAATTTGTGGTATTTCAGCATCAAGCATTTCGGAGCTGATACTTCCTGCAACACTTTGATCTTTTGGCTGGCCCAGATAAAGAATGAGTGCAAGGACGACTACAACTGCGCCAATGAAGACTGTTTTATACTTCTCAAACCAAATCATCATTTTAAAACACCTCACTAGTGAATGAATATTTTCTTTTGGGCTGCATACATTTGTTAGGAGTAGAAGGGCGAAGGAGGGGAAGGCATGAAGGTCGGAATTATCGGGACCGGAAATATGGGTACAATTCTTTCTGAAGCATTGCTCGATGGTAAAGCAGCATCTCCTTCAGACTTGATTGTAGTAAACCGAACGCGCGCAAAAGCTGAAAGGCTTAAACATAAATTTACAGGAATAATGGTTGCAAATAGTATTCAAGAAGTAATTAAACATTCCAATCTCATTTTTCTTTGTGTAAAACCGAATGATATTTTCCCGCTTGTTAAAGACAATAATGCTCTATTTAAAGCGGAACAATGCCTCGTATCGATCACAAGTCCAATTACAACAGATTGGTTAGAGAATATAACACCCTGTTCCTGTGCACGAATTATTCCTAGCATTACAAATAGAGCACTTTCTGGCGCTACGCTCGTTACGTTCGGGAAAAAGTGCGAAAGCCATTGGCAGAAAAAACTGATAGACATGTTCTCAGCAATTTCTTTACCTATGATCATAGATGATAAAATCACACGTGTTGCCTCCGACATTGTTAGTTGTGGTCCAGCCTTTTTTAGTTATATGACGAGAAGATTCATTGAGGCCACTGTTGCAGATACAAACATCGATGAAGAAACTGCAACAAAGCTATCGGAGCACATGTTAATTGGACTTGGGGATTTACTCAAAAAAAGATTTTACTCACTGCCTACTTTAGAAGAAAAGGTATGTGTTAAAGGCGGCATTACGGGGGAAGGAATTAAAGTATTAGAGAAGGAGTTAGATGGTGTCTTTGAAAAGCTTCTTCAGGCGACTCATCGAAAATTTGACGATGAAGTAAAACATTTAGAGAAAGTTTTTAATCCTTAATATATCATTCTACCTTCACATTGAAAATCCTGCTTAAAATAAAAACTATCATGATTAAGTTCTTTACTCTCAACCCATGCATGAAAATGTTTATACCCCGTCCATACTGATAGGTGACATAAACAGGTTCAGTGCGTGGCTTTTTTTGGTGACCTAGATCCTGTAATAAAAACTGCTTGAATAAGTTTGGAGCTCAACCCTTTGTGAGCACCTGTTTCTTGGGTGACTACGTACAGAAAAATACTTATGGTCAAACTTATTCCCTGTTTATGATCTTATTCAGAATAGGTGGTTGTCATGGAAGTATTGCTGGAACGTTGTGCAGGTTTAGACGTCCATGTGGAGAGTATTGTTGTTTGTGTACTTACAGGGAACAGTGATAATGAGTTAACGACTGAAATTGAGACTTTCCCAACTTTTACGAAAGATTTATACCGTCTTTTAAAATGGCTGGAAGAAAAAGAGGTTACACACATTGCCATGGAAAGTACAGGGGTTTATTGGAAACCGGTGTTTAATATTCTGGAGGACTTTTTTGACATTACACTAGCCAACGCTCAACGAATTAAAAACGTCCCAGGGCGCAAAACCGATGTAAGTGATGCGGAATGGATAGCCAAGCTATTAAGGGTGGGTTTATTAGAAAAAAGTTTTATTCCGCCATCCGAGATACGCGAACTTCGAGATCTGACTCGACTACGTAAAAAGTGGATAGGGCACATTACTTCCGAAAAGAACCGTATTCAAAAGACTTTTGAGAGTTCCAATATTAAGTTAAGCTCTGTCATCTCCGATGTCTTTGGAGTGTCGGGTCGAAAGTTACTTGTACGTCTTCTAGAAAAAGGCTATATAGATGATTATGAAGTAGAATCCTCTATTCATGGAAGAATGAAACATAAGAAACAAAGTATTTCCGATTCTTTATTTGGAACGATTAACGATCATCAGCTGTTTTTAATTAGACAGTCCTGGAAGCATATTGAATATTTGGAGACCCTGACGGATGAAATCGATCAAAAAATTGATCGGATCCTTCTAACCTATCAAGAAGAAGTGCTTATCTTAACATCTATACCAGGTATAAATAAAAATACTGCTTCGGTTATAATCGCAGAAATCGGGGTGGATATGAGCCAGTTTCCTTCATCCGAGCACCTTGCCTCTTGGGCAGGATTATCACCTGGAAATCATGAGAGTGCGGGAAAGAGAAAGAGTACACGCACAACCAAAGGAAACCCTCATATTAAATCAGCTTTATGCGAAGCTGCATGGGCTGCCTCACGGAGTAGAAATAAATGGATCGCCATTAGATATTGGTCTACTGCAGCAAGAAGGGGAAAGAAAAAAGCACTCGTAGCTACAGGCCATCGAATGCTTCGCACGATTTACTCTATGTTAATCAACAAAGAGTTATATAAAGAACCACTGCAAACTAATTAGTTTAGCCAAAACAATAATTGTTTAAACGAGATACCTCGCCAATAGGTAGCTCAGCTTTCTTATTGTCAAATTTAGGATGACCACTAGAGAAAGAATCTATACCTATCAAAGATCAAAGATTATTTTCATAGAAAAAAGCGGACGGAAAAGGATAAAAACCTTTACCGACGCTTATTTCTTTTTGCATGTAAAAAATATTCGCTCTGATGATTCAACAGGAAATTGATCAGTAAAATCGGCTGTTATCGCCTCAACAGAAAAACCCACATCCTCGAGCCAAGATTGGTATTCCTCAATAAGATACGTGCGCTGTTTATGAAGTTCTTCAAATCGCTCATATTTTCCCGACTGTTCTTCCCGAACGAAAAACGTCAATTCATGTTCGACGGAATAGGAATGCTCACCAGGAAAACAGTTCCATATGTAAGAGACTTCCTCTTCTGCAACTGCAAAAGTTTCGTCCATGAATATATGTTCCATTTTATAAGGAGAATGAACATCAAATATAAATAACCCACCGTTTTTCAAATGGGCATGTACATTTGAAAATGTTTTCTGAACATCTTCAGGTGTGGACAAATAATTAAGGGAGTCACAAAAAATAACAGCGATATCATATATACCGAGGCCTTCAAGTTCGCTCATATTTTGTTCATATAATGAAAGTTCGATCCCTTCACGTTCGGCTTTCCCCTGGGCAACCATTAACATATCTCCCGATAAATCAACTCCGGTTACGTCGAAGCCGTTTTTGGCTAGAAGGATAGATAATTCCCCTGTACCACATGCTAAGTCAAGCACTCGCATTCCATCGATATGAAAGCGTTGCTTTTCTAAAAGCAAATAATCAAGCCATTTTTTATAGGGAACATCCGCCATTAATAAATCATAAACATAGGCTAAGCGTTCGTAGCTCACTGTGTCAATTCACTTAGAACGTCCTCAAACGGTGCATCGCCCCAAAGTCTTTCCAAATTATAATAGCTGCGCTCATCGCGATGAAAAACATGAGCAATCACATCACCCATATCCACAAGGATCCATTTTGCTTCGTCAAAACCTTCTAACCTTCCTACATCAATGCCTGCTTCTTCAGCTACAGCTTTCAATTCACGGGCAATCGCTTGTACTTGTTTGTCAGAGTTACCGTGACAAATCACAAAATAATCTGCAATAAGCGAAATCCCTTGCATATTTAAAACAACTATATCTTCAGCTCTTTTATCATCTGCAGCCTTTACTACAGCTTTTAAAACATCTTTAGTATTCAATCGTTGTTTCCTCCTTTATTCATAGTTAACCTATTGTAAGCTTCAAAAGTATCAGGAAAAATAGGTGAATTCCGATCTATCAGGAATGTGATTGTATTTCTTAATGCTTGTAATAAAGCTTGATCCAAATCCACGAGGGCCATTCCCCTTGTCTTTTCTACCCCTGGAAATTTACGACCTGGTTCTATGTAATCAGCCAAATAAATGATTTTTTCAAACAAAGTCATATTGGCTCGCCCAGTTGTATGAAATCGAATTGCATTTAAAATTGATTCGTCATCTATACCAAATTTATCATAGACAAGATGAGCTGCTACAGGCCCATGCCAAAGTTCGGGATGATAATCGAGCAATCGAACATCTTGTTTCGTTTTTATGATTATATCCTTTAACTCGGTGATAGGCATCAGCTTGGCATAATCATGAAAGATAGCAGCAAGCTCGGCCTTATTTCGATCGGCTCCGAATTTTTCTGCAAGTTCAACTGCAGTATCAACTACACGTAAAGTGTGCTCATATCTGGGACCTTTAATTTGTTGTCTGACCAATTGTAGTGCCTGCTCACGATCCATATAACCGATTCTCCTCTATATAGCCAATTACATTGTCAGGCAGTAAATACTTGACGGATTCTCCAGCTTTACTTCTATCTCTAATCATCGTTGATGATATTTCAATTAAGGGTACATCCACTTCAATGATTCGATAATTACTTTCCATCCGGTGGTTAGGCCGATTAACGCCAACAAATTGAACCATTTCCACTAATTCATCAATTCTATGCCAGTTTGGCAAGTATTCCACCATATCCGCACCAATTATAAAATAATATTCATGATGCGGGTTTTGCTCTACCAGTACTTTCATAGTATCAACTGTAAATGACCTGCCCGATCTTTCCAGCTCAATTTTCTCTAACTTAAATGCAGGATTTCCCTGAATGGCTAATTCAAGCATCCGGACTCTATTTTTACCTGTCGTGCCGCTTGATCTTTCTTTATGAGGCGGCTCCTGATTTGGCATAAAACGAATTTCATCAAGGTTTAATTGATGGAGCACTTCATTGGCAATGATTAAATGGCCAAGATGGGGCGGATCAAAAGTACCGCCTAAAATCCCGACTTTTTTCCTCATCATCCTCATCCTTTAAATCGGCAGTCTAATTTCTTTATGTTCTTTAGACTCTTTATAAAGAACGACCATTTTCCCAATAATTTGAACAAGCTCAGCTTTAGTTCCTTCAATCAGCGCTCCTGCAACTGTATCACGGTCATCTTCGCAATTTTGAAGAATACTGATCTTAATTAATTCACGTACTTCCAAGGCTTCATTCATTTGTTTGATCATATTTTCATTCACTCCGCCTTTTCCCACTTGAAAAATCGGATCAAGATTATGTGCTTTCGATCTTAAAAAACGTTTTTGCTTACCTGTTAGCATGGTTGCCTCCTAATTGTTCTACTACAATATTTGTCATTCGGGTTATATCGGGAGCAATCCCCGTCCATTTTTCAAATGCAAGCGCTCCTTGGTATACAAACATCCCAAGTCCATTTTGCGTCTTTACACCTTTTTGTTTCGCATCTTTTATTAAAGCAGTCTCGAAAGGATTGTAGATGATGTCTGATACAAATGCCTCTGGCAGCAAATTTTTAACCGACATAGGGCTTTTGTAGATATCTGGGTACATGCCGATCGAGGTTGTTTGGATAATTAGATTATAATGCTCTAGTGTATCCTCCGCTTCAGCAATCGAAATGGCTTTAGATTTACCTTCATAAGGACATTCTTCAATTAACTTCTTCGCTTTGAAGGCGGTTCGATTGCAAATATCAATATGAGCCATCCCCTTTGATAAAAGCGTATAAAAGATTGCTTTTGCAGCACCGCCTGCTCCGATAATCAGTGCACGTTCATTCATGAAGTCTTCTTTCCAATCTGCTTGCAATGCTCTGATAAATCCATCCCCGTCCGTATTGTACCCATGAAATTCATCATTTTTACGGACAACGGTATTGACAGCGCCAATGGCTTCCGCAAGTGGATCAATTTTATCTAAAAACGGCATAATCGCCGTTTTATGAGGACTAGTCACATTAAAACCTTCGACACCTATCACTTTCATTCCCTTTACTGCCGTTTCTAACTCTTTTTCTAATATATGAAAAGGCTGATAATGGGCATCTAATCCAAATTGTTGGAATTCCTGATTTTGCATTACAGGTGACATTGATTGTGCAATGGGATTGCCAATGACACCATAAAGCTTGATCATCTCTCTCCCCCCGTTTTCTCTATATCATTTTCATCATGCAAATAAACCAAAGTTAGATTAATGAGCGGCGAATCATCACATTAACACCTTTTGGCACATATGCCGCAATTTTTGCTCCAGGTTCATTTACTGTGATCCATCCAAGTCCGGAAAAAACGATATCGGTTTTACCTTCTTTGATCATGAATTCATGGCGGATAAGCTTAGGGAAATGGGCTAAGTCGTCCTTCCTTGGGGGTTGCAGCATATCGCCTACATGATTTTCGTATATTTCATCCGCATTTTCTAACTTCGTACGATGTATGAAAATCTCATTGGACATATAACAAACAAAAGAGCGGCGGCCGCCTTTTAAGTAATCTAGTCTTGCCAACCCGCCAAAAAACAACGTTTGTTCTTCATTAAGTTGAAAGACCTTTGGTTTAATTTCTTTTTTGGGCGTAATGACTTTAAGATCTTTTTTGTCTACATAGTGTGCCATTTGATGATGGTTAATAATACCCGGTGTATCAATAAGTGCTTTGCCATCGTCAAGAGGAATTTCAATCATATCTAATGTAGTTCCCGGAAAATGAGACGTTGTTATTACATCTTGCCCGCCTGCTACTTCTTTAATAATTCGATTAATAAACGTAGATTTTCCAACGTTCGTACATCCGACTACATAAACGTCCTTCCCTTTTCGGTATTCCTCAATTTGCTCAAGCGCTTCTCTAATATGAATACCTCTAGTTGCACTTACAAGCAGCACATCGATAGGCTGAAGACCAAGTTCTTTCGCTTGGCTTTTCATCCATTGAATCAGCCTATTTCGTTTTGCTGATTTCGGCAACAAATCCGCTTTATTCCCTATAAGTAAAATCGGATTTTTACCAACAAACCGATGAAGGCCCGGAAGCCAGCTGCCATTGAAATCAAATATATCAATGATTTTAACGATTAAACTGTCGGTTTTTCCTAGCTGATTTAAAATATTTAGAAAGTCTTGATCTGTCAATGAGACATCTTGGACTTCATTATAATGTTTTAGACGGAAACATCTTTGGCAAATCACTTCTTCTTTTTCTAAAGAAGAAAGTGGTGCAAAGCCAAGTTCCTCTTGATTTTCGCTCTGTATGGAAATACCGCACCCTATACAGCTAATATCATGTTTCTTCACTTTTCATCCTCCCAATCAATCAAGCCTCTTCGCTTGAAATTGGCCATAATTCTTCGTTCAACCATTCGGTTAAATCGTGTAAAAAAACCATCGGACTTAGCAACGGGAACAACGAGGATTGTTTCAAATCCCGCACGATTTCCCCCGAGCACATCCGTTAGTAACTGGTCGCCAATAATCACCGTTTCTTCTCTCGATATTCCCATTGATTTAACCGCTCGTCTGAATGCGGATCCGAGCGGTTTTCGCGCTTTATGAATGAATGGAATTCCAAGCGGATCAGAAAAGGCTTTTACTCGCTGTTCATTATTATTCGACACAACGATCACTTTAATATCATGGCGCTTCATTTCATCAAACCATTTAATAAGTTTTGGAGTAGCCGTTGGCCTGTCCCATTCAATAAGAGTATTGTCCAAATCCGTTATGACACCTTTTATACCCTTGTTTTTTAATTCTTCCGGTTTGATATCGTAAATGCTTTTTACATATTTACTGGGCAAAAATTTATTTAACAATCATCTGCACCTCATTAATTGTACTGTATGCTTAAATTTAATCTTAACTAATTTTTGGTATATACGCACCTTTTTTCCCAATTTAAAAAGAGTTTTCGACAAAATTCTTTTTATTCAAAATTGTGGATAACTTTACTAACATAAAAAAGGCGAATAAGACAACGCTAAAGAAACTAATCAACAGGTTACCCACAAGATATCCACTATCTCCTGTGGATATTGGAACGCTTGTTCCACAGGATTTATTTTGATAAAGTGAGGGTAATAAGAGATAACATATTAGGTTATTCTAAATCATCCGTCTTTAGAACATGATTTGCTGGAGGTGAAGCTGATGAAAAAGTTATCAGACGAATTGCTGATTGAGTCCTACCATAAAGCTAGGGAATTAAACTTGAGTTCTGAATTTATCCAGCTAATTGAATCGGAACTCCAGCGGCGATCATTGACAAGATATAAAAAAATGGCATTTGAGCAAAAGGTATTTGCCTGAAGATAAAGCCTAATTTTAAAGCGCCTTTAAGCGGGCGCTTTTTATTATTGCTTAATTATGTGCTAATTACTCTCCCTAATGCCTCTCCCACCTGTACTTCTGTAGGTACTTCTAGTGATTTCTCCATTTGGAAAGCCCCTTTTTCGAATAAAAGGACGACTGTTGAGCCAAAGGAGAAATAAGCAGCTTCTTCCCCTTTTTTCCACTCAGATTTTTGATTGATTATTTTGACCGAATTTATGAACATTGCGCCAACCTTTACCATCGCAATGGTTGTATCGCCATGCTTAAGTTCCGTAATCGTGCGGAAGTTTTTTGCCAGTGTGGACTTTCCATATTTTAATCCGAGTCGGTTAACGGGGTATGATTTACGGCCAAGTGAATATGATTCAATTACTTTTCCATCAAGGGGTGAGTGGATTCTATGATAATGAGCTGGGCTTAAATAAAGAATCATAAATGTGCCACCACTATATTTCCCCGATCTTTCTATGCCGCCCAACATTTCCTCAATCGAATATGATTTATTTTTGACGATCATTTCACAATCTTCATTAATTATTCCCCAATTCTCCAGAATGCCGTCAACGGGACTAGTAACTGTATCTATTTTTAAATCGATTGGCCTTGCATCTTTTTTTAACTTTCTTATAAAAAATGCATGCAAGTTTGGATAGTGATGAATATCATCAAGCATTTCTTTTTGATTAATCTTATAAGCTTTAGCATATGTTTTAATAAGGGGCCTGCTCAACCTAGAACGCGCAAATTTCCCCAAAGCCATAGACGTCATTCGCCCGTTTGTCAACTCAATTAATGAGCGGTATAATCTTTCTTTCAAGCAAATACCTCCAAACAAAATAAAATTCTTCTTAACTTTAGAGTATAAAAAGCATATAATTAAGTATTAACAGATACAATTGAAAACGACATTCAAAATTAAGAAGGAGGTGGGTGATTTGTTTCTATCAGATGTCGTTGACCATACTATAAAAAAATTAAAAGCACAAACTGCCAACGTGCTTACATTGGCAAATCTCGGGCTAGGTGGTTTTGCAATCATTGCCGGGATTAATGGCCAACTTCACTTAAGTGTTCTTCTCATATTCATTGCCGCTCTTGCAGATCGTTTTGATGGAATGGCAGCAAGAAAGCTTCAAATTGAATCAGATCTTGGCAAACAGCTAGATTCAATGAGCGATATCATTTCATTTGGTGTAGCTCCTGCCCTGTTATTATATCAGGGAATATTATCTTTGTTTGGTTTTCCTGGAGTGTTTTTTACTATTTTTTATATCGGCTGTGGAGCATTCCGACTCGCAAGATTTAATATTACTGAAAGCAATGGCTATTTTACAGGACTCCCGATTACTGCTGCGGGCTGTCTATTAACCCTAAGCTATCTTGCTGTACCTTACTTGCCACCGTACTCATTCTTATTCATTATTTTAATCTTATCATTAATGATGATCAGTACATTTTCATTGAAAAAAGTGTAAAAACAAAAGCGCAAGCGCCTCGTTCGGCCCCGACAAGCAAATGTTCTGAGCCCGGAAAAGTCCGGCCTTGACTTTTTTGGGCTGAGGTTATTTGACCTCGAGGGGCTAGGCGCTGAAGCTGGACGAACCAAAAGCGAAAGCGCCTCGTTCAGCCCCGACAAGCAAATGTTCTGAGCCTAGAAAAGTCCGGTCTTGACTTTTTTGGCTCAGGTTATTTGACCTCGAGGGGCTAGGCGCTGCAGCTGGACGACGACTTATATTCTTTGAACTTATCCACATAGTATTTTTATAAAATTTCCTAAACAATAGAAAAGACGCCTGCAATTACAGGCGTCTTTTACGTTTGCGGCGAAAGACCACATGTTCACATTCATGTGTGCAAATTTTGCATGTCTTCGACTTATGCAAATCAGCTCATCGCTTAATTAATATAGCATGATTTTGGCCTATTGGCTATAGGTAATGTTTATTAATTTGAAAAGGTCTCTGTTTTCTCTCCATCAATCACCAATGTCCATATACCTTTCTTCGGAAACATTAGTTTTCCTTGGAATGCATACAATGGCTTTAACGTAGCTGAATCAATGTATTGTCCTACTTGACTAAAGGTTTTTTGTTCAACGATTTTTCCTTTATTATTTATTAATTGCACTTCTATATCCTTTTTATCTTCCCAAGTACTTTCAATACTAATTTCAGTCTCTACACCAGGTTTTATTTCTTTTGGGGAATCCGATAATATATAATGTTTTGTTTTTGGAAATGGTGGCAAAACCTCAAGAGTAAATTCTCCAAATAAAGAGTCGTCTACATAAAATGAGAGCTGCCATTCCCCTTCTTTTGGAAAAGGGGTAAAACTCGTCAATGTATGAGCCTCCTTACTATATAGAGATGAATTAAGCTTCCCTTCCGCCAATGTAATTTTTTCTGCGTTTTTATTCATTGCTTCTATTCGATAGTTATTCCACGCTATTTTTTCTGAATTCCCCCAATAATAGATCATTAGCTTGGAAATTCTTCTTGGGTCTTCAGCCACAATGTGATTGAATACTTTTAAGATGGCAACTTTTCCTTCAACTCCAATTACTTCTTGTTTCGTATCAGGGAGTACAAATATTTTTCCTGCTTGAGGATTTAATTCTATTTTCGGAAGTTGGGACTGCTTTGGAACAAAAAGATCTTCGCGGACAGTATACTCGGTTAACAGAAAAACGATTAATATCATAAACACCGCAACAATAGAAAGAATTGGTCGAAAAGAGGGGGTTCTCTGTTTCTGCTGTAATTTGACTAAGATTTTCTGCTTTTGCTCATTTTTTAAAGAATATTTAGGAAGGTTCCTTAGATGTTCCTGAATTTGTTTGAAATCCTTCAAGACAAAACCCCTCCTTTTCCAAAATTTCTCTTAGTTTTTTTAATGAACGATGATACGTCACATTCACTTTATTTTGGTTACATTTTAAAATATCACTGGTTTCCTTTGATGAAAGCTCCAAAATGCCTCTTAGGATGACTACTTCCTTGTACTGTGGAGAAAGTTGATGAATAGCCTTATATAGTCGGGAATTTTCCGACTCTTTTATTAAGTGATCTTCTATTTCATTGAAGGACGTTTGCTCAGGCAATAGAAATTGCTTAATATTCTCCCATACTCTTTTTCTTCGATACATATCAATTACGTGGTTTCTTGCAATGGAAATAAGCCATGTTTTTGGATGTGAATCACCTTTGAATCTAGAGATTTTTTTCAAGGCGATTAAAAAAGTATCTTGTACTAAATCTTCAACATCCATGGACCCTGTATAGTAAATAAGGAAACTTGTGATGTCATGTTCATACTTTTGAAACCAATCTTCAATCAAAATTCCCCCCTCCTTTACACATTAGACGATTAAGTATGGAAAAAATTACAGAAAAAACCCGAAAAAAAAGAACCGAAATCTCGGTCCTTACGTCTCTTCCTTTGACTTCTTCAGCTTTTCTTTTTCAGCACGGTAAAATTCATGGAACATTTTCATTAATGCTCTTTTCTCAATCCGTGACACATAGCTCCTTGATATCCCTAATTCTTTTGCAATTTCACGCTGGGTACGTTCCTTTTCCAAGTTTAATCCAAAACGGCCAACGATGACTTCTTTTTCCCGATGATCTAGTACATCAATATATTCTTTTACTCTTTCCAACTCCATGTTCAACTGAATGGTATCAAAGACATCCTCTGCTTCCGATTTCAGCACATCGATAAGTGAAATTTCGTTTCCTTCCTTGTCATGTCCGATTGGGTCATGCAATGAAACATCTTTTTTTGTCTTCTTTAAAGCTCGTAAATGCATCAGAATTTCATTCTCTATACATCTGGCCGCATATGTCGCAAGTTTAGTCCCTTTTCCAAAGGAATAGCTTTCTATTGCTTTAATTAATCCAATCGTTCCGATTGAGATCAAATCCTCTGAATCTTCTCCCGTATTTTCGAACTTTTTTACTATATGGGCAACAAGTCGCAAATTATGCTCAATCAGGAGATTACGGGCATGTTCGTCTCCATCAGCCATCTGTTTGAGATATTTTTGTTCATCTTCTGGGGATAGTGGCTGTGGAAAAGCATTATTCTTCACATACGAAACAAGGAAAATAAGTTCCTTAAATAAATAACCGATTGCCGTTAGGATACCGGACAACTCCTCACCTCCGCATAGATTGCCTATGTTTTAATGTATATGACGCAAATGGAAGTCACTTGCTTGTCTAAGTAAAATTAGTGGATTTCTTAAAAGATCCATTCAATTTTTCGGATATAAAAAACGGTTCTGAAGTTTTAAAATGATGAAATATTAGGTGTTTTTTTGACCCTCCCTTATAATAAGTGCAAGGAGGAGATATATTTGGCAATTAATACATATGAATTAACATGGGATCTTGACGTCTTTTTTGAAGGGGGCAGTTCATCTCGAGATTTCACTGACCATTTAGAAAAATTAAAAGAGCAGCTCGCTGAATTTGCGGCAGCTGTAGAAGATTGGGAAATCCCTGTCTCTTCTAGTGATGAGACACTCGTTAAGCTTTTGGAAAAGTTTCAAGCAGTGTCCCAAAACTTGCGGCAGGCAGGTGCATTTGTCAGCTGTCTCCAAGCCCAAGATACAAACGATACGAGAGCAAATGAATTACGCGGTATGGTGACAACGTTAAGCTCATCCTTAAGCACGATTTTAACAAACTTCGACGAGAAATTGCTTAACATTCAAGAAGGAATATGGAACGAGCTGCTTGAACAAAACGCACTCAAACCGCTTAACTTTGTATTGAATGAGCGTCGTAAGAAGGCAGCGGAAAAACTTCCTAAAGATCAAGAAGCATTAATCAATGCGTTAAGCATTGACGGCTACCATGGCTGGGGGGAAATGTACGACACAATCGTCAGTCAAGTTAAAATCCCGTTTGAGGAAAACGGTGAAAAAGTTGAACTATCTGTTGGCCAAGCTGCCAATAAATTTTCAAGTTCTGATCGTGAAGTCAGAAAACGTATTTTTGCAGAATGGGAAAAAGCTTGGGACAAGCAAGCGGACTTACTTGCTGGTACACTGAATCACCTTTCCGGATTCCGACTTTCCGTATACAAGCAGCGCGGTTGGGATCAAATCCTTAAGGAAGCGCTTGATTATAATCGAATGAAACAAGAAACACTTGATGTGATGTGGAAAGTCATTGCCGACAACAAGCAGCCATTTGCCAACTATTTGAAAAGGAAAGCAGATTTGCTCGGTGTTGAAAAGTTAAGCTGGGCTGATTTAGATGCGCCCGTTGGGGAACTTGGTACTTCTTACAGCTATCAGCAAGGAGCCGAGTTCATTCTGAATCATTTCGAAGATTTTGGTGATGAATTGACTCAGTTTACAAAAAAAGCCTTTGAGGATCGCTGGATTGAAGCAGAAGATCGGGCCGGAAAACGTCCTGGTGGCTTTTGCACATCTTTTCCTGTTAGCGGCCAATCAAGAATATTCATGACGTATTCCGGGACTCCATCAAATGTGTCAACACTTGCACATGAACTAGGCCATGCCTTTCATTCATTTGCTTTAAAAGATACACACCCATTAAATCGAGGTTATGCAATGAATGTAGCCGAAACTGCTTCAACTTTTGCAGAAATGATTGTTTCGGATGCCGCAGTAAGCAATGCAAAGAGCGATGATGAAAAACTTGTACTACTAGAAGATAAAATTCAACGTTCAGTAGCATTTTTCATGAATATCCATGCACGTTTCCTCTTCGAAACCCGTTTTTATGAAGAACGAAAAAAAGGCATGGTTAGTAAAAAACGTTTGAATGAATTAATGGAAGAAGCGCAAAAAGAGGCATATGTAGATTCTCTTGAAGAATACCACCCGTTATTCTGGGGATCAAAACTTCACTTCTTTATTACAGGTGTACCTTTCTATAACTTCCCTTATACGTTTGGCTATTTATTCTCACTCGGAATTTACGCGCAAGCTGTAAAGGAAGGCAAAGGCTACGAGCAGAAATATATGGCCATGCTGGAAGATACAGGTTCGATGACTGTTGAGGATTTAGCGATGAAGCATCTTGGAGTCGACTTGACGAAGCGGGAATTCTGGGAAGAAGGCGTTAAGCTTTGCATTAAGGATGTTGAAGAATTTATGGAAATGACTAATAAGTAGAACAAAACGCCTGGAAATCCAGGCGTTTTTGTATTCCTTTGTAATAGAATTCTATATTCTTTTAACGATTTCCAATACTAAATTGGCGGAGTTTACTGCTGCCTTTTCAAGGAATTGGTCAAAAGAGATATGTGATTCCTGTCCTGCTATATCAGATAAAGAACGAATGATCACAAACGGAACGTTGAACTGATGTGCAACCTGAGCAATGGCTGCACCCTCCATTTCCACTGCCTGTAGTTCTACGAATTTGCCGCGGACAAATTCAACCTTTTCTGGATCGTTCATGAAGGAGTCGCCAGTTGCGATTAGGCCAGTTACAACTTGGATTCCTTCAAGCTTCCGCGCTGCCGCTTTAGCAGTGTCAATTAAAGCCGTATCCGCTTTGAATGCAGGCGGCAACTGAGGAACCTGCCCATATTCATAACCAAAGGCAGTGACATCTACATCATGATGGCGCACTTCGGTGGAAATAACGAGATCTCCGACTTTCAAGTTTGGATTATAGCCTCCGGCGGAACCCGTATTAATAACGACATCCGGTTTATATTTTTCCATTAGGATAGCAGTCGACATGGCTGCGTTTACCTTTCCGATTCCGGAACGGAGCAAGATAGTTTCTTTATTATCAATCATTCCACTAATAAATTCGCAGCCACCGATTGTCTCTGTTGATTTATTTTCCAATTTATCACGTAACAAAGTCACTTCTTCTTCCATTGCACCGATAATTGCTATTTTCATAACGAGAACCTCTTTTCCACAATCTTCCTTTATCTTTTGTCATTATGAGTGAGCTTTTTAACTTCTGTCGGTTTCCAGCCTTCCCCATCGACCCATTCAATATAAACTCTGTAAGCTTCATCTGCGTTATTCCGGGGTGCTACCGTTGCTATTGCTTGCTTTTCGCGATTTTCACCGCCTTCAAGCCACCAAACAGTCATATTATCCACTGGAATATCGACTGCGTATGAAGCTGCCTTTACCTGCTCATTCCAATCAACGGTCCCCTTACTCGATGATCGTTGATGATTTCCAACTTGTTCCGTGCCGACTGGTTTCCACCCTTGATTGATAATCACTTTTTCAACGTTTGGTTCACCAGTTTCTTTTTCGATCAATTGATCATTACTTTCTTCTGTATTTTCTTCTTCTTTACTTGTTTCGTCAACTACAGGATTGTCTTTTTCAGTATTTTCGGGAACAACTTGTTCTTTTCCCGCTTGCTCAGCACTTTCTTTCGAGGTTTGCTTGTCAGCAAGCTCTTGGTCTGTTTTACTACCTCCAAAGAAAATGCTCCCACCTACGATTAAAATAAGTATTACTACGATAGCAATCAATGTATTTAAGATGATGTTTGTTTTTCTCCGCTTTGCACGCTGCGCTGAACGTGAAGCATCGTTAAAATCAAATGGCATATTATCCCCTCCGTCTCCATAGTCAATATGATAACATGGACACATAAAAACGTGAATAATAAACTATAAAACAATAACAGAAAGAGCCCAGTGCTTTGATAAACGATAAAAACACGGCAACCCAATGGGAGGCCGTGTTTTTAAGCAAGGTATTCTTAGCTAATAGAAACGAGACGCACTCGCATTTCTCCGCCTGGAGTTTGCACTGTGACTTCTTGATCGACTTTATGTCCAAGTAGACTTTTTGCAATAGGCGAATCATTTGAGATTTTCCCCTCAAATGGATCTGCCTCTGCGCTACCGACAATCGTATACGTCTCTTCATCTCCATCTGGAAGTTCAACAAATGTCACTGTTTTTCCTAAAGTGACAGTGTCGGAATTAAGTTCATCGTCTTGAATGATTTTGGCATTACGAATCATATTTTCAAGAGTAGTAATACGCCCTTCGACGAATGCTTGCTCTTCTTTTGCAGAGTCATATTCCGAGTTCTCTGATAAATCTCCGAAGCTGCGTGCAATCTTGATTCGCTCTACAACTTCTTTACGTCTTACTGATTTTAAATATTCTAGTTCCTGCTCCAGTTTTTCTTTACCGGCTTCTGTCATTGGAAATACTTTTTCCCTAGCCAATTCCCTTCACTCCTTATTAGTTCACAGTCCCAAATTGCACGGGATTTTGTTTTGTATGTAATACATGACAGCGCGCCCATAGGAAGGCGCGCTTGCAGTTTCATGCGAGTACATATATTAGTATCTATGCTATCGTATTACAAAAATGACTTTTGTTCAAGAATAGTTTGGATCTTCGTTGCCACAAGGTCAATGGCAACATGGTTTTGTCCACCTTCTGGGATAATGACATCAGCATATCTTTTTGTTGGTTCGATAAATTGATTATGCATTGGTCTTACGACGTTAACATATTGTGTAATGACTGAATCAATCGATCTCCCTCTATCTTGAATATCCCTTAGCATGCGACGAATGATGCGCAAATCTGCGTCTGTATCAACAAAAAGTTTAATATCCATTAAGTTGCGCAATCTTTCATCTTCCAATACTAAAATTCCTTCAAGAATTATAACATCTTTCGGTTCAACATGGATTGTATCTGCAGACCTTGTATGTAGAGCATAGTCATAAACAGGTTTTTCAATCGATTCATAGCGCAACAGTTTTCCGATATGTTCAATGAGCAAATCATTGTCAAATGCGAATGGATGATCATAATTTGTTTTAAGACGCTCCTCAAACGGCAATTGCGATTGATCCTTATAATAATAATCCTGTTCTAAAACGAGGATTGAATGTCCTTTAAAGTTTTCATATATTGAATTTGTGACGCTTGTTTTACCGGATCCCGATCCGCCCGCCACACCAATTATTGCCGGTCTTCGTTCCATTTTCCGACCTCCACCTATTTTTCACCATTTCTTTTTCTGCTAATGGCTAAGCCATCTCCCGCAGGAATAATAACTGTATCGAAGCTCTTATTGTCCATGAGCCACTGATTATACACTTTTAATTTTTCAGCCACGCTCGCTCGTCTTTTATTTTCTTCCGAGTTATCCATAGCTACAAGGCCTTTGAATAAGACATTATCAGAATAAATACAGCCCTTATTTGATAAAAGCCTCTCGTATAACTCGAAAAACTTTACGTATTGACCCTTTGCCGCATCGATAAAAATAGCGTCGTACGGCCCATTTTCGGCTGCTTCTTTATAAAGATCCAGAGCATTGCCATGTAAAACCGTCACTCTGTTTTCCATTCCAAACTGCTTAATATTATTTTGTGCTTGGCCCACTCTTTCCTCGTCCAGTTCCATTGTAACCACAATTGACCCCGGAATTGCATCAACCATCCTTAAAGCGGAATATCCAATGGCAGTTCCAATTTCCAAAATACGTTTTGGGGCTTGGATTTTCATTATTTGGAGCATCGTCTCAATCCCTGTAGGCTCCATGATTGGAACACGATGTTCCTTTGCAAATTGTTCAAGTTCTAAAAAAAAGGCGTTTTTTTCAGGTAGTAGGGATTCCAGATAGCTTTTGATTGAATCGTTCACTGAATTAAACCTCCCTCCACGATTACTTTCTTTTATTTGTAATATATTTTTGCTTCAACTCATTATGCTCTTCCAATGTTTTTGCATAGTGAACCTTTCCAGTCCCATGTTCTGCCAGGAAATATAAATAGTCACTATCAGCTGGGTTTAGCGCAGCTTCTATAGATGATTCACCCGCATTGGCAATCGGTCCTGGTGGCAGCCCTTGAATTTTATACGTGTTATATGGTGAATCTACTTCTAAATCTTTATACAATGTACGTGTTTTATGTTCACCAAGAGCATAAAGGACTGTAGGGTCTGTTTGCAGAGGCATATTTTGTTCGATTCGATTGTAAAATACGCTCGAAATTTGATTACGGTCCGCCTTTTTCGTTGCTTCCTTCTCGATTAAGGATGCAAATGTGAGTAGTTGATGAATATCCATTTCCTTTTCGGTCATAGCATCAGTATATTTTGCTACAACCTTTCTTGTTTGTGACAACATTACGTCCAATATAGCGTCCAATGATGGATTTTTTTCATAGAAAGAATAGGTGGCGGGATATAAATATCCTTCCAGTGGCCGCTTAATATTTTTATCGAGAATATCCTTTGTCAGTAAATCAGGGTACTTTTTCATCAGCTTTGCAATAGTATCAGGATCATTTAATTTTTCTAGAATTTCTTTCGATGACATGTCAATATTTTTTGCAATGATGGTTGAAATTTGATCAAGCTGTAATCCTTCAGGAATCGTTAATTTAAAGACGGCTTCTCTTGCCATCTTACCTGTTTGCAATGTATCTGTTATTTCATCCAAGGTCATTGAAGGTGTCAATGAATAATTCCCGGCCTGAAATCCTGAAATATTATTAAACTTAACATAGTACTTGAAAATTGTTGCATTTTTAATGATTCCTTTTTTCTCCAATAATTTTCCAATCGATGTGGTTGAAGATCCAATCGGTACTTCTACATCTGTTAGCTTATTATTGTCGGAATCAACTGGTTTCAATGCGGATTGAATATAAAAATATCCACCAAGAGCTGCACCACCAACTGCAAGAATGAGTATTAGCGCTATAATTGCAACGATTCTTCGAATGATTTTCGCCTCGTTTCGCCTTTCTATCAAGTTGTTTCTCATTAGTGTTTTTATGTCTTGCTTATCCAGTCCCCGGCTCTCTTTATCTGCCACAACGGTCTCCCCCTTCCGGATTCATGTGGACTATATGTACTTACACCTTGTCCATTATACTACATATTTTGTCTTTTTCATCTGAAAAAAGACAAAAACCGCAATGGCATAGAAATTAACAAAAAAAAAGCCGATCCATCAAGATGGACCAGCTTTTTGGAACACTTATTCCTCTTCTTCCTCGTCAAGGAAAGTATTTAGCATTTCTTCGATCATATCCCACTCTTCGTCGGTTTCAATTGGCTGAAGGCTTCCCTCTTCGCCCTCTTCGTTTTGAATATAAGCAGATGCGTGTATTTCAATCTCTTCATTCTCGTCTTCATCTGCACCTACTGGAAAATAAAGTACATATGATTTTTCAAATTCATCTGAATCAAATGTGAAAAGTACTTCGTATAGTTGTTCATTTCCGTTTTCATCTACTACTGTAATATGTTTTTCACCGTTTTCCATTTTCTTCACCTCATTATTGTTGGCTATCCAGATAACCTTGAAGAATCATCATGGCTGCCATCTTATCAATTACTTTCTTGCGCTTTTTTCTGCTGACATCTGCTTCTAATAGTACCCGTTCCGCAGCCATCGTACTAAGACGTTCGTCCCAAAGCATAACGGGGAGTTGAAATGCTTCTTCTAGGTTTTGAGCAAAAACTTTAGAGGCTTCTCCCCGCGGTCCTATTGTATTATTCATGTTTTTTGGTAGACCGACAATAATTCGTTCTACCTTGTATTCTTTAATAATTTCACCAATCCGCTCGAATCCAAACCTTTTTTTATCTTCGTTGATTGCAATAGTTTCGATGCCTTGTGCAGTCCAGCCCATTTCGTCACTAACTGCAACCCCGACCGTCTTGGATCCAACATCCAGGCCCATAATTCTCATTTATTATCCCTCGCGATGTTGTTTTAAATACGATTTCACTAATTCTTCGATGATCTCGTCCCGTTCCAGCTTTCTCATGATATTGCGTGCATCCTGATGTCTTGGGATATAGGCGGGATCCCCTGACAGCAAATAGCCGACAATTTGATTAATAGGATGATACCCCTTTTCCTGAAGAGCCCCATATACATGAAGCAGCACTTCTTTCACATCATGCTCCATAGGATCTTCCTGAAAGTCAAAACGCATCGTTTTATCAAAAGAGCTCATCTACAACACCTCACTTATGACATACCATTTACAGATAGGCCTGATTGTTGTTAAACATTACCTTCATTGTACATGATTTCCGGGCGGAATCAAACGGATTTTACCCATTCCTCGACATAATTCAATGCGGCATCCAATTTCTCTGGGTCTTTACCACCGGCTTGGGCCATATCAGGACGACCGCCACCGCCTCCGCCACAGCGTGCTGCTACTTCTTTCACTAATTTACCTGCGTGATAACCTTTGTCTATCAAGTCTTTTGTGACAGCAGCAATAATATTTACTTTATCTTGATGGGCTGAACCAAGCACAATAATTCCGGTGCCAAGTTTTTGCTTTAAATCATCAGCCATATTCCGAAGCGTATTCATGTCTGCTGCCTGAACTTTTTTTGCTACTACCTTAATTCCGTCAATTTCATTAACGTTATCAAGCATACTCCCCGCTTCAATGTTTGCCAATTTTGCACTTAATGATTCATTTTCACGCTGAAGTTCTTTTAATTCAGCCAGTAATACTTCAGCACGGTGAACGACATCTTTCGGCTTCGATTTTAACATCTCCGCGACATCATGGAGGCGGATAATTTCTCCATTCATTAAGTGATAAGCACCTTCTCCTGTTACAGCTTCAATTCTGCGTGTTCCGGCCCCGATACCACTCTCCGAAACGACTTTAAACAATCCGATGGAAGATGTATTCTGGACATGGCAGCCTCCGCATAATTCGATAGAATAATCACCGATAGAAACAACACGGACAATCTCACCGTATTTTTCTCCAAACAGAGCCATCGCTCCCATTGATTTGGCTTCATCAATATTTTTATACTCTGTACCAACCAGTATGCTAGACCAGATTTTTTCGTTAACAATTTGTTCAATCTGCTCCAATTCTTCCGACTTCACTTGCCCGAAATGGGAAAAGTCAAAACGAAGACGATCCGGACCAACTGAGGACCCTGCTTGATTCACATGCTTACCAAGGACATCCTTTAAAGCTTGATGCAACAAATGTGTTGCTGTGTGATTTTTAATCACTTTTCCACGATTAATTTCGTCTACTTGCGCAAATACATCCATACCTTGCTTCAGCGTTCCGTTTTTAACAATGGCAGAATGGAGATTTTGACCATTCGGCGCTTTTTGTACTTCTGTAACTTCAATCGTTAAATCATTAGTTGTAAGTACGCCGCGATCTGCAATTTGCCCTCCGCTTTCTGCGTAGAAAGGGGTTTTTTCAAGTATGAATTCAATTTTATCTCCCGCAACCGCTTCATCTACCAGTTCACCATTTTTCAAAATGGCGTTAACCTTTGTTTCCGCAGTGAGACGATCATAGCCTATAAATTCACTTGGCACCTGCAGTTCTCCAAGAATTCCACCCTGTACTTGCATTGATCCTGTATCTTGACGGGCAGATCTCGCTCTTTCTCTCTGTTCTTCCATGGCTGACTCAAATCCAGCATGGTCCACTTGCATGTCTTCTTCTTCTGCATATTCCTCTGTCAATTCTATAGGGAAGCCATATGTGTCATATAATTTAAAAACATCTGCACCAGAAATCACATGATTTCCATCTGCTTTCGCTTTTCGGATTATCGATGAAAGAATCGCTAGACCTTCATTCAATGTTTCATGAAAACGCTCTTCTTCATTCTTCATTACTTGTTGAATAAACTCTGTCTTTTCGACAACGTTTGGATAAAAGTCCTTCATTATTTCACCGACCGTAGGTACTAGTCTATACATAAAAGGCTTGCCGATATTGATTGTCTTTGCAAATCGAACAGCTCTTCTTAAAAGCCTTCTTAATACGTACCCTCGGCCTTCATTTGATGGCAGAGCTCCATCAGCAACGGCAAATGCAACCGTTCTAACATGATCAGCTATTACTTTAAAAGCAGTATCTATCTCTTGACTGGAACCATAAGACATTCCGGAAATTTTTTCAGTAGCCTTAATAATAGGCATAAATAAATCTGTATCGAAGTTTGTTGGTACATTTTGAATGACTGACGCCATCCGTTCTAATCCCATTCCTGTATCAATATTTTTCTTTGGAAGTGGCGTATAACTTCCATCAGGATTATGATTAAATTGTGAAAAGACAAGGTTCCAGATTTCTAAATAACGTTCGTTTTCTCCCCCTGGATATAACTCAGGATCATTAAAATCATCCCCGTATTCCGGGCCACGGTCATAAAAGATTTCCGTATTAGGACCGCTTGGACCTTCACCAATATCCCAGAAATTGTCCTTTAAGCGTATGATTCGATCTTCAGGAAGACCGATTTTTTTATTCCAAAGTTCATATGCCTCTTCATCCTCCGGATGGATGGTGACAGATAACTTTTCCGCATCAAAGCCAATCCAATTTGGACTCGTTAAAAATTCCCAAGCCCAGTCAATTGCCTCTTCTTTAAAGTATTCACCAATTGAAAAATTGCCAAGCATTTCAAAAAATGTATGGTGTCTTGCTGTTTTACCGACGTTTTCAATATCATTGGTTCGAATCGATTTTTGGGCATTTACAATTCTCGGATTATCCGGAATGACCCTGCCGTCAAAGTATTTTTTTAATGTCGCCACTCCGCTGTTAATCCATAGTAATGACGGATCATCATGAGGGACGAGTGAAGCACTTGGTTCCACCGTATGGCCTTTCTCTTGAAAAAAATCTAAAAACATTTTTCTGATTTGTGCACCAGTCAGATTTTTCATTATTTCTTCCTCCTTTAGAAAATAAAAAAGCTCCACCCCTGGACAGGGGCGAAGCTTAGAACGCGGTACCACCCTGAATTTAAAAGAGCAATAACATCTCTTTTATCTCAGTACCTTAACGCGGTTAACGGCAGTGATTAGCTGCTCTCGGGATTGGCATACTGTTATTCTTCATCTGGAATTCCTTTCAGCCGGGGAAATTCCTCTCTTCTGCAATCTAATTGCTCAGATGGGCAATAACATTTAGATCCTTCTTCAATTTCATCGTGATTTGATTGTATATTGAAATTATAGATAATCAAAGGTATATTTGTCAATGCAAAGACCGTCTTGAGCGAATTAAATAGTCGCGCGAATGAATGATGGCTATTTTTAATATAGCTAAAGTAGGGACAGCAACAATCATGCCAATGATTCCAAAAGCTTCCCCTCCGATAATAAGCGCTCCGATAATAAACAATGGATGCATATGAAGCGATTTACCAACGATGTACGGGGATAAAATATTCCCTTCAATAAATTGAAGTACAAAAACGATGATGACAGCGATGATAGCTAGTTTTACTGATGATAACAAAGCGATGGCGACCACTGGAACTGCACCTATAAACGGACCAAAATATGGAATGATATTCGTAGTGGCGATGATTACCCCTAGCAATATCGGATATTGCACTCCTATTAATCCAAACGCAGTTGCAGCTGCCGATCCAACAATCGCACAAACGAGTAGCTGGCCACGAATATATCCACCTAATGACGAATTAACTGCAGCTAAAAATTCTATCCCACTATGGCGCCATTTTTTTGGTGTCATATACCATGCTGCTTTTTTCACTTCCTGAATATCCTTGAGTAAATAAAAGGAGATAAACGGAATAACAGCAACTACAAAGATAAAATCAATGAGACGAACGAATATTTTGGCACTTCTAGCAAAAAATTGTTCGAACCACTTTTCAAAGGCGTTTATTCGTTTATCTAGTTGATCTTGTAAGCCATCTGGCCAAGTTGAAGTAGATGCTTGTAAATTGTCGACCCCTTGTTTATATTGTTCAGATAAAAAAGGAAGCTGCTCAGAAAACTCTTGCATTTGTTTAATCATCATCGGAATACCTAAATAAAAAGCGTATCCAATGCCACCAAAAAACAGAAAATAAATAAGAATGATGGCGATAACTCTTTTCATACCGACTGCTTCTAGTTTTACGACAAGTGGGTGAAGTAAAAAAGCGATAAATCCGCTAATTAAAAAAGGCAGGATACCGATACAAACAGTTGTAAACACTGGTTTCCAAAGCGGCTTAATTAAGAGAAAACAATACAGAATGATAAATATAAGCAAGATAATTCCAAGATTATATAGAATCCGGAGTCGACGCTGCTTCAAATCTCTTCCCCCTCTTCATTTTAGCTTTCCGGTTTTGGTAATTTTTATCCGGAAGGGGAAAAATAAAAATAGCTCTCCCATCTATCGTGATAATGGGAGAACTACCTTTTTGATCAGCTCAATTTTCTTTCCTGCTCATCAAACAAATCGTCAAGAGAACTTAGGGATCCGTCTTCCTCAACTTGATGAGTATGAATGGTTCTCCCTCCAACAGTCAGTTCAATGAAACAGTTCCAGCAATAATATTGATTGATGCCGATTTTACCTAGGTCTTTGCTTTGGCAATTCGGACATTTCATCATAGTTCATGCCACCTCGCAGCTTATTTACCGACACGATAATGGCATCTTTTCCAATCTTTGGTGGATGGGGAGTTCGAATTATACGTTTTCCTTGTGCTATGTCAGAAAAGAAACCATCTGTCAGTTCATACCCTACGATTGTGCCCACTTCTTCCAAAAAATATACATCATCTAGCAATCCGAGTTGTTCTCCTTGCTCAGATAAGGCATTCTTTTTCAAAAGCGGCTTAGTATGATGCATTGTATATTCGGAATCTTGCTCTTGATATTTAGAAAGACCCTTGTTATCTGAAAGCATGATCGCATTTGCTCCAAAAGAGAGCACTTGATTGATTGGCAGCCTAAATTTCTTTCCAATCAGCCCTTTTGCTTGCAGTAGAATATCAGATACCTTTCCTTCTTTTCCAATACAAATGTCACAAACTTCGCCAAGCAAATCGCCGTTATAATCATAAACAGGCATCCCTTTTAAAAGAGAAAATGTCCGCAAAGAATCCCCTGCCTTTCCGAACATTTATATTCTCTCTCTTAATCCATAAAGTCATAAGGCGAAACATTTTCCATGCCTACCATCGGGTTAATCATCATCAATGTTTCTTCAGTGAGTACTTTAGGCTCCGTATCGCCGTCCTCTTGAAACGAAGTGTGATTCAAAGCAAGTTTTTCGTACAAGGATGTTTTTCTTTGTTGATCATCTTTCCGTTCAATCCCAATTCGAAATGCACTTTCCTCACCGCATAAAATTAAAAATTGCTTGCTCCTAGTTATCGCTGTATAAAGCAAATTCCTGCGAAGCATGCGATAGTAGCTTCTGACTACCGGAAGAATGACAATTGGAAACTCACTTCCCTGTGATTTATGGATCGAGCAGCAAAAAGCATGAGTAATTTGCGTTAAATCCGCTCTTGTGTACGTTACTTCAGTTCCCTCAAATGAGACGATAACCATATCTTGCTTTTCTGTGTTTTCCTTGGCATATAAGATTGAAATGACTTCTCCCATATCACCATTGAATACGTTTTGTTCAGGCTGGTTAACAAGTTGCAATACTTTATCGCCGATTCTATATTTTACATCCCCAAAAGATAACTCTTTCCTCTTTTTGTCGGAGTTGGGATTAAAAATCTCCTGCAAAATCATATTTAAATTATCAATTCCCGCCGGACCTCGATACATCGGTGCGAGTACTTGAATATCTTTAGCCGTATAACCTTTTTTCTTTGCATTTTTTACTACTTTTTCTACAACTTCACCAATTTGTGCACCTTGACATTTTATGAATGAGCGATCTGCCTGTGGTTTGATGAGATCAGGAGGCGTCAGTCCTTTTTTAATTTCATGAGCCAGTTCAATGATTGATGAACCTTCTGCTTGTCGGTAAATGTCAGTCAATTGGACTGTCGGAATCACTTCAGATCTTAGTAAATCCTTTAACACCTGTCCTGGACCTACAGATGGAAGCTGATCTTCATCCCCTACAAAAATGACTTGAATATGATTTGGCAATGCCTTCAAAAGTTGATGGGCAAGCCACGTATCAACCATTGACACTTCGTCCACAATAAGCAGCTTACCTTCAACCTGCCGCTCGTCTTCGGAGTCGTATCCATCCTGTGCAGTCATTCCTAATAGCCGGTGGATCGTCATGGCAGGAAGCCCCGTTGACTCTGCCATTCTTTTAGCAGCCCTTCCAGTCGGGGCTGCTAAAAGGATTGGAAATGGCTCTTCTTTTTTATATGAATGAGGATCAAGCGAGCAACCATGAAGTTCAGCATATAGCTCAACAATTCCTTTAATAACGGTTGTTTTTCCCGTTCCTGGTCCACCTGTTAAAATCATCATCGGGCTCATCAAGGCTGTCTGTATAGCTTCTTTTTGGGAGGGGGCATACTGGACGCCTAACCGATCTTCGAGTTCTCCAAGCGCGATTAAAAACTCAGATTCCGGAAATTGATCAGCGTATTCCTTTTGTTCCATGATTCGATGAATATTAGTAACAATCCCCTTTTCGGAAAAAAATAGAGATGGCATATAAATGCGCTTCTCTTCACCAATAATTTTTCCTTCTTCCTCAAGCTTAATCACTTCGGTTGAAATATCTTGAAAAGGAATTTCTACAGGCTGGCTGTCTTCAAGCAGGATTTTTACTCTTTCAAGCAGGTCAGCAGCCTCCAAATAAACATGTCCATTTTGCATGCACTCTTGTTCTAGTACATAAAGACAACCCGCTTTAATTCTGTCTGGATGATTCCCTGTAATACCGAGCTGCGAGCCGAGTTCATCCGCCCGTCCAAAACCAATTCCTTCGACATCCTCAATTAACTGATACGGATTTTTTTGCAAAGTCGTTAAAGCTTCATCTTTATAAACTTGGTAGATTTTCATCGAAATTTGCGGACCAAAGCCGTATTGACTCAAGCCAATCATCACTTGTTCCAAGCCTTGATGTTCAAGTAACGTATCGTATAATTCCTTAGCTGTTTCTGGACCAAGCTTCGGGATACTATCTAGCAGTGAAGGATTTCCAAGTATTTGGCTAATGGCGTTTTCCCCAAGAGCATCGACAATCCGTTCTGCCGTTTTCTTGCCAATCCCTTTAAACAAGTCACTTGATAAATATGTGACAACACCCTGTTTTGTCTTCGGCATTTCTTTTTTAAAGTGCTTGGCATGAAACTGAAGTCCAAATTTCGGATGATCTTTATATTGACCATAAAAGATATATGTTTCCTGCTCATGTATTTTTGGAAAATAACCGGTAATGACCGCTTCTTTATCTTTTGTTTCTTCATTCGTTTCATCTACGCGAATACGAACGACTGAATATAGATTTTGTTCATTATGAAAAATCGTAACGAGATGTCGCCCTTTTATGTATTTTTCATGTTCTGAAAACAAATCAAGTGAATTTTGACCTTCCATTTTTGAACCACCCCCTAAATTTTCCGTGGGTTATTCTTTTTCTTCTGCCAAAGCCGATTCCATTAGTTTTTTCCCATTTCCCGCAAGAGAGTGTCCTGGTTGAATGGCAAGCGCCTTTTCAAAACATGCTAATGCTTTTCCTGCGTCTTCTTCGTGAGCTGCATAGGCAACACCAAGATTGTAGAATGCATCTGCATGGTCAGGCGCACCGAGCGTTACCTTCTCTAATTGCTCAATCGCTCCATCGTACGCACCTGAACGTGCCAGTGCCAGAGCATATTGAAATCTAGCTTCGATATCGGATTCATCAAGCTCCATACTTCTTTGTAAGTAGGGAAGAGAAAGTTCGTTTCGCCCAAGATTGACGAAGCACATACCTAGCATATAGTATAAGTCATTTGATTCTGGTCCGATTGCTAATGCTTTTTCAAACATACTAGCTGCCTCATCATATTTTTCTTGGTTAAAATATAAATTTCCATAGCTATAATAAGCTGCAGATGCTTTTTCATCAATTTCGATTGCTCTTTTTAAAAATTGCTCCGCACGCTGCGGCTCTCCAACAGAAATAAGCACATTAGCAAAATTGACATAAGCAACTGCGTCTGTCGGATTTTCCTCAATGGCTTCCGTAAACATTTGGATCGCTTTCTCATAATTTCCTTGCTGTAAATATTCAATACCTTGTAAATTCTTGTCCATTATTCACACTCCGTACCGTATTTGATAAGGGAATTATAGCATATATTGCATGTATATACTGAACGAGGATAATATTACCCCTAATAAAAAAATAACCCTGATTTTTCTGCTTTTTCACAGAAGAACCAAGGATGTAAAAGCGATAAAATATTGAGGGAAATAGGTCTGTTTTTCACCAACTCCGTTCACATTAAAATGTCCACTATTAATTCGGACGGTTCCTTTGAATGAATTTGGGAGTGAAAAATGGCTACTTGATTTTGATATTTTATTAGTTCACTTTTGTTATTAAGAATGGAATGTATTTTTTGCTCCACATTATTTCATCCTCACATACTCTCTGTTTTTTCAGAAAACTATTAAAATAATTTCTAAGAGTGAATTGTTTAAGTCATAAAATATTCTACTTATTTTTTGGTTTTTTCTATATTATATGCTCTCCACTTTTTTCCTTTATGAGAAAGCATGGATCAAGCTGATATATTGCCCTACTTAATGAATAAAGCCCGGTCGCCCGGGCCTTTTCTTTTCTTACTAGAAATCACATCTGTGGCGGCGCTCTCTACATCTGCACTCGAAATCACGCTCACGTACGCGTTCTTCTCTTACTTCACGGCATCTACACTCTAATCTTATCCGCCTTCTTCTGCGGTCTTCTTCGCCAAGTAAGAAATCATCTTCAAAGAACATATACTCATCCCTCCTTATTGCTATTAAAGTCGCGACTTCAATAACTATTATATGAAGGGGAGACGAGTATCGATTGGACAATCTGTCTGGTCAAAAACAACATTTTAATTCAAAAAAATATCCCACCGAATGAGGAGGGACACAAATGATTAAAAGCGGGTTAGGTTTTATTAAACAAAAAACAAAAGCTGCTCATTATTGAGCAGCCTCATTTTATCCTACATAAGTAAGCATATGTTCATCTTTAAAAATCTTGTCAATCGTCCCTCCGCCAAGACATACATCGCCATCATAAAAAACGACTGCCTGTCCCGGTGTAACTGCTCTGATTGGTTTTGCAAACACGACGTTCACTTCTCCATCGGGAAGCAGCTGTACAGTTACTTCCTCATCAGGCTGGCGGTAGCGGAATTTAGCCGTGCATTTGAACTCTTTTGGCTTTTCCATATCAGAAACCCAGCTCACGTTGACTGCTTTAATAGAATCTGAATAAAGGGTTGGATGGTCGAAGCCTTGTTCTACATATAATACATTTCGCTTGAGATCTTTTCCGACAACGAACCAAGGATCTCCCGCTCCGCCAATTCCTAGGCCATGTCTTTGACCAATTGTATAGTACATGAGCCCATCATGGTTACCTACTTTTTTTCCACCAAGCGTTTCCATTGTACCTTTTTGAGCTGGAAGATATCCGCTCAGGAATTCCTTGAAGTTTCTTTCACCAATAAAGCAAATCCCTGTACTGTCCTTTTTCGAAGCTGTAGCTAGGCCAGCTTCCTTGGCAATTTCTCTTACTCGCTTTTTATCAATCCCGCCAAGTGGGAACATGACTTTTTCCAATTGCGCTTGACCAAGCTGGTTTAAAAAGTATGTTTGATCTTTATTATTATCTATGCCCCGTAACATTTTTACTTCTCCGTCAAGATGTTCCACCCGGGCGTAATGGCCTGTTGCCAAATAATCAGCGCCAAGCTTCAGCGCATGCTCAAGGAATGCTTTAAACTTGATTTCCTTATTGCACATCACATCTGGGTTCGGCGTCCGCCCTGCTTTATACTCATCAAGAAAGTACGTGAAAACTTTGTCCCAGTACTGCTTTTCAAAATTAACCGCATAATATGGAATGCCAATTTGATTGCAGACACGGATGACATCATTATAATCCTCTGTTGCCGTACATACGCCGAATTCGTCTGTATCATCCCAGTTTTTCATAAAAATCCCGATGACATCATAGCCTTGCTCTTTTAACAACAGAGCTGCAACAGATGAGTCGACGCCACCGGACATACCAACGACTACACGTGTATCTTTAGGTGCTTTATTCATCTTCATCTTCCTTTCACTTCTGGAGCCGGCGAGCAATTTCGGCTGTCTCTTTTGCTGCATCAGTTATTTCTTCCAGCGTATTGTCAAGGCCAAAACTGAAACGGATGGAGTTTCTAATTCGCTCAGAATCTCCTCCAAACATCGCCACGAGAACATGCGATGGTTCGATTGACCCGGCAGTACATGCCGAACCGCTTGAAGCAGCAATGCCAGCCATATCAAGATTGACGAGCATCGCCTCCACATCGGTTCCTGGAAAGCTAATATTCAGGACGTGCGGCAAGGCATGCTCCATTGAGCCGTTGATGGCAAAATCAATCTTCTCCGATTCCAAAACTTGGATGAAGTCTTTTTTTAATTTACCGAAGAACTGGCTTTTCTCATCCATCGTTTCTTTGGCAATAGTAACAGCTTCTGCAAAACCAGCAATAGACGCGAGATTCTCAGTACCTGCCCGCTTTTTAAGCTCCTGCTCTCCGCCGAATGTGCCAGGGTTAATTTTTGTCCCTGTTTTTATAAATAAAAAGCCAACGCCTTTTGGTCCATTTATTTTATGTGCTGAAACGGATAGTAAATCTACATACAGCTCAGTTACATCGATTGTTTCAAGGCCATATGCTTGAACAGCGTCTGTATGAAAATAAGCTTGATGATTGGCTAGAAGCTCCCCGATTTCTTTAATTGGCTGAACCGTTCCAACTTCATTATTTCCATACATGATTGTCACAAGTATCGTATCGTCTCGAAGTGATTTTTTTACGGTATCTACACTAATAATTCCAGTATCATCGGGCTCAAGCCATGTGATTTCGAAACCTTCATTTTCCAAAAATTCACAAGCGTGCAAAACGGCGTGGTGTTCAATCTTTGATGTGATAATATGCTTCCCATTAGCAAGATTAGCTCTAGCGACTCCGATAATGGCAAGATTATCAGCTTCCGTTCCGCCACTTGTAAACACAATTTCATTGTATTGTGCATTGATGCTTCTCGCTACGACTGTCCGTGCTTCATCCAATATTCTGCGTGCATCTCTGCCAAATGAATGAATACTAGACGGGTTTCCGTACGTTGAAGTAAGTACTTCCGTCATTTTCGCGGCCACCTTTGGATGAACTGGAGACGTTGCAGCATGATCGAGATAAATCTTATTCATTTGCCCCACCTTATTTCAATTAAATATAGAACATATACGGTTCGGAACTGCCATCATCTTTATGATTTGCCAAATCTTCAACCGTTGTACTGTCTAGCACTTCTTTCACTGCATCTCGGATTCTCATCCATAATTCCCGTTTTGCCGGTTCTTCGTCCTCAATTCCCTCGACAGGACTGATGGGTCCTTCCAGCACGCGGATGATATCTCCTGCAGTGATTTTTGCTGGTTCATCAGCAAGCACATATCCGCCATATGCTCCTCTTATACTTCTAACAAGCCCTGCATTGCGAAGCGGACCTGCTAGTTGTTCAAGATAATGCTCTGATAGATTATGTGTCTGGGCAATCGACTTTAAAGATATTGGACCTTCTCCATGTCTTTTCCCCAATTCAATCATAATCGTTAATCCATAACGCCCTTTTGTAGAAATTTTCATTAACTTGCACCCCGTTCTATTTCATTGCGGTTAAATAAGTTCTTCAACTTTTCATTTTTCAAAAATGTATCTGTCAGCTTTTTGCACTGCGGCAGTGCCAGCCCTATAAAAGTTCCTGCTGCAACACTGAATACAATTGTTCCAACAAACACCGGACCTCCGAGCAGCCAGCCAGTTATTAGCACAGCAACTTCCATAAAGCGTCTTACATTGGCCACTTTCCAGCCAGTTTTCACTTGCATGGCCAGCATAAAACTATCACGGGGACCAGCGCCTAATTGAGCAGAAAGATAAATCCCCATACCATATGCGTAAATAATCATACCTATAAAAAACATGATTGTTTTTCCTATCCAGCTGCCAGGCTCAGTTAAAAACGGCAGCAGCATATACATATCAATAAAAATACCAATTAAGATCATATTTAAATAGGCGCCAAACTGAGGCCATTCTTTCATCATCAGGGCAGAACTTCCTAATATAAACAGGCCTACAATAATCGACCACGTACCAATTGACAAACCAAATTGATAAAATAAACCGACATGTAAAACATCCCAAGGGGAAGCTCCAAAATCCGAAATAATCATTAAGTCGATCCCAAGTGACATAACGAGCAGCCCAATTGTAAAAATAGCTAGTCTTGGCAATAAATGATTTGTTTTTCTCATTTTATGTGCTCCTTTGCATTACTCCATTATACCATATTCACTTTCTTATATGCATACTAGCGCTTGATTTGATATGATGGAAGTATGAGAAAAGAGAACGTCAGTTTGGAGGAGATGTTTATGAAAGTTCAGCCATTGGCATTTAGAATGCGGCCTCGCTCCATCGAGGAAGTTGCTGGTCAACAGCATCTCGTTGGTGAGGGAAAAATCATTGCAAGAATGGTCAAAGCAAAGCAACTATCTTCCATGATATTATATGGTCCGCCCGGGATTGGCAAAACATCCATCGCAAGCGCGATTGCCGGCAGTACTAAATATGCTTTTAGAACGTTAAATGCCGTTACAAATAATAAAAAGGATATGGAAATTGTAGCTGCAGAAGCGAAGATGAGCGGGAAAGTAATTCTACTCCTTGATGAAGTTCATCGCTTGGACAAAGGCAAGCAGGACTTTCTGTTGCCGTATTTGGAAAACGGTATGATTATTTTAATCGGTGCCACAACAAGTAATCCTTATCATGCCATTAACCCCGCAATTAGAAGCCGTTGCCAGATTTTTGAACTGTTTCCCCTTACTGAAGATGATATGGAGTTAACTTTACAAAGAGCTCTTTCCGATGAAGACCGAGGGTTAGGTAAATATGACATCGACTTAGAAGAAAATGCATTTCATCATTTTGCTGCAGCAAGCAATGGGGATGCAAGAAGTGCATTAAATGCCTTGGAACTTGCTGTCTTATCTACAGAACCTGATGAAAAGGGAATCATTCGGATTACAACCGCAATTGCTGAGGAGTGCCTTCAGAAGAAAAGTCTTGCTCATGATAAAGATGGGGATGCCCATTATGATGTTTTGAGTGGGTTCCAGAAATCAATTAGGGGAAGTGATGCGAATGCTGCGCTGCATTATCTCGGCCGTTTGATTGAAGCGGGTGATCTTCCAAGTATTTCTCGCAGGTTACTTGTCATTGCCTATGAAGATATTGGTCTAGCCAATCCTCAAGCCGGTCCAAGAACGCTTGCAGCCATACAGACGGCAGAAAAAATTGGATTTCCTGAAGCAAGGATTCCGTTGGCAAATGCAGTGATTGAACTTTGCTTGTCTCCAAAGTCCAATTCAGCAATTAGTGCAATTGATGAAGCACTATCGGATATTCGGGCTGGGCGAAGTGGCGACGTGCCTTTACATTTGAAAGATGCACATTATAAAGGAGCCGCTGCACTTGGGAGAGGCATTGATTATAAATTCCCGCATGATTATGAAAGCGGCTGGGTAAAGCAGCAGTATTTGCCTGATAAACTAAAAAACAAACAATATTATAAACCAAAACGAACCGGTAAATTCGAGCAGGCACTCGCAACTATTTATGAAAAAATTATAAAATCCTGAAAGTTAAAAAAGGAAAAGGAGGCGGCTCATTTTTATGAGCCGCCTCCTTTTCCTTATTTTTCATCTTTCACACGTTGAATATGGATGTCTTTTAAAATCTCCCGAACAACATGACTAGCCATAATGAGTCCAGCTGCCGAAGGAACAAAGGCATTTGAAGATGGAGGCATTTGCGCTTTTCTAATTTCAGAATCTTTTTTACCAACTTCTTCTTTTACATCTTCCCTAATGACGATTGGACTTTCATCCGAGAAGACAACAGGTACGCCTTTTTTGTATCCTTCTTTACGTAGTCTTGTCCTGATTACTTTTGCAATCGGATCAGTATGCGTTTTGAAAATATCCTTAATCATAAACCGGGTCGGATCCATTTTATTCGCCGCACCCATGGAGGAAATCATCGGAATATCGCGTTTCAGACACTCCTTGATCAGGTGGATTTTATAAGCAATCGTATCTGACGCATCTACGACAAAATCGGGTTTGTGTTGAAAAAACTCTTCGTATGTTTCTTCTGTGTAAAACATTTTCAGAGCAATTACTTCACAATCGGGATTAATATCCTTAATCCGTTCCTTCATCAGATCCACCTTTGGCTGTCCAACAGTAGACAAGAGGGCAATGATTTGCCTATTCACATTCGTAATATCGACATCATCTTTATCAACGAGAATCAGTTTTCCGACACCAGATCTTGCCAGTGCTTCTGCGGCAAAGGTTCCGACACCGCCAACACCAAGAATTGCAACAGAGCTGTTCTTCATTAAATCGAGGCCTTTTTTTCCAATAGCCAATTCATTTCTCGAAAATTGATGCAACATAAGATTCAACTCCAAATTAATATATCATACTCTTTTACTATCCTGACTTAGAATAAGTGAAACATGTATAAAAAAGCAAGCACAAACAAATTCGACATAATTCGGGCCGTGCCTGTCACCTGTCGAATTGCCACAAAAAGGCAAAATAAAAAGCAACCGCCAGAAATGTCGGTTGCATGATCATTTAAGTATTGGTGAAAAGTCCCAATCGTGCCGTCCCCATAAATCCTATGTTTTGAGCCTGCTCTAAGCAGGTGGGTGTCCTGCTCCAGGCCTCACGCGTCCTCTCTTGGAGGCATGCATTCAGTCCAGAAACTCCAGACTCCCTTTGGTAAGACTTGTAGGTCAAAACAATAAGGTGCTAAGACGAACACATCAGGACTTTTCTTCTTGCTTACATATTAACACAGGAAAAAATTTTTTTCAAACAAATATATATAGTAATTTTCTCACATTTTTAGCTTATTAAAGAATATTGCCAACCTTTGCATCCTGCTTTTTGTTAATAGATAAATGCAGTTCTGTTAATTGCGCTTCACTTACTGTATCAGGTGCTTTCATCAACAAATCACCTGCACTTGCTGTTTTAGGGAAGGCAATCGTATCCCGGAGGCTGTTCCGGCCAGCAAGCAGCATAACCATTCTATCAAGTCCCAGTGCGATGCCGCCATGCGGAGGTGTTCCATATTCAAAAGCCTCAAGTAAAAAGCCGAATTGCTCTTTTGCCTCTTCTTCTGAAAAGCCAAGTACTTTAAACATTTTCTCTTGAACATCTCGCTCGAATATTCGGAGTGAGCCTCCGCCAAGCTCATATCCATTCAAAACAAGGTCATAAGCTTGAGCCCGAACATTTGCTGGATCTGTTTCTAGCTTTTCAAGATCCTCACGAACCGGCATTGTAAACGGATGATGTGCCGCATAAAAGCGATTTTCGCCTTCATCATACTCAAGAAGCGGCCAATCAGTTACCCAAAGGAAATTATATTTACTCTCATCAATTAAGCCGAGGTCCTTACCAAGCTTAAGCCGTAAAGCCCCCAAAGATTCAGCAACGACTTTCCGGTTATCGGCTGCGAACAATAGCAAGTCTCCCGGTTCTGCTGATACTTGTGCACAAAGATTCTTTTGCTCATCAGTGGAAAAGAACTTGGCAATTGGACCTTTCAAACCTTCTGCTTCCACCTTCAGCCAAGCAAGTCCTTTGGCACCATAGACAGCAGCAAATTCCCCGAGTCCATCAATATCTTTCCTCGAATATTGATCAGCACCACCCTTAACAACAAGGGATTTTACTTGCCCGCCTGAGGATATCGCATTGGCAAAAACTTTGAAATCAGAGTGTTCGACAAGATTTGAAATATCTTTCAGTTCCATCTCAAAACGGGTATCTGGTTTATCTGAACCAAATCTTTCCATGGCATCATCATAAGCCATAATTGGAAAAGGAGTTTCTATGTCAATGCCTTTTGCTGTTAACATGACCTGTTTCATCATTCGTTCAATCATATTTCTAATATCATCTTGGCTCATAAAGCTTGCTTCAATATCAATTTGCGTAAATTCCGGTTGACGATCAGCGCGTAAGTCTTCATCCCGGAAGCATCTTGCAATTTGATAATACTTTTCAAAACCACTAACCATCAATAATTGTTTGAAAATTTGCGGCGATTGTGGCAATGCAAAAAACTCACCAGGATGAACCCTGCTTGGAACTAAATAGTCACGTGCGCCTTCTGGTGTACTTTTAGTTAAAATGGGCGTTTCAATATCTAGAAAACCTTCTTCATCCAAAAAGTTCCGGATTGCTTTTGTAATATCAGAGCGCATTTTAAAAACATCAAACATTTCTGGTCTACGTAAATCGAGATAACGGTACTTCAACCGAATATCCTCAGCAGCTTCAGCCTTATTTTCAATCATAAACGGTGGCGTTTTTGCTTCATTTATTATGGTTACGTCTGTAACGCTTATTTCAATTTTACCTGTTTTTAAATTCTCATTGACTGTTCCTTCATTTCTAGCAACGACCGTTCCCCTGACATCGACAACATATTCATTGCGTATCTTTTCAGCAGTTTCTAAAGCTGCCTGTGAAATTTCTGGATTGAAAACGATTTGTACAATTCCTGAGCGGTCACGAAGATCAATAAATATTAACCCGCCCAAATCACGACGCCTTTGTACCCAACCTTTTAAGACGACTGATTCTCCAATCGACTTTTCAGTAATCTCACCGCAGTAATACGTTCTTCCAAACATGGATAATCCCCCTTATTGGCTCAGCATGCTAAATTCTTTTACAAAATTGTTCAACGTAAGTTCTTTTTGCTCACCAGTTTCTAAATTTTTCACTGCCGCTACACCAGACTTCAATTCATCTTCACCAATAATAATCGCAAAATTAGCGCCGAGCCGTTCAGCAGCTTTAAATTGCGCTTTGATTTTGCGTTCCAGATAATCTCGTTCAGCTGAAAAGCCTGCATGACGCAAATTCTGAAGCAATATAACTGAATGGTCTCTTGCTTCTTCACCGAGTGCAACGATGAAGCAATCGATTTTTTTCTCAGACTGTAAATCCACACCTTCAGCATCCATGGCGCTGATTAGCCTTTCTACACTTAAAGCGAATCCAATCCCAGGTGTATCTGGCCCCCCCATTTCTCGAACGAGGCCATTATATCTTCCGCCCCCGCAAAGTGTAGTAATGGCGCCAAATCCTTCTGCTTCACTCATGATTTCAAAAGCTGTGTGGTTATAGTAATCCAATCCTCTTACTAAGGTGGAATCAACAACATAGTCAATTTCCATTGCAGACAAGTATTGTTTTACTTTTTCAAAATAGAGACGTGAATCTTCGTTCAAATATTCGAGTATGGAAGGTGCCGTTTTCATCAATTCATGGTTATGATCTTTTTTACAATCAAGAATTCTAAGTGGATTTTTTTCTAATCTGTTTTGACAGTCTCCACAAAACTCATCAATTCTTGGTTGGAAATGGTTGATGAGAGCATTTCGATGGGCAGTCCTACTTTCACTGTCACCAAGACTATTAATAACAAGCCGCAATTTTTTTAGACCAAGTGCTTTGTATAGCTCCATGGCCAGTGAAATGACTTCTGCATCAATTGCCGGATCCATGCTTCCCAATGCTTCAATGCCAAATTGGACAAATTGGCGATATCTGCCTGCTTGTGGACGCTCGTATCGAAACATTGGTCCTAAATAATAAAGTTTAACTGGCTGATTGGCGCCCCCATACATTTTATTTTCTGCAAACGAACGCACAACGGCAGCAGTGCCTTCAGGTCGAAGCGTTAAACTCCTTCCTCCGCGATCTTCAAATGTATACATTTCTTTTTGGACGATATCTGTTGTATCCCCCACACCCCGCAGAAATAGTTCTGTTTGTTCAAAAATAGGTGTTCTTATTTCTTGATATTGATATTTACGGCATATTTCCTTTGCAGTTTCCTCAATTAACTGCCATTTTTCGACTTCTCCCGGAAGAATATCTTGTGTACCTCTCGGTATTTGTATGGCCACTTTATTGCCCCCTTCTATTTTAAATAAACAAAAAAAAACCCTCAGTCCCTTGTTCCGAAAAACAAGGGACGAGAGTTTTTTCCCGCGGTGCCACCCTTTTTGAAGCTGAATTCCTTCAGCTTCCACTTAAACAGTTATCGCCTGAATACGTCCGTCTCTACTAGGTTATAACTGTTCGAAGCGGAGGCCTACGGAATGTCTTTCATTGAGTCGATATGCAGAAATGCTTTCAGCCTAGGCATCTCTTCTCTTTTCATTCAAATCCCAATTACTTTTTCCATCATTGGCTACATATTAACATGTAATTTTATTTATTCATTTATCATACGGACACGAGCAATATTTGTCAATACTATAGCTACTTTCTTACGAACGCTCTAACTGTTGTTTCAATGACGGGATATCTGATAATGCGAACCCGTATTCTGCGGTTGAATCTCCTTGAATGGAGTAATTTTCTTTAACTGCACTATTTTTAAAATTAATGTAATCAACTGAACTATAAGATGCCATTCGATTTTGTTCGTTTGCTCTCAATTTCGTGCCTCCTAATTTTATGCTATTTATATACTCTCCAATTACGGTTCATTCTATGAATATAAAAAGGATTTTGGATGTTTATCTCGAATTAATTTGATTAGGCTCTATTAAAGTTGATACAATGAATATTTAAAGTAGTGTGTGAAAGGCGGTTGCAACTTGGGGAAAAAATTAATCTTCTTTATTGTTATTATATTAGTGCTCTTCGTTGCCATTATGCGTTATTCTCCTGTGACCCAAGCGGATTCGGCATCGGTAATTATTACGGGTGATATCGTCAATGTACGGGAACAGCCAGGCACATCTTATTCTATTATTACCCAAATTAAAAAGGGAGAAACTTATCCTATTGAAAGTATAAAAAGCGGTTGGTATGAAATCAGGCTTTCGTCTGGTAAAAAAGGTTGGATTGCAGATTGGCTGGCCAAAAAACAAGCAGCCAAATCAGAAATCAAAACAGGAATAATCAATGTTGACCTCTTAAATATCCGCTCAGAACCAAGTCTTAGTGGGGTAATTATTGGAAAGATGCATCAAGGAGATCCAGTAAAGGTTTTGGAAGAGAAAAATGGTTGGAGCCAAATTGAATTTCAATCAGGAGAAGCTTGGGCAAATAGTAATTATATCGAACTGCAAAAAAACACAATTAGTGAAGCTCCACCATCGGAGTTATTTATAAGCACGTTGCATGACGGGACAAACATCCGTAAGAAGCCAGCTATAAAATCCAAAATTATCGGTCATGCATCAGCGGGAGAAGTGTTTAAAGTCATTGAAAAAAATGACGATTGGTACAAAATAGAATTTGATTCAGGCAAAAAAGGGTTCTTGGCTAGCTGGATCGTTTCTCAGACAAGTAAGAGAACAGTCGGAAAAAAAGGGCTTGCTGGAAAAATGATCGTAATTGACCCTGGACACGGCGGTCGTGATCAAGGTGCGACTGGAGTAAAAGGTACATTAGAAAAAGAGGTTACTTTAGAAACAGCTCGGCTTCTAGCTCAAAAACTAAAGGCTTCCGGAGCGCATGTCATTTTAACAAGAAATGAAGATGAATATATAAGTTTGCAAAATCGGAAAAACTTAGCTGTTTCAAATGACGCAGATGCCTTCATCAGTCTACATTACGATAGTATTCAAGATAAAAAAATTACTGGCCACACTTCTTATTACTATTATGATTATGAAAAAAAATTGGCTGATTCCGTCCATGAAAATATTTCTAAGGCAGTTAAGATTAATGACCGTGGTGTTCGGTATGGAGATTATTATGTATTAAGAGAACATCAAAGACCATCTATTTTGCTCGAATTAGGTTATCTTAGCAATCCTTCAGAAGAAGGATTAATCAGAACAAAAAGATATCAGAATACAATAGCAACTGCCATCTATAAAGGCCTTGCTGATTACTTTGACAATTGAGCACAAAAAAGCATCGATATGTAAATCGATGCTTTAGACTGTAGACAAACTCGAAAAAACGAGTTGTCTACAGTTTTTTTTATATTGGATAGAGCGGGTTTTCCGAAGCTTACCGCTCGCTTTCCGCGGGGCGAGCGGAAGCTTCTCCAAACCAATAAAGCGAGGAATCGCATTACGCCCGTTGTCTAAACAGTATTTTATTTTCAAATTCTTCTAATATGAATGTAAAATCCACAAGCTCATTAATTTGACGAAGCATATTATCTTTTAGGACAACAATATCGTAGATTGCCATGTATGGGTTGAGAATGAAAGTTTCTTGATTGGAAATCATCGGGACACCACCTGGACTTATTACGTTTATTATACAATAAAACACTGCTTCATCCGATTTAATCGGAGTAAAGCAGTGTTTTAATTTTACCCCTTTGTATTAAGCAGGTTCCGTTGATTGGAGCGGAAGGCGGCGACTCCTGCGGGACTAGCGGGACAGGTGAGACCCCGCAGGGCGCGAAGCGACTGAGGAGGCTCACCGCCCGCCCCGCGGAAAGCGTCCGCCTGAAGCGCAAATCAACAATGTTTGGTGTAGCCACTATGTTAGGTGGACTTTTTCAGTGCCCTCTCGAAGATCAGTATCTTCGCCGATATCCCTTGGATCAGGCAAAAATCATGAAAAAATCGTAAAAGGCATTGGAAGAACAGCGTTCCCAATGCCTTTTGTCGACAATCTGAAGCATCGATATGTAAATCGATGCTTTTTGTTTTGTTGCTATTTTTCCAGAATGAGTGTCACAGGACCATCATTAACCAATTTCACATCCATCATTGCTCCAAATACTCCAGTTTCAACATGGATTCCTTTTTCTCGTAATAGCTTGTTAAAATGTTCATACAAAAGTTGCGCTTGATCCGGCCTTGCTGCACTAATAAAGCTCGGACGGCGACCTTTGCTGCAGTCGCCATATAATGTAAACTGAGAGACGGATAAAATTTCTCCGCCTTCCTCAAGCAGGGAGCGATTCATTTTACCCTCTTCATCTTCAAATACACGGAGATTAACGATTTTATCTGCAAGCCATGCGCAATCCTGCTCAGAGTCTTCATGAGTGACACCGACAAGCAACACAAAGCCGCGCTTAATGCTCCCTGTTATTTTCCCATCAACAGTGACACTAGCATCCTTACTTCTTTGCAGTACTACCTTCATTATTTCTTTAGCCCCTTTAATTCATGATTCGCCGAACTGCATAAATATCTGGGATCTGTTTAATCTTGTCCACTACTTTATGAAGATGGCCAATATTTTGAATAGAAATTGACATCATAATTGTCGCCATTTTATTGCGGTCAGACCTGCCGGATACGGCCGTAATATTTGTTTTCGTACCACTCACCGTTTGTAAAACTTCATTTAACAAACCACGACGGTCATAACCGGATATTTCAATTTCTACATTGTATTCTTTCCTGTTATTCGTGTCTGTTTCCCATTCCACAGGAATTAATCTAGTTTCTATCTCACTTTCGCTTGTATTGATATTAGGGCAGTCAGCTCTATGAACAGAGACTCCTCGTCCTTTTGTTATAAATCCGACAATTTCATCTCCAGGAACGGGGCTGCAGCAGCGGGACAATCGAATAAGCAGATTGTCAGTACCTTTTACAGTCACACCCGCATCATGTCGTCGTGGCTTAGTTTCATTTTTCATTTCTGCGGTTATTTCTTTTACAGCTTCTTCTTCATCTCGCTTCTTTCTTAACTTTTCAGTTAAGCGATTTGCCACTTGAAGAGCCGAAATACCATTATAACCAACACTTGCATACATATCGTCTTCATGGGAGAAATTGAATTTATCTGCAACTTTTTTAATATTTTCTGCAGTCATGACTTCCTTTAAGTCAAATTCCATTTCCTTAATTTCTTTCTCAACTAGTTCTTTACCCTTAACGATATTCTCTTCTTTCCGCTGCCGTTTGAAAAAGGTCCTAATTTTATTTTTTGCTTGTGACGTCTGCGCTAATTTTAACCAGTCTTGACTTGGACCGTAGGAATGTTTGGATGTTAAAATTTCAATAATGTCACCTGTCTTTAATTTATAGTCCAAGGTGACAATTTTACCATTAATTTTGGCGCCAATTGTCTTATTTCCAATTTCAGAGTGGATACGGTAAGCAAAATCGATTGGCACAGAGCCTGCAGGAAGTTCGATTACGTCACCTTTTGGCGTAAAGACAAACACCATATCGGAAAACAAATCGATTTTCAGCGATTCCATAAATTCCTCGGCATTTTCCGCTTCATTTTGAAATTCCAAAATCTCTCGGAACCAAGAAAGTTTCTTTTCAAAAGATGCTTGAGGGCTCATTGTTTTTCCCTCTTTATACGCCCAGTGAGCCGCAACCCCGTACTCCGAGATACGATGCATATCAATCGTTCTAATTTGAACCTCAAGCGGATCGCCTTTTGGACCAATCACAGTCGTGTGAAGTGATTGGTACATATTTGGCTTAGGCATTGCAATATAATCCTTAAACCGCCCAGGCATTGGTTTCCAGCATGTATGGATAATTCCAAGCACTGCATAGCAATCTTTAATGCTGTTAACAATAATCCTGACAGCAAGTAAATCATAGATTTCATTAAATTGTTTGTGCTGGATAACCATCTTTCGATAAATGGAATATATATGTTTCGGTCTTCCTGATACATCCGCTTTTATATCTACTTCACCAAGCTGATTTTTAACTTCTAACATGACATCTTCAAGATATTGCTCTCGTTCATTGCGCTTTCTTTTCATTAAGTTAACAATTCGATAATATTGCTGTGGATTTAAGTAGCGGAGAGAAGTATCTTCAAGCTCCCATTTGATTTTGGATATCCCGAGACGATGGGCCAGCGGAGCAAATATTTCTATCGTCTCATTTGCAATTCGTCTTTGTTTCTCAGGAGGCAGATGCTTAAGAGTCCGCATATTATGAAGCCTGTCCGCCAACTTGATGAGTATGACTCTAATATCTTGCGCCATGGCAACAAACATTTTCCGATGATTTTCGGCTTGCTGTTCCTCATGCGATTTATATTTAATTTTTCCGAGTTTCGTAACACCATCGACAAGCATCGCCACTTCACTGTCAAAGCCAGAAGCAATTTCCGCAATTGTTACTGGCGTATCTTCTACGACATCGTGAAGAAAGCCCGCCGCAAGCGTTGCCGGATCCATTTCGAGATCGGCAAGAATGCCAGCCACTTGGATTGGATGAATGATATAAGGCTCGCCTGATTTGCGAAATTGATCCTTATGGGCAAAACTTGCAAATTCATACGCCTTGCGTACAAATGCAACATGCTCCTCATTTAAATATTTACTTGTCCGTTCTATCACTTCTTCAGCAGATAATATTTGATCTTTTGCCATGAGGATCACCTTTTTAAAAAAATTGAATGCTAAGAAAATTTCCGTTATAAAAAATGAATATAATATCTATTATCGAGATTTAAGCTACACTTGTAAAGGTTTTGACAACTTTTTTTTTATAAAAGTCAAAGAATGTCGAATATCTGCAAATCATATTGTGTATGTAAAAAGCACTCTCTACGAGTGCTTTTTACTACAATATAGTGTCGATGAATTAAAATCTCATTAGGGTTAGTATATCGTAGCCATCAAGCTTTTTCATTCCATCTAAATAAGTCAATTCAATTAGGAAAGCTATACCTGCAACAATCCCGCCAAGCTTTTCTACAAGCTCAATGGTCGCTTCAATTGTTCCGCCAGTAGCTAACAAGTCATCGGTTATTAGCACCCTCTGCCCAGGTTTTATTGCATCCCGGTGAATTGTAAGGGCATCTTTACCATATTCTTTGCCATATTCAACCTTAATGGTTTCCCGAGGCAGCTTTCCCTCTTTACGAACTGGGGCAAAACCAACCCCGAGTGCATAAGCAACTGGACAGCCAATGATAAAGCCGCGCGCTTCTGGACCTACAACGACATCAATTTTCTTTTCCTTAGCATATTCAACGATTTTGTCTGTAGCATAATGGTATGCTTCACCATTATCCATTAAAGTGGTAATATCTTTAAACTTGATTCCTTCCTTAGGCCAGTCAGGAACGATTGTAATAAATTGTTTTAAGTCCATACTTTTATTTCCTCCTCATTGGGCACAGTGTGCACCAGCCTGTCATCGAACCATTGTTTTAATTGCTGATACGATGAATACAGCAGTTCCTTTTCCACATTCATTTGCGCCTGCTTTCTTTGATACGCAGGTGAATCACTTAAATCCTTTTTTGTTTTCTCTGAATTGATTGTAATGAGTCCATCCTTTATTGTAACAAAATCCAGTTCAAAAAACACTTGTGACATGAATTCAATCGTTTCCCTCGACCAACCGCGATGTGCCGCAAGATCATTGCCATATTTTTTCATATCAAATGAACGGCGCTTTATTAGAAAAGCATAATACCATTTAAAATGATCTCTTGTTGGTAACGTACTGAAGAAATGGTTTTCTTCTTGATAAAAATGAGTATAAATTCGTGCAGGTTTCTTTCCGCTTACAAGTTTTTCAAGCATCTCTATATCCTGCGGCAAGTCAAATAACACAATGTTCTTCTTACTTATATCGAGTTTTTCTGCTTGATCACGATCACTTATTACAACTGTATTAAACATCGATTCACTAAATGAGAACTTATTTAAATGTTTTTCTGAAAATATGATAATGCTTGTCTTCTTATCATTTATTTGCGAAATCCATTCATTAATTTTTTTATTCCCCCGCATATCAAATAGCTGCCAATCTTTGATCGCAATATCCTTCAAGAGAATTTGAGGCTTCTTTATATTGTTCCATTCATTAATGGAAAGCTCTCCAATTACGGATACTTTTGAACCTGGTGATATTTCATCGGCAACACCACCGAGATGAAAACCAACTCCATCGAGGGCATATCCGGGCTTTTCAAGTGTCAATTTTAAATGGGTTTTATTTCCGCCAATTTTTCTGATCCCCGAAGCATCTGCTCCATGAACCATTACTTTTGGTTTTGGGTTTTTCATGCCATATGGAGCAAGCATATCAAGTTGGCGAATAGACTCAAGATCTATTTCAGCTAGATCAAGAGATGCATCCAGCTCCGTAATCGGAATATAATCTTCAGCCGAAAGCTGTGCATCTGCAGCGTGATTTAGCTTTGTGCGAAGTAGTTCTACATCACTAGTATGAAGTGTCATTCCTGCTGCCATTGGATGGCCACCGAAATGTGGAAGTAAGTCTTTGCATGCAGTAAGATTTTTAAATAAATCAAATCCATGTATACTTCTCGCTGATCCTTTTGCCATACCTGTTTCCTCATCATAACTAAGTACAATGGCAGGCCTGTAAAAACGTTCAACAAGCCTTGAAGCTACAATGCCTATCACTCCAGGGTTCCAGCCTTCTTTTCCAATAACGATAACATTGTTTTCTTCAGGCGGAAACTCTTCTTCTACCATTTTAACTGCTTCTTTAGTAATTTCTGTTACGATGAATTTTCGTTCTTTATTCATGGCATCTATTTCTTCCGCCAAATGTGCAGCATTTGTAGAATCGTTAGTCATCAACAACTCTACCGCTGGCCCTGCATGCTCAAGCCTACCCGCAGCATTAAGCCTTGGTGCAATCGCAAATCCGACCATTTCTTCATCGGCATCGGAAAGCTTTGTTCCCGCTATTTTACACAATGCGAGTAGCCCCGGGCGAGTCGATGTTGCCATTCTTTTTAGTCCAGCTTTTACAATAAGGCGATTTTCGCCATGAAGCGGGACAAGGTCCGCAATCGTGCCAATTGCAGCAAGATCAAGCAAATGCCAAGGAACATCATCACTTAACGCATGGGCAAGCTTAAATGCCACTCCGACCCCTGCGAGATCCGGAAAAGGATAATTCGTATTAGGAAGCTTTGGATGGATAATCGCAAAAGCATCAGGAAGCTCCTGCCCTGGTTCATGATGATCAGTAATAATCAGATCCATTCCGAGCTCTTTTGCAAGACTTGCCTCATTGGTCGCTGAAATACCTGTATCAACAGTAATGATTAGCTTAATACCTGAAGCGGCGGCTTCCCGAAATGCATTTTCGTTCGGACCGTAACCTTCTGTAAAACGATTCGGTATGTAATATCGGACATTTGCGCCTAAATTACTTAATACATCCATCATAACCGAGGTGCTCGTTACACCATCGGCATCGTAATCACCAAATATAAGAATCGGCTCTTGGCCTTCAATAGCACTTTTAATTCTTTCCACAGCAGGTTGCATATCATTCAATAAAAATGGGCTATGGAATTCTTCATTTTCTGTGTATAAAAATTTCTTTGCCTCATCATGATCGCTTATTCCGCGATTGACTAATAAAGTAGCTACAAGTGGGGCAATGTTCAATTGCTTTGCTAGTTCTTTGCCTGCCAATTCATTCGACTCCCGAATGACCCAGCGTGTTTTTGGATATAACATTTGTTCACCCCTCAGACTTACCTATTATACAAAAGTGTTACCTATCTTACAATGAAGAAAAGTTGGAGGAGATCTAAGCTGACATGAAGAAGAAAACAGCATTCAAGCAATCTGCTGTTTTCTTTAATCATCGCTATCATAAGGGTTAATATGTATAAAAACATTATGGACGCCGGGATTGCTCATTAGTTTCTTCTTTACATTTTTGCCGATCTGATGCCCTTCTTCAACGGTAATATTCGGATCAACAGATATTTTCAAATCAATAATTACGTAATAACCATGTTCCCTTGCATGAAGTTGGCCAATTTTTTTAACACCAGGCACAGAAGCAACAAGCTCCATGAATTCTACCGTATCTTCATCGTGCAAGACGTGATCCAATGTGTTATGGATGGAATCAGCTCCAAGTTTCCAAGCCATCCTGAGCACCAATATAGAAACGAGTACGCCTGCGAGTGGATCACCGTATTCAAGCCAGCTGACGTTTAATTTTCCTCCCAAAATAGAGGCAGCGATTCCGATTAAAGCAGCGATGGAAGAATACACATCTGAACGATGTTCATATGCGTTTACAATCAATGCATCGCTATTCAATTGTTTGCCCAAACGGAATTTATAGCGAAAAAGAGCCTCTTTAACAATAATGGAAAATATTACGGCGTAGATGGCAATCCCACCCGGTGCTGCAAGAGGAGTGAAAAAAGCTGTAATGGATGATTTTCCGATTTGAATACCCGCAATAAAAAGCACGACAGCAACAATGATGGCTGCAATCGATTCTGCCTTTCCATGGCCATACGGATGATCATCATCAGGTGGCTGTTTAGCCGCACGCAGCCCAATATATACTGCAAATGAGCCGGCAATATCTGATGCAGAATGGACAGCGTCGGCGATGAGCGCTTTGCTGTTTGCCTTGACCCCAATCACCCCTTTAACAACAGTCAGAACGATATTAATAATTATCCCAAGCCATGCTGCAAATTCGGCTTGCTTAAAACGATCAGCTTGCTTCATAAATAAGCTCCTTTTTAAAACATTTCCCCTTTTATTCTACCCTTGAAGATGAAAAAAAACTGCAGATTTGTTCTGCAGTTTTTAAAAAGTTTTTACAGTTTTATACCTGAGGTTCATCAGACCATTTTTTCTTTTCTTTCACCGTATTGATCGGTCCTTTTTTCTTAAGTTCTTTTACCTTTAAATCGTACCATAGCTGTGCCGAGATGAAGATAGAAGAATACATTCCAGCAATAAGGCCAACTAGTAATGCAAGCGAGAAGTTGCGAATTGATTCACTACCAAGGAATAGTAATGCAACAACGGTGATAATTACGGTCAATATCGTATTAATTGACCGAGTCAATGTTTGATGCAATCCTCTATTTACAACTTCAGCGATATCCTCTTCGGATTTTAAGCGTTTCTTCGCAACCATGTTTTCCCTAATCCGATCAAATGTCACGATCGTATCATTGATGGAATAACCGATAATCGTCAATACCGCAGCAATAAAGGTGATATCAACCTCTAATCTCGTCAAACTGAAAAATGCTAGGATAAAAAATGCGTCATGAACAAGGCCTAGTACGGAAGACAGTCCCATAGCAAATTCAAAGCGGAACGATACGTATATAACGATACCAAGCGCCGCAATCGCCAATGCATAGAAAGCATTTTTGGCGAGTTCCTTGCCAACAGTTGGCGAAACTGTGCTTACATTCGGTTCGGAACCGTATTTATCGACCATATGCGTTTTCAAGTCAGAAATTCCAGTTGCCGAAAGTACCCCTTTATAACGTGCAACGCCAATTTCATTTTCGTTCCCTGAAAGTACGATATCATCGGCTGGTAAATGGATCGCATCTAGTTCAGCTTTAACTTCCTCAGTTGTAAGCGGCTTTCCAGCGTCAATTTCCACCCGTGTTCCACTTGAAAAATCAAGACCAAGGTTTAGGCGGAAAATCGCTAAAACGATGATTCCGCTCACTAATAAAATCGTAGAGAGGGCATAGAATTTTTTCCGATGTTTGACAAAATCAAAACGGTCAAATTTTGTTTTCAAATCAAGTGTACTTACGTTTTCTGAAAGCTGATGGATTTCAGATCGCTTAACTCCGAACCAGCCCGGCTTATCCTTTAAGAAACGACTGTTCACCCAAAGGCCAAGCAATAATCTGGATCCATAGACTGCTGTAAGAAAACTCATTAAAATACTGACGATCAACATAGTGGCAAAGCCTTTGACAGAGCTTGTCCCAAAGTAGAAAAGAACGGCTCCTGCTAGTAAGGTTGTAATATTGGCATCAAAGATGGCCACAAAGGATGATTTATTTCCTGCCTGAAAAGCAGATTTGAGAGAACGGCCTACTTTTATTTCTTCCTTAAATCGCTCGTATGTCAAAATATTGGCATCGACTGCCATTCCGACCCCGAGAATTAACGCTGCGATACCTGGCAAAGTCAGGACACCGTTCATCAAATCAAAAATAAGCAAAATTAAATAAATATAAATGGAAAGAGTAATCGTCGCTATAAAACCTGGGAAACGATAAAAAACGATCATAAACAAGAAAATAAGAGCAATTCCCAGAATGCCAGCAGTAACTGTCTTGTTCATTGCTTGTTCACCGAATTTTGCTCCGACCGAAGTTGAATATACTTCTGTCAGCTTAACAGGAAGAGCTCCTGCGTTCAGCAAGTTTGCTAAGTTTTCCGCTTCTTCTTTCGTAAAGTTCCCTTCAATTGAAACACTCGTGTCATTAAATACTTGATTTACATTTGGCGCTGAGAGAAGTTTAGGGTTATTACTCGCTACTGCCTCTTTATAGGAGTCCACACCTTCTTCAAAATCAAGCCAGATCGCAAGCTGATTGTTCGGCGCCATATGAACGATTTTTTCTGTGACATCGCGAAACTTTTTCCGATCCTTCATTTCAACAAGAATAATTGGTTGGTTATTTTGTGTTGAAAAAGTCATCTTAGCAGCGCCTTCAACTAAATCTGTGCCGTCAAGCATGATATTGTCATTCACATCTCGGAAAGTTAGGGTAGCTTGAGTCCCTAGCATTTCACGAGCTTGATTCTGATCTTCGACTCCAGCTAACTGGATTCTAATTCTGTTTGTGCCTTCAATCGTAATATTCGGCTCACTTACTCCGATTACATTAATACGCTTATTAAGGGCCTCTGTAGTGTGGACAAGCGTTTCTCTATCGACTTTTTGATTTTTATTAAGAGCCTTAACATCATATAAAACTTCAAATCCACCCTGCAGATCAAGGCCCAACTTAATATTCTTAATAATCGTATTTGATGTCGTCCCCATAATGCCCGCCATAAAAATGACAATTAGAAAAAAGGCGACAATTCTGCTTCTTTTTACCATTAAATAAATATCCCCCTTGCGATGATGAACAATATGTATGCAGTAAGACTTAAACTAAACTATATTTCAATAAGATTATTATGAAGTAGATGAAAAGTGCTGTCAATTCACATTTTTCGTTTATTCAGCTTTAGGCTGAAGTAATTCCTGTAATTCTTCACTATCTAAATCAGAAAGCAAATTAGGTGATTTAAAAGCTTCTACAGTAATAAAGTTCATAAATTCACCAATATTTAATGATAGCACGTCCGATACGAGCTCATACATCCTAATGCCTTCCTTATGCTTTTTCCACTTTTTCTTTGTTAAAAACAGCCATAAGTCATGCTTATTTACTTCCCCATACCCCAGAACAATAAATTCTTCTACTTTACTAACCAATACAGGCGTCAATACATTAAAATATGGGTCGTATGGATGTTTCTTCGTCTCCATTTTATTACCGCCTTCCAAATATTTTTATCGTTCGAAAGTAACTTGTCATGCTTTGTCCACTTTGATGCATATACTCATTGTAATCGAACGGAACACATTTGAGAAGGCAGGGACAAGGATGTCAAAGTTTCTTAGAGGGACAATGATTTTAATGGTTGCCGGGCTTATTACAAGGCTGCTCGGCTTTATTAACAGAATTGTAATTGCCCGAATGATAGGTGCAGAAGGTGTTGGACTATTTATGATGGCATTCCCAACACTAATACTTGTCATCACACTTACCCAAATGGGGCTGCCAGTAGCAATTTCTAAAGCTGTGGCGGAGGCAGAAGCAAAAGGGGACAAGCGAAAAACTAAAAAAATACTAACGGTCTCTCTTGCAGTCACCGTTTCACTATCTCTTTTATTCACACCAGCTCTAATTTTAGCCGCTCCCTTTTTATCTAAAACTCTTTTCACCGATCAGAGAATATATTATCCGCTTGTAGCCATTGCTCCAATTATTCCAATTGTAGCCATATCGTCGGTAATTAGAGGCTATTTCCAAGGTAAGCAGAACATGAAGCCTGCAGCAGTATCACAAGTATTGGAGCAAGCTGTCCGTATTGCTTTAATCGTTTTTTTTGCAAAGAGCTTTTTACATCTTGGAATAGAATATGCGGCGGCGGCAGCCATGGTGGCATCTGTTCTAGGTGAGTTAGCATCGCTCATTTATTTATTTGCAATGTTTAAAGCGAAGAAGAAGTTTCCAGTCCGTAAACATTTTTTCAAATCTATCCAAAGTGGAAAACAAACACTTCAGGAATTGCTAAGTGTTGGTATACCAACTACGGGCAGCAGAATGATCGGTTCCCTTTCGTGGTTTTTTGAACCAATCGTTGTCTCACATAGCTTACTGCTTGCCGGCGTAGCTGCAGGTATGGCCACTAAGCAGTATGGACTCTTAACTGGTTATGCACTGCCATTACTTACGCTTCCCTCTTTCATTACTTATTCGCTCTCTACCGCGCTCGTACCAGCGGTCAGTGAAGCAAACGCAAGTCGTAATTATCAACTTGTAGAGTATCGGCTACAACAAGCGCTAAGGTTTGCCTTATTGACTGGCGGACTCGCTATCGTCATTTTATATGTTTATGCCGAACCACTCATGTCATGGATGTACGGGTCATCAAATGGAGCAGGCTTTATTAAACTAATGGCGCCATTTTTTATTTTCCATTACTATCAAGGACCGCTACTGGCTATTTTACAGTCCCTTGATTTAGCCAAAGCAGCGATGATCAACAGTTTAATTGGAAACGCGATGAAAATCGGTGTCATTTTTGTACTCGCATCCAGGACTGAATTCGGTATAAATGGTGTTGCCCTAGGGATTGCAGCTGGTACAGTTCTTATCACAATGCTTCATTACGCAACAGTGTTAAAGCGCATACAGTTTACGATTTATATACTTCATTATATTAAGTTTGGTATAGCAGCCCTTACTACCTGCTGGATAGGAAACTATTTGATTAAAAAAGTATTTGCTGATTCAATGTCATCGCTTCTGGATCTTTTGATTGGAATCCTTTTGACATCTCTCTTGTATATCATCTTACTTATTTGCTTGAAGCTACTTCAAAAAGATGATCTTACCAAGATTCCGTTTATCAATAAACTAATTGCATAAATAGAGACAAGTTCTATCTAGGTTCGTCGGGATTGTCAATATAATCGATAAAAAACTTCCCATCTTGAAAACTGCAAAAAGAAATATTTTCTATTTCATTATGGCCTCTCGTTTCAAGTTCTTTCCGAAGCCATGTTTCGCTTTTTCCTGCCTCTTCAAGATGATCTTGTTGGACGTCACCATTCAATATAAATGGAATTGTATACGATCCCTCTTTCTTTTTGTTTCCTTTTTTAAAGATGGATAGCTCACCAGACGTTTCCAATATTGCGAATTCCACATCCGCAATATTCGAAATGTCCTTCGTTCTCAACTGCATGAGAAGATCGTCAAAATTGTAGCGAAGCTTCTTCATTTTATGTTCATCAATTTTACCATTCTTAATAATGACCGCTGGCTTTCCATCGATTAAACGTCGGAAGTTCCTGCTTTTCAGAGAAAAATATGATACAGCGATTTGAATTAGGAGAAGTACCCCCATCGGAACGAGCGTATTAAATAATGGATCTGTATGCTGTTCAATCGCAACAACCGCCATTTCACCAATCATAATAAATACGACTAAGTCTAAAACACTTAATTCGCCAATTTCTCGCTTTCCCATCATCCGGAAAATGACTAGAATCACTCCATACAAAAGAATCGTACGCAAAATAATGATGATGAACTTTTCCATTACACTTCCTCCTGACTTTAACATAGACTCTCGGCATTCACCGAGTCAGATGGTACAAGGTTTTCTTGTACTATTTTCTTATTTCTCCTCCTATATTTAATAGGGGATATCTCACTTTTTATTAGTAAAATTGCCTATTTTATATTGAACCAGATAATAATCTACATACTACGCGAGAGCCAGCCACCGTTGATTTCCGTTCTAGGCGGACGCTTTCCGGGGGGGGGGTGCGGAAAGCGAGCAACTGTAGCGGAAATCAACCACGCACTACTTTAGTAAGCAACAATGTTTGCAAAAACAGCCTTTTAAAAAAGTAAATATGTGACGCTTTTGGCATGTCTTTTTTTAAAAGGTTTTGAAAACGAATATCAAATATTTAATAAAGCTAAATTCCCAGTAGGTTTCGGAAATTCAAGAGCCTATTTACGCATTCAACTATAGTATGCTCCATCGGGACGTGAAAAATTGCGGGAAAACAACCCAAAAATCATTCTAAAATTAAACTGTATGAATAAGCATGTAATAGAGAGGACGAGACCAATGAGGTCAAGCTAAGAAAGGACGAAAGGAGGGAGTATCAATCGAAGCTAAAAAATTTGGAGTCTCGGTGCTATATGGGGTTATTGCCATCCTACTTTTAGCGGTTATATCTAGTTTAATCTTTTCTCTTATCCTTCATTTCACTGATACTCAGGAAAAATCCATCAGATTGCTCGTTACCATCATTTCATTTTTCTCTGTATTTGCTGGCGGGTTCATATGTGGCGGCAAAGGTAAACAAAAGGGTTGGTTGATTGGTGGTTCAACGGGTTTGTTGTACAGCATAATCATCCTTATGTACCAATATTTGGGCCACAGTTCATTTTTTTCTATGGAGCAGCTGATTTATCACATATGTTATATATTAACGGCGATGATGGGTGGTGTCCTAGGCGTTAATATCTTGTCGGGCCATGCTCATTCCTCTTAACTAAATATAAAAAAAGAAGCTGCGTCAAAATATTGACCCGCTTCTTTTTTCTTCGAAAGATAATTATTTACTTGCTGCCGATTCAACCACATCACGGATAGCAGCACGATCGTATGTAAGTCTGCTGCCATCACCACATAAAATGACGATTTTCCCTTCATCCACAGCATCGATTATACCGTGAAGACCACCAATCGTAACAATCTTATCACCTTTTTGCAAACTGCTTTGCATCGTTTGAACTGCTTTTTGACGTTTTTGATTTGGTCTAATTAACAAGAAGTAAAATAGAACAAACATTAAAATAAACGGCATTAAACTTAATAATGTTTCTGGCATTCCTTATTCCCTCCTTTACATCAAGTTTATATTAGAAATTTTTCGCGTTCGGAAGATTAAATCCATATCGCTCAAAAAATTCTGTTTTGAAGTCACCAAGGCGATCTTCTTTAATCGCATTTCTGACTTGCTTCATCAAGTTTAACAGAAAATATAAATTATGATAAGTAGTAAGTCGAATTCCGAACGTTTCGTCACATTTAAGCAAGTGGCGGATATATGCTCTTGAATAATTTCGGCATGTGTAGCAATCACAATTTTCATCAAGGGGACCAAAATCCCGAGCATATGCGGCATTCTTTACAACTAGACGACCATTGCTTGTCATTAACGTACCATTTCTGGCAATACGGGTAGGCAGAACGCAGTCAAACATGTCCATTCCGCGAATCGCGCCATCAATTAACGAATCAGGTGAACCAACGCCCATCAAATACCGAGGCTTGTCCGCAGGCAATAAAGGTGCAGTAAAATCCAACACCCTATTCATCACATCTTTCGGTTCTCCGACAGAAAGGCCGCCGATTGCATAGCCAGGAAAATCTAAAGAAACAAGATCCTTAGCGCTCAAACGTCGTAAATCTTCATATTCTCCACCTTGAACGATTCCAAACAACCCTTGATCTCCCGGACGCTTATGAGCTTCTAAGCATCGCTCCGCCCAACGTGAAGTACGTTCTACGGATTTTTTCATATATTCATGTGTTGCCGGGAATGGCGGGCATTCATCGAACGCCATCATAACATCCGCTCCGAGAGCATTTTGCACTTCCATTGCTTTTTCAGGTGATAAAAATAATTTATCACCATTTAAATGATTACGGAAGTGGACGCCTTCTTCTTCAATTTTTCTAAATTCACTTAGAGAAAATACTTGGAAGCCTCCTGAATCCGTTAGAATCGCCTGATCCCAATTCATAAATGAATGAAGCCCTCCCGCTTCTTCGACAATTTCATGTCCTGGTCGAAGCCACAGATGGTATGTATTACTCAAAATAAAACCGGCACCCATCTCCTTTAAATCCTCGGGAGACATCGTCTTCACCGTAGCTAGAGTCCCGACAGGCATGAACATTGGTGTTTCATATGAACCGTGGGGCGTATGAATCATACCAAGACGCGCCCCCGTCTGCTTGCATGTTTTGATCAACTCGTATTTTATCGCAGCCATGAGATCCTATTCCTCTCTTTTATAATATTAGCATTGCATCTCCAAAACTAAAAAATCGATAACGTTCGCTTACGGCTTCCTTATAAGCGTTAAGCACATGTTCACGACCCGCCAATGCACTGACGAGCATAATCAAAGTGGACATTGGCAAATGGAAATTCGTTATCATTCCATTTATCGCCTTGAATGTGTATCCAGGAAAGATAAATATATCCGTCCAACCATTTCCAGCTGCAAACTTTCCATCGTTGGCTGCGGCAATCGTTTCGAGTGTACGAGTAGACGTCGTTCCAACGGAAATGATTCTGCCTCCTTGCTGTTTAACCTCATTAAGCATGGATGCCGTTTCTTCCGTCACACGGTAAAATTCGGAATGCATTTCGTGATCATCAATATTCTCAACGCTCACAGGTCTAAAAGTACCAAGTCCTACATGAAGTGTGATAAAAGCAATTTTTACACCTTTATCCTTGATTTCATCGAGTAAGTCTTCGGTAAAATGCAGTCCAGCTGTAGGGGCAGCTGCTGATCCCCGTTCCTTCGCAAAAACAGTTTGATAGCGATCTTGATCCTCTAACTGTTCTTTTATATACGGCGGCAGCGGCATTTTCCCAAGCGCATCGAGCACCTCATAAAAGATGCCTTCGTAGCTGAACTCAAGAAGCCTGCCACCATGCTCTTCCTCCCCCACACAAACTGCTTTGAGCTTTCCGTTCCCAAACGTAATTTCCGTGCCTATTTTTACTCGTTTTGCGGGTTTAATTAATGTTTCCCACTTGTCCCCTTCTATTTGCTTTAACAAGAGAACTTCAATCTTCGCTCCGGTATCAGGTTTTGACCCGAGCAGCCTGGCAGGAAGAACCCTCGTGTCATTTAACACCAGGCAGTCACCTTCCCGCAAGTATTCGGTAATATTTTTAAAAATTTCGTGTTTGATTTCGCCTGTTTGCTTATCAAGAACCATTAATCGGCTGCTCGTACGATTTTCGAGCGGTACTTGGGCAATGAGTTCCTCAGGCAAATCAAAATTGAACATTTCTACTTTCAACGTTATTTAAACCTCCCAACAACATAAAGAACTGCTGTCAAAATAATACTTATAATAATTGAGGTCATCACTGGAAAGAAGAATGTAGTATTTCCTTTTTTCACAATAATGTCGCCTGGCAATTTTCCGAGCTTCACAAACTGGAAGAGAAAACCAACCAAAAAAATAGCTCCTCCAACAATCATTAACAGCTTGGAGATGCCACTCATTCGCTTGGCATCTCCATATTAAAATGGTTGTACACATGAGGAGTGGCGATTCTTCCTCTTGGTGTCCTTTGCAAGAAGCCGATTTGCAATAAGTAAGGTTCGTATACATCCTCAATGGTGGACGCTTCCTCACCAATACTTGCAGCAATCGTATCTATTCCGACCGGACCGCCCCTAAATCTATCGATAATACCTTTAAGCAACTTATGATCAATATGATCGAGACCAAGACGATCGACTTGTAATAATTCGAGCGCTTCATCAGCAAGTGTGAGCGTAATGATACCATCTGCTCTCACTTGAGCAAAATCCCGCACTCTCCTTAACAGTCTGTTGGCGATCCTCGGCGTCCCCCTTGAACGTCTCGCAATTTCAATAGCCCCATTCCAATCGATATCTGTTTCTAGAATCTCAGCGGTCCTTACAACGATGTCCGTCAAGTGCTCTTCATTATAATATTCGAGTCGGCATAAAACGCCAAATCGGTCTCGCAACGGCGCTGAGACAGCACCAGCTCTTGTCGTTGCGCCGACAAGCGTAAAAGGGGGTAATTCAAGCCTTACCGATCTCGCCTCAGGCCCTTTACCGATTACGATATCCAAGCAGTAATCCTCCATAGCAGGATATAAAACCTCTTCTATCGCCTTAGGCAAACGATGAATTTCATCAATAAACAGTACCTCACCAGGCTCTAAGGAAGTAAGAATGGCTGCAAGGTCTCCAGGACGCTCGATTGCCGGCCCAGAAGTGGTTCGCACATTTACTCCCATTTCATTGGCAATCACTACAGCCAAGGTTGTTTTTCCAAGACCGGGAGGGCCATATAAAAGGACATGGTCAAGGGTTTCCTGCCTCATTTTTGCAGCTTCAATAAATACAGCTAGATTATTTTTCACCTTATCCTGACCGATATATTGTGATAGCCTCTGAGGACGGAGACTTTGTTCGAATGAAAGATCATTCATCATCGCTTCCCCTGACAGCACCCTATCCTCCATCCTATTCTTCCTCCTTTAAATGATTTTATTTTAATAGTAATTGCAACGCCTGTTTAATATATTGATCAGTCGTCCAATCTTTCCCTTCTAATTTTGGTCCGACTTTTTTCAGTTCTCTTTCTGAATATCCAAGTGCTGCCAACGCCAAGAGTGCTTCATCTAGCTCGTCTTCGTTCCGGGGATTGTTTGCTGCTGGAACGTCCAGTTCTTCGGAGAATAAATCGAAAGAAACATTAGGAACGACGTCGTGGAGCTTTCCTTTCAAATCAAGGATCATTTGTCTAGCCGTTTTTTTACCGACACCTGGAAACTTTGTTAAAAATTTTTCGTCTTCATTTTCAATCGCACGTATTACTTGTCCCGGCTCCCCAAATGCCAGAATCGCTAATGCTCCTTTTGGTCCGATACCTGATACGCTTAGAAGCTTTCTGAACATAAGCTTTTCCTCAATCGTTTCAAAGCCATATAAAGCAATGATATCTTCGCGAACGTGCTGGTATGTATAAATAATGGTTTCCACACCTTTTTTACTTGAAAAAATAAACGGATTAGGTGTAAGAATTTGATAGCCTATCCCGTTATTGTCAATAACAACAAATTCAGGCCCAGTATGTTCTACTGTACCTTTAATATACTCGTACAATGTATTCTCTCCTCTATCATGCTATCCAATATTGTACCATAAAATGCTTATTTGATTGAAACAAAAAACATATGTTCTTTTCTGCAAGTAGTTTAGTTTAGAAAATAAGGGGTATGTGTTATGCAACAATGAATATGGATAGGGTTTTGTTGTTGCACTCTCAATCTCTTATCAGCCAATCAATGCAATCCATTTTGAAAATCATAGGAGGTTTTCAATCATGAAAAAAAATGTTGTCGGGATATTCTCATCAAGCTATCAAGCATTACGAGCCATTGATTCAATGAAACAAGATGGTATTGATAAAAGCCATATTCATGTTATCGCTAATGATGATTATGAAACGAGAGTGATTGAAGAAAAAGCGGGTGTTGCCATCGATCACACGGTTCATATGGATGATGATAGGAGAGGTTTTTGGGATGAATTAAAATCTTTCTTCTCAGGGAATAGCAGCGAACACTCCCGATACGCAGATTTTTTACTTGATATGGGAATGAATGATTACGATGTGGATCAATATGCGATTGAGGTGGAGAACGGGAAGATTCTCGTCCTTGTAGACAGTGAATATGATTTAGGAAGAACTGGGGTTTTGTCAGCAGATCATCTTTTTGAATTAGAGAATAGAATCAGCCGCAAGAAGGAATATGAGGAAGAAGACAATCCATTTTATAAGCAAAATGCACACACACAAGCGGGCCATGAGCATTTAGATAATGTAGAAAGACACGAACACCAAAAATAATGCAAAAAAAGTGGAGGGCACTGAAAAAGTCCCCTTAATGTAAAAGGGTCTTATGGAATACTGTTGATTTCCGCTCCAGGCGGACGCTTTCCGCGGGGTGAGCTGCGTAAAACCAGCTCTATCCTATTAAAAAGACTGTAAACAACTCGTTGATTCGAGTTTGTCTACAGTCTGAAAGAGCCCGGCTTCTTGTCTTGCGGGCTCTTTCTATGTGTTCATTCTAATGAATAATTTTTCATTGCTTCCAGCACTTCAGTAAAGTCTTCTTTCGTTTTTACTGGGATACCTTGCTTTAATTGGTCCCGCTTTTTCCCTTCGAGCTTTTTTATATCGATTTGGAAAAATGATTGAATGATATCCTCCTGATCTGGCTTACCATTATAAATAGACAAAATACCATCCTCTGAAAGACCAAAAAATCCATTTAATTTTAAAAGCGGAGAAATATCATCGACAAATAATTCAAAAACAAGATGATCTTCATCCATATCTACAAGTTGCCATGTTTCATATTTTGTCCAAAAATCCTCAAGCGCCCAAATGGTTTCTTTTACTGTTTCTTCACTTATCTCACCATCGATGTACTTCCGCTTTAAAGTCACATCTAATATCAGCGGATTATCCGGAATATCAAGCTCTTTAATAGCATTGGAGGGGGTCCTTTCATCTGCTCTTGTTGGCTGTTGCCCAGCAAAATAAAATAGACTTAAACAGCTAAACAGTAGCATCAGTGAAATAATCATTTTTACAATACATTTCATATGGATCACCTCTATAGCTTTAAATGACTTGCTTAGCTATAGGGTGCCCAAAAATTTACACGAATATCCATATTCTCACCTTTAACGATTTTATACCGAAATCGATTATAAACAACAGCCCGTCCTCATATCGCTTCCACTTTCTCAATCATTGTCCTGTAAAACTCCATTCTTTCTTTTAATTGACCAAATATCAATTTCTCCAAAAAAACCCATCTTCTTTGTCGTTCTGGTGCAGTGCTATTTGCAAAATAGTTCCACTCTCTAAAAATATCTGTTGGAAAAACAAGTGCAGCTAGAAAGGGTCGTGTCTCTTTATAGATTCTTATTTGTTCTAATGAAAATAAACGATCGCTGCTCCAATTAAGCGCTGGAAGGACTCTGTTACACATTTGCAAAAGATCAATATGCGACGGCGCAATGCTGATTAAATCAAAGTCGATTAAATAAAGAGTGCCATCTTTTCCTTTAATAAAATTGTGACTCGCCAGATCTCCATGAATAATGCAATGCGGTTTGCTCGTAAAAAAAAGCTCATCATCTTGTAATTTATTGAGCGCCCACTCCCCGATGCGGGAAAATTGTTGTAAATAGGAATAAGCCGGACTAAGTTTATGTTCATTCATTGAATAATAAAAATCCATTAACCTTCTATTCCATTTACCAATTTGGCGAAAGTTCGGTATTTCATTTTTAAAGGAAGAGGTAAACTTGCTTGTCGTATCATGAAAGTGAGCCAAAAGCTGAAGCGAATCGGATATATGATTATCATTTCCGTAATGAAAGTTATTTTCCGATACAGGTTCAATATATTGGATAAGTCCAAAAATACGATTGTCAACGATAAATCGCTGAGGGTGAAATGAATAGGTACGAATAAATCCATTATCGACCAATTCTTTCGTAAATGCTATTTGGATTGTGAGTTTAGATTCTGAGGAAAATTCTTTTGCAATCCAGTTTTCATACGTTGAGGATAACAGCCAGACCTTTTGTTTTAATCGTTTTATATTTATAAAGGGTATCCCTGATTTTTTTTTCAGAAAAAGAAGGAGACGGTTGTCAAATCCGTCTCTCTCTTCTATAAAACTTTTATTCATCCTCTTCCTCACTATCACTTCCAACATCATTGCGAACTGGCATAGCATATGTGCCAGCACTTGGCATCATTTGTCCATATTGATAAGGGTTATAAGCAGGGTACTGTCCTGGTTGCATTGAATAAGGCGACATTCCTTGCGGTGGATAGTACCCACCACCTACAGGATTACTTCCGCTACAGCCACAATCACTTTGTGCCCCCATTGTCATCGGCATTGCGGGATAGCCGTGCATTGGCTGCTGATACATGCCCATGTGCGGATGACTAGATGATGATGATTCTTCCTCCCAATGTTGAGGCATTGTTTGGTATTCCCCTACTGGCATGCCTGGAAGCATGGCTGGCATTGGTTGGCCCATTGGCATATGCCCCATAGGCATTGGATACGCCATAGCTCCTTGTACTTGTGGCATCATATGATGCGGAAACGGCTGAGCATATGACTGTGGATATGGATAACACGGGTCGCATATTGGCATGGCAGGTTGTGCTGGATAACAGTAATTATACATTGGCTGTACAGGCGGCATTACTGGAGCTTCTACATATTCTTCCTTTACTTCCTTTACTTCCTCTTTTACCGGCATTGGCTGTTGTACCTGTGTCTGCATTTGATTCATCATATAATAATTATTAATATCTATTTCCGGCAAAGGCTGTGGCATAACTGGCTGATAAACTGGGTAAGGCTTCTCCTTAATAATTTCTTTCGTTACTGGCATTGGGACTTCCTTGTGCTGGATAAATGGATGTTCCGCTTTTGGCATTTCTTTAGGTACGTGGTGCGGTTTATGGTGGTGCATTTCTTTTGGAACATGGTGCGGTTTATGATGGTGATGATGGTGCTGGGCTTCTTTTTTCACTGCTCCTCCCGCACTCGGAACTTTAATTTTCATTCCTGGCATAATCATATCCGGATTGGATAATTGCGCATTCATTTGTTTCAACTCTTCAAAATTAACGCCATATTTTTGAGCGATTTTCCAAAGTGTTTCTCCTTTTTGTGCAATATGGATCTTCACACATTTCCCCTCCTCAGGCATAAGTCCATATAGTGTATGAATGTGTAGGCAAAATGCTAACAATCTTCACAAAAACTTATGACTGCTAAGCACAAAATATGCATATCGACTCCGTGCAATAGGAAGTTATATTTCATTTATGATAAGATTTAAGAAGAGATGTTTGAACGGAGGTTTAAATAATGAAAGAAGAAACTAAAAAGCTGCTTGGCGAAGAAAGAAGAGAATGGCTAATCAGCCTTTTAAAGGAGAGTAGCAGCCCCATTACAGGAAGCACACTTGCAAAGAAAACGAAAGTTAGCCGCCAAGTGATTGTTGGGGATATCACTTTATTAAAAGCACGTAATGAACCGATTATTGCCACTAGTCAAGGGTATATGTATATGCCGATCCATCGTGCAAATGAAGTAATAGAAAAGACGATTGCTTGTTTCCATCAGCGTGACCAGGCAGAGGCAGAATTAAATATTATCGTTGACCATGGTGTAACAGTAAAAGATGTGAAAGTAGAACACCCTGTCTATGGGGACTTAACGGCATCGATCATGGTTTCAAATCGACAGGAAGTCCAATCATTCTTAAGTAGAATTAAAAAGACGAACGCTTCCTTATTAGCGGATTTAACTTCCGGCATCCACCTACACACATTGGCTGCACCAAATGTAGAAGCTATTTTGAAGGCAGAAGAGGCTTTGAAAGTGGCGGGAATATTAATTGAAGAAAACGAAGAAAATGAACATACATAAAAAGCTGGAAGCCAAGGGCCAATCCAGCTTTTTTCTGTCTCTTTTATCCACCAGAGCTAAGTACTTCTACCTTATCCACAAATTCCAGCCTTCCCAATTTAGCAAGCAGTTCATCTAAATCCACTGACATATCCGTTACATCAAGTGAGAGCGTGACGTTTGCCCGGCCTTGAAGTGGTATTGTTTGATGGATTGTCAATACATTACATGAGTTGGCAGCAACAATACCAAGAAGCTTGGATAGAGCACCGGGTTTATCCTCAAGATAAAAAAACAAAGAAATAATCTTTTCTTTGACAACCCGGTGAAATGGAAAGACGGTATCCCGGTACTTATAAAAAGCGCTGCGACTTAAATCCACTTGCTGTACAGCATCCCAAACCGACTCCGATTTTCCCCTGTCAATGAGTTCCTTCGCTTCTAAAGTTTTTTTCATGGCTTCAGGTAACACATCTTCCCTGACTAAAAAAAACTTTTTATTATACTCCCTTTTCGCCATAACCCTCTCCCCCAATCGAAAGAAGAACTAATCAACAAACTCAAACTCAAATTCAAGCAACTTAATCGTATCGCCGTCTTTGGCTCCGCGCTCTCTTAGTGCATCGTCGACGCCCATAGATCTTAGCTGGCGTGAAAAGCGGCGTACTGACTCGTCACGTGAAAAGTCGGTCATTTTAAACAAGCGTTCGAGCTTTTCACCGCTGACTATAAAGCTGCCATCAGGCTCTCTAGTAATAGTGAACTGCTCCTCGGCTTTTTCATGCCGATACATAACTCGGTTAACCGTATCGTCTTCTTCCACTTCTTCATAAAGAGGAAATTCCGGCGTTTTCTCAAGCTGGTTAGCAATTTCATATAATAAATCACGTAATCCTTGTCTTGTAATCGCAGAAATCGGAAAGACAGGATAATCATCATCAAGCTTCTCTTTAAATTTAGTTAGATTTTCCTCGGCTTCGGGCATGTCCATTTTATTTGCGACAATAATTTGCGGTCTTTCCAGCAGGCGCAGATTATACTCCTGAAGCTCTTGATTGATCGTTGTATAATCCTCGTATGGATCTCTGCCTTCCATTGCCGACATGTCAATGACATGGACAATAACCCTTGTCCTTTCAATATGACGCAGAAATTGATGGCCAAGACCGATACCTTCGTGAGCACCTTCAATTAGCCCCGGCAAGTCCGCCATAACAAAACTCCTGCCATCATCGGTTTCAACAACCCCAAGGTTTGGAACGATCGTAGTAAAATGGTATTCAGCAATTTTTGGTTTCGCTGCTGAAACGACGGATAGTAATGTCGATTTTCCTACGCTAGGAAAACCAACGAGTCCTACATCGGCAAGCACTTTTAGTTCAAGAATAACATTTCTTTCTTGACCCGGCTCTCCATTTTCTGCAATTTCAGGAGCAGGATTTGCGGGAGTTGCAAAACGAATATTTCCTCTTCCACCTCTGCCACCTTTTGCAATGACAGCTTGCTGGCCATGCTCAACCAAATCAGCAATTACTTCTTTTGTCTCATCATCGGATATGACGGTTCCAGGTGGTACTTTAACAATCAGGTCTGATGCCCCTTTACCGTGCTGGCTTTTAGACATCCCATGTTCTCCGCGCTGTGCTTTAAAATGACGCTGATAACGAAAATCCATGAGCGTGCGCAAACCTTCATCTACTTCGAATATAACACTCGCGCCTTTCCCACCATCTCCTCCTGCGGGGCCGCCCATTGGTACATACTTCTCCCGGCGAAACGCCACCATTCCATTGCCGCCGTCTCCACCTTTAACGAATATTTTGACTTGATCTACGAACATACTGCTCCCACTCCAATTCCATTCAGTTAAAAATTGCTTCCACTACTATTTCTGATTTGCTTACTACTCGAATCTCAACTTTCTCAGCATGCCTATGCTCGGATATGAGCCATTGTTCCAATGCTGATGAATCTTTTATCACGCCATTACAATGAAAAAGAAAAAGGACTTTATTATCTAAGGGTTCAATCGTAATGTATAAATGGTTTTCATATAGAGGGTGAACAGCATCATCAAGCTCCCGAAAAAAACGATGCATCCAATTTGCCAAAAGCTTATCGTCCAATTGAGAGACCTGCAAATCATCTACAATTTCATACTCAATCCGAAATGAATGTCCACTCCAATTATGTGTTAATAACATGCTTGCAAATTCCGGGAGTTTAAGGTTTGTGAGTCTTGCTTCGTGCTGAGTGTCCAGTACAATTTCATTTATTATACGCTTAGCCTGTTCAATTTTGCCAAGTTCTATATTCCCTTTAATTAATTGAAGTCTGTTTAGCCAGTCATGGCGTGTATGCTGAAGAACTTCAATCATATTACACTTTTCATTCATCATTATATCCTCTCAGTCCGTCTTCAATCGTTATTATAGTATATCAGAAATTGCCAGTGCATGAAGTATTTTGATAATGATAGATTGATTTAAAGACAAAAAAAGCCCTAACCGTTAATGGTTAGAGCTTTTCCTTTACGCTTCAAGCGCTTGTGGATAAACACTTACTTTTTTCTTGTCGCGGCCGAGGCGTTCAAAACGCACTACACCGTCAACTTTTGCAAAAAGGGTGTCATCTTTACCGCGTCCTACGTTTTCACCTGGGTGAATTTTTGTTCCGCGTTGACGGAATAGGATAGAGCCGCCTGAGACGAACTGGCCGTCTGCACGTTTAGCACCAAGACGTTTTGACTGTGAATCTCGTCCGTTCTTAGTAGAACCTACCCCTTTTTTGGATGCGAAAAATTGAAGATCCAATCTTAGCATTTGTTCCACCTCCTATTTTTTAAAGGATATTTTTATATGCTTTTTATAATCCCTTTCGATCGTTTGCAATGAGACAATCATGGCTTCGAGCAATAGCTGGACTTGATCGGAAGTTTCCTTTGATAGCTGATCGGGAAATGAACATTTCAGAAAACCGCTTTCTGATTGCTCTATGTCTGGATCAACCCCTGTAAGGGCCATAATAGCATTTACACTTCCAAACGCAACCGCTGATGCACCTGCACAAACAATATCCTGTCCGTGTTCGGCAAAGCCAGCATGTCCTTCCATTGTGAAGGAAGCAATCTTCCCATCGAAAGTACGTTCAATATGAACCCGGATCATAGCAGCCGCTTACGCGTTGATTTTTTCAACGACAACTTTAGTGTAAGGCTGACGATGACCTTGTTTTTTGTGGTAGTTTTTCTTCGCTTTGTATTTGAATACAACAAGCTTCTTTTGACGGCCTTGTTTTTCAACTTTAGCTGTGACAGTAGCACCTTCAACAAACGGGCTGCCCACTTTCACATCTTCACCGCCAACAAAGAGAACTTTGTCAAAAGTGAAAGTTTCACCTTCAGTTACATCCAATTTCTCAACGTAGATTGCCTGGCCTTCTTCAACTTTAATTTGTTTTCCGCCAGTTTCAATGATTGCGTACATGCATTGCACCTCCTTATTAGACTCAGACTCGCCAAGTGAGGGTGTTTTGTTTAAAACAAAATCTTATAAACCCGACTTGCGCGGTTGTAGCACGGGTGCTACAAACTAACATGAAAATATTATCATATTCTATCATCCCATGTCAACCATGTGGATCATTGTTTTAATTGAATCTCTTCTATTGTTCCAAATTGGCGGATGGAATACTCATATTTAGCAGAATCGATTAGTTTGAAAAATATTTTTATATGAAATAATGTTTCCAACTTGATAAGATGGCGATCATTTTCCCCTGAAAAAGCATTCTTTGTTTCCCGGTCAATATCAATTAATACAGCTTCATATTCAGCAAAAGGAAGTTCCAATAGCTCCCTCTCTAGTCGAAAGGCAGCAGTTTCGGGACTTTCTACTTTACCAGTGCCGCCGCATACTTGACAAGACGTCTGCAATGTCGCGGAAAGAGGCTGCTTTGTTCGTTTTCTCGTAACTTCAAATATCCCGAGTGGGGTAAATCCGACTGCCCGTGTTTGTTTCGGATCCAGCTTAAGCGCCTTTTCTACTGTTTGCTGGACCAATTTTCGATCATTTCTTGACTCCATGTCAATAAAATCAATTAAAATCATTCCTCCATAATCCCGGAGTTGTATCTGTCTAGCGATTTCCTTCGCTGCGGTGATATTTGTTTTTACTACCGTCTCAGAAACAGCTTGTTTACCAGTAAATTTCCCTGTATTCACATCGATTACTACAGCGGCTTCTGTCTCATTAATGACAATATAAGCCCCATTTTTCAGCCATATCCTTTGTTTTTGTGCATTAGCCAGTTCTGTATCTAACCGATATTTTGAAAAAATATTTTCCCGGTCGAGATACAAAGTAAATACCCAATCATTTTGTATGTATTTTTTCAGCTTTTCAAGCACTGACCGATCATTGCAAATGACTTCTCCCTTTTTAAGGCGAGTCATTTCACGAACCAATTCTTCGTTAAAACGAGTCTTTTCTGATAATAAGGCGGGTGCTTTAACTTCGTTCTTCTTTTTCACTATGGCTAGGAATTCGTTTCTCAACTGATCTACTTCAATGATCCACTCTTTTTCGGTTCCTGCAAATGCTTCAGTCCTAATGATAAATCCCTCTCGTGAACGTTGGTGATCCTGGGCAATTTCTCTCCACTTGTCCCTTATATCCTCATCAGCCTTCTTGGACACTGCAATATACTTGCCTTCAGGCATATAAACCGTTCTTTCACCAGTAATTTCGATAATAGCCGAGAGCAGCGGCCCTTTAGCACCTGTTACATCTTTTTTCACCTGAACGAGGAGCTTCTCTCCTTCTTTAATAAAGCTTGAGATTGGAAGATTATTTTTATTGGGGTCTGTGGAATGAATAAAAGCAGGAAGCTGATCCAGCTGTAAAAATCCGTTCTTGCTTTTTCCAATATTAACAAAAGCAGCATTCATCCCTTTTTTTACACTTTCTACAATTCCAAGATAAATATTTCCGATTTCAGAGCGATCTTTCGGCTGCTCGACAAAAAACATCGTGACAAGCCCATTTTCCCTTACAGCATATCTTTTCTCTTCTGTTTTTGTATCAATAATAATTTCATTCATATTAGATCACCCACTTCAACGATAAAAGTTTAAAGGATTGGCATGTGTATGCCAATCCTGAATTGCACCTATCTCCACTGTAGCTTTGAAAAATTGGTGAGTCAATCATTGTAAACAATATCCTTTAGACGGGCACTGACTCTTTTTTCCGTAAAATAGGCATAGAGAAGCTCGTTTTCATCGAGTTTCCCAATCATCGAATGTTGACCGCCGATATGAATTAAATGCTTGCAGTCACGTTTGAATTTCTCCATCGCATCATGTAAATAATCATCGCCTTTTGCATCAATTGGCTGCAAGTGTAGGAATTCTTGTTGCTTTCCATAATATCTTTCCAGAAGAAATTTCATAAAAACATATCTTCGCTGCTTCCATTCCATCCATAAGCACATATACAAATAAGAAAAAACCACCCATGTATTGAGATTAAGAGGCGCATAAAAGAGAATACATATATGCAATGCTGCTAAAATGATCCCCGAAGTAATCATGGAGAGTCTGCAAGCCTCCAAAAACGGTTTGCGGAGTGCGAAATACAGCTGGACAAACTTTCCACCGTCAAGCGGCCATATTGGAAGAAGATTAAAAATTAACACCATCAAATTAAATCGATTAAGCAGATGTAAGTAATCACTACTTACGAATGATGTCATTCCAAGGATAAATAGACATGCAGCAATGAAAATATGTTGAATTGGTCCAGCTGCGATAATGGCGAGTTCCTCTTTGATTGGCCTGTTTCCATGTTCATCCACTTCACACATGCCACCGAAAGGCAAAATGATGATTCGTTTGATTTTCCAATTGAAATATTGGGCAACAGCGGCATGTCCGAGTTCATGTATAATTACGATTATAAATAAAGCGAGAAGTTCCCAAAAATAACCTGTAATAATTGCCATTCCAGCTACTGCCCAAAAAAGCGGATGAATCTTTATTTTTTTGGCTAACTGGATGTACTTACTCAAAATTCATCACCTGAATAGGATCGATAAATTCATTCTCCTGCTTAATTGCAAAGTAAAATTCCCCTACTTTCCCCTCTTTACCAGAAGAGACCGTCCCTATAATTTTACCAGCCTCTACTTTCTCGCGCGGCTTTACAGAAATAGCATCCAGCTTTCCATACCACGATTCAGATTGGTCGGGATGCTGAATAATGACTGTATGCCCAATATCCGCTTTATTTCCAGCAAATACTACGATGCCGCCAGTCATTGTTTTCACTTCTGCACCTGTACCTGTTTCCAGAATAATTCCGCGGCCATCATCTGAAAACTGCGCCAAAACTTTACCGGAGACAGGGACAGCATAATCCACTTGTTCCGATGAATGGACTGGATTCTCCGTATTCTTTTCCGGAAGCAGAGCAAGTGGCTTCCCAAATTTGCCCTCATACCAATTGGAAACTGCAGCAAACTGAAATTCCTTTTCCATTGAAGCTTTCACACTTGACCTTACTTGCTCAAAAGCGGGAGACGGTGATTTAAAAATAATGGCAACCAAAAGAACAAGCGCAGCGGAGCAAAGAATTTTCAACAAGAAAAGGTTGCGGTTCCAGAGTGGATGAATTGACTCATCAGGAACGGATTCATAGACGGACTTTTCGATCCCATCCTCATCTCTAAAGACTGCAGGCTCCTGAAAAAAAGAATTTTCCCTGCTTGAATAATTTAATTTTCGCCGTTTGGCAATCTGTTTACGAATGTCATTAGCCCTTCGGCTCATCCCCCACCATCCCCCTAATCAATTTCTACTACCCTATGACTCGTCCCTATGAAATATGCCGGGATGGATGAAATGAGATAGAAAAAAGCTTCCACTGCCACAGAGGCAGGGAAGCTTTTAAATGATTAAACTCCAACTCCAAAAAACTTCTTTAATTTCGCAAAAACTCCGGTCTTTTCATCATCCAATGACTGTAACGGTACTGCTTCACCAAGAATCCTTCTAGCTATATTTCTATATGCTATTGAAGATTTACTGCTCGGATTAAGAGCGATCGGCTCTCCTTGGTTTGCGGATTTAATAACATCGACATCATCCTGGACAATTCCAATCAAATCGATCGACAGATGCTGGGCGATTTCGTCGACATCAAGCACATCGCCATCTTTCATCATTTGACTCCGGATTCGATTGATAATCAACTTTGGCGGTTCAATATTTTCTTCCTTTTCGAGAAGCCCAATAATCCGATCGGCATCACGTACTGCCGAGATTTCAGGAGTTGTTACAACAATCGCTCGATCTGCACCAGCGACAGCATTCCGATACCCCTGTTCAATTCCGGCTGGGCAATCGATGATGATATAATCATAGTCCTGCTTCATTTCCGATACAAGCTGCTTCATTTGTTCGGGAGATACAGCTGTCTTATCACTCGTCTGTGCTGCTGGAAGCAAAAACAACTTATCTTCGAACCTTTTATCCTTGACAAGCGCTTGATGTATTTTACATCTGCCCTCGACAACATCTACAAGATCATAGATGATTCGATTTTCCAGACCTAGCACAACGTCAAGGTTCCTAAGCCCAATATCCGTGTCAATTAGGCATACTTTCTTCCCCTGTAGGGCAAGAGCCGTCCCCAGGTTTGCAGAGGTTGTAGTTTTACCGACGCCCCCTTTACCCGAAGTTATTACTATCGCCTCACCCATAGTAGTGTCCCCCTTTGAATCTAGTAATATTAGGCCGCAAATGTTTCAACACTTGCAATCTGTCAATTACAATCTGGTGTGTTCTGTCTATGTATGCACATTCCATTTGGTGGTGTTCTCCCTTGTCATAATGATCGGGAGCGCGGCTAATGCAATCGGATATCCTAAGCTGCGAAGGGGTCATAAACGAAGCAACGATGACCGATTCACTTTTCCCCGTATAGCCGGCATGTGCCACACCTTTAAGAGCACCCATAATAAAAATATTGCCGCCCGCCCTTACAGTGCCTCCAGGGTTGACATCGCCAACAAGCAACAAATCCCCTGGTACTTCCAATACTTGTCCCGACCTTACAATCGTGGCAACGGACGTTACTTCCTGTTCATCTATATGGGCTTGAGCTTCTTCTTTTGTTATGACATTACTTTCAATCTCTTCAACGATCAAATTTTGTTTCTGGCGGATCAAGTCTTTTAACTCTTCTTGCTGTTCTTCCCCCAAAAGCCGATTACCTGCGAGAATACGAACGGAAATAAGCGGGCTATCCGTGTCTAAGCCTTTCAAATCTGAAAGTTTTTCTTCCAATTCTGAGAGCAATTCTTCGTATGAACAACGATCATTCAATTGTAAGGAAAGACCGTTCTTTGTTCCTTTAATCATGACATTTTGTCTATTTTTCATGTTATCCGGCTCCAAATGAAAATGTGCCCTGATGTCTCCTTTCGCCAACTATCGGTCTATTTATATCTTTATCTTATCGCAATTAAAATTTCACGTCATCTCTTGCTATTTTCGACAATCTACGGCATTTTCCCTTTATTTACACATTAAATTTAATTTTATTCATTAAGTTCTTCTTTCTTTCGCTGTTGAAGCATTTTGGAAAATGGGAAATAGATAATGATTAAAAAAACCAAATTAACGACGAGCGTCGGTAAGAGCCTCATCATGGCAAACTCATTTGGTGTCATTGTAATTTGCATGACAAGCACATTCATCCCATAGACGAGTGTCTCCACTAGTGCAACACATACCGATGAAATAATTGCGACTGTAAATATGTTTGCATGGAGAATTTTTGACATTTTGGCTGCAAAGTAGACGGCAATCGGTAGCAAAAATAAATATACGCCTATAATTTCTGTATAATAAATATCGAACAATAAACCGAAGACAGCGGCGTACAAGAGCGATCGATTTCGAAAATAACAAATACCCATCATTGATAGTAGTACAAGCAAAAAATGCGGAATGAAAACCTTATCTACTACAATGGTTCCAGGAGGCAGCAAATCAACAAATAAACTTTCTCCATAAAAAGCAAGCGTTAAAAGAAGAGGAAGAACAATGCGTTTCATCATTCTCCCTCCTTTTTTACTTCTTCCATATTTTTCATGGAGGGGACAATGACCATTACATGCTCAAATCCGTAAAAATCAGCAGATGGTTCCACATAGGCAGTTTGAGTCAACCCATAACGATCAATTTCTAACTCTTTAACTTTTCCTATATCTAGTCCTTTTGGAAACACACCGCCAAGTCCCGAGGTAATGACATTTTGCCCTTTTTTAATTTTTTGGTCAATCGGAAGATCCTTCATTAACAGCATTTTCTTGTCTTGATCATATCCATTAATCAGACCATAAATAGACTTTTTCCCTTGGATTTGGGCAGATGCTCTATTTTTGATGTTTTCAGAGCTTAAAAGTTCGATAGTTGCCGTCATTTCAGATGTGCTGATTACCTTACCGATCAACCCTTTAGCTGTTTGAACAGCCATATCCGGTTTTACACCACTTTTATTCCCTTTATTGATAATTATGTTTTCATACCATCGGTCAGGAGTACGACCAATAACCGTTGCTTGGATGGCTGTATAATCGCGGAGATTATCCGTTTTTTTCAATACGTTTCGCAATTCTTCATTGTCACTTTTCAAATCCGATATTTCCTTTTCAAGCTTTGCCAGCCCTTCCAAGCGGGCTTTTAATTTTTTATTTTCCGTGTATGTATTTTGCAGATCTTGCATATTTCCTAAAAAGCCTGCAACCCCATAAGCAGGCTTCGAAATAAGAGATTGGCCAAAGCCGACTACATCTTTTACAAATTGCTCAGGACGTGAAATGTTTTCTCTATCTCTTAAAGAAAATCCGATCAATGACACGAGAATAATGATGCTGACAAGCAGGATAATCAGACGTTTGTTGAGAAAAAAATGCGGCATTCATTTACACCTCTGATTCTGATAAGCTGTTAGCCGCAAGTAGCAGCTGATAAGTATGAATGCGCCGCTTAGGAAACAGGCGCATTCAGTTATTAACGCGAATCTTTTGCTTTATTTTTAAATAAATCGATGTGATCAAGCGCCATGCCTGTTCCAATCGCTACACAATCTAGTGGTTCATCGGCAATAAGCACTGGCATTCTTGTTTCCTCGCTAATGACTTTGTCCAGATTTCTTAGCAATGCTCCACCGCCCGTCAGTACAATGCCTCTATCCATAATATCTGCTGCTAGTTCTGGAGGAGTTTTTTCCAGCGTGTTTTTCACCGCTTCAATGATTGCATAAACGGTATCATGCAAAGCACCCGTAATTTCATTAGCGGTGATTTCAATAGTTTTAGGCAGTCCAGTAAGTAAATCGCGGCCACGTATTTCCATAGGAGCAATGCCCTCAGTGTCCCCAGCCGATCCGACCTCAACTTTGATTGCCTCTGCAGTCCGGTCACCGATGAGCAAATTATACGTTTTTCTAATATAAGAAATAATCGATTCATCGAAATTATCACCGGCTGTCCGAATCGAAATACTTGTCACAATTCCTCCAAGAGAAATAACGGCAACTTCCGTTGTTCCTCCTCCGATATCAACGACCATACTGCCTGTTGGTTCCCAGACTGGCAAGTTGGCTCCAATAGCCGCAGCAAATGGCTCTTCAATCGGATAAGCATCACGAGCACCAGCTTCCCGAGTTGCATCAAGAACCGCTCGCTGTTCTACTGCAGTGATTCCGGATGGTACACAAACCATTACATATGGCTTTCCCCCCATCCCTTTACCTTTTGCAGCATGCTTAATATAATACTTCATCATCGATGCTGTTGTTTCATAATCAGCAATGACACCGTCTTTCATCGGTCTAAGTGCAACGATATTTCCTGGCGTCCGGCCAATCATATTTTTCGCGTCATTGCCAACAGCAACGATTCTTTTTGTATCAGTCTGTAAAGCAACAACTGAAGGCTCACGTAAAACAATCCCTTTTCCTTTAACAAAGACAAGTGTGTTTGCAGTGCCTAAGTCAATGCCTAAGTCTTTCGTTCCAAATCCAAACATTGTATGTATCTCCCTTTCTCATGCCGTTAAAAGCTTATAAATAAGCAAGGCAGGTCCTCGCATGCCTTTATTTCACAAATCAACCAGATTAGGCGTGCTTTTTTCAGCTTGTCCAGTGTTTCTAGCGCACATTGTATAAAAGCCATACCTATAATTATATCCTAACCTTTTTTAAAATCATAGTATCACATATAACCTTTTTCTTTCATGCTTACATATTTTTTATCACCGATAATTAAATGATCGAGAATATCAATTCCAACCATCTTTCCACATTCAACAAGCCGCTTTGTTACTTCAATATCTTCACGTGATGGTGCGGGGTCCCCGGACGGGTGGTTATGGAAACAGATGATGGAAGCAGCAGAGCGTCGAAAGGCTTCTTTGAAAACCTCGCGCGGATGTACTATAGAGGCGTTGAGACTGCCGATGAAGACCGTTTGCCGGTGGATGACTTGGTTCTTGGTGTTTAAATAGAGGCATACGAAATGTTCCTGAGTAAGAAAGCGCATATCATTCATTACATAGTTGGCTCCGTCTTCAGGGCTTCGAATTACATAGCGATCATCATAAGTAAGATTACTTATCCGTCTTCCTAACTCTACCGCGGCAGCAATTTGGACTGCTTTTGCCTCTCCAATGCCCTTCAAACCAGTCATTTCCTCCAAAGCGGCATCTTTAATCCACATAAGCCCCCCAAACTGGGTCAAAAGCCTGTTTGCCAGTTGAATAACCGATTCCGATCTTGTTCCTGATCGGAGTAAGATGGCAAGGAGTTCTTGATTTGATAAGCTAGCTGGACCACTATTAATGAGACGCTCACGCGGGCGCTCATCAACAGGAAAATCGCGGATCATCAGTGATTCAGTTTTCAATCTTTATTTCCTCCTTTAGGTGGTCATTCGGGAGGAGAGCCTAGTCCCATGCTGGAAAGTGTTCGGGACAAACGAGAGATAGGGAGGCCGACTACCGCATAGTAATCACCTTTGATTGATTTAACATGAAGGGCGCCTAAACCTTGAATACCGTAAGCTCCTGCCTTATCAAAAGGTTCCCCGCTATCTAAATATCGTTCAATATCGGCGTCCGATAACTCCCAGAATTCCACATCTGTTTTTTCGTAAAATGTTTTTGAAATTTTGCCATAGACAACAGCCACACCAGTATAGACTGAATGCGTTTGTCCAGAAAGCTGTTCTAGCATCTGTTTAGCTTCCTGTCTATTCGCGGGTTTTCCCAGAACCTTATCATTGTTGACGACAATTGTATCAGAACCAATGACAATGGATTCTGGGAATTGAGCGGATGCCATGTTTGCTTTTCGCAAAGCAAGCATGGTAACAATTTCATTAGGCGAAAGATTGGGTGAAAAAGATTCATCTGCACGGGGTGAAAAGGTAGAAAATGGAATGTTTAATTTCTGAAGAAGCTCTTTTCTGCGAGGTGAAGCCGAAGCGAGTACGAGGTGCAACATATTACAGCCTGCCTTTCTATTAATAGGGAGATACATACACCCTTATCGTACCAAAGCAAACGACAGGAAACAACAATAAAATGGAGAGAGTAATCAAGCCGTTAAAAACGGCTAGTCACTCACCCCAAGATATATACTCATATATTCGAGCAAAGCTTGTTGTGCCTTTAAAAGCTCCTGCTTATTAGTGGAGGATTTTTGGAATTCTATAAGACTTTTTTGAGCTGCAGCTAATTTGCTGTGAAGATCATTTGCAAGCTCATTTTTATAAGAAGTGCTTTTGTCAGCACCCATCACTTTAGCTACCTCAGTTAAAGTATCATCATTCAGCTTACCTAGCAATTGACCACCTGCTGCTTCTTTAGCAAGTAAATGATAAACCTCTGTTTCCGCAGTAAGCTCATCTGCTTCCGCTTTTGATGTCAGCTTAATTTCTTTTTCTTGAATAGTGAGCTCTTTTGCCCAGACATCAATGCCTTTTTGTTTCAGTTCACTTTCCCATTCTTTTGCAGTAGGCAAATCCCCTGCCACACCAATAAATACATAGTACTGTCCATCTAATATGACAATTTTAGATGCCAATTCATGTGCTGAAAACTCCCGAGCTCTCTCTTCCGCCGCTTCCTGAGTTGAAAAGACTCCCCCCTGCAACACTGGTATGCCTATGGCTGGAAGCTTTCCTACATATCCCGTTTTCGGTACGTCTTTCACTTTTTCTTCCGCCGCGGGTGGTAGTTTTACCTCATTTACAGCAATTGTACTGCTATCCTCTGGAAGTTTGGCCATCTTTAAAATGAAAGAGCCTAACACTAACCCAATCGCCACCGCTAGAAGTATTGATAATATCAGGCCGGATATTCCAGGCTTCATTTTCTTTCTCCAATGAGAAGGTAATTTCCTTTCTGTCGGGGCATAATTCACCTTATGAAATTCTGGCATTTCCTTCTTTTCTACCTCTGGCAAAATCCAATCAAATTCTTCCTCATCCATCGACTCCTCTGACGCTGTTGCGGCAGCTTCATTTGACCCTGATTGCCAATCATGAATGGCAGCTTCTTCTGAAAAAGGGCGTTCATCTCCATTAATTTTTATTTTAATTGCTGGTTTTCGTTTCTTCTTCTTTTTGCTCATCCTTTCCTGCCTCCCGCCCATAAAGTTTGCTTTATGCTATCATATAAGCAAAAAAAAAAGACGAGACTTTTGTCGTCTCGTCCAGAAAGGATTTCGCCAATTTTTTTATATCATTCGCCATTTTCACCAGATTTTTCTGAAGTCGGAATTTCACCAAAGGGATCTTCCTTGTCTGCCGGGGTCGGAGCGTCTACTTTCGGTACTTGATCTGCTAAGTCATCAAGATCCCGCATATAGTATGCTGATATGGTCGTTTCAAAAGTAAACGCTGTGCTTGTATCCTCAATAAAAGTTACTTCTTTTGGACCTTTAATTGAAATTTTTTCTACTTGAGTTATTCTCTCCATTGATTCAAGCTGCTGAAGAAAATCCCTTAACTCAGAGTAATTCTTCGCCTCGACTTTAAGGTCGGCAGAAATTTTTTCCAATCCAGCTGGCATATTTGTGTGTAACGGGTCTGTTTCTTCGGTTCCGTCGGTTTCTATTCGATCAGATTCCTCTTCTTCATTTATTACTTCTTCATTTGTAAAATCAATTTCTTTGATCAAAACGCCGGACATTGTTTCAGCCTTGTCTAGATCAAGAACAAATTGATCGGCTAACGGCTTCACTGGAATCTTTCGTTGCAGTGCCATTGTACTAATAATCGTATCAGTTCCGGCATTTTCTATCCTATTTTCAAGGATTTCAAGCATTTGCCTTTCTGTTTTCAACTCGTTTTCTTTCAAAGTAGCTCCAAGTGCAGCAGGCTTGTAAAATTGATAATATAACAAAAAGAGAAGAAAGAAGGAAGCAAAGACCGCTACGGCGGCAATAGCCAATTGTTTTTTCTTTAGCTGAAAGGCCATATTAACTGTCTCCTCCTGTTTGAATCTCGTCTTCTTCTCTTTGAAATTTTGCTTTATTAATAGATAGATTATAGATCGCTTCGTATCTAGGTAAAATTAGTGACGCTACATCCTCATCAGTATCATTCGCCACCACTACTTCTTCTGCTTCTTCTGGAACCTTAATAGATTGCAAACTTGCTTCAGTTATCCAAACTGCATTAGTTAATTCGTGTAAATAATAGGCTGCTTGTCTACTAGTATCAAATTGAACCGTCATCACAATATTATTTTGAGTTTCGTATGTATATTCTTTCAAAAAGCCCCGCTCTGGCAATAGTTTAATTAATTGCTCTAAAATAGGAACGGTTTCTAGCTGCTCATCCTTCGCCCATGTAACAGCACTCTCCAGACTAGCAGCTGAGCTTCCGTATTGAAGCTCATCAAGCATTTTCTCTTTTTCTTCGACCTGTAGACTTATTTCTTGAATCTCATTCGTCAAAGCCAAATTGTGTTTCTTTTCTTTTTGAACGTTTATTAATAGTAAGACTGTAAATATGACAAAAAGAAGGGCAATACATAACAGGACAATTAAAAGCGGACGTTGCCGCTTTTCCTTTACTTGCAAGAGGTTTATATCGACAAGCATTTAAGGAGTCACCTCTTTCAAAGCTAGGCCAATACAAGGGAGACAGCTAAGTGGCACTACTTCTCCTGTTGACGACAGGCAATACTCTCCTGAAAGCTGTTCAATAGAAAATGACAAGTACTCGGCGAGCATTTCCTTTATATTTTTAAGCTGTGGATGGCCACCACTTAGAAAAATGCGCTCTACTTGAGCGTTGCCTTGGTTCAGCGAATATATGTAAAAATCCATGATTTTTTCAATTTCAAGGAATACGTCTTCTAAATAGAAATGTGGTTTGTCTTCTTGTTCCTCAAGTACATTCATCGAAATGGCTATAGGCTCTCGGTTCATCGGCAAAGGCTTGATGAAGATAGGGACATGGTTATGAAAAATTGAGATAGTAAGTAAATCTTCATCCATGTGAAGCAGCATAATGTGATCATTGCCAGTCGACATTCCAGAATATTGGTAAATACGATATAAAGAAAGTGGGGATATATCGGCGACTGTTGGCTTTAGCTTAACATCTTCGAGCAAGTCTACATATGCCTTTACTACTTCTTGCGGAGCAGCCACAAGCAGGACTTCCTTTTCTGATGCTGTTTCTTGGAGTACTGTCACATCAAAGACTGGATCTTCAAATGGCAGATGAATGCTTGAACCAATTTCAAGAAAGATATGTCCTTTCATTTCGTCATCTCGCACATCACCAGGAATGGAAATCGGTCTAATGACGATATAGGGATCAGGTACTAAAAATTGGACATGGCGCCTTTTTATCCGCCAATTATCCACGCATTCTTCCATTATTATGCGGAGAGTCTGAGCATCTATGATTTTCCCCTCATTAATAATATTCCTTCCGATTGGATGTTCTGCCCAACGAAGGATTTTCGGCTGTTCTTCCACCGTTGCTTCAATTAAGCGGATTGCCTGATCGCTAAACATGATATTCACCGTTTTTTTTGTTCGTTTGAACAGTTGTAAAGCCATCTTGAAAACTCCTTTTTGAACATCCTCTTCCGTTTAGAAAAATGAAAAATACCAATTCATTATCTCGTGATGATAAAAGTAAACAATTAGCGTCCCTAATCCGATATATGGCCCAAATGGAATCGGATTACTTTTTTTAAAAACCCCAACTGCCAACCCGATGACCCCGGTTACCGCACCAAGTAATGTAGCAGCGAAAAAGGACAGCAATATCAGCTTTGTACCAAGAACAAGTCCAAGCACCGCAAACAGTTTAATATCCCCGCCGCCCATGCCGCCTTTACTGACAATGGCGATAAGTAGCAATAGCGAAAATCCAACGGTAGCTCCAGCAAGCGAATCCCACCAAGGCGTAAGCGGGTATATGACTCGAGCAGCAAGGAAAATGCCTGTAAAGACAAGCAGCACTTTATCAGGAATGAGCATATATGTTACGTCCGATACAAAAATAATGACAAATAGAGATATGAGGAGCCAAGCAATAATGAGCTCAACGCTCCATCCAAGCTTTATGTATGCAAACACAAATAATAATCCATTAGAAAGTTCCATGATTGGATATAGAGGAGAAATGCGCTGATTACAATGGCGGCATTTCCCTTTGAGAAAAAGATAAGAAAAAACTGGGACCAATTCACGGGTCCCAAGCGTGTTTTTGCAACCAGGACACGAAGACCTTGGCTTTACAATCGACTGTTTCAACGGAACCCTCAGTCCGACGACATTGTAAAATGAGCCGAGGAGGAGGGCGTAGAGGAAGATTATATAAGGCATATCAAATAATTAAAGCGTAATATCTGATCTTTTAAGTGTAGTAGGATCTATAGGTCCGAAAGTCGGAACCCCCGCTCCTGCCATTGTTACCTTGTAAGACAAATTACCATTAGCATCTTTCGTTATAGTAACTGTACTACCGTTATAATTCGTTCCAGTTGGTGGTTTGATTTCTTCAAGATAACCACCTTTAACCAAGTCTTCATACTTTATTGAGCCTGTGCCTGAAGTAAATGTTACAGCTTCTGACGCAACCGCCATACGTGCACTTTCCACCATCATTTTCGCATTCGAAATATGCGCATCCTTCTTCGAGTTATTGATTAATCCCCCAATACTCGGAATCGCAATCGCGGCGATGATTCCTAAGATAACCACAACAGCAAGCAATTCAATGAGTGTCAAGCCTTTTTCATTTTTAAGTCTTTGTCCAATTTTATTTAACATAGTCTTACCTCCTTAGGTATTTTGTACTATCAAAAATTGTATCTATCTTGATTATATCGCAAAATTTGTAGAATGATAGAAGAAATTTCCTTTTTTATACTTTATTGATAGTTTTGGATATTATTAAAGATATCAAACATCGGCACCATGATTGCGGTGACGATAAGACCTACTAGACCGGCCAAAATGACGATCATGAGCGGCTCTATTAAGGATTTGAGTCGATCTGTTGCAGCATCGACTTCTTTTTCGTAAAAATCGGCCACTTTATCGAGCATTGCATCCAGTGAGCCTGTTTCTTCTCCAATCGCGATCATTTGAGATACGAGCGGGGGAAAAGCCCAATGTTTTTTCATTGGCTCTGTCATCGAGCTGCCACGTTCAAGGGCAAGGCGCGAATCCTTTATGACTCTAGCAATGACTTCATTTTCAATGATCCTTTCAACCATGGCGAGTGCCTGCAAGATTGGCACAGAGCTCGAAAACATCGAGCTTAATGTCCGGGTCATCCGTGCCAATACAGCTTTTTGCATAATGGAGCCAAAGAGCGGCATCCGAAGCAATCCATAATCAAGATAATATTTTGACTCCTTATTACGATTCAACAGGACAATTCCGATGATAACTAATAGTACGAATAATATAATCAAATACCAATAGTTCTGCATAAACCCGCTCGCATCTAGTACAAATTTTGTAATCGCCGGGAGTTCGCCGCCAAAGTCTTCGAACATCGAAACGAAGGTTGGAACGACGCCTACAAGCAAGAAAATAACGACACCAATTGCAATAAAACTTACGACGAGCGGATATGCTAGCGCAGACACCACCTTTTGCTTCGTATGATGCTGCTTCTCATAATGCTCCCCAATCCGCTCAAGCGTTTGTTCCATCGTTCCGGAAAGCTCACCCGCTCTAATCATATTAATAAAAAACGGTTCAAAAATTTTCCCGTGCTTGGACAGCGCTTCTGAGAGAGGGCGTCCTTCTCTTAGTTCCTGCTCTACAGTCTGCAAAGCTTTTGCCAGGGGTTTACTATCTGTTTGAGCTGCCAGAATCCGGGTCGAATCGACGACTGTTACACCCGCTTTAAGCAATGTTGAAAATTGGCGAAGAAAAATAACAAGATGCTGAAGCTTAACAGGATTTCCAATTGATACATCTTTTGTCAACAAGGTTTCAGGTGTCTCTTCAATGTCTATTACCCTTATTCCCTCATTTCGAAGCTTCAGCATTGCCTCCCGCCGTGAGCTGGAATGAATGGTCCCGTTTTTCAATCCACTGCGGTCGCGACCTGAATATTTATAGCGAGCCATTACGAATCGACTCCTTTTAAATAAAGCATTGCTAAGTCGGAGGAAATTAGCCCCGCATCCAGTAATTCTTTCACGCTCGTTTCTAAAAGTTGCATTCCCTCGCTACGTGATGTTTGTATGACGTTCGGGATTTGGTGGACTTTTTCACTGCGAATCAAATTAGCGATCGCAGGATTATTGATTAATACTTCCAGCGCTGCCCGTCTTTCTTTTCTGTCAGGTGATGGAAAAAGTCTTTGGGAAATTATCGCTGTTAAAACAGAAGACAATTGGATTCTAATTTGTGACTGCTGTCCCACCGGGAATACGTCAATAATTCGATCAATCGTTGACGGCGCGCTTGATGTATGAAGAGTTGCAAGCACAAGATGTCCTGTTTCAGCCGCTGTAATGGCTGTCTGAATCGTTTCAAGATCTCTCATCTCGCCTACTAGGATGACATCAGGATCTTGTCTTAGTGCACTTCTTAATCCATTTGCAAAGCTATGTGTATCGGTACCAACTTCTCTTTGATCAATCAGCGAGAGTCCATGCTTATGCAAATATTCAATTGGATCTTCCAGTGTGATCACATGCTTACTCATCGTCCGGTTCATAAAATCAATCATTGCTGCGAGAGTCGTAGATTTTCCGCTACCTGTAGGACCGGTCACTAGGACAAGCCCCTGCGGTTTTTCAGCAATTTTTTTTAATACATAGGGCAATTTTAAATCATCAAGAGTTGGTATTAATGTTGGGATCACTCGAACAGCTAAAGACATGCATCCTCGCTGATGATAAGCATTGATTCTAAACCGCGATACGCCTGGAATGCCATAAGAGAAGTCTAATTCACCAGTTTTTTTGGCATAATCCCATAAGTCAGCAGGGATTAATGCCTTTGAAATACTTTCTGTATCTGCCGGTAGGAGTGGCTCTTTTCCGTATCTTTTTAGTACGCCATTAATCCTCATTACAGGCGGGGAGCCAACTGTCAAATGAAGATCTGAAGCACCTAGCTCAAAAGCTGCCTTCAATAAATATTCCGCTTCTCGTTTCATCTGTCCACCACCTACTCTGTAATCGTGACCCGTAATACTTCTTCCGTAGTTGTGATCCCTTGTTTTACTTTTAAAAGACCATCGTCAATTAAGAATATTGTTTTATTTTTATAGGCAAGTTCTCTTAATTTAGAAAACGGCTCATTATTCATAATCACCTTGCGCATCTCATCATTAACGACAAGCACTTCATGAATGGCCATCCTGCCTTTGTATCCTGTCATATTACATGAGGCACAGCCCCTACCACGTACTACCCGATCAATTTTCATTCCTCTTTTGGCAAAAATATCGATTTCACTTTTCGTCGGCTCTAGTTCTTCTGAGCAATCCCTACATACTTTTCTAACGAGTCGTTGGGCTACGATGCCACTTATGGAAGAAGCAACAAGAAATGGTTCTACCCCCATATCGAGCAACCTTGTCACCGTACTTAGCGAATCATTCGTATGAATCGTAGATAAGACAAGATGCCCTGTTAAGGAAGCCCTAATCGCAATTTCTACCGTTTCTTTGTCACGGATTTCCCCAACCATAATGATGTTTGGGTCCTGACGTAAAATGGAGCGCAATCCTGCCGCAAACGAAAGCCCGATTTGTGGGTTAATCTGAATTTGATTAATTCCTTCAAGTTGGTACTCGACTGGATCTTCAACCGTAATAATGTTCACCTGCTCATCATTAAGCCGATTAAGAGCAGCATAGAGAGTCGAAGATTTTCCGGAACCTGTCGGACCTGTAATGAGTACGATGCCTAGCGGTCTTTCAATCATCGATAAAAATCGTTTCAAATTAAGTTTGTTGAAGCCTAACTGAGTCAAATCATTTAATGAACTGCTCAAGTCTAATACTCTAAGGACGATTTTTTCACCAAAAACAGTTGGCAATGTTGATACCCGGAGATCTACGTGGCGGAATTCCACATTTGTTTTAATGCGTCCATCCTGTGGTACACGATGTTCCGTAATATCTAAATTAGCCATAATTTTTATTCGGGCAGCGAGCATGCTCTGCATATGCTTCGGCAAGATCCGTTCAGTCCGTAAAACTCCGTCTATCCGGTAACGAACAGCAATCTTTGTTTCGTGAGGATCCATATGAATATCACTTGCACGCTGTGAAATCGCATTTCCGATTATTTGATTGACAAGCTTGACGATTGGAGATGTTTGATCCGTTATTTCTTCCTCTTCAACAGGTAACGGTGCTTCAACAAGTCCATCTCTCATATCACCAAAACTGTCATCTAAATCGTAATACTTATTAATCGCCCTTAAAATATCATCCTTTGTAGCAATGGCTGTTTCAATTTGAAATCCTGTTGAGAGCCGCAAATCCTCGATCGTATAGTAGTCCATTGGATCTGCCATCGCTACAAATAATTTGTCTGCTTCCTTTTTTAATGGCATCATTAAATTTCGCTTAGCTGTTTCTTTAGAGAATAAAGAGAAAAGGCTCGTATCAAAAGGATACTGATAAAGAGTTACGTGCGGGATGCCGAGCTGAAATTCCAATACTTCTATGAGCTGTTGCTCAGTAATATATCCCTTTTGTAATAAGACATCACCAAGCTTTTGATGTTCACTCTTTTCCTTTAATGCTGCCTCTAACTGTCCATCCGTCAGCATACCTGCTTCAACAAGCAAATTCCCAAGGCGCTTTCTTGTTTTATGCATTGCCAGTCACCGCGTTTCTCATTTAATGATTTCTCCAGGATCGGTCCAAATATTCGTTGGATCATCTGATTCAAGGGAATCCGTTTTATCTAAATTGCTCCCGATATCCGTTTCTTCTTCATTACCGATTTGATTAGTTTCTTCTATGATAAGTGAATCCTCATCGTCAAAGTTTGTTGATTCCTCGCCCAATCCGTTTCCACCTTCACTGCTTTCGGCCCTTTTTAAGCTGCGCATTTCTACACGATGGACGGGAGGATAATAGTCTTCAGCAATCCTTTCGATCTCAAGTTGATTACCTGATTTATCATAATGCTCTCTGTTTGAACGGATTAATGCCCCTTTTTCTCCTGGTTCAATCAGATTAACTGCCGAGTCAGCAACTTCCGGACTATATTGTAAAATCGTTTTGGGAGAAAGTTTTTGTGCATCCTCCAAAGCAAGTCGATATTGAAATGAAAACGGTGCCCCTTTCAAAACAGCTTGTATGCCATTTTGCTCTGTAAGAAAATGAAGTTTATACGCATTCTCATTTGGGTTGGTGAATATAAAGTCCATGTTCGACTCTTTGTCTACCTTTGCTTCCAAGCCGATCTCTCCATCTTGGGGTAACTCTCTGCTTAGATTCCGTTCTATCACGGCGAAATTAGTTTGAAAAATAAGTTCATATAATAAAGAGGCAATCACGCTTAACTCATCTGAATTTACAGCCAAACTTCCTTTATCATCTAAAATTCCCAGTAAAGAAACTTGGGAATGGCCCTTTATTTCAATTTCATGAAAAGCTTCGATAAATTCGGCAATCCCTGTTGTCGGCGGAATTTCCGTCTTTCTCACTTCCGCTACTGTGATATCTTCAGGAAAAGCATCGTTTACATAATCTAGCAGATTAATTGTATGTATTGTAGGCTCGGATAAATCAATATTACTGACCAACTCGGCCTTTAGCGCTTCAAGATTCACCATCTCTTCTTTCACTTCGGGAAATACAGCTAATAGCCATTCACCCATTGTCTTATCTGACATATTTATTATTAGTGGACTGTTTGAAGAGCTCTGGGCTAGATGAATACTTTCGGGAATATCGATCGATAGCTGTGCCAAATCAAGCAATTGACTCTTTTCTACTAGCTGTACAGAAAGACGAGCTCCAGCTTTCCACGCTTCTAGCTTTTCTCCAAGGACCCGTTCCGCTTCAATTCCCGTCAATCCCGACAAATTTACGCCTGCTACTTTAGTGTTGTCAGTCAGACGCTCGGAAGGCTGCAAGAATGTATTAAAAGCAAGTACGCCTAATTGAGAGAAACCGAAAAGGAACACGATACATAAAAAAAGTACGCTTGCGATTTTGCCTAGTCGTTTTATATTCATGTACACCGCCACCTTTCTTGTTACCCTTCTCGTTTAACAGGTCTCTCGATAATTTCTTCCAAAAAGGAGCGTTCTTCTACGTTTATTTTAGAATCGTTTTCGGCATGGTCATTATCTAGCTGTTCGTGAGGACGCGGAAGATATTCTCCTTCTTCCCAAAGTTCTTCTAATTCCAATAAATCTTCAGAGAGTATATCTACTTTATTCGGAAGATGAGGTTCTTCTCTTACTTTTTCAACAGTGAGTGGTTCGAGAATATCCTCCAATGCAGAAGCTGACTCTTTCGCTCCTAAGATTTCGTTTAATGAGTTTTCGGGATTTTTATCCACTATTGGTTTTAATTCCCTATTCCAAGAATATGAATCTTCTATTTTTTTTGAAGCATTATGAGTTGTTATACTTTTTTCAGAAGATTTTTCTTTTATTTCACTTCTCATCGAGGTAAACCAATGTCCTAATCTTGTTTCAAGGAAATATGCAAAAAGGCAAAAGAGGAGAAAAAACATTACAATTGTTTGCCAAAGTGGAAAAAAATCTTTTGCCAAAATAAGAAGACAGACCAATGGAAAAGCAATAATGGCTATTATTAGTTTACCTTTCATCTCGATTTGGATCGGCAAAAAATACAAAACTGGCACAAGTATTAATAAACTGAGGACCACCATGATGAATGAAATCAAATGAGAACCCTCCCATTCAGAATCTATTTAATTGGAACATTTATGTATTTTACAGTTCACTCACATTGTATAATAAATAGTCGGTTATTGATAGATAATTGAAGATTATGTCAAAATAAATAGAGCTGGTTTGTAAACCAGCTCCATCAAATGAGCAGATTTTTTTACAAACTTGCCATCAACGTTTCGTAGTTTGTAAAACTTCTGATAGATAGGGTTTGACTTCAGATATAAAATAAAGCGAACCAGTTACTGCAATTAATTCATCTGGCTTGGATGAGGATATCAATTGTTTCAACAATTGAGGCCAGTCATGATGTATTTTTGCATTCGGATTTCCGCTCATGTCTTTGAGTTCTACTGCAGAAGCTGCTCGCGGAAAATCAAATTGAGTTAAATAAAGATCCGCTTCCATCGAGTTTAATATTCCAAACATTTCTGTAAGGTCCTTATCTTTTAATGCCGCGAAGACAATATTAATTTTCCTGCCTTGAAAGCGACTTTTGATTGCGGCTGCAAATGCTTGAAGCCCTTCTTTATTATGCGCCCCATCAATCAGGACAGTAGGACTTTTACTTAAAAGCTCCAGTCGGCCTGGCCAATAGGCTTTCTTCAATCCAGCTCTGAAATGTTCTTCTTTAACCTCGATATGGCCTGTTTTATTCAAGTAGAGCAAGGCCGCAATTGCTCCAGCTGCATTTTCGGTTTGATGCTGACCTAAAAGTGATAGCTCAAGCTTTTCAAATCGAAGCTTGTTTGAACTAAATGTAAATTGTTCTCCATTGTCGATAGGTTTGTAATTCGAAGTAAAAAAATCTACGCCAAGCTGAAATAACTTTGCATGTTTGTTTTTCGCTTCCTCTTGCAGAACAGCCAATGCTTCATTTAACTTAATAGCGGTAAAGATTGGGGTATTTCTTTTAATGATCCCTGCCTTTTCATAGGCGATATCCTTAATCGTGTTTCCAAGAATCTGTGTATGGTCCATTCCAACGTTTGTGATAATTGAAACGAGTGGTTCTATCACATTTGTTGAATCGTATCGTCCTCCAAGACCAACTTCAAATATCGCGATATCTACCGGATTTTCCTTTGCAAAGTAATAAAAGGCCATCGCTGTAATCACTTCAAATTCAGTGGGTGAGCCCAGTTCAGTTGCCTCAAGTTCATCGGCTAATGGTTTAATTACATTTGTCATGTCGATGATGGCTTGATCTGGAATTGGATTCCCATTCACACTGATTCGTTCATTAAACTGTTCAATGTAAGGAGAAGTAAATGTGCCTACTTTATAACCTGACTCATGCAAAATTGAGCGTAAATAAGCAACGGTCGACCCTTTGCCATTCGTTCCGCCTACATGGATGGCTTTTAGTTCTCTTTCTGGATGACCCAATTTTTCCAGCATCCATTCCATTCTTTTTAGGCCTGGTTTAATTCCAAATCTTAGACGGGAATGGATCCAGTCTAACGCTTCTTCATATGTATGAAACATACACGTCCACCTCGGTTCATCAAAATTGAAGCGAATCCGCTCATGGATTCGCTTCAATTCTAGTTTGTTATTCAGATTTCAGTTCTTTTATTCTTTCTTCGACAGTTGTTCGCTTTTCCAAATAATCTTGTTCTTTTGCCCGTTCTTCATCAACGATCGCTTGAGGTGCTTTACTAATAAATCTTTCGTTTGCGAGTTTCTTCTGAACACGTTCCACTTCTTTATTCCATTTATCCCACTCTTTTTCCAAACGAGAAATTTCTTCGTCAATATTGATGAGACCTGCAAGTGGAAGAAACAACTCAACACCTGTTACAACTGCAGACATTGCTTTTTCAGGTGTAGCAATGTTTGTTGCTATATGCAATTCTTCCGGATTGCAAAACTTTTCAATGAACTGTTTATTTTTCTCTAGGGAATGTAGTACTTGTTCATCTTTTGCCTTCAGCATCAATTTAATTTTCTTGCTCATCGGAGTATTAACCTCTGCTCTGATGTTTCGAACAGAACGGATGATGTCCATCAATAACTTCATTTCGCTTGCTGCCGTTTGATCTGAATACTGTTCATTCACTTGTGGCCATGCCGCGATTGTAATAGACTCACCATTATGCGGGAGGTTTTGCCAGATTTCTTCTGTAATAAACGGCATGAATGGGTGCAGCAAACGCATCGTATTATCCAAAACATAAGCTAGGACGGAACGCGTTGTCTTTTTGGCAGCTTCATCCTCGCCGTACAGAGGCAGCTTCGCCATTTCAATATACCAATCGCATAAATCATCCCAAATAAAGTTATATAGTGCTCTGCCAACTTCACCAAATTCATATTTTTCCGCGAGCTTTGTCACTGTGTCGATCGTGTCATTTAAGCGCGTTAAAATCCATTTATCTGCTACAGACTTTTCACCGGATAGATCAATTTCTTCATAAGTCATGCCATCCATGTTCATGAGTGCGAATCTGGAAGCATTCCAAATTTTATTGGCGAAATTCCAGACCGCTTCAATCTTTTCCATACTAAAACGAAGATCCTGGCCAGGCGAACTGCCGGTAGATAGGAAGTAACGGAGTGAGTCTGCGCCGTATTTATCAATGACATCCATCGGGTCAACACCGTTTCCGAGTGACTTGCTCATTTTCTGGCCATCTTCAGCCCGTACAAGCCCGTGAATCAGCACATCCTTAAACGGACGCTTCTCTGTAAATTTCAACCCTTGGAAAATCATTCTCGATACCCAGAAAGCAATAATATCATAGCCAGTAACTAGGCAGCTTGTTGGGTAATAGCGTTTGAAATCCTCTGCGTTTTCATCTGGCCAGCCCATTGTAGAAAATGGCCATAAAGCTGAGCTGAACCATGTATCTAATACATCATTGTCCTGCTCCCAATTTTCTTCATCTGCTGGCGCCTCAGTCCCAACATAAATTTCGCCCGTTTCTTTATGATACCAAGCTGGAATCCGATGGCCCCACCATAATTGACGAGAAATGCACCAATCGTGGATATTTTCCATCCAATGTAAATACATTTTCTCAAAACGCTCCGGCACAAAATGCACTTTATCTTCACTGCGCTGCAGATCAATCGCTTGTTTTGCAAGTGGCTCCATTTTTACAAACCATTGGGTGGATAAATATGGTTCGACTACGGCACCACTTCGTTCGGAATGCCCCACCGAATGCATATGGTCTTCAATTTGGAAAAGAACACCTTCATCCTGTAAGTCTTTGACGATTTGTTTCCGGCATTCGAACCGGTCCATGCCATTATATTTGCCTGCCTTTTCATTCATTGTTCCATCTTCATTCATTACGAGTACGCGTTCAAGATTATGTCTGTTGCCAATTTCAAAGTCATTAGGATCATGAGCAGGGGTAATTTTGACAGCGCCTGAACCAAATTCCATCTCAACATAATCATCAGCAACGATTGGAATTTCCCGGCCAACAATCGGCAAGATCACGGTTTTTCCAATTAAATGCTTGTAACGATCATCTTCCGGATGAACGGCTACAGCCGTGTCTCCGAGCATCGTCTCAGGTCTTGTGGTCGCAACTTCAATCGTACCAGTCCCATCTGCAAGCGGATAACGCATATGATAAAAAGCGCCTTGAACGTCCTTGTGGATAACTTCTATGTCAGACAGTGCTGTTTTCGTGGCGGGATCCCAGTTGATAATATATTCTCCGCGGTAAATGAGCCCTTCATTGTAAAGGGAAACAAACACATCACGAACAGCATTGGAAAGCCCCTCGTCAAGCGTAAAACGTTCACGGGAATAATCTAACCCGAGTCCTAACTTTGACCATTGCTGGCGGATAAACTCCGCATATTCCTCTTTCCACTTCCATGTTTCCTTTACAAAATTCTCACGGCCAAGATCATAACGCGTTTTTCCTTCTTCACGCAGCTTACCTTCTACTCTTGCTTGTGTCGCGATGCCTGCATGGTCCATCCCCGGCAACCATAAAACATCATAGCCTTGCATTCTTTTCATCCGCGTCAATATATCTTGAAGTGTCGTGTCCCAAGCGTGCCCAAGATGAAGTCGCCCAGTAACATTCGGTGGTGGAATAACAATTGTATAAGGTTCTTTGTCATGATCGTTTTTCGCTTCAAAAAACTTACCCGAAAGCCACCATTCATATCTTCCTTGCTCAATCCGCTGCGGCTCGTATTTTGTTGGCATCTTCAATTCATTTTGTTCCATTGTTATCCTCCTCAACGTAAATATGCACCATTTGAAAATACAAAAAACTCCCCTCGTCAAAAGGACGAAGGGAGCGGATTCGCGGTACCACCTTTTTTCGCAGATACATGCAGCACATAACTGATACATGGATCTGGCACTTAAATTCATAACGGCTCTGCACCGGCTTCCGTTACTGCAATGTTCACGGAAGCTGCTCAAGGGCGACTTTCCATCAGCACCACTTAGGAAATCTCACAGCATTAATTTCCCTCTCTGAAAGCGGTAGTCCAACGTACTCTTCCCTGTCCAAGCATTTAATCGATCATTCTATTACTCATTATAGTAGCGAAAACGAGTGGGTATTGTCAATGGTTTCAGACCTATTATAAACAAAAAATGGGCTCTTTAAACTTAGCAAGGCACAAATCACATGATGTATACATATTTTATAAGAAGGAATAAGGGAGGAGGCCAATAAAATGAAAAGAAAAATCAATCAGTTCACATTTCAAAATTGGATGAAAAACTTTAAAGGGATTTGCAGACAGCTGATTATCCCGTTTACTGTCTTTCAAGCAATTCGGACTTTTATTTTTCCAACAACCCTTGATGTTTTATTATTAACCTTGTTTATCATACTTGCTCTTGCGTTCCATTATGATTGGATATAAATTCCCCCTCCGAAACTTAGTCAGAAGGGGGAGATTGTGATTGTTCTTTTTTTTGTCTTTCTATATCTTCAAATCTCATCACGACGTATTCAGTATTTTTCATTCGCCAATACTGACGCTGTAATTGAATGACAAGTTTCATTTCATTTTTCTCATTGCCAGTTGAAAAATATTTTTCAATGACCCTGAAAATAGGTCCAGGGTGACCTAAATAACTAAGGAATAAAAGCATTTCATCCTGCTTAAAGGGGAAATGCCGAAAATAGCCATTCAGCCAGTTTACACTCTCTTCAAACTGTTTTTGATGTGTATTTAACGTTCTTGCTAAAAAAGGAAGTAGATCATGAATGGGAGAAGCAATTCCCGCCTGTTCAAAGTTAGTAAAGAAACCGAGTCCATCTTCGTTATACAAGAAATGTTCATTTGAAATTTTACCGTGAATAATGACACTTCTCGCTTTTGTTTCCTCCTGTGTTGCTTCATGCCATTCCTTTAACTTGTTCAACGCGAAACGATACCCACCATAAATCTCGCTGAAATAAGTACAAAAAAGTAGTTGAAAAGGAGACATATATGATTGTCTTTCACTTCGTTCAATAAATCCCTCCAATGCCTCTTGTTCATTTTCCCAACCGGCTGTTGTTTGATCATAATGTTCTTTGCGATCTTCTTTGCTTACAGGAACTTCACGGACAGATAAAGTATGGAGGCGCGCAAGTTCTCGAAATAAATCATTATGTTTTTGATATCGATCCTCTCTCTCCTTATTTTCAAGCCATGGCATTAAATAATAAAGGGAATTTCCTTCTAAAATTGCATAACGGCCGTCTAACGTAGGATAGACCGGCACAATTCTATTATAGCCAAGCTGATAAAGATGCTGAATATGGCGAAGAAAATCCAAACCTTTATTAGCATCCATTCGTTTTAAAGCAAATTCACCTTTATCCGAATAAATTTTAAATACGCGGCCATGTTTTTCAACAAAGTTCATTTGTAGACCATAATTTCCTGCCAATCTGCTAATCTCGTCATTAAGATTATTCGCCATCTCCATCACCTGCTTATTGTAAAACAGAGAGGACGAACCAGAATGCAGCAGCCCCCCCATATTTTGTAAACCGTCTACTACTTCGTTTTATATGCTGGTGTTGATTTCATCGGTATATAAAGCACTTGACCCTCATACACTTCATGGCTTGCTTCTAATTGATTTGCTCGTAATATTTGCTGAACGGTTAATTTATATTTATCGGCAAGCCCTTGAATGGAATCTCCTTGTTGGACAAGACACACTTTCAATTTAGTTGATGCTTCATCTTCTTTCCTTGCAAAAAAATCAGCAAATGACATCGTTTTATATTTGTCTTTCTTTTTCTTTACTTTTTCTTTTAGCTCTTCTTCGTGACTCGATTCATTGCCACTGCTCGATTCCTGATAATGTGACGATGATTCCATTTCTTCGATGACTGATTCGTCTTTTAATTGAGATAGTGACTCCATATCCCGTTCCATCGTTTGAAAATATTCTAATGTCCGCTGAGCCAATGCCTCCATTGACATTTCAGGAAGCTGAGGAAATGGAAAGTGAAAATCTTTTCTTAACTGAAAATTACCTTGCTCTTCCTTAGGAACAGTCCTTGCTTCTACTGTAAAAGGTTCATAAAGCTCAGTATTAGTCGATTCGTTAAGGATTTCTTCACTTTCATCGACTTCCACTGTTTCTCCATGTTCTTCATGTCCTTCATCGTTTTCATTTTCTCTTGCTTCTACAGCTACATCCGCCTCTTTATTCCCTTCAGCTTCCTCGGTTTCCGTTCTATTCATCAGCTCTACTTCAATAGCCTCTTCTTCGAATCCCTGGACTTCTTCACTTTCTACTTCATCTGGTAATTCTTCTACTTGATTCTCAACGTCTCCAAAAATATCGGACTCTTCCTCATATATCCCATGAACATAAATATCAGCCATGAGCTGTAGCCGGCAATTTTCGGGAAAAACATAATCAAATGATTGAATATCTAATTCCATTTCTTCAACATTAATAATTCTTCTTTTTGGAATGGTGATATCAACAGGAAAATGGTGGAGAAATTCACTTACTTCTTCATTTCTTACTTCAACGGCTTGAACATACTTTCTTCCAGGTACAGGAAATGCCTCATCCAATTCGTTATCTATCAAATGTTTATACTCCCCATTTAACTCAAGTGACCCTTTCAGTACTACATAGTCGTCTTCATCTAATATCGTTATATGGGGATCTAATGAAATAGAGATAAGTTCATCTACTTCCTGTCCTTTTTCAAACCAAACGGACTCCTCTAACGGGAATCTTAGCGATGTTTGTCGGCGATCAGGCAAGACTGATTCCTCCTTTCCTTCCTATACAAAAAAATATCGGTCACTTACAACGTATGAAAGATCCCGATTATTTATGATAAGAAAGGAAAGCTTCCTTAAAGCGCTGACCAAATAAAAAAGGATTGGCACAAAGTCCAATCCTTCATTAATTACTGATTATTAATCATTTCAAATGCTTTCTCAGCAGCTGCGATCGTTGCTTCAATATCTTCTTTCGTATGCGCTGTTGACAAGAACAAGCCTTCGAATTGTGATGGTGGCAAGAAAATGCCATTATTGGCCATCTCTTTATAATAAGCGGCAAACATGTTTAAATCAGATGTTTTTGCCTGTTCGTAATTATAAACATCCTCATTGGTAAAGAAAATTCCAACCATCGAACCTGCTCGGTTAATTGCATGAGGTATGCCATATTTTTCAGCGGCTGCCTTTAAACCAGCTTCCAGCATATCTGCCTTACGATTAAACTCATCATATGATTCCGGCGTCAACTGAACGAGCGTTTCATAGCCCGCTGTCATTGCAAGCGGATTACCAGATAAAGTACCTGCCTGGTAAATAGGACCGCTTGGTGCAATTTGCTCCATGATTTCCGCCTTCCCACCATAGGCTCCGACAGGAAGACCGCCGCCAATTACTTTTCCGAGACAAGTAATATCTGGTGTAACTCCGAAATAACCTTGAGCACAATTATAGCCAACGCGGAAGCCTGTCATTACTTCATCAAAAATAAGTAAGGCACCATATTCGCTCGTAACTTCACGCAGTCCTTCCAAGAATCCAGGCTGCGGCGGCACGACCCCCATATTTCCCGCTACTGGTTCAACAATTACTCCAGCTATGTCTTCTCCAAACTCTTTAAATGCATATCTTACACTGTCCAAATCATTATATGGAACAGTAATGGTATTTTTCGCTACCCCTTCTGGTACCCCTGGGCTGTCTGGCAAACCAAGTGTTGCAACACCGGAACCGGCTTTTATCAATAGCGAGTCACCATGCCCATGATAGCAGCCTTCAAATTTCAATATTTTATTCCGCCCTGTATACCCGCGTGCCAGTCGAAGCGCACTCATCGTTGCCTCTGTTCCTGAAGATACCATTCTGACAATCTCAATCGATGGAACCCGTTCTACCACGAGTTTCGCCAGTTTATTTTCAACTAAAGAAGGAGCACCAAAGCTTGTTCCTTGTTCAGCTACCTTTTTGAGACCTTCCACCACTTGATCATTGGCGTGACCTAAAATAAGGGGCCCCCATGAGAGCACATAATCAATGTATTCATTACCATCAATATCAAATATACGGGATCCCTTCCCTTTTTCCATGAAAATAGGATCCATGTCGACTGATTTAAAGGCACGAACGGGACTGTTTACACCGCCCGGCATTAAGGTCAACGCTTCTTTAAAAGCTTGTTTTGATTTTTCATATGAACGCATCAAACAAACCTCCAGTTATCAATTAGTTAGATTCTTTTATCCATTTAGCTGCATCTTTTGCAAAGTACGTAATAATTAAATCAGCACCAGCTCGTTTAATACTAGTCAGCATTTCCATAGCGACTGCTTTTTCGTCAACCCAGCCATTCAATGCAGCAGCTTTAATTAGTGAATATTCGCCACTTACATTATAAGCAACCATCGGGACGTTAAAGCTGTTTTTCACGTCGCGAATAATATCCAAATAAGAGAGAGCCGGTTTAACAATTAAAAAGTCTGCGCCTTCTTCAATATCCGATTGCGCTTCTCTTAAAGCTTCCATTCTATTAGCTGGGTCCATCTGGTATGTTTTTCGATCTCCGAATTGAGGCGTGCTATTAGCAGCATCACGGAATGGACCATAAAACGCAGACGAGTACTTAACAGCATATGACATAATCGGAATATCTTCAAACCCAGCCCCATCGAGACCTTTTCTGATTGCTGAAACAAATCCGTCCATCATGTTTGACGGGGCAATAATATCTGCTCCTGCTTCAGCCTGGCTAATGGCTGTTTTCACTAGTAATTCGAGACTAGCGTCATTTAACACTTGTCCATTCTCCACTAGCCCACAATGACCATGGTCTGTATATTCGCATAGACAAGTATCTGCAACTACGAGCAGGTCAGGATGATGTTTTTTTACCTCTCTAGTTGCTTCCTGAACAATTCCGTGATTATGATAGGCACCGGAACCGCAGTCATCTTTTTCTTCCGGCACCCCAAAAAGAATAACGGATTTTATTCCAAGACTAACGATTTCATCAAGTTCTCTCTTTAATAAATCCAAGGAAATCTGAAAAACGCCTGGCATAGATGAAACTTCATTCTTTCGATTCTCCCCTTCGACGATAAAAAGAGGATAAATGAAATCTTCCGCTCGCAAATGTGTTTCACGTACCATTGATCTTAAATTAGCTGATCGGCGTAATCTACGATGTCGTTTAAATTGAGTTGAATCCATAAACTAAACATTCCCTTCCTGTTCCTGCTTGGCGAAATAATCGCATAGTTCCTCAAACATATGATCAATTGTAAAGGTAGCTGGCCAAATGGGTGCATGGAAACCTGCCTGTTCAATTGTTCGTTTCGTCACAGTGCCAATGGCGGCCATAAGAAGTTTTTTTGCATGCAAATCGAGATGATTTTGCTTTACAATTTTAATAAAATGGTTAAATGTTGATGGGCTGGTAAATGCCGCTACATCAAGCAAATCTTCTTTCAAAATCTTAATCAGTTTATCCGTCTCTTTTGTTGGATAATACGTATCATAAACAATCCATTCATCAGCAACCAGATTGCGGGACCTGAAGCTATCTGCAATCGTAGTGCTTGCCAAATTACCTTTTGGAATCAGCACTCTATTTGCGTTAAATCCTAGTTCAAAAAAATCACGTGCGAAATCTTCTGCAGTATATACATTGGGCATAAACTGTGATGGCAACCGATAGCGATTGAGCGCTTCCTGTGTTTTTTCCCCAACGACTGCAAATTGCAGTTGACTATTGATTAGTTCATAGTCTTCAATTTTATCTTGAATATGTTGAAAGAAGTAATTAACTCCATTTTTACTAGTGAAAATAATCCAGTCATATTCCTTAATATTACTAATAAAATAAGGTGCATTAATATCCTCATGTGCACGGAAGTCAATTAAAGGAATCATATATGGGACACCGCCGGCAGAGGCTACATCGTTGCAAAACTTTTCACCTTGATCAGAGCCGCGCGTAATGAGGACATGCTTGCCTTTTAACGGCAGCTGGGGAACCCCGTTCATTGATCCAGTTCTTCTTTCACTTGATCAATGAGCGCTTTTGCCCCCTGGCGAGTTAATATTTCTGCAGCTTCCTCACCGACAGTTTGCGGATCTGATCCCGTTACAGTCTCCTTATAAATTGTTTTACCATCTGGTGATGCAATGAGAGTTGTTAGTTCAATTTCGTTTTCTTCTGTTATCTTACCAAATCCTGCAATCGGCACTTGGCAGCTGCCATCCATTTTGTCCAAAAAGACACGTTCTGCCTCAACTGCACGAGCCGTCGTTTCTGAGGTCAATTTTGCCAGCTGCTCCAATAGCTCATGATCATCTGCCCGGCATTCAATGGCAAGCGCCCCCTGGCCGATAGCTGGAAGGCAAATTTCAGGTTCAAGGTATTCTGTCACAAGTTCGCCTTTTCCACCTAGACGGACAAGACCTGCAGCCGCCAGGATAATAGCATCATAATCTTCCGTTTCCAATTTGGACATGCGCGTTTCAATATTACCGCGAATCCACTTAATTTCAAGGTCTGGCCGTTCAGCAAGTAGCTGCGCACTTCTTCTTAAGCTGCTTGTCCCAACAATTGATCCAGCGGGAAGATCTTTCAGTTTCACATGTCCTTTTGAAATAAGAACATCGCGAGAGTCTTCACGTTCAGGAATGCAGCCGATCATTAGCCCTTCAGGCAAAACAGCGGGCATATCTTTCATACTATGAACAGCCATGTCGATTTCACCATTCAGTAATGCCTGCTCAATTTCTTTTACAAATAGACCTTTCCCGCCTACTTTCGATAACATCACATCAAGAATGCGATCTCCTTTAGTAACAATTTCTTTTACTTCAAATTCAAATGGTACATCAAGTTTCTCCAACTGTTCACGTACCCAATTGGTTTGTGTTAATGCCAAATTGCTTCTGCGTGAACCGATGACGATTTTTCTCATATTTTTGCCTCCTACCAGTATGTAATCATTAATAATGCCAAATATGGAAATTAGATAAACGGCTGACTAAAAAGAAGTTAATCAAGATAATAAAAAACGCAGCGGTATTCCACAATGCAAGTTTCCTACCGAATATTTCTTTTTTTCTATGCAAATAAAGAATAAGACTGTAAACGATTAATAGAAGGAAAGATCCAATAATTTTTAGATCATACCATTGAAAATAAGGAAGTTTGATAAACGCCCACTGGAGACCTAGGATAAGGCTTAGTAACAGCATCGGTACTCCGATTATGTTTAATACATATGATATTTTCTCTAACTTAGCTAAATCACTTAAGCGCCATAGCCTTTTCTGCCACTTTTTCTCTTTTAGTAATTTATACTGCAGTAAATAAAGTGCAGAAAATACGAAGGATAATGTAAAAGCCCCATAAGATAAAATGGCCATTGTAATATGGATGAAAAGCAATTCGGAGACAAGCTGCTCAGCCATTGCTTCCGTTGGGCGCTGAAATGGTGCAAATGCATGAATCGCCATAATACTAAATCCGAGAATATTGGTAAAAAACACGGTGAAATCTACTTTTAAAATCCGATGAATTGCGAGTGATAAAGTAATTAGCACCCATGAATAAAAGTAGAGGCCTTCAAAAAGAGTGAGTACCGGAAACCTTCCAGCTCGTAGCATATATAGAAATAAAAAAATTGTTTGAAGGATCCAAACAATCGAAAGTAATCGGAAGGCAATGCGATTGACCTTCCGATTTTGATCAATGAAATCGATAAAATACAGTAAAATAGAAATTGCATATATGATAATCACGATTTCTGGCAGTCTAACCATCATAAGATCCAACATGGTACAACACGTCCTCTTATGATTGGAAAGAAGTCAGCGGAGTGGCGAACTTGATCGCCTTTTTATTAGGCACTTTTTCTTTCACCTGAACATCTTGTTCGCCGCCGGCCTCTTCCAAATCAAAGATTTGTTTAAAGAGAGCAATCTTTTCAGCTGCCTGAGGCGCTCCTGAGAGTTCTTTCACTTGTAATATTGGATCTTTTAGGAGTTGGTTAATAATGCTTTTCGTATGTTTGTTTAAAACTTTTCTTTCTCGATCAGATAGATCGGGTAATTTGCGTTCAATGCTTTTCATCGTTTCTGCCTGGATAGCGAGTGCTTTTTCACGCAATGCGGAAATAACAGGAACTACACCAAGCATATTGACCCATTCTGAAAAAGAAACGATTTCTTCTTCTATCATTTCCATAATTTTTTCTGCAGCTATTTTTCGTTCAACCATGTTTGCTTGAACGATACCTTCCAAATCATCAATATCATAAAGGAAAGCACTTTCCAACTCTGATATAGCTGGGTCAAGATCACGTGGAACTGCAATATCCATAAGGAAAAGCGGGCGTCCTTTCCGCATTTTTTCCATATTCGCTAACATATCTTTTTGAACGACGTAACCATTGGCACCTGTTGAGCTTATGACAATATCAGCTTCCATCATTGCACACTGAAGCTCGTTCAATGATTTTGCATGACCATCAAATTTTTCCGCAAGTGTTTGCGCTTTTTCAAAAGTACGGTTGACAACCGTCACTTTTGTAGCCCCGTTTGAATATAGATTTTTTATCGCTAGCTCGCCCATTTTCCCGGCTCCGATGACAAGCACATGCTTGTCCTTTAGGTCGCCAAAAACTTTCTTAGCAAGCTCAACCGCAGCATAGCTTACAGACACAGCATTTGCTCCAATATCCGTTTCCGTATGTGCACGTTTGGCTAAGGTGACTGCTTGCTTCATCAGATGGTTAAACACTGTGCCTGTCGTTCCGTTTTCTTGAGCTAGTAAAAAGCTCGTCCGGATTTGGCCCAGAATTTGCGTTTCACCGAGCACCATAGAATTTAAACCACATGTCACTTTAAACAGATGCTCCACTGCTGCTTCATGTTCATGGATAAATAAGTGGTTTGAAAAGTCTTTTTGCTCGATACCAAACCATTCAGCTAAAAACTCTTTAATATAGTAACGTCCCGTATGCAACTGATCGACAACCGCATATACTTCGGTACGGTTACACGTAGAAACAATCATATTTTCCAAAATACTTTTTTTATTTTTCAAGGCCGACATGGCAGATGGCAAGGCCGACTCGGAAAACGCAAGCCGCTCCCTGATTTCTACTGGGGCCGTTTTATAATTTAATCCTACAATAATGATGTGCATATGAAAATATGGCACCTCCAGAATAATTGCTCATATGTTTATTATACCATGCCAGATTATAAGAATTCTAAAAAGATGTGAACAGATAATGAAAGCTGTGATATGATTTAAGCATATTAATTTTACGATCGAATTTTCTTCCTGTAACATATCAAATTAATTATTGGAATACAAGGAAATGGGATAGGTGTGAAAAATTATGAAAAAACAAACATTTTTTACTGGAGTTATCTTAATTGGATTTGGATTATATTTTCTGTTTCAGCAATTCCATTTTACCCTTTTGGCAGACTTTTACACGTGGCCGACTCTTTTGATTATCGTCGGTGTTGGCTTTTTGGCACAGGGATACTTAGGAAGGCTTTATGATTTTATTTTACCAGGAGTAGTCTTGACAGGGATTGGTATTCATTTCCACATTGCCAGCAAACTAGATGTTTGGCCAGATCATTCAGGTATCTTTTTATTACTAATTGCACTCGGTCTATTTCTAAAATACGTCAAAACGGGCGCCGGACTTTTTCAAGGCATTCTTTTCTTTGCTGCTGCAATTTTATTACTTTTCTTTGATAGATTGGCAGATTGGGCTGGAAGACAAGGATATGATTTCACGATGATCAGTAATATTTGGCCTTATTTCTTTATTGCATTAGGAGCATATTTTTTATTTGTTCAAAGGAAATAATAAAAAGCTTCCGGAAAATCCCGGAAGCTTCAGACTGTAGACAAACACGAAATTCGAGTTGTCTACAGTCTTTTTATTTGGAGAGAGCAGGTTTTCCGAAGCTTACCGCTCGCTTTCCGCGGGGCGAGCGCCGAGCCGCTTCGTCGCTACGCTCCTGCAGGGTCTCGGCTGTCTCGCAGATCCCGCAGGAGTCGAGCGGACGCTTCTCCAAACCAATAAAATGCTATATTTTAAACAGATGAAAAGTCAACCAGATCGTTAATTTTACGCAAAGGATTATCCGGTGGAACTACTAGTTCAAAAATATCCATATATGGACTAAAAACCATTGGTTGTTGATTTTTTATCATAGTACCCATTCATTTGAAATTGATACTAATGATTATAAAGTAAAAAAGATATAATTTCCTAAGAGTTTAGGATATTATTTCTTTTTTTAGGCTCTATAAAGCTTAACTATGGATTTTAGCATGCTCCGTTGATTGGAGCGGAAGGCGGCGAGTCCTGCGGGATAAGCGCGTCCAGGTGAGATCCCGCAGGAGCGAAGCGACGAGGAAGCTCACCGACCGCCCGCGGAAAGCGTCCGCCTGGAGCGGAAATCAAAAGTATCATAAGATCCTGTTTTCAAAGCGCTTGTGTTTACATCCATTTGCGCAATGCATTCCAAACATTGTCTTTGCCTTCAGCTGTTTCAGAAGAAAATATGATAATTTCATCACCTTTTACAAGGTCGAGATTTTTTTTGATTACTTTCTTATGTGCTTCCCATTTTCCCCGTGGTATTTTATCAGCTTTAGTAGCTATGACGATGCAAGGAAGCTCATAATGCTTTAAAAAGTCATACATCATGATATCATCTTTTGTAGGTGGATGCCTCAAATCAACAATCAGTAATACCGCACATAACTCTTCTCTGCTCGTAAAATATGTTTCAATCATTTGACCCCATTTTTCACGCTCACCTTTGGATACCCTTGCGTATCCATAGCCAGGTACGTCAACAAAATAAAGTGCATCTTCGATTTTATAATAATTCAATGTTTGGGTTTTACCAGGCTTTGATGATGTACGGGCCATGCTCTTTCTATTAATCATTTTATTAATAAATGAGGACTTTCCAACATTGGATCTGCCTGCCAGAGCAAACTCTGGCAGACCTTCACCGGGATATTGCTCCGGCTTAACGGCACTAATAACAAGTTCAACATTATTTACTTTCATTTCGAATCACCTGCTAACGCCGTATTCAGTACTTCATCCATATGAGAGACTGGTACAAACTTCAAATCATTCCTGACACTCTCTGGAATATCATCAATATCTTTCTCATTATCCTTTGGTAAGATAATCGTTTTCAAACCCGCTCGATGCGCACTTAATGATTTTTCTTTCAACCCGCCAATTGGCAGAACTCTTCCACGCAGCGTAATTTCACCCGTCATCCCTACTTCTCTCCTGATCGGACGTCCTGTCAGTGCAGAAACAAGCGCTGTTGCGATCGTAATTCCCGCTGATGGGCCATCTTTTGGAACAGCACCTTCTGGCACATGGATGTGTACATCGCAAGTTTCATGAAAGTCTTTTTCAAGATGAAGCTCTTCAGCTTTTGAACGAACAAAGCTGAAAGCGGCCTGTGCCGATTCCTTCATGACATCACCTAATTTCCCAGTAAGAATAAGCTTGCCTTTTCCTGGCGATAACGAGACTTCAATTTGTAAAGTATCGCCTCCTACCGCTGTATAGGCTAGTCCTGTCGCTACGCCAATTTGATCTTCATTTTCTGCTTGGCCATAGCTATATTTTTTCTTTCCAAGCAATTCTTCCAAAAAGTCTTCCGTAATTATAACTCTTTTTCGTTCTCCTGATACAATGATTTTTGCGGTCTTTCTACAAATTGACGCAAGCTGCCTCTCCAATTCTCGAACGCCCGCTTCCCGGGTATAATACCGAACAAGCTTCTTAACCGCATCATCTTTCATTTGAAGCTGGCTTTTCGTTAAACCATGTTCTTGAATCTGCCTTGGCAGCAAATGATCTTTTGCAATATGGATTTTTTCAAGTTCCGTATAACCCGGAATCGAAATGATCTCCATGCGATCACGAAGCGGTCCCGGTATCGTTGCTAAATCATTGGCTGTCGCTAAAAACATGACCTTGGAAAGATCATATGTTTCTTCTATATAATGGTCACTAAATGTTTTATTCTGTGCTGGATCAAGAACTTCAAGCATGGCGGATGATGGATCACCACGAAAATCATTGGACATTTTATCTATTTCATCAAGTAAAAATACCGGATTAATCGTCCCAGCCTTTTTCATTCCCTGAATAATCCGTCCAGGCATGGCGCCTACATACGTTCGTCTATGGCCCCGAATTTCCGATTCATCCCTAACGCCACCTAAAGAGATACGAACAAAATTGCGCCCCATTGATTCAGCAATTGATCTTGCTAGACTTGTCTTTCCAACTCCTGGTGGTCCAACAAGGCAAAGTATTGGGCTTCGAAGCGATTTAGTAAGCTGCTGAACAGCTAAATATTCCAATACACGTTCCTTTACTTTCTCAAGTCCGTAATGATCACGTTCGAGAATCTTCTCTGCTTTATGAATATTTAAATCATCTTTCGTTGCATTAGCCCATGGCAAAGAAACGAGCCAATCAATATAATTGCGAATGACCGAACTTTCGGCGGAAGTAGAAGGGATTTTTTCATATCTATCCAGCTCTTTGAATGCGGTCTCTTTGGCATGATCGGGCATACCGGCTTTTTCAATTTTTTCAGTGAGATCCGCTATTTCTCCGGTTTTTCCTTCCTTATCTCCCAGCTCTTTTTGAATAGCTTTCATCTGCTCACGCAAATAATATTCTTTTTGTGTCCTTTCCATCGATTGCTTAACACGCTGACCAATTTTTTTCTCGAGATTAAGGACTTCTCTTTCATTATGAATAATTTCGATCACTCTACTAAGGCGGCGTTTTACATTAACCGTTTCAAGGATTTTTTGCTTATCTTGCAATTTTAATGGTAGATGCGAAGCGATAATATCCGCCATTCTTCCTGGTTCTTCTATATCTGCGACCGTAGCAAATGTCTCTGATGATATTTTTTTTGAAAGCTTGATATATTGCTCGAAATATTCAAGCATAGTCCTCATCAATGCCTGAACTTCAACATCCTTTTCTTCTTCATCCTCAAATAGTTCCAGTTCTGCAGATAAATAAGTTCCTTCATTTTTTAAAGTTGTTAATTTTCCTCGAGTCAACCCTTCAACGAGAACGCGGATCGTTCCATTAGGCAGCTTTAACATCTGCTTAACCTTAGTCAACGTCCCCATTTCATATATATCTTCTTCTCCCGGCTCATCAATCGAAACATCTTTTTGTGTTGTTAAAAAAATTAATTGATCCGCGAGCATTGACTGTTCTAAGGCTTGAACCGATTGCTCTCTTCCAACATCTAAATGTAAAACCATCGTTGGGTACACAAGCATTCCCCTCAGTGGCAAAAGCGGCACAAGTGGTTCTGTTTGTTTCGTCAATTCATACACCTCCAAAATAAAAGAAAAGTGCAAGCGCCTCGTTCAAAAGGCGCTAAAAGCTGGACACTTATCTTGAAAATCTACTTTTCAAGAGTCTTTTTTCAATTCTAGCTTATTCTGCCGCATCATGTCGAGGAACAGGCACTAAGAAAAGCGGAAACGCCTTGAATCAGCCCCGACAAGCAAATGTTCTGAGTCAATAAAAGTCCGGTCTTGACTTTTAATGACTCAGGTTATTTGACCTCGAGGGGCTAGGCGCTGCAGCTAGACATGTTCGAAATGTTGCACTATACACTTTTCTTATTTTTCTGGTCAATCAATCCCGGGAACAGCATTTCTTGATCGTTATTTTTAGCTAATGCTATTTCTAATACTTCTTCAAGGCGCTGAACAGGAATCACTTCAATATCCTCAATTTCACTTAAGCTCGATTGTACATTATCACTTGGAATCAGAACTGTTTTCGCCCCAGCGAATTTTGCGGCTTTCACCTTGGAAAACACCCCTCCTACTGGTTTAACATCACCATGTATACCAATTTCCCCTGTCATAGACACAGTATTTTTGACCGGGATTTTATAAATGGCAGAATAGATTCCGACTGCCATAGCAATCCCTGCAGATGGCCCATCTGTCGGAACGCCACCGGGAAAATTGACATGAATATCGTACTGGTTTGCTGGCACTCCCATCGTTCTGAGAACTGTGATCACATTTTCTACAGAACCTTTTGCCATACTCTTCCTTCTTACTGATTTTCCTTGTCCATTAATACTTTCTTCTTCAATAATTCCGGTTATATTAATCGAACCTTTATCCCTTGCTGGGAGGACAGTCACTTCAATATCAAGAAGCATTCCACTGTTCGGGCCAGTAACCGCCAGGCCATTTACGATTCCAATTTGCGAAATCGCGGCAATCTTTTTTTCATACCTTGGACTCAGTTGACTGGAACGAATAATCCACTCTATATCATTGTCCAGTATATAATCTCTATCTTCTGTTATCGCAAGCCCCGCAGCGATTTGAATCATATTAACTGCTTCACGGCCATTTCTAGCATATGAAGATAAAGCTCCTATCCCCGTTTGTTTAATTGAAAGCTGTACTTTATCCGCAGCATTTTTTGCAACAGCTTCTATTTCGGGCTGTTCCAACTCTCGGAAAAATACTTCCATGCAGCGCGAACGAATGGCAGGCGGAATTTCATTTGGTGTTCTGGTTGTTGCACCAATAAGGCGGAAATCTGCCGGTAAGCCACGTTTAAAAATATCATGAATATGAGCCGGGATTTGCGTGTTTTCTTCACTATAATAAGCACTTTCTAAAAAAACCTTACGATCCTCAAGAACTTTAAGCAATTTATTCATTTGAATCGGATGCAATTCACCAATTTCATCAATAAAGAGGACTCCGCCATGAGCATTAGAAACAGCTCCCTGTTTTGGCTGCGGAATTCCCGCTTGCCCCATAGCTCCTGCTCCCTGGTAGATAGGATCATGGACAGAACCAATTAATGGATCGGCAATTCCCCGTTCATCGAATCTTGCTGTCGTAGCATCCAATTCAACAAAAACCGATGCTGGCCGAAATGGAGAGCGTTGGTTCCGTTTTGCCTCCTCGAGGACAAGTCTGGCAGCTGCAGTTTTTCCTACTCCAGGGGGTCCATAAATGATGACGTGCTGAGGGTTTGGTCCACAGAGGGCTGCTTTTAATGCTTTAATCCCATCTTCTTGCCCGATAATATCTGTAAAGCTGGCAGGCCGAACACGCTCTGCCAATGGTTCGGTTAGTTTAATGCCTCTCATTTTTCTTAAATGTTCCAGTTCTTTTTTAGATTCACGGTCAATCGTAACCTTTTGCGAACGCTGATTTTTAAGCAGGTTAAAAAAATATAAACCAATTACAACCCCAAAAAACAATTGAATGAATAAAACTAGTACTGTCCAATTCATCGTTTTCCCTCCTAAACGGTCTTTTCCGCATATGTGCTAGTATCTCCGTCACAGAATGGGAATAAACAATCTTTTTTAAGAGAAAAAAGTGTCAGACCCCCACCGCGTTAAAGCTTTAAAGTGGTGGGGGTCTGACACTTGGAAAAGAAAATCTTGTAACAATAAAAAAAGTCCAGGAAGCTTATTCTTCTTCCTGGACTTTATCTCTTACTATGCAGAAGTTCTTTCAGTTCCTTTGATGATTGTTCCATCCTCAAGGACTAATTTTGGTGGCTTTTCATCGAGAACGGCATCTTTTGTAATGATACATTTCTTTATATCATCTCTTGATGGCAAATCAAACATGACATCGAGCATGATTGTTTCAATGATGGACCGCAATCCACGAGCACCCGTTTTTCGTTCAATTGCTTTTTTAGCAATTTCATGAAGAGCTCCATCTTCAAACTCCAGCTCAACATGATCGAGTTCAAGCATCTTTTGATATTGTTTAACAAGCGCATTTTTCGGCTTAGTCAAAATTTCAATTAATGCTTCCTCATCAAGCTGTTCTAGGCTGGCAATTACCGGCAAACGGCCAATAAATTCAGGAATCAAGCCAAATTTAAGCAAGTCTTCAGGAAGAACTTTTGTTAACAAGCCTTTATCTTCAATGTCTTCTTGCTTAACGTCCGATCCAAAACCGATGACTTTTTGACCGAGACGACGCTTAATAATTTGTTCAACGCCGTCAAAAGCACCACCACAAATAAATAATATATTAGTTGTGTCAATTTGGATAAATTCTTGATGTGGATGCTTCCGTCCTCCTTGAGGTGGCACGCTCGCAACGGTACCTTCAAGAATTTTCAATAGTGCTTGCTGAACACCCTCACCAGAGACATCGCGTGTAATTGATGGATTTTCTGATTTTCTAGCAACCTTATCTATCTCATCAATATAGATAATCCCTCGCTCAGCCTTTTCTACATCGTAGTCAGCTGCTTGAATTAGCTTCAGCAAAATATTTTCCACATCTTCACCAACATAACCAGCCTCAGTCAATGAAGTTGCGTCAGCAATTGCAAATGGCACATTGAGAATACGCGCAAGAGTCTGGGCAAGAAGCGTTTTACCGCTTCCAGTTGGTCCGATTAGACAAATATTACTCTTTGCAAGCTCGACATCATCGATTTTGCTATTAGAGTTAATTCGCTTGTAATGATTATATACTGCTACAGCAAGGGATTTTTTTGCTTGGTCTTGACCAATGACATATTCCCTTAAAATTTCGCGGATTTCGTGTGGTTTTGGCACATCTTTAAAATCAACTTCTTCTTCTGTCCCAAGCTCTTCTTCAACAATTTCTGTACAAAGCTCGATACATTCATCACATATATATACACCAGGGCCTGCAACTAATTTGCGGACCTGTTCTTGGGTTTTTCCACAAAAAGAACATTTAAGCTGTCCTTTTTCCTCGTTAAACTTAAACATTGCAATCTCACCCCTTTAAAAAACTAAAACCATTGATGCATCTTCAAGGAAACTCCCTAAATTTGCAAATAGTTATGTAATGCATTGTAACATAGATTTCTACTTAATAACCATTATAAAATTCTAAAAACAGACATATTTATCTTTCACCGTTATAGGGTAAAAAAAACACCGCTCTTAAAATCAAGAACATTTAATCAAGTGAAGAAAAATCCCACTCAATTCCCCCTAGTTTTGACCTCACTTATGCTTATGTATACATTTTTATAAAACAAGGCACGTGCTAAACCGTGCCTTGTTTTATCTTAAGTCTTATATCTTATGTTTGTGTTGTTTAATATTATGCACCAATTTTACTGTTTTCAACAAGAAACTCAACTGCTTTTTGCACTTTTAAATCTGCTTTTAAGTTGTCCAGGTTTCCACCTAGGGCTTTCTTGATTTCTTCAAGTGGCATTTTGTACATTTCTGCCATTTTGTTCATTTCTTCATTTACTGATTCTTCGTCCGCTTCAAGGTTTTCTGCTTTTGCAATTGCCTCTAGCGTTAGATTCATGCGAACACGTTTCTCTGCATCTGTTTTCATTTGGCTGCGAAGCGCCTCTTGATCTTGGCCTGAGAATTGGAAGTAAAGGTCAAGATTCATTCCTTGCATTTGCAATCGCTGTTCAAATTCCTGCATCATACGGTCCACTTCAGTCTCAACCATGATTTCCGGAAGATCGATTTCAGCATTTTCAGTTGCTTTATCAACTAAAGTATCACGAAGTTTTTGTTCAGCTTCATTTTTCTTGCTCTCAGTCATCCGTGTTTTGATGGATGCTTTCAATTCTTCAAGAGTTTCTGCTTCTTCGTCCACATCTTTTGCAAATTCATCATCAAGCTCTGGAAGCTCTTTTGCTTTAATTTCATGGACTTTTACTTTAAATACCGCTGGTTTACCTGCCAATTCCGCTGCATGATATTCCTCTGGAAATGTTACTTCTACTTCTTTCTCTGCACCTGATGCTACACCAACAAGTTGCTCTTCAAATCCAGGAATGAATGAGCCAGATCCAAGTTCAAGCGAGAAGTTTTCTGATGTGCCGCCTTCAAATGCTTCACCATCAACAAATCCTTCAAAATCAATTACAACAGTATCGCCTTCAGCTGCTTCGCCTTCTTCTTTTACTACAAGCTCAGCTTGACGTTCTTGAAGTGTTTTTAATTCAGCAGCAACATCTTCATCTGTAACTTCTGTTTCCATCTTTTCCACTTCTAGACCTTTATAATCTCCAAGCTTTACTTCAGGTTTAACTTGAACTGTTGCTTTGAAAATTAATTCTTTTCCTTTTTCCATTTGCTCAATATCAATATCAGGGCGATCGATAGGCTCGATTCCCGTTTCTTCTACTGCGGAAGCATATGCTTCTGGAAGAATGATATCAAGTGCGTCTTGATATAGACTTTCCACGCCAAAGCGCTTTTCAAACATAGAACGAGGAATTTTCCCTTTACGGAATCCAGGAACACTCACTTGCTTGGATACTTTGTTAAAAGCAGCGTCAAGACCATTTTTTACCGTTTCAACATCTACTTCTACTGTAAGGGTACCTTTATTCCCCTCTAATTTTTCCCATTTTGCTGACATCTTCATTACCTCCAACAATATATAATTCGTTTCTTGATCTACTATTTAGCGGAATAGCCGCTCAAGTATGTAACATCAATTTAGATTCTTAATGCCTAATACGGCATAACCATTATATTATAACACAGCCTAACTACCTTTCAACAATAGAAGCTATTCAATAGGTGAAGAAATTTCTTCAAGATTTAAGAGGAAAGAAACTGCCCGATCCAATTCCATCACATCAACACCATACTTCTCTGCCACTTTTTCTTTACTCCATTCCTCTCCATACATTTCATATCCCATTCCTCGGTAAGCTGCTGCCCACAAACGCGGATGAGAAGGGGAAGATTCAAAGGGATAAAGGATAAAAGCATGGCGGTAACTCATCTCTTTTATTTGTTCCAGTAGTACCGGGTTGTTATTCTCAAGCTGACTTTCAAGCTCTGTCAATACTTCTTTAAGCTGAGGAGTATTGTGGACTAAAGGTAAATTGATAGGTATAAACACACCATCAAACTCTAGCTTCTTTACAACTATTTCTATTTCAATTCCATGCTCCCGCAACACATTCAGGACAATTGTTTGTAAGAAGGGGTGACTCCGTTTATCCGCAAGCATTCCGACCAGTGAATCTAAATATGGTTGAATATTTTTATCCACTAGACTTCCAAGCTTAATCGCTTGTTCATGCAAATTACGGCCATTAAAAATCCCTTCTTCGACTAAAACGTTCTCTTTCCTTTCAGGAGTTCCGTTAGCTATAACTTTTCTACTTAATTGTAAAAGCGTTTGAAAGTGTTCGGCTTTATCTGGTGGAACTTCTCTTTCTTCAAATAAAACATCTAATGTTTGAATAACCTGTTTATGTTCATTTATTTGAATAAGAATCATTAAGTAAATATCGAGAATTTCATAATAGTCGCCAATTCCTTCATGCAAATATTCGTTTGCAATCAGTTTGGCTTCTTCATAATCACCGTTTTCATAAAGTGCAACAAGAAAAGCAACTGCAATTTGCGCATCATCTAGATCCATTTCTCTTGCTTGATAAAGTAAAGCCACCGCTTCATGGAAATCGTGAGCTTCCAGCCGGGCAATTCCTTTTTCATAAAGACGCTGTTTCAGGTCAGGAAAAGGAATAATTTTTTCTGAATCTCGATCAGTTTGCTCTCTCTTCATGATAGAACCGCCCATCATTTATAATCGAAAATAGTGTATCAAAAGCGGAGACGGAAAACAAATATTAGAAAAACAAAGTGCCTATTACTGATGCTTAAACGCAAAAAAGCCCCCTGCCATTTGCAGAAGACCGATGGTTTATGTATAAAATAAAAGAAATGGCGTCCCAGGCAGGATTCGAACCTGCGACCCACAGCTTAGAAGGCTGTTGCTCTATCCTGCTGAGCTACTGGGACGTTTTATTTTTAAAGACATTTCTTATTATAGACAGGATAAGAAATAAAGTCAATACCTTTTATTACTTTCTAAAATATAATGTACCACCTTTATTAGCGGCACATTAAATTCAGGCTCATGTAGGGCTTTGTTTGATTTCTTCCGTCTCTTCCTTTTCAAATTTTTCCGGAGGGAAGGTAGTGAAATGAAGCACTTCTGTATGAAAACCGAATCCTAAAAACCAACGATAAGCTGAATTGGTTTGGAGAAGCGTCCGCTCGACTCCTGCGGGATCTGCGGGACAGCCGAGACACTAAAGGAGCGTAGCGACGAAGCGGCTCGGCGCTCGCCCCGCGGAAAGCGAGCGGTAAGCTTCGGAAAACCTGATCTATCCAAAATAAAAATAAAGATACTAAGACAACTCATATTTCCGGGTTTGTCTACAGTCTGAGCTATCGAGATGCTCACGATAGCTCATGATTTGTTTTTTTATTCAAAGGTACGCCTGTACTGCTTCAGTTCTTCGTGTCTATCATTATAAAAATGCACATTAAATACCGAATCCTTTTTATTCACAATGGCATAAGTTTTTTCATTGCCGCCCCTCGGTAATAAAATGCTTCCCGGATTTAAAAATAATTTTCCATCAATCATCTCAGCACCAAGTAAATGGGAATGCCCGAAAAAAACACAATCGGCTCCTAGTTCTTTCGCACGATATGAAATATTCATTAGGGATGATTTAATTTGAAGGAGATGGCCATGTGCAATAAAAATGGTCGACTCTTTTATTTTAAGCACCAATTCTTCAGGTAGTCTACTGTCCAAATCACAATTGCCGCCTACAACAGCAAAACCATTCAAAGCTGGATCATCTGCTTTTAATTCTGAGTCTCCACAATGGATCATCGCATCTACTATGCCTTCATATTTCACTTTCAAATTTTCTAAAGCAGATCTATTCCCATGGCTGTCACTTACGATTAGAAGTTTAATGTCACTTCACCTCCGCCCAAACAAATGACTAACAATCGGCTCCAAATTTTTCAATGCTTCTGCACGATGGCTTATTTTATTTTTCTCATTGGACGCCAACTCTGCCATCGATTTACCTGCTGAGCTGGAATAAAATATTGGATCATATCCAAATCCATTCTGGCCCTGCCGTTTTTTTAATATTTCACCTTCGCACTTTCCTGTAACAACGGATGTTTCCATTCCAGGTCCTGCTACCGCCAGAGCGCAAAAAAATCTAGCTGTACGTTTCTCATCAGGGACTTCTCTCATTTCTAACAAAACTTTATCAATATTGGCTTCGTCATCTTTAGGTTCTCCAGCATATCTTGCCGAAAACACACCTGGCATTCCATCCAATTCGTCAATTATTAATCCCGAATCGTCAGCAACGACAATCATATTCAGCAGATGTGCAATGGACTCGGCTTTAATGATCGCATTTTCTTCAAAAGTAGTACCAGTTTCCTCAACATCTGGAGCATTTTCTATATCCAATAAAGTTAGCACTTCCACTCCATAAGGAGAGAACAGCGCTTCAAATTCCTTGGCTTTACCTTTATTTTTTGTCGCAATTATGATCTGCTTCTTCATTTCGTACCACTTTCCGCTCTTCGCTTATCAATTAGACTGGAAATTTCACCAAGTGCATCTCTTTGCTTTTCCATTAATTGGTTTAACCCAATTTCCGCTGCTGCAAGCATTTCCTGAAGTTGTGTCGCTGTAAAAGTGGATTCCTCTCCTGTACCTTGCAGTTCAACAAATTCACCTGTGCCTGTCATCACAATGTTCATATCGACAAGTGCATTACTGTCCTCGGAATAATCCAAATCTAAAATGACACCCGATCCTTCGATGATACCAACACTAGTTGCGGCAAGAAAGTCGGAAACAGGAAAGGATGATAGTTTTTTTTCATTAAAAAGTTTATGTAAAGCCATTGCCATCGCTACAAAAGCACCTGTTATAGATGCAGTCCTTGTCCCGCCGTCAGCCTGAATGACATCACAGTCAATCCAAACAGTCCGTTCCCCAATTGAATCTAAGCTCACAACTGCTCGGAGCGCTCTCCCAATAAGACGCTGGATTTCCATCGTCCTGCCGGTTACTTTTCCTTTTGAAGATTCCCTTATATTCCTTGTTCCCGTTGCACGGGGTAGCATTGAATACTCCGCGGTGATCCAGCCTTTACCTGCGCCCCGCATGAAGGGTGGCACACGCTCTTCAATACTTGCTGTACAAATTACCTTTGTATCACCAATCGAAATTAAAACTGAGCCTTCTGGATGCTTTAAATATTCGGTTTCTATATGTACATGTCTTAATTCGTTTGTCTTCCTGCCATCTGAGCGCAAATTGCATTTCCTCCTTCATAACAAACAATAAAAAGAGGCGGCGTTTGGCCAACCTCTTCTGTTTGTTATATAGTATATCAAATTTCCGCTTTTAAAAACTACCGGTATTCACTTTTTCTGGACGGGTGACCGGCGCTGTTAACGACTCCCCTTCTTCATTGACTAGATCAGAACTTCCATCTACCATGACAGACACGCTTTCAATGTCAGGCTGTTCTGTCAAAGATAGTACAATCGAACGAAGGGTTGCATCGGCAATCACTTTATTTTCGCTGGGCCCAAGAATGGCTTCATTAAAATTAAGAACTACATTTCCATTTTCAATTTTTGGATTTTCCATCAATTTAACATCATCCATTAAAGCGCTTATTAGTTCGCTTTGCATTCCCGGACCCTCCACAAGCTGGTTAATCACCGCAACTACATCATCTTTTTCAGTATTAGCAATACGCCGTGTAACAGGGACGTAATAATGATCTTCGCTTCCTTGGGCCAAATAATAAACCGTAACTGGCCGAGTATTCGTTATATCTGCAGCATCCGCATTTTCAGTATTAATACCGTCTGCACGGGATAGACCATCAGGGCTGATAGGCGTTTTACCTACAGGCATCTCAGTTAGTGGATAGCCATTCACTCTGAGCTCCACCGTTTTTACCGAATCAAATTGTGTTAAGGTCCATGTAACCGCTTGAAGGATTTTCTTTTCATCTTTTACATCATAGCTAGAGAATTCTTCTGAAAAATCTACGACCGCTTTCCCATCATCGATGTCTACATCTACTTCAGTTCCCGCTGGCAGAACTGTCCTAAAACCATTCGGTAGGATATCGGTTACCGGTCCATCTGCCACAAGATACCTTAACGCCTGCTTTGCGACACTTTCCGTTTTCGGTAAAGGCAGTGTCTGCGCTACGACTAAGCCATTCCGATCAATCAAATAAACATCTTGCATTACCGTTTCTGCTTTTTCCTCACCGGCCGTTTCTGTATCAGGAGAAGCGTCAAGCTTTTCACCTTCTTTTAAATAAGAAACCTCCTTCGGCGGATCGAGACTTTCTTTTTCTTTTCCGAAGAGACCGCAGCCGGATAAAAACATGCTTGCTGCCAGCACTGCAGAAGCAGTTAAGGCCACATTCGACCGTTTTGACATTTTGTACCCCTCCTAAGACAGTTTGTACTCCATATATACGAGCTTTCTCTTAGGAATAGACCGCTTGGCCAAAAGTTTTCGGCATATCAGTAAAAATTTTAAAACTAAGAACAAAAGCGCAAGCGCCTTGATCAGCCCCGACAAGCAAATGTTCTGATCCAAAAAAAGTCCGATCTTGACTTTTATTGGATCAGAACATTTGACCTCGAGGGGCTAGGCGCTGAAGCTGAATGACTACTCACTTTCTTAGAATTTATCCTCAAAGTATTATTTAATAATTTCCTAAATAATAATAAAAAAATCAGCCCTGTCTTTGAGCTGATTTTTCATTAATAAATAAATTGTTTTTCCTGATGAACGAGATTAGCTAATTCAATACGTAAATTACGCTTATTTAGCCAATCCGAGGTAATCTGCTTGAAGATTTTCCGTGAGCCTGTTGTGTAAAAGCAATGTTCAGGAGGAGTCTGAGAGGTGTTCAAAAGTTTATTATAAGCAAGGATGGTACTGACTTCTTGTGCCGTCTCTTCTCCCGAACTAATAACTTTCACATCTTTACCCATGACATTTTCAATGACCGGGCCTAGTAGAGGGTAATGTGTACATCCAAGAATGAGCGTATCAATGCCGCTCCCCTCCAATGGTAATAATGTTTCCGCCACAACCTTCTTTGCAACATTACTCTTGTACTCAAGACTTTCTACAATTGGAACAAATTTTGGGCATGCCAGTTGGATCACATCTGCGTGACGGTTAATTAATTGAAGCTCCCTTACGTATGCTTCACTCTTAATCGTTCCTATTGTACCCAGTATCCCTATCTTGCTGTTTTTCGTCACCTTTAATGCCGCACGCGAGCCAGGTGAAATAACACCTATAACTGGAATATCAAGGACAGATTGCATCTCTTCCAATACGACTGCCGTTGCGGTATTGCAAGCAATCACAAGCATTTTAATATTTCGTTTTACTAAAAAATCCGCCATTTGCCAAGTGAATTTTCTCACCTCATGTACAGGTCTAGGCCCATATGGACAGCGGGCTGTATCACCCACATAATAAATGATTTCATTTGGCATCTGCCTCATTATTTCTTTAGCAACGGTTAATCCGCCTACTCCCGAATCAATTACACCTATCGCCTGTTCCAAATTTCCCGCCTCATTCTTTTCGCATATCGTGGTGCAGTTTGGACAAACTATCCTTTAACTTTATTACCTCATCAGCAGAAAAATCAACAAGAACATCTTGCAAATACCCCTGCCTTTTTGTGATTACTTCATCTATGATTTTCAAGCCCTTATCTAATAAATGTATTCTAACAACACGCCGATCTTTTGGGTCTTTAACACGTTCAACGAGGTCTTTTTTTTCCATTCTGTCAATCAAGTCCGTCGTTGTACTACATGCTAAATACATTTTATTAGATAAATCTCCAATTGTCATATCGCCTTCTTCAAAAAGCCATTGTAAGGCAATAAACTGTGGCGGAGTAATCAAATAATCTGTTAAAAGCTCGCGGCCCTTCTGTTTAACAATAGCCGCTATGTATCGGAGATCTTTTTCTAGTTCCGCAACAACTTTCACATCATGTTGCAGAAGCTCCTTGTCGATCATCATCAACAGCAACTCCCTATCCTTTTATAGCATTGTCTCTTTTTTCTACAAAAATTTCAAGAAATTTCGGCGTTTGCTATAAAAGAATAAAAAAAGATCGGACGGAAAACATTATCTTACCTAACAAAAAATAACCTAAATTTTCCATTCATGATTACTAAAAGCATAATCAATCGGAACCGCCCCACCTGACCATGCCTTTTTGGAGGTCCAGTCAGCCTCTCCTTGCCAGAATGGATCATTTTCTAGTAGTCCAAGAGGCAAAAAAACTGTTGCACATAAATATAAGCTTCCTGTTGATATATACCCTTCCCCTAATTCCGGCTGATGTCCGCAGAGACCAATACGCAGCCAGCCTTCTTCATCGAAAGTGCCCGGCATTTCTATTAATCTCTTAATTACCGCTGTTAGCGCACAACGTACTTGTGCAGGGTGAAGGTTTTCATCTAGTCGATGCTGGAAAGCCATTTGTGCTAAATGATGGAAAGCCCCAAATCGATATGTAAGTGACCGGCCAACAACAGGAAAAGTCCCCTCGGGTGAGATACTTCGTTCTTGTATGACTGCATACCTTTTCGCTCTCTTGATGATGGGCTCTTTCATCTCTTTCCAATCGGGGAATTGATCTCCCAAAAGCTCTAGTATATCAACCATCATAGGTTGGATAACAAAGCTATTGTAATAATCCATATGAAATTCCGGCCCATCTCCATACAAACCATCACCAACATACCATTGTTCATGTTGTTTCAAAGCATAATCGACTCTCATAGGGTCCCATTCTTCACCAATTCGAAATAGAGCTGTTTCAATCATGGCAGAAAATAACAACCAGTTATTGAAAAAAGGTTTTTGTTTTCTAGTAGATTTCAGTGCTTTAACTACATTTCTCTGAACATTAGGTTCGAGTTTGCCGTATAATTCCTTTGGTGCACGAATAAGCGCATGAGCAAGAAAAGCGGCATCAACAATCGGTTGCTGACCGTCTGAAAAGTTCATGAAGTCAGGTGACTCCGGATTAGTTGCTGCATCTAAGCCAAGTCTCGCGAGTTTAATATATGTATTCCTTAATTGTCCTTCTTCGCCAATTGTTGGGCCGCTTTCCAACCATGGGGCCATTCCGCATAATAACCTGCCGAATGCTTCCAAATGACTATATTTTTCCCTCCCATCCAGTTTTGCTTCGACGGGCATTCGTGATTTTAATTGTTGCTGAGATACGGACTGGAGAACAGGCTCGGCGATTTTCCGCATCGTCTGAATCCAGTATGATCGGTCACTGCTTATTTCTTTCGCCATTTCTTCATCCCTTCCATTCCTTCTATCTATTTAAAGTAGGGAGAAGCAATTCACTTCTCCCTTGGTTTTTCAAACATATTTTATATAACGATCTTTCATTAAAGCCAAAACATCATCGCCCGGCTGATCCCAAATTTCTTGGTTGAAAATTTCCACTTCAATTGGTCCTTTATATCCAGCTTCCTCAACTGCTAAACGAATTGGACGCAAATCTATGACTCCATCACCCATCATGCCACGGCCCATTAATAGATCTGGTGTAGGAACAATCCAATCAGATACGTGGTAGCCGAGAATCCTTCCTTTAGCACGAGCAATTTGCTTAAACATATCCGGATCCCACCAAATGTGAAAGACATCGACAACAACACCGACTTCATCTGGACTATATTTTTCAGCCAGATCATTTGCCTGTGCTAACGACACTATTACGGATCGTTCCGCGGCATACATCGGATGTAGCGGCTCAACCCCTAATTTTATGCCTCTTTCCTTTGCATATGGAATGAGCTCTTCAATTCCGTCAGCTACCATTTGCCTTGCTCCCGATAAATCTTTATTTGGCGCAGGTCCGCATACGAGGACAAGGACGTCTGTCCCAAGTTCAGCTGCTTCATCAACAGCGCGGCGATTATCGTCGATTCTTTCCTTCCGCTCCGCTTCTGTTGGGGCTGGAAACATTCCGCCCCGACAGATACTTGAAACCTTGATTCCTGCATCACGAATGATTCTCTTACTCTCTTTTAGTCCGATTTCTTCTATTTTATGACGCCATAGCGCAATCCAAGGAACTTCAGCGCGTGCACTACCTTCAACCGCTTCCTTTAAGCTCCATCGATTCGTTGTGATTTGATTTAAGCTAAGTCTATCAATTGACTGCAACTGATTCATTCTCTACTCCTCCTATCGAATTCCCGACAATTCCGTAACGAGTTTCATTCTTTTGACAGCCAGTTCCGGATCTACTAGTAAACCAGCTTTGTCGGCCAATACGAATAGTTCAGCAAGATGAATCATGGACCTAGATCCTTCAGCTCCACCAATCATCCGAAAATGGGACTGATGTCCGTTTAGATAGGCCATGAAAATAATACCGGTTTTATAGGCATAGGTCGGCTTTTGAAAAATATGTCTGGAAAGTGGTACGGTTTTCTCAAGAATTTCGTGATATTGTGCCAGGTTTCCTTGATCTAGTTCATGAAGTGCAGTAGATGCCGCTGGTGCGATCGCATCAAAGATGCCAAGAAGTGCATGACTAAATCCGAATTCATCCCCTTGGATGAGACTTGCGTAATTGAAATCATCACCTGTATACATGCGCACTCCTTCAGGAAGCATGCGCCGCATTTTAACTTCTTTATCCGCATCTAAAAGTGAAATTTTTATCCCATCCACTTTATCGGCATTATCTTGTATTACACGCAGACACACTTCCATCGCTAGATCTAAATCATCGTGTCCCCAATAACCTGTAAGTGCAGGGTCAAACATATCACCGAGCCAGTGTAAAATAACCGGTTTAGAAACGCTTTGCAAAATGCGCCCATATACTCGTTCATAATCTTCCGGACCAGTTGCGCATGCCGCAAGTGCCCGGCTTGCCATTAAAATAATCTGCCCACCTTCACCTTCAACAAATTCGCATTGTTCTTCATAGGCAGCTATTACATCATTCAGATTGACATCTTGGCCGGGTAAGAGATGATCTGTACCAGCTCCGCAAGCAATCCGGCCACCGACGGACTTTGCTTCAGCAACCGATCTGCGAATAAGCTCTTTCGCCGATTCCCAGTTGAGGCCCATTCCTCTTTGAGCTGTATCCATTGCTTCCGCCACAGATAAACCCATTGACCAAAGATGACGCCTGTAAGAGAGTGTATTCTCCCAATCTATTTGCGGATGGTTAAGTGGATCTGCATTTGCAAGCGGGTCACACACAACATGAACGGCAGAAAAAGCTATTCTACATTCAAATGGCTTGTTTGGGATTTTAAAAGGTGCAGCCTTACTCGGCTCGTATGTAAATAAGGAACCATCAGCACTTGGCAACTTTAATGAATAAGTCATCTTTTTTCCTCCTTTACAATTTCAGTTCCGGTACTTCAATCCAACGACGCTCTTGCCAAGACTGGATTCCTAGATCTGATAGTTGAGTACCTTTTGCACCTTCTAATAAATCCCAAGGAAATGATCCATCAGCAACGACATGTTTTAGAAAAAGCTCCCACTGAACTTTAAAACCATTGTCAAAAATTTGGTTATTCGGTACTTCACTCCACTGTTCCGTAAAGTTGAAAGGGTTTTCAATATCGGGGTTCCAAACTGGCTTTGGCGTATTTATACGATGTTGAGCTTTACAGTCCCGCAACCCAGCAACGGCACTTCCTTCAGTTGCATCTACTTGAATCGTAAGCAAGTCATCTCGATTCACTCTAACAGCCCAAGAAGAGTTCACTTGGGCAATGATGCCGCCTTCCAGCTCGAATGTAGCATAGGCAGCATCGTCTGCTGTACACTTGTATTCATTCCCCTGCTCATCTACACGGTTTGGAATATGTGTAGTGGCCAGACAAGATACTGCTGTCACATTGCCAAACAAGTTGTCCAACACATATCGCCAATGTGCGAACATATCCACAATCATTCCGCCACCGTCTTCTTTTCGATAATTCCAAGAAGGGCGCTGTCCTTCTTGCCAATCTCCTTCAAATACCCAATAACCAAACTCCATGCGAACTGACAAGATTTGCCCAAAGAAACCTGAATCTATTAATCTTTTTAATTTTTGCAGGCCTGGAAGAAATAACTTATCTTGTACTACTCCATTTTTCACACCAGCCTCTTTAGCTAACTTTGCTAATTCAAGCGAGCCCTCAAGGCTTGTCGATGTTGGTTTTTCACAGTAAATATGTTTGCCTGCTGCAATTGCTTTTTTAACACTTTCCGAACGATGAACGGTTGTTTGTGCATCAAAATAAATTTGATCATCTGGATTAGACAGACATTGATCAAGATCTGTGCTCCAACGTTCAATTTGATGTTTCTCAGCTAAAGCTTGCAATTTCTTTTCATTTCTACCTACTAAAATAGGATCTGGCATAATGACATCACCATTTGGAAGTATTACGCCTCCTTGTTCTCTGATTGCCAAAATCGATCGGATAAGATGCTGATTCGTTCCCATCCGACCTGTCACACCATTCATAATAATTCCTACTCGTTGTGTTCCCATTTAAGACCCCTTCTTTCATTTTGATATTGTTCATGATTTTATTTTAAAAGATATACAATTATCTGTCTTATGAATTTAGGATAATGATTCGCAATATTGGAACAAAGGTGTTTTTCATTTATAATAAGAAATGAAGTATATATACCAGTACCTTATGGAGGCAAAAATAATGAAGGTAAGGGAGATTCTTCTACCTAATTATGGGATTCACCTTTATGAAAGCAAACATAATGAAGGTAATGTAGTAAATGAACATCACCATCATATCCATCAAATTCTTTATGCGATCGAAGGGCAAGGTGAGATTTTACTCGATGGAAAAAAATATAACATTACTCAGGATCAATTCGCCCTCATTGTTCCAAACTCAAGTCATTCTATTTTTTCCCATTCTCGTTTAACCTTACTTGTACTTGCATTTGATATACACTCGTTCGGGACTTTTGGAGAACATGAGCTAAACGATGAGCTTTTTAATGTGTCACAGTTTTTCAATCCAAATCCGATTTCTAGCAGTGAATTACGACAGACTTTAAGAAAAATGCTATACGAACAAACGAGTGAAGACAGCTTTTCGGGCTGGGCATTAAAAATCCACCTCCTTCAAATTCTACTTATTATTATAAGATCTGGCGAAAAATCCCATATACAAGATACAAATAGCCTTCGTTCAGAAAGAATTAAAAATTATATCGATACATATTACTACGAACCACTCACTACTAATGAAATTGCGGCGAAACTGGGGATTAGTTCTCGTTATGTCAATACAATTTTCAAAGAATATTATCACAAGACCCCTACCCAATATTTAACTGAAGTACGAATTGAAATAGCTAAAAAGCTGCTTACAAATACAAATAAAGATATCGTCACCATTTGCTTTGAAATAGGTTACGAAACGCTTTCTACTTTTTACAGGGCTTTTAAAAATACGATGAATATCTCGCCGAATCAGTATAGAAGGCTAAATCAGGACCATGAATAAAAAAAGCAGGGTGGAAAAAATCACCTCCCCCTGCTTACATAAACTACTTTACTGCTTCTCCCGCCACCGTATTCATAAATGTCGTATATTGACGAAAAGCGATTTCCGGCTCTTCAATATCTGGCCACCATTTCTTTTCCCATTCGAGTGTAAAGTAACCAGAATATCCTTTGTCTTTTAGAATTCGATACATTCGTTCTAAAGGAATATCACCTTCTCCAAGTAGACAAAGTTGATAGCCACGCTTTGTATCATCCGTAATATACGAATCCTTCCAATGCGTATACTTAATGCTTTTCCCCAAAGTTTTCCACGTTAATTCGGGACTCTCATTAACGGTTCGGTAAGGATGATGTACATCCCATAGCACATGGAAATAATTCGATTTGGCCTGTTTTAAAACTTCTTCCACATATTCGCAATTTGTCCAATCATCATGTGTTTCTAATAGCAAACTAACCTGATATTCTTCTGCTATCTTTAGCATCTTCCGAAGATTATCAGCTACAATATTAATTGCGTCTTGACGTGGCGTATCTTCAATCTTCCCACCAAAAACACGAATATATGGGGTGTTAAACTCTTTACATAATAGAGCATATTGATTTAATTCATCTAAAAAACCTTCTAATTCTGCCTCTGACGTTGTGAATAAACGTATTGAACTAGAAAAACACGGAACTTCCAAAGAAGCATCCTTAAATTTCTTTTTCGTATTTTCAATATCCGTTGAAAATTCCGGTAAACGATAAATTTCCATTTCACCTAAATATCCGCGAAAATCCACACCATCGTAACCATACTCCACTGCTTTTGATACAATTGTTTCCAAATCCCATTTTGGACAACCTAATGTGGTAAAAGCTAGTTTCATAATTTCCGCTCCTTATTATTCATTCATATTTTTCCCTGAATTTAACTATTCAGTAGGAAGATTAAACCCTCATTGCCAAGGCACGACATCAAATTATTTTTTTAGAATAAAATTTTAGATAAATTAAATCTGATTTCCATTATTAATTTTGTTTTTTCTAAAATCTATTGTTTCCCCTCCTTGAGCCCAGTCCACCGCTATTTCACTTGGTAAACACCATTTTTCATAACATTGGACCAACGTCTCATTCAATCCCTCTACCCATGTCACATTCGTTTCCTCATCTCGTTTAATAAGTGTTTCAGGAAATGGAATAATTTTGGACGATTCGTGCATAGCCGTTATACATAATAGATGCGGTAGTGCTGCCTCGGGTCCGCAAGGAATATCATGGTTCCCTTTTGCCGTTGCCTCAATACAGGTTGTCAGTTTTTGAAGATGATCCTTTTCAGAGTCTGGATATACTTTTTCACTTCCGTCCTGAAAACGAGCGATCACTTCGTTGCCATTCTCATCTTTTGTACTATAAAGAGTTGCTTGCTCAAATTCATAAATAAATTGAGGTCCCAATGAATCCTTAACAGCATGTGTTGCGTAAAACATTACCTCTATATCCTCTTCCGTTGTCACTGTAACTGCACAAGTGTCAAAGCTTTCAATTGGATTTGCACGGTACAACTCGGCTGTTACTGTATGCAAACGAACACTTTTATCTTTTTTTGATCCCAATAGATAAAACATATGATGAAGAAAGTGGGAGGTTGCATTATTTGCAACGCTATCTAAAATTGCATCCCCTTCATCGCTATATAAACGGCCCGCCCATGTATTTCGTTTATAGTACTCCTCATCACGTGGCCAGTTAACAATCGTCTTCATACGTTTTGGCTTTCCAAAGATACCAGACATTATATCTTGTTTTAATGTATGTACTGCTGGGCTATATGACCAATTGAAGCCGATGGCAACAAATTTCCCTGTACGATTTCGCGCTTCGATTATTTTATTAGCTTCCTCAACAGATGCACACATTGGTTTTTCACAAAGGACATTGCTGCCGTGTTCCAAAGCATAACAAGTTTGAGATGCATGGTGGTGAATAGGAGTTGAAATGATTGCGAGCTCTGCTTCATTGCTAGCATAAAATTCCTCTATGGTCGCAAAAACAGGAATATTGTTTTCTACAATTCTGTCGTAATTCTCACTTCTCTCTGGATGGATATCTACAACACCCGCGATTCTAGCTTTCATCTGTTGACTCTCATCTAGCAACTTTTTAAGATACGTATTTCCATAACCACCGATACCTATTAAAACGATTGAAACAGAATTCTCCATTACCTCTTCTCCTCTATATACAGTCAATTTTGTGTTATTCGTATCCCATTGTAGTCCACTATAAGTTAATAATCACTGAATCTTCAAAACCGAATATCATAACCTATTGTATGTGATCAATAATCAGGACACACTACAGGCCGATATCCGGTTTTCTATTTCCTCTATCTATCCAATTATCTGTTTTTCACCCAGTCGGTACTTTCTGCTTGAGCTCGATTTAACGCATCCTCGGCACTTCTTTTTCCAGTCAGTGCTGCCTCAATTTCAGATTGTAATATAAACCTTGGTTGTGACGAACCCCATGGATATCTTGGTGTATAAGGTGTACTCATCGCTTTAAATATCGGATTCATTAAATGATCTACTTCTTTCACACTATCCCATTCAAACGCAGATTTAACAGCGGGCATTAAGCCTTGTTCTTCAAAAATAAACTTTTGAGCGAAATCCCCTGTAGCAAATTTCATCCATTCCCATGCCAATTCTTTATTTTTACTATTTTTTGCGATGGCAATCGGACTACCTGCAAACAAGCTCCCTACACCCTCGTCATTTTTAAACTCTTGAACAACAGCAATACGATCCTCTAACCCTTGCGCATAGGTTTGTTTAACAAGATCTCCGGGTCCTTGGTTTAGCAATATAGCGATATTATTGTCCTTTGTCAGCCATTTTTCATTTCCTTGGTTACTCATAATCCCTTCTGGTGCATATTTTTTCATTTCAAGTAACCAGTTTAAACCGGTAAGCATCTCAGGTGAGTTAAAATTAAACTTTACTTCATCCCAAGCAAACCCTTCTCCCCATTTTCCGTTTTGACCTTCAGCTAAATTGACTAGAGTAAAGGCGCTAGACCAATCTCCACGAAAGTAAACACCATAGTTTTTCTCCCCTGTTTTTGGGTTAGTACCAGTCATCTGCTTAGCCTTATCCATTACTTCTTCCATCGTAGGGTTATCTGATAAATAGTCTACTCCCCATTCATCGAAAAGCTGTTTATCATAAACAATAAAGCGGGCATCACCTAGAAACGGCAATCCAAAAATTTGCAGTTCATTATCATCTGGACCTAAAGCTTTCCAACCATTGACTTGATTATCAATAAAGATATCAAGGTCAAATTGACTATCCCCATCGATGTAAGGTTGTAATGGCTCCATTAAACCTTGTGCAGCAAAATCAGCTATACCAGGCATTTGATAAACATCGGCCTCACCAGAGGTCAACATAGCTTGTGTTTTCTCAACGTAACCTTCCCACGGCATGATGATAAATTCTACCTTTGCTCCCGGATAATTTTTTTCGAATTCTTTTTTCAACTCATCTAATCCTTTTACTTTCTCACCAGTGACTGGATCTGTCCCCGAATCCATACTAAAATTACCAATCATTTGTACTTTTAACGTTTGACCTTTCCAGTCTCCGTTCGCTGACTCAGAATTATTGCCGCCTGATTCCGATTTATTACAACCTACCAGCGCAATCATTAGAACTAACATACAAACTAAGGTTAATAAAGTCGTCTTTTGTTTAAATCCTCTATGCATCATTATTTTTCCTCCTTTATTTTTAGGTGAACTAACTTGATTTTTTTCGAATGAATTAAAAACAGGAAAATTAACTATTCTCCCTTTACACCACTTAGCGCAATACTTTGAATTATGTACCGTTGTAAAAATAAGTACACTATGACGATTGGCAATATACTGACCGTTGCTAGAGCCATCGTTAATCCTCCTAAACTCGTACCATTTTCCAACGAGAAGCTCGCTAAAAAAAGAGGTACTGTGTGTAGTTCCTGATTATTCAATACAACCAATGGCCACAAAAAATCATTCCAACTCCAAATGAAGGATAGGATTACCATTGTCGCCGCAATCGGTCCTGCTAAGGGACTATAAACCTTCAAGAAAATTTTAAATTCACCGGCACCATCAATTTGGGCTGCTTCACGTAATGTATCAGGTAACTGGTCAAAAAACTGTTTACAAAGGAATAATAAAAACCCATTTACTAAAGAAGGAAGAATTAATGGCCAAAACGTATTTAGTAAACCTACGCTATTAAACAATTTATACAATGGAATTAAACGAGGTTCGATTGGAATCATTAGTGTTGCCAAAACTATCAGGAACAGTAGTTTTTTCCCTTTAAACTTTCCTTTGGAAAACGCATAGCCTCCCAAAAGCGCTGAAGATACTGTTATTAAAACGGAACTAATTGTCACAATACCAGAATTTAAATAGGCTTTGAAAACCCTTCCATTTTCAAAAATAATTCCATAATTAAATTCTGATACATTATCTGGTATTAATTTCGGCGGAAATGGCATTGTAACATTGGCTGTTCTATCAAACCCGACACTTATCATCCATACAAATGGTGCCATAAGTAAACATCCAAAGATTAATAGAATAATAAAAATAAAGGTATTGGTTAAACGTTGCGATTGTTTCATCGTCATAGACCTTGCCATCATACCCCTCCTCTCAAAGTTATATTTTCATCTTCGATACTTTAAGATTAATAAATGTAAAGACCAGTATAATTATAAACATGATATAGGTAGCGGCTGATGCAATCCCAAACTCAAAACCTGTAAACCCTCTTTCGTATATGAAAGCCCCCATTGTCTGGATAGAACGAGCAGGACTTCCGTTTGGACCACCAAGTACATATATTTCATTAAATCTTTGTAAAGCACCTATCCATCCGGTAATAAGCAAAAAGGCAAATGTTCCAGCCATGTTAGGTATAGTAATAAACAACCATTGTTGAATTCCACTTGCACCATCAATTTTTGCAGCTTCATACATTTCGGAAGAAATCGATTGTAAATTAGCTAGGCAGATAATAATAACAAATCCTATCCAGTGCCAAATAGATAATAAAATTACCGCCCATTTAGCAGTAGAAGGATCTGATAACCATGTTGATGTTGGCAAACCGAGCTTAGCAAGCACGAAATTCATGATACCCATTTCGGGATGAAGGACAAAAGCAAATATCATCGAAGCAGCGACAATCGATGTAACGTTTGGTAAAAAATAAATCACCTTTAAGAAATTTTGTCCCCTTCTCACAGTATTAATTAAAGATGCGAAAATAAAACCTAGAGGTACAGTAATAGCAATTTGAAATATACCAATATAAAACGTATTCCAAACTGCGTTCCAAAAGTTACCCGACGATAACACCCTTTTAAAGTTATTAAGACCGGTGAATGTCTCAATCGTTCCATTTGAATTATAAAAACTTAATCGCAGTGATTCGAAAATAGGGTAGACCATAAAAAACAATATACCTAACAAAGTTGGGGCAAGGAAAACATACCAAATATACTGAGAATGCTTTCGTTTTTTACTAGCCTGCCAATTTTCTTTTAAACCTGGAAGGGAATTAGTTTGCGTTTGTGTACCATTGACCATAATATTCTCCTTTCTTCCAAAATCTCCATTAATGAAAACGCTTAATTTTTTTGGTGAAAGTAATTAATTAATTTTGTTTACCAAACAAATTAATTAACCTTGTACATATTAAATTAAACTTTCTTTCATTGGATGTATTATATCAATACTCAGAAAACACAAATTGTTTAAGATTGCGGTATTTTGCCCATTATTTAACTCTAGTTGTTCGATTAATTCCACTTTAGCGCATTCTTGATTTTCTTCTAAGTTCTATTATCCAACAACTAATACAAAAGCTTATTCATTTCCTTGAATGAAAGAATTTCTTTTCATATCCTTGCAGTATCATTTGGAATCTTGAAACATTCTTGGAGATACTCTCTTGCGTTTTTGATTTCATTACTAAAATCATTCCAACCACACTCGATCGAAACACGACCGTTGTAATTTGCTCGGTTTAGGCACTCAACGAAATGGTCATAAGGATAGCTGCCTGTTCCTGGCGCTAAACGTCCGGTATCTGCAACATGAATATGTTTCAAATTCTTTTGCGCTTTAACCATATTTTCTAACGGTTCTTTTTCCTCATCCATATGATAAAAATCTGCTAAAACTTGAATTGATTTACGATTGATTATTTCTGCGAAATCATTTGCTTCTCGAACACTGTTAATAATATTACTTTCCTTTTTATTTAAAGGCTCGATTACAATCGTAAGATCTAGTGGTTCAGCATAATCTGCAGTTAAATTCAGGAATTGTATAATTTGTTCTTCTGCTCGATCGTGAGAAAATCCATGAGGAACCGTTCGCGCTCCTCCGCTTCCAAATACTATTGTATCGGCACCAATTTGCTTTACTCTAGATAAGGCGTTTTCCACATATGTTTTTATCCGATTATGGTTGACTGTATCACCGACAATTTTCATATCTCCTGGTAAAAAAACATTACATGCTCCGATTGGAACTGGACTTTCCTGGTATTTTTTTAAAACCTCGGCGAATTCATTGTCATTTTTTTCCGGAACTAAAGAAACGACGGTACATTCAATAAAATCGAAGCCGGCTGCCTGTACATTCTGGGCTTGATCAATACTTGCACAACATCCAAATTTCATAGTCACACATCCTTTTTTTATTTTTTATTATAAATACTCTTCTTTTTCCACCCGAGATCAAACTATTCTGAATTATCTTTAGAGAGGCGTATGAATCCGTTCATACGCCTACTTTATTCATTTAGTTTAATTCAGCAGCAGCGAAAACTTTCTCAAATGCTTTTCCCGATTTTTCGGCTAGTTCTTTATTTGATTCGCTAGGGGGCTCTATTGTTAAAATTTCTTGTACGATTGCTCCTTTGTATCCGATTTCATTTAGTGCTTTAAGAAAACCAGCTAAATCAATGACCCCTTCGCCTGGATAGACACGATCATTGTCTAGCACTTCATCGATGGGTACATCTTTTGCATCATTAAGGTGTACATGTGTAATTTGTGCTGGTTTTAACGCAAGTAAATCTTCGTATGATTCTCCTGCTGTATACCAATGATAGCTATCTAGTAATAATCCTACATTCAGCTCACCAATCGCATCAATCCAATCTAGTGTTGACTTTAAATCCCAAATGAATGGATTTTTCCATGCTGTTCTTAAATGGTGTGGGCCAACATACTCTAGTCCAAGGTTAATTCCATATTCATTTAATATTTGCGCACATAATTTAAGACGTTTCGTTGCCAACGCCATAAAATGTGCGGCATTATAATCGGTCGAAGGAAGAACGTATGTACAGCAACTTGTGCATCCAAACTCTGCTGCAGTTTTTGCGTCATTAAGTAACGCACTTAACCCTTCTCTAAACTTTTCATCTGAATGTCTCCATTCTACAGGAAGACCGATCGATCCAATCTTAACTTGATGTTCTTGTAAAAATGCTTTAGCTTCCTCTAGTCCTTTTTGACCGATAAAGTCTCGTAATTCTTGACCTGATACGTCAATGGCACCAAAACCATTTTCTGAAGCAAGAAGAACTAGTTCCTCCACATTTTTCACTTCGCCGATGCCTGCTGTGCTTAATCCCTTAATCATGTACGGAAACCCTCCTAAAATACGCTCTATCACTATACTTTTTCGACACCGCTTTGCAGAATCCTCCTTTCCTTATCTATTTTCTTAGAATTGTAGGCCGAGCCTTACAGTTCTAAACCACCATTGATATGAAGCTCTGTACCTGTGACTTGATTGGATTCATCAGCCAACAAATACACAACCCCATAAGCCATATCTTCAGCAGTTTGCATTTTCCCCGTCGGAATCACACTTTCAGCCCATTCATGGAGCTTTTGCTCATTCATGCCCATACTTTCATGAAGCTCCACTTCACCTTCAGAGGCTACCCAGCCTACAGTAATCCAATTGGAACGAATTTTTTGTTTCGCAAAGTGTGCGGCAATACTTTTATTTAACGTTAGAAGTGCACCTTTTGAACAAGAATAAGCAACCAAATTTTCCATTCCTTTATATGCGTTAGTAGAGCCAATTTGAACAATCGATCCTCCGCCGATTTTCAGCATTTCCTTTATAGCGTATTTGGAACAAAAGAAAGCCCCTTTGATATTCACATCAAAAATCGAATCAAATAACTCTTCCGATGTTTCCAGTATCGTTCCTCTTGGAAAAATCCCTGCATTATTAACTAAACCATCTATTCGACCAAAATGTTTAGCGGATGTCTCAATTAATTCTTGGCATGCTGCTTCAGTTGAAATATCTGTTTGGATAAATATTGCTTCCGTTCCATACTTGCTAGTTACTTCTTCAACTACAAGTTGACCTGCTGTTTTATTTCTTCCACTGACAACGATTTTCGCACCTTCTTGCGCACAAATATAGGCAATTCCCTTTCCGATTCCTTTTGTTGCACCTGTGATTACGATAACTTTATCTTCAAGGCGTTTACTCATTTTAATCTCTCTTTCTATTGTTTATTTAGTATTCAGCAATTAAAATACTCAAAGAACTGGCGGTAGTCTCCCGACAGTTCTTTTAAATATTTCAACGAATTTCACTTATATTTTCTTCCTATGATAGTTTTAATTCTCCACTCTCAAGCGGACTGTATCCAGCTGCTTGATAAATCATCTCCGTAAGCTTGACTACTTCTTTTGCAAATTGACCTGGGATCTTGACTTCGTGTTTTCCTAAAATGGCATCGATAAAGCTTTTATCTTGATTCGTCGTTTGCTTCGGAAGCTGTGGTGTAATTGGCTCCTCACCTAATCTACGAATGGTGATTTTTCCATTATCGTAAAAAATGCCCCCATTTTCTCCACAGAATACATACGTTTCATGCCAGCACGGGGCATAGCCTACAATATTCAATCCAGCAACAACACCGTTTTCAAAACGTATGGATGTAAATGAATCAAGTTCAACAGGTGAGTTATGCTTTTGCATCTGCGTCGTTACTTCAACCGGTGTTAAGCCAGTCGTCCAAAGAAGAACATCGATGATATGACTGCCAGAATCCATCAACATTCCACCACCTGATAGTGATGGTATTTGCCGCCACGTCCCCGCCGTCCCTTGTCCCCATTCTTGATAAAGAGACGCAGTAACAGAGGTCAGCTTCCCAATCTCACCACTCGCAATCGCATCGCGAATAAATAAAAACTCAGGTTGAAGATGTCTTTGATAGGAAACTTGCAAGACTTTTCCTAATTTTTCTGCCCTCTCAATCATTTGTTCAGCTTCATCTTTAGAACAAGCCATTGGTTTTTCAATCAAGACGTGGCATCCGCTGTTTAACACATCCATAGCCTGCTGGAAATGAAGGGTGTGCGGCGAACAAATGACAACAGCATCTAGATCAACAGACTCTAACATTTCTTTATGATCCGTAAACTGTCTAATTCCTTCTAATTGATATTCCGAAATAATATTTTCTCTATTTTGCGGACTTGGATCTGATATTGCACAGATTTCTACATCATCAAGTTCTTTTAATTGTCTTGCATGCCAATGAGAAATTCCACCTGTTCCAATCATTCCAACACGAACCTTGTTCACTTTATCCCAACCTTTGTAGTAGATTATTATTCTTTTATATATACAGCTGCACGTTCAAAATATTCATATTTTCAACAGTTCGTTGCAGTCACTTTATTTTACTTCTACTTCAGCTTCCAGTTCCGCCCACCACATTTTTACACGCTTTAAACTTTCTTTTACATCTTCGGTTGGATCATATTCATGTGGTTCATGTTCTATCGTAATAGTTCCCTCGTAATTAATATCTTTTAGCATGGATAAAACGCCTTTTATATCTACAACTCCATCTCCTAAAATACATGAATCATGCGCACCTTCAGCTTTTATATCTTTGAGATGAACATGGACAAGATAGTCTTTTAATTCACGAATCGCCTGACTTGCATCATAGCCATGTGTGCCGAACCATCCCGTATCTACCACTGATCCCACCCATGGTGCAAAAGGTGATATTTTATCGATTACTTCTTGCGGTGTTTTCTCTGGATGGTTTTCCAAACCAGCACGAATATCGAATTTTTCAGCTAACTCTTTTACAATCGGTCCATTTGCCGGATGAAAAGCTTGCGCCAATACAGGTGTACCCAATGCTTTTGAAGTCTCAAAAATTCGAGTTGCTTCTTCAACTGTTACGCCTGGAGCACCAAAACCTGCAGTATATGAAGCAACTTCTACCTCGTATTTATTTAAAATATGTAAAGCTTGATCAATCATTTCTTGAGTTGCATGTAGTGGGTCTAAATGGGCAACCCACAACTCTATCGCATCGAATCCCATCTCTTTTGTTAGCGCTATCATCTCTTCGAATTTAAAAGAAAATTGTGGTCCGTGAAAGGCTTCGAACGTTGCTTGATGACATTTCCCCCAGTCATCACTATTATGATAATCCAGTTCTTTTGCAACAAAATTCGCTGTCATAAAAGCCCACTTCATCCTGTGTCCTCCTTTAATAAGGTTTATTTAGCCGTTTTCAAGGTGTCGAAATTATCTTAACAATGAATCCAGGAAAATTCCAGTTAATAACAAACTTTACACGACATTTTTTACAACCGTATATCAAGGTTGCGAAAGGTATCTTATTAGCCTAAGTAAAGTCCAAAAAAAGGATCCTTTCTATCTTTTTTCGGAAAGGGTCCTTCTCATTAACTTTATATTAAACATTTACAACTATTTCTTTAATATGTTGAATTGACTGCCGAGTAAATTCATCTAATTCATTTGTTTCACCTTCAAGTTTTGAAGCGACATATGGGTTTGAAACAGCAGGAAGAAACTCCATCGTGACATAACCGTTATAGTTAATATTTTTAAGAAACGACATCACCGGTTTAAAATCGGTTTGGCCTAGACCTGCAGCCTCTCTTGTGTTATCTGCAATATGAACGTGAACGAGATATTCTGAAATATTGCTTAAGGCCTCAGTCATGTCTCTTTCTTCAATACTCATATGGAATAGATCAGCCATTATTTTTACATGATCTAATTGAACTTCTTCAACAAAGCGTTTAGCTAAATATAGGTTTGTAACAAGATATGTTTCATAACGGTTTATCGCTTCTACTGCTAGAATAATATTTTGTTGCTTTGCGTATTGTCCAACCTCTTGAAAACTAGATACCGCGTTATCCCATTCTTCATCTGTTTCAGGATGGAGTTTCCCTACAGATGTAGGAACGACAATGACGGTAGATGCCCCTAATTTTTTCGCCATATCAATACATTTCTTAACATAGTTAATTGCTTGATTCCTTACGCTCACATTTGATGAAGAGAGATCTCTGTCTGAATTGTAGATACCACAAATTGAACTGCATTCCATATTATATTCTTCTAATAATTCCTTAATTTTTTCTAAATCCATTGTGTCTGGCTCACCAGCTAGTTCTACTCCGTGATATTCATATTTTTGCAGTCTTTTTAGACTTTCTTCCAAACTCTCATTTCCAAAGATCCATTGGGTTACGCTGTATTTGAACATAGTATTGTCTCCTAGTAGTTTAATTCTTGATCAAAAAGAGTTTATTTCTCCTTATACGTTTTCCTTTATCACTCTCCCCCATGTCTCTTCCATTATACTTTTAAAAACAATTGCCTGCTCCCAACGATTCGAAATTTCACTAGGAGAAGAATGAGAATAACGCGTAATTGAATAATCCGGAGGGCCAAGTTCACACACGAGTGGTAGAACATCATTTGGTTTTGCCTCTTCCAACCAGTATGACATTCCCTTTTCCCACCAACGAACGAATCGTTCCGTAATTGGGTGATCTCCTTTAGGGCCAATATCAACCTGAATCTGCTGACCATTTGAAACACGCGCATGAATGGAAGAGGTTCTTTTTAACAATACATCGAAATATTCCTCAGCTCTCTCTGAAGAACACCCTTCTCCTGCCAATACATAATGGGATAAGTCAATTGTTAATCTTAAATCAGGAATTGCATTTACATACTGAACGGTCCTAATTAAATCCTGTGTAATCCGGCCTCGATGAGTTTCTATATAATAAGGAATATTTACTTCTTTTGCTTCTGCGACAAGCTCCTTTAGTAATTGAATCGCATCATCTCCAATAATAAATTCACCCATTACTTGAGAGTTGACATACTGCACACCAAATTCCTTAGCTTTCTGCAATAATATTTGAAGATCTTCCTTTTTAGCAGGAAACGAATGAATCCCAAAACTAAATTTATATTCATCCAGTAATCTTCTCCACTTTTCAGCTTCCCTATCCTCCGGTAGAGATCCTAAAATACCAGTAAAGCCAGCCTCCGCTATTTTTTCAAATTTCTCTTCTACCGTCCATTCTCTTGTGCCATTGCCAAGTCCAATCATTGCCCACCAAGCTTGTTGAATATCTATTTTCATCATCTAACTCCTTTGCAATTAAATAAAAAATTCACCCTGAGGATATTAACAAAACAATCTACCCTTTTATCGCTCCGACATTATTACGAGATTCCTGTCTAATCTGAGAAGGAGTACGTCCTGTATGTTTTTTAACTGCCCTTGAAAAATGATACGAGGTTTTAAATCCTATTTGAAAGGCAATCTCGCCAATTTGCAGGCCGGTACTTCGAAGTAATTGTATACCGCAATTAACCCGATAAAGCCATAAATATTGAACAGGAGTCATGTTTAAATGTTTTTGAAAGAGACGAATAAGATGTTCCGGACTTATGTTACTTTCTTTTGATATATCTCTTAAACTAAGATCTGCTGAATACTTCCCTTGTATCGTTTCCTTCGCTTTTAGGACAGCAGTGTGTACATTACTTTGATATTGATTTCGACACTCCGTAATATATAGCCAAATAGCTGACTCCCCCAAGGAGCAGTTTACTTGGCTATAACCGCTTTGATTTTCTCGGCTGATTGTTAACATCAGACTCGTCAATTCATTCATTTGATTTGATATCGGTATGTATGACGGCAGTTTCCCCAAGTCGTCAAGAAGATTTTTACTTATCGATTTAACAGAAATTGTTATCCAACGATGCCAGGTTTCCTGGTCTTTTGCAAAGGTAAATATTTCAGTGTGACCTGGTTTTAATAAAGTAACATGCCCAACAGGGATTTGTAACATCGTTTTATCAACTTGAATCTCCATTGATCCAGTATGGAGCATGACCAACTGCAAATCTTGTTGGATTCTGGGGCCCAGCTTTCCTTCGGGAGGATATACAACGGTACCAGGATATGCATTTTCAACAACAAGAGGCGGAGTGTCATCCGCCTCTTTAATATCATGAATCATCATTGTCACCTTTTATCCTATTCTATAATTCTAGAGAAATTTTCTTCTTTAAATCATCTCTGTCCACATCTGAGTCGTGACGGATATAGTGACATACATACGAACGGCGCCAGCGATCTTCTGTTCTATTTTTTCCGGATGAATGGATAAGCAGATTATGGAAGAATACGATATCTCCTTTTTCCATAATAACCGGAATTTGCTTGGATAAATCGGCACCCTCTGTCTCATCCGTCCAGGCTTCATGTTCACTTTTATCTTTGACACGACCATGAGGGAGCAGCCCATCTTTATGACTGCCGGGTATCACCCACAAACAGCCATTGGCTTCATCGACGTCTTCCATAGCAATCCAAGCTGCTGTTAATGTATTTGGTTCATTATGAATATAATAATAATCTTGATGTGCGGCCTGGCCAGGAGAACCGGGAGATTTATAGAAATACATACTTTGGATGCCGACTGCTTCATCTCCGAGCAGTTGAGCTAATGCCCCCCGAACAATTGGAAGTTTCATCATTTGTAGAGAAAATCCATCATGGAGATGTGGATTGAACACACGCAGCGAGAAACGATCCTCATCGGTTAATATTTTACCAATATGCGGTTTTGCCCATTCTTCAATCTCTTCTGCTGAACGAATGGTATAAATATAGGAGTTGTACGCATCAATTAAATCATTACTGCAACCGCCTTTCACAACCAAATACCCGTCCTTTTCATATTGGGCAATTTGTTCTAGTGATAGTGGGGCAATAAGATTTTCTTTTACTGGTGTGTTCATAAAATTAATACCTCCTCATTTGTCTTACTGAGATATTATCCTATTTTTCTGATAATTGGAATGTCTTGATATAACTTTTTTGTGTCTGAAATTGATATTTTTATTTCGACTTTAATTTTTATGGGAACTGTCGTCAGGATAATGTTTACGATAATATCCTGGCGGCAAGCCAGTTTCTGATTTAAAAATTCTCGTAAAGTAATGTACGGATGTAAAACCAGTTTCATCTGCTATTTCTTTTATAGATTGCTTTGTACCTCTTAATAATTCCTCAGATCTTCTAATCCTTACTTTTCGTATATAGCTTGTGAAGCTTTCCCCTTCGGTGGAAAAAAGTCTTGATAAATGCCTAGCAGAAATATGTAAGTAACAAGCTACATCATTTAGTTGGAGTGGCTGTGAGAGGTTATCTCTAATATATAATTTAGCCCTATGAAGATTAGAAGAAGTTCGCATTACCATTATCTTTTCCGTTTTTCTGTGATCATCCGTAAATATTTGATGGAGGGATATAAGTAGTGAATAAGCTAGATTTGAGACAATCTCGGCTTGAAAAGAATGAATGTTGGTTGATTGCATTAACAGTGATTTCCATATTAAAGTGGATGGGAAATGTTCATTGACTTTTGCGATAATTTTTTCCGTGTTTGCAAGCTCGCGAAATTGGATAATACCTGTTTCACTTGATTCTGATTCAATTACATCGAATGCAACAAAAAGAAGAAATAAACCCGACTGACTTTTTATCTGATGCCAAATATCCGGTCTAGATAAGAACATAGTTCCTTTTACAAGCGGGGTTTCAATCCCATTGTCCACGTATCCCCCTTCTCCATCAACAACATAGCATACTTCGAAAAAGGAATGCTTATGCAGGGGATTATCATAATGATATGGTGTCACTCCCCAGTAATGAACAAAAAATGAAACACCATCTCCAGAAAGTTTTATGGCATGTTGATTTAGAAAGGCTTCCCCATGTAGGTAGTCCATCAAAGACATCCGTTTCCCTCCTTGTCTTAAAAATACAAAATCTTGGCGGATAATCATAAAGACATAAAAGTACTTACACCCCTATAATTTTAGTAGAATCAGAATAAAGAAAATTCCAAAAATAAGGAGTGGATAAATTTGATCCTATCAAGAGATGTTGATTTTTACAAAGAAAATGGATATTTGCTTGTAAAAGGTGTCTTTAATCCTCAGGAAGTTGAAGAAATGAGAAACGCAATTGATCAAATCCTTCAAAGAGCAGCAAAGTCAAAGAACGATGCCAATCATACTTGGCAGGGAGATTATATTCCAAAAGCAGAACTCAAGAAACTTGTTTTGAAAGGTTTTCACGATGTTCATTATCATGATGCATCATTTACAAAGGCAGTTGCACATCCAAATATGACTTCAATTCTCTCAAAACTAATTGGACCAAATGTGCAATTACACCACTCCAAGATGCTGGTTAAGCCTCCGGAGAATGGTGCTGCGTTTCCAATGCATCAAGATGAGCCGTATTTCCCTCATCAAAACCATACAATGATGGCGGCGAGCGTTCATCTGGATGACGCAGATGAAGAAAACGGCTGTCTCCATGTAATACCTGAGTCGCATAAAAACGGGCCAATGCCACATATTGGGAGATATTTTTTAAATCATAAAGAATATCCAATTGAATCTGGTATCGCTTGTCCTGCCGAATCTGGAGATGTGCTATTTTTCAACTACTTAACCGTTCATGGTTCTAAACCGAACCGTAGCGATCGAACAAGACGGAATGTTTTGTTCCAATATCGTGACCCGGCAGACTTGCCAACAAAAGATGTTCATGTGAATTGGGGTCAGGGGCTGATGGTGTGTGGAGAAAATCCACTTTTTCGTGAATATAAACCGGATCACCAGTTACTGACAAACTAATGGAATAAGAAAGATGCATTTCTCTCGAGAAGTGCATCTATTTCTATTGAAATTTTATTATGATCCCATAACCGGATCATACTCGTTGCCACATGGTGTTGATTCACTAACATCAACCGTAACGGTTGACCCATCTTGTTGATAAAGAGGTTTATAAAAGTCCCCTGCCTTTGTCGTCGATATACCGGCATAGTGACAAATAAAGGAACGGCGAAACTTGTCTGTTGATGTATTTGGATATGATCCATGAATGACATTTCCGTTAAAGAACAACACATCTCCTGCTTCAAGAATTGCAGGAACAGGTGTTAACCCTTCCGGAACATCTACCTCTTCGCGAGTGAATGACTTCTCGGGATCTGCTTCATGTGGGCATTGTATTTCCGAATATTGTGAGTTGGGTACAATATACAAACCACCGTTCTCTTCGTTTGACGGATCAACGGCTGTCCAAGAGGCAATACAAGTTCCCGGTTCTACTTTTAAATAGAAGTTATCTTGATGAAGTGCTTGCCCCTTTGCACCAGGGGGTTTGAAATAAAACATGCTTTGTGCAGCAAGTGGCTCCTCTCCAAGCAATTTAGTAAGTACTGAAAAGACCCGGGCATCAAGCATATATTGCATAGATACATCATCCACCTTATGCGGATGCATGATTCGCGGATACATTTTTAGAATATTTCCATTCGCTTTTTCTTCAGGCAATGGGGAAAAATGCCCCGGTATCGGACCGTCTGCATGAATTTGCATAAAATGCTTTTTTAAATATTCAACCTCCTCTTTAGAAAATAACCCTCTAACAATCAAATAGCCTTCTTTATCAAACATTTCCTTCTGAGTATCAGTGATGGTCAGCTGTTTCACAATGAACACGCTCCCTTTATTTTGGAAAATTGATTATAATTAAATAATAAAGGAAGATGCGAAAAAAGGAATGAATGAAATGACCGAAAACCTTAACAATCCTGCTATATTCTCGACAATCCCATCACCTGGAGTGCTTATATGCGATCACTTTAATCAATTGAAAGGTTATAAGGTTCATAGATCTGAAGGTACGAAAGATTGGTTGATTACTTATACAATATCGGGAAAAGGGCAATTCAAGATAGGTGATCATGTACAATTAGTTAAAAAAGGCGATATCGCCATCCTTAAACCTAAAACGGTTCATCAATATGCGACTTATAGTTCGCACTGGGAATTTATCTGGGCTCACTTTTTGCCACGGGAAACATGGTTTGACCTATTAAAGTTACCCGAAATGAAAAAGGGGTTACTTTATTTGGGGGTAGACCAACCACATTTGCAAGAACGTGTCTTAGGCAGCTTTCAACGATTAATTCGAGATAATCGCGGTTTTCAATCGTTTGCTAAGGAGTTGTCCCTAAATGCACTTGAAGAGATATTGCTGGCAGTAAACCAATGGTTACAAACGAATGATAAAAATAAAATCGATTTACGTGTTCAGCAAGTATTAGGTATTTTAAGCGAAAATTTAAAGGAATCACATTCAATCGAATCCTTATCTAAACAAGTAGCACTCTCCCCCTCACGTCTTTCTCATTTATTTCGTGAACAAGTAGGTGATTCCATCATGGCCACTCTTTTGTCAATGCGGCTTCGACACGCTGCCCGTCTTCTCGAATTTACGAATAGAGCTATTTCAGAGATTGCAGATGATGTAGGGTTTTCTAGCCCTTTTTACTTTACGAAACAGTTCACCGCTTTTTTCGGCATGAATCCAAGGGACTTTCGGAAAAAAATGATTGATAAAACAGTATGAAAATATAAACAAAGCCAATTGGACAGATTTTAAAAGTAGTGTCAATTCTATGTTGAAGCAGTATGTATATCTTTTAATTTAATCATAAACAAAATCGGCCTCCCATACGGATAGCCGATTCTGTTTCTTCTATTAATTACCGTTCATTTTAGCTAGATTTTCTTTCCATTTATTTGTTTTGAATTCTAGTAATTTGTCATATCCAACTGCTTGTGCAGATTTTTCAGCTTCTTCAAGGATTTTAATAACATCTGCGTCGCTCTTCGCATGAACTGCTTTAGCATGTGCTTCATCATAGATGTCATTGATACGTTGTTCGATTAAACCTTCTTCAGAATCTGGCATTGGAGAAAGATTAACAAATTCTGTCGTGTTATATTGTGTTTTCCAAGTGATTTGGGATTGATATCTCGTTGCCCAGTTTTGTTGTTCTTCAGGCAAACTTAACTCAAATTCCGTTTTCGATTTATCAATATATACAGTATTTCCTGTCCATTGAAGCGGATCCGTTGTTTCCATTAATTTGTCGCGCTCAGCTACATCTGTAACAAATTTATCTGTGAAAACTGGTGCTTCGTCGATGCCTTCAATACTATGTGTTCCTTCCCAATACAATCCTTCAGGTCCCCAGAAAATATGACGTTGGCCTTCAGGGCCTGTGTACCAGTCGAGGAAAGCGAAAATGGCTTCAGGATTTTTTGCTGCTTTTGTGATTACACTTACATTCCAGCCTAGTTGTGACCAGCTGCCTGTCCAAATTTTTTCTTTGTCTAAGCCTTCTTTATGGAACGGCCAAACCATTTTTAGTCCTGCATCCGGATCTTCTGCTCTTAGGATAGAATCAGCCAAGTTTGAATTCACAGTTGGACTGCTTCCAGCATAGACAGCAAATTTACCAGTCATGACTTTTTCTTTTACTTGGTCTGAGGTTTGCGTTAATGCATCTTGTGAAATAAGTTTTTCACGGAAAAGCTTACTAATATATAGCATGGACTCTTTATAAACAGGATCCGCGAAAATTGACGTTAATTTATCTCCCTTTGGAACTGCACGCATACCTACAAATGCTGTTGTATGGTCTTCACCAAAAGCAGAATATAAAATATCAAGTCCGTCGCCTTGACCCGGCTCATATGGTACGATATCTGGATACTTTTCTTTGATTTGCTTTAAGTAAGAATAAAGATCATCCGTTGTTTCTAATTTTGGTGAACCTAGCTCTTTATACATTTTTTCATTTACAACGTATCCTGAGTTTCCATTTGGCTGTGAAGTATACCAGTTAGGGAACTGATAAATATGTCCATCCTCAGCACGAAGCATGTTAAGGGTCGATTCACCCGCCCATTCTTTTAAGTTTGGATATTTTTCAATGTATTCATCAAGTGGAACAAGCATATCCGCTTCACGTAGTTTATCCACATCTGGGCCACGATCCATCCAGATTACGTCGGGTAAGTCATTAGCAACGATCATCGTGTTGAATTTTTGGGCCGCATTACCGCCAGAACTAACAGGTACTACATTTACTTTTTTATTTTCTTTTATCCATTTTGAGGCAATATCTTCGCCCCATTTCGGCATTGTATACCAGTCATAATGACCGTACATCGTGTATTCCAGTTCATCTTCTCCTAATTTAAAGCCACTGTTTTCCTTGCCGGAATCGGATGTTTTACCTTTGCTGTCACTGCTCGCACTTTCTTTCGAACAGCCCGCCATTAATGTAAAAATCATCAGAATGGCTACTAAAGATAGAGCGGATAACTTTTTCGTTATTCTCATTTCTTTTCCCCCTTGTTACTTTTTTTATATTCAAAGCATGGAGCTTTAAATCCATTAGGACTATTCCTTTAAAGACCCTACCAAAACTCCTTTTACGAAATACTTTTGTACAAATGGATACACACAAATGATTGGAATGGTCGCCACCATCATCGTTGCCATCGATAGTGATTTTGTAGAAACGGATTTCATTGCTGCCATCCGCCCTGCAGCCGCAGAGTCAGCTTGAGCCATTTGCTCCGTCATGATATTCGAACTTAAAATTTGTTGTAACATCGTTTGAATGGGTAGTAATCCTTGATCCGATATATAGATGCTTGGTGAGAACCAATCATTCCAATGATAGACCGCTGTAAATAAGGACAAGGTTGCGATAACTGGACCAGATAGCGGAAGGACAATGCGGAAGAATGTTCCCCAATAGCCGCAACCGTCAATTTTCGCTTGTTCCTCAAGGCCTGACGGCAGCGCTTGGAAAAATGTCCGGAAAATAATCATGTTCCACACACTGATTAGGCCTGGAATGACCATAACCCAAAAAGTATTGAATAAATGCAGTTCGCGAATCAGGATAAAGGTAGGGATTAATCCACCACTAAAGAACATCGTGACAACACAGAAAATCATATAGTAGTTACGGCCAATCAATTCCTTTCGCGACATTCCGTAAGCGAAGATCGCCGTACACATAACAGCTAGGAATGTTCCGACAACCGTACGGGATACCGAGATGAAAAATCCATTTAATATCCGTGAATCCTGGAACACAACTTTATAGTTATCTAAAGAAAACTCCCTTGGCCAAAACGTAATTCCGCCTTTCATCGTATCGATTCCGCTATTGAATGAGATGACTAAAGCGTTCCAAAATGGATAAAAAGTAGCGAAAGCAAGAGCAGAAAGCAAGATATAAATGGTAATCGACAAAACGCGATCACTGAACGTCATTTTTAACAATGGGATCCCCCTCTTCCAAACGTCTCGTTGTTTACCATAAGCTGCTCCCCGCTCTGCGTGCAAAGAAGTTTGCCATTGTTAGTAAACCAACACTGATGATTGCCTTAAACAGACCGACAGCAGTGGCATAAGAAAATAACGAATTTTGGATACCCCTTCGGTACACATAGGTGTCTAGAACATCGGCTACTTCTCTGACAACTGGATTGGATCCGAGAAGGAGAATATCTTCAAAACCAGCATTCAAGAGATTTCCAATCGCCAAGATCATAAAGATCAAAATCACTGGCATAATCGATGGGATGGTAATTAAGTAAATTTGTTTAAAACGACTCGCTCCGTCTAACGCAGCTGCTTCATATAATTGCTGATCAATTCCTGCAATCGCTGCCAAATAGACGATCGAACCAAATCCGATATCTTTCCAGACATTCGTTGTGACTAAAATCGCCCAAAAATACTTCGAAATACTGAGAAAGCCAATCGGCTCATTGATGACATTCATTTTTTCCAGCGCGATATTTAAGCTGCCATTGTCCGTCGATAATAGAGACATGACAAAGCCCGAAACAATCACCCAAGAAAGAAAGTGTGGTAAGTAGCTGACTGTTTGGACAACCCGCTTAAATGCCATATTCCTTACTTCATTGAGCATCAAGGCAAGGATGATGGGTGCAGGGAAGCCGATAAAAAACTTCAGAAAACTAATGACGAGCGTATTTCGCATTACTTGCGAAAACTCTGGGGCATCGAAGAACATTTTGAAATGTTTCAATCCTACCCAAGGACTTTCCATTACGCCCTTAAATATGTTGTAATCTTTGAAAGCCATTACAATTCCATACATGGGTATGTAACTAAAAATAAAGATAAAAATGATAGCCGGAATAACCATTAATTGAAGATCCCACTGACTCCTGAGCCTAGTAAATAATGATTTCTTTTTTGGCGTTACGACGACCCCTTGATTGACCGCAGTCTTTTCCATATCGTACCCCCGTTTTTCTTCTCGCTGTGTCTGCAATTTTTCTTTAGTGCTGTAAATTCAGAGTCATTAATCGTTAATTAAAGATTAAATTACTTTCTAAGATTCCGACTCTTTACAGTAAAATTAAACTCATCAGTGAGGGGGTTCTGCTTTATTCCCCCTCACTGATGGTAAATCCGTACTGGAACTTATTTATTGGATAGGTATGGAAGTTTTGTTTTCAAATAGTTCATGCTAATTTCGATACTTTCAAAAGGAGTTTTACGACTCACATCTTGTTCAACAACCCACCATTGAACTGCTGCTTCTTCTCCGATATTCAGTACTGCCTCTAAATCAACGCCGCCCGTACCAAGCTCTGCAAAAAATTGTTCTTCATCTGTAGTCATATCTTTTAAATGAACGAGTGGTGTTCTATTTTTATAACGATTGATCCATTCCACTGGTTTTTCACCGGCTTTAGTAAGCCAATAAATATCGAACTCTGTTTGAACATTTTCTGGATTCACATAGTCAAAAATGGCTTCAAGTGCCGTTCTGCCATCGGAAAGACGTTCAAGTTCAAAATCATGGTTATGATAGCAAAGTGTAATTCCTGCTTCGCGGCATGTTTTACCCGCTTGCTCTAAAAATGGAATAAGAGATTGATAGTCTTCTTCACTTCGTTGATCTGGAAGTAAGTAAGGGCATACAATATAGTTACTACCTAAAATTTTCTGATCCTCAATCACTCTTGCCAAATCATTTTGCAAGTCTTCTAGGGGTACATGACTGGAGGCTGCTTTTAAACCGAGCTCGTCTAGTAACTCTCTTACCCTTTTCACGGGCAGACCACCATATCCCGCAAATTCAACTCCATCAAAGCCAAGATCTGCTACTCTTTTTAATGTTCCCGCAAAGTCTTCTGCGCTTTCATCGCGTAACGTATACATTTGAACTGCAACTGGAATATTAGTCATTTTACATCCTCTTTTCTAATATATTTTTTGAATCCGGGATTAAGAAAAATATATGAATCTAGTTCTCTTTCCCCTCTTCAACTTAAACGTTTAGAAAGGTCATTTAAAATTTTAAGTTAATCGTTTCACTGATGTCATTTTATCTCAGTTAAATAGATTAAGCAATATGAATTTAAAGATTTTTTATATTTTTTTGTCATAATTCTACATATGACTTTATATATTCAGATATTGATATAGTTTAAACGTTTAAATTTTTGCTTCTATATAGTACAATCATTAAAATAAACATTTAAAATATCACTTATTCGTAAGTATAAGGCAATAAAATACAAGATAATTTAAATACCAGTTCAGGTCACGATAGGAGATGAATTCGTGGTTAGTATGAAAGATATCGCTAAAAAAGCCGGCGTATCGATTGCAACTGTATCATACGCATTAAACGGCAGCACAAAAATAACAGAAGCGACCGCGGAGAAGATCCTCGCGATTGCAAAGGATTTAAACTACGTTCCAAATGCTGCTGCAAGATCATTAAAAAAACGCGAAACAAAAATCATTGGTATTTTTTTCATCCCCGATTACAGTGGAGGATTTTTCGGGCAAATATTGCAAGGAATATATGATGCACTTAGGAATACAGAATACGAACTTATTGTTTGTAACGGGAAAAACTCACATCGTTTTCTACCAGAACAGGTTATCGATGGTGCCATTGTGTTAGATGTAGGTTTTACAGATGAAGAGTTAATCAAAAATGCGGATCTTGGTCATAAAATTGTCGTATTAGATAGAGAATTAGAACATCCTAATATTAATCAAATTTTATTGGACAATAAAGCCGGCGCTACTTTAGCTATCGACTATTTGCTGGAAGAAGGTCATAGAAAGCTGTATATAGTTCGTGGATCCGAGGACGCTTATGATGCCAATCAACGACTTCTCGCTGTAAGGCAGGCTATTGAACAATATAAACGATATTATAATATTGAATACAAGGAAATTGAAGGTGATTTTGACAAGCCATCGGGAACGCGCGCGGCTGAAATCATCGTTGAGGAATATACGGAGCCTTGTGCTGTTTTTTCATTAAATGATAATATGGCCATTGGTATGTACGATTATTTGGCAAATACAAAGTATCGAATAGGTGAGCACATTCATATTATTGGCTTTGATAATATTGAGCTATCCCGCTACGTCACTCCAAGTCTAGCTACAATCGATTATTCGAAGCGAAAATGGGGCGCACTTGCAGCTGAAAACCTGTTAAAGCTCATTGCTAAGGAACCAGTTAAGAATGAACAAATTTATACTTCTCTCATAAAAGGCATGTCCGTTCAAAAAAGATAATTTAAACCGGCTCTCCACTTGGGAAGCCGGTTTTATAGTTTACCTATTAATTAAATTTCTTACGTAAGCTTCCATCTAGCGTGAAACACTTTCCTTCCCTTGTTCCATTGCTTTTAATTCCTGTAATGTTGGAAGTCCTTCCCAATCCCCTTTAAATTGAACAGCTAATGCACCAAGTCGATTTCCACGACCAATGGCATCGCCCACAATATCTCTTATATTGACTGGATCCTTCAGTTCTTCCCGTAAATTTGGTACGTCCAATAAAATGGATAAGCAGCCACTCGCAAAAGCATCGCCAGCTCCAACCGTATCAACGACGCGCTCAACTGAATAGCCATCTTTCTTCACAGAAAATTTTTTGGTTATTGCCATTGACCCTTCTTCACCCAATTTAATTACGGTCAAACTTGGCCCCATATTCAAAAGGATATCTCCATACTCATCTCGTGTTTTCTCTCCAAAAAGAAACTGGCACTCGTCTAATCCCGGCAGAAAAATATCACATAACGGGATCATCTTTAATATTGTTTGCCTAGCTTGCTCCTCACTCCAAAGCTTTCTCCGAATGTTTGGGTCAAAAGAAATCGTCATCCCTTTCTCTCTCGCTCTTTCCATTGCTTCGATCATCATCTCCGCAGTATTTTCCCCTAAAGCCGGAGTGATACCTGTCACATGCAAGTGGTGTGCTCCTTCAAACCAACCGGATTGTATGTCATTACGTTTAAATTTACTCGCGGCCGATCCTTTCCGATAATAATAGACCGTTGGATCTTGTGACCCTTTAATATCCTTAAAGTAGATGGCAGTTGATTCATTTTGTAAAACCTTACACTGGGAGACCTCCACCCCTTCACCCGCCAATGTTGCAAGCAAATACTTACCAAAAGCATCATCCCCAACTCGGCTAACCCATCTTACCTTTTTACCCATACGAGTGAGACCGATCGCTATATTTGATTCCGCACCAGCAATGCTTTTTGTGAAGAGGGGAGCATATTGAATCGAACTATCCGTCATCGGCTGAAATAAAATCATACTTTCGCCAATTGTTACTACGTCAACCATACTTCTCAACATCCTTTACCGCTTCTTTATATTTTCTGGCTAATTCCGTTATGCCTTGAAAATTCTTTTCTTCAATCAACTTTTTATCAATAATATTGCTGCCAATCCCGACACCAATAACTCCATTTTTTAAATATTCTTGAATATTTTCAAGATTTACTCCACCGGTTGCTAAAATCTGTACATCGGATAAAGGTGCCCTAATTTCCTTTAAATAATTGAGCCCTAAAGAACCCATTGGGAATAGCTTTACGGCTTTTGCACCTGCTTTTAATGCCTTCACTATTTCTGTAGGGGTCATAACGCCAGGAAAAATATCAATGTTTTTCTCACAAGAGAGTTTAACTACTTCTTCATCTAAATTGGGAGTAACGATAAACTGTGCGCCTGCCTCGATAGCGGCCGTTGCCATTTCTCGATCCAACACGGTCCCCGCTCCAATGAAGATTTCTTCATTTTTAAAACATTCTCGCCATTGTTGAATGATTGCTAGTGCACCCTCCGTATTCATCGTCACTTCAATAAAACGAATACCGCCTGCAACTAATGCTTCTGCAACTGACAAACTATCTTCGGGCTTAATACCTCTTACAATCACGACAATTTTCTCTCTTTTTACTAATTCGATCAATTTCATAAATGTTCTCCATTCTACTTGATTTTCGCTACTACAAGCCTACCACTCTGCGATACTCCCATCCTTATGACGCCAGACTGGGTTTTTCCAATCATGACCTAATTTTGCCATTTTCCGTACAAATTCTTCATCCACATCAATTCCTAAGCCAGGTCCTTGTGGTATGAATACATGCCCATCATTATAGGAAAAAACAGTTGGATCTTTCACATAATCAAGTAGGTCATTCCCTTGGTTATAATGAATTCCTAGACTTTGTTCTTGAATAAATGCATTGTGTGCTGTTGCATCCACCTGTAAACAGGCCGCCAATGCAATCGGTCCGAGCGGGCAGTGAGGAGCAACGGCCACATCGTAAGCTTCAGCCATTGAAAAGATTTTCTTACATTCAGTAATCCCTCCAGCATGGGACAGATCAGGTTGAATAATATCGACATAACCATCTTGTAATAAATTCTTGAAATCCCATCGCGAAAACATCCTTTCACCCGTTGCAATTGGAATACATGTGGCATTGGCGATATCTCTAAGCGCCTCATTATTTTCCGGTAATACTGGTTCTTCAATGAACATTGGCCGAAATGGTTCTAATTCTTTCGCAAGGATTTTGGCCATTGGTTTATGTACACGTCCATGGAAATCAATTCCGATACCTAAATAATCTCCTGCTGCTTCACGAACAGCCGCAATTCTCTCTACAGCCTTATCAATTTTCTCGTACGAATCTATGTACTGTAATTCTTCCGTTCCGTTCATCTTCACAGCAGTAAAACCATTTTCAACAGCTTCTTTAGCGGCTAGTCCAACATCAATGGGGCGATCTCCTCCAATCCATGAATAGACACGAATAGATTCACGGCAAGCGCCACCTAATAATTGATAAATAGGCGTCCCGAAGAATTTTCCTTTTATATCCCAGAGTGCTTGGTCGATTCCGGCAATCGCGCTCATTATGATTGGACCACCACGGTAAAAACCAGATCTATACATTACATTCCAATGGTCTTCAATTCGCAGAGGATCTTTGCCAATAAGATATCCCATTAATTCTTCAACACATGCTTTAACGGTTGCCGCCCTGCCTTCAACAATCGGCTCTCCCCATCCAATAATTCCTTCATCTGTTTCTATTTTTAGAAATAGCCATCGTGGTGGTACTTGAAAAAGTTCAAAACTAGTAATCTTCAATGTATTTTCCCCCAGATTAAAAAAGAGATGATGGATATATGACCATGATCTCTCATTCGTTAATGACTGCGCTTTCATTATAGTTTGTATTGCAATAAAATTCAATTAATTTAAAAAGTGAACTCTTTAATATCCCAATAGAGTTCACTTTAATTATTTGGCAATATTTTAGAAAAGCGCATTTCTAGCTTGGATCCACTTCGTCATATGATAAAGTAGTCACCTCAGTATATTCACCCTGTTTAATTTCTTTATCTGAAGCATTTTGTTTCAATTCCTCTTGATCGTCCATACCAGGGGCTAGTGTATGCTCGGTTTTTTTATTATTCTTTTTCACAACATTTCGCCCTCCTTATTCTTCAGGATTTAACTCATAAATTTCGTCCGCATTCTTGTATCTTAATTTTTCGGAACGAATAACTTCTTCCTCATTATTTTCATTTTCTTTTACAAAATTTAAATCCTCTTGCACATCGATTCCAGAGGCCAACGCTGGTCTGGTTTGTTTATTTTCTTTTTTCAACATAATCATCCTCCTAGTTTCTTAACATTGCCTATTGATGGAAGAATATGCATGTTGATAAAATATCTACTCGGCCGTAGGTTTTCCATTTTTAATGATATTCCAAATCGCTTTTCCATCAGTTACATGATCTTTGCCATACTGGATAGGAAGCAGGGCAAAAAAGATATAATATAATGAAAAATAAACAAATTGATAAAAAAACTGATGTTTTGGCAAATAACCATAATAAATCGCAGTATTAACCAAAATAATAAACAGACCATTAAAAATAACTCCTCCAGCATAAACAAGGCAATGGGTTAGACGGTTATCTATTTTTAACTCTTGATAATAACTTTCCGAATCAACGAAATATAAGAGTCTTAATTCAAAGATGCCAAATGAGCATATTGATCTACCTTTTCCTAAAACTATATTTGTTTTTCCTTCAAATATTTTCGCGAAAAAAAAATGTCCAGCTGAATGGATTACCGCTACTATTGGCAATGTAATAAAAAAAGCCCAAACAAACGTAATCATGTCATCGAGGGTAAAAATTTCCGCCACCTCTTTTTTTTGAGAATCTTAGATGCATTTCCATCAAGTTCTTAATTCTCAGTTTTAAAAACCAGTTTCACTTTAAATAGAAAACTGGTTTTTACATTTAAGAACACGAACTATTCACCAATTGAACCACATACGATCCGGTCACCTGCATCACCCGCAGGCTGGGATTTTTCATCATCGGGTTTTGCATGGATAACGAGTGAAGTACCTTCAGGGCCAAGCAATGAATTTTCTTCATCAGCTAATAATGTTACATTGTCTGCTGTCACCTCAAATTGTACTTTTCCATCTTCCCCTACCTCGATATTCGGCAAGTCACCTGCGTGGGGTCCTTTCTCGTTTTTCATTCCATGTTCTGCATCAGTTGGATTAAAGTGACCACCCGCCGATTCAAAAGTTGGTGCTTCGCATTTCCCAGTTTCGTGAATATGAAAGCCATGTGCTCCAGGCGGCAAATCGGAGGCTTCCAGCTTGATTAAAACGCCTTCCGAGACTTGTTGTAATTGAGCTTCTCCCACTTTTTTATCATCCGCGTTTTTTAATTCAACTAGTATGATATCAGTTGTTTGCTCATCATTTTTAGTACTCTCAGGCTGATTTTCCGTAGTGTTTTGTGCGCTTTCATCATTTATTGCGCCCTTGTCATTCTGATTGTCTATATTTTTGCCGTTTCCGCATGCGCCTAATAGATAGAGAAGTGCCAAAATCATCATAAATGAAAAACGTTTTTTCAATAATTCTCCCTCTTTTCTTAAATATTCATTACTTAATTCCTTTTACTAAAAACCGCTTCATTAAACATTAATCCATTTTAATCGTCCCAAAGTCCTTTTTGCATTCTGAATTAATGTTAAGAAAAGGTAGTTTTTCCTGAAGCTCTTTAAACACTTCTTGTCCTGATATGTACTTGACATGCATATAATATGAGAAGTTTAACTACAGGAGGAAAAAAATGATTACCTTCTTAGAGAAAGCTGTCATTGGGATGGCGTTTTTAAGATTACTATCAGGCAGTGTAGAACTATTTGCAGCTTTTTTAATGATTAGATTTAATGATATTGAAAAAGCACTTGTCATTAACAGCTCTCTTGCCCTTATAGGGCCAATTATTCTCATTATTACTACAGCCATAGGTCTTTTAGGAATGGCGGATAGAATTCAATTTGGTAAAATCATTTGGGTTTTTTTAGGTGTTGGATTTATTCTTTACGGGTTAAAGAGCAGTTGAAATCAACAAAACCGGCTCCCGAATGGACAGCCGGTTTTGCTTTTATAACTTTAATTCTCCCATGCGAAGCAGTTCAACGACAGCTTGAGATCCGCCCCTTGACTCCAAGCTTTTGCATGGCGTTGATAAACTTACACATCTTTCTAGGTACCAGGACACTCACTGTTCTAAAAAAAGAAAATAGGAATATTCTTTAGTTGAGAAAAACAAATGTATTTATCTTGGACGTTTTGAGGCAATTTCAAAAAGAACAAGGAAGGTGGAAAAACACTAATGGAAATACCGATTACAGGTTTAATCGTTCATTCACCTGATTCGAGTTTGGATTCTGAGCATTCACATGTATTATATCTAACTTCGTGGGATGGGAGGCCTCTTCATAGACATCATTTTTCTGGAGTAACCTCTTTTAATGCCGGCCATGAGCACAGATATGCCGGTAGAACTGAACCAGCTCCCACTGGTGTACCACATAAACATGAGTATTTTACCGTTACCTCATTTAATGATGGGCATAAACATGAAATTCGAGGAGTTACTGGTGCTGCAATTCCATTACCAAATGGTGGACATTATCATAATTTTCGTGGGGTAACTTCAGTTAACGGCTCCCATCCTCACAGACATGAATATGGTGGTGAGACTAGTCCTAGTGATTAGAGAATTTTTCAAAATAAATATATAGGAACTAACATGCTCCAGAACTTTTCAAAATCTAGTGTTTTATTTTTTACAAAAATACTGTGAAAACTTTCTTGCTTTTTATCACCCCAATAATATATTCACTTCAATTATATATAGCAATGATGACTAGAATAATTCCTCTCACTTTTCATATGGATTGTGGACTTTTTATCCATGCATCATACAACTCACATTATTTATTCAAATACAAAACGAATAGAATATAAAACAGAAATAAATAAGGAATGATTGGAAATGAAGAGGCCATTAAATCCTGAGGATCTTTTTGAATTAAAAATCGTTAGTGATCCGCAAATTTCCCCTGATAGGAAGAGCATAGTCTACGTCGAAACAAGGATGGATAGGGATACCAATAAATATAGCAGCCGAATCTGGATCGTTTCAATCTGCGGAGAGACCAAACCACAGCAATTTACATCCGGTCCTGGTCTAGATTTTGCTCCCCGTTGGTCGCCGGACGGCAAGTGGCTTGCTTTCGTATCCACACGGCGAGGACATCCTCAACTTTGGATCATGTCGAGTACGGGTGGTGAGGCCGAACCGCTCACTAATATTCGGTATATCGGTGGCATTCCCGTATGGTCTCCAGATAGCCGAACCATCGCTTGTGTCGTTCATATTGGACCAGAAGGCCCAGAAGAGAATATCTGTCGAAAAAGAACGCCAAGACAACGTTTTTCAGAAGATGTGCTCGTTATTGATCGTCTTGAATATAAGTTGGACACCACTGGTTATTTAGTCGGTAAACACTGGCATCTTTTTACTATCCCAGTCGTCGGTCCTGATCGCGGTAAGTTCCGGCAACTTACGTTTGGCGATTACAACTTTTCTTCTCCTTCTTGGTCTCCTAATGGACAATACATCGCCGTAGCTGGTAACCGGACACCGGAACGTTTAGACCTCGCTTTAGTCAATGATATTTGGGTGATTGCGGCTACGGGGGGAGAACTTCACAAGTTGACTCGAAGTCAAGGGCCCGCTAACCATCCGACGTGGTCTCCGGATGGACAAGTGATTGCTTATGTTGGACACGATCGGAGATATGGCAGTTATACGAACCCAGGCATTTGGATGGTTGCTGCATCCGGAGGAGAGCCATGGGAATTGACTAGCGGCTTCCCATATCCCATAGGTGATAAATCCATTGGGGACATCCGCGGTCATCAGGAGCCTACGATTAGCTTGACTTGGGCTCCTGATGGTCACAGCATTTATACGTGTGTGAGTAAAGCCGGAGCCGTTCATCTTTGGCGCTTTTCCATTCCAGATAATCAGGCAATTCAAATGACCACTGGGAATTCAGTTATCTACAATTTTAGTTTTACTCCGGACACTCGTCAGGTGGTGATGGCCATTACTACAGCTACGCTGCCAAATGATATCTGGTTTGCTGACATCTCTAAAGAAACGATTAACAACGAACGTCGGCTTACAACAGTAAACCAAGATTGGCTTAGTCGGCTTGCCATTTCCGAGCCGATCCGTTTTTCCTCGCGTTCGGCGAATGGTCCGGAGGTCGAAGGTTGGATTCTTTACCCGCCTGTGAGGGTTCCTGCCGGAAGTCGAATTCCAGCGATACTGGAAATCCACGGTGGCCCGATGGTCATGTATGGCTACGTCTTCTTCCTTGAGTTTCAGTTGCTGGCTTCCCATGGTTTTGCAGTGATTTACACCAATCCGCGCGGGAGCATGGGCTACGGACAAGAGTTTGTCGCAGACATCCGAGGCGATTGGGGAAACCATGATTATGCGGACTTGATGGCGGCAGTGGACTATGCTCTATTGAAAGGTACGCTCGATCCGAACCGTCTTGGTGTTGCCGGCGGAAGCTACGGAGGTTATATGACTAACTGGATCATTACACAAACCCAACGTTTCAAAGCTGCAGTTTCGATGAGAGGTATCAGTAATCTGTATAGTTTCTTTGGTACGTCAGACGGCGGATTTTTAAAGGCCGATGATTACGGGGGGCCACCTTGGGTGTTTCCGGAAAAGTACATGAAGCGCTCGCCAATCAAGTACGTAGCCAATGTTCAAACACCTCTCTTGATTATTCAAAGCACCCACGATTTTCGAGTTCCTATTGAACAGGGGGAACAATTTTATACTGCCCTCAAGTTTCAAGGACGTAACGTGCGCATGCTCCGCTTTCTCAATGATACCCATGAGCTGTCTCGTTCTGGAAACCCCTGGCATCGGGTGATTCGCCTGGAACATATTCTAAGCTGGTTTCGGAAACATCTTTAGTTGACCACCGGTACAAATAATTGATTAAGGGATAAAACAAAGAAGACGTGCTGGCCAGCGCCGGACGCCTTTCTTTATATTGCTTTGGTTTTTAACATAGTATTGTTGAAGAAAACTACCTTGCAATACACTGAAAAGACGAAACTTTAATTTAAGTGATTTTTTCATTGATATTTATAAAAATACCAGGCAGTGCTTATCTACGTTGAGACATTGTTCCGGTAAGATGAGCTTCAAACATGTCAATAATTTCAAGGAAATGTTCAGCTTCACGAAATACATGGTCTGCAAGCAAAGGGTGAATAATACTTTTAATTCTACATTCTTCGATCAAATCTCGGGCGGTTTTCTTAAAATCTCTCAGGGAAACTACGGACACACGATTCTGATCTAGGAATTGATCTAATAGAGGAACTGTCTGAGATTGTGGTTTCATACCTTCTAAATCTCTAGCTTGAAAAACCAATTCATCGAAATCATTGCTAAAATTACGGGCCATATCGACAAGCTTTCTTTCCGATGGATCAAGAAGATGTCCTATAAATTTCGCATGATCAGCCATGATTCTTAAAAAGAAAACATTCTCTTTGATGATTGCATCAGCGAGGGGTTTTAATTTCCCTTCGTTTAATTCAATTAAACGCTTTCTAAAATAATTGGCTTCCCTACTTATATGATCGACCAAAAGGGGAAAATTGTTTGCACCGGGCAGTTGGCAAGATAGAATTAGTCCCAAAACTTTCCGTTTAAAGGCAAATATGTTAGTGGCAGCTAGTTGAACTTCCGAATTAAATCTTCTCATTTGTTCAGGAGCAGTTTGATTTGTCAATGAATGGGACCGTTGTTCAATCTGCTCAAATAAATGATAAAACTGATTAGCTTCATTTATTAATTGTGTATCTTCGCACCTAAATCCTAATCTAAGAAATAAGGAATGTTCCTTCATTATCCTTGACCAAAAACGAATTTCATCTAAGGAACGTGTAACAAACATTACAGGATCTATTCGATTATTGGGATCTTGTGAATTCTCATTCCAATTCATGATTAAGTACCCCTCCCAACCTATAGTTTTTTAACAGGGCGCTAGAATCTTGTTGAGTATGTTTCTCCCTGAAAAAACCTCTATTTCAATTTATTCAAAGAGAAGTAGTCCTTATTCCAAATAATTATTTATATGAGTTTAAACGTAATAATCAGTATCATAGGTCATTAGTTTTAAAGTAGGTCCTTCTATTCCATGGTCATATCCTTCATCATTTTTACTTGAATGCCCTGGAAGGTATCCTTTCCAAAAATGCCATGAGCTTTTTTCTCTAATTCATTTATTATTTCATCATTTTCCATTAACGTCTCCCTAATCCGCTGGATCAGTTGGAGAGCCCTTGATCCAGTGACTTGTTTAGTTATGCGTTCGAGAAGAACTTTCGCATCAACGGAAAATTTAGGGACGAAGCTGAGACACATTACCATATTGATTTGAAGAGCTTTGCTATATTCTTTTGTGAACGCACGGCGAACACCGCCTCGTACACCTGCATAACCATAGGAAATCTCGGAGATAGCCCGATAAAAAAGAATCATTCCATCTGCATGACTTGATTCTGGATTTAACCGAAATTCACTCACTAAAGATACTAAACGATGTACTACTGACTTAGCCGATTCCATTGTTTGCCACCAATCCAACAAACGATGCTGCTGCTCCTCACTTAATTTCATTGATTGTGAATTTGACATTTTTCACTCCTCCTTTATCCCCTTACAACCGTGGAATAGCTTGTATATTCTCAATCCGTTTACGTATGGTTTCCCATTCAGGACCAAGTAGAGCCCTGCCTAGTTTTATTGCTTCATTGATTCTTACCTCAATTTGATAATTTAATTGGCGACTTTGCTCAACGAGATAAAAAACATCAGGGGTTACTTTTCTTACAGCCAGTTCAAAATTTGGGCTTAATTGTTTTACACTAATGCCCAGTGTATCAAGGTCGAACACAAGCATTTCTTTTACTAAAGAAATAGTTTCTCCTTGACGAATCCGATTAATCGTTCCATGAACGGCATCGAATCCATAGCCGATATCAGCTACAGAGGCATGGTACGGATTAAGTCCCGGTGCAGCTCGCATAGACGGAATAACACGGAAACCCGTGGTTATAGAACAAACGACTTCTTTAGCGGCCATCCCTTTTTCTAAAGTAGCATAGATGGCATCAAGAAAAGCATCTCTCTCGTTGGAGTTCACTTCCACAAAATTCATCCAATCGTCCCCCTAAGCGTATTTGCTAAAAGCAAGACCAAGTTTCATAGCTTCCTATAATTTATATATATAAGAGTTAATTCTACAAATTCAAGTTTTTTTAAAATATTTAAACCGATTGACCTGATAACGTAGCTGATCACCGCAAAGTTAAAACAATTGACGGAATCAACGAACCAATAAAAATTCAATTCGGCAAAATCATTTAGTTTTTTTTAGGTGTTGGATTTATTCTTTATGGGTTAAAGAGCAGTTGAAATCAACAAAACCGGCTCCCGAATGGACAGCCGGTTTTGCATTTATAACTTTAATTCTCCCATGCGAAGCAGTTCAACGACAGCTTGAGATCGCCCCTTGACTCCAAGCTTTTGCATGGCGTTGGATATATGGTTTCGAACCGTTTTTTCGCTGATGAATAAATCTTTCGCTATTTCTTTCGTCGTTTTATCTTGGACTAACAGCTCGAAAACTTCTCTTTCTCTTTTTGTCAGCAGCGGTTTGTGTGTGAATTCATTCTCCTTCAACTATTGTAACCCTCCTTGCCTTCGCCAGCTTTAAACCGCGGGGATGGGTATTTCATTGTCACATTATCATATGTCAAGAAAATAATGTGAGTGACATCTAGAAGGCAAGAAATAACGAATTAGGCGAAAAAGTTCTTTGTTATTAGGTATTAATCGTATATTTATTAGGTTAAAAATGATCCACTGCCAAATCTTACCTACATTTTCCTTACTACCATAATCTCATATAATGCAATTTGCTGAAAAATGTTCCAAACTCGAAAAGTCATTATATTGTTATAAAAAAATTCGGAAAGTTAAGGGTGGGTCCATTCACCGTAGAAAGGAGTAAATGTCGCTCACAGTAAATCGAACCCACTCCCATAACCATAAATAAAAAAGCAAGTGGAGAATAATTCTCCACTTGCTTCAATTTAGGGACTTATTTGATACCCTCGTTTAAATATTAGTCTACCATATGGTCGCTTCCGAAGAAGTTTTTGAACATTTGGATATTTGTTGCACGGTTCATGGCGGCTATCGATGTTGTAAGCGGGATGCCTTTCGGACATACTTCAACACAGTTTTGCGAGTTACCGCATTGAGAGATACCGCCATCGTCCATTATTGCTTCGAGACGCTCGTCTTTATTCATAGCACCTGTTGGATGTGCATTATATAAACGTACGAGTGAAAGGAATGCCGGACCGATAAAATCTGACTTGCTGTTTACGTTCGGACAAGCTTCCAAACAGACGCCACATGTCATACATTTTGATAGCTCATATGCCCATTGGCGTCTTCTTTCCGGCATACGTGGACCAGGTCCAAGATCATACGTACCGTCAATAGGAATCCAAGCTTTGATTCGTTTCATGGAATCAAACATTCTGCTTCTGTCGATAACAAGGTCGCGGACAACCGGGAATGTATCCATGGGCGCAAGACGGATTGGCTGCTCTAGCTTATCAACTAAGGCTGTACATGATTGGCGTGGTTTGCCGTTAATAACCATGGAACAGGCACCACATACTTCTTCAAGACAGTTCATATCCCAGTTTACTGGCGTAGTCTTTTCCCCATTTGCATTAACGGGATTCCGGCGAATTTCCATCAATGCGGAGATGACATTCATGTTTGGACGATAGTCCAACACAAACTTTTCATCATAAGGCTGTGAATCTGGATTATCTTGACGAGTTATGATAAAGGTAACTGTTTTATTTTCACTCATTCCTATTTCACCTCTTTCTGTTTGGAATAGTCACGTTTACGAGGCTTAATAAGTGAGACATCAACGTCTTCATAACTGAATTCCGGAGAATTCGTGCTCGGATTATATGTTGCCATCGTTGTTTTCAGGAACTTTTCATCATTACGTTCTGGGAAATCAGGCTTATAGTGTGCTCCTCGACTCTCGTCACGATTTAACGCACCAATCGTAATCACCCGTGAAAGCTGAAGCATATGCCACAATTGTCTAGTGAATAGAGCACCTTGGTTACTCCAGTTCGTTGTATCATTAATATTGATGTTTTTATATCGTTCCATCAATTCGACAATCTTATCGTCTGTTTCTTGCAATTTATCGTTGTAGCGAACAACTGTTACGTTATTTGTCATCCACTCGCCTAATTCTTTATGAAGGACATACGCATTTTCAGTGCCATTTAATGACAATATATCTGCCCATTTGTCCTCTTCCTGTTTAGCTGCCGCATCAAATAAAGAAGATGGTAAAGCATCAACGCCTCTTTCCAATCCGCTTGTATATTTGACTGCTTCAGGACCAGCAACCATTCCTCCATAAATTGCAGATAAGAGAGAGTTAGCACCAAGACGGTTTGCACCATGCTGCGAGTAATCACACTCACCTGCCGCAAATAGTCCTGGAATATTTGTGTGCTGCTCATAATCGACCCAAAGTCCGCCCATCGAATAGTGGACAGCAGGGAAAATTTTCATCGGTACCTTACGCGGGTCATCGCCAGTGAATTTCTCATAAATCTCAATGATACCGCCAAGTTTTACATCAAGCTCATGCGGATCTTTATGAGAAAGGTCAAGATAGACCATGTTTTCACCATTAATACCAAGCTTCATATTCACACATACATCAAAAATTTCCCGTGTAGCAATATCACGTGGTACGAGGTTTCCGTATGCAGGATATTTTTCTTCTAGGAAATACCAAGGCTTTCCATCTTTATACGTCCAAACACGTCCACCTTCACCACGAGCCGATTCACTCATTAAGCGAAGTTTGTCATCACCAGGGATAGCAGTTGGATGGATCTGGATAAACTCACCATTTGCATATGCTGCTCCTTGCTGATAGACGATGGATGCTGCTGAACCTGTATTGATAACAGAGTTGGTTGACTTTCCAAAAATGATTCCTGGTCCACCTGTAGCCATAATGACCGCATCTGCTGGGAAAGATTGAATCTCCATTGAAGTCATGTTTTGAGCGACGATGCCTCGACAAACACCTTCATCGTCTTTAATAATTCCAAGGAAATCCCAGCCCTCATATTTGTTTACAAGGCCAGCTACTTCATGACGGCGAACCTGCTCGTCCAATGCATATAATAATTGTTGGCCAGTTGTAGCACCTGCAAATGCTGTACGGTGATGCTGTGTACCACCAAAGCGACGGAAATCAAGCAAACCTTCAGGAGTCCTATTGAACATAACACCCATTCGGTCGAGTAAGTTGATAATCCCCGGTGCCGCTTCACACATTGCCTTAACTGGAGGCTGATTAGCTAAAAAGTCTCCACCATAAACTGTATCGTCAAAATGGATGAGAGGTGAATCCCCTTCTCCTTTTGTATTTACCGCACCGTTAATTCCGCCCTGTGCACAGACAGAGTGGGAACGTTTTACTGGTACGAGCGAGAAGAGATCAACTTGATTCCCTTCTTCCGCAATTTTAATCGTTGCCATCAAGCCGGCTAACCCACCACCGACCACGATGATTTTCCCTTTGCTCATCGCGTGAGTCACTCCTTTTTTCACCGTTGTTCAATCAATTGCTCAAATTTTTCATCAAATTAACCGACGAAAAGCTCAGGGTATACGAACGCAAGTGCCGCACGGACACCAATGATTGAAATTACTACGAATACCCCTCCCATTACCCAAGATGAAATACGCTGGGAGCTTGGAGATTGAGTAATACCCCATCTAACCAAGAATGACCAAAGACCGTTAGAAAGATGGAATGTAGCTGAAAGAATACCAATTATATATAAGATCAGCACTACTGGATTCGATAAAATATTCTCCATCATTTCAAAATTTACTTCAACTCCGAAAAACGCCTTTTGAATTCGCGTTTCCCATACGTGCCAAGCAATAAAAATTAGCAAAAGCACTCCCGTAATCCGTTGAATCGTAAACATCCAATTTCGAAAATAACTGAGTCGAGTTGGATTGTTGTTTGCAACGAATGCGATATAAATCCCAAGAATTCCGTGAAATAAAATTGGTATGTAAATTACTGCAAATTCTAGGAAAATGACAAACGGAAGATTTGCCATAAAACTTGAGGCATTATTAAATGCTTCTTCACCGCGCGTTGCAAAGTGGTTGATTATTAAGTGTTGCACCACGAAAAGGCCCACCGGAATGACACCTAGTAACGAGTGCAGCCTGCGCCAATAAAACTCATTTTTCACCGCCACAATTTACCCCCCTTAAGTTTAAGCTTTCGTGCTGCAGACAAAATGTGATCGGAATTGCCAATATGTCGAACAACACAAATTTTTTTATAACAATTATGTGACATATACATTCTACTCCCCACTTTGGAACGCGTCAAGGCAACGGTTTCATCTTTTAGTTCTGACAAAATTGTGTAACGTATATAGTAATTCGTGTAAAAGACTAAATGTTTTTTTCAAAATCGGTTACTTTTTGTATATAATAGGGGCATACAGAAAGAGGGGAAATAAGATTGAAATCTTCATTGAATCAAGAACTTCATCATCCGTCTGAACCAGAAGTCACCGAAACCGTCCCAGTCTTCGGATATGAATTGCTGCGGGACATTCTTATTCCCGGTCTTCTCGGGAAGGATACGGCCGAAATCTCCTATTGGGCAGGAAAACATCTTGCACGCAAATTTCCGCTTCTTTCATTAGAAGAAATCAATTCTTTCTTTGAGGAAGCAGGATGGGGTAAAATGCTGCTTTTGGAAGAAAGTAAAAATGAATTAAAGATTGAATTATCCGGAAAAATGGTATTAAGACGTTTCCATATGCTATCGGATCCTTGCTTTCGACTTGAAGCGGGCTTTATCGCAGAGCAGATCCAATCGCAAAAACAAACTGTTACAGAAGCCTATGATGAAGTAAATAAAAAGAAAAATAAAGTGGTAATAACCGTGCGCTGGGATAAAAGAGATCGAATCAGCGATTAAAAAATGAGCCTGCTTCAACTTGTGAAGCGGGGCTCATTTTTTTATTACTGTATTTTTTCTTTTTCGACTACAGTTCCCAAATTAAATGTATCATGGAGGATTTGAGCAGCAGAAATCATATTATCCCCCGCAATAACTGCGGAAACTTTTATTTCTGATGTACTTACCATTTTAATTTGAATATTTTCATCTGCAAGGACTTGGAACATTTGTGCTGCGACACCAGGGTTGGATACCATGCCAGAACCGACGATGGAAACTTTCGCAAGGCCTGCTTCACATTCAATGTTCTCAAATCCGATCGTTTCTTTTTGGCTTTCTAGAACATTTACAGCTGCTTGACGATCTTTATTTTTGATGGAAAAAGATAAATTTGTTTTATTACCATCCGTTTGACTTTGGATAATAATATCAACATCTATTTGATTTTTCGCAAGTACAGAAAAGATTGAGGACAATCCAGTTAATTCATTTTTCAAGCCAAATACTGTTAGCCTAGTGATGTCTTTTTCAAAAGCTACGCCTCGAACAACAAGATTTTTTTCCATAGATACTTCCTCCTCAATAACTGTGCCATCTTCATTTTCAGTGCTGGATCGAACTTCAAGGGAAACTTGGTGGTTTTTTGCAAACTCTACTGCTCGCGGATGTAATACACCTGCACCAAGATTAGCAAGCTCCAGCATCTCATCATATGAAATAGACGGAAGCTTCCTAGCTTTCGGAACATACCTTGGGTCAGAAGTGAATACGCCCGTCACATCTGTACAAATTAGGCATCTCTCCGCTCCGATTGCGGCTGCCAGTGCTACAGCAGTTGTATCCGATCCACCTCTGCCAAGCGTTGTAATTTCCCCGTCCTCCGTGACACCTTGGAAACCTGCCGCCACAATAATCTTGCCTTCAGCCAGTTTTTCTTCAATATGGTTTGTTTTTACATCAATAATTCTTGCATTAGAATGAACTTTTTCCGTTACGATACCTGCCTGCCACCCTGTAAATGAAACGGCAGGTACGCCCATCTCGGTAAGAGCCATGGATAATAGCGAAATTGAAACTTGTTCGCCTGTTGTCAAAAGCATATCCATTTCCCTTTTCGCAGGATTTTCTGTAATCTCTCCCGCAAGCTGGAGCAGTTGGTCGGTTGTTTTGCCCATTGCCGAAACAACGACTACTACTTCTTTTCCCTTTTTCTTATAATCCGCGATACGGCACGCTGCCTGCTTAATTTTGTCTGTGGTACTAAGTGAAGAGCCTCCAAACTTGATGACAATCGTTCCCATTATCCTGCCTTCTTTCTCGTTAATAATAAAAAAAGCAATGAGAGTATAATCCCATTGCTTGTGAAACGCGCATAAATAAAATAATGATCACAACATGAGATAGCTCTCCAAAACGGCATTGCTCCGTTTTGACAATCCTGCATTTCTTAAACTCAGGACCAGCGAAAAATAGGAAGGGGCCCCTTTTTCCACTTCGGCAAACCTTCCCTTTCGAAATCTGTCATTGAAGCCCTTCTTCTCCAGATTTTTACTATTGATGGTTTGCACCTCTATCGTTTTTATTAAATTTCAATCATTATAGCATCTGTAAATAAAATACACAACTTTACTTTTCTAAATTTTCTTTCAGCAAAGGTGCGATATTCTTCGGAATTCCCAATTCAATAAATTCTTCCACGCTTGCTTCTTTCATTTTTTTCAAAGAACCGAAGTGGCGTAGCAACATTTTTTTCCGAACGGGACCAATTCCTTGAATATCATCAAGTGCTGATTGGAAGGCAGATTTCCCGCGTAATTGACGGTGGAAAGTAATCGCAAAACGATGGACTTCATCTTGAATTCTTTGCAGCAAGTAAAATTCTTGGCTATGACGTTCAAGCGGTACAATTTCCAGCGGAGTTCCATATAATAGTTGCGAAGTCCTATGCTTTTCATCCTTCGCAAGCCCTGCCACCGGTATTTCCATTCCAAGTTCATTTTCCAAAATATCTTTTACTGCGTCGATTTGACCTTTACCTCCGTCAATGAGGATGAGATCGGGCAAGGGAAGTTGATCACGAAGAACTCTTGTGTATCTTCTTCTTACTACCTCTCGCATTGATTCATAGTCATCAGGTCCTATTACAGTCTTTATTTTGTATTTACGATATTCTCTTTTCTCAGGTTTTCCGTCAATAAATACAACAAGAGCAGACACAGGATCCGCACCTTGTATATTGGAATTATCAAAGGCTTCAATTCGGTAAGGGGTATAAATCCCCATGGCAGTGCCAAGTTTATCAATGGCATGAATGGTACGTTCCTCATCCCGTTCAATTAATCCGAATTTCTCCTCCAAGGCAATTTTCGCATTTTTACTAGCAAGTTTAACAAGTTCTTTTTTTTGGCCTTTCTTTGGCTTAAGAACTTTCACATTTAATAATTGCTCGGCCAAAATTTCATCGGCCGATTCAGGAATTAAAATTTCCTTCGGTTTAAAGTGGTTGGGCTGTGAATAGAATTGACCCAAAAAAGTAAGAAATTCCTCTTCCTGCTCACGGTACACCGGGAAAAGAGAAACATCACGCTCGATCAATTTCCCTTGCCGGATAAAAAATACTTGGACACACATCCAGCCTTTATCGAGAGAATACCCAAAAACGTCTCGGTCAGTGAAATCAGAAGACATCATTTTCTGTTTTTCCATCGTTGCTTCGATATGTGCCATTTGATCTCGATATTCTTGGGCACGTTCGAATTCAAGATTCTCCGCGGCTTCCAGCATTTTTTTCTGCAAATCTTCCTTTATCGTCGTGTAGCCACCATTTAAAAATCGGGTAATTTCATCGGTCATCTGTTTGTATGTTTCTGGCTCTACTTCATTTACACACGGTGCCAAGCATTGGCCAAGATGATAATAAAGGCAAACCCTGTCAGGAAGCGTTTGGCATTTTCTAAGCGGATAAAGTCGATCTAGAAGCTTTTTTGTTTCATTTGCTGATTGCGCATTTGGATACGGGCCAAAGTATTTCCCTTTATCTTTTTTCACTTTGCGGGTAATGATTAACTTTGGGTGGCGCTCGTGAGTAAGTTTAATATATGGATAGCTCTTATCGTCCTTGAGCATGACGTTATATTTCGGATCATGTTTTTTAATCAAGTTCATTTCAAGTATAAGTGCTTCAATATCTGATGAAGTCACGATGTATTCGAAGTCTTCTATTTCACTGACAAGCCGCTGGGTTTTAGCATCGTGAGATCCCGAAAAATAAGAGCGGACTCGATTTTTTAGGACCTTCGCTTTCCCAACATAGATGATGGTGCCTTGCCGATCCTTCATTAAGTAGCAGCCCGGCTGGTCAGGCAAAATTTCGAGTTTATGTCTGATTCGATCATTCATATTATTCACTCCTTTTGGGGCAGTGGCCCCACAGGGACTCATCCATTAAAAAAATTCCGGGCTCAAGCCCGGAATTTGTGTAAGGCCCTAAGCCTTTGTATTACATATGTTTTTGAAGAAGTTCAGCAAGTGCTTCTTTTGGTTGGAAGCCGACTGCTTTATCGACTACTTCGCCGTCTTTGAAGACAACAAGCGTTGGAATACTCATGATTCCGTATTGGCTCGCGGTTTCTTGATTATCGTCCACGTCTACCTTTACGATTTTTGCTTTTTCGCCCAATTCAGCGTCAAGCTCTTCGAGAACGGGAGCAATCATTTTACACGGTCCGCACCACGGAGCCCAAAAGTCTACCAATACTACGCCTTCGCCTGTTTCAGCAGCAAAGTTTTGGTCAGTTGCATGTGTAATAGCCATTTACATTACCTCCTAAATATACAATTCGAAGCTAACGCCAGTATACCATTCGGTCTTAAAACACGCTAACTATTTGCTTATCAGTCATAATATATCCGCAAAGGCTGGTTTTACACATCTTTCAATCGGAAGATACCTTCAATTTCCGGAATTCATCTGTCAAGAGTGGGACTACTTCGAAAAGGTCACCAACAATTCCATAGTCAGCCACATTAAAAATATTTGCTTCAGGATCTTTGTTAATGGCGACGATCACTTTAGAGTTGGACATTCCGGCCATGTGTTGTATGGCTCCAGATATGCCGCATGCGATATATAAATCAGGTGTAACTACTTTACCAGTTTGCCCAATTTGCAGCGAATAGTCGCAGTAATCGGCATCACATGCTCCACGCGATGCACCGACAGCACCTCCAAGCACGTCGGCAAGTTCCTTTAGTGGCTCAAAACCTTCGGAACTTTTGACTCCACGTCCGCCGGCAATAATCACTTTTGCTTCGGACAAATCTACTCCTTCACTTGCTTTCCTGACTACCTCTTTAATGATTGTTCGTAAATCCTTTATTTCAACAGCTAACCCATTTACCTCACCAGTCCGTCCTTCATCCTTTGGCAATGGGTCAATATTATTAGGTCTGACGGTGACAAATACAATTCCTTCAGAAATAATTTTCTTTTCAAATGCTTTTCCGGAGAAGATTGGTCTTGTAAATACAGTTTCACCATCTTCTTCTTCGATTGCCGTTACATCTGATATTAAGCCTATATTTAATTTGCTCGCTATTTTGGGCGAAAGATCTTTACCAAGTGCTGTGTGGCCGAAAATGATTCCTTGTGGCTTTTCCTTTTCTGTAACTGCCAAAAATGCTTGGGAAAAGCCGTCTGAAGTATAATGCTTCAGCTTTTCATCCTCAATAGCAATCACTTTATCAGCACCATATTTGATCAAGTCTTCACTATAAGATTTTACGGAATCCCCGATTAAAACAGCGATTACTTCACCACCAGCAGCAATCTTTTTTCCTGCAGCGATGGCCTCGAAAGAAACATTTCTTAATGCGCCATCACGTAATTCTCCAAGTACGAGTACTTTTTTTGTCATCCCGGCTACCTCCTTGTTCCTCTATATATCTATGATTTTATATGACTTTGTTTAATAAGCCCGCCAGCTCTTTTACTTGCTCTTCCATTTCACCTTCAAGAATTCTTCCGGCCGCTTTTGCTGACGGGAGGAATATTTCAATCGTTTTTGTTTTTGCTTCCACATCGTCTTCTTCAAGGTCAAGATCATCAAGTTCCAGTTCTTCCAACGGTTTTTTCTTTGCTTTCATTATTCCCGGAAGTGACGGATAACGTGGATCATTTAACCCTTGCTGAGCTGTAACAAGGAGTGGCAGTGAGGTTTCAATGATTTCTGAATCCCCCTCTACATCTCTTGTCACTGTTACTGTATCCCCTGTCAATTCAAACTTTGTAATCGTTGTCACATATGGGATGCCTAAAATGTCGGCTACGCGAGGACCGACTTGTCCGGAACCGCCATCAATGGCAACGTTTCCAGCAAGTATTAAATCGGCCTCCTTGTCGTTTAAATACTCACCAATGATTTTGGCGATTGTGAATTCGTCACTCTCATCGACATCATCTTCAATATTTATTAAAGCTGCCTTATCCGCCCCCATCGCCAGCGCGGTCCTAAGCTGCTTTTCTGCTTCTTCTCCGCCGACTGTCACAACGGTTACTTCACCACCATGTTCATCGCGAACTTGAATTGCTTCTTCTATCGCATATTCGTCATATGGATTAATAATGAATTCAGCGCCATCTTCACTAATTTCCCCATTTGAAATTGTGATACGTTCTTCTGTGTCAAAAGTCCTTTTCATAATTACATAGATATTCATAGATCAAACCTCCTAATATATGAAACTATATTTATTTCCCTTTAAAATCTGGTTTACGTTTTTCAAGGAAAGCACGAATGCCTTCTTTGCCATCTTCAGAATCAAATACGTGACCAAAATTTATCGCTTCCTGTTTAACACCTTCATAAAATTGCTCCGTTTTAGTAAATCTTAACAGTTCTATCACTGCTTTAATGGAAATCGGGCTTTTCTTTGCTATTTTCAAAACCATTTCTTTTGCTTTTTCCAAAAGCTGCTCCTCGGGAAATGCTTGATTAGCAAGCCCCCGTTGGACAGCCTCTTCCCCCGAAATTGGATCGCTCGTAAATAACATCTCTGCTGCTTTTGCAGCCCCGACTAAGCGTGGGAGACGTTGGGTACCAGCAAAACCTGGTATCAATCCAAGTTGTAGCTCTGGAAGTCCGAGTTTGGCATTTTCACTAACGAGGCGGATATGGCATGCCATCGCGAGTTCAAGTCCTCCACCGAGCGCAGCACCGTGGATAGCAGCTACAATTGGTTTAGGGAAGTTCTCAATTTTTTCAAAGACATCCTGTCCTTTTACTGCTAGTTTTGAAAAATCATCGCCGTTTTTAATGCTAGTAAATTCTTTTATATCCGCACCTGCAGAAAAAAATCGGCCTTCGCCATGTAAAAGGATTGCACGAATATCCTGATCATGTTCAAGGTCATCCAAATGCTTCGATAGTTCTTGGATCAAGTCTGATGACAGCGCATTTGCTGGCGGTCTATCAATTGTAATAATTGCTGCGTATCCGTACTTTTCAAGCGTGATGTGTTCCATATGTATTGCCCCCTTCCTAGGAATGATCGTTTTTAGCTTTTTAACCCGCAACCGTTTAAAAGGAGATTGTGAACGGCAGGTGCAAGTGCCTCCAAATTGTATTTTTGTTCATTCATTACCCAAGTTGTCACCGTTTCATCCATTGTTCCAAAAATCATTTGTCTTGCTAGCCTAATATCTAAATCAGCCGGAAACTCCCCCCGTTCTTGTCCATGGCGCAGTATTTTGTCGACTAGAAGAAAGTATTCTTTGAGAACCTCGTTTATTTTCAAACGAAGCTCCTTATTGGTTTGCCTTAGCTCAAGCTGTGTAACAATGGCCAAATGTTGGTCGGCGGATAATCTTTTGAAATGATTTTCAATCATTACTAATAACTTCTCTGCAGCGGCGTCTTTTCCTGCAATCACTTCTTCTATTTTTTCTACAAACAATCCCATTTTTTCGCGAAATACGGAAATTAAGATGTCTTCTTTATTTTGAAAGTATAGATAGATCGTGCCATCTGCGACTCCCGCCTGTTTTGCTATTTTGGAAACTTGCGCTTGATGGTAACCATTTTCTGCAATTACAACGACAGCAGCATCGATGATTTGTTTATATTTTGGTTTATTTCTTTTCAACGGACTCACCTACTAATTTACAAATTATCAAAAATGAATGACTATTCATTCATACTTTTATGATAATTTAGTTTCCTCTCGTCTGTCAAGTGAAGGCCAAAAAAGAAAAGAGCCCATTTTGGCTCTGAAATAATTCTGATTATCCGAGCTTCTCATCGTGCTGCTGTTTTTTTCTTTCTTCCTCTACAAGTGTTCTTCGCAAAATTTTGCCGACAGCTGTTTTCGGTAGTTCTTTACGAAATTCATATATTCTTGGAACCTTGTATGCCGCTAAATATTTTCTGGCATATTCATCAAGTTCTTTTTCCGTTACGCTTGCTCCGTCTTTTAAAACAATATACGCTTTAACCGTTTCTCCGCGATAGGCATCAGGCACTCCTGCAACGACCATTTCTTGAATGGCAGGATGTTCATACAAAACATCTTCGATTTCTCGCGGATAAATATTGAAGCCCCCTGCAATGATCATATCTTTTTTTCTATCAACAACATAGAAATATCCATCATCATCCATATATCCCATGTCACCTGTCAACAGCCAGCCATCTTTCATGGTCGCAGCTGTATCTTCCGGTCTATTCCAATATCCTTTCATGATTTGCGGGCCCTTCACGGCAATTTCACCAATTTCACCGGGCGCAGCAGCCTCGCCAGTTTCTGGGGAAAGAATCATTGCATCTGTATCAGGCCATGGAACGCCAATGCTGCCTTTTACACGTTTTTGATCCCACAAGAAGTTGGCGTGAGTAACGGGAGATGATTCCGTTAAACCATACCCTTCGACAAGCTTTCCACCAGTGACTTCCTCAAATTTTTGTTGAACTTCGTAAGGAAGTGGAGCAGAACCGCTCAAGCATGATTCTATGGAAGAAAGATCATATTTTTTTAATTCCGGATGATTTAAAAGTCCGATATAAATGGTCGGCGCTCCGGGAAAAATGGTTGGGCGTTGTTTGTGGATTGTTTTCAAAGTTGTCTGCACATCAAATTTGGGTAGCAAAATCATCTTATAACCTTCCATTACCGCTAAAATCAACACAGTCGTCAATCCATACACATGGAAAAATGGCAAAACTCCAAGAATTTTTTCCTCCCCTTTTTTTGCTTTATACAACCAGGCTTCACATGCTGTAGCATTGGCGATCAAGTTTTTATGTGTAAGCATGACACCTTTTGGATAGCCAGTAGTTCCCCCGGTATATTGGAGAAGTGCAAGGTCATTTTCAAAGTCTAATTCATGATGAAGTGGAAGAGCCCGAGCTTCGTCCATAATATTTTTGAAAAGGTGCTGATTTCCTCTATGTTGTAAATTTACAACAATGCCTGTTTGTTTTTTCTGAATGAAGGGATAAATAACGTTTTTCGGAAATGGCAAATAATCCTTGACAGCGGTTACAATTATATTTTCGAGTTTAGTGTGTTTCATTACTTTAGATATGCGAGGATATAAAATATCGAGTGCAATAATGGCTTTTGCCCTTGAATCTTTCATTTGATATTCGAGTTCCCGTTCTGTATAAAGCGGGTTTGTTTGTACAACAATACCCCCTGCAAACAAAATGCCGTAGAAGCTGATCACTCCCTGAGGACAATTCGGTAACATGATCGCAACACGGTCGCCTTTTTCGATGCCAATCCCACGCAAATAATTGGCCATCTTCAATGAACATTCATACAACTCCTTAAATGTCATTTCCTTGCCCATGAAATTCAACGCCATTTTGTCAGGATACTTTTCAGCCGCTTTCGTTAAATACGACTGAACAGGCTTCTGCTCATATACAAGTGTTGTTGGTATTGATTCCGGATAAAGCTTCAGCCATGGTTTATTTTCCATACAATCCCCCCTCTTCGTAATAAACAGTGAGAAAATTGAAACTACTCTTTTCATTATATTACATTGGTCCCGTTCATACAATTGAATGGTGAAAAAGATTGATGTGCTCGTCAAATGTGGAATAACCCTTAATTCCATTGGACTATTTTACGGGATAAAAAAAGACTGCACACGGCAGCCTTAAACCCTTATTAAATAAATAATTCCTCCTAGAATAAAGATGCCACAAACTACGAGCAGCACTTTTGCCAGTTTTTCCACGATATCCTCCTTATGGGATGCCCGCTCCGATCACGTATGACAGACCGATAGAGATAACCATTGAGATGAACCCAACAGCACGGTTGTCTTTTTGGATTTCATCATCAATTTTAAACTTCGGCGTTAAAAATTCGAAGATAAAATATCCTGCGAGGAGCAGTGAAAATCCATACACTCCCCAGCCGATCATCACAAATAATGTATCATGATGAAGGATAGAGTGCCTGAAGATATTGGCAATCCCGAAAATCTTTCCACCCGTAGCCATAGCGACTGCGACATTCCCACTTTTGATTTCTTCCCAGTTATTGTATTTCGTCACAATTTCAAAAATAAATAAAAACATGACCATGCAAAGTATAGTGACACTATAATAACCCGCTGTCTGTACAAATGGATTTTCCCAAAAAGCATTCATCATTCATCACCCCTCTTTGCCATTGGAGGAAAGAGCCGGTTGGCGCTATTTAAACTCAACCACTGTAACGCCACTTCCGCCTTCTCCCGCTTCTCCAAGTCTTATACGTTTGACGGAGCGATGATGTTTCAAAAATTCTGTAACTCCTGTGCGGAGTGCGCCTGTCCCTTTTCCATGAATGATGGAAACGCGCGGGTAACTTGCAAGCAGAGCGTCATCAATATATTTTTCTACCTTAAGCAACGCATCTTCAAACCGTTCCCCTCGCAAATCAAGTTCAAGGCTAACATGATAGTCTCTCCCCTTGATTGTCGTAAGCGGTTTTGTTTCTTTTTTCTGCTCGGATTTGATAAATTCCAAATCCTTTTCTTTTACTTTCATTTTCATAATACCAATTTGAACTTGCCATTCATCCGATCCGGTTTTTTCCACGATATGGCCTTTTTGACCAAATGAAGTAACTTTTACTTCATCACCAGGTTGGAATTCGCGCTTTTGTTTTGTGACACCTACTTTTGCTGATCCCTTATCCAAATTCGGCACTGCTGCTTCTAATCTCCGTCTTGCCTCGATTAGTTCATGTTCTTTTATTTGAGCACCGCTTTGTAAGCGCATTTGGCGCAGGTCCTTCATTACTTCTTCCGCGTCGGATTTTGCCTTTTCAATGACCTTCGCGGCTTTTTCTTCAGCTTTTTCGTAGAGTTCCTGCTTTCTATCATAAAACTCAATCATTTGCTGCTGCATATCATGATGAAGTTTTTCGGCATTTTTTAAATAATCATGGGCTTCCTCATAATCCTGCTCCGCTTCACGTCGACTCTTTTCTAACGAAGCAATCATATTCTCCACTTCATTACTTTCTGTATCAATCATTGATTTTGCATGAGTTATAACACTTTCTGAGAGTCCAAGCCTTCGGGAAATTTCAAACGCGTTACTGCGCCCCGGTACACCTATTAAGAGCTTATACGTTGGACGAAGTGTCTCCACGTTGAACTCGACACTTGCGTTTATTACTCCTGGGCGGTTATAGCCATATGCTTTTAATTCGGGATAATGCGTTGTTGCAATCACACGTGCGCCGCGCTGGTATACATCATCAAGGATGGAGATAGCAAGTGCCGATCCTTCTTGTGGATCCGTTCCCGACCCAAGTTCGTCAAACAAGACAAGACTTTCATGATCCACATGTTTTAATATATCGACGATGTTCACCATATGCGATGAGAACGTACTTAAACTTTGTTCAATCGATTGCTCATCGCCAATATCTGCGAAAACTTCTTTGAATACTGCGATTTCAGAACCGTCCAAAGCTGGGATATGCAAACCTGCCTGGCCCATGAGTGTGCAGAGGCCGACTGTTTTCAGCGTAATTGTTTTTCCGCCTGTATTTGGACCAGTAATAACAATGGTTGTATAGTCAGTACCAAGCGTTATGTCATTCGCTACCACTTCGTCCATTGGTAAAAGCGGGTGTCGTGCTTTATAAAGTCGAATGATTCCCTCTTGATTGATCGTTGGTCTCGTTGCTTTCATTTCTTTTCCAAATCGAGCTTTTGCAAAAATAAAATCCAACTCAGCCATAACATCTACAATGACATGCAAGTCCTCCGCAGATTCCGCAACGGCCGCTGATAGTTCAGCTAAAATACGGTCAATTTCTTGCTTTTCTTTCATTTGCAGTTCTTTAAGTTCATTGTTCAATTCAACAACTGCTTGTGGCTCAATAAAAAGTGTTTGACCAGATGAAGATTGGTCATGGACAATCCCGCCATATTGTGAGCGATATTCCTGTTTCACCGGAATGACATATCGATCATTACGAATCGTTACAATGGAATCCGACAGCATTTTTTGGGCGTTCCGATTACGGATTAAGCTTTCGAGCTTTTCTCTAATTCGGCTTTCATTTCTTCGCCGCTGCTGACGAATGCTGCGGAGCGTGTCACTGGCTGAATCGAGAATATCACCATTTTCATCAACTGCATTTTTAATATGATGTTCTAGTGGCGTTAATATTGTAATTTGATTCGCTTTCTTTTCTAAAATTGGAATATCCAGCTTATTTTCAAGTAAATCTTCGATAAAACGTTTCATGGACCGCGAAGCATGAATCGTGCTTGCTGTCTGCATGAGTTCAACAGGGTTTAATACTCCTCCTACCTGAGCACGTTTGGCATGAGGTTTAATATTATGAATACCGCTTAACGGTGCATGGCCTCTTAAACGAAGTACGTGTGCTGCTTCATCCGTTTCTTCTTGTAGCTTAACTACCTCTTCATAAGAAGTAGATGGTTTCAACAGTTTAATTTTTTCTACTCCAACCGTTGACGAAGCAAAGTCTTTTAGCTGAGAAAGAATTTTATTAAACTCAAGTGTTTTTAATATTTTTTCGTTCATGGAGTTAGACTCCTTTCAATCATTTCTTTTTAGGAAAGCTATCAGTTCATCCGGTTCCATCGCATTGATGACCGATGAAGTTCTAATCCAGCCTTTTCTTGCAGCAGAAACGCCGAGTTCCATAAATTCTAGGTTTCTAATATCATGTGCATCTGTATTAATAACAATTTTTACGCCTGCATCTTGAGCTTTCCGGAGGTATTCCGCAGTTAAATCCAGTCGTTCCGGATGTGCGTTTAACTCTAACGCTGTGTTCGTTTCCTTAGCTAGCTCGATCAATAAATCAATATCAACGTCATAGCCGTCCCGCCTGCCAATTAAACGACCGGTCGGATGAGCAATGAAATCAACATGTGGATTTTGCAAAGCAGTTTTAAGCCTCTCCATGATTTTAACGCGTGATTGGGAAAAACTAGAATGAATCGATGCAATTACAATATCTAGTTCTGAGAGCAGTTCATCCTCATAGTCCAAGCTGCCATCTGGCAATATATCCATCTCGATTCCTGATAAAATTAGGATATCATCGTATTTATCATTTAAAGCGCGAATTTCCTCGTTTTGTTTTCTAAGTCTTTCTACTGTAAGACCGTTTGCAATTCGCAAATATTCAGAGTGATCCGTAATCGCCATATATTTATAGCCTTTTCTCCTGCATGCTTCTACCATTTCTTCGAGGGAAAAAGCCCCATCTGACCATGTCGTATGCATGTGGAGATCCCCTTTTATATCATCCAGTGTAATTAAGCCGGCATCAGCACGGTAATCCTCAACTTCCCGGCCATCTTCCCTAAGCTCCGGGGGGATGAAAGGCAAACCAAAGTGGTTGAAAAATTCAGGTTCGCTTTTAAATGTGATAACTTCCCCTGTTTCTGTATTCTCAACACCATACTCGCTGATTTTTTCTCCTCGTTCTTTTGCTAGTTGGCGCATACGGACATTATGGTCTTTAGAACCAGTAAAATGATGAAGCGCTGTCGTAAATTCTTCGGGTTTTACGATTCTGAAATCAACGGAAATGCGGTATCTTCCTTCCATCAAAAGCGTCACTTTTGTTTCACCGCTTGATGTTGCTTCACCGAAACCTTCTAGTTGAAGTAATTGGTTTTTAACAATCGCAGGCTCTTCGGTTGCAATGATAAAATCCAAATCTTTCATTGTTTCTCGTACACGACGCATACTTCCCGCTCGTGAAAAACTCGTAATTTCCTTTATTCCGTGAAGAGCTTTTTCAATTTGTTCTGCTATCGGTAGCATATAGGCTATAGGTAAACGCTCAGGCTGGATACCAGCTTGAGCAATCGACTCAATAATTTTCTCCTGCGTTTTCTTTCCAAAGCCTTTGAGACCGGCAACAAGCCCTGATTCACACGCTTCTTTCAGCGATTCCATATCTTCGACACCTAGTTCCTGATAAAGCCTAGAAATTTTCTTGCCGCCAAGGCCTGGAAGCTGTAATAGCGGAATGAGTCCTTTCGGTACTTCTTCCTGAAGCTCCTGTAAAACAGATGATTTACCATCTCTCATAAATTCCTCAATGACGGCCGCAGTCCCTTTTCCGATCCCAGGGATATCGGTGAAAGCTGTTATTTCAGACAAACTTCTGTCATCGGCCTCAAGCCCTCCGGCAGCTTTTCTAAAGGCAGCTGTTTTAAACGGATTTTCACCCTTCAACTCCATATAAATAGCAATATGTTCAAGTAAACGAATGACATCTTTTTTATTTATTTTCATTAATAATCACCAGCCGTTCATAATTTCTCCTATTTAACATTCTAACAAATCCCACTGGTAAAAGAAAAACTTCTCTTATCGTGAAGAGAAGTTTCCGACTGTAGATAAACTTAAAAATCGAGTTGTCTACAGTCTTTTATATTTATATTGGACAGAGCGGGTTTTCCGAAGCTTACCGCTCGCTTTCCGCGGGGCGAGCGCCGAGCCGCTTCGTCGCTGCGCTCCTCCAGGGTCTCGGCTGTCTCGCATATCCCGCAGGAGTCGAGCGGACGCTTCTCCAAACCAATATGTATTACATTTTACTTTTGATAATTTTCTTTTCAAGTGCGATCTCAACTGTTTTCCCAATAAGCAAATTTAATAAATATTGGAGGAATCGCAATACGACCGTTGTCTAAACAGTATTTCATTTTCAATTCTTCTAATATAAATGTAAAATCAACAAGCTCATTAATTTGAAGAAGCATATTATCTCTTGGGACGACAATATCGTAGATTTCCATGATGGACTGAGAGTGAAGTTTTCTTGATTGGAAATCATCAATTTAATACGTTTATTATACAATAAAACACTGCTTATCCCGATTTAATCGGAGTAAAGCAGTGCTTTAATTTTGCCCTCTGTTTTTAAGCAAGTACCGTTGATTGGAGCGGAAGGCGGCGACTCCTGCGGGACTAGCGGGACAGGTGAGACCCCGCAGGGCGCAAAGCGACTGAGGAGGCTCACCGCCCGCCCCGCGGAAAGCGCCGCCTGGAGTGCAAATCAACAATGTTAGTGTAGCCACTATTTTAAGAGGACTTTTTCGGTGCCCTCTCGAGGAGCAGTATCTTCGCGGACATCCCTTGAATCAGGCAAAAATCATGAAAAAATCGTAAAAGGCATTGGACCAATGCCTTTTGACGACAATCTGAAACTTCTCTTATCATGAAGAGAAGTTTAGCTTTGAATATAGTCGAACCACCATTTTTTTATTTCTGCCGAAAAATAAGGAGTATGCTTCAGCATGCTTTCCGCAACGATAGAGTCATTTAAAGCTATTTGGATAGAAGGAATCGGCAATAACGCTGCAATATATAAAATAATGAAAATGAATAAATATGTTTCTATAAATCCAAGGATACCGCCAGCCCAGACGTTTAATAACTTTAAAACTGGCAAGCTTGCCACTATATCAAGAGCAGAGCCGATAATACCAAGCACAATTCTCACTGCGAAAAAAATAATGGCGAAGGCGATTGCTCTATAGAACGCTTCATCAAAACTCACACCATCCAGTACCATTTTCAAAGTGTTTCCCGTATCAAAATCAGGATATGGGATCCAAAGTCTCAGCTTCGGCGCCAAGTCTTCGTAATACATGTGAGCTACAATGAAAGAAACGATGAAGCCAATCATATGTATGAGCTGAAGAATGAATCCTCTACGTAAGCCTATAAAAAAACCAAGTATAAGTAATATTACTAATGCTAAGTTTACCATGAAAATTTCAGTCCCTTAATCGTTTAAATTCTTTTTCAAGTTGGTCATACTGTTCTTGAAGTTTAATATAATCATGAACGGCATTGACGGCCGTCAACACTGCCAGTTTATCAGAATGAAGATTAGGATTCACAGAACTGATTTGGCGCATTTTCTCATCAACGATCATTGCCACTTGCATCATATGTTCTGTCGTCTCAGTGCCGGAAATGGTATACTGTTGTCCATAGATTACAACTGTTGTTCGAGTTTTTTTACCCTCAGCCAAACTATTTGCCCCCATTTCTTTCGAATCCTACTCTATATCATAACATGAAAGAAAAAAGATGGGAATAGAACAAAAGCAGAAGCGCCCGGTTAGCGACGTACAAACTTCGCCCACAGGATGTGGGTGTGTCGACGTTGCCACAGGACGTGGCGATTTTAGTCGACGATCCTTTTTATCGAGATAAAGGAAACACGGTGAGCCTAAAAGGCGAACCGATGTTGACTTATCGTAGGAAGAATCGTGAAGTTTGCTAGTCGCTGGGCGCTGGAGCTAGACGCACGCTACAAACAAATGTTTCTCAATAGAAAGGAAGTTTCTCTTTGGCCAATATTGTCATTCAAATCCGTCAATCTGATATTGAAAAAATGAAGAGCCATTATGAACCGTTCTTCACCGCAAAAACTCCGCCGGGAGGTGTTTTTTCCGCAAAGAAAAACGGCTGTACAATAACAGCGTATCGCTCAGGTAAAGTCATGTTTCAAGGAACAGGAAATGAAGCAGAGGCGAAAAAGTGGGGAAAACCTGCCGGAAAGGCCACTTCCTCTAAAGGCGGGAAATCATCGGGACTTCCGCTTCCGGCCGATATTTCAACACTCTCTGTCATCGGTTCCGATGAAGTTGGAAAAGGCGATTATTTTGGGCCAATGACCGTTGTCGCTGCCTATGTAAAAAAAGACCAAATTCCATTATTACAAGAGTTGGGGGTTAAAGATTCTAAAGATTTAACAGATCCGCAAATTGTGAAAATCGCGAAGGACCTACTTACTTTTCTTCCATATAGCTTGCTAAAGTTGCCTAATGAAAAATATAATCGCTTGCAATCTTCCGGAATGACGCAGGGAAAAATAACCGCCATTCTTCATAATCAAGCTTTAAATCATTTGCTTGGAAAAATTGCTCCCGAAAAACCCGAAGCCATTCTTGTCGATCAATTTGCGGAGGCAACTGTTTATTTCCGCCATTTACAAGGACAACAAGTAATTTGCCGAGAAAACGTCTTTTTCAGTACAAAAGCCGAAAGTATTCATCTTTCAGTAGCAGCTGCTTCTATTTTAGCAAGATATGCTTTTCTAAAAGCTTTTGATGATTTAAGTACAAAAGCTGGATTCACTCTTCCAAAAGGAGCAGGAGCAAAAGTCGATCAAGTTGCGGCAAGACTTATTAAAGAAAAAGGCGTTGCTGCCTTGAATGAATTTACTAAACTTCATTTTGCTAATACGGGTAAAGCGAAGAGAATAGCGGGGATCTAAAAAAAATAGGTTGTTTCTCAAATCATGAGACACAACCTATTTCAATTCTATCTTTATATACCTATCGTCATTTTCCGCTGGGGTACCTCTGCCGTCCGTATTGTTTGTAACAAAATATAAAGCACCATCTTCAATGATCACATCGCGAATCCGCCCGTTTCCTTCTGAGAGAATGCTCACTTCCCCAATTTTCAAATCATACACCCTGACAGCCTCTCCCCGAAGTGAAGCAATATATAATTTTCCATCATGATAAGCCGTTCCGCTTGGTGCCCAGGTGTCGCCGTTCGTATGAAAAATCGGTGTTTCCATTCCGGTTTTCTTTTCATCTCCTTGAATTTTCGGCCAACCGTAATTTTTTCCAGGCTCAATCTTATTAATTTCATCATGTGCACTCTGGCCATGCTCTGTTGCGAACAATTGACCTTCCTCATTCCAGGCAAGACCTTGCGGATTGCGGTGGCCGTAGGAATAGATAAAGGACCCAGGAAATGGGTTGTCCGCAGGAATCGTTCCGTCAAGTTCAAGGCGTAATATTTTTCCTGATAAATGATCTAACTTTTGTGCCGACTCTGGTTTTGATGCATCCCCAGCAGTCACATAAAGCTTCCCATCAGGTCCGATTTTAATTCGGCCACCGTTATTTATGGATCTGTGAACCGGGAATCCCTTCCAACAGTAGAGCTGTTTCAATCCAGGCATCCTTTTCTTTTTTTATCCGGATGAGCCTATTGAAAACATTCCCATTTTCCTCGTATGTATGGTAAGCGAATGCTTCGACTTCTTTACCGGGGATAATTTCAATTCCCAGCAGTCCGCCTTCTCCACCGGTAAATAGCTTTTTATGAAACCTGACAGGTAATCGAATTTTCTCACCTGTTTTCTTGTTTACTGAGACTATTGTACCGTTCCTTTCACTTATATAAAAAACACGGCCTGCGTTTGTAATCGACCAAGGAACATCAAGCTTTTCTACAATCTGCTCTTCAACTCCACTCCCTGATGCAGGTTGTTCGGCAGGTGTAGGATTTTCTGAAACTTCCTCCTTGCCACCTTCTTTTCCTGAACATGCTGTCAATATGATAACTAGGAAGATAATCGCTAGCGAATTAGAATAAATACGTCTCAAACATTGGTTCATAATTTTCGCTCACCTTCTCCATCTCAGATAAAATTTCATCTAAATCCATGTTATACACATCAAGTCCATATAAATCCCATAGAAAATTATAGACTTCGGAAAAAGAAGCAATTTGACGAGCTGTTAAACGAGTATCACCATTGGACGCTTCCTTTATCTGATATAGTGAAGTATGAATGTTTTCCAAATTGGTTTCCATCTTTGCATTCGTGTCCTCAAAGTAATCAAACTCCAAACCGATTGCTTTCAATTCCAGATAGCTAGAAAAAATACGATCCGAGCCTTCTATTAATTGGTCAAGTTGACCTTTAGAAATCGTTTTCTTTTCTCTTATTTGATCAATTGGGACCTTATTATATATATCTTGAATCCCTAGCCTCATATTGTTCAAATAATGGGTCACTTTTTCAGGTGAAAACTCTTGTGTTGCTGATTTTCCATATACGGCCATTGCCCCTACGGCAATTAAAAAAACGAATAAATATAAGATTTGCCGGTTTTTCTTCATTAGTTATTTTCCTCCAAAATAAAATCCTTTACGTGTTAAGTATATCGTACTTTTTACTCCAACAAAAAACACGAGCTGTGCAGCCCGTGTTTTTCCTTTTTACCCTCTTAATTCCGCACCCGCTTTTTCTTTTACAGCAGCGAGTACTTTGTCATGCGCTCTTACCACTTCTTCATCCGTGAGTGTTTTTTCCGGATCAATATAGGTTAGTGAGAAGGCAATTGATTTTTTACCTTCTTCCATATGCTCACCTTCGTAAAGGTCAAACACATGAACAGCTTTCAGTAATTTGCCGCCTGCTTCATGAATAATTGTTTCAAGTGTTCCAGCAGTCACTTCTTTGTCGACTACGAGAGCAATGTCTCTTGAGATCGACGGGAAGCGAGGGATTGGAACGTATTGTAATTCAGGTAGATTATAATTGAACAATGCATCAGACTTGATTTCAAATACGTATGTTTCTTTCAAATCAAGTTGCTTTTGCACATGTGGATGTAATTGGCCAGCAAAGCCAATCACCTCTCCTGAAAGTAAGATTTCGGCCGTACGCCCCGGATGCAAACCGTCCAGCTCTGCAGCTTGCCATTCAATCCCTTCACTTACGCCGAGCTTTTCAAATAATCCTTCCAAAATGCCTTTTGCCACGTAAAAATCAACCGGCTTTTTCTCGCCTTGCCATTCATTCGCGACCCACATTCCTGTCATTGCACCGGCAATATGTTCACGTTCATCTGGCTGGGCATCATGGCCTTCGTTCAGGAAAACCGAGCCAATTTCATATAAAGCAATCGAATCATGCCGACGAGCTAAGTTATACGAAACAACTTCTAGTAACTGCGGCACAATACTCAGTCTTAGACGGCTGCGCTCTTCACTCATTGGCATCGCGAGTTTAACTGGCTCCCTCTTTTCAATCGCAAAACTATTTGCCTTTTCTTCTGAAGTAAGCGAGTAGCTGATGGCCTGATACAATCCCGCACCTTCTAAAAAGCCTTTTGCTGTTCGGCGCTTTTCTTGAACTGCGCTTAACCCACCCGGTGTTGCAGCACCTTTTGGCAATGTTTTAGGAATATTATCGTATCCGTAAAGGCGAGCTACTTCTTCAATCAAGTCTTCTTCGATTGTAATATCACCGCGACGAGTCGGAGCTGTTACAGTAAAAGTGCCTTCTTCTACTGTCACGTCAAATTTCAGTCGATTAAAAATCTCTACTACTTCAGTTTCGGTAATTTCCGTTCCGAGAACACGGTTAATTTTTTCAAGCGAAATAGAAACAACTGCTGGTTCCATTGTTAAATGATCTGCTTCAACGAGACCTTGAAGCACTTCACCGCCTGCATATTTCGCGATCAATTGAGCTGCTCTTTCAGCTGCTGGGCGTACCCTTTCCGGGTCTACCCCTTTTTCATAACGGCTACTTGCTTCACTGCGTAAGCCATGATGTTTCGATGTAGCTCGAATCGATCCGCCAGCAAAATAAGCAGATTCAAGTAAAATGGTCGTCGTATCATCGGTAACCTCAGAGTCAGCGCCACCCATTACACCAGCGAGCGCAACCGGAACAGTTCCATTTGTAATGACGAGCTGTTCAGATGTCAATGTCCGTTCTGCATCATCAAGCGTAGTGATTTTTTCACCTTCATGAGCTAGGCGTATCACTACTTCTTTTGATCCAAAACGGTCATAGTCAAATGCGTGAAGCGGCTGACCGTATTCAAGTAAAATATAGTTTGTTATATCGACAACATTATTATGCGGGCGAATGCCAGCAGACATGAGTCGCGTTTGCATCCAAAGTGGTGCTGGCCCAATCTTGACATCTTTAATCACCTTGGCCGTGTAAAGCGGGTTGTCTTCTGTTGCGTCTACTTTTACAGAAATATAGTCTGCCGCTTTTTCAGATGATGCTTCAGATGCGATTTCCGGTAGTTCCACTTCTTGACCAAGAATTGCGGCCGTTTCATATGCAACACCAAGCATGCTAAGAGCGTCTGCACGGTTTGGTGTTAAATCAAGTTCCAGCACTTCATCATCAAGGTTTAAAAGCTCAAGCGCATTTGCACCCACTTCTGTGTCAGCTGGGAAAACGTAAATGCCGTCCGCATATTCCTTCGGAACAAGTTTACCTTCAATACCAAGCTCCTGTAGTGAACAAATCATCCCGTTCGATTCCTCACCGCGTAGCTTTGCTTTTTTAATTTTAAAATTGCCTGGAAGTACTGCACCTACTGTTGCAACAGCTACTTTTTGCCCTTTCGCAACGTTTGGTGCACCGCAAATAATTTGCACTGGTTCGCTTTCGCCAATATGAACAAGACATTTATTCAACTTATCAGCTTCCGGATGTTTTTCGCACTCAAGTACATGGCCGACAACTACTCCTTTAACACCACTGCTAAGCTGCTCTACTCCATCAACTTCAATTCCACTTCTCGTAATTTTTTCTGCCAATTCTGCAGCTGTTACGCCATTAAGGTCCACGTATTCCTGCAGCCATTTATATGAAACAAGCATGTATTTTACCTCCCGAAATTATTCTTGTAACGCAAATTGTTGTAAAAACCGAATGTCATTCGTGTAGAAATGACGGATATCATCCACTCCGTATTTCAGCATTGCAATTCGTTCTGGTCCCATTCCAAATGCGAATCCTGTATATTTTTTTGAATCAAAACCAGCCATTTCAAGTACATTTGGATGCACCATACCCGCGCCCAAAATTTCGATCCAGCCAGTTTGTTTACAAACGCGGCAACCTTCGCCTCCACACATTTTACAAGATATATCCATTTCAACAGATGGCTCTGTAAAAGGGAAAAAGCTTGGGCGCAAACGAATTTCTCGGTCTTCACCAAACATTTTTTTCGCAAATACTTCGAGCGTACCTTTTAAGTCACCCATCGTAATGTTTTCGTCGATGACAAGTCCTTCAATTTGCGTAAACTGATGGGAATGCGTCGCATCATCATTATCGCGGCGGTATACTTTTCCGGGACAAATAATTTTAACCGGTCCTTTGCCTTCATGTTTTTCCATTGTTCGTGCTTGAACAGGTGATGTATGAGTACGAAGTAAAATTTCCTCGGTAATATAAAAAGAATCTTGCATATCACGCGCAGGATGCCCTTTGGGCAAATTCAACGCTTCGAAATTGTAATAATCCTTCTCTACTTCAGGCCCTTCAGCCACTTTATATCCCATACCAATGAATAAGTCTTCGATTTCTTCCACTATTTTTGTCAGTGGATGGCGACTGCCTGCTTTTACAGGTCTGCCTGGAAGTGTCACATCGATTGTTTCTGATTCAAGCTGTTTGCGGACAGCGGCATCTTCTAACTCGCTCTGCTTTTTCTCGATGGCTTCAGTGATGGTTTCTCTCACCACATTGACAAGAGCTCCCATTTTTGGCCGTTCTTCTGCCGACAATTTCCCCATTCCACGCAAGACCTCCGTGATAGGTCCTTTTTTTCCGAGATAGGCAACACGTACATCATTCAAAGCTTTTAAATCAGCTGCTTCGCTAATTTTCGCAAGTGCTTCTGTTTCCAGTTGTTTTAATTTCTGCTCCACTAAGTTTTCCTCCTTCAATTTTGACAAATAAAAAAAAGCCTCGGATCCCAAAAAGGGACGAGGCTTTAGTCGCGGTACCACCCTTATAAACATGTTGCCATGTTCACTTCATTGTCATAACGGCATATGCCGGAGCATCTTTATGATTTTTAAAAATCGGTCCCGATGCCGACTCGGGAGGTGAACTTCACCTAGATTCCACTAAAAGTGCTTACAGTCAAGGCACTTTCTTCCTGAAAGCTTTCTCCGGCTACTCTTCTCCGTCACAGTCATTCATATATTCAGATAATCACATTATAATCGTTTGTTCAGATGATTTCAAATCTATTTTCGTAAATGATAAAGAAGGATGCCAGCTGCGATGGCTACATTGAGTGATTCACTTTGTCCGTAGATGGGAATATAAAGGTTTTTATCTGTTTGTTCGAGTATTTCGGGTGAGACCCCGCTGCCTTCATTCCCAACAATTAATGCAAATGAATCAGAAGATGAAACTTCTTTATAAGGAACTGCATTTTCTAAAGCAGTTCCATAGATTGGAATCTCTGATCTTTTTAATTTTTCTATCCATTTATGCAAATTTCCTGTGTCAGTATGAATATGAAAATGACTGCCTTGGGCAGAACGGATAACTTTGGGATTGTATAAATCTCCAGTTCCTTCGCCGAAAATAACCGCGTCAATCCCCGCTGCATCCGCCGTTCTAATCATTGTTCCAATGTTTCCCGGATCTTGGACACCATCAAGCAGAAGAAAACGTTTATGAGTTGACATATCAACTTCCAGTGTTCGTTTACGGCAGACAGCAAACAATCCTTGCGCTGTCTGAGTGGCCGATATGACCTTGCTTATCTCAGAAGTAATTGTTGTAATGGAAGTGTCGTCTTTCAGTAACCAGCTTTCTGGAATCTCAATATCTTCTTGGATCATTAGCTCTATAATATCATTCGTTTTCAATGCTTCTTCAATAAGATGATCGCCTTCTATAATATATGTACCTGTTTGATCTCGGCCTTTTTTCAAGAGCTGTTTTTTCCATTCCTTTACCCTTGCGTTTTTCGTAGATTGAATATGTTCCACAGCTTTCATTTCCTTTCAAGAACATTCTTGTTCTATTATACATATTCCGGGCGAATTGCGAAAAGCTAACGAAGAATAATCTTGAAAAGGAGCGACTTTATGAACTTGAATCTAAGAAATGCCATTATCCACAATGTTTCCGGGAATAACCAGTCACAATTAAGAGATACCATTGTCGATGCGATCCAGCGTGGAGAAGAAAAAATGCTGCCTGGACTCGGAGTTTTATTTGAAGTCATTTGGCAGCATGCAGATGATCAAGAAAAAAGCATGATGCTAGAGACTTTGGAAGATGGATTAAAATAGTAAAGAGGAAATGAAAAACACATGGATTATAATCACCATGTGTTTTTTGATTTTTACACCGGACGACACTCTACTACGAACTGGCCAGATGGTTCGTACTCGGCTGACGTAACCTCCAGTCCGGCATCACCCGCCATTACTAGGAACTCGGACAAGGTGTTCGTCTTGCCACCTAGCAACACTTTGTCGATTGTCAGTTTGTGGGATACGTCATCTGCTGTTACACCACCGAGGATTACAATTCGGCCGTTCGGGCGGGCTGCTTCGGCGCAGCGCCGCAAGATTGCAGTTGTCTCCTGATCAGGCCAGTTACCTAGTACCTTCTTCAGCAAGTATAGATCCGCCCCCGTAGGCAAAGGATCGAAAAAGCTTTGCCCTACCGTTGTGACACGCTCGGCTACGCCAGCAGCCTGAAATATCTCTCCTGAGCGGGCGACGGTTCCCGGAAGATCAACCAATGTACCATGGATTTCTGGTCGTATCCGAAGGATCTCGGCCAGCATTGCTCCCGTACCACCGCCGACGTCAACAACGGTTTTTATAGACTCCCAGCCACCCGAGATTGGAAAATCCGGATCAGGGGTGCCATGTCCAGCCGGCCCCATGAGAGCATCGAAACTTTCCGCGACCTCCGGGTTGGCGGCAAGATCTTCCCAGAACGGACGGCCAAATAATTCGTGGTATCCGGAGTTGCCGGTCCGAACGTATGTAGGAAGTGTGCCCCATGCGTACGCCATCCTTCCTCCAATACCATTAAGGTCAGGACGTCTCGACGGGTCGAGCAAGCCCTCGGAAACCTCGTTCAATGCGAACACCCCGGGTCCCGTCTCCTCGAAGATGCCCTTATCGACGAGATAGCCAAGCACATTGTGCAAGGCATAGGCATCGCACTCGGCCGCTGAGGCAAGGTCATTGATTTCATTAGTTCCTGCAGCGATATGATCGGCGATCCTTAGTGTACCTACTAAGTGAAGGCACCACGGCGTACAAAGGTCACTTAGTTCTTCGAGATTAATAGATTTTTGCGCTTGCATAGACATCAACTCCAAAACATGATTTTATATGTATTTACACTATCATGAAAGCGTTTTAATTACTAGTTAATAGTAATGAAGACAATAAAAAAATGGGATAATTCATTTTAGAATATCCCAAAATTTGTTTATCCCATCATTGTCTTGAATGTTTCAATACCATAGTAGGCACCCACTCCAAAAACGACTGACCAGAGCACAAGACTAATGGTCATCCAAAGGAGTGTCCAATTTTTCGTCGCTCCGAGAGACATGCCCAAGAATGCAGAGATGTGGGTTCCAATTAAGAGAGGTCCTATGATCGCTAACCCGGGCAATCCATATTTATTCCAAATTTTCTTTGCACGTCTTTGCCGCTTATTGTCTTCTTTCATGATTCCTTTCTTTTTTACTAAATAAGCTTGGATTTTTTCGAATAAATATACAACAAGAATGATAGTGGATAGATTGCCAATAAAAGCAAGAATAACAACCAATAACGGTTGAAGGCCCCTTACAATTCCAAGTGGAATAACAGCTGCCATTTCAAACCAAGGAGTTGCTGCAAGTAAAAATACGACGATATATTCCCATAAAGTAGCCATGATGTTCTCCTTCAAAATGTTCTCCTTTGACAATACAGGAATTCCACGAAGAAGAAAAGAAAAAAGCTGGGATCCTCAGTTTTTCCTGAAGATCCCGGCTCTTTTTATTATTCGTACGTGATTTTATCGACTGTTTCTTTGTCGAGACGTTTCACGACTTCTGTGATCAATTTTACAGCATTTTCATAATCGTCACGGTGAAGAATTCCTGCATGTGAGTGAATATAGCGCGTTGCAATCGTGATTGCTAAAGAAGGGGCACCTTCTCCTGCTAAATGAACTGCTCCTGCATCAGTTCCTCCACCTGGAATTGCATCAAATTGATAAGGGATTTCTAATTCATCAGCAACAGAAATAACAAGCTCACGAAGACCTTTATGAGAAACCATTGACGCGTCATATAAAATGATTTGTGGTCCATCTCCCATTTTACCTTGGGCTTCCTTTTCGCTTACACCCGGTGTATCACCAGCGATGCCGACATCTACTGCAATAGATATATCAGGCTGAACTTTATTACCTGCTGTTTTCGCACCACGAAGACCGATTTCTTCCTGTACGGATCCAACGGAGTACACAACATTCGGATGGCTTTCACCTTTTAGATTTTTTAATACATCAATCGCAATCGCGCAACCGATTCGATTATCCCAAGCTTTTGCGAGGAGCATCTTCTCATTATTCATCACAGTGAAATCAAAGTAAGGAACTGCCATATCCCCTGGACGAACGCCCCATTCCTTTGCCTCATCGCGACTTGAAGCTCCGATATCAATGAACATATCTTTAATATCAACGGGTTTTTTTCGAGCTTCAGGAGATAAAATATGCGGTGGCTTGGATCCGATCACACCAGTTATATCACCTTTTGAAGTGACAACGGTTACACGCTGCGCCAACATAACTTGCGACCACCAGCCGCCCACCGTTTGAAAACGAAGGAATCCTTTGTCGTCGATTTGAGTAACCATGAAGCCCACTTCATCCAAATGACCTGTAATCATAACTTTTGGACCGTTTTCTTCACCTGTTTTTTTAGCTATCAAGCTTCCAAGACCATCTGTTTCCACTTCATCTGCCAATGGTGTTATGTATTTCTTCATTACTTCACGTGGTTCGTATTCATTTCCGGGAATTCCTTTTGCATCCGTTAATTCTTTAAGCATGGTCAACGTTTCATCTAACTTTGCCATTTAATACCCTCCTCTTTAAGAGCGTGTTCGCTCAACATCATTATAATAATAAACAATTGGAAAATACAAAAATTTGTATCATAAGGAATTCTTTTTGGTTATATCTAACCTTATAGATGATTCAGGATGACTGAGGTCGGCTCTTTTCGCTTAGTTCAGTCCTCTTGAACGCTTTTTAGGGGACTGAGATCAACTCTTTTCGTCGATGCCTGTCCTCTTGAACGCCTCAAAGGGACTGAGATCAACCCTTTTCGCCGATGCCTGTCCCCTTGAACGCCTCAAAGGGACTGAGATCAACTCTTTTCACCTATGCCTGTCCTCTTGAACGCCTCAAAGGGACTGAGATCATCTCTTTTCGCCTATGCCAGCCCCATAAACGAGGCATGAGAATGACCCGCGACAATCTCTATATCATGTTATCTAGTATCCTTCCTGCTGCCTTTTATAATTGACTTCGTTTTTCGCTTTATATGCTTGTTGTACATCATCGATTGAAAATCCTAGCGATTGTCCGAGAATAAAGTACTGGCGTAGAAGTTCCTCGTAAGTATCAGCAGATCGGCTTTGTCTAAGCTGGTCAACAAGATTATATATTTTCAAGAAACCTTGGACCACATCTTCGTTTCCTTCAGAAGAAACAATGGGGATGTCACGTTCTGAAAACCCGAGCTCTAACCCAATTGAAAGGATAAAGTGGATTCCGTCGACAAATTCTTCTAGAATTATATCTTGATCCGACGCAGGTTTTTTGCTCCAAAATTTAAAGCATCTAGTTTCATTGGCAAGTTCCCCCATTTCAACAAGCAGTGCCAGGAGTTTCCGTTCAACTAAGTCCGTATTTTGCAAATCATGCTCAATTTCAATGTACTGATCCAATTCTTGCTGCATGGCATACCATTCATGTAATGTCATTAGTAATCCCTCCTAAAAAAATTATAACAAATAATGAAACTTTTTGATTCCTTGACCGTATAGCTTGTTAGATTATTCGATTGGGAGGCATCATAATGATCATCCTGCTGAGAGTTGTGATTTTTGCATTTATCATTTATCTCATCTATAAGACAGTCAAGTTTATTTTGGACCCGAAAAGAAAACTTGAGGCCGCACATGAACAAAGAAAATATTATTTCTATGATACTCATGAAAATATAAGGAAAAATTTCCTTATCACGTATAATGGCGTTATGTTTGAGGGAGAAAAATATTTGGGCACTACCGACCGCTCATTTGAAGTTGTCTCTATTTTTGTCTGGCCGCGAAATACTGACTTGCTTCAAGGCTTGTCCTATGAAGATTTTGTTTTCATTGAAAATGAAATCAAACTCAGGTATCCAGATGCTGAGATTGACTGGAAAAGTCCGATTAAGGAATTGCTGAAGAAGAATAGGAATTAAGCATAAAAAACCCTTACAAAAGGGTTTTTTTAAGCCGAGCTTTTCGCAAAGAAATCTTCCCATTTAACGATTGCAATTTTTTCACGCATAACGTAAAACAGTATACAAAGTGAAATGATAATCACAATGGCGATACTAGGGGTAAAGTGTGTAATAAATTCTCCGAAGACAGTATAGAAAAAAACAAGGGGCAGATTCGTAACGATAGCCCCCTTCATGAATCCCCGAAAATCAGGCCTTCTTTCAAGGAGGCATATATTTAATAAATGATAGTGAAAAAAAGGAATGAGTCGCAACACGGCAATTTGCCCCACGGTCATTTTCGTGTAGCGACCGAACCATTTATATTTGATCCTCATTAATTTTGCATGTGTTCCAGGCATTTTTCCGATGCAAAAGTAAAAGAATGCCGAGAGCAAGAGCAAGCCTAGCATAGAATAAAGAATGCCTAGCAAGCTTCCGAATAGAATTCCTCCTGCCATACAGACCATAGCCACGGGAATAAAAATAAACTGTCTTACTAAATGAAAAGCGATAAACATAAAGGGCGCGAGTATTCCGGTACCTTCCATAAATGCAAGCATGATCAATAATTGCTCATCCACTATGATCACCCGCTTTCTTACTAACAGTTTATTTTTCGAGTTTGTATGTTATGACACACGGCCAAGCAGGAGGAAATAAATTACGATATCAATGACAGCAAGGACTGGAAACCCATATTTAAATGAAAAATGCTTTGTTTTATGGCGATACATCCGCATTCCGACGGTCATCCCGGGAGCTCCGCCTGCAAAAGCAGCGAGCCATAGATTTCTTTCACTAATTCGTCTTTTCCTCTTTTGTGCATATCTTTTATCGTTCCTCATCATTAGCAATCCAAGCACATTGATTGTAATACAATACCATATAACTAAAAATCTCGTCATACACGTTTCCCCCTTAATAGACGAAAAGCCATCCTCCTGATACTGGAGAATGGCTATTATTAATTCTTATAATGAAGCTTTTGCTTTATTAGCTAGTTCTGCAAATGCTTTTTCGTCAGCTACTGCAAGATCAGCAAGCATTTTGCGGTTTACTTCGATACCGGCTACTTTCAAACCGTACATTAGACGGCTGTAAGAAAGTCCGTTTAGGCGAGCTGCAGCGTTAATACGCGTAATCCATAGTTTACGGAAGTCGCGCTTCTTGTTGCGGCGATCGCGGTATGCATAGTTATAAGATTTCATTACTTGTTGCTTAGCTACTTTAAATAATCTATGTTTGGAACCATAATAACCTTTTGCTAATTTTAATACTTTTTTACGACGTCTGCGGGTTACTGTACCGCCTTTTACACGTGGCATATTATTTCCCTCCTAATTGGATCTCGTTCGTATTATTTCAAGTTGTCAAGCATATGGCGGATACGGCGGAAATCACCTTTTGATACCATTGCTGCTTTACGAAGTTTGCGTTTTTGCTTAGTTGTTTTATTTGCGAACAAGTGGCTTGTGTAGGCTTGTGAACGTTTAAGCTTACCAGAACCTGTTCTTTTGAAACGTTTTGCCGAGCCTCGGTGTGTCTTCATTTTTGGCATAGGGTTTTCCTCCTCAAAACATTACTTTTCAATTTTTGGTGCTAGAACTAAGAACATGCTTCGGCCGTCCATTTTCGGCTTTGATTCAACTGTCGCTACGTCATCGCACTCTTCTGCAAAGCGGGTTAGCACACGCTGTCCGATTTCTTTATGCGTAATGGCGCGGCCTCTAAAACGGATAGAAGCTTTTACTTTATCGCCTTTTTCAAGAAACTTGCGGCCATTGCGAAGTTTCGTATTGAAATCATGTTCATCAATAGTAGGACTCAATCGAACTTCCTTCACATTGATCACTTTTTGGTTTTTACGTGCTTCTTTTTCTTTCTTTTGCTGTTCAAAACGATGCTTTCCGTAATCCATGATTCGGGCTACTGGTGGTTTTGCGTTTGGTGCAACAAGGACGAGGTCAAGATTTACACGCGCAGCTATTTCAAGTGCTTCATTGCGGGATTTCACTCCCAGCTGCTCCCCATTATGATCAACTAGACGAAGTTCACGGGCACGGATGCCTTCATTTACCATCATATCTTTGCTAATAGTTAGCCACCTCCAAGGTTTTTTGAAGAATACAGTGTTTTTGGATAAAATCTAACTGCCTATAAATGGCATTGCCAGTTTGCTGCCTATAAATAAGCAATAAAAAAAGTGCAGGCGCACAAAGCAACCCGCACTCCATTAAAAACGAATAGTTTAAGAATGGCAATGAAATTAATAACCTGTCAACAGCTTAGAATGCGTCAATCAGGCGAGAAGCGGGCAGCTCCTTCTTCCACAAACGAGTATTCAATTCACCTTAGTTACTATATCATAAGCAATTTATTGTGTCAAATGTCGAATCCTGTTAACAACGCTTTTTATCATAACAAATCATTCTTCATAAAGCAATGGTTTTTTGAAAAATGTTTAATTCGCAGCTAGCGGGTAAAACTTTAAATATCAAGTATATATTGGAGGCAAAAATTATGAAGAAGATGATCTTCCCATTCCTCAGTCTTTCACTTGTTTTCGGACTTGCAGCCTGCTCGAACGATCCATCCATTGATAGTCATCCAAAGGAACAAGTAGTTCCGCCCCCACCGGGAAATGGAGAAAATCCACATACACCGGAGGATAAAAGTAAGGAGAATAGTGGCAACTTATCCGACGGCGGGAATGTTCAAGGGGACACAAATGCAGCAGAGAAAATGGCAGAGCTCAATTTTACCAAATTTAACTTAGAAGTTAGATACGGTCCTGATAAAGAATATGATTTCGATTATGAGGAGAAAAGTGCAAATGGAGATTACAAGGCAGAGCTTAACGATTCAATCCACGATAAAAAGCTCAAGGGAATGGAAGCTTTCAATGCCTTATATACTCAATTGAAAGGTTTAGGGTTTGAGACAAACACCTCTGAAAAAGAGGCTATCAATAAAATCCTTAATACATTTCAATTAGACCAAAATTACAATACCTTTGACTTGGAATATACTTTAAGAGACGGCACTACAGTTGATTTAGAAGATAAAAAATAAAGTTTACGAAGGTTCAGGCACCTCCTTAGTGGAGGTGCCTGATCTTTATTTTTGTTTTATATCCACTTCCGTTTTCAATTGCTCAAGGAATTCCTTAAAAGGAACTGTTTCTGATTTTTGTTCCCCGTATTTTCTTACGTTAACGGCCTCAGCAGTAATTTCATTATCGCCCACGACAACCATGTAAGGGATCTTCTGCATTTGCGCTTCTCTAATTTTATAACCGATTTTTTCATCACGCTTATCCAGTTCTACACGGAAACCGGCTGATTTCAATTGATCTGCCACTTGCTTTGCATAGTCAAAGTGAGCATCTGGAGAAACAGGAATCACCTGAACTTGAACAGGTGCGAGCCAAGTTGGGAAAGCTCCTTTATATTCTTCAATTAAGAAGGCAACGAAGCGCTCCATAGTAGAAACGACCCCACGGTGGATAACGACAGGACGATGCTGTTTTCCGTCTTCACCTACATATGTCAAATCGAATTTTTCTGGAAGAAGGAAGTCAAGCTGTACAGTGGAAAGAGTTTCTTCTTTTCCAAGTGCTGTCTTTACTTGTACGTCCAGCTTAGGGCCATAAAATGCCGCCTCACCATCGGCTTCGACATAATCAATCCCAAAGCTATCAACAGCTTCTTTTATCATGCTTTGAGCCTTGTTCCACATTTCATCGTCATCAAAATACTTCTCTTTATCCTCAGGATCCCGATAAGAAAGTCGGAAAGAGTAATCACTTATTTCAAAGTCTTTATATACTTCAATGATCAGTTGCACAACACGAATGAACTCTTCTTTAATCTGGTCTGGACGAACAAAAATATGGGCATCATTCAAAGTCATTCCGCGAACGCGTTGGAGGCCTGAAAGCGCACCGGACATTTCGTAACGATGCATCGTCCCAAGTTCGGCAATCCGAATTGGCAGTTCACGATAACTATGGATATCATTTTTGTAAACCATCATATGATGTGGACAATTCATCGGGCGTAGTACAAGTTGTTCATTGTCCATATCCATGACTGGGAACATATCATCTTGGTAGTGATCCCAGTGACCGCTTGTTTTATATAGTTCCACACTGCCCATTATAGGAGTGTATACGTGATCATAGCCGAGCTCTACTTCCTTATCGACGATATAACGTTCTATAGTTCGGCGGATTGTAGCACCTTTAGGGAGCCAAAGAGGTAGCCCCTGCCCGACTTTTTGTGAATTTGCAAACAGGCTTAGCTCTTTACCAAGTTTACGGTGATCGCGTTCCTTCGCTTCTTCCAGCATTTTTAAATGATTTTCCAGTGCATCCTTTTTAAAGAAAGCTGTACCGTAAATGCGTTGCAACATTTTATTTTTACTATCACCTCGCCAGTATGCACCAGCAATACTTAATAGCTTAAATTCTTTAATTTTCCCTGTAGATGGTACGTGAACGCCACGGCAAAGGTCAGCAAAATCAGCTTGCTCATAAATTGTCACCTTTTCGTCTGCAGGAATCGCATCGATCAGTTCTTGCTTGTATTGGTCTTCGGAAAACAGTTGCTTCGCTTCGTCACGTGTTACTTCTTTACGGACAATCTCAATGTTTTCGTTAATAATTTTCTTCATTTCTTTTTCAATAACCGGCAAATCTTCCGGTGTAATGGAATGTTCAAGGTCCATATCATAGTAAAATCCGCCTTCGATAACAGGACCGACCCCTAGTTTTACATCAGGGTATAGTCTTTTGATAGCCTGAGCCATCAAGTGAGCTGTGCTGTGACGCATAATCTCAAGCGCTTCTTCACTATCTGGAGTAATAATCTCGATGGATCCATCAATTTCTATTGGTCTTTTAAGATCGACCAATTCTCCGTTCAGTTTACCGGCAAGTGCCTTTTTCCTTAATCCCGGGCTAATGGATGCCGCAATATCTTCTGTTGTTGTACCTTTTGGAAACTCCTTTATAGAACCATCTGGAAAAGTAATTTTTACTTGTTCTGACATTTTCAACACTCCTTTATCATTTATAAAAAAACAAAAAACCCGCCCCTGGAAAGGGACGAGTTTAGCACACGTGGTTCCACCCTAGTTCTCTGCATGCATGAATGGATGCAGACTTTGGATTCATACTAACGGATATGGTCCGCCAATCATTACTGCGTAATAAGGTTCATGACTGGAGTTCAAAGGCGGTAAGCATTCAGTCCGTGTTGGGAAGCTCACAGCTTCATCTTCCCTCTCTGAGAACCGTAACAAAATACTCATGTCCTTATCAAAACTTGTTCAGAATTAGATTATGTACGTTATTATATATAGTAACAGAAGGAAAATCAAGGTTTATTAGTATAAGATTTTTTCAGTTCATGTAAATTGGCTGGTGACAAAATGGAAATTCGTTCTTCAAAAATATTGCGCAGCGTTCTGACCAGCGCTTGTTCTTCTTCGAATGTATAAAGATATATTTTTTCAGGAGCTATAGATAATAACGGTGCAATCACAGCAGAATCGACATAAATTGGATGATTGGCGAGCAATCGCTGATCTATAAGTTCTTTTAGATCATGATGCGCTATTTCCTGAACGTTTTCATCATAAAACATCGCAGTTTTATCCAAATAAATGTGTACCGTACTCAATCTTGGAGTCCGATTTTGCAAATAATCCCTTAACATGTTTACGAACATTTGGTATTCCTGTTCCATTTTATATTCATCAATCGCTATTTCAAGATATTTCCCGACATGCTCATAATAAGGCTTTAGCCGAAACCTTGAAAATGATTCAAATAAAACAGCTCCACCGAAACTTAGCAAATCTTTGACAGCTAAGCCGATTACCTGATTTTCGTTTATGTTACCTGCAAGTTCGGCTAGATCTTTCCGAACCCCAGCAAACATATCAGTGGCAATATCGATAATATGGCTGCGTTCATCTTCATTTTCATAATGGTATGTGTGGAGCAGTTTATCGTTTAGCCACTCATTTCTTTTTATTTCTTTAATAAAATAAGTCAATGCTTTTACATAACGATCGTTCTTCGCGTGATCAGTGCTGAATCTATACATAAACTGGCCCTGGTTCTCCATCAATGTTTCTCCTAAACCATTCGCAGTTAAAAAAAATTTCAGACGGATCGCATCTTTAATGGATGAGAAAATCAACTCCAAGCCCGTCCCCCCTTTTACTGCTTTGATACATATATATGAGGGCTTGGACGGACTAGACCAATGATTTATGCGAAATCATTATAGAAGTTAATGAGTTTACGGGGAATAGAGGAAATCGACTAATAGAAAAAACACCCGCAAAATTTACGGGTGCTTAGTTATGTCTTCGATTCGGACCATCAAGCCTGACCGGGATCGATAAATATTTGATGCGTTCCATAATCCTAGCCGCTTTCATTTTTTCCTCTTCCCCCCGCTGTGTATAGGTGAGGTGGTGTTCCAATCCTTTAAAATCGAAGTTTGAGGTGAAAAAAGTTGGCAGCTGTTCATGCATTCTGAATTGTAAAATGGAGCCAAGGATTTCATCTCTTGTCCAACTGGACATTGCTTCAGCCCCGATATCATCGAGCATAAGGATTCGTGCGTTTTTCACTGTTTCTAGTTTTTCATTCAGCGTTTGATCGCCAAGTGATTGTTTCATTTCACGTAAAAACTCCGGAACATATACAATAAGCGATGAAATCTCTTTTTCAGCAAGCTGATTGGCTATTGCTCCAAGTAAATAAGATTTTCCAACTCCGAAGCTTCCATATAAAAATAATCCTTTCATTGCGCTTCCAGGATCAAATGTGGAAGCAAACTGCTCAGCATATTCAAACGCATGGATTCTCCCTGGACTATCCAAAGAAAAGTCAGCAAATGAGGCTTGAAGTATTTCTCTCGGTACATAAATACTCTTGATCAACTTTTCCGTTTTTCGGCGCTCATCATGAATAATCTTCGAAGGACACGGACGATAATGAATTCCAATTGTATCCCTTTCAAGAACGAGGGTAGGCTCATACCCCTGCATCATGTTCACACAGTGCCCGAGATTCGGACAATCTTTACAATTTTTCGTTTGCGACATATATTCATATAGCTTCATTAAATTTTTTTCAATCATGCTATCTGTGATTCTATCTTGATTCGCTAACAAAAATGCTTGTATATCCGGATTTGTCAAAACTTCGGATTTTAAATGATCGTAACGCTGTCTAAAATCAGGCGATTTCGACAATCTACCAAGCGTTTTATTAATTCGCTCCATCTTTTTCACCTCCATTTTTCTGATATTTTCTTTGAATGGCTTCTAGTCGACGTCGCTTTTCTTCCAGTTCTGCCGAATTCTCTTGTTTAATTTGATTTTCTGGTTCCTCTTGCGATACAAACCAATCAGGTAATTTTTCTGTGCGAATTGGTTTTTTCCTGCGCTGATTTGTCTCTTTTTTCCCACTTGCCCACTCTTGGTACTGACGGTGTTCATTTTTTGCAAGTTCCATTGCAGATTTAACACTGTTTATTTTTTTACGGGACCAATGTGAGGCAATTTTCTCCAAATAGTTTTTGGATAGTTTCATGTCTGTTTTCAGCATGACATAATGAATCAAGACATTGGTTACACCTGGTTGCAGCTTTTGTTGAAACATAATATCTTCTACAGCTTGAAGGTCGGACTTAGCAGGCTCGGCCCCATCTGATAGGTCGATCAATAACTGTCTTGGAGAGGCAGTTTCCAAATAAGAAATGAGTTTCTCTTCCTTGGTTGTAGGCTTATTATCGATTTCCCGATGAACCATTGGCTGGTGACGGTCAACGAGTTGCGGAAGCCTGTCATTATTTTCCATCTGGTACCAATCACGCGCCGCTTTTCTAAGCTCATCAATATCAATTCCATGATCAGCTGTCAGGCTGGCAAGCACGATATTTTTCATCTCAATGGCATTAATCGAATAAAGGAAAGACAATTTTGCAATTGCCTCCTTGACTGGCGGAGAAAAAACTTTTCTCGGTACCATAATATCAGTCAGACCCGATAATAATAGATCAAAGTCAAAGTCGCTTCCGTCAATGTGGATATGTCCCGCCGCATGTCTTTGAAAAAAGTCTTGACCAGAATTTGGATGGCTTGCTTCATGCCCTTCATTATTTGCGAGAGAGCCTGTTCCATAAGATGTGAAAACATCTTGGAACGTACGCGTTACGTCAGTAAATTCATTAGTTTCTATCTTTTTATCAGTAAACGTTTTTTTCAATCTTAAAAAATGCGATTGCCCAAGTTTCTGATATAAATATATGTTTAACATACCGTCAGTAAAAAACTGCTCTGCTGAAAGCGGCGGCTGAAGTTCATAAACAAATGTCCTGATATCCATTTCATTTTTTATGTATGTTTTCAACAATCCGATACCTTCAAGCTTCAGTCGTGCATGATAAATATCTTCCAAATTGAGATCAAGCAAATTCATTAAATGATAATGATTCCACTCTTCTGACCATAGACGATTTTCTTCTACTTTATGCCAAAATGTCGTATATAAGCTTGTACAAATCGGTCCGATTAAAGGCTGATATAAAAAGGCAATAATCTTTTTATCATGATTCGTTAATAATCCATTCATTGTTACACTATAAGAATCTATTGGCTGAACTTCATTCCAATGCTGCTTCATGTCAAACACACTTTCATCAATCTTTTTTGATTAAATCTTTTAATTCATCTAAGAAGACATTAAGATCTTTGAATTGCCGATAGACGGATGCAAATCGTACGTAAGCTACTTCGTCGACTTTTGACAGTTTGTCCATAACCATTTCACCTATTTTGTCCGACTTTACTTCCGCTTGACCCAGATTACGCAATTCCCTTTCAATATCATGCGTAATTTTTTCAAGCTGCGCTAACGTTACAGGTCGTTTTTCACAAGCACGAATCAACCCGCGTAAAATTTTATCTCTACTAAATTCTTCACGGATTCCTTCTTTTTTAACAACAATAAGAGGAGTTTCCTCCACTCTCTCAAATGTGGTGAAGCGATATGAGCATTTCTCACACTCACGCCTTCTCCTTATTGACCTCACTTCATCGGCGGGTCTTGAATCTACTACTCGTGTGCCGTTATGTTGGCAGGACGGGCATTTCATCATATCAGCTCCGTTCAACGTGCTTTTAAACATTATACCTTATTTTTGGAGGAAAAGAAAAAAGCGCAAGCGCCTTGCGATGGAAGAACGGCTAAGCCCGCCACGTCCTGTGGCAACGCCGTTCTGACCCGCATCCTGCGGGCCTCCGACAAGCAAATGTTCTGAGACAAAAAAAGTCCGGTCTTGACTTTTATTGTCTAAAGGCTTATTTGACCTCGAGGGGCTAGGCGCTGGAGCTAGACGAAACAAAAAGAGCGTATGTCTCCATACACCCCTGTTTACATCTTATCAATTATTGAGCTTTTTTTTGTTTCAATTGGATGGGTCCCATACCACGCGGCATTTCAATCGTTTCTCTTATATCGGCGTCTAATGCTTCAGCGATATAGTTTGCAGCGATATTAGGATCTAAATCGCCACACGTATAAACATCAATGCTTGCATAGCCGTGCTCCGGGAAGCTGTGAATCGTCAAATGCGATTCAGAAATAATGACAACACCACTAACTCCTTGCGGCGCAAATTTATGAAAGGCAACTTCACGAATTTCAGCACCAGATTTCAGAGCAGCATCTACGAATATTTGCTCAATTAATGGCATGCTGTTCAATTTATCAACATTACAACCCCATAATTCAGAAATTACATGACGTCCGATTGTTTCCATTGATCGTTCCCCCTTGAACGTATTTTTTAGCGATCAGAATAACAAAGTACGTGTGCTTAAAAAGACCATTTTTTCCGGAATTTTTAAACAACCTTAGTAACTGCAACGGGGGAAAGTTAGTCCAATGAGGTCCTAACCCTTTAAGCAGTTATGTGAGCAAAAAATAAAAACTTAAAATTAACTCACGATTTAAAGTATACGGCCTATATATTTTTTTTGCAATAATAAATTTTAACTTTTGCATAGTATTTCCAGTATTATCGTGATAGACCAAAAAGCGAAAAAACTCCTGAAATGATCAGGAGTTTTTTCTTAAGGTTGTAAGTTCCATTTAATTAATAATGCCTCTACTTGTTGTTTCGTCTCACCAATTGTTCCGTTATTGTCTATTACTGCATCAGCAAGATCCACCTTATCTTGCAACGGGAGCTGGGAAGCAATTCGGGCTTTTGCTTCTGCTTCAGACAAACTGTTTCTTGACACAAGCCTTTTAAGCTGCACTTCTTCGTCCACATATACTAAGATAATCTTTTCAACTAAGTGGACAAGATTGCTTTCAAACAATAACGGAATATCGTAAATGATCGTCTGTTTCCCAGCAGCAATCGCCTCTTCCTTCCATTCATTCATACGGATCCGCACTGCTGGATGGACGATACTGTTTAACATTTCTCTTTTTTCTTTATCATGAAATATAATCGAACCGAGCTTTGATCTATCAATGGCACCATCAGCCAATAGGATGTCTTTTCCGAATACATTCACTAATTTTTTGTATGTGTCTTCACCCTGTTCTACAACCACGCGTGCAGCTAGGTCGGCGTCGACGATTGTAAACCCTTGATCCTCCAACATTTTCGAGACAGTGCTTTTACCACTTGCAATACCACCAGTAAGTCCTATGATTGATGCCATTTTATTGCCTCTTTCATTTTACATTTTTAATAATCCAATTAACACGAGTAAAACTCCAGGCATAAATGAGAATTTCTGTAGCCAGCTTGAATGTGAAAAAACTTTTCCCAGCTGCAAGCCTCCTCCTAGAAAAATGCAACTCATGAACGCGGCAGATCCAGCAAGGATTAAGGGAGAATATCCAAGCATCGCCGCCCCGATTCCAGCGCCGAATGCATCAAGCGATAATGCAATCCCAAGCAAAAGAGCTTCAATCCCAGTTATCGTACCAGAGCAGTCAATATCTGCTCTAGTCGGTTTTTTTAAAATATGAACGACGATGCCCAGCGATTTAATTTCCCAATTTAAAACGAGTTTTTCATGTGTTAATGGCTTTTCTTTTTCGGTTCTAAAAAATTGATAAATCACCCAGGCGCCAATCAAAATTAATATAATGCCGCCAATCCGACTGGCGGAAGCTGGAGTAAGAACGTTTAGAAGTAGTTGTCCTGCAAACATCGCAATCCCTAATGAAACTGCGGTACATAATGCAATAATCAAAATGGATTTTATCGGAATCGTCATTTTTCTAAGACCGTATGCAAGTCCAGTACTGAAATTATCGAGGCTGATTGCAATCGCAAGCAGCAGTATAGATAACGAAAAGCCCATCTCCAAGCACCTTCCCCTTTAAAAGTCGATAACCCAGTATATGAGAAAGGCTTTATGTTGGTTAAAAAGCAACTCCTGAAAAACTTCTCACAATAATCAACGGTTACTTTTCTGACACTTAGGACAGAAATGTGTTCCTCTTCCAGCCAATTTGACTTTTTCAACTGGCGTTCCGCAATGTTTACATTCTTCGCCTTTTCTGCCGTAAACAAAAAGCCGCTCCTGATACGTTCCGCTTATTCCATGGGAGTTCATATACGTATTGACGGAACTTCCTCCAGCTTCGATGGCTTCTATTAAGGTAGATGCAGCTTCATCGCGTAAAATTGATATTTCCTGATCACTTAATGTTTTTGCCCGACGCTCGGGATGAATTTTTGATCTAAACAATACTTCGTCAACGTATATATTACCAAGTCCAGTCACAATTGTTTGATCAAGGAGCACCGCTTTGATCATTCGATCGGTTTTCATTAACCGCTCTTTTAAATAATTGACAGTAAAATCCGCCGAAAATGGCTCAGGTCCAAGTTTAGCAAGGGGAAGGTTGGTTTCTTCTGTCCCTTTTGTAAACAAATGCATCGTCCCAAACTTCCTAACGTCACGGTAACGAAGCTCAGTGCCATCCGTAAAGCTGAAAACGACATGTGTATGTTTATCAGTTTCGTCACCTTTACGATGCAAACTGTAATTACCTTCCATCCTCAAATGAGAGACGAGCGAGTAATCATCAAGTAAAAAAATTAAAAATTTGCCTCTTCTATTTACACCATGAATCATCTGGCCTTTTAGTGCATCCTGAAATTGCTCAAATTCCAATGGGTTTTTAATTATTTTTGGCCATCCTACCGCCACGCGTTCTATTGTTTTACCCACTACTAGTTCAACTAGTGATCTACGGACCGTTTCTACTTCAGGTAACTCCGGCATCTTGGGGCCCCCTCTCTTGTTGCACCTTCATTGCTGTTTATTTTGCATCAAACCATGTTGGGCCGTATGAGTACTCTACTTTAACCGGAACCGCAAGTTCGAGTGCATGCTCCATTACATCCGGAACAATTTCTTTTAATTTTTCAATTTCATCTTGTGGCGCTTCAAAAATCAATTCGTCATGCACTTGCAAAAGCAAACGCGTTCGTAGGCCTTCTTTTTCAAGTCTTGCTGCCATATCAATCATTGCTTTTTTTATGATGTCCGCTGCACTTCCTTGAATTGGCGTATTCATCGCTGTTCGTTCTGCGAAGCTTCTGAGGTTAAAATTGCGACTTGTAATTTCAGGGATATACCTTCTTCTATGCAAGACTGTTGAAACAAAGCCGTTGTCTCTAGCTTCCACGATGATGTCTTCCATATAATTTTTGACACCTGGGAAGCTTTGTAAGTAGCGGTCAATAAATTGGCCTGCTTCTTTTCTTGTAATCCCCAAGCTTTGCGACAATCCATAATCACTGATGCCGTAGACAATCCCGAAGTTCACGGCTTTCGCCTGCCTACGCATATTCGATGTCACTTCGTCTGCTTCAACATGGAATACATCCATAGCTGTTTTTGTATGAATATCCATATTGTTTGTGAAAGCTTCCATTAGCTTTTCATCCTTAGCGATATGTGCAAGGACCCGGAGTTCAATTTGTGAATAATCCGCCGCGAAAATGACCCAATCTTTTTCTGAAGGAATAAATGCTTTGCGTATTTTACGCCCTTCTTCCAAACGAATAGGAATATTTTGCAAGTTAGGATCAATGGAGCTTAGCCTTCCTGTTGATGTCAATACTTGATTAAACCGCGTATGAACTTTATTCGAATCGCTGTGAACCACTTTTAGCAAACCTTCAATATAAGTGGACTGTAATTTTCCGAGTTGGCGATAATTAAGGATTTCCCGAATAATTTCGTGTTCATGCTCTAATTTTTCTAATACATCAGCCGAAGTAGAATAACCCGTTTTCGTCTTTTTTATGACCGGTAAACCGAGATTATCAAATAAAATAACCCCTAACTGTTTCGGGGAATTAATATTAAATTTTTCACCCGCATGTTCATGAATTCTTGCTTCAATCTCTTTCAATCTTTCGGCGATTTCAGCCTTCATCTCTTCCAGTTTCTCAACGTCCACTTTCACACCTGTATATTCCATTTTCGCGAGAATCAACGATAGCGGCAATTCGAGTTCGAAAAATAGATCTGTCTGTTCATTTTGCTCAAGTTCCTTAAGCAACGGCTCGTATAAATCAGCAATACCCATTGCTTTTCGTACAAGGTGTTCGCCAAGCACATCGCCTTCAGCTACCTTTTTCTTAGCACCTTTGCCATATACTGCTTCATCCGTTTTCACATTTGTAAATTGATGTCGTTTTGCGACCCCTGCGAAATCCTCTGTAGACTCAGAGGGGTTGAGTAAATAGGACGCAAGCAATAAATCAAAATCAATTCCTTGTAAATCGATATCATGTCTTTTTAGCGCAACGATCGAGCGTTTTGCGTCATAAACTTGTTTCCTCTTCGTTTCATCTTTCGCCCATTGTTTAAAAGCTTCTGATTGCAATGTGGTTTCAACAGGCAAATAGAAATTTCCGTTCTTGTTGGATAAACCGAAGCCCGCAATTTCTCCAGTATGATAATTATCTTCGAGGACTTCAACGTAGAGTGCATTTTCAGCAGCGAAAACTGCTTCAGTAATGGATTCCACTGTTTCAAATGAAATTTCTTTCACTTCTTCCGAAACGATTTCATCTGCACCTTCTAATTTTCCAAGCAGGGAATTAAATCCGAGTTCTTTAAAAACTGCTGAGAGTTTTTCCACATCATAGCCTTCGAACGAAAGTTCATCAACCGTAACGGTCACTGGCGCTTCTTTTGTTATCGTCGCCAACTCTTTGCTCATGATTGCTTGATCTTTAAATTCTTCTAGTCTTTCCTTCAGCTTCTTTCCACTCACTTGGTCTATATTAGCCAGCAGGTTTTCTAGGGTTTCAAATTGCTTTAACAGTTTGATCGCTGTTTTCTCTCCGACACCGGGAACTCCCGGGATATTATCGGACTGGTCACCCATAAGACCCTTCATATCAATAATTTGGTCGGCAGTAAGGCCATATTTCTCTTGGATATGAGCAGGGGTATATTCTTCAATATCTGTAATGCCTTTTCTTGTGATTCCAACTGTAATATGTCCAGTGCTTAGCTGCGTCAAGTCCTTATCTCCAGAAATCACTTTTACCTCAAAGCCTTCTTGTTCCGCTTTGACCGCGAGTGTCCCGATAATATCATCCGCTTCAAAGTTTTCCAGCTCATACCGTTTAATTCCATATGCGTCTAGTAACTCTCTAACAAACGGAAACTGTTCAGACAGCTCTGGTGGAGTCTTTTGGCGTCCACCTTTATATTCTTTGAAGGTAGAATGGCGGAACGTTGTTTTTCCCGCGTCAAATGCCACAAGAATATGCGTCGGTTTTTCTTCCTCAAGCACCTTCATCAGCATCGTTGTGAAACCGTATACGGCATTCGTATGTATTCCTTTGTCATTGTTCAAAAGTGGCAGAGCGAAAAAAGCACGGTAAGCAATACTATTACCGTCAATGAGCATTAATTTCTTTTTCATTTAATAAAACCTCCTAGTGGGGCTAGTTCGTCCATCTATTCTTACCTATATTTTAGCATGTGGGTTAGGGAATGTGAAAATAAAGGGTTATATTCGCTTTAGGCGTTGGTTGTTCTTGTTCACATCTATTCTGAGAAGACAAAAAATCCGCACGGCGATAGCCATGCGGATACTTTCATTATTTAGTATAGCCCATCAACAAACGGGCGTACGGCGAGTCTGATGGAATGACGATGACAGTGTCTTCGCCGATTGTTTTCTTATAAGTCTCAAGTGTTCGGAAAAGGTTATAGAATTCTTTATCTTTAGAGAAAGATACATTATAAATCTTGGCTGCTTCTCCCTCTCCTTCCGAACGGATAACTTCCGCATCAGCTTGTGCTTTCGATAGTGTTTCGCGGACCTTTCGATCAGTTTTGGCGGTGATGCGATTCTTCTCGGCATCACCTTTAGATAAATATTCTTGTGCTTTTGATTCACGCTCGGAAATCATTCTCGTATAAACAGAGTTCTCATTTTCTTGCGGCAAATCGGTTCGTTTCGTCCGGACATCAGTGATGATGATACCATATTCATCTTTTAAAAGGAGTTCATTTACCTTTTCGGTTACTCTGTCATTTAAACTTCCGCGTGATGATTTCTCGTCATTTATGATTTCGTTATAGTTTAATTGACCAAGCTCTGCCCGTACAACAGAATAAATGAACTCTTCCATCCTTGACTCGGCATTGGCTACGGTTCTCGCATTCGAAATCATTTTTCGCGGATTATCAATTTTCCAAACAACATAATTGTCAATAATCATCCGCTTCTTATCTTTTGTATTGATTTCTGCTTGAGATACATCATACATCATTTGATATTTCGGGAGCGTTGAGACACTTTGAATAAATGGTAGTTTAAAAGAAAGACCTGGTTCACTTTTAATCCTGACAACTTCTCCAAATTGACGAATTACTTTATGTTCCCCTTCTTTGACGATGAAGGCACTCGTTAATAAAAGGATGAACAAAGCGAATAAAATAATAACAGTAATACCCAACTTGGCATATTTACGCCATTCCATCTCAATATTTTTTCTAGGTTCAAGATTAACTACTTTTTTATCCATTATTCTTCGCTTCCCCCTTCTTCATTGGATTGTTTCGCTTGCTCTTTTTCCAATGGCCGAATCGGGAAGTATTTCAAAGTATTACCATCATCATTCATGATATAAATCTCTGCACCAGGTAAAACTTGCTCTAGTGTTTCAAGCGTTAGACGCTCACGAGTGATGTCGGGATTTGTTTTATACTGCTCATATAATTTATTAAATACAGCAACATCCCCACGTGCGGCTTCAAGCCTTGCGGATTTTTCCCCTTCTGCCTTGTAAATGATAGCGGCTTTTTCCCCTTCCGCTTCATTCATCCGCTTATTTTCATATTTTTTTGCTTCATTTATTTTTGTGTTCATCGTTTCTCGAGCATCCGTAACCGCTGTAAAAGCACTGCGTACTTCTTGATTCGGAAGCTCTACGTCTTTTAAATTAACAGCAAGAATGGATATGCCCACATCATATTTATCCATTAAAGAAGTCAATAGCTCACGCACATTCGCTTCAATTTCCGCTTTCCCTGATGTCAATGCATCATCAATTTTCGAACTGCCAATAATACTTCTTAAAGAAGCCGATGTGGCGTTATATAAAATTTCTTGCGGTTTTTCTGAATGAAATAAGTATTTTTTCGGATCCGTTATTTTCCATTGAACAACGAGATCGGCAAGGACAATATTTTCATCTCCAGTAATCATTTTTGTTTCATTTGTCTTACCGTTCTTTTCATTGTAACCGAATTCAAGCTTAAGCGTCTCTCTTGCTAATTTTTCCACACGCTGAATTGGCCATGGAAGTTTAAAGTGTAAGCCTGGTTCTGTAATCGTTTCTTCCGCCTTACCGAACGTCATAATTAAAGCTTGATCTGATTCATCTACCGTATACCACGAACTGAAGAGAACTACGGTGAGTACAATAACAGCAATGATTAGCCCTGTAACGGTATATACTCTTTTTAAGCTCATTCCATACAACCCTTTCTATTTTTCTCTTAATCTATGTACGAATGAATCCATAAAAGGATTCAAAGAAATGGGGAGAGGTCCATGTGAACCTCTCCCCATTGCCTAAAAGTTTTCGAGGGCTTCCCCTGTCATTGGCTCCATGTTAAATGGTGGGCAAACTAATAGTTTTCCTTTAATAACCATATTCTCCTGCTCATCTGTTGCTTGCACATTTACAGTAATGGTATGGTTTTTTTCATTTACATCTGTTATTTCAAACAAAAATTGGATTGTTGCATAGTGGTATACGGGTTGTAAAAATTCAATTTCCTGTTTTAGAATATGTGAACCTGGTCCTGGCAAATATTTGGATACAGCAGAGGTTATAATTCCTGTAAGCATAATCGTAGGAACGATCGGCTTTTTATAGGTAGTTTGGGAAGCATAATCATGCTGAATATAAAGTGGATTTGCATCATTTGTCAAACCTAAAAATAAAAGCAAATCTTTGTCCTCAATTTTTTCAGTCAGCGTTAATTTTTCCCCTCTTGTAATTTCCTCCATTGTCCTGCCAAGTTTACGTTTTTTCCCGAGTAACAACACATGCACCTCCATAGGTTTTTAAGCGCTTTCAGTAAATAATACCATGAAATGTACTTCGATACAAAGAGAAAAACGGGCGTTCTCCAGTGAGAGGGCCCGATCGTTTATTATGCCAGTACGTTCATTACTTCTTTCACGGAATCAGCTGATTTTTGCAAAGCTGATTTTTCATCATCTGTCAGTTTAAGCTCGATGATTTTTTCAATACCATCTTTACCTAGGATTGTTGGAACACCAAGATAAATGCCATCGAAGCCGTATTCTCCTTCTAGATAAGCAATCGTAGGTAAAACTCGGCGTTGATCCTTAACAATGGCTTCGACCATTTCAACAAGGGAAGCTGCAGGTGCATAGTATGCACTGCCGTTGCCAAGAAGGTTAACGATTTCACCGCCGCCTTTACGGGTGCGTTCAACTATTGCCTCGAGACGGTCTTGCGGAATAAGCGCTTCCAAAGGAATTCCTCCGGCGTATGAGTAACGTACAAGCGGAACCATATCGTCACCGTGGCCGCCAAGAACGAAGCCTGTTACATCTTTTACTGATAAATTTAGTTCCTGTGCAACAAACGTTCGGAAGCGTGCTGTATCAAGGACACCAGATTGTCCAATTACGCGGTTCTTTGGAAAACCAGATTCTTGGAATACTGTATAAGTCATTGCATCAACCGGATTGGTAAGAACGATGATAAAGCAGTTTGGAGAATGCTTTACAATTTCTTTCGTGACGCTTTTCATGACTTTCTGGTTTGTTTGGACAAGGTCATCGCGGCTCATCCCTGGTTTACGTGCAATTCCTGCAGTAATAACAACTACATCAGAATCCTTCGTATCTTCATAGTTTGATGTACCTGTAATATTCGCATCAAATCCTTGAACAGGACCAGCTTCCAGCATGTCCAATGCTTTTCCTTTTGTCGGATTTTCCATTTGCGGTATGTCAACAAGAACGACATCTCCAAGCTCTTTTTGCGCTAGTAAAAATGCCGTCGTAGCTCCTGTAAAACCGCCGCCAATTACTGAAATCTTTTTCCGTTTCATAGTCATGGGTCCCATTACCTTCCTTCTTAAAGATTAAAGTTTATGTAGTGGATCCGTTTATTGATATAAAGCGAGCGCAGCCGTTATTATACGGTTTGCGCTCGCTTAATAGATGTTTTCTTATTTCATGTTTTCAATCAATGCTGTTGCAAATTCAGACGTTTTTACTTCTGTAGCGCCTTCCATTAAACGAGCAAAGTCGTAAGTAACAACTTTAGATTCGATTGTGTTTTCAACAGATTTGATAATTAACTCAGCAGCTTCGGTCCAGCCAAGGTGCTCTAGCATAAGCACGCCTGAAAGAAGAACTGATGAAGGGTTTACTTTATCAAGGCCAGCATATTTTGGAGCTGTGCCATGTGTTGCTTCAAAGATAGCATGTCCTGTTTCGTAGTTAATGTTAGCTCCTGGAGCAATTCCGATTCCGCCGACTTGTGCAGCAAGTGCATCGGAAACATAGTCGCCATTCAAGTTCATTGTTGCTACAACGTCGAACTCCTTCGGACGAGTTAGAATTTGTTGTAGGAAAATGTCAGCAATCGCATCTTTAATGATGATCTTGCCTGCAGCTTCAGCATCAGATTGTGCTTTGTTTGCAGCCTCAGTTCCTTGCTCATCTTTAATTTTATCGTATTGATCCCAAGTGAATACTTTATCACCAAATTCTTCTTCAGCAAGCTCGTAGCCCCAGTTTTTAAATGCGCCTTCTGTAAACTTCATGATGTTCCCTTTGTGAACTAGAGTTACAGATTTGCGGCCTTCTTTAATCGCATAGTTGATAGCAGCGCGTACAAGACGTTTTGTTCCTTCAGCAGAAACTGGCTTAATGCCGATTCCGGAAGTTTCAGGGAAACGGATTTTGTTAACGCCCATTTCATTTTGTAAGAAATCAATTAACTTTTTCACTTCATCTGTGCCTTCTTGATATTCAATACCAGCATAAATATCTTCAGTATTTTCACGGAAGATAACCATGTCTGTGTCTTCAGGACGCTTAACGGGTGAAGGAACACCTTGGAAATAGCGAACTGGACGCAAGCATACAAATAGATCCAACTCTTGACGAAGAGCAACGTTCAATGAACGGAAGCCGCCGCCAATCGGTGTTGTCAATGGGCCTTTAATGGCAATGAAATATTCACGAATTGTTTCTAATGTTTCTACAGGTAGCCACTCGCCAAATTTATCGAATGCTTTTTGCCCTGCATATACTTCTTTCCATTCAATTTTCTTTTTGCCTGCATATGCTTTTTCTACAGCTGCATCCAATACTCTTTTCGCTGCTGCCCAAATGTCAGGACCTGTTCCATCTCCTTCGATAAAAGGAATGATCGGGTTATCAGGTGTATTCAACACACCATTTTCTACAGTAATTTTTTGACCTTGTGACATTACTATCCCTCCATGTTTAAGTCTCTATAACTATACTATCAGAAATACTGACAATTTTCTATTTCTTGTCAATCAACGCTCATCAACCGGCACATAATTTCTCTTGCCAGGTCCTGTATATTCGGCACGTGGGCGAATTAGACGGTTGTTTTCATACTGTTCAAGGATGTGTGCAAGCCATCCAGATACTCGGCTTACAGCAAAAATCGGAGTGAATAGATCATGATCAATCCCTAAGCTGTGATAAACAGATGCCGAATAAAAATCAACGTTTGGCGGCAAAGGTTTTTGTGAAGTGAACGCTTCTTCCACTTTTACAGAAATATCATACCATTCTGGCTCTCCTGTAATTTCAGTAAGTCGCTTAGACATTTCACGCAAATGTTTTGCACGCGGATCCCCTTGACGATACACACGGTGACCAAAGCCCATGATTTTTTCTTTGTTATTTAATTTTTCAAGTACATACTCTTCAGCCTTATCCGCTGTACCGATTTCGGTGAGCATTTTCATAACTTGTTCGTTGGCACCCCCATGAAGCGGGCCTTTCAATGCACCTATTGCAGCCGTAACACCTGAATATACATCGGAAAGTGTAGCTACACAAACGCGGGCTGTGAAAGTGGATGCATTAAGTTCATGGTCTGCATGAAGAACTAAAGCCTTATCCATTGCTTCAATTTCTATTTGATCAGGCATTTCGCCTTTTAGCATGTAAAGGAAGTTTTCTGCAAAACCGAGGTCTTTGCGAGGCGCTACTGGCTCAAGTCCTTTTCGTACACGCGCAAAAGTCGCAACAATTGCTGGCATTTTAGCTTGTAAGCGAATCGCTTTGCGATAATTCGCTTCTTTATCCATCAAATCAGCTTCATCATCGTATAGTCCAAGTGCTGAAACTGCTGTACGCAATGCTGCCATAGGATGTACCTTATCGATTGGATATGTTTTGAAGCTTTCAATCACTTCTTGTGGAAGCTCCATATTATCAGCCAATTGCTGTTTGAGCTCTTGTAGCTGAGCTTTGTTCGGTAGTTCTAAATGCCATAATAAATAAATTACTTCTTCAAAGGTTGCGTTTTCAGTTAAATCATCAATATCATAGCCGACATATGTAAGTGTATCGTCGATGATTGAACTAATGGAAGATGTAGTAGCTACTATTCCTTCCAGTCCACGTGCTGCTGTCATTAAAAACCTCTCCTTTATCCTTCTTTTTCAAACTTGTACATTTTAAGCAAAAAATATAGACTGCCGCCTGAATGAAGAGTATTCCAGCAACTTTAGTCTTTGCTGTGAAAATTCATGTATTACACCGCAGCCATGCATATTCTATTATAGACTAGTCGTCAATCTTGTCTATATTTCAACATATGCAATCCGCTTCCTTTGTCATTATAACCAAATCTTTTACTTTTGGGAATGGAAACGCTTATAACCCATTCTCTCTCTTAGCCAGGTTTGATTAATTCAAATATTTTCATCGCCATATAGGCGATGCCTGCGCCTATTAAAGGACCAACTGCGACTCCTTTAAACACTGCAACCGCAAATATCGTCCCGATTACAAGGGCGGTCGTGATATGGGGATCTACAGATAAAAGCTGTACACCATACTTGGCGATGACGGCAACTCCCATACCTGCTCCGAGCGCAATCCATGCATATGGCGACTTTATTGCGTTTCCAAGTTCTTTAAAGCCGATATAACCACTGGCAATTGGGGCTAAAACGGCAATTGTAATAATTGTGACCCCCCAGTTAATTCCTTTCGTTTGCAATGAGGTGAAAATCTTTTCGTCTGCCCCTAGTAATTTAAGAACAATCAATACACTCGCCGCAATAATGAGCGATTGATTTTTCGCAATAATTCCGATAGCAAGAAGCATAAGCATAAATAAAAAAGGTTGATTGAACAAAAAGCTCATCCTTTCCGAAAATTCTAATAGACATGTTATTATATAGAAAAGCGTAAGCGCCTTTCAATGGAAGAACGGCTAAGGGCGCCACGTCCTGTGGCAACGCCGTTCTGACCCGCATCCTGCGGGCCTCCGACAGGCAAATGTTCTGATGCATTAAAAGTCCGGTCTTGACTTTTATTGCATCAGGTTATTTGACCTCGAGGGGCTAGGCGCTGGAGCTAGACATGTTAAAAATAGAAAATAAGGTGTGGTGACTAGGTGAACCGAGATACCGTAAATAAAGTAATCCGTTTTTTCATTGTTACTGGAATAGTAGTAAGTTCCCTTATCTTTATTTATTATATTTCAAAAGTAACATATCCGTTTATTATAGCCATTGCAATTGCTATATTTATGAATCCCGCCGTTCGATTTCTCGAGAAAAAATGGAAATTTCCACGTGTACTGGCTGTATTAACAACGCTACTCCTCCTCATAGCTATTTTTGCTGGTTTGATTACATTATTAATTGCGGAAATTGTTGGGGGTACAAGCTACTTATCCACTGTTGTGCCTCAGCATGTCGGAACGTTAATTAGCTATATTGAAGACTTGTTTGCTGGCCAGGTTATACCATTTTACAATAAAATTGCAGGTATGTTTAAAAGTCTTGATAGCGGTCAGCAAGATACCATCAAGGATAGTATTACAGACACTGGCAATAAAATAACGGAAAGCGCAACTGCATTTTTACAAAACTTTTTTTTGAAGCTTCCAGCCCTTGTATCGTGGATTCCGAATGCCGCTACAGTGATTGTATTCTCTCTCCTTGCAACATTTTTTATTAGTAAGGACTGGGATAATCTAACGTCTGCATCCACTCGCTTCATGCCCGAAAAGGCGAAAACAAGTGGAAGAAAAGTATTTATCGACTTAAAAAAAGCACTCGCTGGCTTTGTAAAAGCGCAGCTAACCTTAATTTCGATTACACTTGTGATTGTTTTAATTGGTCTCCTAATTTTAAGAGTTGATTATGCCATTACCATTGCCCTCATTACCGGGATTGTCGACTTACTTCCGTATTTAGGAACGGGAACGGTGTTTATTCCGTGGATTATTTATGAATTGGTGATAGGTAATTATGGACTAGCACTCGGTCTCGGGATATTATACACTGTAGTGATCGTGCAAAGGCAAGTGATGGAACCTAAAATCCTGTCTTCAAATATCGGACTCAATCCACTAGCGACATTAGTCGCTCTTTTCGTTGGATTTAAGCTGATAGGGTTTTTAGGACTTATTGTTGGTCCGGTTACACTTGTACTGGTAACAACTCTTCATAAAGCAAATGTTTTCAAGGATCTCTGGGCGTATATTAAAGGGACCCCTCCCATTATTAAATGAAAAAAGAGCCGATGTCTTGGCTCTTTTTTTAACGATAAATATATACTTGCTTACGTGATATCCAGTTTCTTATTACTTTAAGCATTAGTGGTCTCAAAGCATTTCTAGTAATAGGAAGGAGCAACAGCAAACCAGTTAGGTCTGAGATAAAGCCTGGGGCTAAAAGTAAAATACCACCTGCAAGAATACACACGCCATCTAGCATTGCATTCCCTGGTGGTTGGCCAGAGCGCAGCTGAGCTTGCACTTTCCGAAGAGCCTCCAACCCTTGTCTTTTTGCTAAATATGCTCCCAATAATCCAGTCAAAATAATTAAGGATACAGTAGTGATTACCCCAATTGCTTTTCCTGCCATAATAAAAAGCCCTATCTCCATTGCAGGAACGATAATAAAAAGTAGAATTAAATATTTCAAACGGTTCACATCCCCGTTAATTTTTCTTTAATTATATCATATATTCCAATAAAAAATTGCCGGGACACGATGCCCGGCAATTCATATTAATTATAGTACACTCGCATGCCCATTATAAATAATTCCACGAGTGGCATCGACCGTAATTTCTTGACCATCTTTAATCAAGGTTGTTGCATTTTCTACTCCAACAATAACCGGAATGCCGAGATTTATACCCACTACAGCTGCATGGCTAGTTAAACCGCCTTCTTCCGTTATGAGTGCAGAACATTTTTCTAGGACTGAAACCATTTCTCTATCTGTTCCAATTGCAACCATTACAGAACCAGGTTCAGCTTTTTCATTTGCTTCCGATGCATCTTTGGCAATAAATGCTTTTCCGAATGCTGATTTTCTTCCTATACCTTGTCCTTTGGCAATTACATCTCCGACAACATGGACTTTCATTAAATTGGTTGTCCCTTTTTCTCCAACAGGAACCCCACCCGTAATAACAATCAGATCACCATGTTTCACAAGTCCGGAATTCAAGCTTTCTGTCACTGCATTCTCAAGCATTTCGTCAGTAGTTGTGACTTTTTGCCCAAGTTTTGGATACACTCCCCATTTAAGTGAAAGACGACGGACAATCGCTTCATTGGAAGTTATTGCCACGATTGGAGCTTTAGGGCGATATTTAGAAATCATTCTTGCAGTATGTCCGCTTTCCGTCGGAGTTACAATGGCACTTACTTCTAGGTTGATGGCTGTATGTGCAACTGACTGACAAATTGCGTCTGTCATATTATGCTCGCTGTTTTTACTTAAATAAGATAGGATTTCTTGATGATTTAAAGCTTGTTCTGCTGTTAAAGCGATGTTGTGCATCGTTTGTACCGCTTCGACTGGATAAGAGCCTGCGGCAGTTTCTCCAGAGAGCATAACAGCATCAGAACCGTCAAAAATAGCGTTCGCTACATCGCTCGCTTCCGCTCTTGTCGGCCTTGGGTTACGCTGCATAGAGTCAAGCATTTGCGTTGCTGTTATAACCGGCTTTCCTGCCTCGTTACATTTTTTAATTAATTGTTTTTGTACGAGTGGAACGGCTTCAGTTGGAATTTCGACACCTAAGTCACCGCGTGCAACCATCACACCATCAGATACAGCCAAGATTTCATCTATATTGTCTACGCCTTCTTGGTTTTCGATTTTAGGAATAATATTAATATAGGAACCGCCATTTTCTTCTAATAGTTGTCTGATTTCTAATACATCCGTTGCTCTTCTGACAAATGAAGCAGCGATGAAATCGACACCTTGTTCAATGCCAAAAAGAATATCCTTTGCGTCTTTCTCAGTCATCCCAGGGAGATTAACCGAAACTCCAGGAACATTTACACCTTTTTTATTTTTCAATATGCCTGTGTTCAATACTTTCGTAACAATTTCACTATTTTCTCGTTTAATTTCAGTCACTTCAAGCGCAATTAGACCATCGTCCAGTAAAATTTTTGACCCTCTATGCACATCGTTGATCAGGCCCGGATATGATAGTGAGAATTTATCAACAGTCCCAAGCACTTCTTCCATGGAAATAATGACTGTTGAATCAGCCTTAAGCTCAATTGCACCGTTTTCCATGTCATGGGTTCTAATTTCAGGGCCTTTCGTGTCTAGTAAAATACCGATATTTTTCCCAGCTTTTTTAGCGGTTTCACGAATATTTACGATACGGCTCCGATGTTCTTCATGATCCCCATGTGAAAAATTCAAACGGGCCACATTCATACCCGCATCAATTAATTGAGATAATGTTTCGGGGTTTTCACTGGCGGGACCTATTGTACAAACTATTTTTGTCTTCTTCATCTTTTTTTACCCTCCTAAAATCTTGCAGCAAAAGAAAAACTCAAGCGTTTTTCTTTTTGTTAAGGAACTTATAAAATAATACCTTATTTAAAAACGTCTACCTCCAGCGCCGAGTTAACGGGCGCTTCCGCTTTATGTTTATTATATCGACAATTCTTTTGATAATTCATACATGTCTTGATGATATTTATGTGGTTTTTCAAGTACTGTTAAAATATCTTCATCAACGATGATATCTTTATCAATTCCCACAGCTCTTCCGCCTTTTCCTTGCATCAACAGTTCAACGGCTTTTGCTCCAAGCCTGCTTGCAAGTACTCTGTCAAATCCAGTAGGTGTCCCTCCACGTTGAATATGTCCCAATACAGATACCCTTGTGTCGATATTTGTTGCCTTATGGAGCTCTTCGGCAAATTGCGTACCGCTCATGACTCCTTCAGCAACGATAATAATACTATGTTCTTTACCACGCTTCTGTCCGCTTCTTAAGCGTTCAGCAATATCATCCATAACATATTTCTCTTCGGGAACTAAAATCGTTTCAGCCCCTCCCGCGAGTCCAGCCCAAAGCGCGATATCTCCAGCATCTCGCCCCATTACTTCAATGATGAAAGTGCGCTCATGTGAAGAGGCAGTGTCACGAATTTTATCGACTGCATCCAGCACTGTGTTCAATGCCGTATCAAACCCGATCGTAAATTCCGTACCTGGGATATCATTATCAATTGTTGCAGGAACACCAATGCAAGGAAATCCTTGCTCAGATAAAGCTTTGGCACCCATAAAAGAACCATTGCCTCCAATGACAACTAGACCGTCAATGCCAAACTTTTTTAATTGTTCGATTCCTTTTTGTTGGCCTTCCTTTGTAATGAATTCTTCACATCGTGCCGATCGCAGCATTGTTCCTCCACGATGGATAATGTCCCCAACAGAACCCAATTCCAGTTTTTTTATATTTCCATTAATTAAACCGCTGAATCCTTGATATACGCCATATGCTTCAAAGCCATGGTAAATAGATTTTCTCACGACAGCTCTAATGGCGGCGTTCATACCTGGTGCATCTCCGCCGCTCGTCAAAATACCGATTCTTTTCATTATCGTCACCTCAATTATTTCTATATATCATCTTTCGCCCTATTTCTAGGATTTTCTACAATATGTATTAGAAATTGTCAGTAAGTCTAAAATACCACTTTATCAACATAATCTCAAATAATTGATCAAAAAAAGAAGGTATGGCCCAAAGTGGGTCATACCTCAAGTATGAATATTTTCAAATTCCTTACTTTCTGCAAATTCACCCATTTTCTTAAATTTAGCGTATCGTTCACTTATTAGTTGTTCTGGTGTTGCAGCCAGTAATTGCTTTAGTGTTTTTACTAGAACATCATCAATGAAAGCAGCCTGCTTTTCAACATTTCTGTGAGCGCCGCCTTTTACTTCTGGTATAATTTCATCAATGATACCCATATCTTTTAAATCTGGAGCAGTAATTCTCATCGCTTCAGCCGCTTGCTTTGCCAAGGAAGCATCTTTCCAGAGGATTGTTGCTGCACCTTCTGGGGTAATGACAGAGTAAGTAGAGTTTTCAAGCATATATAGACGATCTCCGACTCCGAGGGCTAGGGCTCCACCGCTTCCACCTTCACCAGTCACAATGCATATGATCGGCACTGTAAACCCGGCCATTTCAAAAAGGTTGCGTGCGATTGCTTCACTTTGACCGCGTTCCTCGGCAGCTTTACCAGGGTATGCCCCTTTTGTATCAATGAAACAAATAATTGGACGTTTGAATTTCTCCGCTTGCTTCATCAGTCGCAGTGCCTTCCGATATCCTTCAGGGTGAGGCATACCGAAATTACGGCGAATATTTTCTTTCGTGTCTCTTCCTCGCTGATGACCGATCACCGTAACCGGGAGTCCTTTGAACTTCGCAATACCTCCCACGATTGCCATGTCATCACCGAAAAGCCTGTCTCCATGCAATTCAATAAAGTCAGTAAAAAGCTGATCAATATAGTCTAAAGTCGTTGGTCGATTGGCATGGCGGGCAACTTGAACGCGGTCCCAAGGTGACATATTTTCATATACATCCTTTTCGAGCTTTTCCAACCGCGCTTCCAGCTTATCGATTTCCTCAGACAAATCTACATCAGAGTCTTTTGTGAACTCTCTAAGTTCAGCTATTTTATTACGTAATTCCAGCACTGGCTTTTCAAATTCTAAACCATTTACCATGTGAGTTCACCTTCTTGCTGATGGATTTCAAGCACCGTAGTTAATTTTTCTTTGATTTCCAATCGATGAATGACTGCATCAAGCTGGCCATGATCTAATAGAAATTCCGCTGTCTGGAAATCATCGGGAAGTTCTTCTCTAATTGTCTGTTCAATGACCCGGCGTCCAGCAAAGCCAATCAACGCTCCCGGCTCGGCAAAATTATAATCGCCTAAAGAAGCAAAGCTCGCCGATACTCCACCTGTTGTTGGGTGGGTCATAAATGAAATAATTAATCCGCCTTTTTCGCTGAACATTTTTAAGGCTGCGCTTGTTTTAGCCATTTGCATTAATGATAGAACACCTTCCTGCATTCTCGCGCCTCCTGATGCAGTGAAAATCAAAAAAGGCACTTCTAGTTTTGCAGCTGTTTCAATAGCCCTCGCGATTTTTTCGCCGACTACGGAACCCATGCTGCCCATTCTGAAGTGTGAATCCATGATGGCAATAACTATGTTCATTCCATTTATGGCACCCGTTCCTGTTAAAACGGCTTCTTCTAGCTTCGTATTCTTCTTATCTTTTTCGAGTTTCTCTAAATATCCCGGAAACCCAAGCGGATTTTCTGAACTAATCCGGTCTTCAAGCACTTGAAAAGTTCCTTCATCAATAAGACTTTCAACCCGTTCATAGGCTGTCATTCGCAAATGATGACCACAGTGCAAGCACACTTTCAAGTTTTTTTGAAGATCTTTCGTATACATGATTTTTTTACATTCCGGGCATTTCGTCATTATTCCTTCGGGAACATCCTGCTTAGCTGCTTCCGATGGAATTGCTGCATATTTCTTTTTTTTGGGCTTTGTAAAAAGGTCTTTAAGCAACCTGAGTCCCCCTTTCAACTAATTTATTTGATGATTGGATAACCATTACACTCGCCCATCATATATGGCGATTGCTGTTTCCGCGTCTCCATCTATGATAGCTTCCATTAGTGGCTGTACGTATGCTGGATCTGGATTTTCGTCATTGTCTTTTGCTTCGTTTGAAAAATCATTCAATATTTCCCAAATCCTGTAAAGCAATCGATTATTTGTAAGCTCCATCATTTTTTCGAACGACTGATGTGGTTGATTTGCTGCCTCAACACGCAACCCCTTAAGAGTTTCTTCGGCTGGCGAGGAACTCATGAGCCTGATGATATCTTTTTCAAGCAATTCCTTCGTGCTAAAAATATCTTTTTTCACGTGCGGATCTTCAAGAATGAACATACCTAGTAATTTAATAAGATGATGATTTTTAAAATTCCGTAAAAAGGTTCCTTCTCCACGACGTGTTTCAATTAGCCCTAAAAGTTCCAACGACCGTAAAGCTTCGCGAACTGAGGAGCGACCTACTTTTAACCGCTCAGACAATTCACGTTCAGAGGGGATTTTATCCCCCGGCTGTAGGCCGTCTGCAGTAATCATCTTCCTTATCGCTTTTACGATGCTAAAATACACTTTTGATTGACCGGGATGATTATCCACTTTTTTTCACTCGCCTTTTCCGATCACTGCGAGTCTCATCGTCTTTTTTCGCACTTCTTCCGGATCAACTTTAATTCTTGCAACCCCTGTTTCCATCGCAGCCTTTGCTACTGCGGCTGCAACTTGCGGAGCTACCCTTGGATCAAATGGACCTGGAATAACGTAATCGGATGAAAGCTCATCTTCTGAAATTAGCCCTGCAATCGCTTCGACCGCTGCTTGTTTCATTTTTTCATTAATATGCGTAGCCCTGACATCGAGAGCTCCCCGGAAAATCCCTGGGAATGCCAGTACATTATTTACTTGGTTTGGAAAATCGGAGCGGCCTGTCCCAATCACTTTTACTCCTGCTTCTATCGCATCTTCTGGCATAATTTCCGGTTCAGGATTCGCCATAGCAAAGATAATCGGGTCGGGCTTCATCGAACGCACCATTTCTTTTGACAGCGCTCCGGCCACAGACACACCAATAAACACATCGGCATCCTGGATTACATCCGCAAGGGTCCCATGCAGTCTATCACGATTTGTAAATTTCGCTACTTTTGCTTTTATATCATTCATGCCTTCAGTACGCCCTTCATAAATGGCGCCTTTAGAATCACACATAATGATATCGCGAACACCATAGCTATATAATAGCTTGATAATTGCAATACCTGCAGCGCCCGCACCGTTCGCTACTATTTTTATTTCGGACATGCTTCTGCCCGTTATTTTTAATGCATTTACCAATCCGGCTACTGTTACAATCGCTGTGCCGTGCTGATCATCATGAAAAACTGGGATGCTTGTCTCCTTCTTAAGTCTTTCTTCAATGACAAAACAATTAGGAGCAGCAATATCTTCTAGATTTACTCCGCCAAATGTTGGCTCGAGCAATTTTACTGTCTGTATGATTTCTTCGACATTTGTTGTATTTAAACAAATTGGAAAAGCATCGACTCCTGCAAAACTTTTAAAAAGTACCGCTTTTCCTTCCATGACGGGTAAAGCAGCTTCCGGACCAATATTACCAAGACCTAAAACAGCCGTACCATCAGAGACGACAGCGACCATATTGCCTTTCATGGTGTAATCATAGACCGTTTCAGGTTTTTCATAAATCATTTTACAAGGCTCTGCCACTCCGGGAGAATAGGCTAGACTTAAATCTTTCGCATTTCTCACTTCAACTTTTGATTTTGATTCCAATTTTCCTTTGTTGAGTTTATGCAAGTGCAATGCTTCCTCGCGCAAAGTCAAGGGATTCACTCCTTCTTTTCTTGCATCCTTTATCTATATGCAAGTGGTCTGGCCACACACTGTTCTAAAATAATATAACATATTTTTACCGGTTTGAAAAAAACTATTTTAAGATTACATTAACCTCTCCAAGTAGTTTTGCTAAATCACCTAAACATTCAGCAGACGGATCGATCCGATCTTTGTTGGACAGCTTGATTGTTTGTTTATTCGATTCATAATGAAGGACAACAGCTGTCGTACCTGTATACTTGCTTAAGATCTCCCGAAGCTGGAGAAGTCTTTCACGATTATGCATTTCTGTTGGGATCTTTAAATACAAAGTAACTTTCTCAGATTTCCGCTTAAATTCCAACTCTTCTGCTGCTTCTATTCTTTGAATGATAAATTGAGCATGCCCATCTCTATTTTCAATGTTTCCAGTGATTAGTACGATTTCTCCTTCTTTACATACTGCGCTGAAGCGGCGAAATATATCAGGAAAAACGACGCCTTCTATATCACCAGAAGCATCATTTACACTTACAAAGGCCATAACATCTCCTTTTTTTGTCCTGATTGTTTTTACGCTTGCGATATATACTCCTGAAGCAACGTTCCTTTGCCCTGGCTTTAGTTCCAGAATCGGAATTACCCCGGCAGATTGAAAGGTCTCTACATAAGAACTCACTGGATGATCCGAAATATAGATTCCAGTTGCCTGTTTTTCAAAATATAGCTTGTCGGCAAGTCCAATCGGTTCAACATCAATATATTTCGGTTTTATTTGAAACATTTCCTCATCTTCAAACAAGTCAGCATCAGCTGGCCTCATCAATTCCGCATGCTCCAAGGCAACGTCTATTGTTGCTAATAGTACTGCCCTATCATAACCGAATTCATCAAATGCACCCGAATGCACTAGTGATTCAAGCACCTTGCGATTGATTGCCTTCTGTGGCACCCGCATGCAAAAATCAAATAAGTCTTTAAAAGGCCTTGATTTTCTTGCTTCAATAATGGCTCTTAAAGTGGAAGCACCAATACCTCTTATCGCTGCAAGACTATATCTAATTCCTGATTTCTCAGCGATAAATGGAAAATGACTGGATTGAATAGATGGTGGCAAAATATCAATCCCCATATGCTTTGCTTCAGCAATATACTTGGCAATTTTCTCTTCATTTCCTATGGCCGACGTCAGAAGAGCAGCCATAAAGTAATTTGGATATTGGGCTTTTAGAAAGCTGAGCTCCCAAGAAATAATGCTATAGGCAACAGCATGGCTCCGGTTAAATCCGTAATTGGCAAAACGGACAATTAAGTCATATGTTTCATTCGCCACCTTCTCGTTATAACCCTTTTTTAATGCACCATTCACAAAATGCTTTCGTTCGTGATCAAGGACATCTCGCTTTTTTTTGCTTACTGCCCTGCGAAGCAAATCGGCTTCACCTAATGAAAAACCAGCCATAGTGGAAGCAATTTGCATAATTTGCTCTTGGTAAACAATTACACCATATGTCAATTGTAAAATTGCTTTCAAATCGGGATGTGAGAATTCCACAGTTTTTTTTCCATGCTTGCGCGCAATATAATCAGGTATGTTTTCCATTGGTCCCGGCCGAAAGAGTGCATTGACAGCAACGATATCTTCAAATTCTGTCGGTTTGAGTTCTCTAAGGACCTTGCGCATCCCTTCTGACTCCAATTGGAAAATTCCTGTTGTCTCTCCTCTTTGCAGCATTGCAAAACTTTTCTCATCTTTACGGGGAATTTTTTTCAAATCAATTTTATTTCCCGTACCAATTTCGATACTTTTTACAACTCTTTCAAGAAGCGATAAGTTCCGGAGGCCAAGGAAATCCATTTTCAACAAGCCAATTTCTTCTAAATCCTCCATTGGAAACTGGGTTAAATATGTACCTGTTTCCCCTCCCTGAATGGGTATTAACTGGATGAGCGGCTGTTCAGTTATGACTACACCCGCTGCATGTGTTGAAGTATGGCGCGGCAGGCCCTCTAATTTCAAAGCCGTTTCATATAGCTTTTGATGTTTCTCGGAGCCGCCTATAAAATCCCTGAGACTAGCTGATTCTTTATATGCCTGTTGAAGATCATTGGAGGAAATCAGTCTCGATAGCTGATCCATTTCTTTTGTACCCAATCCGAAAACACGAGCTGTATCACGGATTGCTGCCTTTGCAGCAAAGGTCCCAAAGGTAATGATTTGCGCTACATGTAATTTCCCGTATTTATTCATCACATATTCAATCACTTCGTCACGTCGATGGTCCGGAAAGTCAATATCGATATCAGGCAGATTGACCCGTTCAGGGTTTAGGAATCTCTCAAACAACAAGCCATGTTCAATTGGATTTACATCAGTGATTCCAAGCACATAGGCAACTAAAGATCCAGCTGCTGACCCACGCCCAGGACCGGTCAGGATACCTTGTTCTCTTGCATACTTCATAAAATCCCATACGATGAGAAAATAATCATTAAATCCCATCCGACCGATGACTTCCAGTTCAAAGTCCAAGCGTTCCATGTACCTTTCGTCTGGTCTGGAAATACGTTCCGTAAGCCCTGCTAAACATAGATCCCTTAATGTGGACGAGGCTGTTTCCCCTTTGTTAAGCGGATACTTCGGCAAAAGTTCTTGATTTGTTTCAATCATCACGTTGCAGTTTTCGGCAATCTTCAGCGTATTCTCCAAAGCCTCGGGTAATCTCGAGAACAGTTCAACCATTTCCTGCTGGCTTTTCAAATGCTTTTCACTTTCGTCGGGATCTTTGAGATCTGATAATTTTTCTCCTTCACGCAGAGCTATTAAGCATTCGTATGCAAATGAATCTGCTTTATCTAAATAGCGGACATCATTCGTAGCAATTAAAGGTATGTCCATTTTTTGTGACAGATTTTGAAGCTCTTGAAGCAAGGATTCCGCATTTGCCGATCCGTGATCTTGCAAGGAGATATAAAAAGCATTATTGCCAAAGATATCAGCATATTTCTCTGCTGCAGCTTCTGCCTCTTCTTTTTTTCCTTGTAAAAGCAGCTGCTCAATTTCTCCCTCTTGACCAGGAGTCAATGCAATAAGTCCACTACTATAGGCTTTCAACCAGTTTATCGAAATCGTTTCTTCACTCTTTGTTTTAATTGCACTCGATATTTTTAATAAATTTTTATATCCCTCATTGTTTTTTGCCAGTAAAACAAGCGGATGTGAGATATCTCCATTCCCTGTTTCTACGTCGGCGGTCATTCCAATAAGCGGTTTTATGTTTGCTTTTATACATGATTTATAGAATGGAAGAACTCCATATAACGCGTTGTGGTCTGTAATAGCTAAGGCTGAATATTGGAGCTTTTTCGCCTTTTCCACAAGCGCAGGAATGGAGATCGTGCTCGATAGTAAACTGTAAGCAGTTGAAATTTGCAAATGGGCAAAAACCATCGGGGCGGACCCACTCCTTTCACATTTCCTTTATTCTATTATGGACCAGTTAGGAAAAAAAGAAAATACGTTCGCATAGTCTCTTTCATACATTTACACTTTGTCCCATATATTCAGTATTAGGGTAATCTAAAATATTGGAGATGGTGACATTGAACGAAGCATTTTTTCCAGCATTTTTTAATAGCTTCTTTATTGCTTTCGGCGTAATGCTCGGCGGATCTTTAATTGGAGGTCTGGCCGCTTTTATTACCGGTGAGCCTCTTCTGACAGAAATATCTAAAATTGCAGGCAGGGTTAGAATTTGGGCCATAGTTGCGGCAATTGGAGGAACATTTGATACGGTTTACAACTTTGAAAAAGGATTTCTAGACGGTGGAACTAGGGATTTATTCAAACAGTTTTTATTAATTTTATCTGCTATGGGTGGGGCTAAAACAGCAGCGCTCATTATCTCGTGGCTAACGCAGGAACATATATCATGAGAATACCACCGCTTTACCGGCAACCGAATTGGCAGAGATTCTTTGCGGGGGCTGCAGTTGGCGGATGCATAAGTTGGCTCATTTTTTTATTTATGTTTGGGACGATGCAGGAAAGAAGCGGATATCTGCTAGAAAAACAAGCCGAAGATATAAGAAAACTAAAGGATAAAATTGAAATTTGGCAAGAAGATTATCAAGAATTGAACAAAAAAAATGAAGAATTGCTAACCATTCAGGAAATTGAAGTAAAGTTAATTGAATTCGAAAAATACAATATTACTGACCGGCAAAGTGTTTTTAATACAGAAGAAGCAGTGAAAGAAGATTTAAAAACTTTGCTTGCAAAAGATTTGGGCACAGTTTATAAAAATAGAGACCTCGTTAAAAAAACAGTTGAAAATAAAATAATAAATATCAATGGAAAACGTTATAAACTCGTCGTACGTGAAATGTTTTTTTATACAACAATCAGCATTGAGGCCGAATTAAAGCTGGCCGGATAATTTATCCGACCAGCCCAATTTTATTTACATACTTCAATAATGTCTTTTTTCACCATTTCAGCCTCTTCCCACGTATAGACTGATGCACCGGCTGCAAGTGGATGGCCGCCTCCATTATATTTCATCGCAATCGTATTGATGACAGGTCCTTTAGAACGCAAGCGAACACGAATCTGATCATCTTCTTCGATGAAAAAGCACCATGCTTTAATCCCTTTAATATTTCCAAGTGAACCAACGAGCAGCGATGCCTCTGAAGGGATTACTCCACAGGCTTCGAGCGTTTCTTTTCTTAATTCTATAGATGCTGCACCATCCTCATTAATTATAAAATGTTCCAACACATACCCTTGAAGCTTAATCACATTAGGATCAAGCTCGTATAATTGATTAAATAGCTCAGAGCGGTCAAAATCATAGCCTATCAGTTCTCCCGCATATTGGAAAGTACGCTGTGATGTACTTGGGAAGAGGAAGCGGCCTGTGTCGCCCACAATCCCGGCAAAAATCAATCGAGCCGCTTCATCAGTCATCTTTAATGCTTGATCTTTCCCAAAGAGATACAACTCATAAATCATTTCACTGGTAGAAGATGCAGTTGTATCTACCCACAAAAGATTCCCATACGGGTCCTCATTAGGATGGTGGTCAATCTTGATTAGCATTTCACCCAATGTATATCGACTATCACAAATCCGCTCTTGATTAGCTGTATCACAAACGATGACAAGGGCGCCTTCATATACATCATCTGGAATAATATCTGGCACTCGCAAAAAATCAAGGCCCGGGTCCCGTTTTCCGACAACATATACTTTTTTATCAGGAAAAGATGCTTTCACAATCTCTGCAAGTCCGACTTGAGATCCAAATGCATCGGGGTCCGGCCTCACATGGCGGTGTATAATAATAGTATTGAATCGTTCTATGGCCTCTAATATTTGTTGTTTCATGACTTACTCCTTCTATTGTTCGATTATTTTTCATTTGTCTGAAGTAGTAATCTTTTAATTATACGTTACAATAAGATTTGAAAAGAGCATTTAATTTATTGAAGCGGGGGATATCACATCATGCCATTTTTGGTTTTCTTTATTGTCTTATCATTATCTTTTTATGTATTTTATAAAATTAAATACGTTCGTAGTCGAATGCCAATGGAGAAAAAAATGCTGAATGGCAAATCTAGTTTGGCACTTGGTATTTTCGTTGCCTTATTCGGGGTTAATCAGCTGTTTCTTTACGATACAACCACTACTTATATCGTAGCGGCCATCTTTATATTACTCGGTGGCTTTAGTGCTTGGGTTGGCTTTAAATCCTATCGTCATCATGTCCCATATGCAATCAGAGAAGCTGAAGAAGCTGAAGAAGCAGCAAAACAATAATTCAGAGCGTGCCGCTCCTATATAGGAGCGGTCTTTTTTCTTCATTTTTCAATTAATCGACACATCATGAGCGCCTTACCAATTAGATCGCCGCCGTTGAATACTTCAACATCTACTTTTCCGAATTTCCGTCCAGCCTCCAAAATTTTCGGCTGAATAAGCAGCACACTATCCATTTGCGCTGGTTTTAGAAAATACACTGTCATACTTTCCACAGCAAGTTCTCCCTTTTTTTGTTGCCTAAACATTCGATTGGCCGCCTCTGCCACAATCGTTGTAAACACTCCATAAGAAATGGTGCCGAGTCGATTTGTCATTTGTGGCGTGACTTCAAACATAAAGGCTGGATCCCCTGGCTGTTGCCATGAAGATAACTGTTTTGAGACAATATCGTCGAGCGTCTCTCCTACTTGGGGCTGGCGCTGAATGATTTGCAATGCCTTTAGAACATCCTGCCTGCTAATAATTCCTTCAAACCGCTGCTGGTCATTTACAACAGGCAATACTTCAATTCCTTCCCAAATCATCATGTGGGCAACAGAGGCAACACTCGTTTTCCGTCCAACAGTGAGAGGGTTCTTCGTCATGACCTTATCAATGGATAAGCTTGCTTCTTGGCCAATCACGTCTTTACCTGTTACCATCCCATGCACCTTATTATTGGCATCAACCACAGGAAATCGACTATGATTCGTTGATTTCTTTTTTTCATACCAATCAGCGACAGTTTCCTTAGTTGTCATGCTTGCAGCCTCGTCCGAGGGCGTCAAAATATCTTCCACGAGAATGATTTCTTTTTTAATCAACTGATCATAGATTGCACGATTGATCATCGTCGCCACTGTAAATGTATCGTAGCTCGTCGATAATATGGGTAGCTCTAATTCATCCGCAAGCTGTTTTACATCTTCATCTGTATCAAATCCACCCGTAATTAAAACAGCCGCTCCGGCTTTTAGCGCATGTTTATGGACTTCCGTCCGGTTCCCTACAATTAACAAATTGCCCGCTCCCGTATATCTCATCATCGCATCGATTTTCATCGCACCAATGACAAATTTAGTAAGCGTCTTATGGAGTCCGTCTTTACCACCGAGCACTTGTCCATCAATAATATTTACGATTTCAGCAAATGTCAGTTTCTCAATATTTTCTTTTTTCTTCCGTTCAATCCGAATTGTGCCGACGCGTTCAATTGTACTGACATAGCCTTTATTTTCTGCATCCTTAATAGCTCTATATGCTGTACCTTCACTTACTTTAAGCGCTTTTGCGATTTGTCGTACAGATATTTTCTCGCCGACAGGAAGCCCGTCAATGTGGCGGATTATTTGTTCATGCTTAGTTGCCAAGCTTTTCACCCTTTTCTTCTACCGTTCAATGTATAAATATTATATCGGGAAAAGCTGCAGTCATCAATTTTAGGCAACGGTCAGCGAGCTCTCATGCGTTTTGTGTCGTGGGTAGTCCTTTTGATGTTTCGGTTTTTTTTAGGGGAATATAAAAGAGCCGATAAATTTCCCGCTGCCACAATAAAGGCAAATACCAGCCATGAAATTGCAAATATCCCTTTAGGTCCCGAAGCTAAAGGAGATAGTTTCGGAACAGCAAAATACAGCATGGCAGCGCATAGTAGTAAACAAAGTAAAAAGCGATTGTTCATAGAAATCCTCCTTGCATACTTTTTGATATTGTATGCAAGGAATTTCAGTTATAGTTCGACCAAGTCACCTGGCTTCATAATTTTTCCGTTTATTTCGTCCTCAAGCAAATCGATAAAAGATTGCGGATCCTGTTTGATTGGTGGAAATGTATCAAAATGAATTGGCACAACCATTTTGGCGTTTGTAAATTTGGCCGCTAATGCCGCATCTTCCGGCCCCATTGTAAAATTATCGCCGATTGGTAAGAATGCAAGATCAATAGGGTGACGTTCTCCAATCAGTTTCATGTCAGAAAACAATGCGGTGTCCCCAGCATGATAAATCGTTTTTCCTTCTGCCATAAAGAGCACACCGGCTGGCATTCCCATATAAATTATTTCCTTTTTATCTGTAATGATGGCCGACCCGTGGAATGCGGGAGTAAATTTCACCCTTCCAAAGTCGAATTCATACGCACCTCCGATATGCATCGGATGGGTATTTAAACCTTGCCAACTCAAATAAGTTGCCAGTTCATTTGGCGCAATAACTAGCGAATTGCATCGTTTGGCAATCGCTTCAGTGTCTCCGACATGATCTCCATGCCCATGGGTTAAAATAATTATGTCTGGATTTTCATTTTCCGCCTTTAAATCCGTCAATTCATTCCCTGTAATGAATGGATCAATTAAAATCGTCTTACCTTTCGTTACTATTTTAACAACTGAATGACCATGATAAGATACTTTCATCTAGCAGCACTCCTTTATAATGATAGCCTCTCCATCATACTATACTTCGCGGCATTACCTGTTTTCCCTGCTAATCCTTTTCTTACACCCCAAAAACTGATACTCTAAATTCGGGTGGTGCCTGTCACTCCCCGAATTTTGTCGAATAAAATTTTTAGTTCTCGGGAGATGATTGATTTGAATAATAGGCTTATGAAATTAACGGCATGGCTGAAGAGTGAAGATATCGATGCTGCTTTCATCACTTCGCCTGATAATGTTTTTTATTTAACTGGCTTTCGTAGCGATCCACATGAACGTTTGCTCGGTCTCGCAGTTTTTCAGGAAGCAGAACCATTTTTGATTTGCCCTGGAATGGAAGTAAACGATGCTAAAAACTCTGGCTGGAGCAATGAGATCATTGGGTACAGCGATACTGATTCCCCATGGGCCATGGTTGAGGAGCGTGTAAAAGCGCGCCTTGGAAAAATTCACCGCTGGGCAGTGGAAAAAGAGCATTTGAATGTGGAAAGATATGAAGAATTGCTTTCCCGCTTTGAAGGAGCTGCTTTCCACAGCGCCGAAGCCATTCTCCATGAGCTTAGAATGATAAAAGACAGCAAGGAAATTGCTTTATTACGTACCGCGTGTGAGCTAGCTGATTTTGCTGTTCAAACAGGTGTAAATGAAATAGCTGAAGGTAAATCAGAAGTGGATATCATTGCGGCAATTGAATATGAAGTAAAGAAAAAAGGCGTTTCTGGAATGTCCTTCGATACGATGGTACTTACAGGAGCTAATGCTGCCTCTCCACACGGCACACCTGGACAGACAAAAATAAAAAAAGGCGATCTCGTTCTTTTTGACCTCGGCGTCATTTATGAAGGATATTGTTCAGACATTACAAGAACCGTTGCCTTTGGTGATGTGTCCGCCAAGCAAAAGGAAATTTATGAAACAGTTCTAAAAGCGGAGGAAGCAGCAGTAAACGCTGTGAAGCCCGGAGTACTCGCAAAAGATTTAGATTTGTTGGCTAGGAACATCATTGGTGATGCTGGATATGGCGATTATTTTCCGCATCGTCTTGGGCACGGGCTTGGCATTGACGTGCACGAATATCCATCGATGACTGCCACAAATGAACTTGCTATAAAGCCTGGTATGGTATTTACCATTGAACCTGGAATTTATGTTCCAGGAGTGGCCGGAGTTCGAATCGAAGACGATGTTCTTGTCACAGACGACGGCGTAGAAGTACTTACGAAATATCCAAAGACACTTCAAATAATCAAATAATATAAAAAGATGAACCGCCTATTTTGGCGGTCCATCTTTTTTTATTCCAATAATTTCCGTGCATCATGATATGTGTATTGCAGTGCTTCAGCGACGGCTTTATATGTGACGTGCCCATTTAAAGTGTTGATTCCTTTTAACAAGGATTCATTATCGAGGCATGCTTGTTTATAACCTTTGTTTGCAATTTGCAATGCATAAGGAACTGTTACGTTTGTTAGAGCAATTGTAGAGGTCCGTGGAACAGCCCCTGGCATATTCGCCACAGCATAATGGACGACGCCATATTTTTCGTATGTCGGGTTACTATGAGTAGTGATACGATCACTCGTCTCGAAAATACCACCTTGATCGATAGCGATGTCGATGACGACCGAACCAGGTTTCATTGTTTTAATCATGTCGGCTGTAACAAGCTTTGGTGCTTTTGCTCCTGGAATTAATACGGCCCCAATCAATAGGTCGGATTCTTTTACAGCTTCAGCAATATTGTAAGGATTAGACATTAAAGTGGAAACATCATGCCCAAAAAGATCATCCAGCTGCCTCAACCGATCAGGATTGGAATCCAATATAGTTACATCAGCACCAAGACCGATAGCCATTTTTGCAGCATTTGTACCGGCTACCCCTCCACCAATAATCGTAACTTTTCCTCGTTGTACACCTGGAACTCCCGATAAAAGAATTCCTTGTCCACCATGAATCTTTTCTAGGAATTGAGCACCGATTTGGGCTGACATCCGCCCTGCAACCTCACTCATCGGCGTTAATAGAGGAAGAGTATGGTTTTCAGATTGAACTGTCTCATACGCTATCCCCGTTACCTTTTTGGCGATTAGTGCCTCTGTCAATTCTTCTTCAGCAGCTAAATGTAAGTAGGTAAATAAAATTAGTTCTTCATGAAAAAAGTGATATTCTTCTTGGAGAGGCTCCTTGACTTTCATGACCATTTCTAGCGCCCATGCCTCTTCGGCAGAGTTGACTATCTTTGCGCCGGCTTGCTTATAATCTTCATCAGTGAATCCCGAACCGAGTCCAGCTCCGGTTTCAATATGAACTTCGTGCCCGGCTACTGTGAGTGTGACAACTCCCGCAGGGGTCATTGCAACTCGATTTTCGTTATTTTTAATTTCTTTAGGTATTCCGATCCGCATTACTATGTCCTCCTGTTCGCTGATTCCTCCTATTTATCATAACATTATGAAGAAATGAAGACAGCTATTTTTAACCAGTATAGGAATAAAATTCTGATTATAAAATTTAAAGTGCCATGCGCCCTAAGCGCATGACACGGTTATTCCTCATCTGAAAGACTTTGTTCGTATAAATGTAATTGTCCATCAGGTTGATCCATTACTCCACTAGCATATACATCCATAATTTGGGCGACCGTCTCGTTTTGACCTTGTTCGTCATATTGAAACTGTTCTTCGTGCCTGCGTTTTTTCATAATGGTCACATCACTCCTTAATCTTTTTCCTATTATTCGTAACTTAAAACCAGATATACTTTAAAAACAATGTTAAAATAAAGAAAAAGGAGGCGGTTTGAAATGTCACTCGGTTACCACAATATACTAGTGGCAGTGGATGGTTCAAAATCTGCAGAATGTGCCTTTAAAAAAGCAGTCCAAATCGCTAAACGTAATGATGCAAAGCTGACGTTAATCCATGTCATCGACACAAGATCGTTTGTTGCCATCGATTCCTATAATGGAACAATGGCACAAAGAGCTGAAAAGTATGCTGAAGAATTATTAAATGAATATAAACTAGAAGCTGAAGCTTATGGTATTCCAACCTTGGACACAATTGTAGAATATGGTTCACCTAAAGTAGTCATTCCGAAGCAGACAGCGAAAACAATCAATGCAGACTTGATTATTTGCGGTGCAACCGGCTTAAATGCAGTTGAACGCCTATTGATAGGAAGTGTCTCGGAACAAATTACCCGTTCCGCTAGTTGTGACGTACTTGTAGTAAGAACGGTAGATGATGAAAAAGTTGAATAATATGAAAAAAGGCTAATAAGGACAGGCTCAAATGAGCCTGTCCTTATTATTTATTTAGTTCCCTTACCACATGTCCCATTTCTTTCAATATAAGCTTTTCCATCGCCAATTTGACAGCTCCGGATGAACCCGGCATGATAAAAATCGCTTTGTTTCGATAAATACCAGCTGAGGCCCGTGACATCATCGCTGCTGACCCAATATCTTCTAAGTAACTAAGCATCCTGAACAGTTCACCAAAGCCGACAATTTCTTTTTCAAATAAGGTAGAAACCGTTTCGATTGTAACATCACGTTTGGCTATCCCTGTTCCACCTGTCATTAATATGGTGCTAACTTCCTTTGTCGAGATTGCTTCTTCAACCGTCGCTTTTATTGAAGCTGGGTCATCCTTCACGATTTTGTAAAAGGGTATATTATGGCCATTTTCGATAAGCAATTCTTTTAGCAGTTTCCCGCTTTTATCTGTAGCATCTGTTCTCGTATCGCTAACGGTGATAACAGCGCAACCGATTGTTACAGGTGCTTCACTTTTATGCTCTTCTACACTCATACCAAGTCTCCGTTTTTATCGAGCAAATGTTTATATTGATAAAATTTCAATGCAAAATCAGTTACTTTCCTTGTCGTCTGATAGTTTACTCCAGCCCCAATTGCAAGAGAAATTAGTGGAATACCGGAAATAGTTTTCTTTGAAAACATCACGATCAGGCTGATTTTCAACAATTGCTTTAGCGGTTCATCCACCCATGTCTGATCGGTAATCCGTTCGTGGATATCAAAATAAAATTGTTCATCCGCTTTTTGCAGGTCTTCCATCAAATCTTCCCAACCAAACATTTTCATCCGCTCCGGCATTATGGCCGCGTTAAAAACTTTCAACGTTTCAAGCAAACCTGAAGGTGATTGGACATCATATCCGAAAGACATGGCTGTAAGCTGGACTGCACGCATATTAATTACAAGCATTGCGATAAAATCACTGCTGACTAAAAGCGCCCGGCCAGAGCCCGCCATTCCTCCTTGGAATAAAGAATAAAGCCTGTGCCTTGCTGCTTGTTGTTCCGCTAAATAAGTTAATTGGCTGATCGGCATTTCTCTCATATCCGCAAATGAATCAATATTTGGATTCATTGCCTTTGCCGCATTTAAAATTCTATCACTGGCTTCATTCTGAAGCTGCGTTCCCCGAAGAAGTGAGTTCAAATGAAAAAGCCAACCGTCCAGTTTTTCAAAAAATTGGATCTGTAATGATTCCGGGAGAAGCGCAAATGTTTTATCCACCCATTTATCATAGGAATTCTCCAAATCAGTTGCTTCATATTCAAGTAAAGATTGGCGCCAGTCCTGAAGTTCTTCCCAAAGTACTTCTTCCCTTTTGGTTAAGTTCAATTGAAAACACCTCTTTATAGAAATTTGTGATAAACAGAATCAGCCTTCTGTAGAAAGCGCGACAACATCCCGAGCAATCATAATTTCTTCATTCGTAGGAATAACTAATACTTTAACAGGAGAATGCGGGTAGTTAAGAAATGTTTCTTTACCACGTATTTCATTCAAATCAGGATCCCAATAAACACCCATGAACTGAAGTCCTTTCAATACTTTAGCTCGAATGGTATTGCTGTTTTCTCCAATTCCAGCGGTAAAAATAATCGCGTCTAGACCTGACATGCGCGCTGCATACGACCCGAGATATTTATGGATCCTATCTGCAAAAATATCTAGCGCTAACTCCGCACGCTCGTTGCCTCCAGTAGCTTCAAGTTCAATATCACGCAAATCACTAGAGAATCCTGATACACCGAGCATACCGGATTCTTTGTTCAATACATCCAGCACTTCGTCTGCATTTTTCCCAGTCTTTTCCATCAAAAACGGAATAAGAGCCGGATCGATATTTCCTGACCTTGTCCCCATCGTCACCCCGGCTAGTGGTGTAAAGCCCATTGACGTATCGATTGATTTTCCGCCTTTAATAGCAGCGATACTAGCTCCATTTCCGAGGTGGCAGGAAATCAGTCTCAATTGGGATAGTGGACGCTCTAATAATTGTGCCGCCCGTTGAGATACATATTTATGGGAAGTGCCGTGGAAACCATATTTACGGATGCCATAATTTTTATAATAATCATATGGAAGACTGTATAAAAATGAACTTTCCGGCATCGTCTGATGAAATGCCGTATCAAAAACGGCCACTTCAGGAACCCCTGGCAATGCCTTTAGAAATTCCTTTATTCCTGTAACGTTTGCTGGATTATGGAGTGGTGCGAGATCTGAAAGAACTTCGATTTTTTCCATCACTTCATCTGTTATTAAGACAGACTCGTTAAAAATTTCCCCTCCATGTACAACACGATGTCCTACGCCTTCAATCTCGTCTAACGATTCAATGACTCCAAGTGAGGTTAAACGCTCAAGCAGCATTGAAACAGCTGTTTCATGATTTGGAATATCGGTAATTTCATTATGTTTTTTCCCATCAACCGTCATACTGAAGACAGAGTCTCTTAATCCAATCCGCTCTATCATCCCTTTTGTGATAACTTCTTCTTCTGGCATATTAAAAAGCTGGAACTTTAATGAAGAGCTCCCCGCATTTACTGCAAAAATTTTGGCCAATCTAATCACCTTTCTATTCTTAGTTGTACTCTACTTATTTTCCTTAAACCACTTTTCCATTCCTATCATTAATTTGTCAAGCGATTCCTTATTTGAAAGCTTAGGCAAGGTTGCGAGTAGCACCTCTCTTGGTGGGACAACACCTGTTTTTTTCTTTTGAAGAATAAGTATGCTTTTTCCTGCATCCGTATCTTTAAAAAGCGAAAGTGGTAACTGCAAAACTCCTTGGATATGGACCGTTTTTTTCAAAAAGTTATGCAGTTTCGGAGCTTCTTCCGATTCGAACAGATTATTTGGTATGAGAAAAAATAAATATCCACCTGGTCGTGTATGATTGACACTTTGCTCGATTAACAAATGGTGAGCATATGCATGACCATTCGTCCTGTTCAGCTCATACTCAGCTGCCTGAACATCGTTCGGATAATATCCAATGGGTAAATCACTGACCACCAAATCAACGGGATCAATAAAAAGCGGCTCCAGTGCATCTTGATGAAAGAATTCAGTTTGTTGTTTTTGGAGATTTGCTCCTACATAAGCTAGTTTAATCAATAAGTCATCAACATCAACACCGAAAGCACGAATATTCATTGCATTGACATGCCTATTGATGATTGTTGATAATAAATTTCCAGTGCCTACCGCAGGGTCCAAAATGGATAAATCTGTTCGAGCTCCGAGAAACTTTCCTGTAAAATAGCTGATAATGTATCCAATCGTATCTGGCGTCATTTGGTGATTTGGTTGGGCATGTCCCTTCATCCCTTTTAGTATGGCCAATTGATACGCTTTTCGAATATCTTCATCGGAAAATGAAGGCAACGAAATTTCCGCATATTTTTTTCGTAATCTTTTTTTCGTTACTTCACTCAAATCATCTTGCAAAATATTATTATGAAAAAGGTTTTCACCAGTTTCGGCGAGCGCCTCCAAATATGTACACGCCAATTCTTCTTGTAAAATATTCGCTGTGTCATCAAATAAAGTAAATAATATTTCCATTGGAGTTACCTTCACAGTTTGACCTCCCATCCAACATCTATATTTCTATTTTAACTTTCGTTCAGCCTTCAAACAAGAAATAAGCGCGAATGTAGTCGTGATAGGTCTATTTATAAACAAAAAGCCCCGGATTTTTGTCCGGAGCGATAAAAAACATTACCTATTTTGCTTGTTTTGCTGCTACTAGTGCCGAATCATACTCAGGATGGTTTGTGCCCTCACTGACATACTCTGCATAAACGACTTGATCGTTGCTATCAATGACAAATACGCTGCGTGCCAGCAAGCGAAGTTCTTGGATGACTGTACCGAATGCTTCACCAAATGAAAGGTCGCGGTGATCGGAGAAAATTTTAGCATTATTTAAACCATTTTCCTGTGCCCAGCGAGCCTGTGCAAATGGTAAATCGGCCGAAATGGTAAGGACCTGCACGTTTTCAAGATTTGCAACCTCTTCGTTGAAGCGTTTTGTCTGTGCTGCACAAACCCCGGTATCAACTGATGGAACAACACTGATAATTCGGACTGTCCCTGCGAAATCACTAAGCTTAACTTCAGATAAATCATTTGCAAGTACCGTAAAGTCAGGTGCTTTGTCTCCTACTTTCACTTCGCTTCCTACTAGAGTAATCGGGTTTCCTTTAAACGTAACTTGTGCCATAAATCCATTCCTCCTTATGTAAGTATACTTATATCATTGTCGATTTTTACCAATGATGCAAGTAATTAAGACAAAATAGCGTGAAAAAATAAAAACTCGCAACCTTTAGCGAGTTTTTATTTGAGCTTATATATCAAAGTCAAGATCTTCCTTTTCCTTTAATGACTGTTTTTTATTTTCTTTCTGCCGGTTATTGCTTCCATTGCTCTGGCTGTTGCTTGTCATGGATTGAATCTTCTCAAATGCTGTAGGTGCCAAATCAAGCATTTTTTCAAATAGATGGGTATTTTGTTCCAAGTGAAGCATGTTGACCCCATGTTTGTTCACGACAAGGAATGCGATAGGCGTGATCGATACACCTCCGCCGCTTCCACCCCCAAACGGTAGTCCCGAACTCTCCTCACCCGAATCGTTTCCTGAGGAACCGCCACTTCCTGAGCTAAATTCGCTCCCACCCATAGCAAATCCAAACCCTACTTTAGAAACCGTTAAGATGACTCCTCCATCTGGAGTCTCAACCGGATCGCCTACGATTGTATTGACATCAATCATCTCTTTTAAATTTTCCATTGCTGTTGTCATTAAGCCTTTAATTGGATGTTCAGCCATCAATAATCCTCCTGTCTGCCGTTTGCTCCGTCTCTAGTAAAAGCGGAACCGTATCCTTCTTCCATCTTTTCCATTCTTTATACAATTTGTATCCAGCTTTCATAGCATTTCCTGCTCTCAGAGTAGCCATACATCGTAAGCTCATTTCGCCAGTAAGTTGCTGAAAATGAGGGATGACAGTAATAGATGGGCTTTTCTTGAAAAGGAGATTACTTCTAAGAAGAGCAAGCACAGCACCTTTTATCGACCAGACTGCACCTGCTGCGATTGCGGAGGCTGCCGCATCTCCCATACCAATAACCGTATTCCATTCAAATTTGCGAATATGTATTTTCCGTAAAAAAGAAAATATGATCTTGCGAAAAGGCTTTGTTTCTTCATATTTCCTTTTTATTTCTTCCCATGCATCATTCAGATCATGGAGAGAAAACTTTTCTCTACTTGGCTTTTCTTCAAGATTCTCGGTATCGGATATGATCTTTTCTATAGAAAACTCTTTTTTCACACGGACCAAGCCAAACAATGTTCTACCGCGAATGGTCATCCTGCTATTCGCGGGACTGACTTTTACAATAATCTCAATCTTAATTTTCATAAATAATAAACCGATAAATAGCGTCACAAAAAATAAAATAACCATTATTAAAATGGAAAGAGCCATATGATCCCCCCATCCCCCCATTATTTCCCTTTACAAAAAAAATAAACCCGCTTATGTATAAGCGGGTTCATGTGTTGATTTTTGTTCATGAATAACTGATGTGTCTGCAAACAAATCATGCAAACCTTGTTTTTTTGGTGTGAAGGCAATAATCATATACAAAAAATTAAATGTCGCCGATATATAACGGCCTATCCCTTCCCTAAAAACAATTGTTCCCCATGAGAGATCATCTGCTTTAAGTGGGATCACCTTTAGTCCAAACACCATTTTGCCAAGCGTTTGACCGAAATATTTAGTTAGTAAAATAAAATACAAATAGAAAATGATTCCTGCAGCGACCCCATATGGTGAAATTACCCCTGCTTTTGATAGCGAAATATCAAAGCCGCGAAAAATGGGTTTCACCAAAATACCATTAATGCTAAATAGAACAACGCAGTCGAGCAGGTATGCCCAAAACCGCATCCAGAATCCTGCAAACTGTGGAGGTGGCGAAAAAGAAGCCACTAAAGGCTGAGGATTTTTCTCATTTTCCTCAATATCTGTCCTATGGCCGTCATTAACTCGATTATTATCTAATTTTTGCTCTTCTGTCATGATTCCACCCCCTGTTATTCAGAATAAAGATACATTAACCTAGGAGAGTTCGGCTTGGACAGAAGGTTTACAATCCCTGTCATTTCCGCCTGCTTGCCGCCGATCTTTTGCGCTGCAACACCGAATAGTGATCCAATCCCCGAATTGGAGGCATACCGGACAACCTCTGCACCTGCTAATTTATGATCTTTTTTTAATTGTTTAATGACGTCTTCCTGATATCCAAAATCATCAATTAACCCTACTTCTTTGGCCTGCCTGCCATCATAAACTCTACCGTCCGCCAGTTTTCGTACTTCTGCCTCAGACATCCCACGTCCTTCCGCTATGATTCTCACAAACTCATTGTATGAGTTATCAAGCATTGAATGGAGGATTTCCTCTTCCTCTGCGGTCATTTCCCGATAAGAACTCATGATGTCTTTATATGGACCGCTTTTAATAGTCATAAAGTCAACGCCATATTTATCTGCAAGTTCGCTTATATTTACACCTTGCATGATCACGCCTAAAGAACCTGTTAATGTTTCCGGACTTGCGAAAATTTTATCCGCAGGCGCCGAAATATAATAGCCCCCGGATGCCGCCATGCTTCCCATCGAAACATAAACGGGTTTTTTCGTTTCTTTTTTAATTTCTTCAAGTTTATGGTGAATTTCTGCAGACTCATTTGTGCCGCCACCTGGTGAATTCACCCGTAAGACGATTGCTTTGACCGTTTTATCGTCTTTTACATGGTTCAATTTTTTCATAAAGTCCTTATGTAAATAGCCTCCAGTGGAAAAAATAGAAGCTGCTTCGCCCGTATCTTGAATCACTCCGTCTACTTCAAGTACAGCAATTTTTTTCGCAGCATTCCCTTTTTCAATAACTTCTTCATTAAAAGATTTCGCTGTAGCAAAATTTTCACTAAAACCTTTTGAAAAATCGGTAAAGATAAAGGCGCTCGCCATGTTAATCATGGTGGATGCAATGAAAACTCCAGCTGCAATCCCCAGGGCTGCCCACCGCTTCCCATTCATGTAAATTCCTCCTTTTTGGATGTTCTCTGTCCATTAATACGTACATTCTTTTAAAAAGTTTCAAACTCATGATAAACTGAGAACATACACATCATTGTAGCAAATTTCAGGATTGATTCCGAGGAGGACATAGTATGAACCAGAGAAAAAACATTTACTTTTTTCATAAAAACCACCCAGCAAGTGCCGAAAAGATTGATGCCCTGCATGAAATGGCAGAAAGATATGGGTTTACGATCGTAAAGGATGATAAAGATGCTAATATCATTGTAAGCATTGGCGGCGATGGCATGTTCCTTCAAGCAGTTCGAAAAACGGGCTTTCGCCAAGATTGCCTTTATGCAGGAATTGCTGATGATAGCATGCGGGGTCTTTATTGCGACTTTCACATAGATGATTTGCATGAAATGATTGATGCGATGACGATGGAACAAATCGAAGTAAGAAGATATCCAATTATTAAAGTGGATATCGATGAAGAAGGATCTTTTCACTGTTTAAATGAATTTACGATTCGTTCCGGAATTATAAAAACATTAGTCATGGATGTTTTTATTGATGGACTTCATTTTGAAACATTTAGAGGAGACGGAATGGTGATTGCAACTCCGACCGGCAGTACTGCCTATAATAAGTCGATCAAAGGAGCAGTCGTAGATCCGTTGCTTCCGTGCTTGCAAGTGACCGAGATGGCTTCACTGAATAACAACCGCTACCGGACGCTCGGCTCGCCGTTCATACTAAGCGAGGGCAGAAAACTTGTTTTAAAAGTAGTCCCAGATGGGAACGACTATCCGACAATGGGAATGGATAACGAGGCACTTAGCGTTCAGCATGTCGAAAAGGTCGAAATCCAACTGTCCGATAAACGGATTAAAACAGTGAAACTAAAAAATAACTCGTTTTGGGAAAAAGTTAAGAGAACATTTTTATAAGAAAAGCGGAAGCTAAACAGAAAAAAATTAGGACTGCTCAACTGGCAGTCCTAATTTTTTTGCGTTGTTTCCTATTATAATTCGATACCTTTACGGCTGAGAATGTAAACAAGATGAGTGCCCCCCAAATAAAGGAAAATGCAATAATTTGCGTGGCCTCAAACGGTTCCTTGTAGATAATGACCCCTAAAATTAACATCAATGTCGGAGCAATATATTGGATGAACCCTGCTAAATAAAGAGGGATTCTAATGACGCCCTTAGCAAAATACAGAAGCGGAATAGCGGTAGCTGCTCCGGAGCCCATTAATAATAGATCTGTACTGAGGGACGTTGAAAATAAAGCGGTTTGTCCGTTCAGAAATTGGAAGAGGATATATATAAATGCGAGCGGCATTAAAAACATCGTTTCTAATGTCAAACCAATGCCGGAATCGACTTTCACCATTTTTTTTACTAATCCATAAATACCAAATGTAATGGCGACTCCAAAAGCAACCCACGGAAACTGCCCATAGGCGATTGTCAAAATTAACACGCCAGTCAGTGCCAGAAAGAAAGAAATGATCTGTGCAATCGACATTTTTTCTTTTAAAACAATCACACCAAGCAGTACGCTAATTAAGGGATTAATATAGTAACCGAGAGATGCTTCCACCATTTTCTCAGCATTTACTGCCCATATATAAATAAACCAGTTACAGCTGACAAGTACGGATGCTGTTGCCAGCGCAAGAAAAGTTTTAGGCTGTTGTTTCAACATCTTTAAACTCACGAAGAACATATTCCACTTCTTCCCAAACAAAAGTACAAGCAACATGAACCAAAACGACCAGAAAATCCGGTTTGCTAAAATTTCGTCCGCTGAAACATGGCCGAGGAACTTCCAGTATATTGGCAGTAACCCCCAAACAATGTAGGCGAATACTGTGTAAAATATCCCTATCTGTTCACTTTGCTTCATGATTTATTACCTCTATTTCTAAATAAAATGACAAGTAACCCACAAAACAAAGCCACCTTCAAGGAATGTTGTTTTTGAAGGGGCTTTGTTAAAAGATTGCTTACTTAATAGCTGTTAATTCTTTGTCAGCATCGAATGAGTGTTTTATTTTCTTACTTAACTCGATCGCTGTTGTAGATGATCGTTTAAAAGGTAAGAAGCTCAGTTCATAATCAAACGGTTCTGGTTTTAATTCGTATGCGGGCAACTGTGCCGGACCACAGCTCGCACTACCGAGTCCGTTCTGACGATAATCGATATTGAATGAAATGAAGTCGCGTTTTTTCAATTCATACAAATGCTTCGCTTCTTCCAAGTCTTCTTTAGTATAGTGATGTGCACTAAAATTTAATTGTTGCTTTCCAACGGCAATTATACCATAGTTATCATGATTTGCGGACACCCAATTTACATCCGTCCGATTTCCGTTTTCCTGTGGAAATACATATGGGAAAAACAGCTCGTCAACAGTCTTACTATATACACCATATTTGCAAGCATCCTTACTGTCAGAGTAGCTTTCCCATGGTCCGCGTCCGTACCACTCTACTTCATCCATTTCTAGTGGAAGCTTCATTTCAAGACCAACTTTTGGCCATGTTGCAGGAACTTTTCCATATGGCTTACCTTGTACACGAAGACGAACCTCGCCATTACCTAAAATAGTATATTCATAGCTACCATGGACACCCCAATCAAATACAGGCGGTGCAACTCTTACATCTATAGTTACTTGTACAGTCGTTTCATCGACGTGTTCGCAATGCATGTTGCGGACATCATGTTGAAGTAAGTGTAAATAGGCCTTTTTCCAATCTTCCAATACATACATATCATTATCGATCGGTGCACGCCAGAAATTCATTTTCGGTCCTTCAATCATGACTTCGTTGCAATCGTGATGCCAAGATGAAATTGATCCTGATCGCTTGTCGAATTCAATTTGAAAATTTGCCCCTTTCACAATATAAGAGAGATAGGTTTCTTCCGCTTTTAGTGGAAGACCGATATGCTCAGATGAAATTCCTGCAGCAGATAACGGCAGCAAAAACTGTGCCCAAGCAATCTCATGTCCTGCTTCCGCCCATAATGTGTTCTCCTTTAATGTAAACGTCAAATTCAAGTAATAATCTGTTTGAGGCTTTGGATTTGTAAATCCATGTTCAATAGTTATAGTTTTCTTTTCAAAAGCTATGATTTCCGGAAGCTCATATTTCCCCGCGGCAACAGCTAGTCCATCTGCCATTACTTCCCATGTCAAATTTAAATGATCGAGAGAAAGGAAATTGTAGCGGTTTTCAATGATAAACTCGCCTTTTTCCAAATCGACAGCTTCCACTTTCACTGGCTCGATTAATTTTTTATACTGATACAATGTTGGTGAAGGAGTTCGATCTGGTCTAATCATCCCGTCGATACAAAAGTTTCCGTTATTTGGTGTATCGCCAAAATTACCGCCGTAAGCATAATATTCTTCACCGTTTTCGGTAAATTGGCGGAGACCATGATCGATCCACTCCCAAATAAATCCGCCCTGTAAACGTTTATGCTCATAAAAGGCTTCCCAATATTCCTTTAATCCACCAGGACCATTTCCCATTGCGTGACCGAATTCACAAAGGATATGAGGTTTCAATTGATCTTCTTCATTGGCAAAACCAATAATTTTCTCGACAGATGAGTACATCGTACTGAAAACATCGGCAGCAATTGTTTTTTGGTCTCCCTCATAGTGAACGATAAATGTTTCATCAATTTCTTTAATACGATTGTACATAGCCTTGAAGTTGCAGCCAAAGCCGGATTCATTTCCCAGTGACCACATGACGATGCTCGGATGGTTTTTATCTCGTTGGACCATGCGATCTGCCCGCTCAACATAGGCTTCTTGCCATGCTGGATCATCACTCGTCAAATCCGTATTTCCGATTAATTCAAAACCGTGGCACTCAAGATCCGCTTCATTGATGACGTATAAGCCGATTTCGTCACATAAATCATAAAAACGTGGTGCGTTTGGATAATGGGCCGTTCGAACTGCGTTAATATTGAATTGCTTCATCATCGTCAAATCTTGTTTCATTGTTTCATACGTGACGGTTCTTCCGTTATCAGGGTCATGATCGTGACGGTTTACCCCTTTAAACATAATGACAGTACCGTTGACTAGTAGGTTACCGTCTTTGATTTCAATTTTACGGAATCCAACACGATATGGAATTACTTCTAAAAGCTCGCCTGAGCTGTTTTTCAACTGAAGCAGCAAAGTATATAAAGCTGGATCTTCGGCAGACCATTTTTGGGGAGATGAAATATGATGCTGAACCGAGATATTGCCTTCAGTATTTGCAGCAAGCTCTAGCTCCTCACTTGTGCCATCAACAATTAATGCTCCATTAACATCAAGAAGTTGATATCCCACGATTGCCTTTTCAAGTTGTTCGGATTCATTTTTCACATTAGCTGTTATTTTTAGTTCTGCATGGTCATATGCTTCATCCAATTCAGTTTTTACAGTAAAGTCATACAAGTGAAGACCCGGCTGAGAAACGAGGTACACATCTCGGAATATTCCACTCAAATACCACATGTCCTGATCTTCTAAATACGTGCCTTTACTCCATTGATATACTTGAACTGCAACCGTATTTTCTCCTCTAGCGACATGGTCTGTAATATCAAATTCAGCTGTTAGTCTGCTTCCTTCACTATAACCGACTTCCTTGCCATTGACCCAAATGTGGAAAGCACTGTCGACACCATCAAAACAAAGATGGATACGGCGCCCATCCCAATTTTTTGGAATAGTAAACGTCCGGCGGTAACAGCCAGTTGGATTGTCTTTCGGTACGAGCGGCGGCTCAACTGGAAATGGATAATATAAATCCGTGTAATGCGGTTTACCGTAGCCTTTCAGCTGCCAAAGACTTGGCACCTGAAGGTCGTCCCACTCTGCTGAATCAAAATCATTCTCGTGAAATTTTTCCGGAACACTTAATGGATGTGTGGCATAGAAAAATTTCCACGTTCCATTTAGAAGTTGATAAGCTTCTGTATGCTCTCTTTCAAATGTTAGTGCCTTCTCTTTATTAGAATAAGAAACAAAATTTGTTCTTGGTTCTAGTCTGTTTCGTTGTAGTACGTTTACATTTTCCAAATCTGTTAATCTTGTAAGTTTAGTCATTACTTTCACCTCAAAATATGTTTATTCTTTTACTGAACCGCCTAAAATGCCGGAAATAAATTGTTTTTGAACGAGCAAAAAGAAAATCATAATCGGTATGGTAGATAGAGTTGTTCCAAGCAGCAGCTGTCCGTAGTCAATCCGAGCAAGTCCGATTAAACTAGACAACGCAACCGGAAGCGTATACATAGCTTTTGAATTCAATGTAATCAATGGCCAAATAAGACTGTTCCACTGTGACATAAATAAGAAAATCGAGACAGCCGCCAAAGCCGGTCGCATCGTCGGCAAAATAATTTTAAAGAAGATACCAAGCTCCCCCATTCCGTCGACACGAGCTGCCTCAATTAGCGAGTCTGGGATTGATTTCAAATTCTGCCTCATTAAATAAATCGCAAACGGAGAAGCAAGTGTTGGCAAAATAACGGCATGATATGTATTCAGCCAATCAAGATTCACCATCAATTCAAACAATGGAATAAGTGTTACTTGATACGGAATCATCAAAGAGCAAAGGATGACGAAGAAAATTAAATTTTTTCCTTTAAAGCGATATTTCGCGAAAGCGTAACCCGCCATAGAACAAATGAGCGTACTAGCAAGTGTGTAAATGACTGCGATCAACAAGGAATTACCCATGATTCGAACCATCCCAAGAGAGTCCATTAAAGAAGTCATATTCGCTGGTAAATAATCACCGAAGAAAAATGTCGGCGGTACACTCAATATTTTGCCCGATGGATGGGTGGAGCCCACCATCATCCAATAAAACGGAAGAATCGAAATGACGACGCCAAAAACGAGAAAGGAGTACATGAGTACTTTTGATGTGCTAGTTCGTATATTGTTCATTCTTCAAAATCACCCACCAACTTCATCTGAATCCACGAGATCACTGCTATGATTACAACAAGTGCATAAGCAATGGCTGAAGCATAACCGAAATCAAAATACTTAAATCCCGTTTGATATAAATATAGGGTAATTGTCATCGTTGCATTATTCGGCCCCCCGCCTGTTAAGATGAATGGCTCATCAAACAACTGCAATGTTCCAATCGTTGACATGACGACAGTGAAAATAAATACTGGTTTGAGCTGTGGAATGGTAATCAGGAAAAATTGTTTTACCCTTGTCGCACCATCCATGCTTGCTGCCTCATATAATTCTTTCGGGATGTTTTGCAAGCCAGCCAAGAAAATAACCATATTGTAGCCTGTCCATCTCCATGTCATCAATGCGATAATCGACACTTTCGCCCAGAACGGACTAGACAGCCAACGGATAGATTCAATGCCCAATAGATTAAGAAGATAATTGACAAGTCCAAAGTTTTCATCAAGCAAAATCATAAAAACAATTGATGCTGCTACGAGTGCTGTAATTGCAGGCATGAAATAAGCAATGCGAAAAAATGATTTAGCTTTGACAAGAGATGAATGAAGTCCCACTGCGATCAGCAAGGCAAAAAATAACATCACCGGAACTTGAACGATCAAAATTTGAAATGTATTTAATAATGACTTATAAAATATCGGATCGTGAAGCAGCCTCGTATAGTTTGATAGACCGACAAACGTTTTCGTGATTCCTTTTACTTGTTGAAAACTTAAAATAAAAGATTGAAGGACCGGATATATAGTAAAAACAATTAAGAGCAGCACTGCAGGTGCAATAAATATATAAGGTGCACGTTTAGGAGTAATCCACTGCGCACGAGTTTTTTTAGTTGAAGACGGCATTACTTGATCGACTGCAATCTTTTCTGTATGGGGCATCCGTTTGTCACCTCTTTACGGGTAATATTGAGGGCAGTCACATCTGCCCTCATCATTCCGTTCATTTTTACTTTTTAGTTGTTGATTTCGTTATCGAGCTGCTTTCCAGCCTTTTCAAGCGTTTCTTTCACAGGTTTTCCTTCAAATAAAATGGCTGATTGTGCATCGCTCATTATTTTACTTGCGCGGGCAAAGTGTTCATTTACAGTGATTGCCGGTACCTCTTCTACTGTATCTGCAATCATTTTGAAGATAGGTTCATTGTTAAAATACTCTGATTGCTCATTAAATACTGGCTCTTCATACGTTACTTTCAAAGATGGGAACAAGCCATATTTTTCAAAGCCTGCCAGCTGTGCTTCTTTATTTGTTGTAAAATATTCAACAAATGCGTAAGCTGCACTTTTATTCTTGCTTGAAGCCGGAATCACGAGGGACGATCCGCCTACGTTGGCAAACCTTGTGCCACCTTCTTTAAATTCTGGCAAGTAGAAAATACCCCATTTACCCGATTGATCAGGAGCCTGATCCATGATTGTCCCTGTATACCAGATTCCGTATGGAACGGTTGCCACACTTCCATTAATCGTAGCGGTTACTATTCCATTCCATCCGTCATTATTGGCAACAAGGTCCTGATCGTATAGCTCTTTAATCGTGCTCATAGCGCGGATCGCTTCTTCGGAATTTAGATTAATATTACCGCTTTCATCAAAATACGATGTTCCCTGCTGCTGAAGCATCATGTGGAAAACGCCATCATAGTTGGCAATATCGATCGGAAGCATTTTCGCTCCTGTGGCAGCTTTAATCTTCTTGCCCGCCTCTATATAGTCGTTCCATGTGTTAATTGCATTGGGGTCTACCCCTGCTTCCTTGAAAAGGTCCGTTCTATAAAATACCGCAGCTGGCCCAATATCCCAAGGTGCTGCAATAAAATCACCATCGCTATTTTTGACAGCCTTCTTTTTAAAGTCACTGAATAGATCATCATGTTCGTCATATCCGGACTTGCTCAAATTAACAAATCCTTCAGGGAATTGATTCAAATAGCCCGGAATTCTTTCTTCTTCCATCAGCACAACATCTGGCAGCCCAGCACCTCTTGCTGCTAATCCAACTGTAAGCTTTTCGTATAAATCATCGCTGTTGAAATCTTCCACTTCAACCTTTACCTTCGGATATTCCTTTTGGAACCCATCGACAGCAAGCTTCATCGTTTCAGCAGCAACGTCCCAACCCCACACTGTAATGGTACCGGACATGTTATCAGGATCATCTGTCTGGATAGCTTCTTCTTTGTTTGCTGACTTTCCTGAACAGGCAGCGAGTAGTAATGTCAATATAAGGAGTAGTATTGAAAACTTTTTCATTATTAAAGCTCCTTCTCTCGGTGGATTGGATTGAAATTTTGCCTGGCCCTCCCCATGAGTGAGATGCCAGGCTTTTAGTTATACTTCTTGCCCTATTTTTGTTTTCTTTTGATACGCTCTCCACGTGATACACCATTTATCAGGATTGTCGAGGTAATCCTTTTCAACTAACTGATGGATGGAACTGCTATGGGGAGCATTTTTGACTACATCCGGATTGCTGTAGGCTTCATCCGAGATATGTTCAAGTGCGTTAATATACTCATCAAGATCTGCTTTTGAATAAGACTCTGTCGGTTCAAGTGTGAAAGGTTGCTTAACGATATACGGATGATGGCTCGTCCAGTAGTGGAGGCCGAAATCCGTCATTCTACGCTGAACATCTTCTGTTGTCACACCCGTTTCATTCGTCATCTGTTCCCAGCTATAGCGCACTTGTTCTAAACGCTGTCCGCTCACATAAGGTGCACTTGCTCCGCGAATTTTCAAGATTTTATGATACAGATAGTTATTGTTTAATACAGCGTTTTTAGCCACTTCTTTTAGTCCATCTGGACCAAGTGCTCTAATCCAGGCGTAAGATCTGATCATCGTCTGCGCTACTCCGTGGAAAGAACGGACTTTTCCAATCGAATGCTTCAAATCATAGTTTAGGAAATACTTCCCATCTTTAACATCCACGATCGGCGCTGGTAAAAACTCTTTTAATTCGGCAGTTACGCCAAGTGCCCCTGATGCCGGTCCACCACACATATGAGGTGCTGCGAAGGTCTTATGAAGATTGAAGAAACACATATCAAAACCTGCTTCTTTCGCTCTTGTAATTCCTAAGAGGCCATTAGCATTCGCTTGGTCGTAATAACAGATACCGCCTGCTTCATGAACAATCTTTGTAAATTCTTTAATTTTTGGGTTATAAATACCTGTATCTTCCGGATTGGCTACAACAAAGCCTGCTGTACGTTCTGAGACAACTTCTTTTAATTTTTCAATATCAGGAAAACCGTCTTCGTCTGGATGAAGCGTGATGATTTTATATCCTTTCACTGCAGCTGTTGCCGCTTGAGAAGGATGCGAGAAAATCGTTGTAATGATTTCGTCGCGCTGCTCCCCTTCGCCACGTGATTCATGATATTTCCGGACAATCGAAGCCATTGCGAATAATGCTTGAGTACCACTCCCTGGTTGGAAGGAAAAATAATCCATTCCTGAAATTTCCCTCATGCAACCATCCAAGTTATAAATAATTTCGAGCATACCCTGGACCGTGCTTTCATCTTGTAATGGGTGGAGACCCATAATTTTCGGTGTGCGGATGAGCATTTCGTTAATTTTCGGAATGTATTTCATCGTACATGTTCCTTGGCCAATTTCCACATTCAAATCGGAACCTAAGGTTTCCTGAGATAATCTTAGGTAATGGCGCAAAACCTTTGCCTGACCAATTTCCGGAAGGCTTGGCTTTTCTTTTCTTGTCATCGATGCCGGAATCAGTGAAAGTCCATCTCCCACAGCAGATTCAATCTCTTTACTGGCTTTCGGAACTTCAACCCCTCGCTCACCAGGCTGATGCAATTCGAAAATGATCGGTTCATTCCACTTTGCCTGATGAAAATCCCGAACCTTTTCTGTCCTTTGAATCCTCTTCATCATCATACATTCCTCCCTTAATAATTCGACAAGTGACAGGCACTACCCGACTTTTGTCGAATTCTTTTATCCTTTGATTGCGTCACCGATTGCTTGGACGAGACGGTCGATGTCTTCTTTTGTGTGGATTTCGGTTACGCAAAATAGTGCTGTTTGGCCTAATTCCGGGTATTCCTCTGATAGGTCTTTTCCGCCGAATATTTGTTGTTCTAGTAGTTTTTTATTCACTTGCTTAACTGTCAAGCCGGTTTCGTTAAAGTCGACAACAAATTCTTTAAATACTGGGGAATTAAATCTTGACCCTTTCACTCCAGGAATGCTGCTGATCTGTTGGATTGCATATTGTGTGTTTTGCATAATGGTTTGACCAAGTTCGTGCATGCCTTCTGGTCCAACAAGTGATAAATATACTCCCGCTGTGATGCCCCAGAGAGCAGTCTGGGTTCCAACTGATTCTTTTCCTTTTTCACGAAGGGCAAATGATGTCCGATCATAGAACACATCTCCGAATCCGTACTCCCCTTCTTTAACCGTTGGGATAATGCCGAACAAGCGGGATGGATATTCCTGTACAAACGTTTCGTCGTCATGTGTTGCAATAAAGCCGGCCTGACCTCCGCTATAGTTCATGTGCATGCCAAGTGGCTGCAAATCACCGCAAATAATATCAGCTCCGTAATGACTAGGTGGTGCAAGAACGCCAAGTGAAATTGGGTCCACTCCGACAACAACCAAGGCCCCACTCGCTTTAGCAATCTCGGAAATTTCTTCGCCTTGTGATTCGATAAAGCCTAAATAAGAGGGATTTTCAAAATAAATAGCAGCTGTTTCCTCTGAGATTTTATTTTTCAAATCCTCTAATACTAGCAAACCTGTTTTTTCATCAAAATCGATGTATTCTATATCCAAATGTGGTGAACCGTAATTAGTGATGATTTTAGCGCGCTCAGGAGCAACTGTTTTTGGCATAAGTATTTTCGTTTTCTTCGTAATGCGGGAAGCCATACGGAGCGCTGTAGCAGCCGCTTGTCCCCAGTCGAACGTTGGCACATTGACAACATCCATATCAACGAGTTCGGCTACTAAACTTTGATACTCAAATAAAGTTTGATAGCGACCGTGATCATCGTACGGCTCACCAGCATAAGCAGTTAAAAATTCGGAACGCTGATTGATTTCATCGCACACAGCTGGAATGAAATGCTGCCAGCAGCCTGCACCTAAAAAATTCAGAAATTCATTTGCGCTTACGTTCTTGTTTAACAATCCTTCAATATGGCGACGAAGTTCAGACTCATTTAACGCTTCCGGTATGTTCATCTCACCTTTAAAATGTAATTCTTCAGGAATTCCTTCAAACAAATCCATGACAGAATCTACGCCGATTTCTTTTAACATTTCATCTTGGATTTTGGGAACCATATTCGGTATATATGGATGTACTTTATTTGTCATCGTAGTGACCTCCTTCTTTTTTGTAAAATTAAGCCAGTCCGCCTCCATCGACTACAAGCTTTGTTCCTGTAACCCATCCAGATAAGTCACTAGCAAGGAAAAGTACGCCTTTCGCAATATCTCTCGGAGTACCTAATCTCGAAAGCGGACGGTCCTTTGCAGAATCAGATAAAAATGCACCTTCCTCCAGATTTAACTGTTTTGCTTCTAATCTAAGCAAAGGCGTATCTGTATCCCCAGGACAAATACAATTAACCCGAATGTTTTGCGGCCCATGGTCGATTGCCATTGCGTTTGTTAGATTGACGACTCCCGCCTTTGCTGCGCAATAAGCAGCTGCTTGGTCGCCGCCTTTAACTCCCCAGCCCGATCCGGTGTTGATAATGCTGCCGCCACCGTTTGTTTCCATAATCGGAATCATGTATTTAGAAAGAAGAAAGACTCCTTTCAATGACACATCGATCACAAGATCCCAGTCCTTTTCATCCAAATCTACGACTGTTTTTCGGCGGATAACGCCGGCATTATTAAACAATACATCTACTCTGCCGAACGTATTTTTTACGTATTCCGCGGTCTCTTCACAATCTTTTGCAGAAGTGACATTACATTTATAAAAATCGGCTTTATAGCCTTTATCCCGCAATTCTGAAGCAGCTTTACTTCCTTTCTGCTCATCAATATCTAGTAGAACGACATGAGAACCGACTTCTGCAAGTAGTTCGGCTGTTGCAAATCCTATGCCAGAAGCGGCGCCAGTTACAACAGAAACCTTATCTTTCAAATTAAAATAATCTAATTGATTCATATAAAATACCTCCTACGATATGTAATCTTTTGATCGTAAATATTCATTTGCTAAAAGCAGGAAAACACTAGATGTCCAAGTGAAGGCACGGTCACGAAGTCCCTCTCCTGTTTTTGCGTTAAAGTTCTCTGCCATGCCGTTCTCGTTTGCCATCCGGCAAAATCTTTTTGCGGCTTCACTTGCAAACTCCAGTTGTTGGACTGATTTCAAAGCTTCTATCAAGATAAAAGTTGTCGGTGCCCAAATCGGACCGCGCCAATATCCATCTTCACGATAATAAGGGCTTGAGAGACGTTCCGTGGCAAAACCATGGTCTGTAAAAAAGTTTTTTAATCCACTGATTAGGTAGGCAGTAATTTCCTCTCCAAGGCGATGTCCGAGAATAAGTGGAATGAACAAGACGAGACTTTCAGACGGTGTATGGGTATGTTCACCTGATTTAAGGGCAACAAACTTCCCGTCTTTCCAGAAATGTTCCACCATACGTTTCAATAGGAATTCTGACCTTTCTTGCCAAATGAATGCTTCTTCATCTCTGCCTAGTTTTCGTCCAATCTCAGAGAGAACCTCCATTTGTAAAATAAGAAATGCACTAAGATCCGGACTTTCAATCGGAGTTCCGCTATGAAAAATTGTACTGTTATCCCAACCACTATCATTTCCGTGATTGTATTGCGGAATTCCATCACCATCGTCATCACGGTAATTCATCCACCAGTCCGTCCACTTGCATAAAGGTTCATAGACTTCCTGTAATTGCTCTTTCCCAATGTAATCTGTCCGTTCCATCATGCATTTCAGCGTCCAGCCGTGTATCGGCGGCTTACAACAGTTCCAAAGTGCATAGCGGTTATTAATAAAGTCCGGCAGAACACCCGATTCATCCTGGTGATCAAAAAAGATCATGAACTGGTCCCAGGCAAGTTCAGGCTGATGTTTAGCAAGCGCCATGGCATTGAAACAATTATCCCAGCTCCAAATATTCGTCATCCAGTTCTTGGACATATACATTGCTTTTCTTGTCAGAAGCCCTTCAGATTTAACGACACAAGACCACGTAATATAAGTAGCTAAATCATGGCCCGGCTTCAACCACTTTGGAGCGGGAAGCATTTTGTCCACCCACGCTCGAAAATCTGATCTAGCTTTTTCAACAACTGACTCGAAATCTTGATAATCAGGCTGCTTTGGAAGGACCGTCTTGTATTCTGTCAGTGCGGCATCCAGTCCATTCCTCTCATTAGGTATAAGATCGATAATCATATGTGTCGAGCGAAGTTCTTTAAATGGTGCATCGACATGCATCTCTCCTTTATGTTGAGCAAGGTTGAAACGGATTTCTTGTGCAAAACTATTAATCTCCCAAGTTCCGTCGGAATTTTTCACACTATAATCATACGAGCCAGTTACGGCAGTCAATCTAACGCCGTACTTGCAGGATTGTATCCGAATGGTTTCAGGTGAAGAAAAACAGAATCTGATTTTACCTTCGTCCTTTGTTAGTAACGAGAGCAATGCCGGCTCTGCCAGTACTTCATATGGAACGATGTCTTTATGTTCGTCAATTACATCGATTTTAAAAACAGGACCTAAGTCTTCATCTCCACCACGGATGTTGCGGATATATAGTCCCTCTCCATATCCCGGAACGGAAATATGTGAGATGACGAGAAAAGATCCATGAGTACTGAACGGTACTGTTTTAATATTAAAATTCATGTTGCGTCCCTCCAGCAAATCACTTAATCCCAGTGTTAGAAATGTCATCGACGATATAGCGCTGGGCAATAAAGAAAATGGCGAGCGGTAGAATACTGATTAAGAGAGTGACCGCCATGATTCCTTCCATGTCTACCCCGAACATCCCACGGAATTGAGCAAGTCCAAGTGTTAGTGTGTACTTGCTTTGGTCGTTTAGGAATACGAGTGGTCCAAGATAGTCATTCCAGCAGTTTAAAATATTAAATACACCAACGAGTATCAACACTTGCTTCATTAACGGCAAACAAATTTGATAGTAAATTTGGAAGGCATTTGCCCCGTCAATTCGTGCCGCTTCATCCAATTCTTTCGGAATCGTCATGATGAACTGGCGCATTAGAAAAATAAAGAAGGGCGCCCCAAACCACGATGGTACAATTAGCGGTTTAAGTGTATTAATCCAACCAAGATAATTAAACTCCATATAAAGCGGAATCATCGTTACTTCCCATGGAATCATCATCGTCGAGAGTACAATCATGAACAGCAAATCACGGCCTTTAAATGTAAACCGAGCAAATCCATATGCAATCATCGAAGACGAAATGAGCTGTCCAAGTGTTGATAGGAAAGTAACAAGCAAGGTGTTTACTAAAAATGTATTAAATGGTTGACTTGTCCAAGCATCCTTAAAATTGCTGAATTGAAACACGGACGGAATCCACTTTGGAGGAAATAAATAAAGTTCTTCCGGTGTCTTCAAAGCCGTAGTGATCATCCAAAAGAAAGGAAGTAAAAATAAGATTGAAAAGAAGATTAGCAATGAATAAACAAGCGTTTTTTGCATATAAAGATTTCTTTTCACTTCCATCCCTCCTTGTCCGTTTATTTTGATTTAACTTCACTTTCGTAATAAACCCATGCTGATGATGATTTAAAGACGAGCATCGTCAATCCGAGAATGATCAGAAACATAAACCAGGCATTCGCCGAGGAATAGCCCATCTTAAAATACTTAAACGCATTTTCATACACGTACATGGCATAAAAGTAAGTAGATTTAATGGGTCCGCCGCCTGTCAGAACTAAAGCGAGCGTCAATTGTTGAAAAGCTGCAATAATGGTTGTGATCAAGTTAAATAAAATTGTTGGCGTTAGTAGCGGCAATGTGATTTTGAAAAACTGATAAATTTTTCCCGCTCCATCAATCGAAGCAGCTTCATAAAAAGTTTGCGGTATATTTTTTAATCCAGCCAAAAAGATTAGCATCAATGTTCCTTGACCCCATAAGCTTGCTATGACCATCGCTACAAGCGCCGATTTCGGATTGTTCAGCCAGTCGGGACCGTCTATTCCTACGAGTGATAACATATAATTCAAAATGCCGTATTCTCCGTTATAAACCCATGCCCAAATCATGGCGAGAGCCACTCCAGAGATTACGCTAGGGAGATAGAAAAATGTCCGAAAAAACGAATATCCTTTAACTTGCTGTTTCAGTAGAATAGCTAGGAATAAAGCAATGATTAAATTGAATGGAACAAATAACGCAGCAAATTTGATTGTTACCCCAAGTGATTTCCAAAAGAGCGGATCATCTGTAAACATCGTTTTATAATTTTGTATTCCTATAAAGGTTATTTCCCCGACAATCGGCCAATCAAAAAAACTGATGACGAGGGAAAATAGAAGCGGACCTAACGTAAAGGCTAAAAATCCGATAATCCAAGGGGCGATAAAAAGATAGGGGACAAGGTCCCCCCAGTTTATTTTGCGTTTCGTGTTTGTCTGTACCTGTGTTGTTAATTCTGATTGTTGGATCAACCTTGACACCCCTTTATATCCGTATTGATTATCATTTCAAATGCTTTTCTGCTTCCTTGGCTGCATCATTCAATAACTGTTTCGTATCTTGACCAAGTCTGCTCGCATTTACTGCTTCAGATAAGCTCCGGTTTATTTCGTTCCAATTGCTATTCAACAAGAATGCCGGTGTATTTGTAGAGCGTTCGAGCATTGTATAGAATGGTTTAATGAGCTCATCCTCTTCCATTTTCATTTCTTTTACAACGCTGATACGAACAGGTAGGTCACTTGTTCTCATCTTGATTGCTTCAGCAGAAGAATAAAATTTCACAAATTCCCATGCCAATTCTTTATTCTTTGAATCCTTTGCAATCGATACTGCCGAAGAAGCTACCAAGCCTTTTACATCTTTTCCGGCAAAGGCTGGAACAGTAACGGTACCGACATCAACTTTTGCTTCCTTAAAGCCTTCCAACGGCCAGATTCCACTTTCATACATGGCAATTTTTCCTGCTTTAAAAATATCTGAACCGCTCTGCTGGTTTTTACCGCCAACTAAAACGGCAGTCTTATTATCGAGCATATCTTGGAGCGTTTGAAGGGCTTCAATCGTCTCAGGACTATTCATATATCCTTCCACTTTGCTGCCATCCTCACTGATAAAGCTTCCGCCATTACTCCATACAAGTCCTTGAATATCGTATGTGTCCGGCTCTGGCTCAAGGCCCAAAGCATATTGTTTCTTAGACGGATCTGATAACTTAGCGGCTATTTCCTTGAAATCATTCCATGTCCATCCATCTTGAGGATATGGAATATTCGCTTCATCAAATAATTTTTTATTGTAGTACATCACCATCGTCGTAAAACCAGCAGGCATGCCGTATAATTCTCCATCAACACTAGAATAGTTGAACAAACCTTGGTAAAAATCATCCATATTGATATCAGAATCTTTCATTACAAAGGAATCTAGTGGTTCAAGTGATTGATAGTATGCCGGGAAATTCCACATATACATCACATCGGGTGGATTCTTAGCGCCAAATGATGCAGCAAGTTTTTGATCAAAACCATCGCCATACGCTTCGACCTGTACTTTTACACCAGGATTTTGTTCTTCGAATTTCTTCGCAATATCTTCTTGAATTTTTAACGCTTCACCTGAATCCCAAGTTGCAAAACGAAGTGTGTTTTCAGCTTTACCCCCTGATGCTTTCCCTTTTTCTGTTGATGATGGACCTCCATTCGAAGACGAATTTGAGCTACAACCGGACAGGAATAGCATACAAATCATCGTTAACAAAGCAGCTATTTGAAAAACTCGTTTCACGATGGTTCCCCCTTTTAATTTTATATTAGTAGTATTCTGACAAAAAGAATAACCGCTTTCATCTTATCGTTAATGAAAGCGGTTTAAAACTTACTCTTGTTCTATTTTTAGGGTAATTTTGTTAGATAAAACACCAAAGTGTCATTTTGTTTGCATATTGGTGTCTTTTTGTTTCAACCGATATTCCGTCGGAGTGAATCCTGTTGTTTTTTTAAACCATTTACTAAAGTATTTACTATCCATCATCCCGATTTGTTCGGCAACATCCTGTATGGGAGCTTGGGTTAATTCCAATAATTCCATCGCTCGATCCATTTTCATCCTATCAATGAAGGCATGAAAACTTTCACCGGCTGTTTTTTTAAATAACGTGCTAAAATGACTTCTGCTCAAACCGACAATTTCCGCTACTTCAGATACGAGAATGGGAGTAGACAAATGCTCAATAATATATTTTACAGCTGCCTTCATTGGAGCTGGCCAATGATCGGTCGAGATTTGAAATTCCCCGGCCAGTTTTCCTCTTTCCTCCATAATTTCTTCTTGAAAATTACGTAAAAACCCAGCAAGTTCCTCTTCATTAAAGGAAGTCTTGACAAGATAGCCTGATGCTCCGAGCCGCATTCCTTCCTGGGCATATTCAAAATCTTGATGACAGCTGAGAAGTAAAATTTTTGTTGCCGGAGAATGTTCCTTAATTCGATTGGCGAACTCAATCCCCCCTACCACTGGCATGACAATATCGGTAATAATGACATCCGGGGAGTGAGTTAGAAACTCGTGCCAGCCTTTTTCTCCATTTGGTACATCCGCAATCACTTCCATATTGTACTTTTTCCAGTTAATCGTTGCTTTTAATCCTGTCCTTACGATTGTTTCGTCGTCAGCTATCAACACTTTGATCGGATTCATCATTTTCCTCACCTTCTACCCGCTTTGGCCAGTTTATTTGGATCAAGGTACCTTCTCCTTCCTTGGATTCAACTGTGATACCGTATTCATCCCCAAAATGCAGTTTGAATTTTTGGTCGACATTATACATACCAATTCCACCTCTGCCTTTTCGTTTTATAGGTGGCTTTATCAAAGTCGAAATTTTGGATTCGGGAATCCCACGACCATCATCGGTAATTTTGAGAATCATGTTTCTGTTGCTTTCCATAACTTCCAAACAAATTTTTCCACTTCCGTCATCAAAAGCATGAAAAAAAATATTTTCAAATAATGGCTGTAACGACATTCTCGGAATCAAGCAATCATCTAACCCTTCAGGAATTTCTTTGTTATATGAAAAATGCTCACCAAAGCGAATCTCCTGAACTTTTAAATAATGATCAATAATTATCAATTCATCTTTCAATGGAACGAGTTCATTAGAAAAGTTTAAGTTTTCTTGTAAAATTTGCACAAGATGGTAAATCATTTGGGAAACATCATCAGCACCGTGTAATTTAGCCTTCCATTGCACGGAATTTAACGTATTGAATAAAAGATGCGGATTGATTTGATAATGAACCGCCAATAGTTCCGCTTCCTTCTTTAATTGTTCTTTTTCATATATTTTTTGAATTAACTCGCGAATCGTTAACACCATTTTATTAAAGTTTGTCGCTAGATTACCTACCTCGTCCCGAGAGGTGATCTGAATTTGTGTATTGAAGTCTCCGCTACTCACTTTTTTGATTGCCTTATCCAAATTCCGGATATTTAAAGTGAATTTATTTGAAATCGGATAAGCCAACAGAAAAATAATAAATAATAAAACAACTATACCAATTAACGTAACATAGAGAATCACGTCAGATGATTTGTAAAATTCTTTTTCTGGAATCCTTACTTCGACACTCCAGTTGTTTGACTGCATTCCTTTAGACCAGACGATATCACTTGCAGCTTCTTTGTATTCTCCACTTGTTCTGTATACGATATTTTGATGTTCGTCCCTAATTGTGATAAAAGAATGTAGGTTTATTTCAAGGTTTTGAATAGATTTAAATAAGTCTGTGGCATTTGTTTCAATTAAGATCCAGCTTCCATCTAGCAGTCCATACGTCAAACTTGTTGGCATCAAAAGCCCTATTACCTTGTCTTGATTATCTTTATAGTAATGATTTGGCGTATATAAGCCCGTCCAATATTCCTTTGTTTTATCTATCTCCATATAATTTTTCCAGAAGGGTTCCCTCTGAAGTTTCTGATAATCAAGATAAGTATTGGAATAATAATGTCCATCCTTAGTGATCAAAAAAATACCCTTTGTTTCCGCAGCTTTATGCGCTTCCAAAAATCGCAGAAAGTTTTTCTTTGCAATAAACTCTGAATACGTAGCTGCTTTTTTCTTTTCAAGAACGATGAGCGTTGGGTCGGATAAATATAGTTGAATATTACTAGAAATATAATGCATATGATTTAAAGTAGATTCGATTTGTTTTTGAAGCTGTGATACTGATATTTCACCATACTCTCCGAACTGAGAATTAACTAGTTTGGTGGATTTCCCATAAGAAATAAAACCAAATAAAATAAGGGGGATTAGAGCTACGACATTAAATAGGAGAAAAAGCTTTAGTCGGATGCTCGTTTGAATGAGTTGGAAATTTTTTGTAATTTTCATGGTGCCACCTCGGTAAATAGGACGATTTCTTTGTATTCGCTTCCAAATAAACGCGAATTTTGTATATCAATCTTATGAATCTTCTACCGTTCTGTCAATTCGGAATATATGGAAAGGACAATCAGGCTAATTTAAAAGAGGACTGCTTAAATTGCAATCCCCTACCATTTCAAGACCATTTTATCCTTTTATCTTGCCTTTTATAGTCTTTGATTCTCAAGCTTCCTTAATTCCACACGCCGAATTTTTCCCGAAGTTGTCTTTGGAAGTTCAGAAATAAATTCGATTTGACGAGGATATTTGTAAGGAGCCGTCATGTCTTTTACATGATTCTGCAAAATAGACACAAGCGTCGACTCATTTTCATTAACTCCTTCTTTTAATACGACAAAGGCCTTTACGATACTTCCTCTTACTTCATCTGGGCTTGCCACAACAGCGCATTCCTGAACGTAAGGGTGTTTAACCAGTGCATCCTCCACTTCAAACGGTCCAATCGTATAACCTGAACTGATAATAATATCATCACCGCGCCCTTCAAACCAGAAATAGCCGTCCTCGTCCTTTTTCGCTTTATCTCCCGTAATATAATAATCTCCCCTAAACTGCATCGCAGTTCGTTCCGGATCTTTATAATATTTTTGAAAAAGAGCTGGTGTTTCCACATGAACTGCAATATCTCCCACTTCTCCGATTGGACAAGGCATACCCATTTCATCAATAATTTCCACTTGATTTCCCGGCGTAGGTTTCCCCATGGATCCCGGCTTTAATTCCATTCCCTTTGTAATCCCTACAAGCAGGGTATTTTCAGTCTGGCCATAGCCATCACGCACATCAATGTTGAAATACTTCCGAAAGGTATCAATCACTTCCCTGTTCAACGGTTCACCTGCTGATACTGCACTGTGGAGATGTTCGAGGCTAAAATCAGTCAGATTATCTGCTTTGGCCATGATACGATATTCAGTCGGTGTACAGCATAACACGTTCACTTTATATTTATCGAGAAGCGTTAAATACTTTTGCGGATCAAATTTTCCGTTGTATACAAAGCCAGTGGCTCCTGTTCCAAGGACGGATAGAAAGGGACTCCATATCCATTTTTGCCAACCCGGACCGGCGGTTGCCCACACAATATCTTCTTCAGCAATACAAAGCCAGTTCGGACCGGCAGTTCTTAAATGGGCAAATCCCCATCCATGTGTATGAACGACGCCTTTCGGATTTCCTGTCGTTCCAGATGTATATGATAAAAAAGCAGTATCACTGCTTACTGTTTCCGCCACAGAAAATTGATCCGATGCCGTTTCCATCTGTTTATCTAGATGATTCCAGCCCTCAACCGCCTCTCCAACAGTAAACTTTTTCAAACCATCCGCATTTTCAACCTGATCGAGCTGATCTGTAAATGGATGGTAGGTTACGACTGCTTTTACATCTCCATGTTCGATCCTGTATTGTAAGTCATGAGGCTTTAACATTTCAGAACTTGGAATGACAATCAATCCCAATTTCAAAGCAGCAGTATACACTTGATACGCTTCTATAAGTCTCGGAATCATGATAAGAATCGTATCACCTTTTTTTAGTCCAGCTTCAACAAATACATTTCCGATTTTGTTCGCCTGTTCAATTAATTTTTTATATGTAATTTGTTTTGTTTCCCCTTGTTCGTTTTCCCACTTGATCGCAACTTTTTGTGGATCAGCAGCAAATCGTTCCACTTCTTGAATGATGTTATATGTTTCAGGTGCCAATAAATTTTCTCGTTTCATTATTGTTTCCCCCTCATTTGTGGCTTCTCTCTATTATACAAAATCATATAAATTTTTTAAATTTTTTCTACTATAAATATATAGAAGCGGGACCCTTCGGTGTCACTTAGGGTGTTATTTTGCACTTATTTTAAGCGATACTTTGCATTATAAATAAATATTTATTTTTATATTGGATGATCAGGTTTTCCGAAGCTTACCGCTCGCTTTCCGCGGGGCGAGCGCCGAGCCGCTTCGTCGCTACGCTCCTGCAGGGTCTCGGCTGTCTCGCAGATCCCGCAGGAGTCGAGCGGACGCTTCTCCAAACCAATGATGAGATACATTTTATTTTTCAATTTACTCATTCAACAATTAAGAAGCAGGTTACAATAAGGAATACTGGTCATTATTGGAAATAGGGAAGTAGAATGTCATGTAAACGAACAAGGTCCGATGGATAGAGCACAAGAAGTGGTAATCGTTCTTCCTTGCAATGTGCGATTTTCCGACCAAGGTTCTGGCGATAGTTTTTGCGGTTTGTGATTCCTGCATACTCAATGTAAAGTGGTGAGCCATCCGGTAAATGGACGAAAAGTATGTGTTATACAAACGTTTATCAGGGTAGGTACCTGGGTTGTTACACCTTGAAAACTCATGTTCATGCGGCGAACGACGAAATTCATTGACAAACCGATTGATTTCATTCAGTAAATTGGTTCGTTTGTAATCATCAACCGAGCCGATCCCAGCGGCGCTAGTGCATTTTCAAAACTGCCAAAGGCATTGTAGTAAGCCATGAAATGGGGAAGATTAGGATCTCGATTTCGACCGAAATCATTGGTTTTTGGACGTCGATTTTCTTTTTTCGCAATCATTCGTAACAGGTCTAGCAACTCTTTCGGCATGAGAAATACTCTCGTTTCATTGGAAGGTTCCAGATGGCAAGACCTCACCACTTCGTTAAAAGATAGTTTAGTGTGTGACCGAACCGTCCCGCGAGAAGGGCGAAGGCGTGCGCGATCATATTCTCTTGAACCCATGACGTTTCCAGTTTCCTTATAATGACGGATTATGTGTTGCTGTATGTCGTTAAGACAAGTTGAGCACACTAAAGAACACCTTATTTCGATTTATTATTAATGTTTACTAAATAGGAAAAAAATGCATTTAAAAATTTTGTCAACATAAGGCACAAATAAAAATGGGAACAAGAAGATTGAAAAACGAAGATCAAACATGAGCAGTATTTCATTAGAACCATAATGAGCGGAAAGGGGAAAGGACACTTTCGTGGAGAACCAAGACTTTTATGTACTATTCAATTAATCTTTGTCCATAAGAAATAAGGTGATTATTTATAGAAGAGACCGTCAAAAGGAGAACTTTTTTAGTGAATTACAGTTTCCAATACCCCTAGGTTAGTCTTACTTTCCATAAAAAAAATGAATGAGTATAAATAGAAAAGTAAAATGTAGCATTTTATTGGTTTGGAGAAGCGTCCGCTCGACTCCTGCGGGATCTGCGAGACAGCCGAGACCCTGCAGGAGCGTAGCGACGAAGCGGCTTGGCGCTCGCCCCGCGGAAAGCGAGCGGTAAGCTTCGGAAAACCATCTACCCAATATAAAAATAAAAAGACCGTAGTCAACTCTCTTTTTCGAGTATGTCTACAGTTTTGAGCGGGACCCTCAAGGGCCCCGCTCCTTAGCCATTTATATTAAAATGTTAGTGTGTGTGTCCACCAAGTTGTTGCTCAGCCATTTGAACGAGACGTTTTGTAATTTCTCCACCTACAGATCCGTTTGCACGTGAAGTTGTGTCTGCTCCAAGATTAACGCCAAATTCTTGTGCAATTTCGTATTTCATTTGGTCAAGAGCTTGCTCTACTCCAGAGACTAAGAGTTGGTTGCTGTTTGGCATGTGTTTTCACCTCCTTGTAACAATAGATTGTGCGAAAACACATGCCTTCATTCAATAATTCCTTGGTAATTGTTCCATCAGTTTGCAATTCTTGCTATCTTTAAAAGCCGTTCTAAAACAAGTCTTCCAAATCATCTTTCAATGGTTTTTTTCTGGCGCTAACCATAATGGTCTCAGTGTTTTCCACCGCTTCTTGCAAAGAAGCATCCCAAGCGAATTTTTGTTCAAAATGAGTTATTTTTTCTAATTTCGGACGTGTTTTTGGAGATGGCGGTGTAAAGATTGTGCAGCAGTCTTCATATGGCCGATTTGAAATTTCAATCGTATTGATATCTTCCGCTATTTTTATAATGTCTAACTTGTCCATTGTAATTAGTGGACGTAAAATTGGTGTACTGGTTACATCATTAATTGCATACATGCTGTCCATTGTTTGGCTTGCGACTTGTCCAAGGCTTTCACCTGTTACGATGGCTAGCCCACCCTGACGGTTTCTGATTTCATCAGTAATCCTCAGCATCATTCTCCTTGTTGCCGTCATTGTATATCCTTCTGGAATGACCTTATGGATCGTTTCTTGAATCGCCGTAAACGGAACGATATGAACTTTTACACTTCCTGAGTATTGTGCAAGCTTATCAGCCAAATCAAGTACTTTTTGCTTAGCACGCTCACTCGTAAATGGCGGGCTGTGGAAATGAACAGCTTCAATTCCGACTCCGCGCTTCATTGTTAAATAGCCTGCAACAGGACTATCGATTCCGCCTGAAAGCATCAGCATCGCTTTCCCGGAAGATCCCGCCGGAAAGCCGCCTGCTCCCTGAATTACCTCTCCAGAAATATAGGCTGCTTCTTGCCTAATTTCTACGATTAAATTAATATCAGGATTTTTGACATCTACTTTAATATCCTCAACATTGATGAGAATATGCGCACCAACAGCATGATTTAAACCATTTGTATCATATTCAAACGTTTTATCAGACCTTCTTGCAGATACTTTAAATGTATTGCCTGGTGAATGTGCTTGTTGGATAATGTGCAAAGCAGCTGCTCTAATTGCTGCTATATCTTTTTCAGTTTTGATTGCCGGGCTAAATGATTGGATACCGAAAACATTTTTCAATGCTGAAATAACAGGTTCCGCAGGTTCTCCATTTAATAAAACATACATCCGGTCCCAGTCGGATTCAATGCCGATATTGCTATATTCTTGTAGAATAAACTTGATATTTTTTTTTAACTTTGTCACAAAATGTTTACGGTTTCTTCCTTTCAAGGACATTTCACCGTATCTAATTAAAATTCTATCATAATTCATTGATTTCGCCTCATCACTTTATTTAATCGCTGTAAAATTTCTGTTAGTTTTTTAATAAAGATTTCTGCTTCTTCTAACGTATTTTCAGTTGATAAACTCACACGTATGGCTCCCTGAGCTATATCATTTTCGACACCAATGGCTTTTAATGTGCTGCTTGGCAGTTGTTCTTTTGAAGAACAGGCACTAGTCGTTGAGACGATGATTCCTTCTTCTTCGAGTGCATGGACCATCACTTCACCTTTCTGTCCTTTGCATGATAGACAGATGATATGAGGGGCTCCATTGACGGGAGTATGAATGATAACACCGGGAATAGATTGCAGGTTTTCGAGTAAAAATTCGCGAATTTGCAAAAGCTTGTGGCCTTTGTGGATACGATTGGATTCTGCCAGTCGATATGCCTTGGCCATCGCGACAATGCCCCCTGTATTTTCTGTCCCACTTCTTAATTTTTGCTCTTGGTTTCCACCAGTTAATAGTGGAGCAAGCTTCACACTTTGTTTTTTAAACAAAAATCCGCTGCCTTTCAGTCCATTGAATTTGTGTGCAGAAAAAGTGCAAAGATCAATATGTGATTCATAAAGGTCAAGGGCGACTTTTCCAGCTCCTTGAACATGATCAACATGATAAATCACTTTTGGATATTTTTGTAGCAGGCGGCCAATCTCTTTAACAGGCTGCACCGTTCCGATTTCATTATTCACATGGATGATTGAAACTAATATCGTTTCGTCGGTTATAGCTGCTTCTACAGCAGACGCCGACACCGCACCTTCAGCATTAACGGGTAGATAAGTTATCTTAAATCCCATTCCTTCAAGCTGTTTACACGGCTCTTTGACAGAAGGGTGTTCCACAGCGGTTGTAATGATATGGTTGCCTCTAGCTTGATAATTTATGGCTGCACCTTTAATGGCTAGATTGTTTCCTTCTGTACCTCCCGAGGTGAATATAATTTCTGATGGCTTGACTCCAGCTAAATCGGCTATTTGTTCACGTGCTTTTGTGATCAGTTGCTCCACTTTGCCACCAAAATTATGGAGTGAGGAGGCATTAGCAAAAAAATTCTCGTTTACTTTTATATATGCATCTAAAACCTCATCATTAGGCCTTGTAGTCGCACTATTATCTAAATAAATCATCAAATCACCTTCTAAGTGAAAAATCGGTATGACAATTGTATATGATAGCACAATTTATTTTTACTATCTATAAACAATTAAAGGTCCGCGCGATGTGCGCAGACCTTTAATGATTAATGAGCTCTTCGTTTAGCATTTCTTCAATTCGTTGTAATGCTCCAGGCTCCACCGCTTCAACTGCAGTCGCAGCCTGTTCAAGTGCTGCTTTATACTCGTAGTTTCGAAAAGCTTGTTCCGCTTGTTCCAGGTTTGCTCTTAATTGTGGATCCCGAACCCGATAACGATTTCCATATTGAATGACTCTTTCCGCAAGTGTTGCATTTTCAATATGTTCCTCTGTCCTCGTATATAAATGTTCAACCGTATCTGTAGCATCGTACAAATATTTTTGCACGGATTTCATGTTCAGTGGTTTTTCATTTAAACTTTTGTATACATCTTCTATTTGTTCTTCGGCTTGATCATAGAGGGATTCAAAATCCCCCGGTAGGCCCGGCATCCGGCTTTTTTGAACAAGCCGAATAATTTCATTTATTTTCCTCTGTAATCCCGCCAGTTTTTCTCTTACTTCCAATTCATCTTTTCGGAGATTTTGCAGGCGTTCGATAAATTCATTTTGCTCCATTTGCAGAACTTTTAATTGTTCTTCAATTACTTTTAATTCTTCGCTTAAAAGCGTAAACGCAGTAGTCTCTTCTGTTATTTTAGCTTTTAAAAGTTCGTAACGACTTGTTAGTTGGCTTAAGCTTTTCTCAAAGCTTTTTGGCATCTCAAGCTCATTATCAAACAATTGATAGCTAGTTTGCACAATATTCGTTTCGGCCTCGATTTCTGCATTAACATCCTTTAATTGGTCAAGAATAAATCCAGCTTTTTCACTTTCTTGAAAAACATAATGTTTGGCGTATACTTCCTTTTCAAGCAAATCGTAAAGTACTTCAATTTTTTCCTTTGTTTCATACATGCCTGATTCAACTTCTTCAACTTCCGCATCTTTTAGAAACTGTTTGTATGTCTCTAGCTCTTTCTCCAATTGTTTCAACTGTTTATCTATTTGAAGATGCTCCAAGACAAATCCTTGTTTACTCATTTCTCTATATCCATCAGCAAGTTCATTTTTTTGAGCGGGTATCATCGTTTGACACTCTGTGAGCAGATCTGGAATTTTCTCCATTTTACTTGCTAACTGCTCCATATCAATAGAGAGGCTTAAAACAACTTCACGCGCTTGTAAATAATTACCATCTTTCGTCAATTCCTTGTAATTAGCAAGTTTTTCGCCAATGGTATCTTGGAGTTGCTCGAGACGGTCAGCAGCTAATCCATAGGTGTGGCGGTGGGCCAATAAAGTCTTTTTCGTTTTACGGTACTGTTCGAGGATACCTTCAATTTCTATTCTATTTTTTTCCTCACTTCCCACCAGTTCGGTTAATTCCTTGAGAAGAAGATCAATCTGATCGTTAATTTTAGTAAGCATGTCCTCTATTCTCTCATGTGTTTCTTTAGCCTGTTTAAATCTATATTTATCTGTATACTCTTCCGCGTAGAAAAGCATTTCATCAATATTTGGAAGCTGAACGGCAATGATGTCGTCCCATGTTTGACGCCAACGCTCAAACATCTCTTCGGTCTGTCCTGTCATATTCAGTTGCTTTACTTTCGCCATTTCTTCGACAACAGGGCGGTTCATTAATTCTAATTTCCTTTTTTCTAACTGGTCTACTTCCTGATAATATTTTTTCCTCATTATGTAGCCGACAACAAATAAAATAAGTATGATAACAATCGCAGCTATAACAATTTCGACGCCGTATTTCATTGTAAACCCCCTGTTCCTTCCGTCTTTCAACCATGCTATGTATGTAAAATTAATAAGTTTTTTCGTTATGTTCCTCTATGATACCATGTCAGCGACATTTTTTGACTATTAAAAGCATTTTTTTTACATTTATTTAATTTATAAATTAAAAAAGGAATTATCCCCACAAAAATACCGCCTTATCTTAGAAGGCGGTAATAAACATTATTTTAAATAGAGAAGGCTATTTGATCCGATTTAAAAGCACTTACTTGGGTGCCTAGGGATGATTCCAACCAACTTCTGATTGTCCCATTATATTTCTCCACAAAATATGGTTCTTTTGGTGTCAAGCCCCACACTTCTCTTACATATTGACTATTCAAATATGGCATCATGAGCATGCCCTTCAACTGAATCACCGCCATACTAACTGGAAAGGCTGTTCGACTTTCTTTTAACACTGAATGAATCATTACCTTAAAGTAATATCTTTCTTTCATTAAATAAGAGGACATTATTTCACGGGAAATTTGAGTGTCTATCGAAACTTCCCTCCAGACGAGGCGTGCGAGCGAATCATTGCTACTTTGAAAATGAAGTACTCTTTTTATGGCCCTAGTCAGACAAAGAAGAGCATGGTCATGTTCGAGCTTTGCTGCCTCTTCTTCCAAGCATTGCAAATATGGCTCAAAAAAACGAACAAAACAAGCTTCGAGCAATCCCCGTTTCCCTTGAAAATAATAGGAAATATTGGCTGGGTTCACCTTTGCGTTTCCAGCAATTTCACGGATTGTTGTCCCTTGAAAGCCTTTCGAATTGAACAAATCTACAGCCGCCGCTATGATAGATTCCTTTGTCGTTTCTCCATGTAGAGTCATCATACTCTTCCTCTCAATATCTTGTATATTGTGAAAAGATGTGCTAAAAATAGGTCAATAGCTAAACGTGTATTTGCATCATTATTATTACTTTAATTAATTCGAGAAAAGAACACGATATCCTTTGAAGACTTATCGACAGAATATTTAGTGAATGAAGGAATATCGGTTTTTATAGTAGAAATTGTTGGAGAAAGGGTGGAGAAAATGTTTCAAGTCAAAACATACAGTGGGGATAGAACGAAAAACTATGAAATGGTTATAAAGCAATTAGAAGCACTTCTAGAAGGAGAAAAAAATACAATTGCTAACTTAAGCAATGCATCAGCACTGCTAGGTCAATTTCTAGACAGGATTAATTGGGTTGGTTTTTATTTATTGGAAGATAACGAACTTGTGCTTGGTCCGTTCCAAGGTTTGCCTGCTTGCGTCCGAATACCATTAGGCAAAGGAGTTTGTGGAACCGCTGCGGCTAAAGAAGAAACGATTGTAGTTCCTGATGTTCATTTATTTCCCGGACATATTGCGTGTGATGCAGCATCCCAATCTGAAATTGTCATCCCAATCATAAAAAATGACAAACTACTAGGCGTTCTCGACATCGACAGTCCTGAAAAAAATCGCTTTGACGACGTTGACAAAGAGTATCTTGAGAAATTTACAGAAGCATTAATAAAATTTTTATAAATACAAAAATCGGACCGTTAGCGGTCCGATTTTATATTTTTGCTGAATCGAGAGGTTTAACGGCAATTTGATTCTTTCCTGCATGTTTCGCTTTATAAAGGGCGGTATCAGCACGATAAAATAATTGTTTTACTTCATCTTCCTTACCATAAAACCAGTTTGAAATACCACAGGAAATCGTTACTGCTGGCTCTGTATTCAACGAAACATGATTTAAGAGACGTTCTGCGATATGCACACCATTATCTAATGGAACACCTGGAAGATAAATGGCCAGTTCTTCGCCACCCCAGCGAGCTCCGATATCTGTTTCCCTTAAACTGCTTCGAACAAGGTCTGCAACTTGGATAAGCACTTCATCCCCTACTTGATGACCATATGTATCATTAATTGTTTTAAAGTCATCAAGGTCTATCAAGATAAAGGTACCTTCTCTATCTCTTTTCATAGAAGTTTTTATCGCAGTGTTCAAATAGTTCCTTGCATAAAGCTGTGTAAGCTGATCGGTAATCACCATCTTTTCAAGCTTCTCACGCAGCATTGAATTGGTTACCGCCAATGTTGATCGCTGGATTAACGATTGAAACAATTTAAACATTTCAAAAGTAAAACTATAAGGCTTGTCCCCTAGAACGATAGCAATACCTTTAATTGATTCTCCATGAATCATTGGAATCGCCATTAAAGATCCATACGCATGCTTTGCACATTCAGGCATATGTTTAATCTCCCCAATGAATAGGGATTCTTGATTATCTTTAAGTTTTTTTATCGTCGTATTGATTAGATTCAGGCCATCCTGTTTATGAAAATAACTGGAGCTCGCTTCTAAAATTTCTAAATCGTTTTCTCCAAGAAAAATAAAACCAATTTCAGAGGGACGAAATAATTTTGTAATTTGTTTATGTAAATACTCAATTGTTTCGCATAAACTGGATGTGGAATTTAATTTTTGCGATGTTTCATCAATTAGACGTAAATCTTCTATAAGCTTTTGCGACTGCTGATACAGTTTAGCATTTTCTAATGCGCTTCCTGCTGTATTGGCCAAAAGCCTAATAAATTCAATTTGACTATTTTTAAGTGGTGTCGGCAAATGAGATTGCACTTGTAAAACCCCATAGACCCCTTGCTTTCCTTTTAGCGGCGCATACATCATGGGATATTCACTATGAACCAATTCTACAGCACCATTAACATACGCGGTAATTGCAGAATCGTTTTCGGAGTTATATTCCAAACCTTTGATAGGCAATTCCGGACTGGCATCGTGGTCATTTGATAAAAGTAAATAATAGTCGTACTTTGGAAACACTTTTTTTAGCGTTTGGATAATTTCTGCAAGTACACTATTAATATCCATAGTAGAATGGAATTTTTCAGTGACCCTATATAGTTCTCTATATTTCATTTCTTCAACTGATTTAAATTTAAGCATTGGATTTGCCCGGTTTATCTTCATCTGTATCCACCCGTCACTTCATAATGGCATATTTCCACTTCTTTTTACCTATATTAAGAATGTTAAAGTTTATTCAGCTTGTAATAACCGTGCTAATTTACTTATTATTCAGTATACCACAACTATGTCTAAATACCTAGTTGAGTTTCGCTTATTAACCTATTCTTTTGCTTGTTTGACTTTAATACTAATTAATTATATAATGGTCGTTGTGTAAAATAATGCAGCCTGGATGAATACTTGATGACCGTATTTTGTTCCTCTTTTTTTATGAGGTGCATCGCGTAACCCGCCGCTGCTAGGGCGATGGTGCATGAAAATGAAATACACATCTATGTTATCTCATATCGGTTTTTATTTTACAACAAAATAAAAACAAAGGAGGAGACTCTTATGTCTCGTTATACCGGCCCAAGCTGGAAACTTTCCCGCCGCCTCGGCATTTCCCTAAGCGGTACAGGAAAAGAATTAGAAAAGCGCCCATATGCGCCAGGACAACATGGTCCTAACCAACGTAAAAAACACTCTGAATATGGTCTGCAATTGCAGGAAAAGCAAAAACTCCGTCATATGTACGGTGTTACTGAGCGCCAATTCAAAAATACATTCGTTAAAGCTGGTAGAATGCAAGGTAAACACGGTGAAAACTTCATGATTCTTCTTGAACAACGCCTTGACAACCTTGTATACCGCCTTGGTCTTGCTCGCACTCGTCGTCAAGCACGTCAGCTTGTAAACCATGGTCATATCCTTGTTGATGGACGTCGTGTTGATATTCCATCATACAAAGTAACTCCAGGACAAACAATCAGCGTTCGTGAAAAATCTCGTAACCTTGCAATCATCAAAGAATCAGTTGAAGCAACAAACTTCGTACCTGAATTCGTTACTTTTGATGCAGACAAGCTTGAAGGATCATTCACACGCATCCCTGAGCGTTCTGAACTTCCTGCTGAAATTAACGAAGCATTCATCGTTGAGTTCTACTCAAGATAATAGTTTCAAAACAAAAACTCCGGTTCCTTTTAATGAGAACCGGAGTTTTTTATTGCAATTAAATAAATCTTTTCGCTTTTGACATGAAAATCCAGCTTCCCGTTAAGAAAAGCTGGATTTTCCCATTATTTATATTGGATCATATGATATTTCTTTTTTCCACGGCGGATAATCGTAAATTTCCCGCCTAATTTGTCCTCTTCACTCAAGCTATACTGAACATCAGTCACTCGCTCACCATTAATTGAGACCGCACCATTTTGGATGTCTTCCCTTGCCTGACGTTTCGATGGAGAGATTTTCGCTGCTACGAGCAATTCCACTAACCCCGAATCTTCGCTTTTTTCATGTTCATAAGAAGGAACATCCTTGAAACCCTGCTCAATTTCGTCAGCACTCAATTTCTTTAAGTCACCGCTGAATAGCGCTTCAGTAATCCGGATAGCCTGCTGCAAAGCATCTTCCCCGTGTATCATCCGCGTCATTTCTTCAGCTAATGCCCTTTGTGCTTTCCGTAAATGCGGTTCTGCTTCAACAGATCCCTCTAATGTTTCTATTTCCGCTTTCTCTAAGAAAGTAAAGAACTTCAAGTATTTTACTACGTCTGCATCCGCAGTATTAACCCAGAATTGGTAAAACTCATACGGCGTTGTCTTCGTTGGATCAAGCCAGATGGCTCCACCTTCCGTTTTACCAAACTTCGTACCATCAGCTTTCGTTACGAGTGGGATTGTCATGCCATAAGCTTTTGCGCCTTCACCCGCCATTTTTCTGATCATTTCCAGCCCACTTGTAATATTACCCCACTGATCGCTTCCACCAATCTGCATTTTGCAATTAAAGTTCTGATACAAATGCAAGAAATCAATCGCTTGAAGAATGGTGTAAGTAAATTCAGTGAAAGAAATTCCAGTCTCAAGACGGGATGCAACCGTATCCTTAGCTAGCATATAATTAACACCAATATTTTTTCCATAATCACGTAAAAATGTGATCAAGCTCATCGGTCCTGCCCAATCAAAGTTATTCGTCATGATTGCGCCGCTATCACCTTCAAAATCAAAGATCCTCTCAAGCTGTTTCTTAATCCCTTGAACATTAAGCTCAACCTGCTCCATCGTTTGCAATTGACGCTCTTCTGATTTGCCGCTTGGATCACCAATTAGTCCTGTGAAACCGCCTACTAATACAATTGGTCGATGTCCATGTTTTTGAAACCGTCGCAGTGTCAGAAATGGCAGCAAGTGGCCTATATGCATACTGTCTGCTGTAGGATCCACACCGCAGTATAAAGAAATTTTTTCTTTCTCAATGGTCTCTTTCATACCTTCAGCATCGGTTTCTTGATAAATAATCCCGCGCCACCTTAAATCATCCAATAATTGTTCCATTATGATGTCCCCGCTTTCCTTAAAAATAAAAAACGCCCCTTCGTAAAAACGAAGGGACGATTGTTCATCGTGTTACCACCCAACTTGGGAACCGTAAAATCTAATTCCCCACTCAACAGTTTTAACGGTGTTCTATACCGTTTGCCGCTACTTACTCGTTCACGGCAAAAGCTCAAGGAGGTAATTCATCATACTGTTTGTGCCGATTTGCACCAGACACCGGCTCTCTAATTAACAGGGACAGCTGATTACTTATTCCTATCTATGCTCACAAAGAATATTCGATTAATATATCGTATTTTAAACATAATACAATCTTATTGTCAAATTAAACAAGAAAAAAACCTTTCATACCTCCCATTTATGCTATAATAGGATTGATTTTGGAGGGATTTAAACTTATGAAGAATAAATCGAATAAAGGCTGGGAACGAATAAGCACAGCCGTTTCCGCTCTTCAATACAAAAAAGTAGTCAAAGGTATGAGCATTACATATGGCGTAGTCTGGAATTTATTCCTTCTTTTTATCGTCGTTGCGATGATTGGCGGTGCATTTGCAGGAGGAGTCGGCGCTGGATATTTTGCATCGCTAGTGAAGGATGAAAAAGTCCGGGCAGCAGAAGCACTGGTGAAAGACCTTCATCAATACGAAGAAACATCAACTATCTATTTTGCCAAAAACAAACTTCTAGGCAAGCTGCGCGCCGATATTGATCGGGAAGAGGTTAAAGTCGATGAAATCTCCGATTACTTGAAAAAAGCAGTGGTTGCTACAGAAGATGAGTATTTTTACGAGCATAAGGGAGTTGTGCCTAAGGCGTTATTTCGTGCAGTCTTCCAGGAATTCACCAACTCCGCCGTTCAATCGGGCGGTAGTACTTTGACACAACAGTTAATTAAAAATCAGATCTTAACAAATGAAGTTTCTTTTGATCGAAAAGCAAAAGAAGTACTCCTCGCTCTCCGTGTTGAGAGATTTCTAGAGAAAGACGCTATTTTAGAAGCTTATTTAAATGTTTCTACTTTTGGACGAAACTCTTCAGGTCAAAATATCGGAGGAGTACAAGCTGCTGCACAAGGTATTTTTGGCGTTGATGCTAAAGAATTAAACTTGCCGCAATCAGCTTTTATTGCAGGACTGCCACAAAGTCCATTCGGCTACACTCCTTTCACCAATAAAGGCGAAATAAAAAGTCCTGAAATGCTTGAACCCGGACTAAATAGGATGAAGACAGTGTTAAAACGGATGCTCCGGGAAGGATATATATCTGAAAAGGAATATAAAAAAGCTGTGAAATATGATATAACAGCCGATTTTATCCCGAAACAGCCGCGAGCGTTTGAAGAATATCCTGCACTTACATTTGAAATTGAGGAGCGCGCAATCAAAGTGCTTATGGAAGTGCTAGCTAAAAATGACGGATATAAGAAAAAAGATTTGGAGAAAAATGACAAACTTTACGGAAAGTATTGGACACTTGCCAATCGCGATATTCGCCAAAATGGTTATGAAATTCATACAACAATTAATAAGAAAATTTATGATATCCATCAAAAAACAAAAGATGCGTATCAAAATTACGGCCCAACTCTAAAAAGACAAAGAGCAAACCCCGAAACTGGTGAAATGGAAACTGTAGACGATCCTGTCCAGATCGGTGCTATATTAATAGAAAATAAGACAGGTAAAATATTAAGCTTCGTCGGAGGACGAGATTTTGAATTGGAAGCGATGAACCATGCTACACAGGCAAAACGCCAAAATGGTTCCACGATGAAGCCACTTCTTGTATATGGACCAGCAATGGAACTTGGAGCAAGCGCCCCTGGTTCAGTTGTTGCAGACGTTCCGATTGCAGTACCAAATGGAGCAGGTAAAACAAAAGTATTTGGCAACTATGTAGATGGCCGTTACTATGGTTTAGTTTCAACTCGTTACGCACTAGCACAATCATATAATGCTTCAGCCATTAGTACGTATTCGAGAATCATCGATCAAAAACCAACTAAGTTTTTGGAGAAAATGGGAATTTCAACTTTAGATCCGATTGACCACGTAACGTATTCAGCGGCTCTTGGTGGTTTAACACATGGTGTGACAGTAGAAGAAAATACGAATGCATTCACAACCTTTACAAACGGCGGTAAATTCATTGATGCCTATATGATTGATAAAATTACCGACCACCAAGGGAATATTATTTACAAGCATAAAGTGAAAAAGGTTAATGTATTTAGCCCGCAAACCGCTTATTTAATGATTGATGTTATGCGCGATGTGTTTAAGTATGGAACCGCTGCTAGTCTACCTGGAATGCTTAATTTCTCAGCCGATTGGGCTGGTAAAACAGGTACATCTAATAATCACCAAGATTCATGGCTTGTAGCTTCCAATCCGAACGTCACATTTGGAACATGGATTGGTTATACATCTAATTCATCCCTTTATTCCCAATCGAATCCTGAAAGTTTGCGTAATTATCGAATTTGGGCCAACTTGATGAACGCAGCTTATGATGTTGCTCCTGATATTGTCAAACCTAAGGAATCGTTTAAAATGCCGGGCGGGATTGTCAACAGATCTTATTGTGCCGTTTCAGGATTATTACCATCAGAAGCATGTTCAAAAGCAGGTCTCGTTCAAACGGATATATTTAATGCAAAATTCGTACCGACAAAAGTTGATGATAGCCTCGGTAGCGGCCGTTATGTTATTGCAAACGGCAGAAAATATATGGCACTTGCATCAACGCCAGCAGAGTTTTCACACCAGGGAGCGTTACTTGATCCTGACTTCGTAAAACGGATCACAAATGGAATGGTTACGGATGTTTCCCAGCTCATACCGGATAATCCGCGCTGGAAAAACATTCTTGTCGCGGATGCCAAACTTCATGATGATGGGAAGGCACCTGCAGCTGTTAAAGCATCTATTTCCGGAAGTACAATCAGTTGGTCACCTTCATCCAGTAATGACGTAATTGGCTATCGCGTTTATTCAAGTACTGGTAAAAAAGTTGGGTCAATTATAGCTGGTTCCTCACTTTCTCAAAAAGTCGGTAAAGGCAGCTTCTATGTTGTAGCAGTCGATGTAGCAGGAAGAGAATCCAAGCCTTCTAATAATATTGGAATTGTCGAGGAAGAGAAAAAACCCGATGATAAAGAAGTAACTGCACCAGTAGAGGACAAGAAAAAAGACGAAACGAAACAGAAAGATGATGAAAAGAAAATAGCTGAAGATAAAAAGAAAGCTGAAGAAAAGCAAAAACAAGAGGAAGCGAAGAAGAAACAAGAAGAAGAGAAAAAGAAACAAGAAGAAGAAGCGAAGAAAGAGAAAGAAAAGGAAAAGAAGAAAGATTAACTCCTATAAAAAGTGCAGAAAGAATCCCGCATCTACCATTGATGCGGGATTCTTTTATGTCGTTAAGGCAATTATTAAATAAGATTGTATAGATACATTGCAAAAAAGTGAGTAGTCGTCCAGCTCCAGCGCCTAGCACACGGGCGCTTCTGCTTTTGTTTCAATCTTCCATTGTCGACAAGTCACCAGTTGGCAAGTTCAATTCCCAAGCTTTCAAGACACGGCGCATGATTTTTCCGCTACGTGTTTTCGGCAGCTTCTCCCTGAATTCAATCTCACGAGGGGCCGCATGGGCTGCTAAGCCTTTTTTAACAAACTGTTGGATATCTTCTTTCAGTTCATCTGTTGGCTCGTTTCCGTCAAGCAATGCGATGAATGCTTTAATGATTTCACCGCGGACCGGATCTGGTTTTCCGATGACACCTGCTTCGGCGACAGCTGGATGTTCCAGCAGCTTGCTTTCCACCTCAAATGGACCGACGCGTTCACCAGATGTCATAATCACATCATCCACTCTTCCTTGGAAAAATAGGTAGCCATCCTCATCCATATAGGCTGAATCTCCTGAAACATACCAGTCTCCAGGAAGAAAATACGAATCATACTTTTCTTTATTGTTCCAGATTTCATGCATCATTGCCGGCCAGCCTTTTTTGATTGCAAGGTTACCCATCCGATTTGGCGGCAGAACATTCCCTTGATCATCCACAATGGCGGCTTCAACACCTGGAATTGGCTTACCCATGGAACCCGGTTTGATTTCTATGCATGGATAGTTGGCGATCAGAAGCGCACCTGTTTCTGTCATCCACCATGTATCGTGAATTCGTTTATGGAAGACTTTCATCCCCCAACGGATCACTTCTGGATTAAGTGGTTCTCCAACGCTTAGAATATGGCGTAATTGGGAGAGATCAAACTTCTTCACTAGCTCATCGCCCGCACTCATTAGCATTCTAAACGCGGTTGGAGCGCTATACCAAACCGTTACTCCGAAGTCCTCTAATGTTTGATACCAATATTCCGGCTTAAAGCGCCCGCCGCAAATGACATTCGATGATCCCGTCAGCCACGGACCAAAAATACCATAGGAAGTCCCTGTTACCCAGCCTGGATCCGCCGTACACCAAAAAACATCCTCTTCTTGTAAATCCAATATCCAACGAGCTGTCTGGTAATGCTGGATCATCGCATTATGAACATGAAGAACGCCTTTAGGACGCCCTGTCGAACCAGATGTATAATGAAGAATTAAGCCGTCATTGCGATCAACCCATTCAATATCCAGGTTTTTATCCGCTTCAGCTACATGCTTATTAAAGTCAATATACTTGCCTTCTTCCTTAACATCGTCACCGACAAGGAAAATATGTTTCAGCGCAGGCAATTCATCTACCGGCACCCTCTTGAGCAATTCAGGCGTTGTGATAAGCACTTTCGCTTCGCTATCCTCTAATCTATCTTTCACTGCCCCTTCCATGAAAGCTTCAAATAAAGGACCGACAATCGCTCCTAATTTTATTGTTCCTAGAACTGCAAAATAGAGTTCAGGTGATCTTGGCATAAAAACAAATACTCGATCGCCTTTTTCTACATTCCCATGGTTTCTAAGTACATTTCCTGCTTTATTTGACCATTCTTTCATTTCCCTAAATGTGTATTTTTCATCTCTATCCGCATCCCTGTAATAAAGAGCTACTTTATTTCTGCGGAAATTTTCAGCATGGCGATCAACCGCTTCATAAGCCATATTGACACGGCCTGTCTCATACCAAGAAAAAGTCTTCTCAGTTTCTGACCAATCGAAATTAGCATATGTTTCGTCATAGTTTTGCAGGTTATAATTCCCTTTAGTAACTGGTAGCGCTTCCATCATCATGTCAACAACTCCCTTTATGTATATATAAATAACTTTTTCCTATTATAATATAATAGAATAATATTCGCAATTTTTTAATAGTAAAGTAGAAATGATTTCATCTCTATCAGAATCAAGTTATAATGAAAGCAGATACAATTCCAATAAGGGGGCGGCTTTGTGGAGCATCATAAAACTTATAACGCTATGGAATTAAAAGTAAGAAGTGGCAGCTTGATCATTGAAGGACCAATCACTGCTCATCAGTTGAAAAACCTTGAGTTTCATGAAGATCTCGTTGCTTTCAGACCAGCTGTACAGCAGCACGAAGCTTTAGTTGGTATTGCAGACCTCCCTGAAGGAAGAATCATCGTTGCTCGTGAGCATAACCTCGTCGTTGGGTACGTTACCTACCTATTCCCTGATCCACTTGAACGATGGTCACAAGGCAATATGAAAAACTTAATTGAGCTAGGGGCAATCGAGGTCATCCCTAAGTTTCGAGGTTCAGGTGTAGGCAAGGGATTGTTAAAAGTATCTATGATGGATGACGCTATGGAAGATTATATAATTATTACGACTGAATATTACTGGCACTGGGATTTAAAAGGAACTGGGCTCGATGTTTGGGAATATAGAAAAGTGATGGAAAAAATGATGAATTCGGGCGGATTGGAATGGTACGCCACAGATGATCCGGAAATCAGCTCGCATCCAGCTAATTGTTTAATGGTCAAGATTGGAAAAAGGGTGGATACTGATTCCATCCAGCAGTTTGATGGTCTAAGATTTATGAATCGTTGGATGTATTAGATACAATTACCATTTGAAATAAGGAGTTGAATACATATGATTGTAGAACAAATTATGACTAAGGATGTTATCACGCTCACACAGGATGATTCTATTAAATCTGCCCATCAACTGATGCGCGAACATACAATCCGTCACCTTCCACTCATAAATCAAAAAGACGAAATCATCGGACTTGTCACTGAACGGGATATAAAAGATGCCACCCCTGCATCGTGGGATGACGGTAGGCTTCAAGAAATAATGAAAATGCCATTATCGTCCATCATGAAAACAAATCTGATTACTGGCCATCCACTTGATTTTGTTGAAGAAGTAGCTGTGCTTTTTTATGATCACAAAATTGGCTGTCTCCCAATTATTAATCGTGGAAAACTCGTTGGGATTATTACTGGTACAGACTTGTTACATACGATGGTTGAATTAACCGGTGCAAATAAGCCGGGATCTCAAATTGAAATCCAAGTGGAAAATCGTCCGGGTATCCTTTATGAAGTGACAGGTATTTTCTGTAAGCAAAATATCAATGTTCATAGCGTACTTGTCTACCCGGATCCTGACAATGAAAAATACAAAATTCTCGTATTCCGAGTTGCAACGATGAATCCAATCAAAGTCATTGATCAATTGAAAAAAGAAGGGCTACACGTACAATGGCCCAATATACCAGGAATGTCATTATGAAAAAGGATTCAATTTTTGTCTATTCCGATAAACTGCTATCTTACCGTTTTTCGGAACAGCATCCTTTCAACCAACATCGACTTAAACTTACATTAGATTTATTGACTGAGATTGGTGCAATCGGCGCTGGGGATATTATTAATCCGAGAATTGCCTCGGATGATGAACTTCTTCTGAATCATGAACACTCATATATTGAAGCGGTTAAATTGGCGGGAAGTGGAGGGCTACCTTTAGAAAAAACAGAAAGCTTCGGGATTGGTACCGAGGATACACCCATATTTGAAGGTATGCATGAAGCCAGTGCTCAACTTGTCGGCGGAACACTTACAGCTGTGGATGTTGTCATGCAGGGGCAAGCCAATCATGCACTTCATCTTGGTGGCGGACTTCACCACGGATTCCGCGGCAAAGCTTCAGGATTTTGCGTATATAACGACAGCGCAGTGGCCATCAAATATCTTCAGGATAAATACAAGGCGAGAGTTTTGTACGTGGATACAGACGCACATCACGGTGATGGTGTACAGTGGTCTTTTTATGATGATGATACGGTCTGCACATTCTCTATACATGAGACTGGCAGATATTTATTTCCGGGCACAGGAAATGTCAATGAATGGGGTCAAGGAAAAGGATATGGTTATTCTTTCAACATTCCGCTCGACGCATTTACAGAAGATGAGTCTTTTATTGAAGCCTATTCAACGGGTCTTCGTGAAATCGCTGATTTTTTTAAACCGGACGTTATTCTTACTCAGAACGGCGCAGACGCCCATTTTTACGATCCATTGACCCATCTATCCACTACAATGGCGACATATCGTGCCATTCCAAAGCTAGCCCATGAAATTGCCCATCAATATTGTGGCGGCAAATGGATTGCTGTAGGAGGCGGTGGATACGATATATGGAGAGTTGTACCAAGGGCCTGGTCGCTTATATGGCTCGAAATGATCGGCAAATCAGACGTATCAGGAAAGTTGCCGGAAGCATGGCTGCAACGGTGGAAGCAACAAGCACCCATTAATATGATCGAGCAATGGGACGATCCGCCTAATATATACAAGCCGATTCCACGAAAAAAAGATATTGAAGAAAAAAACCGACAAACAGTTGATCGCGCATTGTTTTTCGTTCGGCAGCAGCAGAAACAGGTAAATAAAAAAAACGGTCAAGTCCAATCATAAGGAAAGAGCTATCTCGAAAATCAGTTTTTTACTGACTTTCGAGATACGCCTTATTATTTTCGACGCAGCATTACATGGGATATGCAAAGTAATAATAAAGCGTACACTGGTAAAATAGTAATTAATCTAAATAATAAATTCTGGCTTTTTTCTACTCCGTCTAATACGAGAGAAAAGTGAGCAGGTATAAAAAGTACGACAAAAAGAAGGCCACTGGTCAAAATTACTTCCAGAGCTCTGGCGGAATGTCTACGACTGAATAATAAGTACAAAACAAACGGGGCTGAACATGAAAGAGCAAGGAAAACATAATTTGGATCAGTCAATCCCCCATCCAATAAATAATTACCCGACAAAAGGTACAGTATAACAGACGTTCCGTACACAAGTAAAAATATGCCTACAATACTCAACAAAAATAGGAATCCTTTGGAACGATACATCGTTTAATCCCCCTCTTTGGAAACCATTTCTAATATCTATATGAAAAGGGATTTATATATATTATACCGACGCTTTAAATTATTATATTGATTAGGATGTGGGAAATGATTATTAAACCTCGCTTTGAATCAGTAGAATTAAAAATTCTTAAGTATTTACATTCACGAATGAATTTGCCAGTCAAGGAAGAACAGCACTCTATTAACCTTAAAAAAGGCTTCCAAGGTGAGCAAAAGTTCGATGTATGGTTGATGAGTATGACAATTGATAAATTAATTCTAAATGATTTATTGCTTGAAAGTAACAACACTGTATTTCAAATCGATACGCTGTTAATTTGCCAAGATCATCTATATAATTTCGAAGTGAAAAATTATGAGGGTGACTTTTATATAGAGGATGATAGGTGGTATACAATTTAAAAAAAAGAAATAAAAAATCCTATACTCCAATTAAACCGAAATGAATTTTTACTTCGACGGCTACTCCAAGATCTTGGAGTCAACTTTTCGATAGAATCATATATTATCTTCGTCAACCCCCATTTTCACTTATATCAAGCCCCCATGAACCTACCGATTATTTTCCCAGCACAGCTAAATCGCTTTATAAACAAATTAAACACGACACCATCAAAACTAAATAATAGGCACCTGAAGCTCGCCGAAATGATTTCATCGAAGCACTTAACAGAGTCACCTTACACACGCATACCTAATTATGATTTTGAGGAACTTAAGAAAGGTATTACTTGTGGATTGTGTGATTCACTTTCTGTTATTTTTAATAAGAAAAGATTAATATGTCTTAAGTGCGGAAATAAGGAAGAACTACAATCGGCTATATTACGGAGCGTAGAAGAATATAAAATACTTTTTCCAAATCGCAAGGTCACTACAAATGTTATATACGAATGGTGTAAAGTAATAAACTCAAAGAGAACCATTCAAAAGATTCTTATAAATAAATATAAGCTTATGGGGGATGGTAAGGCTTCTTATTACGTTGATGATTAACAGAATTGTATTTGAATAAAAATTGACCAAGCGGTGCTTACGTCCTTATAGCGTCGTCTATGACTGTTTTTCTAACATCTAAGAACGTCATTACGGATTTGGACGTCGTCAGTTTTGATTTTCTAATATTTCAAGACGTCATTTCATATTTGGACGTCTTCTGTTTTAATTTTCTAATATTTGACCACGTCATTACAGGTTTGGACGTCGTCAGTTTTGATTTTCTAATATTTCACGACGTCATTTCATATTTGAGCGTCGTCAGTTTTGATTTTCTAATATTTCACGACGTCATTTCATATTTGGACGCTTTCAGTTTTGATTTTCTAATATTTCACGACGTCATTTCAGATTTGGACGTCGTCAGATTTAATAGGAAAAGCCACTAATAGGAAACCATCCCCTTTAGTGGCTTAAACAAAGCAACTTATTGCTTCGTCGATCCTCTTAAATCAATTCTATGAGGAAGTACGACAGTTTGGTCCTCTACCTCTTCTTTATTCATTAGTTTCGTTAATAGCCTCATGGCAACAGCTCCAATATCATAAAGCGGTTGGACGATTGAGGATAGCTGTGGTCTCACCATTAGAGTGAGCCTTGTGTCATCGGAAGATATGACTTCAAGGTCATTGGGAATGCTTAATCCTTGGTCCTGGGCACCATGCATGATACCTAAGGCCATTTCATCATTTCCAGCAAGTACAGCAGTTGGCTTTACGGCAAGTTCACTTAATTTTTCCCATGCTTCGATGCCTGAATCATATGTGTCATCGCCTTCAATGATAAAGTCATCGTTCAGAGCAATTCCCGCTTTTTCAAATGCTTCTTTATACCCTGCAAGCTTATGGTCATGATTAATAGCGTTGTGAAGCGGACCAACGGCAAACGCGATTTTGTCATGTCCTTGTTCAATAAAAGAAGTAACAGCATCGAATGCAGCTTTGCGGTAATCGATGTTTACTGATGGTACAGCACCTGTTTGTTCTATTGTTCCAGCCAAAACGATTGGTACAGGAGAACGTTTAAACTCATCGATGTGTGCATCAGTAATATTTCCTCCCATAAATACAATGCCATCTACTTGTTTCCCAAGCATAGTATTTAAGAGATGCAATTCCTTATTCAAGTTCTGATCTGAATTACTTAAAATAATGTTATATTTATACATCGTTGCAATGTCTTCGATTCCACGGGCTAATTCAGCATAGAAAATGCTGGATATATCGGGAATGATTACGCCCACTGTCGTGGTTTTTTTACTTGCTAAACCTCGTGCTACTGCATTTGGTCTATATTCCAATCTGTCGATCACATCAAGCACCTTTTTGCGAGTCGCCGGCTTTACATTTGGGTTACCATTTACAACCCTAGAAACGGTTGCCATTGAAACATTTGCTTCTCTTGCTACATCATATATTGTTATATTCATCAAAATCTCGCTCCTCTTTTACTGCTTTCGGCAAATATCATAAAAGTAGTTCCTTTTATACTTTTCAATTCTTCACATAATCATACGATACGACTCAAAATCCTGCAAACGATTCCGCTTGATTGTGAACATTTTTTCATATTTTTCGTCATAATTCGCCTTATTTCTTAATTATTATTGTTTTAACCGTTATAAATTATGCTGTATCTTCTTTTAAAAGGTATGATATGGTACAGTTTTATTTATATAGAAACTTCATTATTTATCCAGAGAAAAAGTAGGTGGAACATTTTGCAAGACGAAAAAGTTTTTGCATTGGATATTGGTACTCGTTCAGTCGTAGGAATCATCCTCGAGGAATCGGGAGAACAATATCACGTTCTGGATTTAGTTTTAAAAGAACATCAGGACAGAGCAATGGTTGATGGACAAATCCACGATATTTCGGCTGTCGCTAAGGTCATTTCCGAGATGAAAGATCAGCTTGAAAAAACTCATGGCAAACTTAAAAAAGTTTGTGTTGCTGCGGCGGGCAGAGCGCTGAAAACCGAAAGAGCAAAAGCTTCAGTGAATATTTCAGGAAAACCGATGCTTTCAAAGGAAGATATCCTTTATCTTGAACTTACTGCTGTCCAAAATGCTCAGGCAGCCGCTGCTGAAAAACAAGCTACAGATAAAATTCATTCCTATTATTGTGTCGGATATTCCGTGCTGCACTACTTTTTAGATGGTGAGATTATCGGAAATTTAATGGACCAAGAGGGCGATGAAGCATCAGTAGAAATCATTGCTACCTTTTTACCAAGAGTGGTTGTGGACTCGTTAATAAAAGCTTTACAAAGAGCCGGTCTGGAGCTTGAAGCCCTTACGCTTGAACCGATAGCAGCAATCAATGTGCTTGTCCCTGTGTCTATGCGCAGACTGAATGTCGCCCTTGTTGATATCGGAGCGGGCACTTCGGATATTGCTATTACGAACGAAGGAACAGTCACTGCATACGGGATGGTACCAAGTGCGGGAGATGAAATAACTGAGGCGGTAAGCGATCAGCTATTGCTTGACTTCCCCGAAGCTGAACAGGCCAAAAGGGAGCTATGGACTAGCGAATCTATTGTTGTTCATGATATTCTCGGCTTTGAAACTGAACTTTCAAAAGCAGATGTGATTAATCAAATCGCTCCTGCCATTGATAAGTTGGCCTCAGAAATAAGTGATGAAATAAAAGTACTTAATAATGGGAAATCTCCAAAAGCCGTCATGCTCGTTGGCGGTGGCAGTATGACTCCAGATTTACCAAAGTGCCTTGCCGAGAAATTAGGCTTGCCAGATAATCGTGTAGCTATCCGAGGAGCAGACGCTATTCAAGGTTTGACCTTTGCTGAAACGATTCCTAGCGGCCCGGAAAATATTACTCCGATTGGGATCGCCATTTCGGCACGTAAATCGCCTATTCAATATGTTACCATTTCCGTTAACGACCGGACCATCCGAATGTTTGAAGTCAAGAAACTAACAGTTGCTGACTGCATTCTGGCTTCGGGTATAACAATTAATAAGCTTTATGGAAAGCCAGGATTGGCGATGTTTGTGAATATGAATGGACAAAGGTTAACAATACCGGGAAACTTCGGCGAACCGCCTATCATTTTAAAAAATGACCAAGCTTGCAGTTTGGAAGATGAGATATGTAATGGGGACAAAATCACAGCACTGAAAGGTAAGGACGGAGAACAATCTCTAATTAGAATTAGAGATTTCATTGATGAAATCCCTGTTAGACAGGCAGTAATCAACGGGGTTCAATACGAAGTTCATGCAACAATTACGAGAAATGGTGAAAGTTCATTGCTGGATGATTTTATTGAAGACAATGACGATATTATCATCTGTTTTCCTGAAACAATTGAGGAACTTCTTCTTGCACTAAAACTGAATGATCTTTTTGACATGCTCAAACCTTTTAGGGTGCAAATCAATGGAAAGGAAACGTTCCTCCCCTCTTTCTCGAGCTCGCTATTATTGAATGGTAGAATTGCAAAACATAACGATAAGCTTCCCGCTCATATCGATATTTCAATTACTAGAAAAAATCGGGCGACCACAGGTAATTTGGCTTCAACGATGCAGCATTTATTAAAGAGGTCGATTACGGTGTTTTATAATAACGAGCAAATTATTATGGAAAAAACAGCGATTGAATATATACGTGATGGCAAGGTTTTGGATGCAATTGACACGATCCATAACGGCGATGAGATTGAGTTTCGCGAGAAGGATGACTCTGCGTTCATCTTTCAGGATATTTTTAACTATGTTGAAATTGAAAAACCTGAAAACTCCAATGGTAATTTTACTCTATTAATGAATAATGAAAAAGCGACCTTTTATACTCCAATTCATAATGGTGATCACTTGGAAATCGTTTGGCCGCAAATGAGTGAAAAAAAATAAACAGGCGACCTGCCTGTTTATTTTTTAAAATCACTTTATTTATTTACTTGGCTTTACAGTGTTTTCGCATTCTCGGCTACTTCGTCAGTCTTTGTCTCGACTTGTGATTGAACCTGATCAGCTCTATCTTTCGTCATATCTGCCATATTATCTGCCGCTTGGTTCACAGTTTCGTTCCACTCGTCAGCTTTTTCTTTCGTTGCTTCAGCAAGGTTATCAGACGCTTCTTTCGTTGTATCACGGAATTGGTCAGCTTTTTCTTTCACTACTCCAACAACGTTACTGCCTTTTTCCATTGCAACCTGTTGAAGCTGGCTTGTTTTTTCCATGGCCGTAGAGGTTAGTTCTGATCCTTTTTCCATTACAGTTTCTTTCCACTCTCCAGACTTTTCTTTCAATGCTTCCACTTGGTCATTTAAATCAGAGCGTAATTCCTTACCAGATTTTGGCGCCATCAATAGCGCGGTTGCAGCACCTACAATACTCCCAACGATGATTCCTGTCATAAAATTTCCTGAACTATTATTGTTATTATTATTACTCATCTTTACATCATCCCCTTAATTAGAATATATGCAAGCGCCTTGAGTAGGCGAAGACCCAATTAATCGTTAGCCTCGACTGTTTTCTATTTGTTGTGTGTGTATGGAAACTTCTGAATCAAATGGTTTTGTCTTCTTAAAGCCTTTGTTTTTTTCACCAAACCACTTATCCTTTAGTTCTTTAGCTACGGCACCCCACTGGACAACTTGAGCAACTTTATCTTGGTTTCTCACCATGACGGAAGAAACGGAAGTCGTTACTTTTTTTAGTGAGTTGTTTAATTCACGAACAGTGTATCCCACCTCTTGAACCGCATCGACGACTGTATCCAGTTTCTCAACTTTTCCGTTAATGTCATCTGCCAGGGCATTTGTTTTATGCAGCAGCATTGTTGTCTCACCTGTTACGCCCTGCAATTGCGACTCAAGCCCGTCAAGGGTTTTGGATACGCTCTCCAACGTTTCTTTCATTGCTTTCAATGTTTTAGTCAAGCTGATGACGAGAATAAAAAGAGCGATTGCGATTAACGCAACACTTAAATAAAGAATAATCACCATTGTTTGCAGCACCTCCTATTGTACAATTCACTTTACCCCTGTTTAGCTTAGCATAAACAGCTTATTAATACTTCGTTGTATATCATTGCATTCCCTCTTTTTTCTATAACCGATATTATTACGGATATATCTTACTCTTTATTCCAATTTTATATACTTATAAAACCTCTGGAGAAAATACAAAAAAACTGCCTTGCATGAAGGCAGTTTTTCATAAGTTACTGAGCTTTTTTCAATTGTTGTTGTAAGAGTCTTTCATATGCAGCTTGAAATTTTTGAATATCCCCTGCGCCCATAAAGATCAGAACAGAATCATCTTGTAGCAAGAGAGGTGAAGTATCTTCTTCATGTAGAATTTCCGCTCCGTCAATTTTTGCCCTTAAATCGTCAATGGATAGTTTCCCATGATTTTCACGTGCCGAACCGAAGATCTCACATAAGTACACTTTATCTGCTTCTCCCAAACTTTCCCCGAACTCTTGCAGAAAAGTTTGTGTCCTTGTGAAAGTATGAGGCTGAAAAACAGCAACGATTGGTTTATCAGGGTACTTCTGACGGGCTGCATTTATAGTAGCTTTAATTTCTACGGGATGATGTGCATAATCATCTACTAAAACTTGATTACCCAACATTTTTTCAGTAAAACGTCTTTTAACACCTTCGAAAGTTTTTAATTGTGCTTGGATAATTTCTGCACCAATTTCCTCATAATGGCATAATGCAATGACAGATAGTGCATTCAATACATTATGGTCACCGAATGTCGGAATTTCAAAAGTTGCATAAAAATGATTTCTTACGAAAACGTCAAATTTTGTTCCTCGTGTTGACTTTTCAATATTACGCGCTTGGAAATCATTTCCCTCTCCAAACCCATAAAATATGGCAGGAACAGCAGCTTGGATTTTTTGTAATTGCTCATCATCACCATAGGCAATAATGGCCTTATTCACCTGCATGGCCATTTGTTGAAAAGCGGAAAATACGTCTTCAACATTGGAAAAATAATCAGGATGATCAAAGTCGATATTCGTCATAATTGCATAGTCCGGGAAATACGATAAAAAATGCCTTCTGTACTCGCAAGCTTCAAACACGAAACACTCCGCATTCTTTACTCCTTTACCAGTCCCATCACCAATTAGAAAAGATGTGGGCTTTGCCCCTCCCATGACATGGGAAAGCAACCCAGTTGTAGATGTTTTTCCATGCGAGCCAGTTATAGCAATACTGGTGAATTTTTTCATAAACTCTCCAAGAAATGCATGGTATCTCACAACTGGAATGTCCTGTTTTATCGCCTCTTCAATTTCTTCATGTGTATCAGGATATGCATTTCCTGCAATAACCGTCATGCCTTGTTTAATATTATTACGCTGAAAAGGCAAAATTTTTATTTTCGACTCTTCCAGGGCTTCTTGGGTAAAGAAATACTTTCCCACATCCGAACCCTGCACTTTATATCCCATATCGTGAAGGATTTGTGCAAGAGCGCTCATTCCAGAGCCTTTAATACCTACGAAATGGTATACAGTCATATTTGAACCTCCAACAATCATCTATCTGTTGCATCATATGAATAAATACATACATTTGCTAAAGTCGGTTTCCATCTTTTGTTCTTCCCACTATTATTCACACATGGAAGAATTAGTATGTAACGAAAGCAATATGTTTTACAGATAGTTTTTTTTCGTATTGAGCCATTATATCATTTATTGCACATCATGGCTATTTAACATTTTTTTTACCTTATTCCACTTTTTCAAGTCTTGGATTTGGCCGGAACTTTCGCCCGGTTTTTGCACAATGTTCACCATTTAACAAAACACAGTCTCCAGTAAATCCTGAAGTAATATTTAACAAGCTGCTTCCAACTCCATACATATCAACAGGCGCTCCAAGTGTTTCAAATTCAGAGATCCGTTTTTCGTTAAAGCCCCCAGATACTACAATTTTTACATGTTGGAAGCCTTCTTTATCAAGTGCATTTCGTAAAGCAAATATAAGAGTTGGATTTACCCCTCGAGGATCAAATGTGCCAAGAACGTGCTGATTTCTTAGAAAATATTTATCAATAAGCGTCCGAGATGTATCGACACGTACACCTTTTAGTTCATCCTTAAATTCTCGAGCGAGTTTTAGCGAATCAGTAATCACATCATTATTATAATCGACAAGTGAAATGAGTTCATCCTCAGGAAATGTTTCTCGATACGCCTTTGTTGCTTCCACAATATCCCCATTAAAAAGCTGAATCAGCGCGTGTGGCATCGTTCCCATACCTTGCTTACCCCACCATTCATTCATGGCGTGCGTGGCCTGCGCGGTAGCTCCCCCGATAAAAGCAGCATAACCGTCTCCGGCTTGCTGGGTAAAATGGTCATCTCGATCACCCATAAAAATGACTGATTTTTGTCTCCCTGATAAAGCGGCGGCTTTTACAACATTATAAACATTTGTTGCAACGGATGTCCGTCTTGATAAAATACCATCTATAATTCCTTCAAGATAACCAAAATGCTGATATTTCCCCTTGATGGTCAGTACCGTTTCAAAAGGACTGATTTGATCGCCATCTTTAAGCGAATATATTTCCAAATTCTCCGGTTCATCCGCAAATTTTTTCAATAAAGCAATGGCTTCATCGGTTCCACATAAAACAGCATGATTTCTTTGGAAAAATTGCATTGTGACAATATTATCGCTTTTGAACCTTTTTGTAATTTCCCTTGTTTTTAAAAAGTAAACAGCCGAAAACCAACCATCTTTAACACGTTCATCAAATTTAAAGGTATTGTTCGTAAGCCGCTTAATTTTCCCCTGCATCTTCAATTCGATTTCTTTCATTCCGAATACTCCTCGTACCTTCATTGGTCAGTATCTCGTAAAACATTACTCGTTCTCCATTTGTTTACCCAAATTAGAATACCATGTTCTTTCTTATTGTACTAGAGATTCTTTTAACTCGCTTAGCTCCGATTCGTTGATGAGCACGTCACGCGCTTTGCTGCCCCTGGCTTCAGAAACAATTCCACGTTGCTCCATCATAAGAATCAATCGTGCTGCCCGATTATAGCCGACACGAAAATGTCTTTGAAGCAATGAAGTTGATGCACTTCCCTGACTAACAACAAACTCGCATGATTCCATGAATAATTCATCTTCATCTTCCTGAATTTGCGCCTTCTTTAAAAGTTCTTCTTGTTCAAACAAGTAATTTGGCTTCCCTTGGCTGCGAACATGTTCAATAATGCGGTCGATCTCATGATCAGATACAAAGGTGCCTTGAATGCGCACAGGTTTTGATGAACCGCTGTCTAAAAATAGCATATCTCCTCGACCAAGTAGTTTTTCAGCACCACTAATATCAATAATCGTTCTTGAATCAACTTGGGACGAGACCGAAAAAGCGATTCTAGTGGGCACATTGGCTTTAATTAGGCCAGTAATGACGTCTACAGATGGCCGCTGGGTCGCAATTAGTAAGTGAATCCCGCATGCTCGTGCCTTTTGAGCAATTCTACAGATTGATTCTTCTACATCTGCTGGTGACATCATCATTAAATCTGCTAATTCATCAATGACTACGACCATATACGGAAGCTTATCACTATACCTTCCTTTTTCAACAGCAAGTTCATTAAATCTGCCAATATCCCGAACGCTCGCGTGGGCGAATAATTCGTAGCGGCGCTCCATTTCATCGACAGCCCACTTTAAAGCGGCTGTCGCAGCTTTTACATCTGTAATCACAGGGCTTACGAGATGAGGTATATGATTATAAGGTGCGAGTTCCACCATTTTCGGGTCAATGAGCAATAGCTTCAACTCATCAGGCTTTGCCTTATAAAGTAAACTAACTAGGATAGAGTTAATACAGACACTTTTTCCGGAACCAGTGGCTCCAGCAATCAACCCGTGAGGCATTTTTCTCAAATCGGTCACAACAGGTGCGCCTGAAATATCCAAACCGAGTACAGCTGTTAGTGGGGATTCCGTGCGGCTAAAAGTGTCGCTCGCAATGATTTCACTAATCTGCACAGGTCTGCTGTCATGATTTGGGAGCTCGATTCCGATGGAACGTTTGCCGGGGATCGGCGCCTCAATACGGATATCCTTTGCTGCCATACTTAATTTGATATCATCGCTTAAATTTGTAATTTTGCTTACTTTAACCCCTGGATCAGGCTGAACCTCAAATCTGGTAACGGATGGCCCTTGACTGACATTTACCACTCGCGCATTAACATTAAAGTTAAGTAACGTTTCATCCAGAAGCTCCGTTTGCTCATCCAGCCAGGCATTATCTGCGGATTTCACGACTGGCGGGTGTAAAAGTTGCAATGACGGAAAGTGATATATACCTTCTGAAATACCAGGTTCTTGCAGGGCTGATGCGGTCTGGATCTTAGCTTCCTCTAGTTCCTTACGTTGTTGTTTTTGATTTTGCTGCTTTTCCCATTTTTTCCGGTCCTGTTTGAGCATCAATACATTAAATGGCATATTCGAACGAGATTTCTCTTTATGTTGACGAGCGGTATCGTCATGCACTTTTTCCGTTGAAACATACCCTAGGCCATCTTCCGGATGTTCATCCCCACTTTTTTCATGATCGCGATTCATTTTTTCCTCATTGACCAGATCTGAATTATCCATTTCCTCATTTATTTGGGTATCTGATTCGACAATTTGTTCGTTGATGATCGGGTCTTGATTAAGTATTTCCTCGTTGGTCACATGGTCTAAATCAATTATTTCTTCGTCCATGGCCGGTTCCGGATCAACGATTTCTTCTTCCGTCACTAGCTCTGGGTCAAGTATTTCCTCGTCCAGTACTGGCTCTTCCGGTTCAACTGTCTCTACTTCAACCACCAACTCGGGTTCATCTTTTTCCTCATCCATCACCGGCTCTGATGCAACTGTCTTCTCTTCCGGCACCTGCTCTGTTTTATTGATATTATCGGTCCCAAGAAGAACAGGTTCTTTATATTCCTCCATTGTTTCTTCAGGTACAGCATCAAATTCTTGAATCGTTTCTTTCGGCTTTTCGCCCTGAAGAAACGAATCCTGCAATTCATATTCCAAGTCTTCTTTTGGTGCAGGACGTTTGAATCCATAGATGGGAGAAGGGATATTTGCAGGACGGAAAGGCGTTCGGTTTTTGGGCTCAACCTTTCTACTCACCGTTTCCTTTTTTTCCATAGTCCGTTCATTTGATTGCCTTTGCTGATTATGTTTTCCTTGAGCAGGTTGATTATGTCTCTCCTGTTTATTTCTTGTTTGATCCGTCTGTTGACGATCCGTTTTTGGTTGGTCTTGAATTAAAGGAAATCGAAATTGCCCTTTCGGGTATTGGTATGTCATACGTGTTTTTATTGATTGATGTGTAATCTCTTTCTTTTTACGACTAATTACCTCTTCTTCTATATCATCCATCGTCATTTTCGAAAATATTTTTTTAAACCAGGACATCATATCACTCTTTCTTTAATTTAAACATTATGTATGCGAACTTTTATCCAAATCTCGCCATAGCTGCCATTAATCCATTATAACAAAAAACGAGCATAAAAATTGAGGCATAAGGAACATTATAAAAGAATCACGATTAAAAAGGAGGCGAAAAAATGAAATTTGTTAAACCAGTGTTATGCGTTGGATTAGTTTCCGTAATGTTAATGGGCTGTGGGACAACGAATAGAGGCAACCTTGCTACCGATAATAATAATAATAATAGACCGATGGGTGTCCGCTATAACCCAGAGGATAACCGTGATTTTGGTCGTACGAATAATATGACCGGTTACTATGATAACAGAGCTGGCACGTTAAATAACCGTGACGGTTTTGGTACAAATGTTGGAACAAATACCGGTAATGGAACGAATGACCACAATGCTCAAATAGATGTAGCAGACGATATAGCAGACAATGTAGCTACGTTAAATGAAGTAGACCGCGCTCATGTTCTAGTTACGAATCGAAATGCTTATGTTGCTGTGAAATTGAATAGCAGTGCCCGCAATGAACTGACCAAACATCTGGAAAGAAGAATCGCAGATAAAGTAAGAGATGTGGACGCCAACCTTGATCACGTCTATGTTTCTGAAAACCCAGATTTTTACGATCGCATGCATGGATACCGCAACGACATCCGTAGCGGTCGCCCAGTAAGTGGCTTCTTTAACGACTTTACAACCACAGTACAACGCATATTCCCTACAGCACGCTAAGTTTCGACAGGTGCCTGTCACCGCCCGAATTTTGTCGAATGGTTAAGGCTGACTCAATGTTTGAGTCAGCCTTTTCGTTTTAAGCGTTTTATTGGAAGATTGTTTTTCTTTCCCATATCCATATTTTTAGGGAGCTGGATTGTAATTATTGTTCCTTTATTTTCTATACTATGAACTTTAAATGTTCCCCTATGATTTTTGATAATTTGATCGCAAATCATTAAACCAAGCCCTGTCCCTTTTTCTTTCGTGCTATAGAAGGGTTCGCCTAACCTTTTAATCCGATCCACGGGAATTCCAATTCCTTCATCAATCACTTCGGTAATTATTACAGTTTCATTCACATTAGTGGCTTTGATTAAGACTTTACCACCATTTGGCATAGCTTCAATCGCATTTTTAATTAAATTAATGTAGACCTGCTTTAATTTATTTGCTTCGCCTTTAATTATTGAGTTAGTTAGTTGGATTTCTTGGATGATTTCAATATTGTGAAGCAAGGATTCGGAGTAAAACAACTTAATCGTATCATTGAGGATTTTTCGCATATCTACTTCTTCAAAGGTTGATATTGGTGGTTTGGCAAGGAGTAACAAATCGCTGATTATTTCTTCCACTCTTTCAATTTCTTGCATGACTACATCTAAGTATTTATTTGGTTCATCCTGTATTAATAATTGTGTAAAACCTTTAATCGTTGTTAATGGATTTCGAATTTCATGAGCAATGCCGGCGGCAAGTTGACCAACAACATGTAATTGTTCTGCCCTCTGCATCATATGTTCAGTCTTTTTTCGCTCCGTTAAATCCCTGATAACCACTTGGTATGTTTCCCTCTCCCTATATAATGTGGGAATGAACTTGATTTCTACATATTTTTGTTGACCATCACTACGCAACAGAGTGCATTCAAGTGTCGCTTCTCGATAATATTGTACGATCTCGTTTGTAGCATTCTTTTTCTCGTTGGGATGTATATAATGAAATAAGCACTTTCCAATCATTTCCTTATTATCTGTAACGCCGAAAAGTTTCCTTCCTGTATTATTCATATGTATCCAAAAACCATCCACTGTTACGATCCCTACTGTATCCTGAAAGTTTTCGACTAATAACCGGTATCTTTCTTCATTTTCTTTCAAGGCCTTTTCAGCAACCATGAGAGCGGTTACATCTCGGGATATACAGAAAAAACCATCACGGTCTTTCTTATTCACTAAAAGAGTTCTAGTCGTTTCGAACCAGATATAATCTCCTTCTTTTTTACGGATTCGATAAAAGATTCGTTCGGTTTGGGGAAGATTACGATCACATAAACTTTCTATTTTACTTGAGTCCTCCGGGTGACAAAGATCATAAATAGAAACGCCTAATAATTCGTTAGATTCAAAACCCAATAAGTATTGAGAAGCGGGAGATACATATACAAACCTACCATCAGATGAATGACTGGAAAATAAGTCAACAGAATCATGTATATACGTCCGGAACATTTCAATTTCGTGCAAAAGGCTATTTTCAGAAGGAGTAGTGGTTATTAACACAATATTCACCCTTATAATCGATTATTTTCATATCAATTTATACGACAAGCTTTTTTCCTTCATAAGTATATATGAATTAACTGATTATTAAAATAGGTATAATATCTTACATCAGGTAGCTGAACTTAGGAAGATATTTTAGTTTATTAAAATTATGGGCATTAAGGATGACGTTAAAAAAACCGTTTTGATGCTTTATCATCAAAACGGCCTTCCTTTAAATGGATTGGGCATTTCTTTTCTCAGATTTTGAATGAGAGAGTGATTCAATGATTAAAGAAGTTTTTTACACCATCAAGCTCCGTACTATAAGGAATTCGTTTTTCCAAAAGATTTTCTCTTAATTCCGCAAGTTTTGCAAACTGCCAATCGTCCATACTTTCAGGATTCCAATTTTCTTGAAATAAAGAATATAAAATCACCTCTCGCATTTGCATACATATTTTAAGCTGGTCAAGCATATCGCCCGTTAAATGCCGTAAGGAGGTATAACCTTCTAGGAAATGAAATAAAAAGTAATTGGGAAAGTCCTCCCATTCCGAATGAAACGATGTCCCCGTCCATAAAGCATGATAAATAGATACCGCTAAATCCTGTACAAAATATTGATAAGCACAATCATCAAAATCAAACAGGATAATTTCTCCGTTTTTAATATGAAAATTTCCTTGGTGCAGGTCATTATGGATAAGACCGAAATTTTGCTCAGTCCTCTCGTGGGAATTCAGCTTAGCACATAATTGGTTATAGCGGTCCTTTAACCACTCCTCGTTTGTCTGAACTTGACGTTCACAACCTTTTGGGCCACTGAATGGCGGATCATCTACACTATGAAGAGAGGCAATCATCCTACCCCAGCGGTAGAAAAATTCTCCATTCCATTCGGAACTGTTCATTACATCTACCGGTTCCCCACCTGTATGTTCAAAAAACGTCAGCCAATAAGGGACATGAGATCGAATTCAAAATCTATCACTTTGTCTAAACCGTTCCATTGAACAGGCTTTGCGAGGTGGATGCCTTTGTCCGATAAATATTCCATCAATGTTATTTCAAGTTCAATTCTTTCTTTCGTTCGTCTTTTCGCATCACTTAATCGGGCTACATACTTTTTCGCTTTTAGCCGAAACGTCACAACCTTATTTTGATATCCTTCCGAATTTATAAAAATGTCGGTGAATTCACTTCCTAATATTTTAGCAAGCTTTTCTTTCATTTTTTTTATATTCATCATAGCCCCCTCTTTATTTCATTCAAAAAAAGCAGATGGATAACGTAGCTCTCCGTGAATACGATTTAGCTCCCCTTCATTAAGTTCACAAACCATGAAGACCTCATCAGGTACATTAAATTGGTGCAATTCCAATCCATATTGTCTGGCAGGTTTAAAACCGAATCTCAGATAATAGGAAGGATGCCCAATCAATAAAACAAGACCATAGTTTAAAGCTTTCACTCTGTTTAAACCTTCTTCGATTAATTTACTTCCGACACCTTTTTTCTGATATGACGGATGAACTGCAACGGGAGCTAAAACAATGACTTCGTGATCACCCGTATCTCCAATTACTTTCGCTTTGCTTAACAGTATATGACCGACGATTTCTTCATCTTCTTCTGCTACAATCGAAAGCTCCGGAATAAAACCACTCGATTTTCTAATGCGGTCGATTAATTCGGATTCATCTTTCCGTTTTCCAAAAGCTTGATAAGTCAGTTCACAAACTGCCCTGTGGTCTGTCGGTAATTCCGTTCTAATTATCATTTGCAATACCCTTTTTCACTATTTTTTACTTTTAACGCATCATTTAATATTATTTGATGACCATCATAATACTTCGAAAACTCTTCTGGTTTAATAAAGTTTCTCTTCGAAGATTCAAATTCCCCCTCAAAAGGATGGAGCTGCTGAATATCCATCATATAAAAAACTTGATAGCCTACTCGAGGATATGGACTTTTTTCATTCCAATTTATATTTTCATGATGGTTCACTTCGATATAACCTAAAAGCCTGCACTTTCCCTCAACATATCCTTCTTCCATTGCCTCTCGCTTAAAGCATTCTTCCGCTGTTTCGCCCACTTCAATATGCCCGCCCGGAAAATCCCATCCTCGATCATTTAAATCGACTAATAGCAACTCATCATTGTAAAAACAAAACCCATGAACACTCGTTATTAATTCTCTTTTCGGTAGAATGGAGCTGCGAATCCATGTCAGCTTCACCCTTCCACCCCAGTCAACATATGTAACGGCCAAGTTCATCCACCTTCCTTACTTCTTATCCAAAATAACGATTAAGAAAGTAGCCAGCGGGCCAAGAAGTAGTGAGACAAGGAACCAAATCAATCCGCTTCTGTTTTTAGATTGTGGCAAACCTGCGTTGATAAGCGCTAAAGTTCCCCACCCTACGAAATATCCATTACTCCCCATGCGATTAACTCCTTCCAATATCGATTCAGCTCACGTCAATTTCCGAATATTTGTACTTAATTATAATGGAAAGTTTCATATGGTTCTAGATTTATTAAAATTTATGTTCTCGAATAACTTTGTATACGGTATGATGTTGGAAAGCGATTTCAAATCAATATAGGAAGATTAGGAGGAACTTCATGGCGTTACTGTTCATCCTTCTTATCTTTCATCTATAGTTGTCTAATAATTAAGTGCTGAGGGCTTTGCGGAATGAACTTTAAAGCAGTTCTTAAAAATTCGGGATATAACTGAATATTTTCGAGCTCACTGATTGGCACCCATTTGTATATCAACCTCTCACCTTCAAGACCATAAAAGTCGTCTTTCTGAAAAATCGCTGTTTCACTTTTTAATGAAATAAGATAGTAAAAACCAAGCTCGTGATAATTTTTGTTGTTATATTCGAAAAAATTCTCCGTCACCCAAAGCAGCTTATCCACACTCACAGCGTATCCCAATTCCTCGTCTATCTCTCTACGAATACTTGTCCGAGAATCTTCCAAAACCTCAACTCTACCTCCAGGTAGCGCCCAATGTTCATCATTTGCTTGTTTATGTATGAGCACATGCCCGTTTTCTATCAAAACACCGGCCACTCGATAATTGAAAACAGCGTGCTCTAACTGAAAGACTGCATCCACATCGATTCCCCCTTTTTATAAGATTAACACAATAAAATAACAAAGTATTGACATAGTTCTATAAATCGGAATATTATAAAATTAATAAATGAAAAGTGGCATGACGGTCTTCATGGGGGAATAATTAAATCTTTGAACAATGCAATAAAATAGAAAAAAGCATCTTCCTTTTCCAGGAAAATGCTTTTTTTCATATATTTTACTTTACTATTAACACCGGACAATTTACCCGCTTTGCCACCTTATGGCTTACACTTCCAAGGACCATTTCTTGAAACTTGTTTAATCCCCTGCTTCCGATGATGATCAGATCGCATGATTGCTTATTAGCATAGTCGACAATCGTTGGGCCTGGTTCACCATGAAGCATCGTTATTTTACTTGTAACATTCGCTTGTTTAAACGTCTCCTCAATTGGCAAGAGTTTTTTACGTCTCTCAAATTCAAGCGTTTCAGAGTTTTGACTGCGAAGTACCTCGCTTGTTGCCCTTGAAAAATCCATAACGTAAAGAATTTCAACCACGGAGTCTCCTGAAAGAGAAGCTATTTTTGCGGCCTCCACAGCAGCACGAATTGAATTTTCAGAACCATCAGCCGCTAATAATATTCTTTTATACAATTTGTTCCCCCGCCTCTCTATTTTTCTTTTAATTTTAATAGAAGTAAATGCCCCTTCTGCTAATACAAAAAACACCTGTCCCTCTATTTGGTATACCCTTTTATTACCTGTTACACGCAAAAAAAGCATAACATATACCTTAAAGCTTTTAAATGTATCATTAATTTTATCCGACTTTTGAATTAGAGAATTATTACAGAAACCCTTTCTATTCTCCTATCAAAGTAGAAGAATAGAAATTTATTTAGACCCATTTACTATCGACCTTTCCCACGTGCTTATGATCCCTAGCCTAGCAGCTGGAAATTCAAAAAGGTGTGAGCGGTTTTTCCGCTCACACCTTTTCATTTATTAAAATTTAAACTCTTGTCCAACTTCATATTTTTCAGCTTCAAGCACCAAAATTCCTTTTTCCTGTGGTGCGTCCGGTAGATTAAGTTCCTTGGCCGAACAAATCATACCGCTTGATGGCACTCCGCGCAGCTCTGCATCTTTGATTAGCATACCACTTGGCATGACTGCACCTACTTTTGCAACGACAACTTTTTGTCCCGCGTCCACATTCGGTGCACCGCATACGATTTGCAATTCCTCTGTACCAACATCAACCGTACATACGCTCAGCTTGTCCGCATTTGGATGCTTTTCTTTTTCTTTCACGTAACCAACAACGAATTTCGGTGAAAAATCTGCTGCTAACTTTTCTTCAAAGCCATTTTTCGAAAGTGCATCATTGATTTTCTCAACGATTTCTTCATTTAGCTCAACTTGTCCATTCGCACTGACTTCTACATAGTTAGATGCGTTGAATAGGTTGAATCCGCCTGTTTCATTTGTTTTTTCATCATAAATACGGGCTGCATCACCCTTACGATCGAATGTTTTATTCTCAATTTCCTTTAAAGTAATAATTAGCGTATCGCCAATTCCTTCTCGGTTGTAAAATACGTTCATATTCCCTTCCCCTTTCATTGATCCATCTTTCGATTTTTTCCTAAAATAAAAATTGGTTCGAGCTTTCCATTTTCATAAATAAAGGATAATGCTGTAATTGGGACATTGCCAGTTGTGAAAAAGCTCATCGTCATTTGTGCAAGGATATCGTAACCAGTTTCATTGCGAATATCAGCAATAATCAGCACATCCTGATGCGGGACAGCAACGGCCATATCACCTTCTACAGTCTCAGCCATTTCTTGCAGAAATTTCTCATTCAAAATACGGCTTGCATCATAGCCATCATTTGTATTTAAAAAATAAAAATCATTGCCTGCCACCGTATCTTTTTTCATATTAGCCGGCAGTGACCGGACGTTAAAACGAGCAATTTCCTGAATTTCTTTCGGCTCCAATCCTTCTTTTTGAATCCATTGTTCATCTAGTATGCGATATGTATTGCCAAGGTCAAGAGCGTAAAATATCCTTGTTTCTGCCGTATGATCGTCTGTCATAAACCTTATGCCGTCTTCAGATTCAATTGGAAAGGAAGTAGAACGAATCACAGGGTAGATTTTCTTTTCACTTCCAGATACCTTCTGCTCTTTCCCCATTACTTCAAGGGCATTTTCCACATAATACACAACTTCATCAATCGCTTTGTCCTTTTGTACATGCCACTTAGCCACAATCCCGGAAAGCGCAACATCTATTCCTTTGCCGGTTTCTTCATTTTCAATGCGCAAGCTTTCGTTCTTCCTATCATATGTGAAGGCTCTACCTGGTTTTTGCAAACGACTTTCGAGCTCTCTTCTCAATTTACTCTCGTTCATCTTCATCAGTTCACCCTCCTTGGGCGCAAAATAAGCTATATTCCATTTTACATGAAAATGGGCTCAGTCTCAAAGAATGAGGACATAGTATAAAAATCAAATAAAGATTAAACGAAAAAACAGTCCGAAGAGATTTTTTTCTCATCGGACTGTTCGTTCTATTTATTCGGCCAAACCATTTATAAAGTCTTCAATCTCTTCCAATGTTTTGCGGTTTTTGCTGACAAATCTGCCAGCCTCTTCACCATTATGGAAGGCAATAAAACTTGGAATGCCAAAAATATCAAGTTCGCCGCATAGGTCGATAAATTTGTCGCGGTCTACTTCAACAAATGTATATTCAGGATAGTCCGCTTCAAGTCTTGGTAAAATTGGTTCGATGACTGTACAATCTGGACACCAATCCGCCGAAAACATGAAGATTGTCCGCTCCCCATTTTTCAATTGGTCATATTGCTCGATTGATTGTAACTTTTCCATGTTATTTCCCTCCTGTTGATCAGCTTCTGGCCAAATTAATTTGGCCGTGCTTCCTCATATATGATTAGCTTATCACAGCAGGAACGATTATATGGAGTACAAAGACTTGAGGAGATATTGTGTTAAATTATTCTTTGACCACTGTAGATGCTGCCATTGTCATCAACAATTCTGCATCTTTCGCAATGCTCCCAACAGTCGAGTTAGTTGTAGCTTTTACTCCGCCAACTCCCGCGGTTACTTCATAAATATTGTCCCCGGCGTCTTTAATAAGCAAATATCCAAAACGATTGTCAGCTTTAAATATTTGATCCACTACCATTTTGTCAGAATTCGTTTTACTCATTTCATATAATTCTTCACTCTGCTTATTTTCAATCGGGTTATAAAAAAGAATATAGGGTTGCTTCCCTTTTTCTAAAATAATATTGTTCGGTGATTTATCTTTTATAGATACTCCTGAAGGAAGATGAAATTGAATCGATTGGATTTCTTCATTTACCCCTTTTGACTTTTCTTGAAAAACCTTTTTGGCATTTGCCTCCGCATTAATCTTTTCTTTATCTATCGAAGTTCCGCAAGCAGCAATGATCATGGCTGTAAAAATGATGATGAAGCTTGCAACTATTTTTTTCATTTCTTAAAATCCTCCTAAAACTGAATCTCCACATTATCATACTACTCTTAAAAACTACTTGACAACCCCAAAACGGCAATTGATGTTAGAATGGAATAAAGTACATATTGGAGGGATGAACATGAGGTTAACCGTTTATTTAGCAGGTGAAATTCACAGTCCTTGGCGTGAAGAGATTAAGGAGAAAGCAAAATCACTGCAACTTCCCATTGATTTTGTCGGTCCTATGGAAGATCATGATCGGTCTGATGCAATTGGTGAAGAAATACTGGGAGAACAACCAAATCCAATTTTCCGGGATGCCGCCGCATCCAGCTTTAACAATTTACGTACTCAAGTATTAATGCAAAAAGCTGACTTGGTTATCGCGTTGTTTGGAGAAAAATATAAACAGTGGAATACAGCTATGGATGCGAGTGCTGCAGTTTCGCTTGGAAAACCGCTCATTCTAATCCGCCCTGAAGAACTCCATCATCCTTTGAAAGAATTATCACGAAAATCAAACGCGACAGTCGAAACAGTCAACCAGGCAATCAAGGCGCTTGCCTACATTTTCGACTAAACGATGACTCTTGGGGACAGGTTCATTTGAGCCAGTCCCCTTTTTGACCAATGAGCAATTTCATAATGTGAATAAACAATTCATCGCGGTTGACCATGCCATTTGTGAAGATACCGATGGCCCCTTCCTTTGATCGAACATTTTCACGCCTGCTATATATATCCATCAGCGGACCAAGTTCTTCCCCTGCACGCAAGTTTACTGCAATCTCATCAGGTAATTTAATTCTTGCTCCACCTGCAAGCAATGTGGTTTTTCCATTTTCGGCAAGCGCTCCCCAGTTACATAAAAATAATCCGAATGGTGTTTCCATGACACCGCCTTCCAATCCAATAGCCACATCCGCTTCCATATGCTTCAAACAATATTCAGCTCTATTTATAGCTCCTTGCATCGTTTCTTCATCTGAAAATGGCATTTCGCTTACATTGGATGGCGCGTCAATCGACATAAAAGAACCCTGAATCCTTGCCTCTTGCAAGGTATATTCAACTGCTTTGATCTTAACTGGATTTTTCGAACCAACTGCTATTTTCATTAAAATTTCTCCTTTTATTTTCACCAAATAATAACTTAAGAGGCGAATCTCTCCGCCTCTTAAGTTATTGCTTTATGATTGAATCAACAGTCGCGCGGTCACTCGCCTTCACTAGCTTCACAATCAATTCCTTAGCTGCAGCATAATCGTCGACATTAATGATTGAGGCGTGAGTATGAATATATCTTGAGCAAATACCAATCACGCCACTTGGGACACCTTCATTCGAAACGTGAACACGCCCTGCATCCGTCCCTCCCTGTGAAATGAAATATTGATACGGAATATCATTTGTTTCAGCTGTATCAAGTATAAATTCGCGCATGCCTTTATGGGTTACCATAGAACGGTCGTAAATCCGTAATAAAGCCCCTTTTCCAAGCTGACCAAATTCCTTTTTATCACCAGACATGTCATTTGCCGGACTTGCATCGAGTGCAAAGAAAATATCTGGTTTAATCATATTGGCAGCAGTTGCCGCTCCCCTTAAACCGACTTCTTCTTGGACAGTCGCCCCAGAATATAAAATATTTGGCAGTTCCTCGCCTTGGATCTCTTTCAATAACTCAATAGATAATCCGCAGCCATAGCGATTATCCCATGCTTTTGCCATGATTTTCTTAGGGTTCGCCATTGGTGTAAATGGACAGACAGGTACAATTTGCTGGCCGGGTTTCACACCGATCCGCTGTGCATCTTCGCGATCGTCTGCACCAATATCAATCAACATGTTTTTGATGTCCATTGGTTTCTTCCGCTGTGCATCGCTTAAAAGATGTGGCGGGATCGAGCCAATCACTCCATCAATTGGACCGTTTTCTGTCACAATATGTACACGCTGGGCGAGCAAAACCTGACTCCACCATCCGCCAAGCGTCTGAAAACGGATCATTCCGTTTTCCGTTATATTCGTCACCATAAATCCAACCTCGTCCATGTGACCGGCTACCATGACAGTTGGACCTTCCGGATTCCCACGCTTAACGCCAAAAGTTCCCCCTAGACGGTCTTGTACTACCTCATCAGCGTATTTTCCTAATTGTTCACGCATAAACTTTCGAACGGCATGTTCATTTCCCGGAGTTCCAGGCAGCTCTGTAAGCGTTTTAAATAAGTTCAATGTCTCCTGATTCATCTGAGTGCTCCTTTGTTTTACAAAAATAATAAATGGGATACTTCATATTTTACAGAACTTTCAACCGGCTTGCCACAAATGCGATTTTATTAAAATTGATTAGTAACAAAATGTTGTTTTAAATTTCATCACACGATACATGAGAGCTGCCTGCCGACCTTTAACGGTATGAGGGTTCATCTTGGATTGTAGACAATTGATAAGTTCATGATCACATTGGCAATGTTGCCTTCCACTGCTGTAGCAGCGGTCATGTCTATAGCAGCAGGCATCCACATCATTAATAGGTGCACCTGGTCCGCTACATCCGGGACCGCACCATCTATACTCCGGAAAAACGCAGAAAGATAGGGGTTTTTGTCGCTTTCTTGGCATTCTTCTATCCATACCAACACCTCCTAAAAACTGTTTTATTACCATGAATATGTTGAAAGATAATAGATTGAAATGGCAAAAAACCTATTAGATTCAAATTTATATGTAAAAGTCAGATTAAAGTCGAAGAAAAGTTTCAGTTCTTGTATACTGAAACTACTTAACAACCTCGGAGGTGCAAGATTTGAACTGGAAAACATTTATTGCCGGAGCGACTGCAGGTTTAATTAGTGGTTATTGCCTTAGCACAAAACTGAATCAAAAAATGCCTTTGACAGGGGAAAAAGTACTTGCCGATGTAAAACGAGCTTTTAAAAAAGAAGGTAGTATTGATGGCTCTTGGATGCAAATGAGACCTGAAGATTATCAGAAATACGCGATTAAGACGAAAGTATACCGCGGTGGCATTACAAGGAATCAAAACGGAGAAAGCCAGCAATTCGAATTCATTGCGGATGCCTATACAGGCAGTGTGCTTGATGTGTATCCATTGTAAGAAATAAAATATATCAAAAAACAGGCAGAAAATGCCTGTTTTTTTGAATTCCGACGTCTTTATCGCCCGTTGGACAGAGTTTATGGGCCGTTACGGCATCTTTATTAGCCATCACGACATTTTATCTTCCGGTCTCACTCGCTTAACCGAATCAACAATATTTCCGTCCCGATCCCACTTTAACGCACGGTAATGACCATCATGGTAAAAGGTAAACCAATTTCCAGCTTCTATTGCAGCGGGTATCCATTCCTGTTTTGCACGGATTGAATCCATTGGATAATCATCATAAGCTAACACCCATAATATGTTTTGATGGGCATGTGTAGGCATTAAATCCCCCATATGTACAAGCCGCTCACCGCCACTCTCAATTGTGATGATGCAGTGGCCATCGCTATGCCCGCCTGTATGAATCATTTTGATTGAGTTCTCAAATTCTTGTTCACCTGTAAATGTCCGCACCTGATCTGCGATCGGCTCCCAATTTTCTTTCCAATATGTATTCCGTGAACGAATATTTGGATTTCGCATTTCATTCCATTCGATTTCCGAAGCATAAATAACTGCATTTGGGAAAACAGAAGCATATCCTTCCCCATCACGCTTTGTCAAACCACCCGCGTGATCAAAATGAAGGTGCGTCATACAAATAATATCAATGTCTTCAGGTTTCAATTCCAGCTCAGCCAATGATTCTTCAATCTTAGATTCTTCCGTTACCCCATAATTCCGGATTTGCTTCTCCGTCAGTTTCCCCTTCCCCAGGCCGGATTCTATTAAAATGTTTTTGCCATTCAGTTGTAAAAAAATCGGATCTGTGCGAAGTTCTATTTGGTTTTTATCGTTGACTGGATATTTCCTCGTCCATAATGGCCTTGGTACGACTCCAAACATCGCCCCCCCATCCATGAACGTATCTCCGCCGTTTAGCCATGTTAAAGTAATTTCCCCAAGTTTAAATGTCTCCAATTTCTCAACCTCCCTGCTTTTTAGAATATTGTAACATTGTTGCCATTTCTACACACGTACAAAAGCGCAAGCGCCTTGATTAGCACCGACAAGCAAATGTTCTGAGACAAGAAAAGTCAGGTCTTGACTTTAATTGGCTCAGGTTATTTGACCTCGAGGGGCTAGGCGCTGGAGTTGGACGATGACTCACTTTCTTGGAACCTATCCACACAGTATTATTTGATAATTTCCTTAACACCAAAAAACCGCTGATTACACATCAGCGGTTACCATACTTTGATATTTTACTTCACAGCGATAAATCGGCTGACCCTTAGCGGAGAATTTCTCCTCATACTCTGTCATGATATTGCCAGCAAATTCGCTGTTGTGCAAATCAAGACTAACATATTGCAATAACATTCCGTAACGTGAAAAACTTCCAAGGGAATATTCAAACAATCCTCGGTTATCTGTTTTAAAATGGATTTCACCTTCATCCACGAGCACGTCTTCGTACAATTTCAAAAATGATTCGAATGTTAGACGCCGCTTTTCATGTCGTTTTTTTGGCCAAGGATCGGAAAAGTTCAAGTAAACTCGGTCCACATCCCCTTTTGCAAAAAACGTGCGTAAATCTTCTCCATTCGTATGGAGTAACTTTACATTCGACAGTTCCGCTTCAATTAATCGATCCAATGCCGAAACAATGACGCTTTCCTGAAGTTCAATTCCGATATAATTCACATCCGGATTAGCCCGGGCCATTTCAGTCACAAACCGACCTTTCCCCGTTCCTACTTCAATGTGAACCGGGTTATTATTTTCAAATAATTCATTCCAACGTCCATGATAATATTCCGGATTTGGAATGACATATTGTGGATGTTCTTCAATTTTTTCTTTTGCCCAAGGCTTATGTCTTAAACGCATGTATGATACACCTCATTACTTTTTTTACATGAATAATGCTAAATGAACTGCGTAAACTAGCAAGGATTCTAATTTAGAGTTGAAAGGAAGGATTCCATATGCCACTTAGCCACCATGACCAAGTTCATTTATTGCAAGATATTTTAGTTAATCATCTTGAAGACTGCTGTGGATCTGTTTCCGAATGTGAACAATTAGGCCGGCTCGTAAAATCACTTCTTGTGAACCAATCGGTTGCACCTGAAATGCAGCCATTGCTTGAAAATATTTACGCCTATTGCCAAACTGGAAAAAATACGGCAGATCTCGACAACCATATAAACGCCCACCAGGAAGAGTTATCCCAGTGGGTTGGCCAAATTAATAACTATTCAATTTAAAGTTGTTAAATAATTGAGCCAATGATCCATTTCTTTGATCCTGTTCTTGTTTTTATGCCATTGGACTGAAAGTAGCGTGTGGGCAATTGTATACCATTTCATTCGCAATTCAAGTTCTGGCGTTAATTTAGCACCGTATTGCTTCAGCCACATAGACCAATTCTCTCTAGGGATATACCAATATAGCAGTAGTCCAAGATCAAGGGCAGGATCGGCAATCATCGCACCATCCCAATCGATTAAATACAGTTCATCTGTATCGGAAAGTAGCCAATTATTATGGTTTACATCTCCATGACAAACTGCCCATTCTTTACATTGTATATTTGAACCTTCTCTTTTTAAAAAAGAGAGCGATGTTTTGACAGCTTTCAAAGTAAGTAAAGCTTCATCTAAAGTAGATTCCACCTCTAATAACATTTGAGAGGATCCATACGGAGTTTTCCCCAAACGCTCTAGCATTGTTAAAAGCGGACGCGATTCGTGAATTTTTTTTAACAATTTAGCGGCACGGTCCTGAGCCATTTCCTTTGGCTCAAATTCTCTGCCGTTTAAACACTGTTGCGCAGTGATCACATCGCCATTTTCCATTCTTTTTGTCCATATTAATTTGGGGACTATTCCTTCTGCAGATAATACTGCTAGAAAAGGGGAGGAATTACGCTTAAGAAACAACCTTTGGTTCTCGTTCGTTGCAAAAAAAGCTTCTCCTGTTGCACCACCAGCAGAAATGATCTCCCAATCCTGCCCAAATAAATGTTCCACCGTCATTCACCTTCAATTATGTCAACGGAGATCGTCCCCCGAATCATCTTTATCTGAAAGAACATAAGCGCTGGAGCTGGACGGAGACAATCTCTGTCCAAAGTAATCCACAAGTTTGCGACTTTATAGTTCCTATTAAAAAGAAAAAAGACAGCTATTGAAACAATCCGACCACAATAGCCATCCCTATGTTAAATTTTAGCGCTAATCGACTTTTTTCGTCAAGCATGTTTTGCTATTTTCCTAAAAACATTTCACTATCTATTACTTTTTAGGAGGTAATTTGTCCGGATTTTGGATAAGTCTCCAACTTTTTGGACAAACCCGAATGTGGATCGGCGTTTCACCAATATTTTCGCCATCTGCATGAATCGGTTTAGAATCATAGAAACGTACTGTGATTTCTTTCCCTTTATATGAATCTACTTCTTTATTTTTTAGATGTCCACCCCAAAAAACACTAATAAACAAGAAGAGAAGTTTTAATCTCGATAATTCATGAACGACTACTACATTTAATTTTTCATCCTTCGGATCAGCCAGAGGAGCAATTTGCATTCCACCTCCATAATAAGGCTGATTGGATATGGTCACAAACCAAGTTTTATTATACACCTTGGTCTTCCCATCTACAAAAATTTCAAGTGTACTTGGGCGATATCGAAAAATTTCGGTGACTAAATAAAAAGCATAAATCAATTTTCCAAGTGAAAAAACATTCAGCCATTTTTTTAACTCGGATCTATTTGCTTTCTTTGTAATGACAGCATCAAATCCTGCTCCAATACTATTCACAAAATAACCGCATTGACCATTGCCCAGTTCGTAAAAACCGGCATCGTAATCGACTCCTGAAGAATCAATCCACTTGAGGATAAATTCAATACATTTTTCTGGATTTGCCGGTAATCTAAAGCCTCTTGCGAAATCATTACCGGAACCAGCTGGTATGTATCCAATAGTAACGTGAGGGAAATCAATCACACCATTGATGACTTCATGAATGGTTCCGTCTCCCCCAACTGCAACGATGAGCACGGAAGAGACAGCATCATTTGCTGTGTTTGTCGCAAGTTCAACCCCATCGGCTTCTTTTTCGGTAAAATAAACTTCATATTGAACATCCGATAACTTCTTTTCAAGTCGCTTCCATATTTTCAGACAGTATCCATTTTTCGCTGCCGGATTCACAATGAAGACGAGCTTGTGCCGCTCTAATGGTTTATTCATTTTCCGGATTCCATTCAGTACGCCGATAGGAAGACGTCTGACAATAGTCTAACAGCGCTTTAGCTGCTCGTAATTGCATCATTTTTAATGGCGAACTAGAGCCCCTCACTTTATGGAACCATTCCTGATACGTCCGCTTATCAAGTAATAATAATTCACCAGGAACTTCGGGATAATCAATATAGCCATTTCTAGAAATAATCGCTTTTCGGATCGGAAGCTCGACTTCATATAATCGAAAAAGTTGGTTCACAATTTTTTCCATTCGTCCTGCGGACAACGCCGGATTTAATACTTTACTGTCTTGATCATTGGACCTTTTCAACCAAAAATGATCGGTTGAACCGATATATGCGGCATTTTCCTCGCTTTCCAAAAAAGCAAGACACCAGATTTCAGTTGGTGTCAGTAGTAAAACTTCCAATTCCACCGGTGCTTTTTTCAATAAAAAGATCGGTTCATAGAAAAGCAGGAATGTATCAGGAAATCGCTGTATAAAGTGATACAGTCTCTCATCCGAATAATACATTGAATCAACGAATGACTTTTCCGCAATAGTTGAGCTCGCCCATTTCATTTGAAACCGCAATAACTGATCAAGGAACTGCTGTTTCAATTCCATTTCCGTATCAGCAGCTTGAAGGGAGAGTGAAAAATCCATTTGTTCATCATTTTGATTGTGAATTTCTGCTTCTTCTATTTCTTGAAGATCCTCAACATCTTTCTTATTGAACCAACCTCTTACCTTATCTAGAAATCCTTGTTCAATGCTCTCTTTTTCAAAAGTGTCTTTTGATTCCGGAACTACACCCATTTCCCAAGCATTTTTCATTTTTTCCCACTGCTGCTTTTTTAATCGGACAAACTGGGTTGGATAGCGCGACAAATCCGTTTCATAACGGGATATATAGTCTTGTAATTTTATCAATTGAGCCAATTAAGATGACCTTCCTTTAACGTCAAGACAGCAGCTTGAACGACTCTATTTTTTCATATTTAGGAATCCGTTCTGGATGTGTTTGATAAACGACTGCTTCCATTGCAAGGCATTCAATATTAGGAAAAAACTCTTCCGCATATTGCTTAAGTTCATCTTTTATAAACGATTGTTCTCCCATCCATTTTCGTGCAAGGGTGATATGGGGCTTAAAAGGCCGCTTCTCAAGATGGAACCCTGCAACTGTACAGCAATCATATGTAAGTTGCTGAAGCTCTTTTAATGCATCAGAATGTCCTGTGTCCGCCCATAAAATCCTTGGAGCTTTATTACTGCCAAATACGCCTATACCACCTACCGAAAGCGGAAAAGCCGGAAAATCACATAAAGCCTGTTTCGTCCGATGAATTGCTTCTAAAAGCTGTTTTTCCGCTGCGCGTCCTAGAAAAGCAAGCGTGATATGATAATCTTCATGATGAACCCAATTTTTAAAAGGGTATTTCTTCTGAAGCTGATTGCTTATTTCACGCAAGCTTTCCTTCACTTCATCCGGAAGCGATAGCGCAAAAAAGTAATGGCCAGTTGACATCGCTCATACTCCCCTCGGGGTTAATGATATTTAGTTTACCAAATTAGCTTAATAAACAAAAGTCTGCTTCATCCGGGATGAAGCAGACTTTTTATTAATATTTCCTATTTCGTATGTGCCACGCCTATTTTTTCAAAAAACAAAGATTGGAGTTTTCTTGTTAACGGGCCTGGTTTTCCGTCCCCAACGACTTTGCCATCAATCCGGATAATCGGCATCACTTCAGACGTTGTGCTTGTGACGAAAATTTCTTCTGCTTCAAGTAATTCATCCAGTTGAAATGCCTCTTCAGAAAAAGGGATGTTATTGTCGTTGCACAACTCCATGACCACTTGTCGGGTAATTCCATTTAAAATTAGATTTGTTGCGGGATGGGTTTTTACTTTACCATTTGAAACGATATAAGCATTGGAGGCAGAACCTTCCGTTACCGTGCCGCTTCGATGTAAAATAGCTTCATAACAGCCTTGTTCCTTTGCTGCCTGTTTTGCCAGTAAGTTCGGAAGCAAATTTAAACTTTTAATATCACAGCGCAGCCAGCGAATATCGTCCGCAACGATCGCTTCTACACCGCTCTCTAAAGAAGCTTCCGGTCTTGCCACTACTTTCGTATAAGCAGTTAAAACCGGTTTAACATCTTCCCCGGGAAACACATGATTTCTTGGTGAAGCACCCCTTGTTACCTGCATATAAACGGATCCGTCGATAATGTCATTTTCTTTAATGAGCTTATTTAACATGCTTTGCAGTTTTCCTTTTTGAAAAGGAACAGCTATGTTAATTTTTTCCGCACTGCTATAAAGCCTGTTTAAATGTTCGTCCCCAGTAAAAAGTTGGCCGCCATAAACGCGAATGACTTCATACACACCATCACCAAATTGATAGCCGCGATCCTCGATATCAACAGAAGCATCTGATCTATTCATGATTTGATCGTTTACAATTACCTTTTCCATTGCTTCCACTCCCTTCATTTATTTTGTTCGAGCAAGTTCATATATTGCTTGAGCATAAATCGCCGTTGCACTGAACAAATCTTCCAATTCCATATACTCATCTTTTTGGTGAGCTACATCCGGTCTCCCTGGAAATAATGCGCCAAAGGCTACTCCAGATGTCATTGTCCTTGCATAAGTTCCGCCGCCAATTGCGAGCAGTTCTGCTTTCTCATGTGTCTGCATTTCATATACCCTTTTTAATATTTGTATTAATTTATCATCCTCTGGTACGTGATGGGGTTTCGAATCATTCAAATTAGCAATCATAAAACTTGATTTTCCCGCGACATTTGTGATTGCTTTCATTCCATCTTCCAGTTTAAATGTTACGGGATAGCGCAAATTCAAGCCAAATCTGCCGCCGTCTTGTTCATTGTAAGACATTTTCCCAACATTGATTGTTAACGCTCCAGTAATGTCATCACTATACTGTACACCAAGTGCACGCCCATGCGAATCTCCAAAAAAGAATTTGACTGCTGAACAGACATAATCTTTCCCATACTGGTCAAGATTGACAGTTGATAAAAAATTAGCAAGAAGTAAGCCGGCATTTTTACCTTTGTCAGGTTCCGAGCCATGTGCCGATACTCCTTCTAAATCCAAAATTAAATAACCGCTTTCTATATAATATCGACCATTCAATCCTTGACTGCTTAGAAAATCATTAAATAGCTGCATTAATTCTGTATGGTCTTGTTTTACATCCAGTACAGCTTTCGCATAATCAGGAACCATATTGTAACGCAATCCGGACGTAAATGATAAGAGTGTAATATTCGCAGAATTTTTTTCATCAGCTGTATCAACTGTTTGCACGAGATCAAAATCGGCGATCCCTTTTTCCGCATTGATTATTGGAAAGTCAGCGTCTGGGGCAAATCCCATATCAGGCATTTCCTCATGCTGAAAATAATGGGTCACACAGCGCATTTCGCTTTCTTCGTCAGTCCCAACAATCAATCTGACACGGTTTTCAAGGGGCAGGCCAAGCTCTTTTACAATTTTCATTGCATAATAAGCAGCCATTGTCGGTCCCTTATCGTCGATGGCTCCACGTGCATAAATTCTTCCGTTTCTCACTTCACCACCATAAGGATCAACGGTCCATCCGTCTCCTTCAGGGACAACATCTACATGACCCAAAACGCCAATTAAGCCATCGCCGGCTCCCATTTCCAGGTGTCCAGCAAGATTTCCAACATTTTTGGAAATAAATCCATCTTTTTCACCGAGTGTTAGCAAATAATCTAATGCTTCTTTTACTTTACTGCCAAGTGGTGCATCTTTTGTTACATTTTGTTCATCAAGTACGCTTTTAATTTTTAACAGGCCTTGCAAATCTTTAATTAAATCTTCTTTTCTTTTATCTACTTCTGCTTTCCAGTCAATTGTAGTCATTATCATAACTCCTTCGACCAATATTCTAACTGTTTTCTATTGTACCTCTTTTATAGCCCTCAAAAAAAGGGAAAAAGGTTACGAATTCACTTTTAACCATTGAAATCCACTGCGAATCTGAAATGCATGTTCATGTTTCTTCATAAATAGACAAATTTCTTCACTTTTCATTGTAAAAATGCTTTAATAGATTAGTATATATTTTTGTTATAAGGAGCTGTTCGCAGGCTGTGCTGCATTATCGTCTCTATAAATCGGATCCTGCTAATCCTTGGGTGACACTTATTCACGGAGCTGGCGGAAGTTCCAGTATATGGTATAAACAATTAAAAGAATATCGAAAGCGCTTTAACATTTTAAGCATTGATCTCAGGGGACATGGCCGCTCCATGAAAGGACTATGGAAAAAGAATGACTCGTTTGTCGAAGTAGCAGATGACGTCATTCATGTTATGGACCATTTAAACATCGTAAACAGTCATTTTATCGGCATTTCTCTCGGTACCATAGTGATTCAGACACTCGTTCAAAAATATCCTGAACGTGTTTCTTCACAAATACTGGGTGGTGCCGTCATTAAGCTTGATATTCGTACGAAGCTGCTCGTAGGAATCGCTAATATTGTCAAACATATCGTTCCATATATGTATTTATATAAATTATATGCGTGGATTTTAATGCCCAACGAAAATCATAAAGAATCTCGCTTAGCATTTATTAATCAAGCAAAAAAGATGTGTCAGAAAGAATTTATTAGATGGTTTGCATTAACGAAGGCGATCAATCCATATTTAACTTCTTTACAACTGCAAGTAAACAACATTCCTACCTTATTTGTTATGGGTGAAGAAGACTATTTATTTCTTGCGCCTGTGAAGGAGCTCGTAAAAAAACAACCCGAGTTAAAACTCATTACTATCAAAGATTCGGGCCATGTATGTAATATTGACCAACCTGAAACATTCAATCAAGTGACCGTTCAATTTATTCAAAAAGTTCATGAGTTATTAATTAATTCAAAAAGACAGTCAACGGGATAATTATGAAGTGACCCCGAAAAGTTAGACACGGTTATTTCATCAGGCAGCTTGCTCAAAATGAGTTCGGTATTGTACCGGACTCATTTTTAATTTTGCCTTCATCCGTTTCGTATTATAGTATTCTATATATTTTTCTAATTCTTGTTGAAAATGTTCTACACTCTTAAATTCACCATAGTAAATGAATTCTGACTTTAGTATTCCGAAGAAGTTCTCCATCACAGAGTTGTCGTAACAGTTTCCTTTACGAGACATACTTTGTTTAATCCCTCTTGCTTGAAGCGCATGGCGATATTGTTTCATTTGATAGTGCCAGCCTTGATCTGAATGCATCAGTAGTGAGTTCTCTTCAGGTAGGCGTTCTAATGCCTTCTCTAACATTTCCGAAACCAATGAATACGTTGGTCGCGGGCCAATGGTATACGTAATAATCTCGCGATTAAATAAATCTAATACAGGCGATAAATACAGCTTTTCTCCAAATAATTTAAATTCCGTAATATCTGTTACCCATTTTTCGTTAGGGGCGTCCGCTGTAAATTGGCGGTCTAAATGATTAGGCGCAATTTTACCGACAGTGCCTTTATAAGATTTATATTTTTTCATACGTACAAGGCATTTCAAACCTAACTCTTTCATGATACGTTGAACCTTCTTATGATTTACTTTTTTTCCACGATTCGCTAGCTCATCACGAATACGACGGTAACCGTAACGACCTTCGTGTTCTTCATAAATCGCTTTGATTTCTACTTTTAAATCGGCATCTGGATCAGGCTGATTCATTCGTTTCACTAAGTCATAATACGTACTACGTGGAATGCCAGCGAGCTTTACAAGTGCTTTCACCGAATATTTATGCCTTAACTCAAAGACTATTTGCGCTTTGTCTTGTTTGGTGATTTTTCCTTGTTTTGAACTAAGGCATTCAACTTTTTTAAATACTCGTTTTCCATTTCAAGCTGTTTAATGCGCGCTTCTAAAGCTTCAACTGAACCTTCAGCTAATGCTTGTTTTGGTTGTTTATTTGACTCCTTATTCATGGATGGACGCCCCTTTTTCTTTGTCTGAAGGGCATCAATTCCTTGTTTTTCGAGTTGATTCTTCCAAACAAGAATACTAGAAGGTGCAGGAATATTAAATATAGCTGCTGTTTCGGTTAAGGATGCGCCATTTTCAGTCATAAAGTTTAGTACATCCAGTTTAAACTGTTGTGTATAACTTGTACATTGTTTATTAAAAGCTTCTACCCCATTATGTTCAAATTGCTTTGCCCATTTATAGATGTGTCTAAAATTTATCCCCAGAGATTTTCCGACTTCTCTGTAACTCTCATTCCCATTTAAATAACGAGCAACAGCTTGTAATTTTTCTTCCGCAGTAAATTTAGCCATAAAAATACACCCCAATTGTTAGAGTATGTGTCTAACAATTGGGGTGCAGTTCATTATTCCCCATTGGCTGTCTTTTTAGTATTTTTTACCTTATTTCAAGTTCCCCTTTAAATAATCTAACAAATGAGTTAAAATGGAAGTGTCTGATAAATCAATTAACCTTAGAAGGAGTTGTCCGTACGGAAAAAAACGTCTGAAAAGCCGCCGTTTTGTCCGGGGCATTAAGCCGTCCGCACCATCTGCCAAGGGATTAAAGATGAGGGAGTGGTTTCTTGAAACCTTCGACGAATAGAATGCTCACTCGAATTAAAGACATCTACCTATTCATTAAAGATAATGGCACCGTAACGACACGGGAGCTGGCAGATGCATTCGGGAGCACACCTCGCACCATTCAAAGGGATTTGAATGTGTTAGAATACAATGACCTAATCAGCAGCCCGCGACGCGGGAGATGGACAACAACCGAGAAAAGAGTCAAAATTTCATAACGATATTAAAGCGCTGACCTGATAGTAGGTCAGCGCTTTACCTTTATTTGTCTAGCTCCAGCGCCCAGCGACTAGCAAACTTCGGGATTCTTCCTACGATAAGTCAACATCAATTCGCCTGCGTGTCTAGCTCCAGGCGGCAGGGGCTCGAGGTCACAAGTCAGTCGCTTTTGAAGGCAAACTACGCCTTCTGTCAGCGCCTGCCTTGTGCTTGTCGCCCCTGAACAGCCGCCTTCCGCTTTTCTAGGCTCATTGTGTTTCCTTTATCTCGATTAAAAAGGATCCGTCGACTAGAATCGCCACGTCCTGTGGCAACGTCGACACACCCACATCCTGTGGGCGGTTTGTACGTCGCTTAACGGGCGCTTGCGCTTTTCCATTAAACCGGTTTTATTTTCCAAATATCTGTCACGTATTCCTGAATCGTCCGGTCACTTGAGAATTTCCCTGAGTAAGCAATATTTGTCACACTCATATTGAGCCATGTTAACTTATCCCGGTATGCTTGCTCAACAAGCTCATGGGTCTCGATATAAGGTTCGAAGTCCTTTAACACAAAATAAGGATCATTGTGTGAAAGAATATTGTAATAAATATCTTTAAACTCAATTTCATGAGAGCCGAACTCCCCGTGATTTAATTGATCTAAGATCCGCCGCACCCTGTCATCCGTATTGTAAATATCAGTAGCATTATAACCGCCGTGATGATAGTAATGTAAAACTTCATCCGCTGTTAAACCGAAAATAAAAATATTTGGATCGCCGACTAAATCCTTAATTTCAATGTTTGCCCCGTCTAATGTTCCGACAGTTAAAGCACCGTTCATCATCATTTTCATATTGCCCGTGCCCGACGCTTCTTTACTCGCGGTTGAGATTTGTTCACTAATATCAGCGGCCGGAATGATTCTCTCCGCAAGACTTACGTTATAGTTTTCTAAAAAAATGACTTTAAGCTTTCCTTGAATATCCGGATCATAGTTTACAATGGAGGCAACTTTATTGATTAGTTTAATGACTTCTTTCGCTAAATGATAGCTTGGCGCTGCCTTTGCTCCAAATATAAACGTACGGGGTATCATATCAAGATTGGGATTTTCTTTCAATTCATTGTATAAATAAATGATGTGAAAAACGTTAAGCAACTGCCGTTTATATTCATGAAGCCGTTTAATTTGGACATCAAATATCGATTGATCATCCACTAAAATGCCAGTGCGGTCATGAATGAAGTCGGCTAATAATTGCTTATTTTTCCGCTTCACCTGATCGAACTTTTCTAAAAACGAACTATCCTTCGTGTATTTCAATAAACTAATCAACTGTTTCGGACGTTGGATCCACTGCGGACCAATGATATCAGTGATGAGACCCGCTAATTTCGGATTTACTTGCAATAACCAGCGGCGATGGGTGATTCCATTCGTCTTATTGTTAAATCGATCAGGGTAAAGTGAGTAAAAATGCTTCATTTCTTTTTTCTTTAAAATATCGGTATGAATTCGTGCAACGCCATTCACGCTAAAGCTTCCAACAATCGCCAGCCGGGCCATGTGAACTTGATCGTCAGCAATGATAGCCATCTCAGGTATTTTTTCTCTCAGATCTTGATGATCGAACCAAATACCTTTACAAAAACGTTCGTTGATCTCATCAATGATCATGTAAATACGTGGAAGCAAATGCTTAAGCATCCCCTTTGGCCACTTTTCGAGCGCTTCACTCATGATGGTATGATTCGTATAAGCTATCACCTTCGTTGTTACTTCCCAGGCATCATCCCAGCTGAAATGTTCCTGATCCATGAGAATTCTCATCAGTTCAGGAATTGCCAAGCTTGGATGTGTATCATTAATTTGAATGACAACCTTTTCAGGCAGACGCTTTAACGACATTTGACAATTTTGTTTAAAGTTTTTAACGATATTTTGAATACTGGAAGAAACAAGGAAGTATTGTTGCTTTAAGCGCAATACTTTTCCATCATGACTTGAGTCATCTGGATATAAAAATCCGGAAATTTGTTCAATAGAATGCTGATGATCTAAAACATGATAATAATGGGATTCTTCTGTTAAGTGGTTCCCTTCTTGAAAAACCGGTTCGGCACTCCAAAGCCGAAGAGTGTTAATCACATCGTTTTTATACCCAACGACAGGAATGTCATAAGGAATTGCCATGACTTTATCAGTATTTTCATATTTGAATTCAAGCGTGCCATCATTCTTTTTGAACATATGTACATCGCCATGAAAATGGATACAGATGGCTTCTTCTTCTTTCCTGGTTTCCCAAGCATAATGATCATTTAACCAATAATCAGGTAGTTCAATCTGATTACCGTGAATAATACGTTGTTCAAATAAACCGTAGCGATATCTAATTCCAAATCCGTGACCTGGGTAGTGAAGAGAGGCTAATGAATCAAGAAAGCAAGCCGCTAATCGACCTAACCCCCCATTCCCTAAGCCTGCATCATGCTCAACCGCATAAATTTGCTCAGGATTTAAGCCAAGTTCAGTTAATGCCTGATTTGAATGTTCAAGCATCCCGCAATTAAGAAGATTACTTTCAAGTAATCTTCCGACTAAAAACTCCATCGATAAATAATAAACTTGTTTACAGTTTTTCTCTTTGTATTTTTTTTGAGTTTCGAGCCAATGCGGCATGATTTCTTCATTCACAATCGAAGCGATTACGTAATAAATATCTTTATTCTGTGCATCTAATATGTCTATCCCTTTGTCTGTCTTCAGTTTGTTTACAATCCGTTCTTTTAGTTCCTCTACAGTTAGCTGTGGCAAGATCAGCCCCCCTTATACGTAAATAGATGTAATTTCCTCATAAAGGTTTGCATAGTCGCTAGCTGAATCCTTCCAACTGAACTGACTTTTATTGACATTTTTTAGAAGCTGAGACCATTGAAATGGATCATTGAAAATTGTTAATGAATAGCGTAACACACTCAAAAGATCATGAGCATTGTAATTTGTAAAACTAAATCCATTTCCTTCACCCGTTATTTCGTTAAATGGATGGATCGTATCTTTTAGCCCGCCTGTTTCTCGAACAATAGGAACCGTTTTATATTGCAAGGCAATCAGTTGGGCCAGTCCGCACGGTTCAAACTTAGATGGCATGACAAAGAAATCGGCACCCGCATATAATTGGCGCGCTAGCCCTTCATCAAAGGTTAATATCGTCGCTAGTTTTTCCGGATAGCGATGAGCAGCCTCCGCAAAAAACGATTCAAATTCTTCATCACCAGTGCCTAAAATTGCCAATTGGACGTCCTCTTGAAGAAAATCATCTAAAATATGTTTTACGAGATGAAGCCCTTTTTGCTCTACAAGACGAGTAATAATAATATATAGTGGCTTTTCACTATCAATCGGCAACCCAATTTTTTCTTGAAGAGCAATTTTATTACTCTTCTTTCTAGCTCTCGAAGAACGATATTTCACTGGAATAGATGGATCTTTTAATGGATTATATTCATTTGTATCGATACCGTTAAGCACACCGACTAAATCAGCTGACCTTTCTAAAAGGATGGAATGAAGTCCTTCACTATAATAAGGATCTTTAATTTCCTCAGCATAACTCGGGCTGACGGTAGTAATTTTATCGGCATGAAACAGTGCACTTTTTAGGCAGTTTAACATCCCATTCCATTCCATACCGCCAATATGCTCTGCAGGTAATTGAAGGAAATCGTCATATGTGCCAAGAGGCATGACTCCTTGGTATTTAATATTATGAATGGTAAAGACCGTTTTCATGTGTTCAACCGGCTGCATAATTTTCACGAGTGCCACAGCCATTCCTGCTTGCCAATCGTGGGCATGGAAAATATCCGGTTTAAAATCAATATGTGCCAAAGCTTCAACGACAGCTCGGCTGAAAAATACAAACCGTTCTCCGTCATCATAATACCCATAAACACCTTTACGGGTGAAATAATAGTCATTGGCGATGAAATAATAAAGAATATGATTATGTTCAAGTGTATAAATACTGACTTCCTGGTTACGCCATCCGAGGGGGACATTGAAGGAAGCGAGGTATTCCATCTGATTCCGCCATTCTTCCGAAATTTCATCATAAAGTGGCAGAATGACGCGCACCTCCATCCGCTCATACTGTTTCAAGCTTTGAGGGAGTGACCCAATCACATCTGCTAGTCCTCCAGTTTTAACAAAAGGTGTACATTCCGATGCGACAAATAATACGTTTTTCAAAAGAGATTTCTCCTTTCATGCCTATGAACACTTACTGTCTAGCCTCCAGAGACTTTTAAATAATTTGTCTTTTTGCGATTATATACGGTTTATCCTTTGAACCAATAAACCTTTGGTTTGCCGTTACGTGAACATCTTTATCTAAAATGACATTTTCTAAATAAACTCCTGGTTCAATCGTACAACGCTGCATAATGATCGAGTTTTTGATTGTAGCTCCTTCTTTTACTGAAACACCACGAAACAGCACACTGCCCTCTACCTCGCCATCAATGATGCAGCCATTTGCTAGAATTGACTTTTTGACACTCGATTCATTGCGATATTTCACCGGAGGCTGGTTACCAACTTTTGTACGAATAAATGGTTCCTTGTAAAACAGATCCCGAAAATTATCTTCCGACAGTAGATTCATATTGTGACGGTAATAACTTTCAATCGTATTGATAAACGCACAGTAGCCATTATATTGATAAGTTTGAATCTTTAAATCAGAGAGATTATCTTTAATTCCATGGATAAAGAAATGATCCTGATGATGGGCGATACATTGATCGACCAAATCCATCAAAAGTTCTTTGTTAATAATATAAACTCCTGTAAATAATTTCGGATTCTTCTTATCATTCGTTATATCTTTGACCCATCCATCTTCATCAGCTTCAATTCGAAAACATGAGTCATGTTCAGTATCAAACGTCTCAACATGGGTAGAAATAAGCGTCACATCTGCTCCGCGATCTAGGTGAAATTGAAAAGCTTCTTTATAATCCGTATTTGAAATAAATTGACTACCGCTGATTAGGACATAGGAAGACGTACCGCGATGAAAATAATCCCGGTTATTATGGAAAAATTGTAAGTCTCCTTTTGAAATATCAGATGGGTCATTCCAATCAGGCGGAAGAATAAATAAACCACCATGTCGCCGATCCAATTCCCAGTTTTCCCCTGTTCCAAGATGATCCATTAAGGAACGATATTTATTACGCGTGAAAATTGCTACTTCTTCGATATTAGAATTAACCATATTGGAAAGAGTAAAATCAATCAAACGGTAACGCCCAGCAAAAGGAATGGAGGAACCGTTTCGAAAATAAGTTAATTCATGGAAAAAATGATGCTCATGCTCTAGATTAATAAGACCCATCATTGTGTTCATCTATCTTCTCCTCCTTTAAAATCATTTTTACGATAATATTCTTGTTAAGTTGTCTTGATCGATGATGAGCGGTTCCTGATCCAGTCCAATCCGAATAGTCGTACCTTCCGGAATTTCCGTATTTTCCATCACAATGACTCGTTCTAAAGTAGAATTTTCACCTACTTTTACACCAGGATGCAAGATTGATTGTTTAATCATGCTGCCTTGTTGAATGATTACATTTTTAAATAATACGGAGCTTTGCACTGTTCCACTTATCCAACATCCGGAGTTTACGAGTGAATGCTTCACAACTCCTGTTTCAGCGATATATTGTGGTGGAAAAGTTGAATCATTCGAGTACATTCTCCAGTTTTTATTGTTTAACGAAAGGCTCCAATCTTCGTCCAGTAAGTCCATATTTGCTTCCCAGTAGCTTTGAACAGTACCGACATCCTTCCAATACCCTTCAAACCGATATGCATAAAGGCGACGGTTATCACCAAGCATGGCAGGAATAATATCTTTGCCGAAATCGTGGCTGGAAAACTCCAATTCTGCATCCTCTAATAAATAGGATTTTAAAGTGGACCATGTAAACATATAAATACCCATAGAAGCCAAATTATTTTTCGGATATGCCGGTTTTTCATCAAATTCATAGATTCGCATATCATCGGTAGTATTTAGAATTCCAAAGCGGGATGCTTCCTCCCAGGCAACAGGAATGACCGATATGGTGGCATCTGCCCCAGTTTGTTTATGGTCTTCCAATAGCTTTTTATAATCCATTTGATAAATATGGTCACCCGAAATAACAAGAACATATTCAGGGTTGTGTTGATCAATAAAATGAATATTTTGATAGATTGCATCTGCCGTTCCAGAATACCAGTTGCCGCCATCTTTCGCAGTATAAGGCGACAGGATTGTGACGCCCTCATTAGGTCGATCCAAGTCCCATGGCTTGCCATTCCCGATATGTTTATTTAATTCAAGTGGAGAATATTGGGTCATGACACCCAACGTATGAATGCCGGAATTTGTACAATTACTTAAAGTAAAATCAATAATGCGATATTTTCCGCCAAAGTGTACGGCTGGTTTTGCCAAATTCGTCGTTAATTCCCTTAACCTCTTTCCTTCCCCACCAGCTAATAACATGCCTACACATTCTTTCATTCCATGACCTCCTCAGTCATTTTTATCGTGTTTTTTCGTTTGAAAACGGCGATGGCTAAAGGGGGGACTTTAATTTTTATATGCTGCGGTAATGTATGCCACTTTTTCGGTATACTAAAATGATCAGCTTCATTGATCTGACCTGATCCCCCGAATTCTGCTGCATCTGAATTAAATACTTCTACATACGTCCCAGGAGCCGGAACACCAATTTTATAGTCATAACAAACATTCGGTGTGAAATTACAAACAATGATCAGTTCATCTTCCTGGTTCGAGCTGCGTCTGCGAAAAGCAACGATGCTTTGATCCACATTATGGGGATCAATCCATTCAAAACCTTCAGAATGATGATCCAACTCATAGAGCTCCGTGTTATCAAGATAAAAGTGATTTAACGCTTTTACGTAAGTAAACATTGCTTCATGAAGCGGATAATCCAATAAGTGCCAGTCAAGTTGCTCTTTATCTTTCCATTCAGCGTATTGTGCCAATTCTCCCCCCATAAATAGCAGCTTTTTACCAGGGTGTGCCATCATATAACCATATAGCAATCTTAGATTGGCAAACTGCTGCCATTGATCACCAGGCATTTTATTAAGCAATGATTTTTTTCCGTGGACGACCTCGTCATGTGACAGCGGCAGTAGAAAGTTTTCCGAATGGGTATACATAAATGAAAAGGTAAGTAAATTGTGATGCCATTTACGGTGGATGGGATCTTTCTCCATAAATTTGAGCATGTCATTCATCCAGCCCATATTCCATTTAAAATTAAATCCAAGACCTCCTGCATAAGTCGGTGCAGTAACCAGTGGCAAATCTGAACTATCCTCCGCCATCATCAAGGCGGTCGGTTCATAAGAAAAAACAATCTCATTTAATTTGCGGATGAAAGCATATGCTTCGAGGTTCTCTTCACCGCCAAATGAATTGTAGATCTTTTCATCGCCATCATATTTATCGAAATTAAGATAGAGCATGCTTGCCACTGCATCTACCCGGATGCCGTCTATATGGTATTCCTGAAACCAAAAAAGGGCATTTGAGATTAAAAAGCTTTGTACTTCAGGGCGTCCAAAGTCAAAGGTTAAAGTTCCCCAAGACTTTTTCTCTGCTTTACGAGGATCTGCATATTCATATAATGGTTCGCCATCAAACTCTCGAAGGGCAAAGTCATCCTTACAAAAATGTCCGGGGACCCAGTCCATAATGACACCAATGTTGTGCCTATGGCACTCATCAACGAAATGTTTAAAATCATCACGAGGACCGTACCTCGATGTTACAGAAAAATATCCGGTAATTTGGTAACCCCACGATAGATCAAAGGGGTGTTCAGCCAGTGGTAATAATTCAATATGTGTATAACCTAGCGATTTGACATAAGGAATTAATTCACCTGCAAGCTCACGATATGTATAAAATTCACCGTCTTCCTTTGTTTTCCAAGAACCTAAATGAACCTCATATATTGAGACAGGGGATTTATAAGCATCGAATTTTTTCTTTTTTTCTTGCCATTGTTGGTCATTCCATTCATAGACTGACGATATAGGGGTTAAAGATGCTGTAGCAGGTCGAAGCTCAGATTGAAAAGCGTAAGGATCTGCTTTTAACAATACATGACTATTAGATGTCACAATTTCGTATTTATAGGGAAGATTTTCGGGAATATCCGTAAAAAAGCCGACCCATAAGCCCTCATCAGTAATTCTCTTTAATGAATAGGCACTGCCATTCCATTGATTAAAATCACCAACAACACGAATTTCTTTGGCGTTAGGCGCCCATACTGCAAATCTATATCCATGGGTATCTTTCCAATCAATATGATGACAGCCTAATAATTGATGACTATGATAATTCGTCCCTTGGTGAAATAAAAATATATCTCGTTCAGAAATGTTGTAATACAATGTGCTGACTCCTTTCTTGAACTGTTGAAGAACATGTTACTGTAAAAAAATGTATTGCAGAAAACTAATCAAGTTCTATTATAGGAGATTATGAAGGGTATTTACTGAATTTTCCTTCGACAAATATCTCATTGATCAAGTAGATTTACCCCGGTGTTTGTCGAACAAATTATTTAACTATAACAGAGCAAGTTTAGGATCCTTGTTATAAATTGGAAAATCAAGGATAATAATTTAAAATAGGAAGAAATCCTTATTCTAGGTCATTCGTTTCCCGGAATTAGACTAAAAACATATGATAAAAAACAGAAATGTTAATGATGAAGGGGTTGCTATTGTGGATACACATGTGGCCTGGATTGATGATGTTCACGTGTTAACAGTTATTGCAGAAAATATCTCATCATTGCTTCATGCTGATGAGCCACCTGTCATTTATTGGGCAGCGGAAGATAAGTATTTTACGGCAAAAGTGGAAGCTGTCATTGATCATTCCACTGTGAAAATAATTTTTTTTGAAGAACTGCCGATTGGAGAAAGTCTTGTCCTTATGTGGGGAAAAGCGAACATGCCTATTTACCCAAGAGCAATCGTTCGAACTAGTTGGTTTGACCTCCATTATTCCGCTTTGAATAGTGAATTGGGTGCATCTTGCGAAAAAGAAGTAACTACATTTTCTATTTGGGCTCCTACTGCGTCTTCGGTAAAGTTATATTTAAATAATAATATTTTTTTATTAAAAAAACTTAAAAATGGTGTGTGGGAAAGAAAAATCGAAGGAGATTGGCATGGTTTCACTTATGAATACGAAATTAGTGTCAATGGAAAAACGTCATTCATAAACGATCCTTATGCGAAAGCTATGCTTGCTAACAGTGCAAAAGGTGTGGTTGTTGATTTTTCCAGAACGAATCAGCTTAATTTTGACAAACTAAAGAGACCGAAACTCGAACATTTGCAAGATGCGATTATTTATGAACTACATGTAAGGGACGCGACGAGTCAAGAAGAAAGTGGGGTAGTCAATCGAGGGAAATTTTTAGGTTTAACAGAATTAGATACAAAAACTCCTAATGGTTATTCAACAGCAATTTCTTATATAAAAGAATTAGGAGTCACACATGTTCAACTTTTACCAATAAATGACTTTGCTCGTGTCAATGAGTCTTATCCTGAAGATGATTATAATTGGGGCTATGACCCATTATATTTTCAAGTTCCTGAAGGGAGTTATTCGGGTTCTCCGGAGGACCCCATCGCAAGAATTAATGAATGTAAAAAGATGATTCGGTCATTTCATCAGGAAGGACTTTCTGTCATTTTGGATGTCGTCTATAATCATGTGTTTATTATGGAGGAATCGCCATTTGAAAAGCTTGTTCCCGGGTATTATTTCCGCTATCACGAAGATGGCAGGTTGAGTAACGGAACAGGAGTTGGCAATGATCTCTCCACAGAGCGGACGATGGTTAGAAAGTTTATCCTGGATACGATTCATTTGTGGCTGAGTGAATACAAGGTAGATGGCTTTCGTTTTGATCTGATGGGGGCCATGGATATTGAAACAATGAAAGAAATTCATGATCGCTGTGCTGATGAAGCAGTGCCGATTATGTTACTAGGTGAGGGCTGGGAACTTGCGACAGCATTGCCCTCTGAACAGAAAGCTACCTCCTCTCATTCACATCTTTTACAAGGTATCAGGTTTTTTAATGATTATTTCCGTGATTCAATTAAAGGAAATTTATTTAATACTAACGATGCCGGTTATGTAAATGGGAATGGTCGTTTTATTGAAAGGATGCCCCATCTTATCTCCGGCTCTGCCTTAGAAGAGTTTGGTACCCCGATCGTTTCGGAGGTAAATCAAACAATTAACTATGTTGAATGTCACGATAACCATACACTTTGGGATCGTCTTCTTCTTACTAATGATCAAGAAAGTGAATGGGTGCGAAAGAAAATCCATCAGCTCGCTTCAGGGATTACATTAGTGAGTCAAGGAGTACCATTCATTCATGCAGGGCAAGAGTGGTTTAGAAGTAAACAAGGTGATGAAAACAGCTATCTTTCCGGTGATCATATCAATCAATTAGATTGGAGCAAAAGGGAAATAGAAGACGAAAATATAAAATTTATTAAAGACCTCATCGCATTGAGAAAAAAATATGATGTTTTTCGCCTTACTACTAAACAAGAAATCAGAAGAAGATTACATGTTTTAGACACGCCCGTACCAGTTTTCGGCTTTGCATTATTTGGAAATAACGAGGACTTTTCCATATATGTCAATCCAACAAACCAAGACTATGAACTCCAATTGCCCTCACCTGGGAAGTGGCATACGGCTGCAACAAACGATTTACAACGACACAACCAAGAAGTAAATGGCGAATACACATCCGTCGGACCCTACGAACTCGTCATCCTAATGAAATCCCGTGAAAAATAAAGAAAAATCGACAGGTGCCTGGCACCTGTCGATTTTTCTTTATTTGCCTTACTTACCTTTTCGACCAAGTTGGGAATTGCGATTTGCCCCTTTCATCGGATCTTCTCCAGCGGCAAATTCGGCAGTAAAGTCACTTTCCTCAATATTTTTCTTCGGTGTTTTACTATACTTCTCTGCAGCATTTCGTACAGCTTTACGCTTAACCATAAAAAATCCCCTTTCAATCGCGATAAAATCATAAATAGTTTCTCCACTTATGACCTCCATATCCGCGGGAAAAGGGATTCGACAAAATCCGGGGCGTGCCTGTCACTTGTCGATTATTCTTTAAGTAATTGTATTTCTTTTTCGGTCAGTTCTCTGTATTCTCCAAGTTGTAATATGTCGTCCAGCTGAATCGGTCCCATTGATACTCGCTTCAGATAAACGACTTTTTTGCCAACGGCTTCGAACATCCGTTTAACTTGATGGAATTTCCCTTCAGTTATGGTTAACTCAATGTCGGAATGCAAGCCTGATTTTAAAATAGTGAGTTCTCCTGGTTTAGTATGATATCCATCATCGAGGATGACACCTTTTTTAAATTCTTCGATATCAGATTCCGTCACTTCGCTATTAATTACGGCAAAATATGTCTTCGGAACATTTTTCTTTGGCGAAAGTAATTGATGTGCAAGCTGACCGTCATTCGTTAGAATCAACAACCCCTCCGTATCTTTGTCAAGGCGGCCGACAGGAAATGGCTCATAGACGGAGTGTTTTGGATCAAGTAAATCGACAACAGTTTCGTCATGATAATCTTCAGTCGCCGAAATCACACCAGGTGGCTTGTTCATCATCAAATAAATAAATTCACGGTATTCGACTTCTTCGCCGAAAATCAACACGGAATCTTTGTAGGGATCGACATGGAATTTGGCATCCTTGATGGTTTGTCCATTGACCGCGACACTTCCACCTTTTAAAATTTTCTTCACTTCTTTTCTACTTCCATAACCAACATTAGAAAGCAATTTATCAATTCTCATGAACGAGCTCCTTTAAAAGATAATAACTAATTTTAGGCATTCGCCCATACACCTCGCCTACTTTTACATAGGCTGATGATGCAGGACCTAACAGAATGGAGTGAAATTGCATGGACTTTCGCCAGCAACTGCCTGGAGGTATGTTTCAACCGTTTCCCGGGCAAGAAATGATGCCTAGTCAAATGCCCACCTCATCAGGTACATCGGGCATAGGTAACAGATTAACTCAGTTAGAAAGACAGATTCAGCGTATGGAACGCGAACATGAGCGCTTAAGCCGCCGGTTGACAAATATCGAAAATCAAATGGGCGGCATGGGGCACTCTAGTCATTCAGGGCATACTGGGCATTCAGGCTCAATGGGATATCCCGGACAACCAGGCCAGATGGGCTTCCCCGGGGGAGCTCAGGGATTCCCTGGTGGCGGGACCCAAGGATTCCCTAGCGGCACTGGATTTCCAAACTTTCCGGGCCAGATGGGCTTTCCAGGATAACATTTTTTAGGCGGAAAATAAAAAATGTGTTTTCCGCCTAATTTCCTTATTTAATTCCGGAGCTTCAGCCGTAAAATCAGCCCTCTACAGATTTCCACTAAATACGAAGCTTCTGTTTTATTTTCCCAAGACGGTCACCAAATAGTCTGTCAGCTAAACCTGATTTAAGTCCGAGATATGCATAGACGATGCCGCCAATACCCGCACAAACAATAATTAATAGTACTGATTGCATTCTCGTTTCCGGGCTTAGTAAATATAGAAGCCCTTTATAAGCGAAAAAGACTGGAACGGCCATTAGCACATTAAATATTATGATCAATAGAGATCTTCTTACAACAAGCTTGAATGGGTAATATGCAAAGCGTTTGATCACGAAAAAGTTAATCATTATTGAAACGGTATACCCTAATGCTGTCGCATATACAGCTCCCTCAGTTCCAAATGCTTTTATAAGCGGAATGTTGAGGCTTAGTTTCACCAGCAATCCAGTTAATAAACTTAAAATGGTGTAGCGCTGTTCATTGATTCCTTGTAAAATAGCAGCTGTTACAGCATAAAGAGCGAATAAAATGGAAACCGGTGCGTATGTCCTTAGTACTTGTGCGCCGTATTCATCATAGCCGTAAAAAGCGGTATACATTGGCTCTGCAAGCAAGGCAAGTCCGATCGCAGCAGGCATAGTAATGAATAAAAGCACCTGAAACGTCTGATTAAGCTGGCGAAACATGATTTGCCTGTCTCCTTTTACATACGACTCAGTCACAAGCGGAACTAATGTTAACGCAAATGCCGTTGCAAGGGAAACAGGGATGATAACAAGTTTATGAGTGGTGAAATTTAATATTCCGAGTGAACCGAGCGCTTCAGCCGATTTTCCAGCCTCAGCCATCGCTCTATTAAATGTGATTTGATCGATAAATTGAAAAAGTGGATTCGCAATTCCAACAAGGACGAATGGCAATGCGTAGACGATTATTTCTTTATACATGTCGGAAATCGACACTTCGATTGTCCCTTTATCAAACTCTAAAAGTTCATTAAGGCCACGCTTTCGTTTTTGCCAATACCAAAGCAGGATAATGAGACTTGCGATTCCCCCGATAAAAGCGGCAAATGTTGCTACACTGATTGCCGTAACCACACTGCCTTTTAATACGTACAAAACAACATATGCTCCAGCCAGCAAAAAAGCAATTCTTGCAATTTGCTCTACAACGGTAGAAACCGCTGATGGCCCCATTGATTGATGGCCCTGAAAAAATCCGCGAATCAAGCTCATAATTGGAATAATTATTAAAGCAAAACTGACCGCTCTCATGACCAACGTAACATCTTCAACTGTAAAAGAATGTTCACTATCAGCCCCTCGCAGCACAAGCTCAGCAAACCATGGAGATAAAACATACATAGCTAAAAACGAAAAAATTCCCGTTGCAAGCATGACTACCATACCTGAACGGAATAACCTACGGCCAACCGCATATTCTTCAAGCGCATTATATTTGGATATGTATTTGGAAACAGCGAGCGGCACGCCAGCTGTCGCAATACTGATAAAAATCGTGTACGGCACGTAGCCAAATTGATAAAGAGCGGCTTGTTCCTTCCCACCGATAATCGCATAAAACGGAATAACATAAAGAAGGCCAAGCACCTTCGATAAAATCGTACCCAATGTTAATATGAACGTTCCCCGAATTAATTTAGAAGACATAGAATCTCTAACTCTCCATTATTTTATTATTGAGGATTATTTCCTCTTTTATATGAGTTACTACCGTTATTTAAGGTTTACTACCGATTTTTAATTTTCACTACCGATTGTGAATCATTTACTACCGATTGTTTAGGGCTTACTACCGATTATTGAAATTATCGACCGATACTCTTAAAAAACAGCATCATTATAAAATCAGTTTTTTTTGCAACACTACTTGATAGTGTACAGCTATCGACGGAATTTGACAATGAACAGAGTATGTCCATCATAGAAAAAAGGAAGAGGTCGTGGTGAGGGCCCCTTCCTTTCGTGATTATTTATTCTTCTTGTTATCTTTAGGATTATAACTAGGCTTTTCGGATGGTGAAATTGGCTTTGGTGTGAATCGGTTTTGTTTAATACTGTAAGAGCCATTATCTAAGTCCCATAATGCATAGTAATATTTATTACCTAAATCATCTTTATATTGCAGTTTATAGTAAACATCATCCCAACCCTCTTTATAATTAAATACGTTTTCCCCTTTTTTCAGAGGATACGTTTTCTTATAAACTTCACTATCAGACCAAAAGTCATAAACATATAATGTAGTACTTACCGGCTTATTAACGTTAATTTCAAATTCATATTCGCAATAATATTTGTCCGATCCTATATATGTGTATAAATATTTATGTGAATTAAGCCAAGACGGGTTCTCTTTATTTGTCATCTTGCCATTGACAGTCGTTAAATTTCCTCCTGAGTTTTTAGCTATGATTTTGTACGAATAAGTATTATCCCAAGCATAATCTCTATCTTTATCCAAACCGTCCCATTTAAAAGAATTTATACCAGCTTTGCGTGATTTGTAATTTAAGGTACGTACTTTAGAATTATAACTATCATAAATTTCAACAGTAACATCCGCGTCTTGCGACAATTTATAATATACCTCGCTTGCGTAATCGTAATCGTCATAATAAATATCATAAAACTGTACAACGCCCGGATGCGTAATAACCACTTTCGTCAAAGCCACTGTCATAGCACCAGTATAAGTGCCAGTCAACTTGTATTTATCAACCAAATTGATTTTATATCGGTATTTTCCATCTGCAAGAAGATTACCTGCGTCATCTTTTCCATCCCAAGTAAACTTTTGTGATCCCCCAGCTTTTTGGATGCCAGATTCCACATTTCTCACAACTTTACCATCTTTTAAAATTTGAACCGTTACCTTCCCAGGTTTGCTGATCGAATAAGCATATGATGCATTTCCGGAATTGCGATAATAGAAATCTGCCGTCGATTTAATAGTCGGTTTCTGCCAATCTTGTAAAGAAAATACTTTAGACTTCGCAACAAGTGTGTTTCCAGCGGCATCCTTAACTTCAGCCTCATAGCGATATTTTCCTTCACCAACGTATTTGCCTTTATCATTTTTCCCATTCCAGTTTAATGTAAAAGGGCCTTTGTTGTAAGATTTATTATTCGTGAGTCGCTTAATTTTCACGCCTTTATCAGTCGTTACATAAGCGCTCACCTTAACCGTTTCTTTAACAGTAACTTTTACTCCCGGTTTTGATTTTCCGTCTAGCTTGAACGGTGTCGCTAATACCGAAGTTGCAGCTGTCGGTTTAACCGTGTCGATTTTAATGGACATTGTCTTATTCGCTTCTACTTTATTCGAATCAATTCCTGAAACAGTTAGTTTATAAGTTCCGTCTTTCACCAATTTGCCGTGACTGTTTTTGCCATCCCAAGCAACTGTCCTTTTTCCTGGACTCAAAGACTTATTGTTTAGGATTGTTTTGACAAGCTTATTCTTACTGTCATAAATTTTCGCAGTGACCTTGGCAGTTTTATTAATTTCATAGGAAACAGTCAACTTACTCTTCACTTTTGGTGAGAATATGGCTGATGAACCTATCTTCACAACTAGTTTAATCTTATTGGTTACCTTTATCGTTTTTTTCTTGGTGATAGATTTTTTTCCATTTGATACTTTGCCTACAATTGAAAATGAACCTGATTCTACGAATAGTCCATTATCCTGCTTACCGTCCCAAGCTGTAGAATATTTTCCACCTTTCCAATTTTTCGTTGTAGCAAGCTTTCGAATAGTCTTCCCTTTAGAATTTTGTACATAAACAGATACAGTCGCTCCTTTAGATGCTGTAAAGGTAATATTGTTTTTACTTTTTCCTGTAACCGTGAAATTTGTCGTAGAAAGAGATAGATTAGATATTGGTATAGGTGTTTGTTTTAAAGCCTTATGCGCATTTACCCGTCCATAACCGTAAAAATAATACGAGCCTACATAATCGGCAGAATCTTCCAAAATAGTTTCTACCTGATCTGGACTCAAAATTGGATTCTTGGATAGTACTAACGCAGCAACGCCGGATACAACTGGTGCGGCCATGGACGTTCCATCCATATATGCATAAGTGCTTCCTGATACGGTTGAATAGATACCCTGCCCCGGTGCCGCTAAAGCAATATGGGATCCATAATTTGAAAATGAGGTTATATAATCATTCTGATTAGTCGCACTTATTGCAAGGACCGATGATAATCCCGCAGGATATGCCACCATACTAGTATCATCATTTCCAGCTGCAGCGATAATAATGGCGCCTTTACTTTTAGCATATGCCGTTGCAACATCCATATAATAGCTGTATCCATAGCTGCCGAGACTCATGTTTATTACATCTGCACCTTTGTCTGCAGCGTATACAATGCCTTCTACTATATCGTCTGTATAGGCACTAGATCCATAGAATACGTTAATAGGCATAATCTTAACATTAGGTGCTACCCCTACTACACCTTTCTTATTTATTGATGCTGCAATGGTTCCAGCTACGTGTGTTCCATGTTGTTGGGGAGAACCCCCGGTAATATTTTTTGCGGAAACAATTTTCCCTTTTAAATCTGGATGGTTTGTTTGGACGCCAGTATCTATTACAGCGACCTTGATGGCGGAAGATCCCTTCGTAATATCCCACGCTTTTGGTGCTTGAATCTTTTTCAAGTGCCATTGACTTTTATATCCAGGGTCACTAGGGGTATAAGCTTTTGTTATTTCATAATTTGGCTCAACAAATTCTACTTTTTTATTTTTAAGTAATTTCTCGGCTATGGTAACAAGCTTTGGACTATCTGGAACTGATACGAGAGAAAATTCCCCGTTAAGTAACTGTGAAACCTCTTTGCCTTTTATGTTCTGTAAAATCTTCTTTTTCTGCGCCGAAGTTACAGATGATTTGAACTTAACAATTAACTCATTGCTTTTGTATTCCTGCTTGTCATCAAACAGGATATTCGTACTAAATTTGGAAATCTCCGGTTCAACCTGAATTTCCTCTGCTGAAACAATAGATACAGATAGGAAGAAACTAAATAGAACTAATAGAAATGGTGCTGCAAGCCTGTGCCTCATGGCCTTCCTTCCTCTCGCAAAAAATATGAATCTATTATAAATATCGGTTAAATTCATATTTTTTATAGTTTATGGAACGCTGAAATCGAAGATAACGCTATTTACAGACATTACTGTTCTTCTATTTCCTCCTTGTTTATCTATCCAATCTGATATAATAGATTAATTTTATCCTCAACCTTTTTTCCCCGGTAAATTGTTTATCTATCATTATTCTAATCTATTTACGGCAGGAAATATATATATAATCTTTTGAATTTACTGGATATAATTTCATGCGATTACAATTCCAACAACGTTTGCTTTTCATCCATACTAACTTTAAAATAAATAGACTAAATAGACAGCAAGGTGTGGAACGGATTATGTATGATGTGATTATTATTGGCGGTGGACCTTCAGGTTTGATGGCGTCCATTGCAGCTGCTGAAAATAAAGCGAAGGTATTGTTAATCGATAAGGGAAATAAGCTCGGCAGAAAATTAGCGATATCCGGAGGTGGGCGCTGTAACGTTACAAATCGGCTGCCTATTGATGAAATCATCCGCCATATCCCCGGAAATGGACGTTTTCTGTATGGTGCATTCTCTGTTTTTAATAATGAAGATATCATTCGTTTTTTTGAAAACCTCGGCATTGAACTGAAAGAGGAAGATCATGGTCGAATGTTTCCCGTGTCTGACCGTGCCCAATCTGTTGTCGATGCACTGCTTACACGCATGGAGGAACTTGGTGTTGAGGTACGGGTCAACAGTCCTGTAAAAGATGTTTTATATCATGAACATCAGACAGCTGGAGTTCTACTCGAATCCGGTGAAAAAATTAGTAGTAATGCTGTTGTCATTGCATCGGGCGGAAAATCGGTACCTCATACAGGCTCAACCGGGGATGGTTTTCCTTGGGCTGAGGCTGCTGGACATACGATTGCCGAGTTATTTCCAACAGAAGTTCCGGTAACATCCGCGGAATCCTTTATTAAGGAAAAAACATTACAAGGACTATCTTTACGTGACGTTTCATTGAGTGTTTTGAATCCAAAGGGAAAACCGCTCATCACTCACCGAATGGATATGATTTTTACCCATTTCGGCATCTCAGGACCTGCAGTTCTTAGGTGTAGCCAGTTTGTCGTAAAGGCACAGAAAAAATGGGATTTGGACGAAGTTACCGTTTCACTAGATGCGTTACCTGACCGCCAACAAGAAGAATTATTTCAGGAACTCCAGAAAACGATGAAAGAAGATGCGAAAAAAGCAGTTAAAAATGCAATAAAAGGGATTGTACCAGAGCGCTATTTATTGTTTTTACTTGAAAGAAGCAATATTGACCCAAGTGCTCTTTGCGCATCTATCTCCGCCGAGAAATTACGGAGATTTACTGAATCGTGCAAACAATTTCGCTTTGCAGTTAACGGAACATTACCGCTAGAAAAAGCATTTGTGACTGGCGGCGGCGTCTCTGTAAAAGAAATTGAACCGAAAACAATGGCTTCAAAGCTCATGTCAGGACTGTATTTCTGCGGGGAAGTATTGGATATTTACGGCTACACAGGCGGTTATAATATTACTTCAGCATTAATTACGGGAAGATTGGCTGGGGCTAGTGCTGCACTATTTAAAGGTTAATTTAAAAGAAGAAACTGTCCTTTGATGACTGGACGGTTTCTTCTTTTTTTATCAGTATCATTTCACATACAAAACCATCGCGCTAAAACAGTAAACTTGATCCGCTTCCGCTTCACCGATGGCAGCGACATGATATTTTACATCTATGATATTCCTATCCTCCATATCGCTTAAAAATTCGTTCATGTTTTCTTCTAAGTCCTGCTCGTGCTCACAATCAAACAATTTCACTTGAACCATAGCATTCACCCCTTGGGACTTTTTTAATAGATTGCCCAAATTCTTTTGGATTTATACACCAAATCACAATATTCAAAATAATCGATTGCTAACATGACATGAAAAAACATAGTCGTGAACAAACAAAGAACTGACCTTAAGGCCAGTTCTCCCCTTCCTTTTTCTTACTTAATTGTAATATTAACTGAATTATAATTTTTTCCATTCCCAATGGGATTATAGTTTTTCTCAATATTGCCTGCTGCATCTACCGCAAACCAATTAATAGTAGTTGTCTTGTTTATCCGAAGAGATTCCGCAAATTCCCTTGTACCGCTTAACCTAATTTTTTCCGATTCGAAAGTTGGGCGGCTGCCATCGAGTGTGTAATAGATGGTAGCTGGTTCACTCGCTTCAAGTTTCACGTCAATGGGTCCCGTATATTTACCGCTTCCTGGAACTGCTTTTGAGGATGGCCTTTGATGGTCTTTAGCATGATTATAAGCTACCTTAATCATGCCAATTAAACCGTTGGCAAACTCCATTGCTTCTTCATGGCCTTCTTCAAAGCCAGGCTGGAATCCTACTGCAGTCCATCTGTTCGTTTCTTTATTCCAAAGATCCGCACCCACCTCGAAATTCCAGGCGTAAATGCCTTTTTCATACCATAAATAATCTGCTGAGTTTCCAGCCGCAGAATAAAGAACGTCTGGAATCGGGCCTGTCCTACTCGGAAGGATGACAGTACCCCGATGATCTTGGATATCATTTAAAATTTGGTCTGATGCCGCCCAATAGAATGCTTCTTCACCGGCTGATGGCCGTGGGAGCGTGTTACGCTGAGCGTCATAAGCGCCAGGTGACCACATAAAATATCCACCGTAGCTATGAATGTTCATTGCAAACTTAATATTTGGGTTTTTATCTGCCAGCCATACAAGGTTCTTGGCTTCTGGCTCGGAATTTTCAAACGGGCCAGCATACGTATCACTCGTACAGCTTGTCGAAGCACCGATATAACCATCAAAAACGGAACCAACAGAATGGTTTCGATTTAAATCTACTCCCCAGTTGTTACGATATCCCGGATCGGAAGCGTTTGGACCACAGTGATTTGTCATATTTCTACGCTGCATATTATAGTCGTAGAAACTATAATGGGCACCGTCAGGATTCACTGATGGGACTAAGAAAATATCAAGATTATTTACTAATTGCTTTGTTTCACCATCATGGCCGTAGTTTCTCAATAGCCGTTCTGCTGTTTCGATTGTTACAAGCGGCGTTACCCACTCGCGTGCATGTTCTTGTGAGTAGCCTAGTACTCCGGGCTTGGATCCGTCACGATGCTTCCCAATCCGGATTGCTTTTACTGTAAACGGATCACGAGAAATATGATTTGGTGCCTTTAAATTATCTGTTAACACCACATTAGCAGGGGCAACTATTCCGGTACCGCCATTCCCCCGGTATGTAGTTGCGGAAACTAAGCTACTTGCTTCGGAATTAAGAGCCGCTACTACTTGAGAAGCTGTACTCGTTGTGCCTCCGCTAGAGTTAGTAGCCAATTCGACAACGATATTCTTCCCATCAACAGAAACTTTTAGCGATGAATTGTTTTTATTAGGATTTTTGAAAACAACGGAAATATCGTTTCCACCTTCATGTCCCCATGCTTTAGATGTGACGACAACTGCTGAAGTTGTCACACTTCCCATTGTTGCTTGTGCATGGCGTCTATATCCATTCGTTTTGTTTGGCATGTCGATGATTTCAACAAGATCAGGAAATTCTTTAACCAGTTTTTCAGCACGTTCATACAATTCAGTCGGGTCCATATAATGGTCGACAAAATCCTTTACATAGTGTTTTTTTGGATTGCCGGGTTTATCGTCACCAAGCCATTCTGTTACTGCCTGACTCGATGTTCCTCCTAAATTACTGTTAATTGTAACGCTTTTAGGTTTACCATCAATCGGCAATAGTAAATAGTGATACAAATACTCACCATAATCCACTTTTCGTGATAGTGTAGCAGACTTGTCTACACCATTCTCATTCCATAATGCTGTTAATGCCGTGCTTGATGTTATTCCGGCGGTAGATTTAGCTTCGATGTAAAGGAAGTCTCCTGATTGATTTGTAAAATAATTCGCACGAAGGATTTGAATTTTATCTTCTGCTGCTGATACTTGAGATTGTTGCTGTATTGCTGATCCTCGTTCTGCCGTTCTTTCCTGCCATTGCTGTTCATTAATCAGTGTGTTCTTTACAGTAATTCCCTTTACTTTTAACATTGCGATCTCTGATGGGGTAACTACAGCATCCACTTCCCATACCCCATCATGTTCATGAACCCTATGCGCAAGATCGATGTCAAGTTCCATCAATGTATCCAACGCTTTTTGATTCGGCACATGTAGTTGTACAATAGAAGCTGACTCCTCTTTGGCAATTGGTTCGGGAACTTGTTCCACGGCTGATATTGACGTACTGAAGCCGGGGTACACGGTAGAAATGACAAGTCCTGAAAGAGCGATCAAACCGAGTAAACTGCTTTTCCATTTCTTTTTTTCCACTAGCAAAACACCTCCCCTATTAATAGAGTCAGTATAAGCTTTTAAATTCCAGCCAACTGTCGAATGATTGGGAAGTATTAAAAATGAGTCTTTACTCTCTTAAATTTTATGAAAAGCTATGTAAACATGATTATTTTTAATTAAAAGGAACTAATGGTTTTCAGCAATTCTGATTACTATATGTTTAACACTAGGTTAAAAGTTTTATTATATGTTGGGGGAAATCTTTAAAACGAATCGAAAATAGTCTGATTTTAAGGGATTTTGATGAAAGAAATTTGATTAAAAAAACGACTATTCGAAAATAGTCGCATCAGATTGTCGACAAAAGGCATTAGGATTGATCTTCTTCCCAATGCCTTTTACGATTTTCAGATGATTTTTACCTGATTCGAGGGATTTCGGTGAAAATACTGTTCTTCGAGCAGCTCTCTTTATGTCCTTTTCCATGTCAATCTGGCAAGCCTCTTGAGATTCATTGGAGCAAAAGTCAGCATCGCCTGCATGGACAATTTTTTAAGACCTCTTAACGTTGTCCAACGTTTCATAACTTTAAGTTAAATGACGATTGAAATATATTCTTAATCCCTCACCTAACATATTAAATGTCAAAATCATATAAGTTAAAGCCAATGCCGGGAAAAATGGAATCCAAAATGCGCTTCTAATATCTTTTCTCGTATCTGTCATGATTGATGGCCAATCTAAACTAGAATTGACGATCTCGCTATACCCATAATTCACTTGAATTAATTCTTGCTTAAGGAAAATATTCAGGATTGCGAGCTGTCCAATTAGAAGAGTTACACGCCCTACATCAATACAAAAATTTGTAATGATTTCAGGTGCTAAGTTTGGTAAATAATGATTTTTAAGCATGGAAAATGGCTTTACACCTATCGTTTTCGCCGTTTCAATAAACGCCTTTTTTGATAATTGATTCGATTGTTGCTGGACAATTTGACTCACCCGCCCTACATCGAATAAAGCGATAATAAGGAATGCCCATATCAATCGATCTTTACTATACAGCAAAAAAGGTAGATTCAATATAATAATAATCAATAAATTACTAGGAAGACTAGAAAATACTTTATCCCATCCTTGAATAATCCAAGAAACTATTCCTTTCTTTTTATAACCAAACATTCCTAGAGGAACAGCAATTGCATATCTAAGTAAAGCAATACCAATAATAAATACAATTGTATTTTTCGCCCCTAATATAAGCATACTGAACAAGTCTCTTCCATCTCGATCTGAACCCAAAATATATCGTTCAGAGGGTGAAAAGGGCGCAGTCTCTATTTTTCCTTTTTCAGGATAGTATAACCGCTTTGCTTCTAGCTCCGTATCAACAAATGGTAAATAAGGTCCTGCAAACATAATAAAAAAAAGGACTGCCGACAGAATTAATCCGACAATTAAAGGTTTATTATTCATTTGCGATACTCCTATCAAGCCCTAAACTTTTTCTAGTAATGAAGGCCACCATTTGCGCAAACATCACCGTTCCCATAAAACAAACGGTTGCGCCGAGAATCATTGCCGGTTCGAAAGACCTCTGCCCTCCACCAATACTTGTAAAAATCTCTAAGGAAAAAAACATTCGATAGGCAATACCTTCGTAGGCAAATAAATACTCAGCCATAATTAAACTAGATAATATGTAAACCATTAATGGCGTAATATGCGCTAAAATTGTTTGCATACAATTTTTCAACATATGTTTATAAACGATTATTCGTTCTTTCAATCCTTTTGAACGCGCCACTTGAATATATTGTTGACCATCTTCGTTCACTAAAGCTGCAAATGTAATTCTGGCTATGTATAACGCTGGATAAATCGCCACAATAATTCCAATAAAGATAAAGTTATACCAAGTTGAGTTACTGAATACCCTCAATGAAGGGATCATTGCAAGGGCCAGCCATTGAATGGAGAGAATGACAAAGAAGTCCGGGATTGATTGGAAAAGCCAAGTCGATCCATTACCTAAGAAGTTCAGTTTGCTCATTCGATATCGGTAGTCGAACACTCCTTTTAATATACCCGCAATAATACTGAAGAAAAAAGCAACTAATATCACTTTTGCACTTCTCGGGAAGTATGTCTTGATTTCATCTTCAACTAAAACTCCATCGTAACGGGTTACTCCTAGTGTTCTATGTTCAGTAATGCTCAAATAAAATACCTTAAGATTATAAATATACGTTTCTGGATGGAAATCGTATGTCAATATAGGTGTAGAGGCCTTTCCTTCATAAGAGACGGTAGGATTATTCGGAAAAGCCAGGATAAAAATAAGTATGATAAAAACAAGAAAATAGAGAGCTAACATTTTTAAGCCCCCAAAAATAAGATCCAATCTATTCCCCCCTCAATCTCCAACATTTCCCTTTCATTATATTCCATTTATTCACAATTGTATATACACTTACGTTTTACGACAATAATAAACGACCTTCGTATAACATCGAAGGTCGTTCTTAAATATATTATCGTTTTGGTTCCTGCGGTCCAGTCCATTCGAGCATACCGCCGACCATATTTTTCACATTCAATCCTTGTTCCATTAAGTATTCGCAAACTCTTCCGCTGCGTCCGCCCGATCTGCAAACAAGTATATATTCATTGTCACGATTTAATTGATCAAGCTGATCTGGAATCTCTCCCATCGGTATATGAACTGCTTTTGGAATCATTCCTTCTGCAACCTCATCATCCTCACGGACATCAATTAAATGTAGATTTTTCCCCTCACGGAGCTGATTCTTCACTTCTTCAGGTGTTATCGTTTTGATTTCTTCCACACGCGTCACCCCTTCTACTGATTTAACAATTTCTATTATAACAAAACATGATGGCAAAAATAACTGATCCAACTTAGACTTACATACTCATTCATATTTTGGCGAGATGATGGATTAAGCTCATATTGAAAAAACCCCCGTAAACGGAGGTTTTTCTTGCTTAATTTGCTACAATATTCACCAATTTCCCTGGAACGGCAATCACTTTACGGATGGTTTTTCCTTCAATCATTTCTTTTACCTTATGATCATCCATAGCAAGTGCCTCAAGCTGATCGCGCGTTGTGTCCCGAGCGATGACCATTTTGGATCGGACTTTTCCATTAATTTGAACAACGATTTCAACTTCATCATCGACAAGTTTTGCCTCGTCATAAACTGGCCACGCCTCGTAGGACAATGTGTTTTCGTGGCCTAATTTTGCCCAAAGTTCTTCAGAAATATGCGGGCAAATCGGCGCTAGCAATTTTACAAAGCCTTTAATATATTCTTTCGGAAGGGTTTCCGCTTTATATGCTTCATTAATAAAAACCATCAACTGGGAAATAGCAGTGTTGAAGCCAAGCGTTTCGTAGTCTTCCGTCACTTTTTTCACAGTTTGATGATACACCTTTTCAAGCTCCGTAACGGCGCCTTCACGGATTTTCTCAGTCAAGCTACCGTCTTCTTCATTCACAAGCAAGCGCCAAACACGATCGAGGAAACGACGAGCTCCATCAAGACCTGTTGTTGACCAGGCAATGGAAGCATCAAGCGGCCCCATGAACATTTCGTATAGGCGTAGCGTATCTGCTCCATGACTTTCGACAATTTCATCCGGGTTAACAACATTACCTTTTGATTTACTCATCTTTTCATTGTTTTCACCAAGGATCATCCCTTGGTTAAATAGTTTCTGGAATGGTTCCTTCGTTGGTACAACACCAATGTCGTATAAAAACTTGTGCCAGAAACGTGCATACAGCAAGTGAAGGACGGCGTGTTCTGCACCACCAATGTAAATGTCGGTAGGAAGCCATTTTTTCAATAGCTCCTCATCTGCCAACGCTTCTGTATTATGCGGATCAATATAGCGTAGGTAGTACCAGCAGCTTCCTGCCCATTGTGGCATCGTGTTTGTTTCGCGACGCCCTTTTTTCCCAGTTTCCGGATCTTCAACATTTAGCCAGTCAGGAATATTGGCAAGCGGTGATTCACCTGTTCCCGATGGTTTAATTTGATCAGTTACCGGAAGAATGACTGGAAGCTGATCTTCTGGAACAGCAGTCATCGTGCCGTCTTCCCAATGGATGATTGGTATCGGCTCTCCCCAATAACGCTGGCGGCTGAATAGCCAATCACGAAGACGGTATGTCACTTTTTTCGTTCCGGCACCTTCTTTTTCAAGCCAATTGATCATAGCAGAAATGGCCTCTTCTTTATTCAACCCATCTAGGAAACCAGAATTAACATGCATTCCGTCGCCCGTATACGGGGCTTCTTCAATGTTTCCACCTGCTACGACTTCTTTGATTTCTAGACCAAATTTTTCGGCAAACTCATAGTCACGCTCATCATGCGCAGGAACTGCCATAATTGCGCCCGTACCATAGCTCATTAATACATAGTCTGCAATCCAGATGGGCATTTTTTCACCATTCACAGGATTAACTGCATATGCACCTGTAAAAACACCTGTTTTATCCTTTGCAAGATCCGTTCTTTCCAAATCGCTTTTCGATTTGATTTTTTCAATATATGCTTGCACATCAGCTTGCTGCTCAGCTGTCGTAATTTTATCTACAAATGGATGTTCAGGAGCAAGCACTGCATATGTGGCACCAAAAAGCGTATCTGGACGAGTGGTGAAAACGGTGAATGTTTCATCATATCCATCGATGCCAAATGTCACTTCCGCGCCTTCAGAGCGGCCAATCCAGTTTCGCTGCATATCTTTAATGCTTTCAGGCCAATCCAGTTCTTCCAAATCATCAAGCAAACGATCTGCATATTTCGTAATTCTTAAAATCCATTGTCTCATCGGACGACGCTCGACGGGATGTCCGCCGCGTTCGCTCTTTCCATCGATGACTTCTTCATTGGCAAGTACCGTACCAAGTGCCGGACACCAATTCACAGGTACTTCATCCACATAGGCAAGCCCTTTTTCAAACAGCTTTAGGAAAATCCATTGTGTCCATTTGTAATAGCCAGGATCGGTCGTATTGATTTCACGGTCCCAATCATAGGAAAAGCCAAGTGATTTAATCTGTCTTGTAAAGGTTTCGATATTATGCTGCGTAAATTCGGCAGGGTCATTTCCAGTATCTAGCGCATATTGCTCTGCAGGAAGGCCGAATGCATCCCAGCCCATCGGGTGAAGGACATTATACCCTTGCATCCGTTTCATTCGCGAAAGAATATCCGTTGCCGTGTATCCTTCAGGATGCCCAACATGCAAGCCTGCGCCAGATGGATATGGGAACATATCCAGTGCGTAAAACTTTTCACCTTCACCATAGGCATCCGTTTTAAATGTTTTATTTTTCTCCCAATATTGTTGCCACTTTTTTTCAATTTCATTGTGTCTAAAACTCATGATTGTAAACCTCCTACAACTTTTTAAAAAACAGAAAAACCCCTCATCCCAGAAAAATTCTTTCTTGGGACGAGAGGTTTCGATTCTCCCGCGGTACCACCCACATTAGTGCACATGCACTCGCTTCGTTCATCCTTAACGCGGAAAACGGCATGGACTACAGGGATTTCTAAAAATCCGTTCACGCATGCAACTCGAAAGGCGAGTTCATGATTTCACCCGATTGGCTCGCACCTGCCGCCAACTCTCTAAAACGGGCTGTCACCATTACTATTCCTTTGTTTACGTTTCATTTATTTATTAATGATATTTCCAATTGTAATCAACTTTATACATTCTTTCAAGCCTAAATGTAAAAAATGATCTGCAGTTTCACCCTGATTAGGGATTAAGAACTTTTTGTCGCCTGTTCTTGGTTAGCATTTTTCAATGGAACATCATAAAAATAAGCCAAAATCAATGCGATGACAAGCAGCACCATCAAGAACCCGAATAGTATCCCCATGCCATACAAATCGACAAGCACGCCTCCAAGTACGGGGCCTATCATTCTCCCACCTGTTGCCGTGCTATTTACAATCCCCTGGTAAAAGCCTTCTCTTCCCCTCGGAGCTAACCTGTCAGCAACTGTAGGAACAACTGGCCAAACAAGCATTTCACCAATTGTTAATATGATCATTGCGGCAAGAAATCCTTTAAATTCACTAGAATACCCAGCAACTCCAAATGAAATAATAAAAATGACGAAGCCCGTCATAATCTGCCCCTTTAATCGGTCGCTGTATTTTCGAAGCACCCATTGTAAAAGCGGTTGGGCTAGAACAATTAATGCTCCATTAACTGTCCATAACACGCTATATTGTTTTAATGATATATTCACTTCTTGGGTGTAAGCGGCGATTGTTGATTGCCACTGAACATACCCAACCCAGCCTAATAAATAGGCTCCGCACAAAATCATGAGAGCATAAAATTTATGTTTATTCCGAAGTGGTTTCCGTTCTTGTATTACGTTTGTCGGGCTAATTTGACTTCCTGCCATATTCCTATAGCCAAACAAAGCGATAAAAAGAAAAGCGATGAACATCAGTAAATTAGCGAGAAAAATATAGTTAAAGGAATAGAAAGCGACAAATCCACCCAATGCCGAACCAATCGCTACACCAGCATTTTGGGCAACGTAAACGGCGTTAAAAGCTTTTCTCCCACCATCCTTCCAAACCGAACCCGCCATTGCATACATAGAAGGAAAAATAATTCCGCTTCCGAGACCAATAAATATTAAAAAGAAGACGTAATGAGGCCAGCCATGCCATAAAGTCAAACCAAATAAAGCTAAAACTGAAATAGTAATTCCTAGCAAAATTGATCGGTAGCCACCAATTTTATCGTAGAGGAATCCTCCCCACAAGTTTCCAACCACACTCGCACCTGAATTTAACATTAAGACAATTCCAGCAACAGATAATGATTTTCCTAAGTGATCATGTATATAAATCGCATTAAGCGGCCATAAAAAAGAAGCTCCTGTTACATTCACAAGCATCCCGATGATTAATAGCCATAAGGCTTTCGGCATGTTTTCCAGCACCCTTTCCAAACGATATTTCATAAACACTAAGCAATTTTATTCCTTTTGGTAAAAGGGCGCAAGAGAATAATGGATAAAAGTGAATTCAGTTAATTAGGATCAGGCACTTTGAAGACAAACCTCAAAGTGCCTGATTGAAACAAGTTAATGCCAAGTGCTGTAAAGTGGGTGGTCATGGTCTAGGAGAATCATTTTGTTCTGCAGCTGCTGAACCTTCAAACCAACACGATAAAGCTGTTCACGCTGCTGTGCATTAGAGCTATCAGCCAGCTTTTCAAGCTCTTGTGCCGCTGCTTCCAATTGTCCCTGTGCATCGCTGAATTCTACATCATGGTAATGTTCCTGCCGGCTTCCCAAAGTATATTGCTCCTCAGCATTGAGAATGGCTGATTCCACACGATTAATGCAGTCTTCGATCGATTGACGCGTCGCCATTAACGTCCACCTCACATCTGCGATTTTGAACCTTGTTTTAAATCAATCCCTAAACATGGTTCATCTTTAGTGTGTTCTCAAATGGGGACGTCTATGTTACAATTTTTGAAGAAAAGTGGAAGCTTTTAATCTTGGCAGCGACTAAGCAAGATTGGATCCTTTTTTGACAGAACGTGAGGAGATTGAAACATGGGTTTACAGCGGGTACTTTCTTTCGCACGAACATTGCTCGAACGAGCCGTAAAGCCAGAAGACGCCGTCGTTGATGCGACCGTTGGAAATGGGCATGATACAGTTTTCCTAGCTCAACTTGTTGGAGAACAAGGCCGAGTGTATGGATTTGATATTCAAACAGAAGCAATCGAACAAACAAAACTAGCTCTTGAATCCAAAAATCTAATGGAACGTGTTTCTCTTTATGATAGTGGACATGAAAGTTTATTGGAGACAATCCCATTTGAAGAAAAAGGTAAAATTACCGGTGCGATTTTCAATCTCGGATATTTGCCCGGAGGAGATAAATCAATTGTAACTCATGCTGAAACAACGATTTCCGCAATAGAACAGTTGCTTGAACTAATGCCAAAAGGTGGCATCGTTGTCCTCGTTATTTACCACGGCCATGCCGCAGGTGCTATTGAACGGGATGCTTTACTTGATTATGCAATAAATCTACCGCAGGAAAAGGTCCATGTTCTTCAGTACGGTTTTATAAACCAAAAAAATAATCCGCCCTTTATTTTGGCGATTGAAAAAAAATAACATGCTTACTCTCGCATGTTATTTTTATCTTTGAGGAGCCAAAAACTTTGCAGATCCAGCCAAAAGATTTTGAACTCTTCGATAAGCACGGCCATTCCAATAAAAAAAGTAACTGATTGCTCCGCCCCGCTTCATCATTTTTTTCGCAATGGACCTCACATCCTTTTGCTCATTCACTTTATTATCGGACAAGTAAACACCGAGCAGTCCGCGGTTAATCAGCTTATGAAATTTTGTATCAGGCAAATGCTTCGTATGTCTGTCGGCTTCATCTAAAAAATGAATAAATCGTTTAAGCATTTGCTCTTCATTTTCATAATAAAAACAGAAGTTCAGATCACCACCAGCACGGTCCTCATCCTGGTCGATAAAATAATCAAGTAATATATGCAATCCCTGTATATATGGAAAATAACCTTCCCGGATCTTTTCCGCATGCTTTTCTTCAAAATCTTTCCTTAACGCATAGGAAATGAGGCAAAAAATTCCTAGTGTAGAACCAGAACAGGCTGAAAATTCATGCCAATCCATATCTGGCAGCATGCTTTTATTTTGGGCGAACCATTTCATTAAGCGTTCTTCTCTTTCTTCCGTACAAACGTGTTTATGTATTTGCAGATCACAATAATATTGGCATAATTCAAGTAAAAATGGCTTAACCGCTTCGTAATGAGGGACTTTTTTCAATACAGACTGGCAAGTTTCAACAAGATCCTCCAAATATCCACCATCATCTCTATCATCCCTAAAACGGTAATACTGTTTCGGAATGGAACCGATAGACAAGGCATCTTTCATCGATTCATGCAAGGCCGCAAAATCTTCGGGATCAAGGGAAGTACTTCGATCACAAAGGTTGTCCAAGTAATCGCTGATTGTTTGATAAGCGACAATAAACTTGATCGCTGCCTTTTTTTGGTCCAAAGCGGTTAAGGCCATAATTGCTCCACCCTCACAGTGAAACGTCTTATGTTCAATACTTGCCAATGCCTGCTGCCTTAGTTCGGCATTAGGGATTCCTTCCGCTCTGCTTCTCCAATATGATAATTCCTTATGGACGACAGGCATAATTTTTCTATACACTTGATTCATCAATGAAATAGGATGCGAAGGTAAACTCATCTTGATATCACCTCAATTTTTTAGTCATAAATATAACCTAGAATACGGAGTCTTGTTTCAGCAAAGCTTTTAGCATAGTCGAAAATGATGTCTCTTTCTGGCTCATTAAAAATTTCATGGTAGTTATTTGGCCATTCCTTATAAATTTTTTCAGTAATATCCACTTGATTAAACCAGCTTCTGACATCTATTTTATTTACAATCTTATCATCTCCACCTTGAAGAACCAAAAGAGGAACATCAGGAAAGTCTGAAATATTTGTGAATGCTTCTTTCATCGCTTTTAAAAGCTCCCTATACCATCGTACGGACACTTTTGTTACATATAAACTATCATTAAGGGCTCTGTTCTTTTCATCGTCACTTCTTGTGATCATATCAATAGTTAAGTTACTATTTACTTTTAACTCCGGCATAATCCAATTTAAGCCAACGGACAAAGCGTTAAGTGGAGTAGGCGGGTATTCTACCAGTCCGAAACATGGAGATGATAAAATCACTCCATCTATATTCATTTCTGCAGTTTGCATTAATCGGATGGCTGCTAGCCCACCCATGCTATGCCCTAGTAAAAACACCGGTAAAGCGTACATATTCGCTTCTTCCACCCAAGTTTTTATCTCTTGTATATATTCATCAAATGAATCAATATGTCCTCTTTGTGATCTAGTAGTCAGTCCCTGTCCCGGCAAATCACCCATAATGACATGAAAGCCGTTTAATCGCCACATCTCAATCAGCCATCCATACCTTCCATGGTGTTCCATAGCACCATGCACAATAACTATTACTGCTTTTGCACTCTCAAAAGTTTCCCACTTTCGCATCCGACCAACTCCTTGTACAGTTAATATAATCTCGGCATTCACCGAGTCATATGGTACAAGATTTTCTTGTGCCATATTTTTTATACTCCTCCTACTTTTAATAGGGGGATAGCTCACCTTTTTTTACACACGTGTACGTCTACCACCGTTGATTTCCGTTCCAGGCGCACGCCCCGCGGAAAGCGAGCAACTGTAGCGGAAATCAACCACGCACTACCTTGGTAAAGCAAGATGTTTTCAAAAAAACCCTTTTTAAAAAATAAATTTGTGACGCTCCTTTGGCATGTTGTTTTTTTTTGGAAAAAGTTTTGAAAGTGAATACCAATTTTTCAATAAAACTTAATTCCCAGTAGGTTTTTGGAAATCCGGGCAGATTTACGCCACGAAATTCCGAGAGTCTATACTTATTCTACCCATTTTCAAGGCTATGAAAGACGATTAACCTTTATTCTCGAAATTAAATGGGAATTTCCACATAAACCGTATTTTTTTGTTAAACTACTAACAAGGCAACGACATAGAAAGAGAGTTGAAATTCACAATGGCGATATACCCTTACAATGGAAAAAAACCTGAAATTGCTTCATCTGTTTTTATTGCTGATTTTGTGACAGTTACAGGTGATGTGAAAATAGGCGAGGAATCAAGTGTTTGGTACAATAGCGTAATCCGTGGAGATGTAGCACCAACGATTATCGGCAGGAAAGTGAATATCCAAGATAACTCCGTTTTGCATCAAAGCCCTGGAAACCCACTTATCATCGAAGACGAGGCAACGATTGGTCATCAAGTTATTTTACATAGCTGCGTAATCAGAAAAAAAGCACTTATTGGAATGGGCTCGATCATCTTGGATGGAGCTGAAATTGGCGAAGGAGCATTCATTGGAGCAGGAAGTCTTGTTCCCCAAGGAAAAACGATTCCCCCAAACACATTGGCTTTTGGAAGACCTGCCAAGGTGGTTCGCGAATTGACTGAAGAAGATATAAAAGATATGGAGCGAATTTCGAGAGAATATGCTGAAAAAGCCCAGTACTATAAATCAATTCAGTAGATAAAATACAAAATGCTTCTTTGTCACATAGTTTTCATGATTAAAGATGGAAATTTTAGGATTTTGACCGATAAAATGCATGAAACCATTTTTATGATAAAGGTGAGTCATGCAATGAAAACACTGCAGTTCATAACGATCGCAAGTGCCGCTGGCGTCTTCATCCTGCTCTTCCATAAATATAAGCGAAATCCCATCTTTTCAGCAATATTCTCCATTTTTGCCATTACTCTTTTCGGCCTGGCAATCACTGTATACGGCACACGCGGGACTGGAGGTATTTCTCCGGTTGAAAAAAAGATCAGTCATACGAATTCTACCGAGCAAATTAAAAATCTGGAGTTAATAAAAATTAAAGACAAAGTTCTGCTTAACGCTCCTGTGATTGAACAATTTCCTGAGCTGCCGCGCGGATGTGAGGTCACGACTCTTGCCATGTTGCTTGAAAACGCAGGTGTGAAGGCGGATAAAATGAAGCTTGCGAAAGAAATAAAAAAAGATCCTACTCCTCGTACCATTAAAAATGGAAAAATCCATTTTGGAAATCCACATAAAGGTTTTGTCGGAAATATGTATACATTTAGCGAACCAGGACTTGGCGTTTATCACGAACCCATAATGGAACTTGCGCAAGACTATATTCCCGGAAGAGTCATCAATTTATCTGGACAATCGTTTGACGAATTGAAAATCCCGCTGTCTGATGGGAGACCTATTTGGGTGATTATTAATTCTCAATATCGTAAATTAGAAGATTCATATTTTCAAACATGGCATACAGACTCCGGGAAAATTCGAATCACAATGAAAGAGCATTCTGTTTTAATTACTGGATATGACAAGGAGTATGTCTATTTCAACGATCCACTAACAGGCATAAAAAATAAAAAAGCACCCATAAAAGACTTCGAGCAGTCATGGGTGCAAATGGGCAGCCAGGCGCTAACATATTCTTATTAAGAAAGAGCGCCGGCTGTTTTATATTGGTTTTGGAAATCATATTGTTCTTCCATATAGACGGAATGCCATACCATGAAGACGATCGCTGTCCATATTTTACGACTATGATCCATCTTCCCTTGGCAATGATCTTCAAGCAAGTTCAAGATATATTGTTTATTAATAATATGATCAGTATTACTGTTTTTAATAATTTCCTTCACCCAGTCATGCATTTCATCTTTTAACCAATGACGAATCGGCACTGGGAATCCGAGCTTTTTCCGGTTTAATACATGGTCAGGAACAATACCTTCCGCAGCTTTACGAAGTACGTATTTGGTTGTACCCTCTGCCGTTTTTAAGCTTGTCGGAATTTTCGAAGCAATCTTGAATACTTCCTTATCAAGAAATGGCACCCTTACTTCCAGTGAGTGGGCCATCGTCATTTTATCCGCCTTCAGCAAAATATCTCCGCGCATCCACGTATGGATATCAATATATTGCATCCGAGCTACTGGATCATAACCAACCGTATCAGCATATAGCGGTTTCGTAATGTCCCGGTAATCGATACCTTCATTGTAGCTTTTAAGTATTTGGCGCTTTTCTGATTCGGAGAACATTTTTGCATTTCCAATATACCGTTCTTCCATTGGCGTTACGCCGCGCTCAATAAAGCTTTTTCCTTTTACACCTTCTGGTAATGCTTTCGCAAGTGCTCTTAGTAACGAAATGCCAATAGGAGGGATTTTATTGAATACTTCTAATGATTGTGGCTCTCTATAAATATTGTATCCTCCAAACAATTCATCCGCACCTTCGCCAGAAAGGGCGACCGTTACATGTTTCCTAGCCTCTCTCGCTACAAAATATAGCGGTACACACGCTGGATCTGCTAATGGATCATCCATAAGCCACATGATTTTCGGCAGTTCCTTCATATATTCTTCCGGCGTAATGACATAGCTTATATTCTCTACACCAAGTTTGTCTGCTGTTTCTTTCGCAACATCAATTTCACTAAATCCGTCCCGTTGGAAACCAACAGAGAATGTTTTGATATTTGGATGAAATTGTTTAGCTATTGATGCGATGATTGATGAATCAATCCCGCCCGATAGGAATGAACCAACCGGTACATCACTTCGCATATGAAGATTAACGGAATCAAACAATACATCTTTAATTTCTCTTACGAAGTCGGATTCAGCTTTTTGGATTGGCTGAAAATTGGCTTTCCAATAGCGTGATATTTTCATGGATTCACCGAGCTTCTTCGTGAAATAATGCCCAGGCTCCAATTTTTTAATCCCAATCGTTAACGTTTCAGGTTCGGGAACGAACTGATATGTCAAGTACTGCTGTAATGCATCAGCATTCAACTCGTTTTCATTGATCGCAAGCAAAATACTTTTTTTCTCTGATGCAAAGAAAGTTCTGCCAGCTTCTTCCTTATAAAAGAAGGGCTTAATGCCAAACTGGTCACGGGCACCAAATAATTCCTGACTTTCTTTATCCCAAATCAGAAACGCAAACATACCGCGAAGCTTTTCTACTGCTTTTTCTTTCAATTGGCTGTAAAGAGCAATGATTACTTCAGTATCTGAGGCTGTTTCAAAAGCCAATCCGTCCTTTACAAGCTCCTCACGCAGCTCCACAAAGTTATAGATTTCTCCGTTGAAAATAATCCAATACCGGTCATTTTCATAAGATAAAGGCTGATGCCCGCTTTCAACATCAATAATACTTAGTCGGCGAAAACCGAACTGAATATGTTCATCTTCAAAATACCCATCATCATCTGGCCCGCGATGGGTAATCAAATCATTCAATTGTTTGAATGTTGCTTGATCGGGCACTTTATTGTCCGTAGCCTGATCATGGATGCAACCGATAAAACCACACATATAATGTCACCTGCTTTATTAAAGTTGAAGCGCAAAGTTTGTCAAATCCATGCGTCACATACCTGTTAATACTATCATTGTTTTATTAAATTTGGCAGTAATAATTACGAAAAAAAAAGCTTTTTTCGTAAAGATGATTGTTTAAGGCAAAAACATAAAACAAACACACAAAAATTGTTAATATTTGGTATCCTAGAAGTAATGTTAACAAACGATCAGATTTATTCCACGCAAAGAAGCGTCACATATTTATTTATGTTTTTAAAAGATTGTTTTTGTAAACATTGTTGCTTACCAAGATAGTACTTGGTTGATTTCCGCTACAGTTGCTCGCTTTCCGCGGGGCGGGCGGTGAGCCTCCTTGGCGTAAACGCCTGTGGGGTCTCACCTGTCCCGCTGATCCCGCAGGAGTCTCGCACTTTCGCTACAATCAACCTTCAACAGTTTTTATTTTAAAAGCAACAAACCCTTTGAAAAGATCCTTTAAAAAGAAGAAGCTAGTGAAGAGAAAATATGACCGTAAGGAACAACAGTTCATCTTTTTGATAAGCATACCAAGCGTCAATGTGTTGACACATCTTAATGGCATAAAAAGTTAGCCGGTGCTAATTCATCTACCCATTCAGCAATGCTAAGTGTTGGTTTAGCCAAAAGGAGCAGAATGTAGGAGCGCATCATGGAAGCTGGATCACGTGGTTCTGATCCTCTATTAGAATAGGAGATCCTAGGCCACAAGTAAGATAAGAGAGAGCGGTGATCCATAACTTGTAAATAATGGGCCAATCATTATTTACAATGGTGAGCACATTTCCAGAGTAATGCTTTCTTCTTAATTGGCCCATAACAGAGTTTTGATAATCTTCATGTGGAACGACAGTAGGTTTCAACTCCAACACCCCAATCACAGTTAGTAAGGAAATAAATTCCTTCACCGGCGATTATTGTTGTTTTTTTGAAAAGTAAAGTGTTTCCGACAAAAGTGGCAACAAAGTTTCATTGTATAAATAACGAACTTAAGCATTTCACGGAAATCGTATGAAAAGGAAGGGATATTTTGAAACAGGGTATGATCGTGGTCTCACCATGAGCAAAAGCATATCTTAGTTGATTGGAGTGGAAGGCGGCGACTCCTGGGGGATCAGCGTGGCAAATGAGACCCCGCAAGGCGCGAAGCGACTGAGGAGGCTCAACGCACGCCCCCCGGAAAGCGTCCGCCTGGAACGGAAATCAACTGTGGCCGGCTTTCAGTTGTATGTAGATTATTATCTCGTTCAATATAGAACGGGTAACTTTACTAAAAAAAGAGAAATATTCCCCTATTAAATGTAGAAGGGGAAATAAAAAATAGCACAAGAAAACCTGTACCATCTGACTGGGTGAATGCCCAGAGTATATTATATGAAGGAGGGAAATTTCATGTTGTATAAAATTTTAGGGCTTTTATTTCTTTGGGGCATGATCCTATTTACTGTATTGCAAACGGATACGATATTATGGATACTTTCTGCCTTATGCTCAATTATTTTCATGCATTTCATTTCCAAATGGACGAAGCAGGGAGGTTTTTCCCAAATAGGCTTACAGATGCAGAAAAGATGGTTACGTTATTTGTTCTTTGGTTGCTTAATTGGAGTAGGTTATATTTTATTTCGATACATCATTATGTTTAGCGCAGGTATCATAACATTTCATCCAATATCTTTTGATGTTAATCCCCTAATCATTTCGACCGTTATTTTATTGGTTTCAACGGCATACATCGGTTTTGCTGAAGAAATAGTATTCCGAGGTTATCTCATAAACATGTTGCACCCTTACTTTTCTAATAAGATTGTTATCATTATTTCTGCAACTGTTTTCACTCTAGGGCACTTAGTAGATGGAAATTTCAATATTTCAAGAATATTCTTCTTCTTCTTTTCTGGTCTATTTTTTGCTACCTGTTATATTGTGACTCGTTCCCTATGGTTTGTGGCAGGAATTCATTGGTCTTGGGATTTTACATGGTTTTACCTTGGAGCTGATGGAAGTACATCGAGTTCTAAAATAATCGACGTAACCCTCAATCAAGAAATGTCATTCTATTATGGATGGATTGATGCAATTATCGCTCTCGGGTTATTTTTACTACTGTTATTATTAACGAAACGGTCGTTTTCAAAAACAACGACAATCTCTGGATAGCAGGTATTTCCTCAAAAAGCAACAATCTATACAAAAAAACAACTTATCAAATAAAGAAAGGAGTTAACACGACACTTCTTTTACTGATTTTGTTTTACTCCAACTTTTATGCAATATAAAACGGAGCCGCATGTTTTGCGCCTCCGCTCTTATTTTGTTACTTTTTAAGCGTTATGTTCCGAATTGCTTCAGCTTTGTCTGTTCTTTCCCATGGCAAATCAAGGTCAGTACGGCCGAAATGTCCGTAGGCTGCTGTTTGCTTGTAAATCGGACGACGAAGATCGAGCATGCGGATAATTCCAGCAGGACGGAGATCAAAGTTTTCCCTAATTGCTTCAACCAATACTTCTTCAGCAATTTTGCCAGTTCCAAAAGTATCGACTGAAATTGAAACGGGTTGGGCTACACCGATTGCGTATGCAAGCTGGACTTCACATTTGTCAGCTACACCTGCAGCCACGATGTTTTTCGCTACGTAGCGTGCAGCGTACGCTGCAGAGCGGTCTACTTTTGTCGGATCTTTACCAGAGAAAGCACCACCGCCATGACGTGCATACCCGCCGTAAGTGTCGACAATGATTTTCCGGCCTGTAAGTCCTGCATCACCTTGTGGTCCGCCAATAACGAAACGGCCAGTAGGATTAATAAAGTATTTCGTGTTATCATCCATTAGCTCAGCTGGAACAACAGGTGCAATCACATACTCCTTAATATTGCGCTGGATTTGCTCAAGGCTAATTTCAGGATGATGTTGTGTCGAAATAACAATCGTATCAATTCTTACCGGTTTGCCATTTTCGTCATATTCAACCGTTACTTGAGTTTTCCCATCAGGACGTAAATATGGTAATATTTCCTCTTTACGCACTTCTGTCAATCTCCGAGCAAGCTTATGTGAGAGCGAAATTGGAAGCGGCATGAGTTCTTTCGTTTCGTTACATGCGTACCCGAACATTAAGCCTTGGTCTCCCGCACCGATTGCGTCAATTTCTTCATCAGACATTTGACCTTCTCGCGCTTCCAACGCCTTGTCAACACCTGCAGCAATATCGGGTGATTGTTCATCAATGGAAGTTAGTACAGAACAAGTATCCGCATCAAACCCGTATTTAGCACGTGTATAGCCGATTTCTTTCACTGTATCCCGGACTATTCTCGTAATATCCACGTAAGTACTCGTTGTAATTTCCCCTGCTACAAGCACGAGGCCCGTTGTTACAGATGTTTCACAGGCAACGCGAGCATTCGGATCGTTCGCAAGAATCGCATCCAGAATGGAATCAGAGATTTGATCACAAATCTTATCCGGATGTCCTTCTGTTACAGATTCTGAAGTAAATAAACGACGATTTTTGGACATCAATCATGTTCCTCCTTTAACAATATCTTCAATCCATATATTATTTTTTAACGGTACTCGTTCCCTTAATAATGAAAATTAGCTTTAGAAAAATAAAAAAACCTCTCCTACATTCATGTAGAGGAAAGGTTTTGACATTTGTTCTGAGCCTTTCACTCTTATCGCCCAAGGCTTGGCCTTGCAACAGGTTAGCACCTTTCTTCCTGGGAAACAATCGTTTCCGCTTGTCAGTAGGTTGCTGGGTTTCATAGGGCCTGTTCCCTCCACCATCTCAGGATAAGAGTATCCGTTCAATGTAAAATAATAACCTATTTTACCGAATAAAGTCAACCTGAAAGTATTTTACGCGAGTTTTTATCTATTTAATATGTTGTGTAAGAAAAATTTTAAGCATTTATATGAGTCGTTATTATCATAGACAATTAACCTTAATATGCTATACTTTTTATCAAATAAATCCAAAAAGGATGAAAATGAGATGAATTTATTAGGAATGAAGCGTGAATATGAATCATCAAAGAACGGACCGACCATTCATTTTCAACTTTCAGTTCCAGAGCTCGTAGAAAAAATCCTAAACCGAAATGAAGGAATTCTCACATCTTCAGGCGCCGTTCGTGTAGAAACTGGAAAATACACCGGACGCTCCCCTAAGGACAAATTCATAGTTAAAGAACGAGCAAGTATCGACAAAATTAATTGGGGTGCCGTTAATAAACCCATCTCCCCCGAAGCGTTTGAACGTCTATATTCAAAAGTAACCGATTATTTGGAATCAAAAGATGAAATTTTTTCATTCAAAGGCTTTGCAGGTGCGGACGAGCAGTATCGCCTGCCCATTCAAGTAATCAACGAATACGCTTGGCATAACTTATTTGCCCATCAGCTCTTTATTAGACCTTTGGATCAAGAAATAAAAGAGTTCGAGTCAGAATTCACGATCATTTCTGCTCCCGGCTTTAAAGCTTCACCCGAAATTGACGGCACAAACTCTGAAACTTTTATTATCGTCTCTTTTGAACAGAGGATCGTACTAATTGGTGGTACCGAATATGCAGGAGAAATGAAGAAATCTATTTTCTCCGTCATGAATTTTGTTCTTCCTGAAAAGGATGTTTTCTCCATGCATTGTTCAGCCAATGTCGGTCTTGATAACGATGTTGCGCTTTTTTTCGGCTTATCCGGAACTGGTAAAACAACTTTATCAGCTGATCCAAGCCGTCGGTTAATCGGGGACGATGAACATGGATGGTCCTCTAATGGAGTTTTTAATATTGAGGGTGGCTGCTATGCTAAAACAGCGGGATTAACGGAAGAAAAAGAACCGCAAATATACGAAGCCATTTCATTTGGCACAGTTTTGGAAAATGTAAGCGTCAACAAACATACACGTCAAGCCATTTATAGCGATACTTCTTTAACAGAGAATACAAGAGCAGCATATCCAATTCAAGCAATCAAAAATAATGTCGATCCAAGTATAGCTGGGCATCCGTCTACAATTATCTTTTTAACTGCTGATGCCTTTGGAGTTTTGCCTCCAATTAGCAAACTAACAAAGGAACAGGCGATGTATCATTTCTTAAGTGGATATACATCAAAGCTTGCCGGAACTGAACGTGATGTGACTTCACCTCAGGCGACTTTTTCAACTTGCTTTGGGTCGCCTTTTTTGCCTCTTCCAGCTGAACGCTATGCTAACATGCTGGGCAAGAAAATTGACGACCATCAGGTTCAAGTGTTTCTAGTAAACACCGGCTGGACTGGCGGCGAATATGGAACCGGTAAAAGAATGAAACTGAGTGAAACGCGATCGATGGTCCAAGCTGCAATAAACGGAGAATTAAATCATGTGGAAACAATTAAAGATGAAATTTTCGGATTAAACATTCCGCTTCATATTAACGGAGTTCCTGATGAGGTGCTGCAGCCTTCTAAAGCTTGGGAGGATGAGGAGAATTACAAGCGTATAGCAACTCAACTTGCTGGAAAGTTCAAAGAAAACTTTTCTCATTTTGCCGATATAGATAAAAAAATTGAGCAAATGGGTGGCCCGCTCGTATAACAGGCCACATCAAACAAACCCGCGGAGAAAACCTGCGGGTTTGTTTGTTAATTAATCGAGTGCAAAGATACAAGCTTATAAGTGACAATCGTAGTTTCGTTTGCCCATTCCACTTTTTGAATAACAGCTGTTGCCCTGTTTTCACTGTCCTTGGAATAGCGGACCTCTAGTGGAATATCAATGGGATATAGTCTATACCCCGATTTTTCAAGCGTAAAGATATTATCATTTTGTCTTTTTTCATTTCCCTTTGTAACGATCATCGTATTCAATTCAAGTGGCATTCCCATTCTGAATCCCCCTTATCCGTTTTTATTACTGATTAGCGCGTCCTTCACTTGCTTCCATTATACATGATTGCCGTTTCATCCACATGCATAAATCGGTGACAACTTCTCGATTTCGAGCTGGAGGAAAATAATGTGTGAAATTTTTAAAATACCAAGTATCTACATACTTCCCAAGGGAGTTCAATCTTTTCTCAAGGCGCTTAGCATGTTCTATTGATACGTTTCCGTCCAACTCACCATGAATAATGAGGACCGGTGCCTTCAACTTTTCCAGTTCATAGAGTGGTGTACGAAATTCATATTCTTTCGGCTCTGTTTTTGGTGTTCCGCCGATGACTCTTTTCATCATTCTTCTTAGGTCCTTCCTTTCAACATAGGTGAGTACCATATCTGTCACTCCTCCCCATGTCACAATAGAAGCGGCATCCACATAGTGAATACCAGTTAACAAAGCCATCACCCCTCCTCTCGAAAAACCAAATATATGTACTCGGTCCTTCTTCACAGATGGGTGCGCCTTTAACAATTCAAAGGCAGTAAAAGCATCCTCCCTATCTGCACCAGCAAAATCCTCGTTGCCTTCCCCACCTCGATTGCCACGGTAGAAGGGGGCAAAAACGATGAACCCCTCCGCTGCAAATTGTGCAATTCTCGCCGGGCGAACCATCCCAACATTTTTAATCCCACCTCTTAAGTAGAGGAAACCTTCGTACAATCCCGGCTCTTTTGGCTCAGCAAGTAAACCTTTCACTTTTAATTCACCGGATAAATATGTAACGGAAAATAATCGTACGAACGGATTTGGTGAAGGAAACGGTTGTATTTCCAGCATATATTGTATAGCCATTGATATTTTACTCCCTCCATTCATATTGTTCCTTTTCCTCTAAAAATAGGCTATCACACATTTTCTTATAGTTCATACGATATGGTAGCCCAAGTTAATTTTGCCTCACCAGGCACTTAAAAGGAGGAATTAATCGATGAAACCAATGCTGAAAGCCTTAATCCTCATTGTTATTGCCACTTTAGTTGCAATGACCGCAGTAGCATGTGATCAAAAAGGCGACTTAGAAAAAGTCAGGCTGGCCGAAGTAACCCGTTCCATTTTCTATACTCCCCAATATGTTGCACTTGAAAAAGGATTTTTTAAAGATGAAGGTCTTGATGTCGAATTAACAACAGCCTGGGGCGGGGATAAAACGATGACAGCCCTTTTGTCTGACGGTGCTGATATTGCGCTTGTAGGCTCAGAAACGTCCATATACGTCTATGCGCAAGGGGCATCGGATCCAGTCATTAACTTTGCCATGCTGACGCAAACAGATGGAACCTTTCTCGTCTCTAGAGATAAAATTGATCATTTTGAATGGGGAATGTTAAAGGGTTCCACATTTCTTGGCCAGCGTAAAGGTGGAATGCCGCAAATGGTTGGGGAATTTGTATTGAAAAAGCACGGAATTGATCCTCATGCAGATTTAGATTTAATCCAAAATATCGATTTCGCAAATATTGCTAATGCTTTCGGCTCAGGTACAGGAGATTATGTTCAGCTATTTGAACCAACTGCCTCCATTTTTGAGAAAGAGGGAAAAGGTCATATTGTTGCTTCTTTTGGTAAAGAGTCTGGCAAGGTACCATATACATCATTTATGGCAAAAGCAAGCTATATTGACAAAAACGAAGCGACAGTAGAAAAATTTGTCCGCGCACTCCATAAAGCACATCAATGGGTTGAAGATAACAGTGCTGCAGAGATTGCTAAAGTAGTTCATCCTTTCTTCGAAGACTCAGATCTTGGGACATTGGCAACGGTAGTTGAGCGCTATAAAAGCCAAGGCTCATTTGCAAAAGAAATGAAGCTAACAAAGGATAGCTGGGATAATCTACAAGCAATCATGGATGAAGCCGGCGAATTACCTAAGCAAGTTGAATATGAAAAGCTTGTGAATACAAAGATTGTGGAAAAGGTAACCAAAAAATAAAGGAGGGCCGTGTTATGAGCTTTCTCGTTGTTGAAAAAGTCGGCCACCATTATTTTTCTCCCTCCTCTGCCACAAAAGCATTGGAGGATGTTTCCTTTAAAATTGATGAAGGAGAATTCGTCTCACTTCTAGGTCCAAGTGGCTGCGGAAAAACAACCATGCTCTCGATTTTGTCAGGATTAATCATGCCCACAATTGGTTCAGTTACCATAGATCAAAAGCCCCCTGCCTACCATTCCAATTTAATTGGCTATATGCTTCAGCAGGATTATTTATTTCCGTGGAAAACGATAGAAGAAAATATATTACTTGGACTTAAATTAAATGGACGGCTCGACGAAGTTTCTCAACTCACTGCTTTATACTTTTTAGAGCAAATAGGTTTGGCTGGGGTAGAGAAGCAATTTCCCCGACAGCTTTCAGGCGGCATGCGCCAGAGAGCAGCTTTAGCTAGAACAATGGCAGTCAATCCGAAATTACTGCTTCTGGATGAGCCTTTTTCCGCTCTTGATTACCAAACCAAACTGAAACTAGAAGACCTCGTCTTTGAAATATTGAAGGAATATGGAAAAACTGCCGTGCTTGTTACCCATGATATCGGAGAAGCCATTGCTATGAGCGACCGAATCTTGCTTTTTTCCGCTAATCCCGGCAGGCTTCATAAAACGTTCGAAGTACCGAATTCACTCCGAAAACTGAAGCCCTTTGATGCTCGAAGTACAGAGGAATATAACATTTTATTTCAAGAAATATGGAAGGAGTTGGAGTCGCTTGAGGAAAATAGTGGACCCAAATCTCCTGTATGAGCATTATAAACAAAAAATAGCCGCAGAAAAAAAATGGGTGCTTTTTTATCAGCTTCTCATTTTCATCATTCTTTTTTCTTTTTGGGAAATAGCGAGCAGACTCCAATGGATTGACCCACTTATTTTCAGTTACCCATCAAAAGTTGGAAATTTATTCATTGAAAAAGTGGCCGATTCTACGATCTTTACACATTTGGGCGTAACTGTATTTGAAACAGTGTTCGGCTTTGTCCTTGGAACGATTCTAGGTACAATCTTAGCAGCCGTTCTATGGTGGTCCCCTTTTCTATCTAAAATCCTTGACCCATATCTCGTAATCATGAATGCCATGCCAAAGGTTGCTCTTGGACCTATTTTGATTGTTGGACTTGGTCCCGGGTTTACTTCCATCATTGCAATGGGCGCCATCATATCTATAATTATCACAACGATCGTCGTTTACACAGCATTTCGCAGTGTTGATAATAACTATTTAAAAGTGTTAAGTACTTTCGGGGCTTCGAGACGGCAAAAATTTCAGGAAGCCATCCTCCCTGCCTCTTTTCCGACGATCATTTCTACTTTAAAAGTGAATGTTGGTTTATCCTGGGTAGGTGTCATTGTCGGAGAATTTCTCGTTTCTGCGAAAGGGCTCGGCTACATGATCATATATGGTTTCCAGGTATTCAACTTCACGCTCGTCATGCTTTCACTATTGCTCATAGCCATTTTTGCGACAATGATGTATAAAGTAGTCGAATGGCTCGAAAAAAAATTAATTAAAGATAAAGAATAGGCTGTTTCCGAAGGTGGAAACAGCCTTTTACTTATATTAGGCCTAGTTCTTTTACTTTGGCCAAGGCTCGTAATACTACCTCATCTTGCATAATGAAGCTAAATTCGGGATTAGGAAGCTTAGCTAAAATATCGTCACTAATTAAAACAGGTCCTCCTGTTTCCATGTAATCGGCCTTTACATCAAGTTTATCGATATGAGCGAAAAATATGGCTTTTACAAATGGCCCCAAATCTACATCCTCAATAAAATATTCGCCAATAAAGGTGAGTGATTGAACAATCCCACCAGTTTCCTCATATACTTCTCTAAATGCGGTTTCGTTTATATTTTCTTGGTCTTCTACTTTTCCACCAGGAAATTCGAGGCCACGCACCGAATGGTTTGTTAGCAGCCACTTTTTTTGAAAGCGGCATATGACTAGAACGTGTCGCGCTTCAATAGAAAAGGAAGCTTGTTTAAAGGAAAGGAAGACCTGATTTCCTTTTACGTCATTAAATTCAAACATCGTACTCTCTCCATGTCTGCACAAGATAGAACCATTATACTTGAAACAATGGATCAAGTACGAAATTAGCGCTCTTTTTATTCACTTGTAAAACCGTTCAATATTCCCATGTTCTCTACATGATTTCTAGCTTCCTCATCTCCAAGCCGGTGTATCATTTCATAAATTCGAATTAAATTTTCGTCATGTTGATCATTTGTCGGATCATTATGGTATTCTATAAATGGGATATGGGCGCGAAGAAAATCATCTATACTGTTATCATAATTGGAATCAAATATCTCCCGCAGCCGTGTTATTTCATCATCCGTTGCTTCAATTTTAAATTGCCATGGAGAATCGTTTGCTGTGGTCATAATTTCTCCCGCACCAACCGATATATAATATGTTTTCTTGTCCTCCACGATCTTCATCCTCCTCATCATTGCGTTCTGATAAAAAAAATCCTATGCATATTTTGCTGCTCTCACACCTATTTTATTCTTAACAGGATTTTTCTAAAAAATATTGATTGCAAATTTTTTATGCGGGTATAAGACAAATATTAGTTGATTGGACAGAATGAATATGGGATGATCATTTTATAATAAAAGAGGTGAGAAACAACATGAAGCTAGTTGACGAGTTATTTGCCATGTATCGCGATAAGCTATCAGGTGATGAAGAAGATTTAGATATGATTACATTTGCGGTATTAGAGCATTACGACCGGGATGAATTAATGGGGATTGTAAAGGATATGAATGAACATGAACTACAATATTTCATTCGTTTGTACTTACTGGAAGCGTTAAAGGGGAAGTTTGCTCAATCAGAGGGGTATCCCGCATCATCCAAACATTTGCATTAATGATTTCATACATAGAAAAGGGGCTGTCCCATAAATTGGGACAGCCCTTCACTTATCCTAAATATGCTTTTAGCATCCAATTATGCTTTTCTAAGCTCTGATGGACAGCAAGCAGCATATCCCCCGTCGTATCATCACCCGCCGCCGTAGCAAGGTCTATGCCTTCCTTTAATTCTTCAATAATAATCGTGAAGTCATCAACGATAGATTGAACCATGCTTTCAGCGTCTTGTTCACCATTAGCCTCTTTAATGCTTGCCATTTCCAATGATTCTTTTAGAGTCGCAACGGGATTTTCTTCAAGTGCAAGCAATCTTTCTGCCAGTTCGTCAATATGAACAGCTGCCTCATTATAAAGTTCTTCAAACTTGTCATGAAGAACAAAAAAGTGATGTCCTTTTACATACCAATGATAGTTATGTAGCTTTGTAAAAAGAACCGTCCAATTGGCAACTTGTTTATTTACAATTTGTGTTAATTTTTTCGTATCATTTACAGCCATTTTATCACTCCTCCTACTAAATAATTACCCTCTTTTTCTCCTGTCAAACAGGTTTATTTTCTCCTGACGTGGTTGAATTATGCTAAAATAACTTACGTAGTGACAAAGGAAAAAAGTGTACATCAGATAGAAAGAAGCGATCATATGCTTAAATCTGTTTTATTGAAATTCATTCGATTTTATCAAGTTGTTATTTCCCCCATTAAACCACCAACTTGCCGATTTTACCCAACCTGTTCCCAATACGGGATAGAAGCCATTCAACGGTTCGGTGCTATACGTGGCGGCTGGCTTACCATAAAAAGAATAATGAAATGCCATCCGTTTCACCCCGGAGGAATGGACCCTGTTCCCGAGAACAATAAGAAAGATTAACTAGATGCTTAATATTTCCTCTCATAAGGCTGATCATAAAGTCTAAAACTATTTGTGTATCTATATCTTAAAAGGAGTGATACACATGGCGGAAGATGTTTTATGTGAAGTGCAGAACTGTCATTATTGGAAAAACGGCAATCAGTGTTCTGCTGATTCAATTTATGTAGTAAGTCATACTGGAAAAAAAGCCGAAACTGAACATGAAACCGACTGCCAAACATTTAAACGAAAGTAAACAAGCCTTTGGACGCACAAACTTCCAAGGACAAAGTTAAGAGGGGCTGTCCCATACAGCCCCTCTTCATGAATCAATCTATATATTGAATTAAATTCCTGCGCATAAGCTTATTCGATCCATTTCTCGGCAGTTCTTTAATTTGAATTATTTGCTTAGGAACTTTATATGAAGCGAGTCTTTCATGACAGAAATGGAATAACTCTTCTACTGATAAAACCTGCTTTGAAACAATAAAAGCATATGGGACCTGACCCCAAATAGGATCATCTACTCCCGTCACACCTGCTTCAACCACCCCGTCATGCTCTAATAGCACTTCTTCAATCTCTGCCGGATATATATTCTCTCCTCCAGATATGATTAAGTCAGAACGCCGATCAAGTATGTATAAAAAACCTTCTTCATCCAAATGGCCAAGGTCACCTGTTGAAAACCAGCCATCTTGAAAGGATTCTTCATTAGCTTTCTCTCTGTTTAAATAACCAATCGTTACATTGGGCCCCTTTACAGTAATTTCGCCAATTTCTCCATTGGGTAAGCTTTGACCGCTATTTGAAACCACTTTTATTTGCGATGGAAATATGGGTTTACCTGCGGAACCAATTTTTTTCAAACTATCTTCCGGGGATAGTGTGACAATTTGCGAGGAGGTTTCTGTCATCCCATACGTTTGAAATACAGGTATTCCTTTATTCAAACATTCCTCTAGAAGTGGACGCGGAGCCGGTCCCCCGCCTAGAAGCATGCACCGAAAATTCGCATGGTAGGTTTTATCCTCTAAAACAGCAAGCATGCGATTCATCATCGCTGATACTGCGGACATGATGGTTATTTTTCCACTTTGCAATAAGGTGTTTGCTTTCTTTTCATCAAATTGTTCCATCAAATAAACGGGAATACCGTAGATGACACTTCTCATCAAAATCGACATACCACTAATATGAAAAATCGGCACTGTACAAAGCCAAGCATCATTTGCTTGAAGTCCAAGATTTAATGAAGATCCAATAGCACTCCACCAATGATTGCCGTATGTTTGCATGACACCTTTTGGCTTTCCAGTCGTTCCAGAAGTGTACATGATTGAACATACTCGATCGAGAGAAAATTCCGTTTCCGTTAACTCCTTTTTATCGAAGCGGTTTATTTCATCAACAGTAAATGCTTGTATCTTATATTGCGAAAGTATTTTTTCCACTGTTTGTAAGAAATCACCATCATATATTATTACTTCGGCACCACTATCCTTTATTTGAAAAGTTAATTCAGAGGCTGTCAGTCTATGATTAAGAAAAACGGTTTTGACACCTATCTGCTGAAGCGCATGAATAACCCACACTGTTTCAGGACGGTTCTTCATCAGTACAGCCACCGTGTTGCTCTGCGATAATTCTAGAGAATGAAGGGAAAAAGCCATGTCCATGACAATTTCGGTCATTTGATGAAAGGACCACGATTGATTTTCAAAAACAAGCGCTGTCCGATTCGGCGTTAAATATGCTCGTTGAAGAAGCCAATTTGGAATCGTTTCTCCCATGATTAAAACCCCTTAAATTACTATTTTAAAAAAGAAAAGCCTGACGGTGTTAGCCATCAGGTCTAATTTTTTGTCTAGCTAATAGAGCCTAACCCCTTTATTACGGAAATCTTGGGAATTGATCAAAGTCTGGCTTCCGCTTCTCTTTAAATGCATCTCTTCCTTCTTTAGCTTCATCTGACGTATAGTATAGGAGTGTTGCATCCCCAGCAAGCTGCTGAAGGCCGGCAAGACCATCTGTGTCCGCATTAAAAGCTGCTTTTAAAAATCGGAGTGCAGTAGGACTCTTCTCAAGCATTTCTTCGCACCATTTTACTGTTTCTGCTTCTAATTGATCAAGGGGTACTACCGTATTAACAAGACCCATATCTAGCGCTTCCTCCGCGTTATACTGACGGCATAGGAACCAAATTTCCTTCGCTTTTTTATGTCCGATTATCCGCGCCAAATATCCAGAACCATATCCGGCATCAAAACTGCCTACTTTCGGTCCAGTTTGGCCAAACACGGCATTGTCAGCTGCAATTGTTAAGTCACAAACAACATGCAGAACATGTCCGCCTCCGATAGCATAACCAGCTACCATCGCCACAACTGGTTTAGGAATTACTCGGATCAACCTTTGTAAATCAAGCACGTTCAAACGAGGAATATTATCTTCCCCAACATACCCTCCGTGTCCCCTTACTGATTGGTCTCCGCCAGAACAGAATGCTCTTCCACCAGCCCCAGTTAGCACAATGACACCGACTGATTGATCATCTCTTGCGTACGCAAAAGCATCGATTAGTTCCATCACTGTTTTCGGTGTAAATGCATTATGTACCTCAGGTCGGTTAATCGTAATTTTTGCGATACCGTTGTATGTTTCATAAAGAATATCTTCATATTCTCTTTCTTTCGTCCATTGAATTGCCATAAAGATTTCCCCCTTGTTATGTAAAATTTTGTTTCAATAACTGCTTTCTTACTATTGTACCAAACTTTATTGGATCCTCCACATGAATTGCATGGCCTACACCATTAAATTCGACAAGCTTTGCATGTGGAATCAGTGATTTCATTTCATGAGCAACGTCACAAAACTTAACATCTAGCTCACCACATAATAATAATACGGGCATGTGCAAATTTTGTAGTTGATCCCACCAGGCGGTTTGCGATCCCGTCCCCATTCCTCTTAAGCTATTTACTAAGCCAAGCGGGTTGTTCGACAGGCGCTTAATTCTAATCTCGGAAAGGATTGACTTTGGAAGTCGCTCTTGTGATTTAAATAAAGGTATTTGTCCCCAGTAATTTACAAACTCTTCAATGCCTTTATCCAAGATCATATTAGCTAGCTTTTCATCCTGCCTAATCCTTTCCCTCCTTTCATCAGGTGTTTTTAAGCCTGGGGAAGCACTTTCGAGAGCAAGACTAAGGATTCTTTCAGGATAAAGCATGGCGAAACTAAGTGCCAGTCTTCCTCCCATCGAATATCCCAATATATGTGCCTTATTAATTTTTAATTGGTTGAGAATGACAATTATATCCTTAGCAACATTACTCATCGTATATCTGCTTATATCCCCAGGAGAAGCAGTCTTACCATGTCCAATAATATCAACCGCGATAATTTGAAATGATTGGCTCAATAGTAAACTTACTTTTTCCCATGTTGTGCTATCACCCGTAAATCCATGTAAGAAAACAAGTGGTTCTCCTTCGCCCCTTACATCGATATAATATTCCACCCCATCGACATTTATCAGCATTATTCAACATCCTGTAAATAATTGTTTATTTCCCGGGAAACATGCTGCCACATTTCGCGATGAGACTCAAGATTTTTAGCACGATCTGTCGGAATTTCAATTACATTTAAGCCTTCATGACTGACAGCTTCTAATATTGCTAATTTAAAGCCATCCCAGTCAAAGATTTTTGTATATTGACCATGATACATTTGTACTGCATGTTCATAATTCAACCCCGTCGGAGTCCCATATAATAATTCAAAATATTTAGGTTCCTTTGCCTGAGGCAGATAGGAGAAAATGCCGCCACCATCATTATTCAATAAAATAATATTAATGTTTAGCTTATGTAGCTTGGCAGCTAACAAACCGTTCATATCATGGAAAAACGATAGGTCCCCTATGACAAGAAAGAGTGGCCGCTCGTGCACCGCAGCACCTAAAGCGGATGACACAACTCCATCGATTCCATTAGCCCCGCGGTTAGCCATCACTCGAATATTACTTTTGTTTTTATGGAAAAATGTGTCCATATCACGGATTGGCATACTATTGCCAACAAAAACAGTACTGTCCTCAGGAAGTAATTTTGCCAGTTCAAATATAGCCTTTCCTTCTTCAAGTTCTTCGCTTGGAACCATATAAGTTGAAATTGCGTCTTTTGCAATTACGTCCATTTCTAGCCACATTTTCAACCACTTTGACTTTTTTGACTCCAAAATTTGAGCAGCTAGGTCATCACAAAAAATGGCCTCATCACTATTTATCATTGTTGTTGCCATATGGTTTGGTTCCCGCCATCCTGCCCCACCATCCACGATCACATATTGTAAATCTTGGAGGTTCTTAACGAATAATGAGAGTGGCTTTGATACAGGCATATCGCCGAAGCGAATAATCAACTCTGGTTTTAGTTGTTCCACTGCTTTCTCGGATTTTAAAATTGCATCGTAGCTATCAATCACATGATTATCTGTCACAACATTGCTCCGTAGTTGAGACAGAGGGTCGGCTAAAATCGGAAAACCGAGTTTTTCCGCCAAGTTTTGTACACTCTCGGAAAATCCAAGTTCATCAATCGGTCCACAAACAATTAAACCTTTTTCAATGGTCTGCCATTCTTCGGCAAGCTTTTTGATTGATTCAATAGGCAATAAAAGACGGCCATTTTCAATCAATAACGGTGGCCTTTGCTGACTAAATGGGTTTGGATTAAGTATTGGGATAAGCGGTTCGCGAAAAGGAAAGTTCAAATGAACAGGACCTTTAGGTAACCCCGTTGCTTCCTTTACTGCTCTGACTGCAGATGTTTCCGCATAATTAGCCTGGGCTCGTCCTTCTTCAGGCAATGCCATATCAGTAAACCATCTTACGTGGTGACCGTATAAATGAATTTGATCAATGGCTTGTGGCGCCCCGACATTACGGAGTTCATGCGGACGGTCAGCTGTCAAAACGATGAGGGGAATCCTTGAAAGACTTGCTTCAACAACAGCCGGATAGTAATTGGCTGCTGCTGTGCCAGATGTACATAGCAAAGCTACTGGTTTACGTGATGCTTTTGCGAGTCCTAGTGCAAAAAAGCCGGCCGACCGTTCGTCAATATTCATATATATTCGCAAGTCAGTATGCGCGGCCATCAACATAGCCAGAGGGGTAGATCGGGAACCGGGGCTAATGACGACATCTTTGATGCCAGCATGGACAAGACCTGTCACAAACGCAGCTAAGTATTGGGTAAGTGCTTCTTGATGTTTCATTCCTTTTCTCCTCTCAAAGCCCGCAGCATTGGTAGAAATTTAATGCCTGTTTCGACTAATTCATCTTTTGGTACAGAACCGGGCACTAGTCCACATCCGGCAAATAAAACGGCTTCTTTTTCTTTTAATATACCGGACCTAATAGCAACGATAAATTCCCCATTTCCTCTATAATCCGCCCATCCTAGCGGTGCTGCATAGAAACCACGGTCCATATTCTCTTTTTCCCTAATGACTTTCATGGCAGCATTAGTTGGAACCCCACCTAGTGCTGGAGTTGGATGAAGATCCTTTACAATTTGAAAAATTGAACTTTCCGGCTTTGTTTTTCCAGATACCGGTGTATATAAATGCTGAATATCAGGTGTTTTCATTAGGATTGGTTTTTCCGGAATGTTCATTTCCACACAGTATGGCTTTAACGCATTCTCAATCATTGAGACAACAAGCTCATGTTCAAATAAGTTTTTTTTATCTTTTAATAGAAAATTACCGAGCTCATTATCTTTATCCACATTTTTACTTCTCCCCATCGATCCCGCCAAACAAGTAGATAATACGTGATCACCGGTTTTCTTCACGAGTCTCTCGGGTGAAGCTCCGAGAAAACAGCTTTCCTCCGCTTCCATGGCAAAAATGAAACTGGTTGGCTGCTGGTCAATTAATTGTTGCAGTACATACGACGAAGAAGCTTGGTCTGCAAACCTTAGCTTCATTTTCCGAGCAAAAACCACTTTTTGAAGATCTGTTTCGGTTAAATCTTTCACGATATCTTTTACCGTATGCACCCATTCATCTTTGCCAATCTCATCGCTATCTTTAATGTAGATTGGAATATCACTGGAGGTTACCTTCCAATTCTCTAGCTGATTTACAAATTGAGATGCTTCATCTAGCAACATCCCTTTACTTGAAGCCGATTGGTCCATAAAATTTATCGTTAAATAATACTGCTCATCATTTGCTGTTAACATATACTTCGGTAAATAAAATAATGAATTTCCATACGACTGCCATTCTTTTTCTTTTTTACTCTCCGGATCAAAAGAAAAACCCCCAAATAGCAGCGGTCCTGTTCCGGGTATTTCGTATGGATTTTCAATTTCTGCATCGTTTATCAATGTTTCCCATTGTTCTTGGATTTCACTAAATCTTTCATTTGTGTTTTTACCATAAAAAACATGAGATACACCAATTCCCACTATCCATGATGATTGGTCTGAACTTTTCCAAAAAAATCTTCTGCCAGTAAAAGCAGGCTGATTATAGGTGAAAAAGTCGATAGGGTGGCGTGAATCTATTTTAAATGTATAACTAAAAAGCTTGTCAATGCCCTCATTACTTGTATGCTCCGTTTCAATGGCAAAGTTAGCTTGCGATAATGATTTCGTCAACATAATCTCTCCTAAAGCACCGAACTTTAATTATCCTTTTACTATCTTATTATATATGAATACACGACCTAAATGTAGCTTTCATGCTTGCGGAAATGATTCCCTTCATGATATAGCGGAAATAGATTGACACTTTCACCCTCATTACCTACACTTTAAGAGGTGAAGTTTATATATATATTAAGGGAGAGACAACGCATGAATGTACAGACAAATTCTGTCGTGCCAGCAGAAAAAGGTTGGCGGGTATGGTGGCAACTAACCCGTCCTCATACATTGACTGCTGCTTTCGTTCCTGTACTACTTGGAACAGCATTGGCAGTCAAAAATAATTCTATTCATATACCACTTTTTTTAGCAATGTTGTTTGCCAGCCTCCTAATTCAGGTGGCAACAAACATGTTTAACGAGTACTTTGATTATGCGAGAGGCCTCGATAACGAAAATTCAGTCGGTATCGGTGGGGCAATTGTTCGGAATGGAGTTAAGCCAGGAACAGTACTTCGCCTCGGTTTTACACTATTTGGGGTAGCACTTTTACTTGGTCTTTATATTTCCGCAAGCAGTAGCTGGTGGATTGCAGTGATCGGACTTATCTGTATGGCGGTAGCATATTTTTATACAGGCGGGCCGCACCCAATTGCTTACACGCCTTTTGGCGAATTAATGTCAGGATTTTTCATGGGTGTAGTCATTATTCAAATCTCCTTCTTTATACAAACGGGATACATCACAAACGTAAGTATACTCGTGTCCATCCCCGTTTCTATTTTAATCGGAACGATCATGCTAGCCAATAATATTCGCGATTTGGACGGTGATCAAAAGAATGGCCGAAAAACCCTCGCGATTCTAGTTGGCAGACAGAATGCGATTAAATTACTAGCCGGAATGTTTATTGTTTCTTACAGTTGGATTGTACTTCTCATCCTTTTTACTGATACATCTCCTTGGTTGCTAATTACGTTTATTAGCATTCCAAAAGCTTTGAAGGCTGTCAGGGGATTCATCGGCAAAACAGAGCCGCTTCAAATGATGCCTGCAATGAAAGCAACTGCACAAACAAATACAATTTTCGGCTTTCTCATGTCCATTGGTTTATTTATCGGCTATTTTCTTTAAAATCAACAGCACTTGCTATTTGCAAGTGCTGTTTTTCTTTGTGTAGGTTTAACTTTGAAGAGAAAAAGGAAAGATACGAACAATACGGCATAATTATTTCAGAACAAATAAGCTTTAGCAAAAACGTTCATACTATAATGATTGCATATGAAAAGGATGTGGCAACATGCTTACAGATAAACAAATTTCCTACTTGAAAAGTGAACTTTTAAATCAGCTCGATCAACTTACTCTTAATATTGATAATGAAGGAGAAGTTGTCGAGAGTGCAAATGCCCGGGAAAGAGAATTATCTATGTACGATAATCATCCAGCAGATATGGGGACTGAACTTTTCGAACGTGAGAGGGACATGGCCCTTTCCGTACATGCTGAATCGGAATTGGTTAAGGTTAAACAGGCCCTTGAGGCAATCGATTCGGGAAAGTATGGGAAATGTGAAACTTGTGGAAAAGATATCCCTTACGAACGACTAGAGGCCATCCCTAATACAACTTTTTGTGTGGAACATAGTCCTGAACAAATTTTACCCAGCGATCGCCCTGTCGAAGAAGAAATATTGGATCCGGCAGTGGATAATTCCTTTGCTGGCCGTGACAAAAGCAGCCCTGTAAGGCATTATCGTGACAGTTTTCAAGAAGTAGCCAAGTTCGGAACATCAGAAACCCCTTCTGATTTCGAGGGAGATTTTAATGACTACGATCAATTATATCAAGATGAACTAAAAGATGGGTTCACTGAAGAATATGAAACGTTTATTGGAAACGATATAGAAGGAAAGGATACGAAAATCTTCATGTCAGAGGAGAAAATGGAATACGAAGAAAGATTGGATGAAGAAGGAATTGAAGCACCCTTTGGAGATGTTCCTTATAAACTCACTGACGGCTATGTGGATGATGAAGAATCTTAATTAAAATATAAACAAATCAAAAAAGCCATCCGATTGGATGGCTTTTTTGCAAATCAGGATGACCCCTACGGGATTCGAACCCGTGTTACCGCCGTGAAAGGGCGGTGTCTTAACCGCTTGACCAAGGGGCCATATGTAAATGTTAAATAAGGTATGGCGGAGAAGGAGGGATTTGAACCCTCGCGCCGCTTACGCGACCTATGCCCTTAGCAGGGGCACCTCTTCAGCCTCTTGAGTACTTCCCCAAAACTCCGCAGGTAGGATTCGAACCTACGACCGATCGGTTAACAGCCGATAGCTCTACCACTGAGCTACTGCGGAATGGTGGGCCTGAGTGGACTCGAACCACCGACCTCACGCTTATCAGGCGTGTGCTCTAACCAGCTGAGCTACAGGCCCATATTGTAAAATATGGAGCGGGTGAAGGGAATCGAACCCTCATCATCAGCTTGGAAGGCTGAGGTTTTACCACTAAACTACACCCGCATATTAAATTCGTTATAATGGGGCGACTGATGGGAATCGAACCCACGAATGTCGGAGCCACAATCCGATGCGTTAACCACTTCGCCACAACCGCCATGTCATTGTTATGATAAAAAATGAATGGTGGCTCAGGACGGAATCGAACCGCCGACACAAGGATTTTCAGTCCTTTGCTCTACCGACTGAGCTACTGAGCCATATGATATATTTTCATACTGAAACATAATTACTTTAGAAAAATGGCGGTCCCGACGGGAATCGAACCCGCGATCTCCTGCGTGACAGGCAGGCATGTTAACCGCTACACCACGGGACCAGATAATTCAGGAGTTTAAACCTGAATTATTGTAATTGCGGGGACAGGATTTGAACCTGCGACCTTCGGGTTATGAGCCCGACGAGCTACCGGACTGCTCCACCCCGCGACGATAAGCTAAACAAAATATATGGAGGAGGTAGAGGGATTCGAACCCCCGCGGGATTTGACTCCCCTGTCGGTTTTCAAGACCGATCCCTTCAGCCGGACTTGGGTATACCTCCAAATAAGTATAATGGTGGACCTTGTAGGACTCGAACCTACGACCGGACGGTTATGAGCCGTCTGCTCTAACCAGCTGAGCTAAAGGTCCTCTATATGGTAGCGGCGGAGGGGATCGAACCCACGACCTCACGGGTATGAACCGTACGCTCTAGCCAGCTGAGCTACGCCGCCAATATAGGATAATTTCATAAAAATGGTGGAGCCTAGCGGGATCGAACCGCTGACCTCCTGCGTGCAAGGCAGGCGCTCTCCCAGCTGAGCTAAGGCCCCATTTTATAAGTTTAAAGATGGTCGGGAAGACAGGATTCGAACCTGCGACCCCTTGGTCCCAAACCAAGTGCTCTACCAAGCTGAGCTACTTCCCGTATATCTCAATTGTAAGATATGTATTGGCGCGCCCGACAGGAGTCGAACCCATAACCTTCTGATCCGTAGTCAGACGCTCTATCCAATTGAGCTACGGGCGCAAATAAAACTACTATGCCGAGAACCGGAATCGAACCGGTACGGTAGTCACCTACCGCAGGATTTTAAGTCCTGTGCGTCTGCCAGTTCCGCCACCCCGGCATTTCATTTGGAGCGGAAGACGGGATTCGAACCCGCGACCCCCACCTTGGCAAGGTGGTGTTCTACCACTGAACTACTTCCGCTTTACTCTATGCGGGTGAAGGGAGTCGAACCCCCACGCCTTACGGCACTAGATCCTAAGTCTAGCGTGTCTGCCAGTTCCACCACACCCGCAAAAAAAATGGTGAGCCATGCAGGATTCGAACCTGCGACCCTCTGATTAAAAGTCAGATGCTCTACCGACTGAGCTAATGGCTCGTACAATAAATTTCTAAAATTGACCAAAAATGGTGCCGGCCAGAGGAC